>CAWGCM010000006.1:0-550115 GCA_963821065.1 uncultured delta proteobacterium | reverse complement strand
AAGTTGCTTTCGGCCCTTTCTTTCCGGAAAATTGGTATTAGCTTTATAAAGTTTTAATTTTTTTAACTATTAACAGGATTACGCAGCCTCACCATGCCGCCTCAATTATCTCTGAAAATGAAGCGCAACGTAACACTTCTTGCCTTGAGCCAGGCGGTACTCATCACGGGCACCTCCCTTCTGCTGGCCTCTTGTGCATTGGTGGGGATGACTTTATCCAGCACCAAAGCGCTGGCGACCCTGCCGCTGGCACTTTTATTTATGGCCCAGATGACAACCACCATACCCGCTTCTTTATACATGCAGCGTGTGGGCCGTCGACTGGGTTTTATGACCAGCTCAGTTTTCGGGATGGCCGGAGCTGCCATCGCCACGGTCGGGGTTTTTAAGGCCGAGTTCAGCATATTTTGTTTTGGCACCATATTAATCGGCGTGTATAATGGGTTTGGTCAGTATTACCGGTTTGCCGCTGCCGAAACCGCCCCGGAGGAATACCGCAGCCGCGCCATTTCATATGTGCTGGCCGGCGGGTTGATTGCCGCTTTTGCAGGTCCGAATCTGGCAAAGTGGTCCAGGCAGTTGCTACCAGAGGAATTTGCGGGAAGTTATGCCATCCTGACGGGGATTTACCTGCTGGCCTTCAGTATCGCCTTTTTTTTGAGCATGCCAAAGCCGGGGGCAACCACCCGGTCAGCGGGTGGGCGGCCGCTGGCTGAAATCGCCCGCCAGCCTGCCTACCTTGTGGCTGTTGCCAGCGCCATGGTCGGTTATGGCGTCATGAATTTTATCATGATCGCCACGCCGCTGGCCATGCACGATTTCGCCCACCCGTTTTCAGACACGGCCTTTGTAATCCAGTGGCATGTATTCGGCATGTTTGTTCCGTCTTTTTTCACCGGGCATTTAATTCGAAAATTCGGCACGGCCAGCATTATGTTGGCAGGGGTCTTGCTGCTAGGCTTTTGCGTCGGAATCAACTTCACTGGAACGACGGTCACTCATTTCTGGAGTTCTTTAATTTTCCTGGGACTGGGCTGGAATTTCCTGTTTGTCGGTGCGACCACGCAGCTGACGGAAACCTACTCCCCCGGTGAGAAAGCCAAGGCTCAAGCTCTGAATGATTTTATTGTATTTGGTACCGTCACCCTGACATCACTCAGCTCCGGTGCCGTACAAAATATCCTGGGATGGGAAACCATTAACATGGCCGTCATTCCTTTTTTACTATTGATCGTTTTGGCTAATCTATGGCTGCGGGGCAAACCCCTGGTACTCGCCGCTGAACCAGTGAAGAAGTAATTTTATAAACATAGCAAAATGTAAAGGAGTTCATCATGACAGAAAACATCAGCAAAGAAATCCATCTTAAAAATCGTCCCGAAGGCCTGCCCACAGAAAACGACTTCGAGCTGGCCCGGGTGGCGATCCCTGAAACCGGTGAGGGACAGGTACTCGTTCAGAATATCTACATGTCGGTAGACCCGTACATGCGCGGACGCATGTACGATCGTAAAAGCTATGTACCGCCGTTTCAGATCGGCAAGCCGTTAGAAGGCGGTTGTGTTGGTCGGGTGATCGAATCAAAAAGCGGCGCATTTAAGGTCGGCGATTATGTTTTGAGCATGCTGGGTTGGCGTGAGTATTTTGTATCCGGCGGCGAAGGCTTGACCAAAATAGATCCTGCAATGGCACCTCTTCAGGCCTATCTGGGCGTTGTCGGAATGACCGGGATGACGGCCTATGTCGGACTGCTTCATATTGGTGAACTTAAAGAAGGACAAACCGTTTTCGTATCTGCCGCGGCAGGCGCCGTGGGTTCGGTGGTGTGCCAGATTGCCAAGCTCAAAGGATGCTTTGTGGTCGGCAGCGCCGGTTCGGATGAAAAGGTCTCCTGGCTGATGGAAGAAGCCGGAATAGACGCGGCCTTTAATTATAAGACCGCTGATGACGTGATCGACGAAGTCGGCAGACACTTCCCCAAGGGTATCGATGTATATTTTGAAAATGTCGGGGGCGTGCATCTTGAAGCAGCCCTGGAGCACATGAACGCGAATGGACGCATCGTGATGTGCGGCATGATCTCCATGTATAACGATATAAAGCCGGTTCCGGGACCTGTTCGTTTACCTTATATTATCTCTAAAAAGCTGACGATGAAAGGTTTTATCGTCATGGATCATTTCGACAAATTAGAGCCATTCATTACCGATATGGGAAAGTGGATCACAGAGGGCAAAATTAAATGGAAAGAAACCATCGTCGATGGTATAGAAAACGCACCGCAGGCCTTCATTGGACTTTTCAAAGGTGAAAATTCTGGTAAAATGATCGTTAAAATCGGTCCGGAGTCAACTTAGTCCATCGATTCGTAAATACGATGACGTATTTGCTCACTCAGGACTTAGCGCTGAGTAAGCAATTACGTTGGATTGTTAATATTAATGTGTCACTGAAATTGAGGATCGAAGCACTTTGTTAAATAGAAAATTAGCCGAATGTCAAAGGTTGAAATCCTATCAATTAATTTGCTGAAACTCCCAATGACCAACGAGTAACAATCCATGGAAATGATCACATCTAAATGGATTTTTCTTCTGATTGCCTGTTTGTCCCTGTTGGGAATTTTCATAGCCCTGGGTGACACCCTCGGAGGTTTGCGCCCGGTAGAAGAAGGTGCGGTTTCAACTCCAACTGGGTCATCTGTCATTTCACAGCCTGCCACTGATGATCCTGCAGGAGAACAACAGGACACCCCCTCCATCCGCTGGTTTAACGGTCAAAGGCCCGAAAAGCTGAAAGGGGCTGCCCTGGTTATTCACGGTCTTAACATGGATCCTGACAGAATGGGGCCTATCATAGATATTCTGACGGCGTCCGGCATTGACGTTCTGGGATTGTCACTCCGCGGGCATGGAGCGAACTATGCACATCGTGATGATATGGCCACGGCTGAGGCGAGGATGGAGACATTCAAATACGTATCCTACTCTCTGTGGGCCAACGAGGCCTACCTTGCCTACATGCAGGTCCAACGGAGAGCGCAGCAGAAGCAGGTCCCTGTTTTTCTTGTCGCTTTTTCCATCGGGGGCCTGATCGGACTGGACCTGTTGGCTTCCAACCCGGATATCCACTTTGATAAAGCCGTGTTACTGGCACCGGCCATATCTTTGCGTGCAACCATCTATTTAGAACGCGCGTTATCGCCGTTTCCGCGACTGGTCATCCCGAGCCTGGCCAATGAAGCCTATCTCGCCAATAAAAAAGGAACCCCCATTGCTGCCTACAATGCCTTATTCGAAGCCCTTTACCATTTTGAAGAAAATGCCGGCCCAAAATTAAACCTGCCTACCCTGGTATTTATCGATGAACAGGATGAATTCATACCCCTGTGGGGTTTAAAGAATCTGGTGGAAGAGTACAATCTGGATAAATGGAAATTCTACACCGTTCAAAAAGAAGAAGAAATGGGAGCGGGAGCATTTCATCATCATATTTTTGATGCATCTTCCACCGGCGAAGGGGTGTGGCGGGACATGATGGCGACAACCACAGGGCATCTGCTGGGGAACCCGGCAAAGTAAACCCCTTAGTTGCATTAACAACAAGGCAAAGGGAGGTTAAGGGTTTGTAATTATTTATAATATTGTATCTATTGCTATGTTTTTTGATATCCCCATCAGTGTACTCCAAGGATGGGGTCGATTTTGCCTTGTTGTTGGCCCTTTGGGCCCCGCGGTAGCGGTCCGTCGGGAAAGCCGGAGGACTTCAGATCCTGCGTTGTCAAGGGCTCGCAGTAGGCAACTACGGCTTCACCCTTGACGCTTGACTCGGAAGCCCTCCGACTTTTGCAGCGTTGGGGTAAAGGTTCATCCATGATCCCTTTTATAGTCAATTAATAATTAGAATAAAGAATTTAGTCGGGATGATTTACCTGCGAAACACCATCGCTCCGGCGGTTAGCCCGGACCCGAAAGCATCGGTCAGGACTGTTTGGCCTTCCCGAATGCGGCCGTCCCGAATGGCCTCATCCAGAGCGGTGGGGATCGTCGCGGCAGAGGTGTTGCCGTAACGATCCAGGTTGACAATCACTTTATCCATTGAAATGCCGATGCGGTTGGCCACCGCCTCTATAATGCGCAAATTGGCCTGATGGGGAACAAACCAGTCAAGCTTTACAGCCGGTATGTGGGCTTGCTCAAGGGAGCGCAGGGCACATTCGGTCAGCGTCCGCACGGCCACTTTAAAAATTTCCCGCCCACTCATGCGAATCTTGTGCAGGTTCTGCGCATAGCGTTCGGGCGTGACTTCCAGGGCAGACCCTCCGGCCGGGACGTAAAGTAGTTTGCTCAAGGTGCCGTCCGAAGACAGATAGCTGGATAGAATTCGCTGACGTGATCTGGCGGCAACCCGTTCGACCACGGCCGCACCGGCCCCGTCACCGAATAAAATGGATGTGGTACGATCCTGCCAGCTAATAATTTGACTTAAGACTTCCGCCCCTATTACCAGAACAGTTTTGGAATGACCGGACCTGATAAACTGCTCGGCGGTAACCACCCCGTAAATGAATCCTGAACAGGCCGCGTTGATGTCCATAGCCCAGGCCCGGTGGGCCCCGATTTTTTGCTGCAGCCAGCAGGCGGTGGAAGGCAGTAATGTATCCGGAGAACAGGTAGCATAAATAATCTGATCTATATCTTCCGGTTTGCGCTCCGCCATTTCCAGGGCCTTTTGAGATGCCAGGGCACCCAAAGAAGAATTGAGCTCGGACTCATTTTCAACATCTGAGATTCTTCTTTCGACAATGCCGGTTCTCTCCCGGATCCATTCATCGTTGGTTTCCAATCCGAATTTGGTCAATTTCCGGACAACATCATCATTGGTCATCCGTCTTTCTGGAAAAGCAGATCCTGTCCCGATGATTTTGGCGGCAAAATTCATTGCTGGCGATTACCTCCTTATTTAGAGCCTGTGCGCTAAATACGTCTGAATTGTAAATTTGTTCATGCTCTTTATCCAATCATCTGTTATTAAAATCCCCCTGCCCCCCTTTTACAAAAGGAGGGAACCGTATCATCCCCCCTTCTCAAAGCGGCTCGACATGAGCTCGCCGAATGTGGGGACCGGGGAGATTTCTTCAAATTTGATCGTTTGCTTACAGAGGCTTGCACCGGGCCTTTTTCTGCGTCTCAATCAATTCATCCAGTTTGTCTTCATCCATAATCAGTGTTCGTAAAAGAAAAATTCCTTTGGTGGTGGGCGCAACAACTACTTCGGCATTAGTACCCATGGGCACTTCCATTTTGGGCCCCACCAGCACAACCTCCACCGGATTTGTTTTTGCCTGGCGGTCATTTAACACAAAGAAATTATCGGTAGTCGTTTCGATCCAATACGCCCCGAATAGGATTGCCCAGCAGAAACCACTTAACATTCTCCAATGCTTTGCGGGTCGCACCGGCCATGGCTCGCTGAACGTGATCGGCACAATGTGGCGATCCGATGATATTCGGCAAATCGAAAAACGGATAATCAAGATCCAATTCACCCCGGTCGGCCGGTTCCGACCACCAAGTGTCGATACCCGCGCGAAAATCCGGATGCGTCTTTAGATGATCATAAAGCGCTTTCTGGTTGATGACATCACCGCGTCCCACATTAATCAAAATGGCATCTTTTTGCATCCATTCAAGCTCTTTTTTCCCGATGAGATCTCTGGTTTCCCGATTCAGAGGGGTGGTGACCACCACCACGGCCGAAATTTCCAGCGCTTTTTTGAGGTCTGAGACTTTACCGATGAACTCAACCGGCGCATCGGTTGTTCCACTGCGATTGATTCCGAAAATCTGCATGCCCATCGCCTGCATAGCTCTGGCTATCGCCTTGCCGTTTCCGCCAAACCCAATGATGGCGCAGACACCACCCCTGAGCTCCTGGTTAAAGCCGGTTCTGTCAAATTTGCCTACACAAAGCTCTCTGTAATTGGGTATGATATTTTTTGCCAGCGCAAGTACCAGCGCCAGCACATGTTCGGCAATGGGCTCGGCAAACGCGCCGACATTGCTGGCCAGAATAATGTTTTCAGGAATAAGGTGAAAAGGGATGTTATCTGCGCCGGCATAGACCAGCTGAATGAAGCGCAGGTTTTGAAAATAGGAGATTGCCCGGAAGTCTAATTCTCTTTCGGAAAAACTTAAGGCTACGATCACATCAGCACGTTTGAGAAACTTATGTCGTTTTTTTTCAGATGCTCTTGCAAGGTAGTTAATAGTGGCGATCTCACCAAGGATTTCCGGGAAAAGCTTCACTTCCACATCATCCGGTTCATAAGTGACAAGCACGTTGTTGTTCATACGGTGTTCCAAATCTTCTCAGATAATAATATTGACTGATTTAGCGGCCTTTTAAAAAATCTAAAAGTAGATTGAAAAGCTTTATTTGTAAATGCTTTATATATTTCTGAAATTAGGATTTATGTAAAGATCTAAACATTCCTAACCCACCTCAAATACCGCAAAGCTTTTTTACTATATCGATAAAAACCTCGGTTCCCCTGATCATGTTTTCTTCCGAAATTCTTTCATCGATACCATGAACCTTGCCGAGGTCTTCCAGACTGATTAGCATCGGGCATACCCCGTAACAGGGTATCCCTTTTTCCCTGAAAAATTTGGAGTCGGAGGCGCCGAACAAAAGCGAAGCCACTGTCAGCGCCCTAGGAAAATGCTCAAGATAAACGCTTTTTATAATGGCAAAATCCTCTGTATCCATCGATGACTCGCTGGCCCTGGAAGTTCTGGCAATTTCTACCTTGATGTTTTCATCGGCCAGGTGCTCTTGTATATCGGCAATAACCGTATCCGGATCGGTTCCTGGCAATACCCGAATATCCAGTTCCGCCTCGGCGGTGCTGGGTATCACATTGACTCTGTTGCCGGCGTGCATCCGATTTAAACTGATCGTATTTTTCAGCATGGCCGACATCTGGGGAATGTCCAGCATGCCGTTTTGGGTCAGGGCCTCAACGAGTGTTTCCGGATTGCCGTCCTGAAGATAGGGCTGTAAAAACTCCCACGAAGAGGCAAGCTGCTTAAAATACTCTGCGATCAATGGGGTAACGATGACCAAATTCTCTTTTTCCAGAAGGCGACTTAAGCCCAGCACAAGCTTCTCCAGAGCGTTTTGGCTGTGGGGGGCACTGCCATGGCCGGGAGGACCACTGCGTGTCAGTTTAACCCGGCAGACCCCTTTCTCGGCGGTTGCAATCATGAACAGCGGTCGATCAGGTAACAGGTTGTCAAGTCCGAACCCGCCTTCGTTAATCACCAGATCCGCCCGAAATTCTTCCCCGTGATTGTTTAATAAATATTGTACCCCATTGATGCCGCCTGCCTCTTCATCTGCCACCGCTAAAAATATTAAATCGCGACAGGGCGGAAGCCCTTTTCTTGACAATTCCAGAAACGCCAGCAATTCCAAGATACCCTGCCCTTTCATATCCAGGGCTCCCCGGCCATAAATAAACCCGTCTTTGATTTCACCGCTGAACGGATCAACACTCCATTCGTCGGCCCTGGCAGGAACCACATCGATGTGGTTGAGCAAAATGACGGCCCCTTTCTCACCGGTTCCCGGTATCACGGCACTGATCGAGCCTCTTCCGGGAGACGCTTCGTAAGTCTTGTACGCAATTCCCTCTTTTTCGAAAATCCCGGCGAAAAAGGCCACGCCCTGGTCTTCATTTCCAGGCGGGTTGGTGGTGTTTATTTTTAAATAGCGCGATAATAGTTCAACGGCTTCATGCTTCATAAAAACTCCGATTGTATTTTATTTGTAAGCTTTGACTTTTTCGCTTTATCAGCAATCTCATATTGGTTTATCAGGGCCTCCAGGTCGAACAGGCGCTGGCTTAGACGCAAGTAGACGACGTATTGTTTATCACTGAAATGTGGTGACACAGTATGAGGTGGATTCTACCCTAAATGAGCGTAAACAAGATGAGATAGGTTTTTAACCTTTTGAATAAACTATCAATTTGGGTTCTACATTAGGAGGCCGGCCTGCTTTAATATCTTCACAATAGCAGTTTTTTCCTCATCTGATGAAGGCAGCAGAGGGGGCCGGGGCTCTCCGCCAAAATAACTACATAAGTCAAGGGCCGTCTTCAATCCGGAAACGCCAAAAGTGGCCGTCACGGCCTGATTCACCGGAATCATTTTCAGTTGGATCTGTCGGGCCGCTTTAAAATCGCCTTCCTGAACCAACTCATGGATCCTGACACAATTTTCGGGTGTCACATTGGCAAGGGCCAGCACGCCGCCGGCACAACCCAAGGTGAGGCCGCCGTAAAGGGCACCGGCCGTACCGACCAGTACGCTGAAATCAGTATCAACCTGATTTAAAAATTCTCCCAGCTGAATTACATTTCCGGTGCTGTCCTTGATCCCGATAATGTTCGCATGCCGGGATAAGCGGGCAACGAGATTGACGGTCAGGTTAACATGCGTAAATTTTGGCACATTGTAGAGTATGATCGGGATGGGAGAACTATCGGCAATCGCAGTATAATGCTTGATCAGGGCGGCATCCGTCATTTTGCCACCGAAATAATGGGGCGTAACAACCAGGGCGGCATGGGCGCCCAGGGCAGCACAGTCAGCGGTCAGACGGATCGTTTCCCGGGTGGATTCACATCCGGTGCCGGCTATGACCGACATATGTTCCGGAGCCGATTGCACCACGGTCTCAACCACCTTTCTTTTTTCTTCTTCCGACAAACTGACATATTCACCGTTGGAACCCAGCACCACAAATCCCTTGAGGCCGGTCTGGCCCCATTTTTCGATATTGGACGCCAGTTTATCATAGACGACCTTGTCATCCATAAAAGGGGTCGTAATCGGCGGAAAGATTCCGTTCAGATCAATCTGAGTCATATTTTCCTTTTCCTTTTCTAAATAAGCTTATTAGTAGAAGCCATCTCAAAATTGTAGATTACGTTCAAGGGTCCGCTCAGGCGGATCGATTTAGTTTAAAAGCGGAGCCGGAGCGGTGAGCGTTAGTCATCGCGATGCACCTTAAAAATTAAAATCGCTGCAATCAGGCTCTGGCAACGCAGCCATTGGGCGTAGGATGCATTTTTGAGATGGCTTCTAGGTCTGGCCGGTCACGACCTGCGATATATGGCAAACCTTCGTCTTCAACCCATGCCGGCGAACACCGTAGGATAATTGAATCATGCAGGCCGGGCATGAGGTCACCAGTAAATCGGCGTCGGTTTTTTTGAGATTTTCCATTTTGCGGTCGAGCACTTTCTGGGACAGGTCATAATGGGAGAGAGCATAGGAGCCGGCTCCCCCGCAGCACCAATCCGCCTCGGGCATTTCCCGGTATTCAATCCCTTCGATATTCTTCAGTATTTCCCGGGGTTCTTTGGTAAGCCCCTGACCACGCGAGGCGTGACAGGGATCATGGTAGGTCGCAACTACCGGGTGTTCAGCGGAGACGGAAACAGGTTCATTGGGCACGATCAGTTCCACCATATCTTTAAAGCGGGATGCAACTTTCTCCGCCTGCTGGCGGCGCCCGTCGTCGGCGAAGATTTCCGGATATTTTTTTAAAAATGAAGCACAACTGGAACAATCCGTAACGATGACATCGAATTCATCCGACGAGAGAATATCCAGGTTCTTTCCGGCCAGCTTTTTGGCGGCCTTGACGTCGCCGTAGGAATGGGCCGGCAGACCACAGCAGCAGTTATCTAACAGTGTGACCGACTTACCGATTTTTTTCAAAATCTCCAGGGTGGCTTCACCGGCTTCCTGCTGAATAACGTCGACACCGCATCCCACAAAGTAGCCGATACGCATTGATTCCCCGTAACCCTCATAAACACCGGGCTTGAATTTATCACGAAAGGGCAGGGGCGGCAGCTTTTCGATGATTTCCTCAGCCCGTGAAAAATCGCGGCCGAAAATTCTGAGCAACCCCAGGGCCCGGGCCATACTTGAAATACCGGTATTTTTCCCCAGGGCCACGGCACGGGCGGCAAGGTGCAGCCTGCGGGGGTAAGGCAGCAGGTAGTCAAACAGCATCTGGTGGATGGGCTTGCGTTCGACCTTTTCAAGGTATTCGGTTCGCGCTTTGTTGACAAGGTCGGCGGTGGGTACAGCCGGAAAGCAATTGGCGGTGCAGGCGCCGCAACCCAGACAATCATAAAGGGGTTCTTCAAGCTCTTTGTTCCAATCCAGGCGCCCTTCAATAATGGCGCGCAAAAGTGCCAGGCGGCCCCGGGCAACCCCGGATTCATGACCGGTGGAGCGAAAAATGGGACAGGCAACCTGGCAGAAACCGCATTTATTGCATTGAGCTATCTCATCGTAGTATTCAGCTATATCCATGTTGGTGCTTACCTCCGTTTAAGGCAAAATTCAAATAAGACATTTTCCTTGTTAAAATCTGCAATCTGCAATCCCAGATCCGAAATGTCAGTTAGACTTTCCCGGGCAAACAGCCGGGTGCAAAAATATTATTAGGATCCATGGTAGCTTTGATCCGATGCATCACCTTCCATTCCGTCCGCGGTGAACCGAAGACATCATTATTCCGCCTGAAATCATCCGGTGCTTTTATCAGCAGCCCATGGCCGTCACGCTGGTCGATCAGTTCACACAGGCGCATCCATTCATCATGATCAAGCTCATCCAGGCCGGCTAATATCCGACCGCACCCAAAATCCAGCAAACTCCTGGACATGGCCGGACGGCCATCTAAGGCATTGATGAAATCAGCCACTTGATCCAGGGGAAAATCGGCACGCAAAATAAAAGTCGATCGGCCCATCTCCTCGTAGACGTCGCCAAATCTTCCTTCATGAACCGGGTAGTCTGTCTGTTCCAGTGATTGAAGTTTGGCCCCCTCCAGCACAACTCCGCATTTTTCCATCTGATAGTCCACTGTCACGGAAAACCCTTCAAACCCGACAATCAAGTTCCAACCGTCGGAAGCGATGTCCGGAAGACAGGTCACATAAATCGGCGAAAGTTTAGATTGAACGATTTCACGCGCTGTTGCTGCACAGGCCTCCAGGGATCCGGCAGCGGTTATGGACGCACATCGCTCCGGTATCGTCGATACCCGCCAGGTGGCTTCTGAGATAAACCCGAGGGACCCGGCTGAACCAGTGATCAGGCGGGTCATGTCGTAGCCGGCCACGTTTTTAACGACCCGGCCCCCGGCGGTTACCTGCAGACCCTTGCAGTCTATATAACGCAGACCCAGCAGCAGATCCCGCGGAGCACCGTAGGCCATGCGCTCCGGACCACAGGCGGCCAGCGCCACCAGACTGCCGACGGTGGAACTTGAACGGAAAAAGGGCGGTCTTATCGGCAGCCACTGATTATTGGCTTTCAGATGTTCTTGCAGCGCTGCGAGGGACATTCCCGCCCCCACCGTTATAACCTGATTGGGCGGATCATACTCAATCACATCTGCCAGCGACAGGCTGGATACGGTTTGCGCCTCCCTGTTCGGCAGATTGCCAAACTGGCTGAAGGTGCCACTGCCCATCGGCACCACTGCTTGATTTTGTGATGCCGCTGTTTTGATCTTTTCCATTATTTCTGACGCCCGGGAACCATTGCCGGAGGCACCGCGAACCTGCTCGAGTAGGGTGGGCCCGGACGGTTCACCATTCTGGCCAATGTCTTTAGGCGGCGGAATCACTTTGCCGGGATTGAGCATATTGTCAGGATCAAAGGCGTGTTTGAGTGCACGCTGGGCATGGAAATCATCTTCGGAGAATACCATCCGCATAGCTTCCTGCTTTTCCAGGCCGATGCCATGTTCACCGGATATGGTCCCGCCCAGTTTAACGCAGGCCTCCATGATTTCCCAACCGGCTTTTTCGACCCGGTGCAATTGATCCGTATCCCGGGAATCAAACAACAGCAGGGGATGCAGGTTCCCGTCCCCGGCATGGAACACGTTGCCGTGTTTACAATCATATTTTTCGGTTATCTCGGCCACTGCGGCCAGGGCCTCCGGCAGCTTGGTTCGGGGCACGGTGGCATCATTGACCAGATAATTCGGAGCCAGCCGCGCAACCGCACCAAAGGCCCCGCGCCGGCCCTGCCACAAACGGTTGCGCTCATCATTGTTTTTGGCTTCCTGAATTTCACGGCAATTGGTTTGCATACAAATTTCTTTGATACGTTTGGCCTGATCTTTAAGGCCGGCCGCCGGCCCTTCCACCTCAATGATCAGCACCGCAGCGGCATCCCGCGGATAACCACAGGCGTAGCTGTCCTCCACCGCTTTGATAATCATCGCATCCATCATTTCCAGGGTGGTGGGAAGAATACCGGCCGAGATGATGTCGGACACGGATATGGCTGCATCGGCAATCGAATCGTAGGTGGCCAACATGGTGATAATGGACTCAGAAAGAGGCAGAATGCGTACCGTGATTTCGGTGACCACCCCCAGGGTGCCTTCGCCGCCGACCACGGCCCCCCGCAGATCGTATCCCGGGGGATCGAGGGCGGCCCCACCGGTACGCACAACTTCTCCATCCGGCAATACCATTTCCATTCCCAGTATATGGTTGGTGGTCACCCCGTATTTCAGGCAGCGCGGACCACCTGAATTTTCACCGGCGTTTCCGCCGATGGTGGATACTTTCTGGCTGGCCGGATCCGGTGCGTAAAAAAACCCGATGGTCGCCAGGGCGTCCTGAAGTTCGAGATTGGTGACCCCCGGTTGAACCACGGCATAGCGGCTTTCCGGATACATCCCCAGGATGCGGTTCAGGCGGGACAGGCAAACAACCAGCCCCTCGACGGTCACAATGGTGCCGCCGGAAAGATTGGTTCCAAATCCGCGCGGCACGAAAGGTATGCCGGACCGATGGGCCGCCCGTGCCACCCGGGCAACCTCCTGGCTATCAGCAGGGAAAACCACAACCCCGGGTTTCCCTTTGGCAAGAGAGGCATCATAGGAGTAAAGCTCAGTGTTGGCACGTGACGCCGATACATGTTCCTTGCCGACAATTTCTTCCATCTCACGAATAAACTTATCTGTAATCATTATGGGCCACCTCATTGGAGTCAGAATTGAAATTTATTATTGGATAAGGATAATTTTTTTTCATCACGAAAACACGAAAACCGGAAAGCACGAAATTGATTTTTCAGTTTTCGTGTTTTCGTCCTTTCGTGCCTTCGTGATTATTTTTTTGTTTCCAGCCGATCAAGATCGAGTTTATTAGAACATCATCTTTATGGAAATTCAAAATCTCAGGGCTTAATCCACCGGGCAGCCACAAAGGCTCCCGTATCAAGGCCCTGTTTTTGTCCATCAAGTTCAATACCAGCTGCCTTCTGAGGGTTATCGTCCTTTAAAAAATGGATCGCTGTTTTCACCGTTCCGTCAACCGGGGCCAGGGCGCGCAGTTCATCCGGAGACCTGAAAATCATCTGTTTAAAAAGTGAATGCCCTCTGTCAGCCGACCGCCGGCGGCGATCGGCCCAAGGGCTTAAGCTGTTGAGGGTGGTGACGACCACTACCCCACCTTTTTTCACCACCCGGAACAGGTCTTCGACGGCCGCCTGACCGTCGGCAATAAACTCCAGGGCGGTCATGGAAACGACCCTGTCAAAGCATTCATCGGCAAACGGCAAAAATCTCATGTCACCGGCCACCGCCTGAAAAGAATACTTTTCTGCTTTCTGCCCGGCCCGAAGGAGCATGGGCTGGGAAATATCGAGTCCTATTACGCGCGTTCCCAGACCAAGGATATTAAGGGTAAACACGCCGGTGCCGCAGCCGACATCCAGAATCAACTCTTCCGCTTGGGGCTGCAGCAGGTCCAGCAGGAGTTGATTCTCGTATTTTTTTACAAGCGCACCAATGGGTGTTTCGAACCATTGGTCGTACTTCTCCGGCCATTCGTCGAAAAGTTTCCTTGAGGCATACCTTACTCTATTAAGATTAGACATTCATCCTACGTAGCAGCCTTTGGCCTTTTGATCTTCGAACATCAAGCCCTATCACCCTGCCATTGTTTACTATCATTCCCCTAAATTGCAATTAGACAGTTATCTTAAATCCGAGATTCGTTCAAGGGCAAGACATCAAATGGCTTAATCAGCGAAAGCGTCCGCTCTAGTGCGGATGAAAGCATTTTTTTGCGGTATCGCAACGCAGCCATTGGACGGTAAAATGCAGTTGTTAACATAACCTCTTATTTAACCGCATTGCGCTTGCTGCCAATGGTCGCGTCTTTGTCCCTGCGGTCATCAACCTTTAGATCAATGCTGATGCGTCTTCCGCCCTCGTCAAGATGGGCCTGATGGACTTTTTTTACAAGGCTGAACAGGGCGTCCAGATCCGGTACCTCTATGGCCGTCGACATTCCGCCGATCTCATAGGTGTAACCGGACGCTTTAATTACCTTAATGCCGGCTTTGACAAAGCGGCTTAAACTGGTTCCTTCCCCGATGGGAAATACCGATAATTGTGCAAGAATCAATTGTCCCCCTATCTATCATCACGTCTATAATTGGTGTGCTGTTTTAAAGTATACGGTTCAACTTTTAAGCAGCAGATACTTGATTCTGGCCGCTGGTTCCTGGTCGCAGGCTTCGGATTAATCCGAAAATCCAGTAGACCAGAGGCCAGTGACAAGAGACCAGCGACAATGGCTTTACGTTCCGAATTTCATTCCTACCTGCAAATCCGCGTTCCTGGCAAATTCTTCGGCATCCATTTTCGCACCCGCTGCATCCCTCACCTTTCCAATCCTTAGAGCGCCGCCGATGAGGGCCACAACAATCTCCCCTTCCTTAATATCCACGATTTCCCCGGGTGTCTTGCCCTGTCCGGGTTCTATGAGTCTGGCCTTGTAAAATCGGATCTTGCTGCCTTTGATCGTCGCATAAGCACCCGGCTGGGGGTCACAGCCTCTTACCAGATTGTAGACATCAGATGCGGGTTTTGACCAATCCACAGCAGCGACCTTATCATCACAGGGAGGTTCGTAGGTTGCCAGAGAATCGTCCTGGGGTATTTTAGGGGCCTGGCCACCCTTGATGAGCGCCACGGCCTCGATGATCGCATCGATCCCCAGGTTAAACAGATGGTTAAAGTAGAGGGAGCCGGTGGTATCATCGGGAAGAATTTCTACTTCCTTCTGCAACAGGATGGGACCGGTATCGATTCCCTTGTCCACCCACAGGATGGTCAAGCCGGTTTTCGTATCGCCCTGGATGATGGCCCAGTTGATACCGCTGGCCCCACGGTGTTTGGGCAGAAGGGAGGGATGATAACAGATGGTGCCAATGGTGGGGATGTCCAGCAGGGCTTCGGGGATAATATCAGTAACAAAAGCCAGGATAATCAGGTCCGGGCCTAAATCAAGATAGGCTTCGCGGACTTCGGCATCTTTCATTTTGGCGGGACGGAAAAGGGCGACACCTGAATTTTCAGCTGTCGCCGCCATCGCCTCACCCCGTTTATCCTGCGGGCAGAAGACCGCGATGATATTTTCGCCCTGTTGGATAAGGGTGTCCAGTACTTTTTCGCCAAACGGACCCTGGCCAACCAAGATAATGCGCATGACAAATACCCCACATAACCGTAGTGCAATCAAAGGTGGTGATTCGCTATTTATCAAAAACTTCTTTTAACAAATTCGAAATCCGAAATACGAAATCCGAAACAAATCCTAAATTCAAAAGTTCCAATGTTCAAAACTACAGGCATAGATTACACTATCACTGTCATACACCAGTTTGGATCATTAAAATTTTTGTCATTCGTATTTGTTTCGAATTTCGGTGTTCGAATTTCGGATTTTTTAATTGCCACCCGTGAGGCCTTTTTTTCAAGACCCAATCTATTTACTACACCCCACCAGGTAGCTGCTAAGATTTGGCCTCGGCGGCACGAATTTCTTCCATGGTCCGCAGAATCTGCAGGGCATTCTCATACACGGGTGTGTCCACCATTTTGCCTTTGTAGGTAACGGCTGCCGCGCCTTTGGCGATACCTTCTTCTTCGAAGACCTTTTTGATGCCTTCGGCCCATTCTACATCATCACTTGACGGGGTGTAAATCTCATGGGACGGCTCGATCTGGCCCGGATGGATCAACATTCGTCCTTCATAACCCATCTGCCGGCCTTCCTGGGTACTCCTCTTGTAACCTTCTTCATCCTGGAAAGCGACATAGGGGCAGTCAATGGCCACACATCCTGCGGCCCTGGCCGCAACGGCGGTATGGAAGCGGGCATAAAGCTGCTCCTGGCCTTCAGAAGTCAGGGTGACCCGCATATCTTTGGTGAAATCCACCGCTCCGAAAATAAGCGAATTGACCCGCGGGCTGGCACAGGCAGCCGGATAGGCATTCATCACGCCTTTAGCGGTCTCGATCAGCAGCTGGATTGCCACACTGCCGACTTCCATGCCTCTTCTCTGCTCAAGCTCTTCCAGTTTCCAGTCCAGGCGTTTTACATTTTCAGCATCCCCGCATTTTGCCAGACAGACACCGTCCAGGCCCGGATAAACAATGGCTTCCAGGTCATCATTGGTCATCTGAGTTTCCCAGTTGTTGACGCGCACGTAAAGGCGGGGGGCGATCTGTTTTTCCCGATCGGCCTTCAGATATTTCTGGATCATTTCCCGTCCCCTGGGCTTTTCCGCCGGGGGAACCGAGTCTTCTAAATCCAGAGTCAAAACATCGCATGCGATGGTCGGGCCTTTGCCGACCATCTTTTCATTGTTGCTGGGTACATAAAACACCGATCTCATAACAGCCATGATCGTTTCCTCCTCTTCTGATTTCTATAGCATTAATGAGTTCTTTAATTTTAGGTGCAATTTCCTCAGGACTTTCTACCACATAGGCCTTGGCTTCGGTTAAGGCCTTAATCTTTCCCTGGGCGGTGCCCCTGCCGCGTTCAACGATACTGCTGGCATGCGAAAATCGCATGCCTTCCGGTGCCCAGGCACCTGCGATAAAGACGACCAGGGGTTTGGTGAAGTCGCCATTGGCAACCGCCTCGGCCGCCTCTTCTTCCAGGGTCCCGCCGATTTCACCAAAAATTGCCACCGCCCTGGTCTGGTCATCTTTCTCGAACTGCTTGAGAACATCGGCCATGGTTAAGCCCAGAACGGGCTCGGTGCCGATGTGCAGGGCGGTACTGATGCCCAAGCCCGGCTACCTTCAGTGCCCAGGGAACCGTACCCGACTGACCGCCGCTGCGGGATATAACTCCCACCGGACCCGGCTGAAACAGTTTATTGGCCCAGTCGACGCTTCCGCCCAGCCAGCCCATGGCCGCTTTGCCCGGACTGATGATGCCGAGGCTGCCGGGCCCCAGTATTTTGGCGTCGTTTTTCAAGGCGTAGTTTACCATCGCGATCACATCATGCACCGGAATGCGCTCCACCGGTGAGACAACAAATTTTATACCGGCGTCAATGGCCTCGTAGACGGCACTCTTTAAGGCCGGTCCGGGAATAAAGGTTACGGTGGCATCCACCATCCCCTCACTCTTGATGGCCTCCAGGACGGTATTATAAACCGGCAGGCCATGTACTTCTTCACCACCGCGACCCGGTGTCACGCCGGCAACCACCTTGGTCCCATAGCCTTTCATAAATGCGGTCCGCAATGATCCTTCCCGGCCCGTCATTCCCTGAACAATGACCCTTGTATTTTCATCTAACAGTATTGACATATTCTCCCCCTGCTATTGTGTTCCGTGCTTTTGCCTGTAATCCGCCAATCCCTCGATGGGAACCTCGATGGTAATGGCCGCATTACCCCTGAACCAGCATTCGTACTCGCAGGCCAGACACTCGGTGCCCTTGCGCGCCAGCTCTTCAGGAGATCCTTCCACCGCCGGTTTGCCGTCTTTTAAGACCAGAATTCCCCGGCTATAGGTCTTGCAGGCTTCCACACAGGCATGGGTTTTACAGCCTTCACATTTTTCGTCATCGATGATGACCTTTATCGTTCTTTCGTTAAATTCCATCGCATTCTCCCTCATAAGTCCTTTTATTGCATTTTATAGCAAGATCTTCTTGTGTAAAAATCAAGTTGCCCCAAGAAATGCCTAAAATTGCAAAATGCCTAAAGTTAATGTACTCTATCGATTTTATTAAAAGAAAAAAACAGGCGTTTATAATAAAGATGGAGCGCTGCGACACCAGAATTTTAGGCATTTTAGGCACTTTAGTTCACTTTAGGCATTTTCCGGTTTAGGATGCAGCTTTTTCTTTCCGGTATTCATCGACCAGGGCCTTGACCCTGCCCGCCGATAAATTTGGCATCGTATACATGCTCGCGATCATAAATTTCTATTCTGGCATCAAGGTCCGCCAGGCCCTCTTTCAATATCTCCTGGGATTTTTCTTCCTTGTTGCCGCAAAGCAGCAGTACCACGGGAAATCCCGGTCTTTTGGGCAGTTCCTCCCTCAGGGCCTTGACGATGCCGTGGGCATGATGCCACTGTTCCTGATTGGCCATCATAAAGCCGGCCAGAAAATAGCCCTCAATCCCCGGGATGGACATGATTAGCTTTATCACCCGGTAGACCTTGGAAGCTGTCGGGTTGCCGCTGGTATCGGCGTAATCGGCCACCTTCAGGTCCACCCTGTTAAGGGCATCCATGCCCAGCATGGCAGCACCACCGCCAATCCCGTGGTAGCCGACATAGCCGCCTTTGGCCACCTCTTCAGGTTCGGCCATCTGGGCCACATAGCTGGTACCGCGAAAATCGCTTTCCTCAAAAGACCAGGCAATCAGATCGAACTCGGTGGGCTCTTTGAGAAACTCACGCCCGATTTTGATTCCCAGATCGGGATGCCGGAAAAGGGCCTGGTCATCAACGGCCATGCGACAGTCTGCCGCCAGCACTTTATTATCTGCGGTCAACACGAGGGGATTAATCTCCAGGGTGCGACAGTCCATTTTCTGAAAGGCCTTAAAAAGCTTGAATACAATATCAGCCACCTGGCGCAGGACCTTGCCTTTGACCCCCATCGAAGAGACCATGTTCAGGGTGTCATAGGGCATCAGGCCCTTGATGACATCCACATTCATGATCGCAATTTTGTCCTCGGGCACCGACTCGATATCCATGCCGCCTTCGGGGCTGAACATCAGCACCGGCCCCCGCACTTCCTGGGCGGAGTTGATGATCACACCGGCGTAAAATTCCTGAACGATATCAAGCTTTTCCTCAACCAGGACCTGTTTGACCTCGAGTCCCTTAACTTCCATCCCCAGGATTTCCGCCGCCACTTTTTCAGCCTCATCCGGCGTGTCCGCAAACTTCACCGCACCGGATTTGCCCCGGCCCCCGGCCCAGACCTGGGCTTTCACCACAACGGGCCGGCCTAACTTTTCGGCCGCCTTTCTGGCTTCCTCAGGAGAATTTGCAACGATCCCCTTCAGGGATCGGGATACCCGATTTGCTGAAAAGTTCTTTTCCCTGATACTCAAAAAACTTAGCCATCTTGCCTCCATCACCATTGGTGTTCAGGTTTTGTCTTTGTAGCCGAAATACTTCAGTGGTAAGACCACCTAACCATAAACATAAATGCCATGCCTGTCAAGGGCTTTTTCGGCAGGCAAAGTTTGGGGTTGACAACAATATTTGGTTGATAATATAGTATCGTTCACTGATGATCTAGCGTCAGCCTTTCGAACTATTTCGGCAGTCCATGGACAAAACCGATTCTGCCGTAGCAAATCTTAACTTTTAACCCCAAATATCCTATAAAGTATGATGGTCAGTCCAAAATTTAAACCAATCAAGCAGGAAAAAATCTCAACCAAAATAGTGGAGCAAATCAAATCCCTCATTAAAGAGGGTGATTTGAAACCGGGCGATGCCCTTCCGCCGGAAAGAGAGCTTGTAAAGCGTCTTTAAATGTCAGTCGCGCTTCGCTGCGAGAAGCCCTGAATTCACTGGCGACGCATGGGTTTATCTGGAAATGTCCCAGAAGCCACGGACGATTGTCAAATCCCTGGCATCGGGCAGAATGACCGAACCCCTCTCACCTTCTATAAAAGAGGACTTCCAAACCGTTTTCGAGCTGATCGAAGTCAGAAAGGCCATCGAGACCTGGAATGCCTATCATGCCGCTAAAAGAGCCACAGATGATGATATCGCCCGGCTTGAAAAAAGCACTCGCATCAATGAAGACCAAGATTGAAAAGCAATCAGCGTGGTTGAGGACGACGCGGATTTTCATCTGGCCATGGCCGAGGCCACCCACAATAAAATCCAGACCCATTTAATGTTCTCCATCTATGACCTGCTCAAGGAATCCCTGGGCGGGTACTACGAAAGTATCAAAATGCAGGATATATTCGACCAGCATTGCAAAGTGGTGGAAGCCATTAAAAAAAGAGACCCGGATCTGGCAAGCAGGCGAATGCACGAGCACCTCGATTATGTGGAGTCCAGGGTAAAAGAGTTTTCTTCTTACGATGGTCACTCCAAATAAAAATTGAAAATTTTTATAGTCCTTTGAATATCATGTCCTCGTTAACTTCCCGCATAATATTCAAAATTTCTGAATTTCTTCGTCAGTTGTGCAGGCTATACATATAGGCCTTTTCACGCGTCCAACCGAAATCGGATGAACCCGTATGTAATCAGGGCCCATTTAGGGCCTTCCACCATCCCGATTTCCTCAGCATGAACTCGAATGACCCGCCTGAAACTGGTTAATTCGATGTCACCGTCTGCGGTAATGCTGATCTTATAGGATATTGCCAGGGAAAAATACCAGGAATAGACCATTATAAACGTGATCATGAGAGCCCGGACCAAAGGCCATCCCGGGGAGAATCCGATCGACCCTATCAGCAAGAGGCATATAACGGTCCAGACGATTAAAAGCCCAAAAAAAATCCCCACAAATATGACAGGAGATTGATAAACATAGTGTTTTTGAGATGTTACCGGATCACTCATAATTTCATTTTGCGTGACGACTTTATCCTGTCATCGTCGTCAAGAGCTGGACTGACCATCATACCGGTAAAATTTCCGATAAAATGGCCGATCTCGAATTACGGCAACTGCTCCGGTTTATAAAAAGCCAAAACCGATTGATCATCAGTCTGCTAACTCCTATGAAATTTGTAACTATAATTGCAAGCCAGTCTTTGTCAACTCAAAACTCTTAATGAGAAAAAAACCCTTGACATGAAAATCCAATTATGGTTAATGGATAGCTGGTCTTACCATCGTGTGAATCAGCATGTGGCCTATTTATTCGGTTGTCCGGTTCATCTGTCAGGTGGTTTCAAACCTGGACCTCCCGGAGATTCTCCATCAATTCTCGGGCTAAGGATGGAGGATTCAGATCTCATTTATTCTCCCGCCAGTTGCCGGAATTCGGAGATTGAACCGCAGCCGTTGAAGGCCGGCAAAGTTGTTTATCTTGACACTTGAGTTTTTTCTTTGTTAGAGAAGTAGAAACCGCATTGTAGAAAGGTGTTCTATAATGTGCAACACAAATGTGAGCCCTTCTTTATCATTGGTCTGAAGACCATCCCCCCGCTGATGTTCAGCGCGCAGGACATTAGTAATTGGTAGAACAGGGAGGGGATTCACCATTTGTAATCCGGTACTAATAGCTGCCGGGGATTTCTCGATGGAGATGTTCGCATAGAGATCTTTTGGGCGCCGCTATTTGGCAGCGCCCTGGAAAGACTTGGGCGAATATGTCCATCATAACTTTCTCAGAGGAGGTAGAAACTATGAAGCAGGATAATACGGAAAAGGTCACGAAAACCACTCGACGAAAATTCCTAAAAAAGACCGCGGCAGCAGGTGTCGGGGCAGCGCTTGCAGCTCCCACTCTTTTTAATATCCGCACCGCGGCGGCCAAAGGGACGACCTGGCGCATCCAGACTTCCTGGCCCGGCGGTATCGGCCTCGAGATTTTCAAATCATGGTGTAACAGTATCCAGGAAAAAAGCGGCGGTGAGTTGATCTTTAAGGGCTTTACCGCCAAGGATGTCGTCGGTGACTTCCAGTTGTTTGATGCCGTCAAAAACGGTGTGCTCGAAGCCATGAACCCGTTTACGATATACTGGGCCGGTCGTATGCCGGCCTCGGTGTTTTTGACCTCCTACCCCATGGGCCTGCGCAATCCCCATGAATGGGATGTTTTCTATTACGGCCTCGGCGGCCTGGAAATCGCCCGTGAACTGTTTGCAAAACAGGGCATGTACTATGTGGGCCCGATCCATCACGGCCCCAACATCATCCACTCCAAGGTGCCCATCCGCTCCATTGAAGATTTCCGGGGCAGAAAGATGCGGGTCCCGGGCGGAATGGTGTCCGAACTTTTCTCGGCGGCCGGCGCCAAAACCACCCTGCTGCCCGGCAGCGAGATCTTCCCGGCCCTGGAAAAAGGCACCATCGATGTGGCCGACTACGTGGGTCCGGCGGTTAACTACGCCCTGGGCTTCCACCAGGTCACCAAGTACATCTCCATGGGCCCGGCCGGCTTCATGTCGATCTACCAGCCCGTCGACCTGATGGACCTCACCGTCGGCATGAAAGCCTGGAATGCGCTGTCGCAAGCACATGAAAACTTTCGTGGAGATGGAGGTTCACGTCTATTCCGATATGCATCACGCCGCCATCCAGAAAGCCGACCAGGAAGCCTGGGTCAAGTTCGAAGAAGCCGGCACCGATGGTCACCCGGCTGAGCGAGGAAGACGTCGAGGCCTTCACCAAGCTGGCCGTGCCGCTGTGGTACAAGTGGGCCAACCGGATAAATATGCGGCCCAGGTGTTCAAGATCCAGCTCGACTACATGATGTCAGGCAGCCTGGGCTATGCCAACCCCGACATGATTAAGGGTCAGACAGCTGAAGTTTATGCTAATTAATATTTAGGACCTTTGTAACCGCTTGCATTTAGCAGCGAATAGGAACCGCCCCAGTGGCGGTTCCTATTTTCATAATTTGGCAACGACGCCAGTTTATTCTATCGGGGTAAGGAATAATCCCGGTTTTTGCCGATCAGGACTCATCGACTGCATAAGTTTTAATTACATTTTAGAGTTAGGATAGATTTATGCCACATATTACTTTTGTATTACCCCACTGGCTTTACTGGGGCGGACTGATTATTCGTGCCCCTCATGGCCATGTACATCGTTCGCAAGCAGAGAGGAAAGCAAGTAGACGGCGTCATGTCAAAACCCATCGCCTATATGCTGTGGCTCTGCGGAGGCTTTGCCGGCCTCCACCGCCTCTATGTCAAAAATGCCTGGGGCCTGGTCTATATTCCCATATTTATCGCGCTGTTGCTTTTTAACGTTCAGGTCCGCAAGGCGGTGGATGCTGTTTCCGGTGCTAAAAATGAAGTCAGCATCGCCGAATTTGACGTGGAGCGGGCCCAGAAGGCGATTGACAAAGGCAGAGACGGCGCCCAGCAAAAGATGGACAAGGCCAAACAGGCCATGGCCACCGCCCAGCAGAATCTGGCAGAAAACAGAAGCCAGCCATGCGAAATGGTTCCGGTACACGAGTATCGCGGCCATCATCATTGCGGTATTTTTGCTGATCGATGCCTTTTTGCTGCCCGGCATGCTTAAAAAATGCGCCGCCCGTGAGGCCCCCGACGAAGCCGCGCTTGCTGAAGCCGCCGCCAAAAGGGCGGAATTTGAAAAACTGGGTAAGGCCGAAGCAACGATTGAGGTAGAAGTTAAAAATCCGTTTTTCCTCTGGGTCGACAAGACTCAATGGCTATGTCGGAGAGTTCGTCAGTTTCTGGTCGATCATCGCCGTATTCGTCTATTACTATGAAGTGCTGGCCCGCTATCTCTTCAATTCGCCGACCAACTGGGCCCACGAAAGCATGTTTCTGATGTTCGGCATGCAGTATGTGCTGGCGGCCGGATTCACCCACCGCGAGCACGCCCATGTCCATGTGGACGTTTTATATCAATACTTCCCGCTCCGCATGAAAGCCCTTGTAAACGTGTTGACGTCGGTCTTCTTTTTTATTTTTTGTATTGTACTATTCTGGACCGGCTGGACATTTGCGGCGGATTCAATCGGCGTGTGGGAGGTGTCCTTTACCGAGTGGGCCATTCAGTACTGGCCGGTAAAAATGACATTGTCGGTGGGAGCGCTCCTGCTGATGTTGGATGGGATAACCAAATTGATCAAGGATCTGATCGTCCTGTTTGGAAAGAGGGTATAAACTATGGGTTTGGAAATAGGTATTGGCTGGCTTACGTTTTTCATGTTTGGTACATTGATATTCCTGCTCCTGCTGGGTCTGCCGCTGGCCTTTGTAACCGGCGGACTGGGAGTGGTGTTTTTATTTTTATTCGGCGATGCGCAAATGCTCAACATTTTACCGTCGCGCATCTTTCCCTTTATGACCGATTATCAGCTATCGGCCATACCGCTGTTTATTTTCATGGCATCCGTGCTGGCTGCGGCCGGGTTGATCGAAGAGCTGTTTGATGTGGTCTACCAGATTCTGGGCGGTTTGAAGGGCGGTTTGGCCACCGCCACCATTATCGCCTCGACCATTCTGGCCGCCATGGTGGGCGTCATCGGCGCCGCGGAAGTGACCATGGGCATCATCGCGCTGCCGGCCATGCTCAAGCGAAAATACAATCCTGAGCTGGCCTGCGGCTCAATCCTGGCCGGCGGGACCCTCGGCATCCTGATCCCGCCGTCCATTCTGGCGATTATTTTTGCGGTGGTCGCCCAGCAATCGGTGGGTGAGTTGTTTATCGGCGCTTTTTTCCCGGGCTTTTTGCTTTCGGGCATGTATATCCTGTACGTCACCGCCCGCAGCTATATGAAGGAGGGCGTCGGACCGGCCCTGCCGAAAGAGGAACGGATCAGTGTCATAGCAAAATTAAAACTGCTCAAGGGCATTATCGCGCCGATTCTGCTGGTGATCCTGGTGCTGGGGGTCATTTTTACCGGTGTGGCCACTCCGGTGGAAGCCGCCGGTATCGGCACCTTTGGTGCCCTGGTGGTGGCCGCCCTGTCGCGCAAGCTGTCCTGGACCAATATCGCCACGGCCGCCATCACCACCCTCAAGGCGTCCACCATGGTGCTGTGGATCATGTTCGGCGCCAGCATCTTCGTCGGCTTTTACATCGTCAACGGCGGTCAGCAGTTTGTTACCGAATCCCTGCTGGGCACCGGCCTGGGACCCTACGGCATTTTAATGATCATGATGGTCCTGTTGATCCTGCTCGGCATGTTCCTGGACTGGGTGGGCATCCTGCTGCTGGCGGTTCCGATTTTCGCCCCGATTATGCGTTCCCTGCCCTGGGATGGGCTGTTTGGTTTTCCGGGAGTGCCTCCCGGGGAGGTGTCCCTGTGGTTCGGGGTGGTCTACATGGTGAACATGCAGATGTCCTTTTTAAGCCCGCCTTTCGGATACGCTCTTTTTTATCTGAAAAGTGTGGCGCCGCCTGAAATCACCATGGGAATCATATTCCGGTCGGCTGTGCCCTTTCTGTTTTTACAGGCCGTCGGGCTGGCCCTGGTGGTCATCTTCCCCGAAATTATTCTATGGTTGCCGAGACTAGTTTACGGCAATTAGCTCCAGGACTGCCGGGGCAGGGTTTGATCCTGTCCCGGCAGTCCTTGTTTCGACGACAGGCTAAGTCTCACTCCTTGCCGCATTTTTACCGGTCTATAATTTTTTTTCTGCCCTGATTTTAACAATTAACTCTGAAATTGAAAGGCCGGATCGGGTAAAGCAATTCGGCAATTTAGTCAAAGCCTGCGCCTCATCCTTTCCTGCCAGCTTGGATTTACACCCGCCATTTCCACCTAAGTTGAGCGATCTATTAGTAAAAATACCTTATTCTGATTCCCGCCAGTTTACCGCCTAAAAAATCGTACGAACTTATAAGTGTCGTAGAAAAATCCCTAACCCCAAGCTAAAGATGAAATCCAGCAGCGACGCTCTCAGCTATTTAGACACGGACCACCGTCAATCATCACCTCAGTTTAACAGTTGACTTTTCAGGGTCGATAACTTAATTTTTTTGTTTTGCTTAATGCTATAGAGTTCTGGAGAAGGTAAAAACCTGAATGACCGACCCTATAAAACAGGATTCTCTAAATAACGACCCCAAGCGCCGACCCTGTGGGGCTGGCCCACCTATCTGAGCATAATTATCGCGATTATTATCTTAATTTTCGCAGTGCGAATGGTGGATCTAAAAGAAATTTGGCGCGAAATTGCCGCCTGCGACAAGCGGTATGTGATTCTCGGGGCCCTGGCCCATTATGCAACCTATCTGGTGCGCGGCATGCGCTGGCGCCGATGTTTGATTCATCTGCCGGTGACAGCCGGAAGCGGTAAATTCGGCTTGCTTGTTTTCTTTTATAATTTCGTGGACAACCTGGTACCTGCAAAACTGGGAGATGTATATGCCGCCCATCTGGCCCGCATTAACTTTAAAATTCGGCGATCCGCCGCCATGGGCTCCATCGTTTTTTTGCGCATGATCGATGCCTGGATTATTCTGATGCTGGCCTCACTGGCCTCCTGGATTCTGTTTTCGGCCCACCTGCCCCGGGCTGTCACCTGGAGCCTGGTCGGCGGCGGCATCATTGCTGTGGGTGCCACCTCCATCATGCTGGTGTTTTTTTTATTTAAAAAAAGGCTTCCCGGCTGGATACCGGAGAAAGTTCAGCAGATGATTCAAGCGTTTCATACCGGCATGTGGCCCAGGCCCAAAGAGTTATTACCGATCGCCGCCTTAACCATAATTATTTGGGTATTGGAAACCTTATGGATTTTTTGCCTGGTGCTGGCGTTCAATCTTCAAGTCGATCCGGTTGAAGCAATTTTCCTGACTATGATTCCGCTGCTGGCCTCGGCATTTCCGTTCACCCCATCCGGTGCCGGGGTGGTGGAAATCACCCTTTACAGCTGTCTGCGCGTAGTCGGCGTGGCAACCCCGATTGCAGGTTCAGTGACGGTGGTCAATCGGTTTATCGATTACTGGCTTCATATTGCCCTGGGTGTCATCGTATGGGCCTTTCGGCGCCTTATCGGCCTGAGGACCTGGCGCGATGTGCCATTGAAACCATAAAAAAAATTGTTGAGGAGAATAGCAACATGGCACTCATCGGTTCCATCCCACGCAGATGTGTGAATTTGCCGCCTGGAAGCCTGCAAACCCTTATTAGCTGTGTTATCGGCAATAAAGTGCAGGAGGGTCCGGCAATTGAAGAATTCTACCGGAGCTTCGGGCAGTGGCTCGGAGCACCCTACGTGTTGGGCGCATCTTCCGGCCGGACAGCGTTTCAGCTGGCCCTGGAATCATTAGACCTGGAAAAAGGCGCCGAGATTATTTTTCCGGTGTTCACCTTTCCGGTCATTCCCATGGTGGCAAAAATGCTCGGTTATAAACCGGTATTTTGCGACGTTGACCCAAGGACGTATAATTCCGGACCGGAACATGTCGAACCTAAAATAACAGAAAAAACCGGTGCCATCCTGGCAACTCATCTCTTCGGTCAACCCTGCCCCATCCGGCCCATCGCAGAGCTCGCACGGCAGCGAAATGTTCGCCTCCTCGAGGATTGCGCCCATGCCTGCGGTGTCAGGATAGAGGGCCAGCGGGCCGGGACTTTCGGAGATATCGGTATTTTCAGTTTTGCCGAAGGGAAAAATATGCCCTGTTTTGGCGGCGGTGCCATTGTGACCTCCGACGAAGAAATCGCCGGCCGGGCAGCAAAAATACTGTCTGAATCCCCTATTGCGGAAAAAGATGCCATTACCAAAAAGGCCCTGTCAATCTGGGTTATGTGGCTGCTGACCCGACCGTTCATATTCGGAATTTCCGCCTACCAGGTCCTACGACTGAAGCTTTTATTGGGACAACCGCTGATGGATTCTGCTGTGGGCGATGACCTGCTGGAGGAATTTAAAAACTCGAACCCGCGTATCAGCCGCATGTCCAATCTCCAGGCTGCCACCGGTCTGCTTCAACTCAACCACATCGATGCCTTCAATGAGGGAGCCCGGCAAAATGCCCGCATCTTGACTGAAGGTCTGGATTCGGTACCCGGCATTACAGCCCCGGATGCGGTAGAGGGGGATCATATTTACGTATACTACCCCTTAACCGTGGACCCGGCTCGGCGCGATGACCTGCGGCACCACCTTCTGAAAAACGGATTTGATACCAAGACCACCGATATGTCGGACTGCTCGGCTCTCGATCCTTTTCAGGAGGCTGATGAATCCGGGGATTCGCAAAACTCCCCCAGGGAAGCGTCCATTTTAGAAATTTGTGTTTACCCGGTAATATCTCAGGCCAAGATGCGTCAGCTGGCCGGGGTTATTCGATCCTGGGCGGGAGTCGCGAAATTATAATTTCGCTGGTTTCGTGTCAGGTGTCAGGATCAAACCTCTCAATAACTGAGGATATCATTCGGCCATGCCCATCTTAGAAAATATGAAAATCGATATCGGCCTGAAGGAGGTTTGCAGGCGACTTCATCTGGATTCGGACGGTGACTTGAGTGAGCTTCAGCCGCTCATCGATGTCTCCAGGTCATTGATCGAACCACAGGCGCTCTATGATGTTCGCTATATCGAAGAAAAGCTTGAAGACGCCGTCATCGTCGATGGAAGGCGTTTAACAAGCCGGGTGCTGCGTAAAAACCTGGATCAGGTTGAAAGAATATTTCCATTTGTTATCACCCTCGGCCCTAAACTGGGTGAAACACAGGCCGCAAGCAGCGATCTTCTGGATAACTATTATTTGGACACCATTGGAAATGTTGCCCTGAATTCAACACGCAAGCAATTGAAGCGCCATTTAGAATCCCAGTTTGCAATAGAAAAAATGTCTTCCATGGCGCCGGGATCATTAACAGATTGGCCGATTGAGGAACAGGCGCCTCTGTTCCAAATTCTCGGAGATGTCGAGGCTTCCATCGGCGTAAAATTAACCGGTAGCCTGCTGATGCTGCCGGCCAAATCCATATCCGGCATCTTTTTCCCGAAAGAAGTTTCCTTTGTCAGCTGTCAGCTGTGTCCCAGGGAGCGGTGCGAGTCCAGAAAGGCACAGTTCAGTCCAAAGCTGGCAGAAGAGTATGGCATCAAAAAGAAATGAGGTTCTGGGTTCAGCGTTCAAGGTTTTTTAGAACAGCGAACCGCAGAATGTAGAAGTAAATAATGACCGCCTATTTTAGACAGAGCTGAACCAGTTATAACCATAAGTACTCCAAAATTGTATATTTGGATAGCCTTTAGATCTCAATCATTTGATATACTAATCAAAATAATATGCATAGACGCTGGTGGATATTCGCTGTTTCGTGCTCCCTGTTTTTCCTCTCTCAATTTTACCGGGTATCCAACGCCGTTATTGCCCCGCAATTACTCAGCGATTTATCTGTCGACACCAAGGGACTGGGACTGATTTCAGCTTGTTTCTTCTATGCCTTTGCCCTGACCCAAATCCCCATCAGCCTGCTTCTGGATAAAGTCGGGCCGCGCAGTATGATGACAACCCTCTCAGCCGTGGGAATTTTCGGAGCCATTATTTTCTCCTGGGCGGACTCAATGGCCTTAGGGGTGACCGGCCGCGTCCTGATGGGGGTTGGTATGGCCTGCAACTTAATGGGAACCTATAAGCTTCTGGCCCTGTGGTTCAGCCCGCGGGCCTTTGCCACCCTGGCGGGGCTTGTTGTTGCCCTGGGAACCGCCGGCAATATGGTGGCGACAACACCGCTGGTCATTCTGGTCGACCAGATAGGCTGGCGGTCCAGCTTTCAGTTCATTGCCGTCATAAATTTGATTCTGGTATTTCTTTTTTTTGGGATTGTTCGCGACAGGCCCCCTCAAAATAATCCGGATGCGTCCGCGGGATATTTGAATTCACAACACGCCTTTGGCAATATGCTTAGGCTCCTAACGCAAAAAGATTTCTGGATAATCTCGTTTGCCACCTTTGCCCGTTACGGCATTTATGCCGCCTTTCAAGCACTCTGGGCCGGCCCGTATTTGATGGAGGTTATGGGGTATTCGGCCCTGACTACCGGCAATCTCATTTTACTTCTAAATATCGGCATGATACTGGGCGCCCCCTGCTGGGGTATTGGCTCCGACAGGTTGTTTAACACCCGCAAAGGGATCATTATTGCGGGTTCGATGATCATCGCACTGACGTTTGTCATCCTGGCACTAATTCCGCCCGGAGCCCCTCTATCGGTTTTAGCGTTGCTCTTCTTCTGTTTCGGGTTTTTCAATGCCACCGGTTTGTTGATGTATCCCCACATCAAAGATCTCATGCCTTCGGAAATGTCCGGTGCTGCCATGACCGGCATCAATTTTTTTACCATGATCGGCCCGGCGGTTTTTCTCCAGGGACTCGGGATTTTGATGCAATCGCTTTATCCGAATGCCTCCCGGGGGCCCGAAGCCTTTAACGCCGCATTTATGGTTTGTATCATCAGCCTGCTGTTGGCATTGGTGTCGTATTGTTTTACCAGGGAAAGAAGCCGGGGAACTGAGTATTTCAAAATCGCCGGCAGACAATAATTCACTCAAAGCGAGAGCAGGGTACTCAAATTGAGAAAATTCGACATGACTGCCGTTCGACAGGCTCAGGCCCCGAGCACGTCGAGGGGAGCTCGTCGCAGGCCAAGCACCAAAAAACAAATTTCAAATAATTCAAATTCCAATTTCCAATGGCCAAAACACCGGATTAAAATCGGTTTGGAATTTCGGATTTGTTATTTGGAATTTAAACAACTTCCTTATCGTTGATGGCCTGGACAACCTCGATCCGATCAGCGTTTCTAAATCCCCTTGGAAGCTTGCGGCCTCGTCGTCCGCGCTCACCCACAAAGTCCTGAATATTTGACGGTGTCAGGCGAATATAGCGTTTGCCGGCGTGGATCTTGATCGTGTTCCCACCCGGAATTATCTCGACCAATTTCACATACTCTTCACGTTTTTTGACCCTGGCAGGCGGGATTTGGATGATCTTGTTGCCCTTGCCCTTGGGAAGCTCCGGTAAAACCGCTGCGGGGATGACCAGCATGCGGCCCTCCGTGGTAATGGCAACCAAATAGTCTGTTTCATAATTGCTGACATAGGCCGGCGGCAGCGCCTCGCATCCTCTGGCAACGGTGAGCATGGCTTTACCCTTGGTGTTTTTGGTCACCATATTTGAAAGTTCCGTTATAAAACCATATCCGGCATCACTGGCAAGCAGCACCTTTTGATCAGGAGGACCCATTACAACCGATAAAAATCTTGCCCCTTCCGAAGGGGTTAGTTTGCCTGTCAGCGGTTCACCCTGTCCACGGGCAGAAGCCAGCGTATGGGCCGGCAAAGAATAGGCCCTTCCTCTTGTGTCAATAAAGATTGAAGGCTGGATGGTTTTACCACGGGCGGCACTTAAAAATTCGTCACCGGCTTTATAACTGAGATTGACAGGATCTACTTCGTGTCCCCTGGCGGCCCGCACCCAACCACCGGCGGACAGCACCACAGTAACCGGCTCGACAGCGGTAAGCTCGGCCTCCTTGATAGCCCTGGCTTCTTTGCGTTCAACGACTAAGGTCCGGCGCTCATCGCCGTATTTTTTAGCATCTTCACTGAGCTCTTTTTTCATCAGTGTTTTAAGGCGCTGGTTCGATGCCAGGGTTTTTTCGATCCAATCTCTTTCTTCGGCCAGTTCCTTTTTTTCCGTTTTGACTTTTATTTCTTCAAGTTTTGCCAGCTGGCGAAGCCGGATCCGCAATATCGCCTCAGCCTGTATATCGCTCAGTTTAAATTTCTTGATTAAAACCGGCTTGGGCTCTTCGCTCTCTCGAATAACCCGTATAACTTCATCCAGGTTCAGATAGGCGACCAACAGTCCGTCGAGGATATGCAACCGCTCTGTGATTTTGTTTAAGCGAAACTCCAGCCGGCGAACCACCGTCTGCCTTCTGAATTTAATCCATTGCTTTAATATTTCCAAAAGCCCGAGAGTCTGCGGTTTGCGGTTTAGCCCAATCATAGTCATATTGACTTTGATACTTTTTTCAAGGTCGGTGGTTGCAAACAGATGACTGATCAACGCTTCTTTGTCCACCCGGTTGGAGCGGGGCATGATCATAAGGCGTGTCGGCTCGTCCTGGTCGGACAAATCGCGAATGTCTGAAACCATGGAAAGTTTTTTCTCCCGCATCTGCAACGCCACCTGTTCGATCACCCGTGCCGAAGATACCTGGTAGGGAAGCGAAGTGATAATGATATCACCATTTTCGAATTCATAGGTTGCCCGCAGCCTAATCATGCCCTGGCCGGATCGATAAATAATAAGGATATCTTCTACGGGTGTAATAATTTCCGCTCCGGTTGCAAAATCGGGTCCCTTGATGATTTGACAGATATCTTCAAGGGTGGATTTTGGTTTATCAATCAATGATATGCATGCATCGACAATTTCATTCAGATTATGTGGCGGTATGTCAGTTGCCATGCCCACCGCAATCCCGGTGGCACCGTTTAAAATAACATTGGGCAGCCTGGCAGGCAGCATCCTAGGTTCGCTGAGGGTTCCGTCGAAGTTGGGTGACCAATCGACGGTACCCATTGAAAGCTCTTCCAGAAAAACGTTGGCATATTCAGAAAGGCGGGCCTCGGTGTAACGCATGGCGGCAAATTCTTTGGGTGACGCGCTGGATCCCCAGTTGCCCTGCCCGTCGATCAGCGGATAGCGATACGAGAAATCTTGGGCCATCAGCACCATGGCTTCATAGCAGGCACTGTCGCCGTGCGGATGAAATTTTCCCAAAACGTCACCGACAGTGCGCGCCGATTTTTTATGCTTGGTGGTAGCGCTCAGGCCAAGCTCGCTCATGGCATAAACAATTCGGCGTTGAACCGGCTTAAAGCCATCGCCGATATACGGCAGGGCCCGGTCCATAATAACGTACATGGCATAGTTGAGATATGAGGGCTTAACAAAATCATCCAGCGCAAGTTGCTCGATACCCTCGTAAGATATTACTTCGGTTTCCGACATTCTGTTTACTCCATTGTTTTGTTAAGTTTTCAGTTGAAAGTTATACCCAATTGGAATATTGGAATTCTTAAAAATGAGTAACTAACTGAGTTCTAAGAAATGGCCTCTGACGAGCGTCTCAGCGAGATTTGAAGATTAGTACAGAGTCGATATAACTTTAAGAACGAAGTTACGTGTTAGCATTTCATATTCATTGAATGGGACAAATCGCTCTGCGGCATTGAGATTGTATTAGAATGCATTTGATAAGACATTAAGCATTCAGGGCTAAATGACATCCTGTCATGCAAGATCTCCTTCTTTCTCAAGCCAGCGTTTACGATCCCGGGATCTTTTTTTGGCCAGCAGCATATCCATGGTTTCAAAAATACCCTTTTCCCCTTTAAAGGTAAGCTGGACCAGGCGCCGCGAGTCGGGGAGCATGGTCGTCTCTCTCAACTGGGCGGGATTCATTTCCCCAAGGCCTTTAAACCGTTGAACATTGGGTTTTCCTTTTTTGGGTGAACCGTTCAATCTTTTCAGGATATCATCCTTTTCCATTTCATCCAGGGCGTAAAAAACCTTTTTTCCCTGATCGATTCGATATAGCGGCGGCATCGCAACAAAAATGTTTCCGGCTTCAACCAGAGGCTTGAAATGCCTTAGAAACAGCGCACAGAGAAGCGAGGCAATATGAAGTCCATCGGAATCGGCATCGGCCAGGATAATTATTTTTCGGTAGCGCAGCCCTGTAAGGTCCGTGGTCCCTGGATCAACACCTGCCGCGACCGCGATATCATGAATGGCACCTGATTTTAGTATATCGGCCGTCTCCACTTCCCAGGTGTTCAATATTTTACCCCTCAAAGGAAGCACGGCCTGGGTTTGTTTGTCGCGCGCCTGTTTCGCAGAGCCGCCGGCGGAATCTCCCTCCACCAAAAATAACTCGCCTTCAGCAGGGTCTTGAGAAATGCAGTCTGCAAGTTTGCCGGGCAGTGTGGGGCCGCCCCCCACTTTTTTGCGGACGACCTTTTTAGCGGCTTTCAGTCTGCGGCGGGCACTTTCAATTGCCATTTCGGCCAATTTTTCACCCGCTTCGGTGTGATGGTTGAGCCACAGCGCAAAAGCATCCCTGACCACATTGGTGGTAAAGGATGCAAATTGACGTGAGCCTAAGCGTTCTTTGGTTTGCCCTGAAAACTGCGGGTCGTTCAGCTTGGCCGACAACACATAACTGCACTTGTCCCATATATCGTCAGCGGTGAGCTTAATACCGCGGGGAATCAAATTGCGAAATTCACAAAATTCTCTCACGGCCGCCAGCAAACCGCTTCGAAACCCATTTACATGGGTACCTCCCTGGGGGGTCGGAATCAGGTTGACGTAGCTTTCGGCAATCACCTGTCCCTGTTCCGGCAGCCAAATGACTGCCCAGCTGACGAATTCTTCTTTACCCTCTTGATCACCAATAAAAGGCTCTTGCGGAATGCGCTCGTAATCCGCCAGGTTTTCTAGCAGATAGTCTCTGAGACCATCTTCAAAATACCAGGAATCCGTTTCATCGGTGTGTTTATTTGTAAAAGTAACCGTCAGACGCGGACACAGGACTGCTTTGGCGCGCAACACATGTTTTAACCTGCGCACCGAAAATTTTACCGTATCGAAATATTGACCATCCGGCCAGAATCGAACCGTTGAGCCGGTATTGCGTTTTCCGACCGTTCCTATTTTTTTAAGCTGGGATGCTTTTTTGCCGTTTTTAAAATGAATCGCGTACTTGTTCCCGTCCCGCTTGATTTCCACCTCAAGCAGTGTGGACAGCGCATTTACCACGGAAACGCCGACGCCATGCAGTCCACCGGAAAACTGATAATCCTTATTGCCGAATTTAGCACCGGCATGCAATTTGGTCATGATAACTTCGACACCCGTCATCTTTTCGCCCGGATGCAGGTCGGTAGGCATACCACGGCCATCATCATTTACTTCCAACGAACCGTCTTTGTGATAAATGACATCAATCCGTTTGGCAAAACCGGCAATGGCTTCATCAACGGCGTTATCAATAACCTCCTGGGCCAAATGGTTCGGCCCGGAGGTGTCGGTATACATACCCGGTCGGCGTCTGACCGGATCAAGACCCTTTAACACTTCCAGGGACGAAGCGTCGTAGGTTCCCCGGGTCTCATTTTCAAACAGGCTGTTCTGTTTAATGGCAAACCTCCCATCCGGCCTTGCCGGAAATGACGAATGTAGAATGATCCGCCTGCGGCGGACCAAATGATGGAACCGCTTCGCTTGGTCGGTTTCCATGTTTAGCAATGATACTATGCGTTGCCATTCGGTCACCAGAAAATTAAAAAAATCGGGGTTAGATTAATCCGCTCCCGATTTTGGATAGGGTTTTTCTACGAATGATAACTACTAATATAGCTCTAAAATTAAATTGCATCAAGATATTAAGAGGGCCTTTCTCATTTTTTCAAACAATATATAAAGCCTGTTCTATTTGATCTTTGAGATGCTATGCCAAGTATACCGGTAGTGAAAGAAGCCGGTATGATACGGGTAATCACCTGATAGTTTTCCTGATATAGTCTATCCAGTAAGACATAAAGCCATCCACAAATTGATAGCCGCCCTGAAGCGTTTTAAAAAGAACCCCTTTTTTCACAAGGGAATCAAGAGAGGCCTTTATAGATGATGAGGGACCGATACCGTGTTTTAGTTGAAAATCCTTTGAAAACGGTTTTGCCGTCTGATCCCCGCTTAAGGCGATCAGCAGGACCTTCTGGGGTTGAGAGGCCGATCGCCAAAGCATTTCATAGTGAGGCGAATCCTGCTGGGCAATAATCACCGGCAACTTTTCGATCAGTCCCGGCTTAATCGTTTTGGTTTCCATGGCATTGTCCCACATGACATTGCACAGGCGTTGAATATTGTAAGGAACATCACTTCCTATTTCAAAGATCCGCTTCAAATCATCGTGAATTACGGTGTAACCGCCCTTTTTTAGCCAACCCAGAACAAATTTGGCATAAGCCCCTCGTTCAATCGGCCCCAACTCCATGATCCGGCCCATCTTATAAAATGCACGTTTGCTGTCACGAATCATTGCCAGCATGACCGATTGCTCGGAACCGGAGAAAATGTAACCGGTATGGGTCTGTTTCTGAATTTCAGAACGAATGGCTTTTTCAATTGCTTGGCCGTTGTATTTTTCGAGGTCGGAAAACTCATCAATGATCACCACCAGCTTTTTTTTCTTTTTAACCGCCAGTTTTTCAGCGTGGCGCATTCCCTCTAGAAGAGCCGAAAGGGCATCCTTTTCTTCAACTGCCAGTTCCAAGCCGGCGCTGATTATTCCGTCCGGATCCACAGATACTTTTGGTCGAAGCTTTTGAAATCCGGAAAACATTTTAAGAAGTTGGTCTTTATTCGTTTCCAGGGCTTGGGCTGTGAGACCTGCCAGAGCACCGGCGAAGCTTCGGATATCGGGAAACGCGTTCAGGTCGATATAGGCGCAGGCGATCGCGTTACGCTTGAGAGTTTCAATTAAATTTAGAAGCAGGCACGTTTTGCCGAAGCGGCGGGGAGACACTAGAAATACCTGGTTCAGGTTTATCATCTCGCGCTTGAGTTCTTTTATCTCGGCTCTGCGGTCAGCAAAATAAGGTCCGCGTACAACACCGCCATATTTAAAGGGATTATCCAAACCCACTCCTTTGTAACACGGTTTTTACGGTTCGCTAATAACGTATCGTTAAAACCGTATTATAAAACTAGGTTTATGTCAAGATAGTTTGAGTGGATAAACCAGGCCAGTTTGGATAGATGCCACCGGATAAGGTCTGTCATTCGGAGGGTTGGGTAGATGCCTATAGAAAAGTCTCAAATATCGCCAATATGAATATTTGATTGAAAAATTATAAAAGGGACCGATGCTTGCTACCGGGTCTTTTCTTTTTCATCAAAATTTGAAAAATCACCAGGGACAGAAACAGGGCGATGCCGAGGTAGTTAAAGGCGGGATCCGCCCAGATAAGCATGACGGCGGCAAGCCCTTGAAGGATGGTTTCCGGCCAGCTGAGTGCGGTTAGAAAATAGCGCTCCAGACAGACAACAAAAGCAATTATTGCCATGATGGACAGAACAATGGTCAATAACACTTCACCGGTTGTGCCGTTTAAAAGCAGAGGATGGTAAACCATAATGATAGGGATGATATATAGCCCTTTGGCCAGTTTCCAGGAAGTAAACGCGGTCTTCATGGGGCTTGAGCCGGCGATTCCCGATGCGGCAAAGGATTCCAGGGCCACCGGCGGGGTCACATTGGCGTCCTGGCTGTACCAGAAAACCACCATGTGGGCGGTCAGCAACGGTATCCCTAAATCCATAAGACCGGGACCGGCCAGGATAATCAAAACGATATATGAGGCGGTTACCGGTAGTCCCATTCCCAGGAGCAAAGAGGTAAAGGCTACCAGCAGCAGGGCCAGGAGCGGTATTCCCTGGGAAAGCGACACAATCAGCGAAGAAAATCGAAGTCCGGTGCCGGTTAAGTTTACAATCCCGACGATGATGCCGGCGGCGGCACAGGCCACGGCCACCATAATAGCGTTGTTGGCCCCCTGTTCCAGGGTTTTTATCAGGGTCCCAAAGGAAATACGCGATTGCTTGCGAATCAGCGCGGTGAAGTAAACCGCTATAATGGCAATGAAACCCGCCATCATAGGACTGTAGTTCATTACCAGCACCGAAATGAGAATACCAACCGGAATAATAAAGTGAATGCCGTCTTTAACGGTCTGTCCAAAGTTTGGTAATTCTGCTTTCGAAAGCCCCCAGATGCTGTGTTTTTGAGCTTCAAAATGTACAAAAAGAATGACTGAGAAAAAGTAAAGGACCGCTGGAATAAAGGCAATTTTAATGATTTCGAGATAGGGCGTCTGGGTAAATTCGGCCATCAAAAAGGCTCCGGCTCCCATGATGGGCGGCATGAGCTGACCGCCGGTTGAGGCCGCAGCCTCAACGGCCGCCGCCACATGCGGGCGGTAGCCAATTTTTTTCATCATTGGAATGGTAAAAGAACCGGTCGCCACCACGTTGGCAATGGCACTGCCGGCCACCGAACCCATAAATCCGCTGGCGACGACGGCCGTTTTGGCGGGTCCGCCGGAAAACCGTCCCGTAACGGAATAGGATAGGTTGATAAAAAAGGTTCCCGCGCCGGTTTTATCCAAAAAAGCGCCAAACAGAATGAAAATAAATACAAACGTGGCCGCCACCCCCGTTGGTAATCCGAATATACCTTCTGTGGTCAGCGACAATGTAGTGGTAATGCGTTCGACACTATAACCTTTATGCATAATTAATTCTGGCATCCAGGGGCCGAAATAGCCAAAAAGAAGCGCCAAGCAGGCGATCGTCATGAGATTCAAACCGATGACCCGGCGGGTGGCCTCCAGCACCAGTAAAACCAAGGCAATGCCCACCCGAAGATCCCACGGACTCCAGTCGCCCTGGCGTTCGAAAATGCCTTGCAAATCAATGAAAATATAGGCCCCTACCGCAACCGTCAGGGCCACCAGAATCATATCGATGATCAGTGCCGGGTTGACTTTATCTTTGTGAGCTCCCTTGTAGAGCGGCTTCGTTAAAAAGGCCATTACCAGAATACAGGTCAGAAAAACAGAGCGGTGTCGCATGGCGGTCATCGCAACGATGCCGGCGGTGTAAAGTTGAAACAGGCTCAGCGCCACCCCGATAATGGTGAGACATTTGGCAATAATCAAAGCCGTTCGGGTTTTGGATTCTGCCGGTTGGTTTTCGGTCATTAATTCTCTCCGAAAGAGTTTGCCAAGGATCTATGTACCAATGAGTCCCTATTGATTTATATACCTAAAAAACGTCCGAATAAGTGACGGTTATTTCACCAACCGCTTCGCTCGAAACACAGAGTTCAGGGAGAAAGTATATTTGTTCCCGGGCGGGAGACGACGCCCGGGAAAAACCTCAGCAGCTTCGCGGGCAATGATCGAGATCGTAAAACTTTCTACCCGCAAGGCTGCATGCTTTTATTGGATCGTCCTCTCCCGATCCAACAAAAATAAATTCCTCTGTGCCCTCAGTGTCTCTGTGGTGAAAATAATACGCAAAAGCTAATTTGGAGTTGCTGGATGGGGGACTACTTCCCGCCACAGGCTGTATAATAGGCTGACCGGTCGAGCAGAAAATTGAACTGCCACATGCGGGACCACTGCCGAAAGGTTGATACTGTGGCCACGCCAGATAACCGTGTGATCGACGCCGGGACTTCCCACCCGCAAGATGAAATTGCCGGTGGGCATGTGCATATCTTCGATGGCTTCATAGGGGCCCCGCTGAACCATGCGACCCACACCCGGCATGCGGCCCATCCCGGCACCGAACTTTAAATAACGCTCCTCTTCAATGTAAATACGTCCCTCTTCATCCAGGCTGTGCTCTTCCCAGATGGGGGCATTTTCAACCGAATGGTAATAATGCAATGTAAAGCGCTCACCCGGCTCCATAGGCAAGACCAGCAGGGGTCGGCCGCCTTTTACCGGAACGATTTTCAGCTCCAGGCCGCCCCCTGCGAGCAGGGCGAACGCCAGCAAAGTCAAGATCAGACCGGCTGCCACAAAAATGATCAGCCAGCCGGACTTTTTCATGGTACTTCCTTTATTACGACCCTGCATGGACCCAATCAAATATCCGAAACATGGCGTTGCCGCCTGTCCGAAAAATTCGAAATCCGAAGTACGAAACCCGAAACAAATTCAAATGACCAAATTTTTAATGACCAAAACATAAACACAGAGATCAGAGGTATTTCAGTTTTGAATTTATGAACATTCGAATTTCGATATTGTTTCGGATTTCGGAGATTTCGATATTCGGATTTGTGACTCCTAAGGGTTACTTCCTCACCATGCTCCGTCAACTCTATCGGCACATAATACACAACAAAAATGGCGACCCAATCATGGCATCAGTTTGGCAGGCACCGCAAGGCCTTTTTCTTTCAGGTATTTGATCGTGCCCGGATGCAATGGAATCGGTGAATACTTGACCGCATTTTCGGCAGTCGTGTAAGAAGCCGACGGATGAATCTTGAGCAGATAGCCCTGGTGCTCATAGAGGGCTTTCACCAGTTTGTAGACCAGATCCGTATTCAGCGACGCCTGACAAATCATCACGTTCCAGACCCCGATGGTCGGAATGGCGTTGTCGACACCTTTATATACGCCGCCGGCTAAATCGACAGCTGAATATTCCTTATTGGCGGCCAGGATTTTTTTCTGCTGCGCCGCTGTAAAAGTAATGATGTGGATATCATGGGTGGTGGCCAGATCCAGAATCGAGCTGGTGCCGGGACCTACCGACCAGACCCCCACTTCGATGGTACCGTCTCTTAAGGCATTGGCGGTCTCGGTAAATGACAGGCGGCTGTCTTTATAAGAATCCAGCGGAATCCCGAGGGCCTTGAATACCGTTTCCGCCATAAAGTTGGTGCCGCTGCCAGGGCTGCCGGAGCTGATTTTGCGTCCCTTGATCTGTTCTATGTTCGTAATACCACTTTTTTTCAAGGTAACCACCTGCAGCAGGTTGGGATACATAATCGCCATGGACAGGATGTCGTGCTTTTTGCCCTTGAACTTCGACAACCCTTTGAAACCGGCAACCGCCACGTCACCCATAACTTCACCGATGACCGTTTCACCTTTGTGTGCCAGCTTGACATTTTCCACGCTGGCGCCGGTGACCTCAGCGACCGCCCTGACATCCTTGACATACTTGGTCCAGATTTCAGCCACACCCCCGCCATAGGGATAGTAAATGCCGCCGGTGCCGCCGGTGCCGACGGAAATAAATTCAGTCCGGGCAAGCGCCGGACCGGTGATTAGCAAAATGGAACATAAGGTGACAATACCCACAAGGACAAATTTCGTGCCCGATTTTTTCATCGTAAAACCCTCCTTAATCGACTGGGATTTAAATTTCCAATCATTTTAAATCAATCAATGCTGATCGTTTTCACTATCACTAAAATTTTCTTCGACTCTTTACCCGTTCCGATAAAGGGAATTTTGACGGTCGCGCTCTTACCGGGCTGCAAAACCGGCGGTTTGCCCTTGCGAGGCACCAGATGCCCGGCGGCTTTGTCCATGTCCTCTAAAAAGATATTGACCCGGTAACGCAGGGTTTGTCCGTCGGTATTTTCAACCCCGACGGTAAAAATGAGGGATGGTTGGCCGCCATGGATACCCACAATGCAATCAAATTGGGTGAGCTTGGCCTCTTTGGCCACCTGCCAGGTAATCTTGGCATCACAGTTGGCCTTTTCCGGTGCACCTTTGCCGGCACATCCTATCAGCCCAAAAGCCACAACCAAACATAAAACAAGGACTGCCCTCATGGATGCATTTTTCATTAGCTTCATCCTCAAACCTCCTTTTTTAAATGGTTTATCCCATGCTTAATTTACCAGATCATAAGACGAAAAGCCCCGCATTTGTCCTGCAGGATGCGGGGCTTTTGAAACTGATTAAACCATGAATGACTCTCCAACAGTTAGGGAATTTATATACCATTGGTTCTCGGGTTTTTTACGAACGGAATCCGTCTTCAATAACAGGAGTTTATTGGGTAAGTCAAGGAAAGGTTCCGGGTTGCGGGTCCTTCGATTTTAGATTTGCCGCCCTCGCCTGAGCGGCTCGCGATGGCGGCGGGATTGCGGATTTCAGATTGAAAACATGGTAGAAGGTATAAGGTGTATGGTTTATGGTAAAGGCACACGGCGCAGGGTTCACGGCATAAGGCAAAAAACGATAGTATCTCCATTTTACCTTACGCGTTGCGCCTGAGCCCTGTGTCTTTTAGTTCATTTTACATTCCACATTCCGCATTCCGAAATCCGCATTCGGATTATTCCGCCATGATCGCTGCCGGCCACAGATAGTAAAAGCCGGTTTGTATGTTGTTCAATGACCCGGGAAGCTCCATAGAGATAAGGGATGCCTTGCCGCCACCATAACGGGTGGACGTGTTGTATATGTTATCGTCCGGGTATTCGGTGCGGCGATAAATCACCACTTTGGCATCTTCGGCAAGTCCGGCCAGCTTTTTGGCCTGGCGTACGGCATTTGTTAAATATCCGATTTCATCCACCAGACCCAGCTCCAGAGCTTCATTGGCAAGATAAACCCGTGCGGTGGAAATTTGGGCAACAATTTCAGGTTCGAGTTTGCGATGCCTGGCCACCAAATCAACGAATCTTATCCCCAACCGATCCGTCAGATCCTGAAATATTTTTTCCTCTGCGGCCGAGGTTTGCCGGAAAGGAGACCCCATGTCTTTGTCTGCTCCGGATTTATTCACTTCAACGGCTACGCCGATTTTGTCCATGAGACCGGTCACTTTTGGCCGCGCAAAAATTACGCCGATGGAACCGGTAACAGTTGTGGGATGCGCCAGAATATAATCAGCCGGCAGGGAAATATAGTAACCCCCTGAAGCGGCCACGCCCATCATGGCAACCACCACCTTGGCCCCGGTGCGGTTTTTAAAACCCGCAATTTCACTGTATAGGATATCGCTGGCAGTTACCGAACCGCCGGGAGAGTCGATTTTTAAAATTACCGCTTTGATGTCCTCATCTTCTTCAGCGCGTCGGAGCTGAGAAACAACCTCCTGCACGATGCTGGGCCGGGTGCGGACAAATCCCTCCTTGGGCGAGTTTGATATGACCCCACGTATAGGAACAACCAGAATCTTGGGCTCTGACTCGCCCTCCAGGGTGAACTCTCTGAGTGGATCCGCCTGGCTCGGAAATAGCCGGATTTTAGGAGCCGTGCAGCCGGTAATAGAAAATGCCAGGATCAAAATTGCTACTGTAAGTAATCTACGCATGTTTATCTGCCTCGAGTCATTAGTTTATTGAGTTCATTGGGTTTATTGAGTTAATAAGTTGAAAGATAAGGGGATTGGGTTATAGTGTCAAGCAAAACCAAGTCGGGAAGCTGACTGCCGAATATTTCGCTTGACAGCATGGTTGTATTAAACGCTGCAACGGCCTTCGTTGCCGCCGGTCTTGACAGGGATATTAAGGCCGGCATTCAGCGGGCCGCAGATGCCATTGACTCCGGCAAGGCCAAAGAAAAACTGGAAGCCCTGATCCGCTTCACTTCGGACTGCTCTTATTTTACCAGGAATTGGCAGCAGCCTGTGATTACTCTTGAAGCATATCTTTGAGGATGTCAGGACGGTTGGTGATGATACCGTCTACCTGCTTATCAATCATAAGCTGTATCCTTGACCGGGAGTCGGGGGTCCACACAAAAACCTGGAGTCCCAGGGTCCGGGCTTCTTCCATGATTCGGTAGAGTCGGGTATTTATAGTAAGGTGCCCAGTAGCGGCCGCCGGCTGCCTTTACGGCTTTGGGAATGGAACCGCTGAAATCATCGATATCAAGGCCGGCCATCCAGGGAGAAGCACCGGGTTGACCCGGTTTGATATTGTTTAAATGCAAACCGACATGGGACAAGTAAACGGTTGGGATATCCGGGGCAATTTTCTGAACATGGGCCAGGGCCCGCCAGTCAAAGGATAGAATACGAGCCCTTTTGGCAAAGGCCTGCTTTTTCAAAGACTGCATAACGGCATCGACGACGGTTTCCGGTGCCGGGGTAAGCGCCGGCTTTTCCGGATTGGTTTTGATTTCAATCCATAACTCGGTTGCCAGATTACAGTTGTTCTTCATCAGCTCAATAACTTCATCGAGGGTGGGAATCCGTTCTCCGTCAGCCGGCTCTTGCTCGGGGTAGCGTTTGGCATACCGGGTTCCGGGTTTCAGACGACCGACGTCGTAAGTTTTCAGCTCCTTGAGGGTGATAGTATTAATTGCCGAACCGTCACCCGGCAGCCATTTCCCTTTCGGTGTGCGAGCAATATCCGGTTTCAAAGCATAATCGTGATGCACTACAATTTTTCGGTCTTTCGTTAAAAGAACATCCAGCTCAACAGCGTCCACCCCTATTTCACAGGCTTTGTTAAATGCCGCCAGTGTGTTTTCAGGTGCAAGACCGGCCGCACCACGGTGGCCAATGACATAGATATGATTGGCCGGCTGAGTTTGGCCTGGCGACAGGTTGCTTTTACCCGCCGCCGAAAATGAAAAAATGGCCAGGATCGCCACCAGTAAAAGCATGGTTTTAAAGACCGGACGACTTATCATACCTCTTGCCTTTATCATCGGTTTCCCCCCTCTTGGGTGTGAGCAAAACCCAGGGTTGGGACGCGAAACTCACGCCACAATTCATACCATGTGCCTGGGATTAGATCAAAAAAAATATTAAAAGATTTCCTTGACTAACGTATGGATATTCTGTTTACTACTCAGGGTCGACATCATCCGCTGGTGGGTTCAATCACATTATGACATTCCAGCCCACTATGGCCGAATCTGATTCGGTTATATCAGCATCCTGCACATAACCTGATTGCAAGGATCCACCCGGCAGTTGAAATTTAGTTTGAACTAATTTTTCTTAAAAACTAGTAAAAATTTGCTAAATTTTAATTTTCTGTTCACCTCTTTTCGAAGCATTAACATCAGATTTGATTTTGCGATTATTCGGTCATGGTTAGCGTATTGAAACCTGAACCGTTACACTAACTTTAATCAAAGAAAGGAGGCTATCGTCATGAAACTGCCAAAATGGATGTTAACCGCAACCCTCATCATTCTTGTGATTTTCCCTGCCGGCGTTTTGGCCGAACAAATTACCATTAACTGGTGGTTTGCCCACGGGGGGCGGCTGGGGGAAAAAGTCCAATCCATCGTTTCTGATTTTAATTCCATGCAAAGCAAATATAAGGTGGTCGCCACCTATAAAGGCAATTATTCCGACACCATGATGGCGGGAATTGCGGCCTTTCGGGCCAAGCAACATCCTCATATCCTACAGGTTTTTGAAGTCGGAACGGCGACTATGATGGCCGCCAAAGGTGCCATTAAACCGGTCTACGAGGTGATGGCCGAATCCGGACAACCCTGGAGCTCCGATGCCTATTTATCAACCGTAGCGGGGTATTACACCACACCGGATGGTAAAATGCTTTCGATGCCGTTTAACAGTTCAACGCCGGTTTTGTATTACAATGTCGAGGCTTTTGAAAAGGCCGGCCTCGACCCAAATAAGCCGCCCAAAACCTGGCCGGAAGTGGCGGAATACGCCAAAAAACTGACCGCTGCCGGATACCCGGGCGGGTTCTCAACGGCCTGGATTTCCTGGATCCACCTGGAAAATTTCAGCGCCTGGCACAATGTTCCCTTTGGGACCAAAGCCAACGGTTTTGAGGGCACGGATACCGAATTTACCTTCAACAGCCCCCTGCATGTAAAACATGTTCAGCAGCTGGCCGATTGGCAAAAAGACAAAACCTTCGTCTACGGCGGACGACGCAACAAAGGCAATGCCTTATTTTCTGCCGGAGAAGTGGCCATGTATACGGAATCATCGGCAGGATATGCCGGATTCATGAAGTCCTGCAAGTTTCCGTTTCGCACCAGCATGCTGCCTTACTGGCCGGATGCTGCCGGTGCGCCACAAAACACCATCATCGGCGGCGCCAGCCTCTGGGTCTTGTCAGGTCATTCTCCCGAGGAATATGAAGGCGTGGCCACCTTTTTTAATTATATCTCCACGCCTGCCGTACAGGCGGACTGGCACCAGTTCACAGGATATTTGCCGATTACAACCGATGCCTATTACCTGACCAAAGGCCAGGGCGTTTATCAGGAAAAACCCGGCATGGAAACGGCACTAAAGCAAATGACCCTCAACAAGCCTACCCCGAATTCCAGAGGATTGCGTTTCGGCAATTTTGTGCAGATGCGCGCGATCATGTACGACACCTTAGAGGCCATTTTTTCAGGGGATAAAACCGCCCAGCAAGGTCTCGATGAAGCGGTTGGAAAAGGCAATAAATTGCTGCGCAAATTCGAAAAAGCTAACTAAAAGCAATTTCTGAATGAAAGCCGGACCCCTTTATCAAGACGGAGGGGGTCCGGTCTGACCGGCCTTGTCAAAACCATGGAAAAACGAGTCGTCTTCAAAAATAAAATCCTGCCTTATTTTCTGGTGGCACCCCAGATTATCATCACCCTGGTATTTTTCATCTGGCCGGCTTTTATGGCCCTTTATCAATCGGTTCAACAGGAAGATGCCTTCGGGCTCTCGACGGTCTTCGTCGGACTGGATAATTTTAGGTACATCTTTACGGATCCCATCTATCTTAACTCGATTAAGGTTACCATGATCTTCAGTTTTGCGGTGGCTGCCATCGCCATGTCGACCGCCCTGCTGCTGGCGGTTATGGCCGAACGGGCCATTCGCGGGGCCACTACTTATAAAACGTTTATCATCTGGCCCTATGCCGTGGCACCGGTAGTGGCGGCAGTCCTGTGGTATTTTCTTTTCAACCCCACCGTGGGCATGATCTCTTTTTTTTTAAAGGCCATCGGGATTGACTGGAATTTTACCCTAAACGGCAGCCAGGCCATGATCCTGGTGATTCTCGCCGCAGCCTGGCGGCAAATGTCCTATAATTTTCTTTTTTTCCTGGCCGGACTCCAGGCCATACCCAAACCATTTATTGAAGCAGCCGCCATAGACGGGGCTTCACCGTGGCATGCGTTTCTGGACCATATCCTTTCCGATGTTGTCTCCAACTGTATTTTTTTTACTCGTCATGAATCTTGTTTACGCCTTTTTCGAGACCTTCGGGATTATCCACGCCATTACCGAAGGCGGCCCCAATGAAGCTACCAACATTATGGTTTTTAAAATTTATCACGACGTTTTTGAAGCTCTTGGACCTCGGTGGTTCTGCCGCCCAATCTGTTATCCTGATGGGTTTTGTTATTTCACTGACGGTGGTTCAGTTCAAATACATCGAAAGAAAAGTTCATTATTAGAGGGAGCCATCATGGTTGAGCATCGACCCTGGCTTACTTTTATAACCCATACCATTCTGATTCTGGGCTGCTTGTTTATTGCATTTCCCATCTATACGACCTTTGTCGCCTCCAGCCACAGTCTGGAGGACATCACCTCCTATTTTCCTTTGCTGCCGGGTCGCCATCTGATCGAAAATTACCACCAGGCCCTTTCCGTTGGCAGCGGAGAAGTGGTCGTAACCGTCTGGACCATGCTGATGAACAGCGCCATCATGGCCTTCGGCATTGCATTGGGCAAAATTTTTATATCCCTGCTGTCCGCCTTTGCCATCGTCTATTTCCGCTTCCGCTTCCGGATGCTATTTTTCTGGCTGATTTTCATTACCTTGATGCTGCCGGTGGAGGTCCGGATACTGCCGACCTATGAAGTGATGGCGGATTTGAATATGCTGAACTCCTATTCCGGCTTGATTTTTCCGTTAATAGCGTCGGCCACCGCCACCTTCTTGTTCCGCCAGTTTTTTATGACCATCCCGGACGAGTTGTGCGAGGCGGTCAGAATCGACGGCGGGGGACCCATCCGTTTCTTTTTCGACATTCTGCTGCCCATGTCGCGCACCTCCATTGCCGCGATGTTTGTTATCCTGTTTATTTATGGGTGGAACCAGTACCTCTGGCCGCTGATGATCACAACAGATGAAAAATACTACACCCTTCTGCTTGGAATTAAACGGATGCTGGATGTGGGTGAGGGCCAGGCCGACTGGCATATAATTATGGCGTCCACCATGCTGGCCATGATCCCCCCGGTAGCTGTCGTCATCTTTATGCAAAAACAGTTTGTGAAAGGAATGACGGAAACCGAAAAGTGATGTTCAAATTGAGTGAACACTCAATTTAGGTGTTATTGGCTATTCATCATTTGTTACATGTCATTCGTTAGAGGTGATTTGGAATCATAAATGTTCCAAGTTGCGGACTGCAAATTAAAATAATCGACAGAATACCGATTAAAATTCAGCATTCCGGATTTCGAATTTCGCAATCAGGAGTATTCCATGGCCGATGTCAGTTTGAAAGATATCTATAAGTCGTTTGGGAAAAATGAAGTCATTCACGGTATCAGCTGCGATATCCAGGACGGTGAGTTCATCGTTATTCTAGGTCCCTCCGGGTGCGGCAAATCCACCGTGCTGCGCATGATCGCCGGACTGGAAGTCATTTCTAATGGTGAAATTGCCATAGATGGCAAGGTAGTCAATCAGCTCGAACCGGCCGACCGTGATATCGCCATGGTATTCCAGAATTATGCCCTCTATCCCCATATGACGGTCTTTAAAAACATGGCTTACGGCCTCAAAATTCGTCGCATGCCCAAAGAAGAAATTGAACATCGGGTTCAAAAAGCAGCCGAAATTCTCGAGCTGACCGAATTCTTAGATCGCAAGCCCCGGCAGCTGTCGGGCGGGCAACGCCAACGGGTGGCCATGGGCCGATGCATAGTGCGCGAACCCAAGGTGTTTTTATTCGATGAGCCGCTGAGCAACCTGGATGCCAAACTTCGCGTTCAGATGCGGTTGGAAATTCGCAATCTGCATGAAGATTTGAAAATAACCAGTATCTATGTTACCCACGACCAGGTGGAGGCCATGACGTTAGGGGATCGCCTGATTGTCATGGACAATGGCTACGCCGCTCAGATCGGATCGCCTTTGGAGGTATACGAGCGACCGGCCACCCGTTTCGTTGCGGGCTTTATCGGTTCGCCGGCCATGAATTTTTTGGAAACCCGAATAAACCCTGCCGGTGACGGGGTCGAAATTCCGGGTGATATAACATGGCCTTTATCGAACGGGAAAGTACCCGAGTATGGCGGCAAAGCCGTGCTTTTGGGAATTCGACCCGAGCATTTTGAACTTGCCGGCGAAGAAGCCGCCTCCCTGCGCTTAAAAGTGGATCATGTGGAACTGCTCGGTGCCGACACACTGGTTCACGGGCATTTTGGCGAAGACAAAACCTCCCTGACCGTGCGTCTTCCCGACGTGCAGCAGTTTGAAAAACATACTATTTTGCCGATGGTCGTGCCGCCGCCAAAACTTCATTTATTCGATAAGGACAGTGGCAAACGAATCAGCTGAATGATGGAGCATTTCCCGGTATCCCGGGTGATTTATCCCATCTATTTTAATAGGCAAATTAATCTTCAAACAACGAAAGGAGGACAAACCATGTTTAAAGAGTTTAAAGAATTTGCCATGCGGGGCAATGTGGTTGACATGGCCGTCGGGATTATCATCGGTGCCGCTTTTGGCACCATCGTCAAATCACTGGTCGCCGATGTTATCATGCCGCCCATCGGCTTGCTGCTGGGTAATGTTGATTTTGCGAATTTATTTGTGGTCCTGAAGGGGGCTGCCGGCGGCGACACCTTTGCTTCCCTGGCGGACGCCCAGAAAGCGGGAGCCGTCACTCTCAACTACGGTCTGTTTTTCAATACCATCATCAGCTTTCTGATTGTGGCCTTCGCCGTATTTATGATGATAAAAGGGCTAAACAAAATGAAGCGTGAGGAAGAGGCACCGCCTGAGGAACCAACTACCAAAGAGTGCCCGCAGTGTCTGTCTGAAATTCCCATCAAGGCAACCCGTTGTGGCCACTGCACATCTGAATTGGAAGCAGCTTAAATTATCAACGGAAAAAATTCATGCCATCCCGTGCCTGGCACGGGATGGTGGTTGACTTTAATGCCGAAATGACTATCATGACTTCCGAAAATAAATAAAACGGATAGTGGGTTTCAGCTTACTTTTTTAAGGATTCTATTCAGATATCCACAAATATTAATATTTAAATACAAATTCAATTGGTTACACCAATAACCCCCGTCGATTCGACCGGGGTATATTTATTGGTTAGGCATAGCTTGTCGCATATTAACGGTTCTTGAGATGATGATCGATGCTAAAGGCATCCGCTTAATGGACGATAACAAAATTATGAACAGCAAAACGAATAAACATCCCGGTATGGAGAGGACAGCCTTTATTCATGTTAAATATTCGTAAAATCGGACATTTTGCCCCTCCCTGGATTGTTGCCCACCGGGGATACCGCCAAAAATATCCGGAAAATACGCTGGCTGCCTTCCAAGCAGCAGTGGAAGCCGGCGTTTCAATGATCGAATTGGATGTCAACTTTAGCCGCGATCGCAAGGTGGTTGTTATTCACGATGCCACCCTGGAGCGAACCACCGATGGCCACGGCGCGGTGAGTGATAACACAATGGCGGAATTAAAAAAACTGGATGCCGGCAGCTGGTTTGATCCCCGGTTCGCGGATCAGCACCTGCCGGAATTATCTGAAGTCCTGGACCTTGTAATCGGTCGGGCAATGGTGAATATCGAAATTAAAGCCCATGCCTATGAACTCAACCATCCGCCGGATGCCATCGAAAAACAGGTCGTAGAACTGGTAAAGCAAAAGAATATGCAGGATTCTGTTCTGATTTCCAGCTTTGAGATTGACATCCTGGTCCAGATTGCTTCCATGCAAGAGCCGGCGGCGATTGCCCTCATATCCAAAACGCCGGTCAGCAACCGTATCATTGAGATATGTACCAGCTTAAAAGTATTTTCCTGGCATCCGGATCATCTGATCGTTACGCCGCGGCAGGTGGACATGATGCATGTTGCCGGACTCAAGGTGTTTCCCTATAATGTGGATACTTATGAAGATTATGTTAAGATGATTAAGATGAAGGTCGATGGCGTGATCACCGACGATCCGGTATCGGCCGGTCAATGGTCACGAGTGCGCAACGCCGCCTGAAGCAATATGCGATCGCACTACTAACAGCCCCGGTCCATTCTCTCCCTGGCTTGACATGCAAGATCCCGGTTTTATTCTACTAATGCTCCTTAGAGACTGTATGTAATATTGTTCTCAAAATACTATTAAGAATCGATACGAACTGGTCCCTTTGTCAAACGCCCGTCACGGCCGCCTGCGCGGGAATGACAATCGGTAACTAGCGCACTCAAGATCATACGACTTTTGCATTGATAACGTAATGCATTGTATTTTCAGGTAGCCGCGCTAGCCAAGACCCCCCAAAGCTTTGTTTGGATACCGCCGAACAGCTGGCTTAAACCTCAAAATCAGGAGGCACCAATGAAAACCATCATCGAGCCTTTTAAAATCAAAAGTGTCGAGCCCTTGCGCTTTATCAGCCGCAAAGAGCGGGAAGCGATTCTGAAAAAGGCCGGTTACAACCTGTTCGGCATCCGGGCCGAGGATGTATTGATCGATCTGCTGACCGACAGCGGTACCACCGCCATGAGTGCCAGACAGTGGGGCGGCATGATTGAAGGCGATGAAGCCTATGCCGGATCCAGGAGTTTTTATCAGCTGGAGAAAAAAGTAAATGATCTTACCGGATTTCGGCACATCATTCCTACCCATCAAGGCCGGGCGGCTGAAAAGATTCTCTTTAATATTTTGGGCGGGGAAGGCAAAATTATTCCCAACAACACTCACTTTGACACAACCCGCGCCAACATCGAATTAACCGGGGCTGAGGCTGTTGACCTGGTACCGCCCGAAGCGATGGTTCCTTCGCTTAAAGCAAACTTCAAGGGCAATATGGACCTGGAAGCCTTAAAAGCACTACTCGAAAAATTTGGTCCGAAGCGAATCCCGCTGGTTATGTTGACAGTTACCAACAATTCCAATGCCGGCCAGCCGGTTAGTATGGAAAATATCCGCCAAACAGCCGAATTGGCTAAAAGTTACGCCATCCCCTTTTTCCTGGATGCCTGCCGTTTTGCCGAGAATGCCTATTTCATTAAACTGCGCGAACCCGGATATGAAAATAAAGCCGTTGAGCAGATCGCCAGGGAGATGTTCTCATACGCCGACGGCTGCACCATGAGCGGCAAAAAAGACGGCCTGGTCAATATGGGGGGGTTTCTGGCCGTCAACGATGATGAACTGGCCCAGAAGGCGCACAACATACTGGTGGTGACCGAGGGTTTTCCCACCTACGGCGGTATGGCCGGCCACGATTTGCAAGCCTTTGCCATAGGACTGGATGAAGTTCTCGAAGAAGACTACCTGAAATACCGCATTCGATCCATCGCCTATCTTGGTGAGCATCTGACGGAACTGGGTGTACCGATTTTTCAACCACCGGGCGGCCATGCCATATATATTGACGCTGCAGCATTTCTTCCCCACATACCGGCCCACGAATATCCGGGACAGGCCCTGGCCTGTGAGCTTTATTTAGGCGGTGGCATTCGTTCCTGTGAAATCGGCAGTGTGATGTTCGGCAGGACGGATTCTAAAAGCGGCAAATTCGAACCCGCAAGCTGGAAATGGTGCGTCTGGCCATCCCCAGAAGAGTTTATACCAAGAGTCACATCGACTATGTGATCGAATGCGTGGAGGATGTGTTTAAAAAAGAGAAAAACCATCAAGGGCATGCGCATTGCCTATGAGCCGCCGGTATTACGACATTTCACGGCTACCTTTGAGTTTTTGTAGATCTGGTTTTCTGGAAAATCTGTTCCCGGCATAATAGAGAAAAAGATCGGCCTTCTACTGCCATACACTGTGTCAAATTATCCGCCGGAGGGGTAAGGCTATCCTGAGTCCGGGGCTGCCTGAAGAATCTGCAGGTTAATTTCAGCGACCAATTTTTGGTCGATGCGGACTGTGGCAGCAATTTCCTTGTAATTATCGACGATCAGATGATATCTTCGCTCGGGTGGTAATGCCGGTGTCCAGGGGAATTTTTTCAACATAAAAAGCGGGCCTTCTTGATACCCACCAGCCAACCCCGCCGCTTTCCTCTGGGGTCCATCGGTTTTCATCTTTTCATTCCAACCAATGCAAACCCCTGCAGTCTGGGCGGCCAATTCGATGAGAACGATGGGACTCACGGCTTATCGCCCGAAAAGCGGCCAGCTCTCCTTTACCGTCGCCAGGGTACCGGCATGTTCCTGATCGACAGAAATGATGGTGTCGATCAGTTTCATGCGCCGGCGATGGGGGATCAGGTTTTCAATCTCTTCTATTTTATCCATCTCTTAAATCGCGAAATAATCCTTGATAGAATTCTCACCCGGCAGGCCTGATATATAAATGTTGAAATTCAAGCTAATTCAAAGTATTATAGGGCTTTTACAACAATTCGGAAAGACTGTATAGCTTAAGGCTTTGCACAAATACAGCCATCGTGACGAGGAAGTGCCATGAAAATCAAGGAAGTACCCCAGGATGATATCAAAACCTTCAAAGGTTTTGGGACCAAAGCGATTTATGCCGTCGATGAAAATGGCCAGTACACCAGAATCCCTACCAGTGGTTGGGAGATGGAAGAAGTGGTGCTGCGCGATGTGGTCGATGATTTTGCAAAATTGGCGGAAGAAGCCAAAATCCAGGGTCATCAAAGGTGAAACCTCTCCCATCGAATTTTATATGAATAAATATTTTATGGATCTACCTGCCCTGGCCGCGGGAATGGGCCTGGCGAAATGGAGGGTTAAACGCCATTTTAACCCCAACGTTTTCAATAAGTTAAATCGATAAAATGCTTCAGGGGTATGCGGATTTCTTTAATATTGATATTGATACGCTAAAAAATATTAAGGAGACTGACCTGACTTGAATACCATCCGTAATTTTGAGCACCAGCATTTTGCCCATTGCGAAACCGGTGTCATGTCGGCCCTGCTTAAATACAACGGACTGGAATTATCCGAGCCCATGGTTTTCGGTCTGTCCGGAGCCATCTGTTTTGCATATCTGCCCTTTCTTAAAATGGGCAACATGCCCCTGGTTTCCTATCGCATGTTTCCCGGCCATATCGTCAAAAATTTCCCCAACGGCTGGGCGTCGAATATTTTCGCAAAACCTACAAGGACCAGGACCTGGCCATGGCGGAGTTGGATGATTTTGTTGAAAATGGCCGGCTGGTGGGCCTTCAAACCTCAGCTTATTTTACCACCTATTTTCCCCCGGAAATGAGATTCCAGTTTAATGCCCACAATATTATCATCATCGGCAAAGAGGGGAATGAATATCTGGTAAGTGACCCGGTTTTTGATCATATCGAAAGAATTAAGGCGGCAGATTTGAAAAAAGCCCGTTTCGCCAGGGGACTAAGCGCCCCCAAAGGCCTGGTTCACTATCCGATAAAATGCCCGGATGCTGTTGACCTGGAAAAGTTCATAGTAAAATCAATAAAAAAAACGGTTCACATGATGCTCTATGCGCCGGTCCCATGGATCGGCATCAAAGGGATCAACCATTTATCCCGGCATATTGGAAAGCTGTCGCGTAAACAGAAGCCCAAATATACCCGGTATTTTCTGGGAAACATCGTGCGCATGCAGGAAGAAATCGGAACCGGTGGTGGCGGATTTCGGTTCATGTATGCCGCCTTTTTACAGGAAGCACATGACGTCCTGGGCCTGCCCATACTAAAAGAGGCTTCAGATAGGATGACCGCGGTGGGTGACCAATGGCGGATGTTCGCCCTGGAATGCGCCAAGGTTGTAAAAAGCAAGGAATCCCGAGTCGATCTGCCTGAAATCGCACAATTTTTAAGGCGTTGCGGGGATAGTGAAAAGCAGATTTACCGGATGCTGAAGACAGCCAAATAAAAAATCCCAAGCACCAAATCACAAATTACAAATAATATCCAAATTCAAAAATTCAATGTTTTCAAACGGTTTGGAATTTAGTTCATTGGTTTTTGAGATTTATTTGGAATTTGAGTTTTGTGATTTGGAATTTAAAAGACTTCCGGGTCCATAAGGAAAGCCTTCGGATAAGCCCCTAGTATTTTTGTACGATCAATACCACATACTGCCCCCGAAAATCCTGGTTAGTGTGCACCATAATGGCATCTTCATAACGTTCCAGAAATCCGCTGATCCCGCAGGCGGTGGCGGAATCAAAATATCCATACCCGCTGATATAGTCGAACTCGGCCTCATGGGGCACGGCCTGGGCGATAGATGCTTTCTGGTCAGAATCGATTAACATTCCATAGGACAATATCAGCGGCCTCTTATAGCGCTGATGTTTAAGCCAATCCGTTGTTTGGGCCAGACTTCCAAAGGATTGAACTGCTATAATCTCACCTAGAGCACCGCTGCTATCCGCCTTAATCAATAACCAACAGCTGCCCTCGATCATATCGAAATCGCTGTAAGGCCTGTTAAACTTGGTTTCAAACTGTGATGTTGAAAAAGAAACTTCATCAACCCCTCCGAACAGAGCTTCCTTAACCACTCCGGCGCCCAGATCGCTGCGCAGCAATTCAAGCCCGCGTTCAAAAGAAAGCTGTTTGCTGGAAAAGGTGATATTTCGTCCCAGGATATCAAAACTCTGGGCCACGTAAAATGATGCCGTATTGCTCATGGTGTTAATGAAATTATAGGGCATGGGAAATTCGTGTTTATGATAAATCTGATCCAGAACCGTTTCGGTGTCGCCCAGATTACCGTTTTCAGTGGTCAGATACACGGCGGTGTCCCTTTTGATGGCTTGCCCATAGGCACATTGACAGGCCCCCACCAGGGAAAGCAGCACAAATTTATTGGCCCGCCGGAATTTGACGTCGGTATACCGGCTGATCTCCTGTTTGTAAACCTTGATATCGTCAACCGGTGGGCTGACGAATCTACTGTAATTGTGTATATACATCTATTCTTCAGCCTTTATTTGAAACCACCAGCGACACACAATTGCCGCCAAAGCCGAAATAATTCAGCAAAAAGGTCCCGGTCTGAATGGGTACCGCCCTGGTAATCGGCTCGATATTTATCTCGTCGTCGATTTCCACAAAGCCCAGGGTGGCCGGAATAAAACCGCTTTTAACCGCCTCGGTGAACAGGATCAATTCGATGACCCCGCAGGCCCCGACGGTGTGTCCGATAAAAGGCTTCAATCCGGTTATAGGTGGCATATGATTGTTGAATACCTGATTGAGCCCGTTGCCTTCCGTTAAATCATTGTGGTAGCTGCCGGTGGCATGGGCCTTGACGGCATCAATCTGCCGGGATTCAACCCCTGCAAACGCCAGGGCTTCACGGATGGCGGCCGCGATTTGATCCCCTTCGGGATTGTGGGTCGTGACACTGTAGGTATCACAGATATTGGCACCCCCCAGATAATAAAAATCCTCTGGAGTGGCGTTTTTTAGGTCTAAAATGAGCGCGCCGCAGCCCTCTCCAATGACAATGCCCTCCCGGTTCTTATCAAATGGCTTGCAGGGTGATGGTGAAATCAATTTCAAAGATTCGAAGCCGTAAAATCCCAGATTACTGAAAAGATCATAGCCGACCACCAGGGCCCGTTTAATATAACCCTGGGCCATCATGTCGGCAGCAAATATTATCCCGTTGGCGCTGGAGGTACAAGCGGTTGTAAATGTGTAGCAGCCGGCTTTGATTTTGAAGCGATTGGCGATTTCATTGGCAATATTGCCGTAACCGGAGGAAGTCTGGGACAGGACCTGCCGGGAAGTTTTGTAAGTGTCTTCGTAAATGGGAATATCATTGGATGTCGAACCGAAAAATACCGACAACTGACTGATTTCATGTGATTTTAAATCGGCATTGGCTATCGCCTTTTCGATGGTGTTGAAAAGGACATCGTAGTAACACGTCTCGCGACTCTGTGGATGGTCTGAATCAATTGGCGGGAGAAGGAAATATTGTCGACTGTAATTGGAATCGGTCAGCGATAGGGGGACATCCGCAACTTGGACCTGGCCGGCTTCGATCGATGCGACAACCTGTTCGAGGTTATCGCCCAAGGCACAGTTAACAGCTTTGCCGCGTATATAAATCCTGTCACTCACGGCATAATCATCCGGGTTGCAGAAAATCGGCAAAGGTATTGATGGACTGCATCACACGCCGCATTTGCTTGCTGTCGCGAATGGCGATGCCATAGGTGTTTTGGATGGCGATTGAAATCTGCAAAGCATCGATCGAATCAAGTGCCAGCTCTGATTTACGTTCAAAAAGCGGGCGGTCATCTTGGATATCATTAACATCAATGTTCAGTTCACAGTTTTCTATGATCAGAGTTTTTATTTCATTTTTCAGATGGTTATCCAAAGATCCCTTCATAATAAAACACTTAATCCTTTGCCTAAAAGAAAATGATCAGCTTTTACTAAAATAATTCCGCCCCAGGCGGAAAGTTAGACCCGCTGGAGGCGGAAAGAAGAGCAAGTCCGGGCCATGCGGTTTAAAGCGATAATTTTTTTCTGATAATGAAAGCCGTCGCACTGAACATCACAAGGCCAATGATTGATAATAATAAAGATTCCTTCATCACGTCAAGAACATTCCCATTTCTTAAAAATATATCCAGAAAGCCCTCGAGGCCCCAGGACATGGGCGACAAAACCGATAAGGTCTGCATAAAATCCGGCATGACAAATTTGGGAATCATAATGCCGCCCAGCGCTCCCAGGATGATATTGAACACGCCGCCAATGGTGGTGGCATGCTCGGTGGTTTTGGCAATGGACGCCACCAACAGTGCAAAGGAAATGGAACAAAAACTGACGGCGGTTGTAATCAATAGCAAACCGCCATAGGAATCCCCCATGGTCAAGGCATCCCCGCCCAGCAAAGGCACCAGAAAAACACCAACCAAAATCATCAAAACCACCTGGATCAAATTGACGATGAAAAAAGGCAGCAGCTTTCCCGCCAGTAGAAAACCCGATGAAATATTCATGCTCTGAAGACGCAACAATGTGCCGTAGTTTCTTTCCGCGATGAAGGTGTTGGATAGGGGAATGACCACAAAAAACATGGAAAAAACCAGCCAGGCCGGCACACTTTGCTGAACGGAAGTCGGTACCTTAAATTTCAGCTTACCTTTGGAGACGTAGCGGGTTTCGATCAGAGTATCGGCCGGTTGCATCAGTTTGTCGATGTCGATTCCGGCATAACCCAGCATTTCCTCCTGCCCCTTGAGCTGATAGGCAATTTTGGTTTGGGCCAGATTGGCCGCCAGCGTATTTTTTAGAATCGTATAGGTCTGCCGGTTAACCGACGGTTTAACCAGCAATATCATTTTCCGCCCGGCCAGAGAAAAGCCATTTTCAATCACCAGAGCAAATTTGAAGTCGTCTTGAAACATGTTGAGCCGAATCAGATCAAAGCTGCTCTCGCCATCCATATGATGAAGCGCAAAGGTCCCCAATTTTTCCAGCGTCTCGACAAAGGCCCTGGACAGATCACTTTTATCCGGGTTGACGATCAGTATTTTTACTTGATTGACCGCGTGCGTTTCGAATAAATCACGCATGGCCAAAGACATGATCAATATAAAGGCAACCGGCATGATAAACAGGACCGCCAATGCGTGAACATCGCGTCCCATGACCAAAAACTCTTTTTTTAGTATATAAACAATTTTAGTCATGCATCTCTCAGGCTTTTGTGGGTTAATTTTAAAAAAAGAGCTTCAAGATTATTATCACGGCTGTCAATGTCAATCACCTCAACGCCGTGGCTTTTCAAAACCGAAAATATTTCAATCAGATTATCATGAAAATCTTCATCTCTCGTTAACCGGATGCAATCGTCCTTCACCCTGATAGTCTTTATACCTTTGAATCGATCAAGGAGGGCGCGGCTCGACTCACAAACCCGGATGGATACCATAAAATTCTGTTCGAGAATTGCTTGCTTGGGGCCATTCAGGATGAGATGGCCTTCGTCAATGATGGCAATCATGTCAGACACTTGTTCAATTTCTTCCATGTAGTGGGAAGTATAAATAATAGTGGTTCCCTCTTCGCGATTGATTTTTTTGATCATCTCAAGAATGTAATTCCTGGATTGGGTGTCCACCCCGACGGTAGGTTCATCCAGATATAATATGCGGGGATTGTTTAACAAACCGATGGCCAGATTCAATCGCCGCTTCATACCCCCGGAAAACTTGTGAACCCGCTTGCGTAGAAAAGACTGCAGACTGGCAACCTCGGTGCAATAATCAATCCGCGCCTTCAAGGTCTGTCCCTTAAGTCCTTGCAAGCCTCCAAAATATTCAAGGTTTTCATAGGCACTGAGCATGGGATAAATGGCCAGGTTCTGGGGTACGATGCTGCAAATGGTCTGGATTTCAGATAGGCTGCGGTCGATATTAAGCCCATCAATGAAGATTTCACCCTGATCCCGGCCCATGACTCCGATCAAAATTGAAACCAGGGTTGTCTTACCGGCGCCGTTGGGGCCCAGCAGTCCCGTGATCACCCCTTTAGGAATAGAGAGATTGATGTCGTCTAAAACTAACTGTTTGCCGTAGGATTTATAAAGATGCTTGATTTCAATCATGAACGGTACGAACCGGGAAAGAAAATAGAACCTTGATGGGAATTTATGTGTATTTAACACCAATTATGGCAAAGTGACAGCAGAGTGTCAACATGGACGGCGGCTTGATCTGTTTTCATCCAGAACGGGGAGACGAACGGTTGAATTACATTCTAAACGCCAGACCCGAAAAAAGAGCCAACCGAACCCTGCCTGACGCGCCGCAGCCGCTAAGCGAAAGCGGCAACCTCAGCTCCTACATCTGCTTAAACAGGTGGGAATAGGACCTGGAGACGGTGAGTGTTTCAGGTAAATCTTCGAGTTTGATGGTCAGCCGACCGGCGAAGGAGCGGTTGATACGGTCAATAAAGTTGACGTTTATGATCGTGCCCCGATGAATGCGCCAGAACTGATCCGGGTCCAACTCGGCGGCCAATTGCCGGATGCTTTTTTTAATCAGAGACTCGCCCGTGGGCGTTTTGACGACCGTGTATTTATCTTCAGCCTTAAAATAGCAAACTTCATCAACGGAAACCAGCCTGACGTCATCGCCATGCCGCACTTTGATCCATTTTAAAAAGCCGGGGACTTCCCGCTTTTTCATGGTCGACATGAAGCGCTCAAGGATCTTGGCAATATCCGCCGGTGAAGGCGAGGCATCGGCAATTTGCTTCTGCAACCGCTGGACGGTTTTGGCAAGCCTGTCGTCGGTAACAGGTTTTAGGAGGTAGTCGATGGCCTCATTTTCAAATGCTTCAATGGCGTACTGATCATAAGCGGTGATAAAAACAACCCGGCAGTTGGAAGTGATGTTTTTGGCCACTTCCAGGCCGGATAGCCCCGGCATGTTGATGTCCAGAAAGGCAATATCCGGTCTGTTCGCCTCAACCACCTCCAGGGCCTTCAGCCCGTTTTCGGCTTCGCCGCATATGTCAAGTTCAGGCCACAGGCCGGATAATTTTGATCTTAAATAAATCCTCAGCTGCTCTTCATCGTCCGCAATTATCGCTTTAATCTTTGCCATAGGGCACCTCGATGGTCGCTTTCACGCCTCCGGACTGATTTTCCTCTAACACCAGCCGACCATCATTTCCATATAGTGACTGCAATCGTTCCCGGATGTTGGCAAGTCCCAGCCCGTCTGTTCGATCGCTTTTGAACCCCACCCCGGTATCGCAAATTTCCACCCGCAGAAGCTTACCATTCAGGTTTGCGCGGATGAAAATCCCACCACCTTCAACTTTGGGTTCCAACCCGTGCTTAATTGCATTTTCCACCAGCGGCTGAATCAACATGGGAGGAAAGGGGATTTCTTCCAATTTCGAGGGCAGGTCAATATTGAATTTTAACCGATCTCCCATCCGGACTTTGAAGATGTTGAGATAGGCACGTATCATCTCCATTTCATGGCCAAGGCGGGTCGTCCGGCCCCTGATTTTTGAGAGGGAGGTGCGCAAGATATCGGGTAAAATCCTCCAGCATGGATTTTCCCTTTTTCTGGTTCGGTGTTCAGAAGATTCAAGACGTTTGAAAGGGTGTTGAAAAGAAAATGGGGCTCGATCTGGGCCTGCAGAATTTGCAGGTTAGCCTCGGCCGCTTTTTTCTCGCTGGTCAGGTGTTTGATTTTTTCTTCCTGCACCTGGGCTTCGGAAGCGGCAATCGCTCCCGACTGGTAAATATGTAGGTGATAATGGATCCGAACATCACACCGAGAACCAGCAATTGATAAAGCCGTGTTTTTCAAAAATGACAGCCGGCAAGCCTCATTCCGGAGGCTACAATGTTCCTAAAAATGACCCGCACAGGCTGCCGATAATCAACGCCACCGCCACCCTGACTGCCTGTAGGATCGGTCGATGCTGGGGAAAAAATAAAGACCACCAACACACAGGTACAAATGATAAACCGATGCTCTGCGAAATATAAAGTTGTCAATAAACCCGCTCGAATTTTATTGCTGTCAGAAAAAAAGCAATGATGGTATCAAAAACAAAGGTATAAAAAAGATATTTGAGGGCCGACGTAACAGTGATGCCTTCAGTTTCGCATTTCATGGTATTTACGATCCTAGTGAATATTTGTAAGCCAGCCAATGCTGAAAAATATACAAACCGAATTATTTCTGAGCACATAATGAGATTTGCCCGTCCTATGGCACTGGCTATTTTCGCCTGTCAAATCGCTATCGGACTGGATAATAGATGGCTTTAAAATGAAATGCCAGCCCGATGCCCCAGCCAAGCACCGACCAGTGAAACCACCATGGGCCCGGAGTCAACTTATTCGTTAGAAATAAGGCGGCATTGACGATCAGATAACTCCACAGGTGCCATTGGAATCCAGCTTTGCGACGTCTTAAAATGGCCTTGCGGATTCGTCTCCTTTTTAAACTCTCGTTGCTCCTGCTTGTATGGCAATTTCCACAATTTGAGGATCAAGCCCAATCTGGGTTGCCGTTTCCATTAAATCCTCGGTGACTGATCTTGTCTTCATTATTCATTTTCAATGCACGCCGAATTATCCGGGTAACTTCGTCACTGTCATACTGCCGTGATGCTTATTGATTCATGGTCGATAGCCTCTTCCGTGTTGCGGGTTTTCCGATTTTGGATTTTTGATTGCGGATTTCAGATTGAAAAAAATTCAGAAGTTGCGGGTTACGGGTGACATTCAGACCAATCCGAAATCAGAATCCCAAATCGAGAGAAGGCGTGTTTCCTTCCCTCTGTCTTATGACGTGAAACCCGAAACCTGACACCTGACACCTTATCCTTCCACCCATTCTTTCATCACGGCCTGAAAGGTTTTTTCGCCGCTCCGCAGGCACCGGCATAACCGCCGCCGGGATTGCCCCAGGCACCGGCAAGATAGAGTCCGTTGATCGGCGTGTCATTCTCGATTCGATTCATATAGGCATTGTCCATGGATTGCTCAAAACCGTATATGGCCCCTCGGTGTTGCCGGTATAGCGCCAGTTGGTCAACGGGGTGGCCGCTTCTTTGACTTCGATCATCGAGGATAATCCCGGGATGACATCCCTTTCCGCCCGCTTGATCAGAATATCGGCCCAACGCGCTTTTTCCTTCTGGTATGCGGTTTTTTTACCTGCTCTATAATCCGATTCAAATTTTCGCCACGGTTCATAGCCGCAAAGAAAAATCAGCTGCAAGGTGGAGGTCCCGGGGGCGGAATACCCCTTGAAAATATTATCGTATACGGCAACGCCAAAAGAACCGTTTTCGATATTACCTTTTATTTTGGCTTGATAGTCCAGCTCCGGACTGAGGCCTGAAGATACATGGGTGCTGAAAGCGCCGGTTTTATGACTGATATCGCGGTTTAATCCCAGCCATACGATAAAAGATGAAATACTCGGTTTGTAGCCTTGCAATTTTTTCAAATAATCTTCAGGAACCGCTTCCGAGGAACCATCTTCTGGAATGTTGCCGGGCGCTGGCATTGCTGACCACGGCTCTGGCCGGCAGTGTCTCTCCACCTGACAATTCAACGCCTTTGACAACTCCTTTTCAACCCGGATCCTGTCCACCGTCGAATCATATAAAATCCTACCGCCATTTTCTTCAATTACCTCGGCGATGGCATCGCTCAAATCCTGGGAGCGCTGCCTGATATAGTAGGATCCATTTCGGAGATAACCACCGGTGGCATTGGCATAATAAAACCCGGAAAGCTCTGACGGTGGCAAACCGTAATATCCCCAGAGGGACGCCAGAATATCCTGCAATTCAGGGTTCTTGACATAATCATTCATCAGGTCCGCCAGGGTTTTATTGCGCACATTCCACATTTTGCGATACTGAAACGGAAAAAACAGTTTAAAAAAACGTCCCTTTCTTGAGATGCAGACGGTTCTCTTCCTCGGAAATAGCGATCATCTCTTCAACAAAACCCCGGATACCATCGGCTTCGTTCGGGAAAGTGGGCGGTTAACCGCTTAATGTATTCTTCGGATCTCTCTGGGGAACCGAAATATCCAGCTTCGGGGGTTTTATAGCGATAAACCTCGGGGAGCTGCACCAGATCAATTTTATCCAACACACCGATCTCATTTAAAATTCTGGCCGGGGCATTGGTGTTGATGGAAGTTCCGTGCAACGACACTTCAAATGTAAATTTGCCGCCGGCCCGGTCAAAAGAGGTGGCATAGCCTCCCGGGATGCTGTGCTGTTCCACCACGGTAACCGGTACACCCTGTTTTGCCAGATAGGCCCCACAGACCAAACCGCCCAAACCGGCCCCGATAACCACCGTTGGATAGTCGCTTTTGGGCCCCATTTTGGCGGCATAGGCCGAAATTTTGCTCCAATCCAGGGCGAGCGAGGCCGCGGTCATGGCCGAAACGGTCAGAAAAGATCGTCTTGACAGGGATTGATTAAACATGGGTACCTCCTTTTCCATGGGTTCATGCCATTCTTTGGGTAAACATCTTATATTAATTATAATTATAGCTATCTAAAGAAACATGAACAAAGAAAAGGCGATGAAATGCCAAATTAGGGGGATAGTCGGTCTATGGGTGGGATGAATGGATGTTTGCAATCTACGCCTGATTGAAAGTGAGTTTTAATTGATTTTTAAGATTAAGAAAAGCTCGAAATACGAAGATAGTATATGTGTTAACAACCTTTGAATATTGGAGCTTTTTTTTACAACCAATGGTAAGTTGAAATCCTATATTTTTCTGTTATGATAAAAGGATCATAAAAACTTGAAAACCAGCTGCAACGATTTTATATTGAAAAATAAATCATTGTCAATTGCCGTAACACTTTATATAATTTCACCTGAGTTCTTATTGGAGGATACTTTTAATGGAATTATCTGAAGAAAAGGAAGTCAAGGAAAACGATATACCAGAACCCAATCATGACGAAAGTGTCATCTTTTCCCAGCATGCCCCAGGCCGGGATTAAGTTGAGGGCCTTCTCGCCGAAGAGGACGTGCCGGTGGATGAAATAGAAGCGATCCTGCGTCACGATCCAGGGCTTGCCACCAATGTCCTCCGGCTGGCGAATTCTGCTTTTTTTGGCGTACCCAAAAAAGTTGAATCCTTGAAACATGCAGTGATGTTATTGGGGGTTAAGCGGTTTGCCCAAATTGCAGTCAGTGCCAGTATGAGCAAAAATATGGATAAAGCTGTCGAAGGCTATAATCTATCCCCTGGAGAACTCTGGCTCCACTCAATTGCAGTATCAAATACCGCGGAAGCATTAGCAAGACATAAGAAATTTGCTGAAACGAATGATGTTTTTACACCGGCCCTGCTTCACGATATGGGGAAACTGGTGTTGGGCCAATTCGTATCAGAAGAGCAGCAAAAAATTGAAGCTATTACAGCGAAAGGCGTGCCTTTGGATGTAGCCGAGCATATGGTCCTTGGAACTGATCATGCTGAAATCGGAGCAGCGATTCTGGCCAGATGGTCATTTCCTGCTGATATTGTTCGTGCGGTTCGCTGGCACCACAATCCGGAACGCAATAAAAAATCAACTTCGAAATCAGATATAACTTATCTATCAAATTTAATGTGTCAGCCGCAGGGTGGCAGTGATTCAGCTGACGGCCAGCCTGTCATGCTGTCGTCGGCGGTGCTCGACCGGTTAGGTATTAAGGTAGATCAATATGAGGCAATTGCAGCCAAAACTAAAAGCTGGATGGCAAAACTCTCTGATACCCTAACCTTTGATTAATATAAATTGTGAATAATATCTCATAAATTTCTGCATTTTTTTTCTCACCTTCTCCAACCATAAAACCTCAATAAATTTAATAACATACTGTAAATAATAAGAATTATCGATTTATGGGTTTTTGGCATAACCGTTGCAATATCGTTTTTTGATTTGAATAAGGGTTCAAAAACGTATTCAAAAGCAACTACTTCATTATAGGAAACAATCATGATTTCTTCAGCATTTGTCATATGGTTTCCAATCGGCATTATTCTGAGTGCTATTTCGGTGGCCATCTCTATTATTCTTTTGGAAAAGATTCAGGAAAAATTCCTGCAATTGAATAAAAAAAGGCTACGAAGGCAAATATTACCGCATTTTAGACAATCTGTCTGATAGCACGGCGGCATGTATTTTAATTTGTCTTATTTTCAGGGGGTAAAAACAGTATGAATATGCATGCCGTGCGGATTATATTATTTTTTTCGATCTTCCTAAGTGTTCATTTCAATATCGCCAACGGAACCATCTTACCTTCTGATTTAAGCAGATCTCAAATTAATGGTAATGGCACAAATATAGACAGTTTTGATTTCAGAATTGAAAATATCGAATATGACGGAATACTTTTGGGTTCAATAACCACCCTTCGCAAACATAACAGCGAATCCTTTTCTATGTTTAGCAATGGTGGTCAATTGATTTATACCAATAACGGCATTCGTGTAAATGTAACTAATGGATATGTTACGCTGAGTTTTCTGGGCTACGCTGGGCTTGTTACTTCATTTGTATCAAGTGCCGGAAATTGTTTTGACTTTGAACCTGAATCTTTTACAATCAAAACCTCGGCTAACAATACCAAGGATATACTTGTACAATTCGATGGGGTAGATTATTTCATCCCACCAGGCAACCGTTCTCAAATTGTTGAAATTGAGATAATTCCGGAAACCAAATCACTTGATTTTAAACCAAACGTTCGCGGAAATATTCCAGTGGTTATATTTGGTAGTGCACATCTGGATGTGAGCACTATAGATATTGAGAGCCTTTGTTTTGAAAATCTTGCCATGAGGATAATGGGAAAAGCACACCTTCTATCTTCCGGCAAACATGTTGATGATGATGAATATCCTGACTTGATTGTGAGGTTTGAAGATATTAGCCACTTATTGAATGGAAATATCAGCCATGCTACTCTAAAAGGCAAATTATCAGATGGCACAATAATTTTTGGAAATGGCAATAGTTTTATTCATTCAAAATGCTTTCGAATGAAAGAACCTAAGTCTTTTATTGCATTTTTTGCCTCCGGCATAAGTCTTGCGGTCAAGTGAAACACATGCCACATCTGATAAAAAATATTTAAGGTCACATCAACTCCGGCGCCTTTCGCCCTCTCTGCTAGCCGCGTTGAATCATCTAATAGGATTTCATCAGAGCCAACATGAATTAGCAATGGTGAAATCCCTTTTAGGTCTGCATAAATCGGAGAGATCAGTGGAGAGGAAAATAAAGGCTTTATCTGGGAAATCAAGGCGGTAGCACTTTCCAATACCTTGAATATCAGAATCCTTCCTTTAAAAACTTTACTGGTCTATCTTGCGATGGAAAAAGTGATTCGGCCCAGGCTGACCTATAAGGAAAAGGGGAATAATCATCAATTTCCTGATATTCTCAGGTCTTTGGACACTTCACATGCGATCGGCATAATAAATACTTTGTTCCCGCCGCTTTGCTTGGCTTGGTACATGTTTACATCGGCCCGATGTATAAACTGCCCCATTTCTTCATTGCGGACATATTCAGCAATTCCGATGCTCAGTGTTATTTTCGATATTTGCCTTTCGAAGATCACCAGACGCTCGTTTTCCATTTCAGATCTAATCCTGTCGGCGACCACCTCAGCTTGATTCGCTGCGGTCTCCGGCAAAATTACGGTAAACTCATCTCCGGCGAAACGATAGGCTGTATCCAGCGATCGCAAAGACGCCTCCATTTTTTTTGCAATCATCAGTATGGCCTTATCGCCCACCATGTGGCCGTATGAATCATTAACTGACTTAAAATTGTCGATATCAATGAAAATCAGTGAGAGGGGATGAAAATAGCGATCTGATCGGGTTATTTCTTTTTCGAGTTGTTCGTAAAAATATCTTGAATTATAAAGATCGGTCAGCGGATCCTTGATGGACAGCTTCTTCAAATTCTCAATCATTCGGTCACGCTCGTTGATGAGCGATCGCTCCCGGATGACCCGGTTGATTCTCAGCATTAATTCATTTAAGCGAATCGGTTTGAATATCAAATCGCTTGCACCGTTATTGATGGCATCTTCATAGGAATATTCAGAACTGTAACCGGTGGCTATGATTACATCGAGGTTGTATTTTTTTTTGACTTTTTTGGTAAGCGTGATGCCATCCATACCCGGAAGTTGTATATCCGACAGAATGATGTTTACTTCTTCTCCCTTTAAAACTTCCTCTGCTTCTTCAGCGCTGTAGGTAATTTTCGCCTGATACCCTGAACGGGTTAGAAATTGATGGAGCATGTCGGCAATGACGGAATCATCTTCTACAATCAGAATCTTATTTTCCATTCTTTACGGTACCTTATAATAAAAAAGCCTTATTCAATGCCCGGGTAACGGTAAATAGCCAATTTTACCAGATTCTGCAACCCCCGTCTAAATTTTATGCCACTGTCCACAATAATGTTCCGAAATTCGGAATTGTGACCTAAGTGATTGTAGAAAAACGATTGAAAAACGAACCGTTATTTTGACAACAACTATATCGGTCATTCTTCAGAAATATTAAGTAATTTTATTATATTAGGATATCAAACCGGTCATCCTATAGCACTCCTTTTAACTTGAAGCATCTCATCATGGCCAGATCGGGACCGTTGAGCAAAGTTGATTCGGTGTTAAAATATTACATCAAGGCAATTTGAATCCTAATTTTTCCTTTACAAAACAGGAAATTATCGGCATTGTCAGAGTCAAGCCCTTGTCAATCCAGTCCGAAAAAGTGTGACTGTCATATGTCCTTATCCTTGAAATTAAGGTGCTTGTTTGAATTTTTCTGAATTGGAAGCTAATATCAATGCTAAATCCTAATGAGGTTAAACATTATGGGACTAAAAGATCGCAGGATTGCCTTCATCGGCGGCGGCCACATTTCTGAAATTATTGTGGCCAATTTGACCAAGACGGAACGGGTCGTTCCGCGGCGTCTGATTGTCAGTGATCCGATTAAAGAAAAAAGGAACCATTTGAAAGAAGCCTACGGGATATCCGTCGCCGAAGATAATATGGAGGCAGTGTTTACGGCCGACTATATATTTATCAATGTACTTCCCCATGTGGTGAAAGAGGTCGTAGCCGAACTGAAGGGCAACGGCTTCCCGGCTAACAAGGTGATTATTACCGTGGCTGCCGGCATACCCATGAACGCCTATGAGGGATTAGGAAACCAGCTCCCTGTGGTCAGGGCCCTGCCCAATCCACCGAGCCAGATCGGGTTGGGTATGGCGGCCCTGGCCTTTAACGCCCATGTCGCAGAAGACATACGAGAGGACATTTTTGAGCTATTCGCCTGCCTGGGAGAGTACGTGGTTGTAAAAGAGGAACAGGTAAATAGCGTAATGGCCTTGAGCAGTCCTACCATCACCTACATGCTGTTTCAGTCCCTCATCGATGCCGGTGTCCGGGCCGGGATCGATCGCGATACCTCAACAAAAATTGTGTATCAAACCATCGCCGGCTCCATGGAAGTTTGGAATACCCGGCAGGTACCTCCCCACGAGCTCATCAGTGAAGCCAGCACACCGGGCGGAATTTCCATCGAAAGCCTGTATACCCTGGAAACCTATGCCTTTAAAGCCGGCATCATGGAGGCCGTCGACAGCGCCATTAACCGGGCTGTCGAATTGAGTCAACCAGTCATAGTTATTAATTCTCGTTTGGATACAAATACACAGTTAGAGAATTTTATCTCTGTTTGCGGTACAAACACAAATTCCTTCAGGATTATTACGGTATCATTGGGTTGCGAATATCATTTTATACCGGACATGTTTAAACAGAAATTTTTCGGGCATTTCCTTTTCGATCAGCATGGCGGCCTTGCGGCCGGGACGATGGGTGGGAACAATATAACCGGGATTCAGCTCTTTCAGGGCTGCAATGGTCGGCCCAATGGCACCCCCGGCTCACAGCTTCCTGTAAGCGCTTTTGGAAGCCTCCCGTGACGGATAGAGCCTATAACTCCTGTGGTCTCTGGAATATTTCACCGTGTTGACAATACCAGCGTGGGCGCAGCCGGTATAAAATGAACGGGCCTTTTCCTTTAACACGGGCGATTGACATCGCTTCGTCCTCTATGAGAATCCAGGATAGCGATGCTTCCGGTTGCACGTCATAACACAAACGGGAATCCTCCGGGTTCTAAAATCCGTCTTTTTGGGTACCTGCGCCGGAAAAAGCAGAGCGCCATCTCCAGGCGAGTACTGGATCATTAACAGGATGTCAACCGGAAAAATTCCCACCTTCCCGAACTTCTCGACGGTGCTTAGAGAAGGCAAAAAATGATCTCCGAACCTTCGGCCGTTATTAACCTATAGCGCTGCCGCCTGAAAGGCACAAGGAGGCAGAACCAGTTGCCGAATGTTTTTTTTGCCGAATCGATTAACGATCTGACCACAGGCCAGTAGCCCGCTGCCACAATGCTCCATGTGACCATGTGAAAGTACCCGAGTCTCGCGGGGCGATTTGCCCAGGGCTCCCTGGATTAAACGCGGGCTTAGCCATGTTGAGAGAAAACCGCAAAATGCAGAAAGGCGCACCATTGGGCGGTGCTAAACCTCTGACCTTAAAAGGACCGGTGATAAACTGGGCTCCCAGAAGGCTTACTTTTACATCTGAATTTTGACGGGCATTGCCCGAACCGACGGTCACCATCGATGCCCATGGATTTCAGGCGACGTCCAGTCATAATTGTGCCCGGCCAACGTAAAAGACGGTCAACAACCCGAATCGACTTGATTGAAAGTGTAAACACACCAAAATTTTCAATGGAGGTTTCCTTCTTTTAGCGTTTATGCGGTTACCAAATTAAAGTGATGCCCAGCAAATTGAACAGCCCCATTTGGAATATTCTGCAAAAAATATCCAGCCGTCTAGGAAAATTATTTGTGAAAAATCCGCTAAAGATGGATCCGAATGCACTGGCTAGCCCCCAGAATCGATGCTGGCGAGAGAAAGGGCCTTGCCGCGATTTTCGGGCGAAGAGACATCTGCCAGCACGATGTAGACCAGGGCAAAATTACCACCGGCCCCTATGCCCTGCAATACACGGGATAAAATCAGCTGGGCCATACTCTGCGCCAGACCGGCAAAAATGGACCCCAGCAAAAATGTACCAATGGAAATGATGAAAAGCCGTCTGGATTTGAATATATCGGCCAGCTTGCCAAATACCGGCAGGGACACAGCCCGGGCCAGCAGGTAGGCGGAATAGACCCAGCTGTAAAGGTCAAGGCTGCCCAGATCTGCCACGATGGTGGGCATGGCGGCGGTCATCACCAGCGCATCCAGGGCACCGAGAAACAGGGCCATTAATGCTTTTGAGATTCATATTAAACCGCCCTTTACGGCTAATCACCCTATTGGTGTCTGTGGTTGACCGGCTGTTTTTATAAGCCCGGCAGAATCGTCATTGCTCCAAGATTGAGACAAATATGTGTTTCCTTCAGCTGATTATAGATTCGTCGAGAGCTATTTTGAGCCATCGGTGCAGGGGCAACATATTTTTATAATGTGTATATGCATAGTCAATAAGTGCATTCGAATAAAACGCATCCGGCACTTTTTCTTCAACCCGTGCAATTAGACCATTATACAGAAGATATTCTGTATTGGGATGATCGGCATCATAACCGCGGGGAACCTTTTTATTATGGTTTCAATCTATTAAATCAAGGGGCGGAGGAGTTTTCGGATGCTCGGCGGCAGTCTATGTCATCTATATTGGGCGCACGTTTTAATGATGATATTATCCTTTTTATACCTTGCGTCTGCCCTGCCTGCCGAGCCATAGTCACGTCACTGCGTAACGACGGCTGATCCTCTGATTCTTAGTATATAATTCTTGACATAAGTAAAATTAAAGAATATTATTTTGAATATTTTTGGAATATCAGAATGATTGATGAAATTAATTTAAATATACTGAAAATTTTACAGGAAAAAGCTCGGATTCCCAATGTGGATGTAGCGCGACAGGTGGGTTTAGCGCCTTCGGCAGTTCTGGAACGAATTCGTAAGCTTGAAAAGCAAAAAATTATAGATGGTTATGAAGTTCGACTAAACCCCAATTTTTTTAACAAAGGTCTGGTTGCGTTTATCACGGTAAAAACGGATGAACATGCTGATGAAATCGAGCTTGGAAGGAAACTGGCCCACCGCCCCCATGTTCAGGAAGTTCATTATGTGGCCGGTGAAGATGCCTTTTTGGTCAAACTGCGAGGATCGGATACCGCAGAAATCGGACGTCTGATCCGCGAAACCATCAGGTCCATCAATGGTGTCCAGCTGACTAAGACCTCCATCGTCATGTCCACCTATAAAGAAACAGCCCAATTCCCGATTGAGAATGGGGAGAAACAGTCTTAGTCCATAAATAAAATTTAAATATGAGCATACAACTTGTGGGAGCGGTTTTCCAGCCGCGAATAACATCTATCCTGGCTAAATTTATTGCGACTGAAAAGCCGCTCCCACGAATAAATTAGCAGATCCTAATTCAAAAAGAATAAAAACATGAAATTTACAGAGGTGAACGATGATCACAATCAATGAAAACTATTTTAAACTTCAGTCATCCTATTTGTTTGCCGAAATTAAAAACCGAACCGCCGCCTTTCAGGATGCGCATCCGGACCGGGAGGTGATTAAGCTGGGCATCGGTGATGTCACCCGACCCCTGCCCCCGGCCTGTATTCAGGCGTTTCACCGGGGAGTAGACGAAATGGCCGACGCCAAGACTTTTCGGGGGTACGGTCCCGAGCAGGGGTATGAATTTTTGCGGGAAAAAATAGCCCGCCATGATTTCCAGGCCCGGGGGGCTGATATTTCCCCGGATGAAATATTTATCAGCGATGGTGCCAAGTGCGACAACGGTAACATCCAGGAAATTTTTTCCAAAGATATTAAGATTGCGATCCCCGATCCGGTTTATCCGGTTTACGTCGATACCAACGTCATGGCAGGCAGAACCGGGCGGTATGACCAGGGCCGCTACGAAGGACTTGTTTACTTGGAGGGCAACCGGGAAAATGGTTTTATTCCGGATTTACCCCGGGAAAAGGTAGATCTGATTTACCTGTGCTATCCAAACAACCCCACCGGAGCAACCATTTCTAAGTCTGCACTGAAGGATTGGGTGGAATATGCCCGCAAGAACAAAGCCCTCATCTTGTTTGATGCAGCCTATGAGTCATTCATCCGCGATGACAAACTGCCAAAATCAATTTACGAGATCGAAGGGGCCCGGGAAGTCGCCATCGAGTTTCGGAGCTTTTCTAAAACGGCTGGTTTTACAGGTACCCGCTGTGCCTTTACGGTGGTGCCAAAAAATGTGTCGCCTACACAGATAAAGGCGAAAAACAAGACCTGCACGCACTCTGGTATCGCCGCCAGTCAACCAAATTCAATGGGGTTTCCTATCCCGTGCAAAAAGCGGCGGAAGCAGTATACAGCGAAGAAGGCCAGCAGCAAACAAAAGAATTGATAGACTACTACCTGAAAAATGCAGCCTTGATTCGTCAGGAAATTTCCACGCTTGGATTTGAATGTATCGGTGGAGAGAATTCTCCTTATATCTGGATCGACGGCGGATCTGATTCCTGGATATTCTTTGACCGGCTTCTGGAAAAAGCCGCTGTGGTTTGCACGCCGGGAGCCGGATTCGGAAAATGCGGCGAAGGCTATATCCGAATCAGTGCCTTTAACGATTATGAAAACGTTCAAACTGCCATGGACCGGATTAAGGAAGCTCTGGCTTAGAAAAGCAGTTGATTAGTTGACGGGCCCCGGTTAAATACGCTTCGCTCATTTTCCTTGAAAATATTTAACAGGGTAAATTGATTAGTTAAATGGTGTTTGAAGCTGCTGAAGACCTGGGCGTGTCCGTAGCGCATGTGGAAACCAACTCTTCCTGGTTTAAGGACAGCACATCTGCAGAGGCCTTTCTAGCAGGGCTCCAGCAACAGGGTCTTCACACCCTGCTGGTATCCACCAGACCGTTTCACAACGAGCATATCCGTTTTTCAAAGTAAAAGGCGTAATAGAAGCCGCTATAAAAAAAGACTAAAAGTAAGGGAGAAAATTGAATGAAAATTCTTATAATTGGCGGTACCGGTACAATAGGAAAAAAGGTGAGTGTTCATTTGGCAAAGAAGCATGAAATTGTAATCGCCGGTCGAAATTCCGGTGATGTAAATGTAGACATTGCGAATAGCAAATCCATTGAAGCCATGTATGAAAGCATTGGGAAAGTTGATGCCATTGTTTGTATTGCAGGAGAAGCAAAGTGGGCAGCCTTAGACTCGATGACGGAAGAAGACTTTTATATCGGGCTAAAAAGCAAGCTGATGGGGCAGGTAAATCTTGTAAGAATTGGTCAAAAATACTTGAATACCGGCGGTTCGTTTACCTTAAGTACGGGTATTCTGGCTGATGACCCGGTTGTAGGCACAACCAGCCCTGCCATGGTCAATGGCGGAATCCACAGCTTTGTTAAAGCCGCCTCTTTAGAATTGGGCAATAGCGTCAGAATTAATGTTGTCTCATCAGGTCTGGTTGAAGATGCCGTCGAAAAATATGAAGCCTACTTTCCCGGGCATAATGCAATTCCAATGGATAAGGTGATAAATGCCTATGTGAAAAGTATTGAAGGCCAAGGTAACGGTAATATTATAACGATATATGATAATCGTTAAATTATCACCGATTGATAGTTTATTTTCTCGCGGACTTCATAATGCTGGGAACGCTCATCGAAACGGGCCAGGACTTCACGGGCCCTCGGGGGCACATAGGCCCGTTCGTATTCCTCACCGGCGAATTGCTTGACCGCCTCCCAGGAATCAAATTCCATCAGCGTAATGAATTCTATTTCGTTACCTGAGGTGCGACGCAGCAGCCGAATGCCCCGGTAGCCCTTTACCCCTTTGGCGGCGATGCCGTGAAATATTTCCGTCTTGAGTAAATTTTCATAGACATCTGCATTTTCAGGCGTCGTCCAGCCGTGCCATAATCGTGCAATCATTCTTTTCTCCCTGAAGCAGTCTTAAAATGGCAGATTCCGTTCTATGGCTGCGCTGCAATTTGGTTTAATATCCTTAAATTTTGAGCTTTTAGCTATGAGCTTAATCAGGCACTTTGCGCCATGCTTAAATGCGCTGCTTCCCACCCCAGTATGGCCTTCTTCCTGGCCGTGCCCCCGCCGTAGTTGCCGAAGTCGGCCGTCTTGCGAATCACGCGGTGGCAGGGAATGATAAAGGAAACGGGATTTTTACCGACCGCACTGCCCACCGCCCGGGTGGCACCGGGGATACCCACCTGAATTGCCACATCTTCATAGGAAACCACCGCACCGAACGGAATTTTAATCAAGGCTTCCCAGACTTTTATCTGAAAGTTGGTACCGTTTAAAATCAAATGCAGCGGTGTGGAAGTGTCGGCGAAGGACGGGTTAAAAATTCGACCAACCAGTTCCCGGGATGCATGCGGATCTTCTAAAATATCAGCATTTTTCCAAAAATAGCGTAATTCAGTGAGGGGGTCCTTTCTTTGTCTATATTTTACGAAAAAGAAACCGCAAATACCTCTTTCGGTGGTCGCCAGCAGACAGTCACCAAAGGGGCTGGGATGAATACCATACTTAATGGTAATCCCATCTCCTTTGGTTTTGTATTCTCCCGGTGTTACCGCCTCGCAGGTGACAAATAAGTCGTGAAGCCTTCCGGGACTGGACAGACCGGCTTCATAAGTAACATCAAGAAGATTGGCTGAATTCTCCAGCAGTTGTTTGGCGTATTCTTTGGTCAAAAATTGTAAAAACCGCTTGGGACTGATACCGACCCACCTGCTGAAAAGGCGTTGAAAATGGTATTCGCTCAAACCGATATGGGCAGCGATTTCTTTCAGGTCCGGTTGAGACGAAAAATTTTTCTCGATAAATTTTATGGCTTTCTCAATCCGATCGTAATCGTCGCTGTCCTGGGATAGGGAGGGTGTCTTCATAGTCTGTATTGCCTTTTGGGAAGCTGATAATATGATCTAGACTGAATATAGGCCATTTCATATCTCCGCGCCACCCGAATCTTGCTGTTTTGGATTTCTACTCTAATTTTTTCTCTTTTCTTTTGCTTGTTGACATTAAATATCTTCTTGCTATATATCATTTAGATATATAAAAAAGAGAGAACAATGAAGAAAAGCAAAACCAGAGTCGCCGTTCTGGGAATTTTATCTTACGGGCCCATGTCCGGCTATGATATTAAAAAATTCTACGCGCAAAGTGTGGCCGGATTCTGGAGCGAAAGCTACGGCCAGATCTATCCAATTTTGAAACGATTGGCCGAAGAAGGGCTGGCCACCAAATCCGTCCACAAGCAGGAGGGCAAACCGGACCGCCACATTTACGCCATAACAAAAAAGGGACGCGAGGAATTGCAGCAGTGGCTGGTGGAGCCTACCGGTAGGCATATCGGGCGTCATGAAACCCTTTTAAAACTAATGTTCGGTAGACAGATTTCAGTTGCAGATAACATTCTTCAAATAGAACGTTTCCGGAATCGTCAGATGACTGATCTGAAAGAAATAGAAACATTAAAAGAACGGTTTAACAATGAGGAAGTCGATGATCCCAATATGCCCTTCTGGCAACTGGCATTCACCTATGGTGAACATGTAAACCGGGCATACATAAATTGGGCGGAGGAAGCTCTCGCTGCACTGCGTGAAATGGAAAATAAAACAAAATCTCGAAATTAGATCGAATATTGAGGAAGAAAGATTGGATATCGCAAATTGCAGCGCAAATACGAAATTCGGATTTAGTGCTTGACTATTTAACTTAGAAAGCCAGAATTGTCACCTTGAAAACCTTATAATGGAAAAACATCGAACTGCGAACCGCCTTGACCTCACCGAAGGCCCTATTCTCAAAACACTGGTAAAACTGGCCGTGCCGGTTACCATCGCCATGGTTTTATTTACCGTTTATTTATTGGTGGATATATATTTCGTGGGAAAGCTGGGTCCAGATGCCGTAGCCGCGCTATCCATTTCAAGCAATGCCTTTTTCATCCACCTGGGATTTTCCACGGTGCTGGGAACCGGCGGCATGGCCCTGATTGCCCAGGCGTTCGGCCGCAAAGATTATAACCAGGCCGCACAGGTATTCAAACAAAGCCTTTTGATGGCCCTCGTGATCGGTGTTACCGAAGCGGTGACCGGTCTCCTGATCGCCCCTTTTTACATTAAATTTTTTGGAGGCAGCGGAAAATCGCTTCAATGGGGAATTCAATACTTCCAAATTTTTTCCATCTCTTTTTTGTTCATGATTTTTCTCTATGTCATTGGCAATTGTTACCGCGGTATGGGAGATACCAAAACCCCGATGATCATCATGCTCCAGGCAAATATATTAAATATTGTTCTGGATCCCATTCTCATTTTCGGCTGGCTGGGTCTGCCGGCATTGGGAGTACGCGGTGCCGCAATTGCCTCATTGATTTCTCAGATTTACGCTCTTGGAATATATGGATATTTGATATTTTTCAAAGAATTCCACATTAATTTAAAAGGGCGATGGCGCTTTAATCCTGAAATTATTAAAAAAATCCTGTATATCGGAGTACCGTCAGGAATGAATCATTTTCTGCTGGCCGCCAATTTAATGATCACCTATCGGGTAATCAGCAGCTATGGCACTGCTGCGCTGGCGTCCATCGGTATCGGGTTCAGGATTCTGCAGGGCATTTATATCCCCGTTATTGCAGTAGCTTCGGCCATGGCAGCCATTGTAGGCCAGAATTTTGGCGCCCGGAAATTTTCGCGCATAGCCGGTACTCTCGGCAGAGCCTGGCTTATCTCCACCATATTTATGATTGGCTGCACGGCAATCTGCCTGTTGTTTCCTCAGCCTTTGATCAGCATCTTCAGCAACAATTCTGAAGTCATTCACTTCGGTGTCGTTTATTTAAGAATATTTGCCATCGGGTTTGTTATGGTGGGAACCATCATGGTGGCATCGTCGGCTTTCCAGGGGTTGGGAAAAACCTATCCCAGCCTGATAGGAGCGGTGGTGGATAATGCCCTGTTTGCCGGCCTGGTCTTCACGCTTCCGGTTTATTTCAGATGGGGGATACAATCGGTATGGTGGATCAAGCTGGCCACCGCTGCCGCCGAAACAGTGGTGGTTGCACTCTGGCTAAAGCACGAACTGGCAAGTGTACGATCAAATTTCGCCATCAGCCGCAAGTCTGCAGAACTACAACCAGTGTAAAAGGAGATTCTCCCGTGCATCTAAAAAAAGTAACGCTAAATCCTGAAAAGTATCCGACCCGGGATCACTATCCCTTTAATCTGGAACTATTCCAGAAAACCAGCAGTATTGAGCTGAACACGCCGGTAACATTTTTTGTGGGCGAAAACGGCTCCGGGAAATCAACCCTGGTGGAAGCCATCACCCGCAAATGCGGTATCTATATCTGGCAGGGAATTCTTCGGCCGCGCTACAATGCCAGCCCCTATGAAAATGCTCTGTACCAGACTATCAGCATTGAATGGGCCAACGGCCGAAGGGTAAATGGGTCCTTTTTCGGCTCGGACATTTTTAATAATTTTGCCCGCATTCTGGATGAGTGGCTGACCATGGATCCGGGGTTGCTGGAATATTTCGGCGGCAAATCCCTGATGGCCCAGTCCCACGGCCAATCCCTGATGGCCTTTTTTAAATCACGGTTAAAAATTAAAGGGCTGTATATCCTGGATGAACCGGAAACAGCGCTGTCTCCCAAAAGTCAGCTGGAGTTGCTGGAATTACTCAAGGAGGCCGGGCGCAGCGGTCAGGCCCAATTTATCATCGCCACCCATTCACCTATTTTGCTGGCGTGTCCCGAAACCCGGATCCTGTCCTTTGACGATGCTCCGGTCAAACAAATCGCTTATGAAGATACGGACCACTACCGGATTTACAGGGAATTTATGGCAAATCCCCAAAAATACATATCACCATGAACCTATCGCATTGATAGTATTGTAAAAAAACAACTCTTTACACTCAGATCATCTTTTTTTATACTCCCGGCCGCACCTTTGGGCGTGTCCGCCCTTTGCCTATGTAAACCTTTCGCTGATAGTCTCACACAGGAGTGACACATGCATATTCTGAGAAGACTTTTTCTTCTTTTAACGCCTTATTGGAAAACATTGATACTGAGTGCGTTTTTACTCGTCGGGCGGGCGGGATTGGAACTGGTGCCGCCACTTTTTCAAAAAGAAATTATCGATGGGATCATCAACGTGCTTAATCTTAAATACTTGGGGGTTATGATTGCTGCCCTGGTAGGGGTCTATGCCTTGGGCCAACTGGTTCAGATCGGTGATAATTACATTCGCCATGCCCTGGGCGAAAAATTTATATTTGATTTGAGGGTCCGGCTGTATGCCTATTTGCAGAAAATGTCCCTGTCATTTTTTGAACGCACCTCCACCGGCGAGCTGATGTCGCGGGTGACCAATGACCTTAGCGCCCTGGAGCATTTTGTTACCCATGGTTCCGCACTGACGGCCGTCGATCTGATCCGCTTGATCGGCGGATCCATTATACTTTTGGTACTGGATTGGCGCCTGGCCGCACTGGTCCTGATACCGGTCCCGATCCTGGCCATCGCCCTGCGACATTACAACACCAAAATCCGGCCCGTTTATCGCAATGTCCGCGCCCGTCTGGGGGACATCAATGCCAAACTCCAGGACAACCTTTCCGGTATCCGGGTGATTCAGGCCTTCGCCCGGGAAGAGATGGAACGCCAGCGCTTTACGACCGAGAGTGAACGCTACTACCGGGCGCGGGTGAAGGGCATCCGATACTGGTCGGTCTTTTTTCCCGCTATACGATTTCTGGGAGCCATGGGTTCGGTGATCGTGCTGGGTGTGGGTGCGTTTATGGTGGTAAAAGGAGAAATGTCCATGGGAACCCTGGTGGCCTTTCTTTCTTATACTACTTCTTTTTATGAGCCCATCAATCGCCTGACCGAAGTCGACAACATTTTCCAGGAAGCGATTGCCGCCGGTGAACGAATTTTCGAAATTCTGGATGAAACCACTGAAGTCAGGGATGCCCCCGATGCGGTTGCTTTACCCACCATTCAGGGCAAGATGGTTTTTGACGGGGTGTCTTTTCGATATGGCACCGGTGATAAAGTTTTGCATGATATTGAATTTGAAATGGCTCCCGGAGAAATGGTGGCGTTGGTCGGTCCCAGCGGTGCCGGCAAAACCAGTATTGCCAATCTCATCTGTCGTTTTTATGACCCCAACCAGGGACAAATAACGATCGATGGTCATGACTTACGCCGGATCAAACTGTCTTCATTGCGGCAGCAGGTCGCCGTGGTACTGCAGGACTCCTTTTTGTTTAACAACAGTGTGGTTGAAAACCTTCTATATGGGAAACCGGATGCCACCCGCGACGAGCTTATCCAGGCCGCTAATGCCGCCAATGCCCACGAATTCATCACCCAGCTGCCGGAAGGGTATGACACAGAGATCGGTGAACGGGGGGTTAAACTCAGCGGGGGGCAAAAACAGCGACTGGCCCTGGCCCGCGCCATCCTGGCCGATCCAGGAATTCTGATTTTAGATGAAGCCACCTCTTCGGTGGATGCCGAAGCTGAGTTTTTGATTCAACAGGCCCTGGAAAGGGTGCTTGAAGGTCGTACCTCTCTGGTCATCGCTCACCGTCTGAGCACGGTGCGCAACGCCGACAAAATCATTGTCCTTGATCAAGGCCACATCGTCGAAACCGGCAGACACGAGACGTTACTGCAACAAGGCGGTCTTTATAGTCAGTTGTACAAGCGCCAGATGGCTATAGCCGTTTAGAAGTGGACAGAAAACAGATATCAGAGGACCGAGCAGCGATTCGGTCTTTGTTGACAAATGAATCTGTATCAGGTAATTTGAGGCGAAAGCTTGCACCTTTGACCGTTCAGTCTTAAATTTATCTCAGAACCCACCGCGAAACTTGCTGCATCGTATCTCACGTAAGCGATTTCTCTTCTGACTGCTACCGGTAATTGAAACTTTAAACCATCGTAGAATTGACCGTATTTTCCCTGACTGTAGGTTTTATAATTTTCTAACGCTTGAAGTGGTTTCAGAGCGTGGAAGGAAGGTTACTATGCCAGTTAAAGTTTTAATTAAACGGACATGCCCGAAAGACAAGGAAAGGGAGCTTTTTCGCTGTATCAAGGAGATAAGACGTCAGGTCCCCCTTCAGCCGGGTTATATTTCCAGCGAGTACTTAAAATCAATCGGCGAGGGTAGCGAAATAACCGCCATTAGTTCCTGGTACACTTTAGAGGACTGGCAAACCTGGTTTGAAAGCCAAGAAAGAAAGGACATTCAATCCAGGATTGATTCGATCCCGGGTGTCACCACCGAATACTCCATTCATCGATACATCAAAACCCGCTGAGCAATACCGGATATGTGAAAACTTTGAGACTTTTGCAGGGAATGCTTAAGAAAGCTTCTATCAAATATTCGAAAATTTTTCAGCGAGTCCGAACAGGACCATTCCGACGATTACGGTTCCGCCGAGGGATTTGGTTGCGATGGCGAACAGAAACGTCGGGATGGCGACGATGAACTCGGGGCGACCGAGATCAACCGACCGGGTGGTGTAGTCGATGACTAGTGCCGGCAGCAATATCGCGCTCAATATGGCCGCCGGAATAAAGTCCAGCCATTCCACCAGCCATGAGGGCAGACTTCGTTTGGTCAGATATATAAGCGGCAGCCAGCGCGGAATGAAAGTTACCAGCCCCATACCAACAATAACTGCCAGATATTCTTTCGATACCATTCTAACGATTCTTTCCAGGACCGATCTTCTTTTTAAAAACCACCCCGATTGCAGCCGCAGCCATCGATGCGATAACGATATATGAATTGCCCGGAATCAGCATCGAAAGATACAACGCCATTATCCCGGCTATTAACGCCACAATGACATAAATAAATCCCCTGATTTGAAATACCAGCAGACAAATGAACATGGCAATCAGAGCATAATCAATTCCAAAGGCATGGGCCGGGATAAATTGACCGCCGATGCCCCCGAGCACCGTTGTCACAATCCAGGTAAAATTAGCGGTGTAATTGGTCACCAGGGCTGAATCTAAATCCCACTCGGACTCCCTGAATTTGGATAGATTGACGGCAAAACTCTCATCTGTTACGCCGTATGCAAAAAATGAAAGCTTTTTTCGATCGGCATTTTTTAAATAAACCGCCAGAGCGGAACTCATCAAAAAATGCCGTAAATTTACAATGAATGTTGTTACCACGATTGAAAACAGTGACGCTCCGGCCGCCAGCATGGACACGGCGATAAACTGGGAGCTGCCTGCAAAAACCAGAACAGACATCAGGCCGATTTCCAATGTTGACAGCCCCGCCTTCTGGGCCAGCACCCCGAAGGCCAGGCCGATGGGCAGATATCCCAGACAGATGGGCCATGCCGCCGCCATGCCACGGGTGAGAGCTGCCTTTCCGTAAACGGGGCTGTTATTTATTCCGGAATTTTTAGGACTCATTTTAAAGCGGGATTGTTTTTACCCATCATTTCTATTATTTTTGGTTTCCTTTTCCTATCAGGGAAAGTTCTATTTTAAGATGACTTCTCTGAGTCCAGATTCGCCAATGGATTTTTAAAGCTACAGGGCATCAAAGCTGCGCATTTCGCACATACGTGGGTAGAATCAGGCAGATCGGTAAAATAATCCAGTCTTCGCCGGTTTTCATTTAGTCGATCCCAGCAAAGTCGTCTTTCAAAGCCATCCTCGCTGAGGGCCTCCACCGGACAGGCCTTGATGCATTGACCGCATTCTTTGCCGGCTTTGAGCAGGCAGGCCTCCTGCGCTTCAATCAGCGGATGATCTCCCAGCTCCGCCTCGCTCACCAGGCTTCCCAGACGCCCGGTGCACCCCACCGGTGTAATCATCATGTGGTGGATACCGAAACGTCCGAGCCCTGCCAGATGCGCCAGGTGTTTGTGGGACCAGCGCGCCATTAATTTAGCTTCATCAAAATTGTGGGTCGCCGGTGTCAGGCCCGATTTAAATCCTCGCTCAGTTAGCAGATCACCCAGCTCCTGGGTCAGCCGCCCGATCAAATCATTGGTTTGGACATAGGCCAGGCCCCAGTTGCGACAGGGCCGATCGCCCTTGCGATTTTCTTTTATCAGCTCTTTTTTAAACGGTATGTAAAAAACTATTACCGATTGTGCCCCCGGCAGAAGATCTTTTGGAAGCACATGGTCATCGGCCGCAATCTGCGGTAATTGATCGAAGCGTGAATCGGCACGGGCTGTCACCAGCAGCGGTGTTTGCCACCACCCGTCGGTACCCAGCCGACCTGGTTCCTCCGCCACAAAGGTTGCCGCAAACTTCCTCAATTTATCGACAGTGATAGCAGTTACCATATTTCAGTATAGCTACTTTCATTAATGCGGGAAGCCTGGAGGCCAGGAAGCAAGTGGCTGCCCCCCCATCACTCAAGCTTCAGAGTTTCTTTCTCATTTTATTGGTGTCATTGATCCCCTTTTTGTTTAATTCAATATAACAGCTTCTGCAAGATAATTTGGATTCATCTTCCAGGCAATTTTGAACACTTTATAACTTTGACTTAAAATGGCAAATTTTATATACACCAAAATATCCTATCACCAGATCGTTTCCAGTTAATCAACTGTTCATCATAGGAATACGCCAATGAAATGCTCGAATTGCGGTTTAGAAAATCGTTCCGGGGCTAACTTTTGTGTTGAATGCGGCGACAAATTGGAATTCACCTGTGTTCAATGCAGCCATTTCAATTTACCCGCAAGTAAATTTTGTGAAAAATGCGGATTTAAGCTGATCGAATCTTCCGGGCAAATCTCAAGAGGGCTTTCTTACGATGAAAAGTTAACAAATATCCAAAAATATCTGCCCGAAGGTCTACGAGAGAAAATCCTTGCGCAAAAAGACCGAATTGAAGGAGAGCTCAAGCAGGTCACGGTATTGTTCGCTGATATGGAGGGATTTACGGGACTGTTAGAAAAACTTGGTATCGAAGAGACTTACACTATCATGGATAAAATCTATGAAATTCTGATTCACAAGGTCCATGATTACGAAGGCGTGGTCAACGAAATGACCGGTGATGGAATTATGGCCCTTTTTGGTGCCCCGATTGCGCTGGAGGATGCGCCTCAAAAAGCTGTTCGCACCGCATATGCCATTCATAAGAAAATGGCCAAGTTCAGTGAGCGGATGAAACTAAAAAAGGGTCAAACCCTTCCCATAAAAATGCGTATCGGGATTCATACCGGCCCAGTGGTTGTTGGGACCCTCGGCAATGACCTTCGGATGGAGTTCAAGGCCGTCGGCGATACCGTGAATCTAGCCTCCCGGATGGAAGGACTGGCAGAACCGGGGACCACCTGTGTGTCGGAAGAGACTTTTAAGCTTACAGAGGGATTTTTTCGGTTTGAGGCGCTGGGAGAAAAAAAAATCAAAGGCAAGGAAAAACCGGTCACGATGTATCAATTTATTGCACCCAGCACACGCGTAACACGGTTTGATGTCAGCGCGGAGAGAGGGCTAACTCCTTTTGTCGGCAGGCAACAGGATCTCGATCTGCTGCTTGAAGGATTTGAGCGGGCTATGGGCGGACACGGTCAGGCTTTTTCTATTATAGCTGAAGCCGGTGTCGGCAAGTCCAGGCTTTTATATGAGTTCAGAAAAGCTGTAAGCAATGAAGATATTGCCTTTTTTGAAGGTAAATGTCTTTCGTATAGCAGAGGAAACGCTTATCATCCGATCATCGACATTTTGAAATCCGCCTTTAGTATCCGGGAGGACGATGGCGATGTTGAAATTGTAGCAAAAAGCTCAAAGGCCCTTAAATTTTTAGGCGCTGATGAAGCTTCGACCCTTCCATACCTTCTGGAACTTCTATCCGTTAAGGACAGCGGAATAGACGCAATCCAGATGAGCCCGGAAGCCAAGAAAGAACGAACGATTGAGGCCCTAAACAAAGTCGTCCTGAAGTATTCCAAGTTTCGTCCATGGGTTATGGCCATCGAGGATCTGCACTGGATTGACAAAAGCTCTGAAGACGGCTTCAAATATCTGCTGGAAAATATATTGGACTCAAAAGTATTTTTAATATTCACCTACCGGCCCGAATTTGTTCCCGCCTGGGGCAGTAGACCCTATCAAAGCCGGATTAATTTAAACCGGCTTTCCAATCGTGAGACCCTAGTGATGGTGTCTCATCTGCTGGGCACGGAAAAACTTGACGAGAATCTTACAAACCTTATTCTGGAAAAGACCGAAGGGATTCCATTCTTTAGTGAGGAGTTTGTCCGGTCCCTGATAGATCTCAGGATAGCGATAAGAAAGAACGGGGTCTATTGCCTGGCAAAAGATTTACAGGATATGACAATCCCCTCAACGATTCAGGATATCATCATGGCCAGGGTGGATACCTTGCCGAAGGACGCCAAAGATTTGCTTCAAACCGGGGCAGTTATCGAAAGGGAATTCAGCTACAGGTTATTAAAGCGGGTAACCAGACTTCGAGAACAGGTATTGCTCTCTCTGCTGTCCGTTTTAAAAAATTCAGAATTGCTTTATGAGAGAGAGATATTTCCGGAAACAATATATATATTCAAGCATGCCTTAACCCGTGAGGTCATCTACGAATCGATACTAACCAGCAGAAAAAAAATCTATCACGAAAAGATCGGCAATGCTATCGAGGAAATTTACCAAGATGAGATTGAAAAACACTATGGTGTGTTGACCGAACATTATATTGCCTGTGGGAACAACGAAAAGGGGGCTAAATATTCAAGATTGGCCGAAAGACAGGCTGAAAAAGCAGCTTTGCTGGCGGATGCCATTGACTACGCCCAAAAAAGAATCGACTGCCTTGAAAAATTGCCTCAAACCGATGTGGTGTTAAAAGAGATCATCGATGCCAGGACGGTGTTGGGGCTGTATTCTATCCAGAGCGGTTTTCATGCAGAGGCAAAAAATGCCGTGGCACCCATTGTTAAGTTGGCTGAAACACTGGCATATAAGCGCCGGCTTTCTCAAATATATACCATCATGGGATCCTATAGATATATGGTCGAAGAGAATTTTCCGGGGGCATTTAAAAACCTGGAAGAAGCCTTAACCATTTCAGGGGAATCCAATGATATGGTATCGAGCCTTTTTTCAAACTTCTGGTTGGCTGTCGTCAGATCGGTAAATTGTGAATTTGAAAAAGCCGGTGTTCACATGACCCAGGCCCTTGAAATCAACATGGCGGCCAACAGTCAATGGGGGATTTCGACTATTAAAAGTAACCTGAGTTATTTTATTCATTATTTTAGCGGCCACGTCAAAAAAAGCCATCAAACCAGCAACGAGGCCCTGGAAGGCGCCAACGAAAGCGGTGATATTTTTTCCAAAGCAATGGCCTCAGTCTGCCATGGTATTTCCTGTTATGGTTGCGGCTTTTTTGATAAGGCCATCTTCCATCTTATCGAAGGATGCAAATTTTGCGATAAAATTAGACTGATTATCTTTCAAGGGCTGGCCCATTTTTTTCTGGGTGAGGCCTTTTTTGAAATTGGAAACTTTAAAGAATCCGAAAATAATTACAAACAGGCCATTGAGATTTTAGAACATAATCGTCTTATTCCATCCTGGAAAAATGTTTCCAAATCAGCCATTGCGAGGATGAAGGTTATCACTAACGAGCCGGGTTTTGATTTAAATACTTTGGTCGGCTACGTGGATGTAAATAAAGCGAAAATTTGGGATGGTTGGATTCGTAGAAATATGGGAGAGATTCTATTAAATATCGATGACCAGCACCTGGACGCGGCTGAAGAATGGATTAATAAAGCGATTGAGGCCGACAGCAACAACGGCACGCTGCTGAATCTGGGAAGAACTTACGCCCTTTACGCTGAGCTGCACAAGCGTAAAGGAGACCGGAATAACGCTATAGCCGTCTTAAATAAAGCCATTGAGGTATTTAGAGACTGCGGTTCCGATGGATTTTTGAAGCGGACTGAAAAAAGATGGGCATCAATTGGCTGAAATAGATTCCCCCCCGGATTTTTGGTAAAGAACTTTACGTTTGGAAAGATTGATCGGCAGGGTAAACCAGGTTGCCGCTTTTGATTTCCATAATCTTCGGGCAATGGATTTATAGGAATGGAATTCGCGGTGAAACCATTGGTTGCCGCTCTCCAATTCTTCTGCTGTCATATGCCGTGGGTGAAAAACCGCATGATTGCCGTTATATTTCGACCAATCGGTGTGGATAATCCTGTTTTCTTTGACCAAGCGGTCGAAAAGAGGCATATTCGGATAGGGTACCAGAATTTTTGGGCCTAAATTGTCGATACCCAGCTCAATGGCTTTATCCAGGGTGATTTCAAAAATATCCTTCCTGTCGTCATCAAAACCAAACATCATGCCGGCATAAACTGAAATCCCGTGATCGTGAAGCAATTTAATGCCTTCCTTATATTTTCCAACCACGTTATGTTTCTTGTTGCTGTTTTTCAAACTAAGAGAATTAAAGGATTCGAGGCCAAAAAAAAGACCGACACAGCCGCTTTTAGCCGCTGCCCGCACCAGTTCTTTATCCTCTGTGATCGTAAAGGTTAACTGGGCAACCCATTTTTTTTTCAGGGATGCCATTTCCACAAACAGCTTTCTGGCCCATACAGGATTGCCGACCAGATTATCGTCCCAGAAAAGAAGCATGCGGCGATGAAACGGTCCCCCTTCAACTTGCTCGATTTCCTTAACAATTTTTTTTACCGGAGGGGTTAAAAATCTAGGATAGATGGTATGGGTGGTGCAGTAAGTGCATTTATAGGGACAACCCCGGGTGGCCTGAAAGGTATTTAAAATGCTGTAGCCTTTGGGGTTTAGCAAATCCCTTCTGGCGAAGGGGATGGTCTCCATATCAACATCTTGATGAGTTGTATAAAATTTTTTTAAGCAACCTTTCATAAAGTCATCCAGCAGCAAGGGCCAGGTTAGATCACCCTGACCGATCACCACCGAATCGAAGTGCATGGCGGTTTCATTAGGCATCAGGGTCGCATGCGGCCCCCCGCATACGATTGTTTTACCTCTTTTGCGAAATTCGTGCGCGAGTTTATACGCCCGATAGGCAAGCGGCAGGACAAAGGTGGTGGCGACCAGATCCACTTTCTGGTCATAATCAATGGTTTCAAAGGCCTCATCGACGATGGAGACTTCTATATCTGGAGGGGTGTAGGCTGCCAGCAAGGGAAATGTCAGGGGTGCAGGGCTCATCAACTTAAGGTTATCGGTCCGCTTGTTAAGATAAACAAAGAGAACTTTCATCGGCCACGTATTGATAAAGGGTTAAAGATTGACTGGCAGTCGCATGTTGATTACTCTAGTCCACTGGAATAACAACTAATGAATAATCACACTGCTGCTGTCAAGCTAAATATAAATCCTTCTTTACGCTTAAGATCTAGTAATTAAAGCAATTATCAACAATTTTTCAAATTGCATCGTCACCACGCGTAATCGGATCGAATTGCAACACAGCAGCAGGAAAAGGATAGGACCATGGCGCTAATTTCTGAGGTGACGGAAAAAATTTATGAAATAAAACCAGAAGGCAAGGGGCACAGGGTATTCCCCCTGTGCACCGTTTATCTTGTCGTAGACGAAAAAACAGCCCTGATCGAAGTCGGCAGTTCCGTTCAAATCCCTGACATTTTAGATGCGGTGGCGCGTCTGGGCTGTGATATAAATGAGCTATCCTATATCATCCCCACCCACGTTCATTCTGACCATGCCGGCGGTGCAGGCCATTTGGCGCAGCAGCTGCCTCTTGCCCGGGTGGTGACCCACCCCAAAGCGGCCAAGTTCCTTGCAGACCAATCAATTATTAATCGCTTGCTTCAAAGCAGAAAAATCGTTTTTGGAGATGACGCGGATGAACGCTTTGGCGGGATGCTTGCCATTGACAAAGAAAAATTTGTGCGGGTCGAAGATGGGGATGAAATCGACCTGGGGAAGAGAAGGCTGAAAGTCATTCATACGCCCGGCCATGATCCCAATCATCTGTGCTTTATGGATTCCAAAACCCGGGGATTGTTTTGCGGAGATGCGCTGGGAGGATATTTTTTGGAAACAAAAAGCAGAATGCCGGCATGTGTACCGGGTTCAGACCCGGAATTAATTGTACAAAGCATTGACAGGGTGCAGCAATTTGACCCTGCCATGTTGTTTTTTTCTCACGGAGGGACTACCGCCGATGCTTCCAGGATTATTCAAGTCGCTTTAAAAAATGAACGACAATGCGCCGACACTGCATTAAAAGCTTTGAAGGCGGGAGATGATCAGGAAACAATCGCTTGCAGGCTGGCCGAAATTATAGCTGAAGTATCTGACTTGACCACAGAAGACATAGTGGCCTTTCCACATTTCACAAAGATGACGGTTGAAGGCTACCGGCAATCATTTAAAAGGAAAAATTTGATTTGATGGCCCTTTGATTTTACTTTCACATTGGAGAAATCATGTGTGGTGATTCCCTCTCGAAATATTTTACAAAATCCTTCTTAACCTGCAAAGATATGCCGGCTATCACTTTTCTAAGAAATGGCCGGGCAGAAACAGAAATATCCTATCTTGAATTAGAGCGGGATGCCAACCGGATGGCCAACACTGTTGGTGGACTTGGGCGTGGAAAAGGGCGACCGTGTCATCCTTTTTATTCACCAAATCGCTAATATTTGTGGTGGCCCATCTGGCCCTGCAAAAACTGGGAGCCATCTCCATACCGTTAAATCCCGGATTTAAACAATCAGAAATGCAATACCTGCTGGGAGATGCGCAGGCCAGGATAATTTTGCTGGAACCTGATAAAGAATCAATTATCAGGGAAATAGCTCCCGACCTTACCACCCTGGTCATCGACAGCCGGAAGCCCTATCAGGATATCGAACCTATTTAGCACTGCCTCTCAAGATTTCTTCCCGGTTGACATCGGCCCGGAAGACCCCGGGCTTATCATATACACCTCGGGAACTACTGGGAAACCCAAAGGGGCAGTCCTCACATCACGTAACCTGGTTCATGATGCTCGCAATATCATCAATATCTGGGAGATCAGTAACACCGATGTGCTCTGCCATGCCCTGCCGCTTTTTCATGTTCATGGTCTTTGTTTTGCCTTGCACACATCGTTGTTGGCAGGAGTCCATGTGGTTATGCTGAATCAATTTTCTCCGGCAAGGGTGATTGATACGCTGAGCAAACAGGACGGACCCCACGTTTGCAGCATCTTTATGGCCGTTCCAGCCATGTATGCCAAATTGATGGAACACATCTGTGACAGAAAATTTGATTTTTCCCACATGCGGTTGTGGACTTCGGGATCGGCACCTCTGCTGGCTCAGGACTTTGAGCGCATCCATAAGCTTTTCGGCAAAGAGCCGGTGGAGCGGGAAGGAATGTCGGAAACCGGGATGAATTTTTCCAATCCGCTACGGGGCAGAAGAAAACCGGGATCCATCGGCATCCCCTTGCCGGGGCTGGAGGTGCGCATTGTCGATCCCGAAACCGGTGCTGATGTAAAACCCGGTCAAACCGGCGAAATCTGGTTGAAAGGACCGGCCGTCACCCCGGGCTACTGGCAAAAGCCTGAAGAAACCGCCAAAACTTTTGAGCGGGGCTGGTTTAAAACCGGAGACCTGGGAAACATCGATACGGACGGGTACTACTATCTTACCGATCGCATCAAGCACATTATCATCTCTGGCGGTGAAAATATATCTCCCAAAGAAATAGAGAGCATCATCAATCAGATGGAGGGTGTAGCGGAATCATCAGTGGTCGGCCTTGTCGAAAAAAAATGGGGGGAAAAGGTAGTGGCCGCTGTGGTCAAAGAACCCGAGACTGACGTTTCCGCCGACGAGGTTCAAGCCTATTGCAAAAAGCACCTTCATGACTGGAAATGCCCCAAAGCGATAGCTTTTGTGGATAAACTGCCGCGGAACACCATGGGCAAGGTGTTAATAGAAGAAGTTAAAAGGCTCTTTTAAAGCGGGCAACTCAATGACACAAAAAAAACTTAAAACAATAGTTAATCTCATAACTGTTAACCATTTCGTATTAATGAACAACCCCGCCGCAAGCAACGGGGTATCAAACGGAAAATTTTAAACGCCCCAAGGGGCGGGGAATTAAACCCTCGTCCGCCGCGGATTAAATTAATAGGTAAAAATAGGCCGGGTTGAAAATGATGTTATTCCACTTGATTAATGAAGAAAAATTTCTTATAAATTTTTTTATACAACATATTGTATTTCAAATAAAAAAAATTGCAATGTATAGTGTAGCGGATAGATTGCTACCAAGGCAGGCGCTGCCAGTCATCTACTGCCTTAGAAAAATACGAAATAGCATTCTGGTCAAAGGGAGAATTCATGAGTTTAAACCCACCGCGAAGTATTAGAGAGCAGCGCTATAAATGCGACGTGGATATTTTGCATGATATTGTCATACCAGATATCCATTATGACGGTATTATTCATAATTTAAGCAGTGGAGGAATATATTTCGAATCTAATGAAAAAATTTGGCCAGACGATGAAATTTCCATAACGGTTAGAAGGCTAAACAAAGAGGAAATAACGTTTGAGGTCTACATTATTTGGAGAAAAGAGCTTGTTAACTCATCTTTTCGCTTCGGTTATGGAGCTAAATCGATCAACCCCAAAGAGTCTATAGTACAAATCTGTGATCAAGAGATTAATCGGAAAAATGAGACTGAAAATGAACGCGAGTATCAGAGAATAATTTACGATAATCAGATTCGCCTTAAGTATCAAAATCAAGAGTATCCTGGGCGGATTAGAGATATCAGCCGCGGCGGAGCCTTTATCGAAACTAATTTAATCTTTCCCATTGGAAAAAATATTATTTTAATCATACCTGTGGAAAAGACCCGCAAAAATGTCCAGCTGAGAGGATGGATTGTGCGTAGGAATAATCTAGGATTCGGAATCAAGTTTATTTGACGATCCGACCCGGAGACGAGATAACGACTGATAGAGCCGATAAATCCGCCCAGTCCGACATAAACCAGATCCAGAATCGCAGTTCTCATATTCATCTTCAGAAGCGCGCCATTTACGATCGAACGGCAATGGCGACACCGGCAGCAACCATTACGCTGCCGGCAGCACGGTTGAGTCGCCGCACCGAACGCTTATTGGTGAACAATTTGCGAGCGCGGCTGGCCAAATAGGCATAAATTCCCAGGACACCAACCAGAACAGCGGTAATGATGGCAACCACAATTACCAGATCAAAAACTGTAAGGTTAGACAAGTCAAGGAAGGTCGGTAAAAAGCCGCAATAAAAAAGAATTACTTTGGGGTTGGACAAGGTAATAACAAGACCGCTAAAAAAATTTCCCCACTGTGAGCGGGTATCGGAATCCTGAGCTCCGGAGACAGGCTTCGGGTCTTTCAGCCATATTTTAATACCCAGCCAGACCAAATAGGCGCCGCCGCAGATTTTGACGATAAAAAACATATTTCCCAGGACCCGGGCCACCACGGAGAGCCCGAAGACGGCAAACAGCAGATAAATAATGTCTCCCAAAACAATACCGCCTATAACGGCCAGGGCCGATCTGAAGCCGGAAGCCAACGCTCTGGCAACCGTTGCAAAAACTCCGGGTCCCGGGCTGGCCGCCAGAATAAGCATGGCCAAAAAAAACCCAATGGCTGAGAATATCGTCAAATTCTTATCCTTTACTTTGAAACCACTTCTATCAATTATCTAAACATTATTTCGACTTATACCCCATCGGCATAGGATCGAAAATAATTCGCTGATATAAAAAAATAGTTTCTAAAAAAACTAAGCCATTTTTCTTGCTTCACTTTATTTCTTGAGCATAAATAGTTCAAATGCTTTTTTAATTGCGGAGGCTGGCCCGATAAAAATTACGCGATCATCAACCTCGATACTTGTATAGCCGCGCGGAACCACAAATTGGTTATCCCTGATTATCGCGGCTATCAAGCACCCTTTTGGTATATCAATATCATGAATGAGATTTCCATTTACCTTTGCATTTTCAGGCACGCTTACTTCCAAAAGGCTTGCTGCTCCTATTCCAAATTCGAAAAGTTGCGCTAAAACAGGGTTGTCGAGAATATTTTCAACCATAGCCGCCGTCGCCCAGGGTGCGTTTACCACCACTACACTGTTCTGCTCAAGCAGCTGTGCATATTCGGAATTTTGGACTATTGCGATGACTTTTTCAAGTTTTAACTGTCTGGCCTGGAGGGCCGCAATTACATTGCGGCCGTCATCTTCAAAGGCAGCGATGACAACATCGATATTATCAAGGCCTACCTGTGCCAGTAATTCCTTCTTGGTGCCGTCTCCCTGGTAAATTGGAACATTGTAGCGTTGTTCAAGCTCCTTACATAGCACCTCGTCTTCTTCAATGAAGGTTACCTGATGTTCCGCCGAGCGAAACATCATCTGATACTCATCTTTTGCCAGGAGTCGATCAGCGATATTTTGGCCCTGTTTTTCTCCACTTATGATAAGTACTCGCATACGTGTTCTCCTTAATTTATATATATACGATTTAAATGATTTTACATAAAATTTCAAAAGGTTAGAAACTTCAGCGCGGTTATCGGAATTGAAAAGATATATCGCGCTTCCAACCAGTGTCAGCATCCCGCCCAGAACGAAACTTCGGAATTCTAATGCCGGAACGAACATCCAGGTCGTAATAACCCCCAGGATCGGAATCCAGGGAAAAAACATGGTCTGAAATGGGCGTCTCAAATTCGGCATTTTTTTGTGCAATGGAATCACCGCATAGTTAATTATCCCGAGTCCCATCAGGTAACCGAAATCACTCAAAGAAGCCACAAATTTCACGATGCCCGAGGAACTGAAAATAATCACAATCAGGGCACAAATAAAAAGAGCGATATGGGGCGTTTGAAATTTCGGGTGCAACTTGGAGAAAAAGTAGGGAAAATGTTTATCGCGCCCCAATGCGTATAAAATGCGGGCGCTGGCGCCCAATGTCACACTGAATGCAGAAAGACTGGCCATTATCGTCGCAATGACTCCGGCCCAGCGTCCCCAGGGACCGAAAAGCCGCTCAGCAACGAAAATGAACGGAATGTCGCTCTGGGCGAGCTCGGTATAATTGACGGTGCCCATCATCACGCCGACCACGAAAACGTAAATTGCCGTACTCACGCCCAGTGTGATCAAAATAGCTCGGGGAATGTTTTTGCCCGGTTGAATGATCTCTTCAGCCGCATTGGAAATAAGTTCGAACCCGACATAGGAGATATAAATAAGGGCCATCGCCGGAACGAAGGGGCCCCATCCCATTGGCGCTAAAGGCTCCAGATTACGCGGCTCAATATCAGTGAAACCAAGCCCGGCAACGCCGACCAGCACCGCCAATTCCACCAGGTTCATTACGGTAATAACGATGATTGCTTCTTTCATTCCCATAAAGTTGACGGCAGTGAATACGATTGTGGTGAGCAAGGTAAGGAAGGCAATGCTGGCGTCCGGTAAAAAGTAGGCGCGGATCGTCAGGGCAAAGATAAGGGCGTACATCGAACAAGCGAGAGTGTTGCCGATCCAGAAGAACCAACCGGTAAAAAATGCCACGGGTCTGTTGAGTGTTCTGTGGGTAAAGGAATATCCGCCACCGGCTAATGGTATGGCGGCACTGAGCTCGCTGTAGTTTAAGGCGGTAAATAGGGTTAAAAAACCCATCGCCAAATAGACGAGAACGCCAAGCGGACCGATCATATGCGCCAGTTCACCTGGCAGGGCAAAAACGCCCGGCCCCATCGTGGCGCCAATACCAATCATTACCGCCATAAACAAGCCCATGTTTCGTCTGAAACCTATTTGTTCTGGCATAAATGTATGCTCCCAGAATCTATATAGATATCACTTTGGTATTCTTCTTCATCGGTGCAAATTTTGGAAAGCGGTAAATTGGGTTAAAATCGGTTATAATTTTACCGAATATGGAGCGATATCCCCATCACAAGATATTCGGGCTAAGGGGTAAGCTTTAGTTCCTGTCCAGGGAAAATCGTTGCATTCGGCTCAAGCATGTTATAGTCGCGCAGTTGTTGAATAGATAATCCATATTGCCGACCGATTTTGTAAAGGGAGTCGCCTGGCTGGACTTTGTGCACCTCTGGTTCTGCATCATTTTGTTCCTGTTGCGGGGGCGGTGGGGTTTTTGCCGAGGGCGTTTCTTGGGTAGCTGTCATCTTTGTGTCGCGCTCCATTTCTTGGATAGCTCGATCTAATGTTGCGGCGATATAGGTTTTGAGGGAGGTGAATTCGGTTTCGATTTGATCAAGTCTTTTCTCTATGGCCAATACCTGTTTTTTATCTGCTAAATTTTGGCTCTGGGAAAAGACGACGGCGAAAAGGATAACGAAAATTAAAAACACCACTGCAGCAATTATTAATAATTTCGAAAACACTTTGCGGTACACTTCATCGGCAGTTCCATCGGTATCGTTTTCGTAACGGTCAATTTTATCTTCTTTATTATAGCTGTCATGCCACCTGAAATCTTTATCAGGCAAATATTCTGGGTTACTCATTCTGTCTCCTCAAACATGGTATGAAGTACTGCTGCTTGAATTCATCCTGTGGCTATTTGTGATCTAGTCTCCGTTATAAGCATCGGCTAAGGCTGGAGGTTGTCAGGCAGATAGGAGCACCTGATCGCCAAATCTTTCTGTGAGCGCAGATGATAGGCTATCTAAAGCCTTTTGGTCGGTAAATTCTACCATCAATTCGCCCTTTTCACCCAGTACAAGCTTGCCATGGGCTTCAACCGTATCCAGAACATCGGCAGGTTCGACGGTCCACCAGCCGCGGGTCCGCATAATCAGCTCCCGACCCTTAAATCTCCTCGGCGTGACGAGATCAATGGTGCGAAACCGGGCGTCCCACCCGATTTGTGCCGGGGATTTCAAAACAGGACTTACCGGATCATGATAAATACGACAACGGCCGAATAAACGCAAACGGATCATTTAAAAACCTCATGAATTAGTCTCTCTACATCTTTTTCTATGGCTAATAGGCTTTCAGGGATTTTAATTTCCTCCGAGCCGATGACCCGCACAAGGCAATGGGCATAGACCGCCGGCGCCATTTTTTCATCCATGCGAACTCCCTTCCGGCTTGCCTCACCCCATGCCAACTCATATTGGGCCAGTGCCTGTTCCAGCCAACTCCTAAGTCGATGGTCAAAAGGGGAAATATTTAGCTGTTCAAGGAGATCATCCAGCGATCTTTCCATGGCTTTGAAAACTCTTCGCATGGCTTTTATCGAAGGATCCCGACCCCATTCATCCATAATTTTTACCCGACCCCGGCGGTGTTGTTTCCGGCCGGTTCCGCTTAATCTTATTTTCGGTTTGCCAAAACAACAGACGTTTCGATTTGTCGCTTCGGAATTGACCAGTACTTTCGAAGAAGCTGACTCTTTTCTTCCTCTGAAACCAGATAATAGCCATGCTTCCGGTAGAATGAGATCGCCCATGAAGCATCCATCCAGGTTCCGATCAGGATAGATTTTTCCGTCAAACCCTCCAGATACACAAGCAGTTTTTCACCGATTCCCTGCCGTTGTAACTGCGGCCGCACATAGGCATGCCGGATAAGGGTCACATCATCCTTGTCCTGGATACCCATCACACCCGCCAGGCGGCCTTCCTGTTCAAAACCCCAGAAAACCACTCCGTCTTGGATTTCATGCCGGATCTCTTCGGCAGACATGTAAGGTTGGTGCCATCTATCATCTGGAATAACTCCCCTATAAGCCCGGGCAGCAGCGTTAATAATCTCGAATATTGCATTGATATCTTGCTCTATGCACCTGCGTATCATAATTTTTTTCGCTCGTCATTTCAGAAAAATGGGGTAAAGAAAATTTTATGCACTTTTATACCTTGCATGATTTAAGTTTGGCTGCCAAATCCCGCAATGTCAACAAGGGGAATTATTCGTCTTTCAAACAGTAGGTTTCACCGATACCCAAAGGTAAAAACTTGACGCCCGATCTTGGTTCTAATTTGTCTGCAAAGTATTGAAGATCTGATTCGAATCTATGGATTGGAATCACAACCCAGGGGTTAATAGCGATGGCGGCTTCCACTGCCTCTTCAATATCCATCGTAAAGGAAATGGCATCTAATTATTCAATCATATTGAACACTTTAGCTACTTACCAATGAATATCGCAGAGTGTCAAGATTTAGGGAGTTCAGGGTTGATAAAGAGCGGTTTGAAACACACTGGTTAGAGCATTGATCTAGGGGTCATAAAAAATCAAAATATTTAAATTATGTCTTTTGAAGGGACCATCTGGACAATCCTATTTTCTCCCTGAGATAAGAGGAAGGGCAGTTAGAACAAAGCCGATAAGAATAATATAGAGGGTGCCTTTAACGAAATAAGCATATCCCATAAGGCCGATGCCGCAGATGACCATTATGAGCTGTTGGCTCTTTTTCCCATACGTCAAATACCCGAGCCCGATGATGCTGAAAACGACCATCGCAATAACACTTCCTTTATTAGACCCCCCCGTAAGTTGACCTACAATTCCTACATCACCAGCTAATTCTTTGGCCGCTGTGCGCAAGTCTTTATCATTTGGGCTTTGCACAAAGCGGTTAGAGCTTTCAATGATGATGGGGTCGGGTTTGGGCCGGTTAGCGGTAGACCAGTAAGCGACAAATATGGCACCGGCTATTACCAGAATCAGGGCAAACAACCCAACCTGTTTTAAGTTGAATGCCAATGAACTTTGGACTGACTTCCGGTGTTCACTGAAATCAAACCCGCAATACTCGCAATGGGGGGATTCGTCCTGTTCGAGATTACATCTGGGGCATTCTATCATTGCGCTTGTTTCTTATGATTCCAACTCAAAGTGCGATTAAAAAAATTATCTAGTTTTCACCATGGTCCTTATAATAAAAGTCGATTAAAGCGTTCTTTTTTGGCATCAGTCGCCGTGCCTTCGTATCAAAATATTATCAACTGCCGTGGCAGATACGGGAAAGAGCAAGAAAAGTAAACATGCAAATCTCATAGATAATACCCCATAAATTTTTATTTAGACTTGAAATCCTATAATATAGTTCAGCAGGCTATACAATTTCTGCCGAGGACAAATTATTACCTGATCTATACTGCGGACGAGTCTTGTGTCGGATCACACAGTCTATTATTTTGACATGATCTAAAGATAAGGTCAAATTTGGGAAAGGGATATGAAATGCCGCATTTGTCTTAAAGAATCGTGAGTGTTATGGAAAATTTGCCAGATTGAATCAGGCCAACGCAGATTTTAAGCGTTTTGGGTTCTGGGGGTCAACGGCTGATGCTGCTCAACTCCCTGGACCCTCAATGTAGGCGACGTTGTCCGCAAAGTTATTGGCAATTCCCATACGGTCCAGAATTTGGGAAATTTGCCCTCTGTGGTGAGTATGGTGCAGGAACAGGAATTCGAAAGCTGCCCCCGCCGAGGCGCGCCGGTCGTTTTCGGCCGAATCCTGATATTTAAAGACCGCATCGTAGCGTGAGGCTGGAAACTCCTCAAACCAGGCGCAAATTCTCTCATCCACGATTGTCCTGTCTTCCCTTAGGCCGGCAAAGTTGTCGTGGAGGTCATGGTCCCAGGAAAGGTTAGGCGGGTCCAGTCGGGGATCTGTCAATACGGGTGATTCGGGCGAAAGCGCCCTGTATCGTTTGAGCCAGTTGAGATCGCAAATAATGAGATGGTTCAGGATCCCGTGGATGGACCCAAACCACGAACCGGCTTCTTGCTTGCGAGCCCTGCCTGTGAGCACTGACAGGACCTCATACATCTCTCGATTGACCCGCTCATTGTAACGGGCCAGATTTAGAAACGACTGTTTGATATCGTATGCCATGACCGGAGGTTGCCTAATTCTTTATCTGGTTTTTATGACTGGTTGACGGGTATTTGGGTTTATAGCGGATCAGAGATCCGAGGCTGCTATTGCTTGTCTTCAGAAGTGTTGTTTTGGTCATTATCCCGACGACGGTCTTTTCCGTCTCTTCGTTCGGGCAGATGGTGAGTGTACGAAAAATGCCTTCTGTCGATTCCGATTCGCCTATTTTTTTTGTCGCTGGAAGGGGTGTCTTCTATGGAAGCAATCATTTCGATGGTCTCTCACTTAATCTAATACAGATTTTATCTCAGTCGGCTGAAGCCTGTACAAGCTTATAAATAATAATACCGAATTTAGTTTCAGCAAGTATGGATCAATATATTTGATTTTTTAGAAATTTTCAGGGATAAAAACTGAAGGTGCCGATCGAACCGGATATTTGATTTGTGATTCAGCGTCTAATGCTTACAATGCGTATATGAGGTTCATTCAACTCTAAGCTTCATGTATAAACATTTATGAAAAGGACGGGATCAGAAATAATCTCTGGGTAAATGCCATGAAAAAATCAAGGGTATTTTTTATCGTCACTGCAGGCCTGTTGGTGGTAGCGTTGATAATCATTGGTCTGCTGCCGGCCATTGTGTCCAGTGACATGATGAAACCGTTTGTGATTCAGAAGCTAAACCGGCAATTGCCCGGTCAGCTGCAGCTGGAATCATGGTCTGTTGGCTGGTTTGGCGGGATCAAAAGTCTGGGGATTGTCTATGACAACCGCACGGATGGCCTTCTCGCCCGGGTATCTGAAATAAAAACCGAAAAAGGACTTCTGGGCCTGATGTTGGCCGGGGGCGAACTGGGCGCTGTTGAAATTAATGATCCTACAGTGGTTTTTTTCCTTTCAGATAAGGCCGAAAGCCGGGATTCAGAAAAAACACCACCGGCCACCCCGTCACCGGAATCAATACCCGCCGGCAAAGAAGACACCCTCATCCCCGCTTTTTATGGAAAATTAACCATCACCAACGGTTCCATATTGACCGCCACGGCAGACGGCCACGAAAAAATAGTAGCCAAAAACCTGGGCCTGATACTGGAGGCACCCGGCCCACAAACCCCGATAACCTACCGTTTTTCTACAGAATCCGGTGATAGCAGCGGTCGCGCTTCCGGCGAAGGCTCTCTGGTGTTGGCGGCAGATGATCCGCTAAATTTGCAAAAAATCCAATCGGATTCAAAACTAAATGTCGAAAATTGGGAGCTGGAAGACGTATTTGCCATTATCGCAACCCGGGCCGGCATCCCGTCGGCCAAAGGGCGACTGAATGCCAGTGTGTCGTTAACCGACAGCAATGCTGAAAATCTTAAAATGGTCGCTCAGATGGCCATGCAAAAGCTTCAGCTGCGTGGCGGCCCGCTGGGATCCGACACCCCGGTAGTCAAAAACATTGTGATCAACCTCGATGCCACCGGCAACAACAATTCATTATCATTAAATAACCTGACATTTCGCTCTTCGCTCGCCGATGGTTCGGCCAGGGGAATATTTGACGATGAGGATCAAAAGCGTCTTTCCGGCAAGACAGATATTGATCTGGCCGAAGTGTTCACCCAGTTTCCAGCAACCCTCAAGTTGCGTGAAGGCACGAAAATAGCCAAAGGCAAGATGGCGCTTTCCGCCAATATAGAAACTGACAAGGAAGGGGCCTCCTTTGACGGTGACGCCCGCATCGATCGACTGCAGGGAATCAGCGCCGGCAAAAAAGTCTCCTGGAATAAACCGGTGACGGTAAATGCCCGGGGGAAAATGCGCCGGGAGGGATTACAGCTGGAAAATTTATCCCTGCGATCCTCCTTTTTAGAGGCCGACGGCCGGGGCGACATGCGCAATATGCGGGTTGACCTTGCGGCCGATCTGAAAGCAGCTCTGGCTGAATTAAGAAAATTTATTGAGATTAAACAATGGGACGGCAGCGGCAAGCTGAAGCTTAACCTGAATCTAAAGGCAAAAACGGAGAACCTGAATCACGCCACATTGAAATTAAACATTGATGACTTTGTGCTGAGCCGCAATCGCCGTCCCATCCTGGCCAAGCAGACTGTCCGTGCGGATGTGTCCACCGATATTCAGATGGCTGATGCTACTGGTCAACAGCCGATTGCTCCAACCGGCTCTGGACTATTCAGTCTTCGGTGGCCGCGGGAACGGTTACGGCACAACGGGTGGAAGGCACAGCCTCGAATTCTTTTCCGAATGCAGCGGATTTGAAACTGGATGGAAATATCAACCTGCAGCAGCTGTCATCCTTGCTAAAGAACCTGGGTATTCTCTCTGCCCAAACCCTGCTGGCAGGTCAATCAACCATTAAAACCAGCGGAAATTTAAAAAAAGGCCGGCTGGTGCTCGATAACACCCGGATTGACACTAAAAAATTTGTTTACCGGCAGGAAAATAAAAGCATTCGGGAAAACCGTGTCATCCTCACCACCAGAGGGCACATCGATCTTAATAACCAATCCCTGCTGCTGGCACCCGTTGATATCGACGGCCAGGCCGGCAATGTCCACATCCCCCAGCTGACCATTGCCGACTGGACCAATGCTCAAAAAAATATGAAAGTTAACGGCCACGCCGAACTGGACCTGAATCAATTGGCCCAGGGCTACGGTGATTTTATTCAGCTTCCCGAAAAAACTCAACTTCTCGGTGATGGGCGCTTTGATTTTGATATGGATTTTTCCAACCCCAAAAAACAGTATCTAAAATTTCAGGGAAATGTGGCGCCCTTCAAGCTGGTATCTGAAACCCTTCCCACCATCTCCGAGAAAAAAGTCACGTTAAATGCGAATGTGACCCGCAGCCCTGATGGCAGGAATATGACCATCACCAATCTCGAATTGAATTCAAATGCCCTGTCGCTGAACGCCACCGGCACCCTGAATCAGGTCGGCAAAAATAAGGTCCTGGAGGCCAAAGGAACCATGCAGCCGGATTTGAAGCTGGTGTCCGATTACTTAAAACAATCAGGACAATCCCAGGTGGCTTTTTCGGGAAAGAAAGCAACCCCTTTTACCATCAAACTGGTTTCTAAGGGAGACCGCTGGGAGGATCCGCTCAAACAACTGGATTTTTCCGGTGCGGTTCATGTAACGTCCATTGAAGCCTATGGTCTGAAATTAACCCCGAATGACGTGCCGATCCGGGTCGCCGGGGCATCCGCCGGAGCCAAATTTGAATCCCCGGCCAACGGCGGTCAACTGGACTTTCAGCCCTCCGTCGACATGCGGAAGGAGCCGTATGTAATCTCGTTTAAAGAAAATATTGATATTTTAAAGGATGTCCAGGTTACCCAGGGCTTGATCGATGGGTTGTTGGCCGCGATTCATCCGCTGTTTAAAGATGCGGTCCTTCCGGACGGCTTGCTGGGCCTGAACATGAAGCACTTTAGCTGGCCGCTGTCAGAAAAAGAAAGGAGACCGGGCAACCTTTGCCGGAACATTGAATTTAAACGGGGTGCGGCTTAATTCCACGCCTTTTTTGGCCGGGCTTCTGAATATGATGGGTATCAGCGAACGGCAGTTAAGTATGGCTGATCAGGACATAGATTTTGAGGCTAAAAATGGCCGGATCTCCCTGTCTCCCATGACGCTGGATGCTGAAGGCTATCAACTGAAAATGCACGGATCCGTCGGCTTTGACGAAACCCTGGATTTTATCGCCCAAATTCCAGTCACCAAAAAAATGGTCGGCAAAGATGCCTATCAATTCCTGCAGGGGACGACCCTCAACGTTCCCATCCGAGGTACGTCCTCGAAACCCCGCATAGACGAAACCATGTTCCAGCAGGCCACCGGCGACCTGATGCAGCAGGCCTTAAGAAAAAACCTGGAACAAGGCGCTCAGAATCTTTTGAAAAATCTTTTCAAAAAAAACTAATCACTCTTTCCCTCACAATACTACGGTGCCCGCTCATCCGGTCCCCAGAGAAACGGAGAGTTGGGGATTATGCTGATCTGGTTATTTTCACCGAATTTCACCGTGGTTTCACGTATCGCTGTATATAAAACCCCGACTTTATTTCCTTCGGGATCCAGAATGTCGGCACCGAATTTATAGTATTCAAAATCCTCCCAGATCCAGCGGGCCATTTCTTTGAGCTCCGATGTGTCCGCACTCACTTTCTTCCACATCTTCGAATTCATTTCATATTTGGGTTCAACACCAAAGATCACATAGGGTTGGGAATCATAACCGTAATAAAAATACTGATATTCCAACGGAACCTGGCCGGATTCAAAAGCTTGCTGAACCCGGGCATCGCGTTTATAACTTCCATAGTTGCCGGAACAACCGCCAACCAGGGTTAGTATAAAAATACCCAGCGTGCCTGTCCATAAGATTTTGTTATTATTTATTTTTAATATATTCATATCGCCTCACACTATGAAGAATCGCTTCGATGGTGCCTTTAATTCGGATAGGAGATTCTGAAACTTTTCTAAGTGTATAACCTGCGTGACTAAAGTCAAGATCGACTATCCGCTTTGCTTGATGGGCAAACCTCAATTGCCTAGTAACTAAATTACCCAGAGGTTGATAAATATTTTTCACAATTATAACCTGTGATAAGGTAGCAGCTAATCTTAACTATCTGTTATTTTGTCAAAAATATATGTACTTTAGATTTTGCATAGATTTTGCAGTGCCTGTTTAGAACCAATAAAGGATCTGGAAATTATGCTTTCCACACTAAATCAATTTTTGAGTGTAAAAAAAGAGGCTGCCCTGGGTGATCGCAACAAGAAATCATCCAGATATGATATCATCGCTAGGCTTTATTTTCTGTTAGGCAAACTGACAGAGGAACAAAACCTTAATTTGTTACAGCAATTATTGGGGGACAAAACCGTCGACCATATATTCAAACTCATCGTAGACTTGTCGGACAATCAGCGCCTGGTCCTCATGAAACAACTGGAGGAAATCACCTCCAGGGCGCCGAATTCCGACAAAAGAAAATATGTTCGCAAGGACTGCCTGATCAATGCCAGAATCAGCATCTCCAATCAGGTCTCAGACTGCTTCATATTGGATATCAGCGCCTATGGTGCCTTTGTCGACAGCAATGAGGGGTTGTCGGGTCAATCCTCAAAACTGATGTTTTCCTTGCCGCACACTCGAAACCGGATCATTTTATCAGGAGAAGTTGTCTGGAGTGACAGCCATGGATCTGGAATTAAATTCAATCGTTTAACCCCCAAGCAACGAGAAGACATCCAGTTGTTTACGAGCAACGAACCGCGGGTATATGAAATAACAAGTTGAAGTGGCTAATAGCGGTTAACCAAAAAGGCAGAGCCTCGTTAGAGGCTCTGCCTTATATATTTTCCGCCAGGCGGATGGTGGTTTATACTATGACCTATGCCAACGAAACTCTGCCTTTACGAACTTTACAACCTGCATGAGGCATTTGCCGAGCTGATACATTTATTTAAAAAGTAGGCAACTGCTACAAAAGTTATTAAGATACCAATCATGGGTTACCTCCAATTGAAATATAAATTATTCCTCAGTTCGAGGTAATATTAAATTAAGGCATAGTAACAATCTGGCAACAGGAATAAAATAGGGTTTAAATGATAGGCCATAACTATCAAATGAAAATCTTATTACGCCCAAACTGCAAAAAAGTTGTCACGAACTTATGATTCCCGGCAGAACATAAACGGCAGACCCCACATAATTCGGCCGCCCGGTTGATAAGCCGAACGAATCTTGCCGGTAATCTCCCTCATCCTTTCTATCACGGCTTGATTTCGATGGGAGTGCCAGGGATTGACGGTCTGCCATACAGCGTCCATATCCGGGTTGCTCAAAGCAATGCATCTGTTTGATCATGTCTTTTTAAATTTTCAGAAATTACCTCCCGGGAAAACCCCCTTGCATTCAGAAACCGATAAATTTTAGCCCGTCTTTTTAAGCGGTCCTTTTCTCTTTCAAAGCGCTTGATATGCTTTCCTAAAATACGTTCGGCACCCTCCCGTTCGTCAGTCCTGGAAACGCTTTCATCCAAAATACCCTGTATGCGGGCACCTTTTAAGCCTTTCTTGTTGAGCTCAAGCTGAATGCGCTTTTTCCCGTACCCTTTGCGCTTAAGCTCCCGGATATACACCTGGGCTGTTCGTTCATCATTAATATAATCGAATTGCTCACAGGATGAGATGGCATCGTCGATATCTTCTTTGCTGAAATCACGCCGTTTTAATTTCAGTACAAGCTCATGCCTGGAATGGTCCCGCCGGGTAAGGATGCGAAGGGCAGTATCAAACGCCTTTTTCGGGGAAGGACCTTTAGAATTTTCAGGTTTGATAGGGTTCAATGGGTTCCGGTCTCCGGCTTCTGGTTGCTGGATACTCAATTCAATACTCGAAATATAAATTTTGCAAGGCAAAATCTACAATCCGAAATCAAGGATCGCTGTCTTCCAACGGTATCGGCGGACCTTTAATCTGAAATCCGGCTTCACTCAGCAGTTTACTCACCCCGCGCACGTGGGGTGCACCGACGAAAGCCACGGCATCCCCGGTTTCAAAATGCCCCAGCATTTTCTTATAAAATATCCTGTCCCGATGGTTGATGACGGAACGATGGCGGCTGGGAAACCGCAGTCCCGTGGATTTCAACTTTGCCAAATCACCGGCCAGATAACAGTCCGCATAGCCCCGGGCCAGTTCATGCCATTGGTCGACCCGATTTAAAAAGGCCACGATAAGCTCCCGGGTCAGGCTTTCCAAAACGCCGATCTGGTCTTCGATGGTCTCCAGAAAATCGATCTGTTTTCCTAATGCTTCGGCAATGGTGTAAGCTTCCAGATCAACCGAATACTTCCAGCCGTTTTTCTTTAAAAAATTGGACCAGATCGTAAAAAAGGCCAACCAGGGTTTCATGCCCTTTACCATGTCATATAACGGATTTTCTACCCGGAATTTGCGGAAGTTTAACACCATAAAAGTTTCTCTGCCGCGACATTTCGGCGCAAGCTCACGGGTTATTTTATCGATAGTTTTACGATCGAGGTCATCAAAAAGATGATAGCCGCTTTCATGCTCAACTCCGCTGTTGACGACCTTGGCCATATTCTCAGGATCCAGGGGTCCCTCAAACATGACGATCCGGGCATTTTCCAAACAGCGGGTTAGTGATGTTTTAAATGAATGCGGAAAGAAATGGGCCGTGCCGACAAGATTCGACCTGAATGCATCTTTTTCTACCTCCCAGATCATTTTCAACTCTTTTTCGTCGGATCGTTGGAATAACATTGTATTTTACATACCCGAAAGCCGATATTATTTGTGCGGTGTAAAAATCGATTTTAAAAATTGTGTCAATAACGGTTTTTTAAAAACCAGTTCACACATCTCATAACTTCGCCCGGAGCAGGCGCCCCACTTTTCTTTAAACCGCCGAATCCCATCATTGATCCCCAGTCCCATATGAATATAAGTTTTATCGTTTTCGGTACTCATGGCGATTAACTCGGACACCAGCAAGTCAGACGCGCCAAGAACATAATTTTTTTTTGAATAACACCCGATAATATAATTGGCAAACGCCTCGGCCGCAAGATCGATCACATAAAAGGCGGTCAAAACTTCCTTGGAATGCCAGGCATTGAGCACCCAGGCAGATTGAGCCGCATTAACGTAGCGGGGCATTTTGAAAAAAAGATCTTTGACCCGTTCGGGCGGCTTAACCCTGGCAACAAACTCATCCATCAACTCAAGATGGGCGCCGCCCATTTGAAATGCCCGCTCAACGGTTAGCATCCGCGCTGCTTTTTTTAAATTGCGTTTTACCGCATCACCGATAGAAGGGGAACCGGTGTCCAGGGTATAATAATAATCGCTGTCTCTTTGTTTGCATATGGCGCTCAGCTGAGGTGAAATTTGTGGAGCAATCAGAGAAATGCAGGCGGGTCTGAAATTAATTCTAATTTCCTCAAGGACAGTTTCGAATTGGTCTAAAGCAAATTTCTGCTGAAGGGGGTAGCCGACGAATACAATCCAATCATCGCGTCGGCAGAAAAAAAAATCGTTTACCAGATATCCCTCTCCTCCGGAGAGGCTGGTCATCAGCCCTACCGTGTGCTCGGGAACATAGGCATGGGTGAGTATATAGTTTTCCTGTTCAGAGGTGAGCATGGCTGCCCAATGTCCGTCGTATGTTGTTTGTTGTCCGTCGCAAAGCAGTAAATTGCTCCGAACCAAAGACAGCGGACTTGAGACACTGTGTTTGCTTAAAGGACCATTCCGGCCAGTTTGGAATCATCAGCATGGCCGTTGGCCAATACCTGCTGTCCGTTTATAAATACTACCTCTATCCCGGTTGGGGCCTGCTCGGCAGCTTCCGGTGTATTGTTATTTTTGACTGTGCGCCAATCGAAGACGGCAATATCGGCAGCATAACCCTTTTTCAGAAAACCCCGGTCTTTGATTTGAAATCGCGCGGCCGAAGCACCGGTCATTTTATGCACGGCTGTTTCCAGGGTCTGAAGACGATAGTCCCGGGCAAATTCTAGAAATCTTGGGAAATTACCGTAGGCGGCAGGATTCTGCGTACCTTTAGCAAAGATGGTTGCATCAGTCATATACAGAGATGCCGGATGTTTCATAAGCTCTTTCACAATTTCGGCGTTGCTGTAACGATGATTGAGGACCCTTGCCCGGCCCTTGCTGTTCCTGGCAACGTCCACGAAATTTGAAAACTGGCTCATATTACGCCGGACGGCAATGTCCTTTAAAAACATTCCATTGTACTGCTCCAGGTCCGGATGGTTGGCCTCGACAATTTGAATATCCTCATAACCGAATCCGAGCAATGCTTTGATCAATTGAAGCTCCCAGTATAAACGGGAACGATCCTCTTGACTATCGTAAGCCTTGGGAATTCTGGCCAGAAACCATTCCGGAAAAAACACATTAATGATGGAAGTGCCGCAGTGATAAGCATAGGTGTCGAATTGAACATCCAGACCTTCGGCAATCGCCTGGTCGATCAACATCAGTGCTTCTTCACAGGTGTTCCAGGTGCGCGAACCAACGAATATAAGATGGGATAATTGAAGTCTTACGCCCGTCTCCCGGGCCAGGTTCAACATATCTTCGATGGCCAGCAAATTGTGAGGCCGACCAAACAACTTGAGTGGATAGGTACCGGAAAGAGAAGAATAGGCCTTCATGTGAACGGTCAGGATTTTATCTTTGCGCTTCACAAGGTCAGCTACCTGCTTTAATTCATCCATGGAGGCAAATATACCGGGTTCATACTGCAAACCCAGAGAAACGCCGTAGGCGCCCTGTTCCATGGCCTCTTCGAGCAACAAAAGCATTTCACGCATTTCATCAGGGCTGAGAGGAGTTGGCTTAAATCCCCGCATCGAAGTCCGGGTGGTACCGTGGCCTGCCAGGTTGACCAGATTGTGGGTGATTCCCCGGCGGCTGATGCGGGTGAAATACTCGTCCATGGTATCCCAATCCAGACGATACAAGCCGTCGACTCTCATTTCGAGCATATCACGGAATTCACTCCGGGGGCGGAAAGCCGCCACACCAAAACCGCAGTTGCCCCCGACAAAGGTGGTGATTCCCTGGGCCGTGTAGGGTGATTTCATCCGGCTGTGGCCCCTAACCGGCATGACCCAGTCCATGTGGGAATGCATATCGATGAAGCCGGGAGCAATCACTTTACCGCTGCAATCAATGGTTTTACCGTCAAAGGCCACCTCCCGGGGGGTGACGAACTCGATCTTTTCTCCATTAATTAACATATCACCGTAAAAAGCGCTCTTGCCGCTGCCATCTACGATTAGACCGTTCTTTAAGAGCAGGTGTGAACCGGTGCGGTCTTCAACCTTTACTTCCGGCGCCCGCGGGGATGGCTGCCAATTCTGGGGCGCAACCGGCTTCCAGTCCGTTGGTCTGCTTTTTTTCGGCGAACTGCTGCAGGCTGCCACCGGAAACAGGGCCGATACGGCCGTTGCCTTGGCCAGCCAGCTTAAAAAGTTGCGCCTGGTGATTTTCTCCCCGATTAGTCGTTCAATTAGGTTCATTACACAATTCCCCGTTTACACTTGTATTGACTGTTTTCATACAATATTAAGCCTTCTTCCCGTTGCAAGTTAATTAGTAGATAGGTTGATTAAGTATCTGGAAATCAAAATCCAGCACGGTGTAGCGAGCATCTGGTAACGGCTATGAAAGAAACCGAAGCTTCCTCATTTCATCAAAGTAATTGATTGCACCTTCCGGCAGGATATCAACATTCAGACCGGTTGCCAAGGCATGGTAATATATTCGGGCCACATTTTCCAGCAATTCGGAATTTTTCAGGGCCCGCTCCATGTCAGACCCCAGGCTCAGGGCCCCGTGGTTTTGAATCAGATAACAGTGGCATTGGTTGTTCAATTTGCCGACGACATTTTGCACAAGCTCGGCACTGCCCGAAAAAGCATAGGGTATCAGCTCGACCACATGGCCGATTTCAACGATGATCTCGTCAAATAAAGCTGGAATCGGCCGGTTTATGACGGAAAGGACACTGGCATAGGTCTGGTGGGTGTGAATAACGGCGTTTACATCAGGGCGGTGCCTGTAAATGCCAAGATGCATGCCGGCTTCAATGGAAGGTTTCAGCTTACCGCCAAGGGAATTGCCGTCAAGATCAAGGACACAGACATCCTCAACTGTCATTTTAAAGTAGGATATTCCGGAAGGTGTTATCGCAATTGCGTCCTGATTCACTATTCTTAAAGAGATATTTCCCCCGCTACTTCTTTTTCCCAGATACCCATGATCGGCCAGCCAGCGGGTGGCGGCTAAAACGGACAGTTTTTCAGGATTATATTTGTCCATTTCCAAAGTAGCGCCTTTCTGATAGGGTTTGGAGGCGTTATTGTTCCAGCGGCCAAGAGGACAGAGCGCCGGCATAATACCGGCAAAAAATTTAAAATATATGGCAGTGTCGTAGAATGAAGATACCTTATTTGGTGAATGTCGTAAACCCGAATTAAAAAAAAGCTAAAGTTCAGGCTGAAATAGCCGATAATATAAATGAAAACAAATTTGACACACATTCGGAACTGAGTTAAGCTTATTTACAGAGACCCAGAGATAGAGGAGAAGTGACAATGGAAATAGATAAAAACCAGGGCATTCAAGTTGATGCCTATGTGAATCAGGTTCACGATAAAAATAAGGCCGGTCCGACCGCTGATCAGGCTGATAAGGCGGCCCCAAAGACAGATACGGTGGTTATTTCCGACGCTGCCAAAAGAATACAGGAAGCGCGTGCGCAATTGGACCAAATACCGGACGTGCGCGAAGACAAAGTCGCCGAGCTTAGAAATCAAATCCAAAACGGCACATACAGGGTAGACGCCGAAAAAGCAGCCGATAAATTGCTCAAAGAGCATCTACGCGTTGCCATTGATAAGGAGCTTGATATCTGAAAGATCCATGCGGCAAAATCCAGAAATTACAAAATCCCGGGGAAATCCCGGGATTTTTTTATTCAATAAGAATCTGCTGGGACCTGATCTCAAAAATAAGATTCGGGACAGCTTCTAATGAATTTCACACATCATGCAGTAAGCATAAATCCCCCTGGGATCATTTAATTCCAGAATCTGCCCCAGATCCCTGCCGAAATCACCATACAGCTTAACCACCGGATGGCTGGTCTCACCCAGGATGCTGTTAAAAATCCTCAACAAAAATTGATTCAACCGCCTGATCAGTTTTTCTCTGGCTGTCAGGTCCTGCTCGATATAAATGACATCGTATTCCTCCATGTCCGCCAGATCAGCTGCCGATTGGACGGCATCCTGGAGGTTGCCGAATTTATCCACCAGGCCCAGTTCCCTGGCTGTCTTGCCGGCCCACACCCGGCCCTGGGCGATTTTCTCAACATCTTGGGCCTCCAGATTTCGGCCTTCGGCCACCAGTTGAATAAAACGACGGTAAATATTTTCAATGCTTTGCTGCATGGAATCCGCCACTACGGTATTGAGCGGGCGGGCGGGATCAAAAGCATCGGACAATCGTGTGGTGCCGACGCCGTCGCTGTGAATCCCCAGAGAATCGAGACTCTTTTCAAGAGTTACAAAGGCCCCGTAAATCCCTATGGACCCGGTAATGGTGGTGGGAGACGCCCAAATTTCATCGGCCGCCGAGGAAATCCAATATCCACCGGAAGCGGCGATGGAACTCATGGAAGCGATCACCGGTTTATCCGCTTGTCTGGTGAGTTGGATTTCTTTACGGATGGTTTCCGAAGCAAGGGCGCTGCCGCCGGGACTGTCAATACGAAGCACAATTGCGGCAATCTTGTCATCACGGCGGGCTTTGCGGATTAAGTCGCTCAAAGTATCCCCCCGATCTTCCCAGCAGGCTGCGGACCATCAAGTATTATCCCTCTGGCAACGATAACGCCGATCTTGGGCGTATCCGGGTCGGTCCGCATTAGTTTCGGTCTGATAAGATCCAGATATTCATCAAGCTGAATCTGCTTAAACGTATTCTTATCTTCATCTTCGCCGACCAGCTGGATTAACTCATCCTTTACTTCGTCACGGGTTTTGAGTTCATCGACCAGGCCGTACTCCTGGGCCAATCGTGCCGTATCACCTTCAACCCCTGCCAAATACTCGGAAATATTGTTGATATAGTCATCAATATCCTTGGGATCCATACCTCGCATCTCGGCAAGGTTGCCCTTGAAGGCATCCCACAGCACGGTCAACCAGGCTAGATTGGCTTCTTTGGCATATTGGGACATGTCATCGCGCAGAAATGGTTCCAGCGAAGACTTGTAAGTACCGACGCGAAAAACGTGAAACTGGATCAACAGTTTTTCCAGGGTCGTCTTAAAGTATTTGCGGTAGAGTCCAAATCCGGTAAGAAAGACCCCTCCCATGGGATGCACATATATCCGATCGGCATGAGCGGCAAGGAAATATTGACTTTGATTGAAAACATCGCCGGCGGCAATTATCTGTTTACCGCTGTCCTTAAACCGTTGCAAAGCCTCTCCGATATTCTGGAGTTTGCTGATTCCGGCACCGCCCATATCGCGCAGATCAAGTACAAGGGCTTGAATTCGTTTGTCATTGACAGCATAGTCTATGGCATCGATGACATCTTTGAGCAATGTTTCTTCCCGGGTCGATTGGCCAAACAACCGCCCTGAAAGCACGGTTTCAGTTTTTTGAATCACAATATCGCCTTGCAACGATAACACCAGGGCGGCCCCGTCCGGAAGATCTTTTTCGCTGTCATAAAAAATGATTGAAAGAAAGAAGACAACCAATGCCAGGAAAAGTAAATTGCCAATAATGATGCGGCATGCTGTCAACCCTTGCCAAAAACCACGTATTAAATAGCCGATGGCCGAAAATAAGGATTTCATAAGTAGAACCTTTGGCTTGATAACCCCTTAGCAACAAAAGCAATTAAAGACATTTTGATTGCTTTGAAATCCGCCGAAGCCGGACCACATTCAAGTCGGCCAAATTCTGAGGAGGGTCGCGTGGTTTCAATACGCTGAAGTGACGCAGAGAGCCTTCCAACGCCTTCCGTCAGATGCGGATTTAAGAAGTTATCGATTTTGAACACAATATATGTCAGTTTAACACAAAAAAAAGGGGTGACATATATTAATGTCACCCCTTGCGAAAAAATATGTCCGCTGTATCGATTAGCAGATTAGTGAATCGTTACCTTTTTGGCCTTTTTCTCCTCGGGTTTGGGGATTTCGACCTCTAATACACCGTCTTTAAACTCGGCCTTGATCTTATCCGAATCTACCTCAGCCGGCAGGGTGAAAGCCCGTTGAAACTTACCGTAAGACCTTTCGCGACGATAATAATTCTCCTCTTTGACCTCATTATCATAGGTACGCTCACCGGACAAGGTCAGGAGTCGATCCTTCAAATCGATCTTAATATCATCTTTGTTCACGCCGGGCAGTTCAGCTTTGATCATAAAATGATCATCTTTTTCATACAAATCCACAGCAGGATTCCACACACCCAGGTCGCTATCATCGGCCATTTGACCAATGTGGAAAAAAGGGTCGTCAAACAAACGGTTGAACCGGCCGGGTAAGGTCGGCATCTCTCTCCAAGGATTCCATTTTACTAAATTCATCATTTTCTTTTCCTCCTATTTAATTAAGGTATTGGGTTGATTAAAGCTGAAATGTTTAGTTTCGCTATTCCGATTTATCCTTTGATGAGATTAATTTAATCAATATTTCTTTTTTGTCAAGAAAATCATGTATATTTTTTACTTGCATTACTTAAAATATGTTTTATTATTTAGTAATGAGTAACGAGGTTATAACGATCAATCTGAATTTTAGTATCAATTTTAATTAGTTAAGGAGGAAAATGATATGAGCAAAATTATAGGTATTGACCTTGGAACAACCAATTCCTGTGTCGCCGTCATGGAAGGTGGCGATGCCAAAATTATCAACAATCCGGAAGGGGGCCGCACGACCCCTTCAATGGTAGCTATGGCAGAAAATTCCGAGCGTCTGGTGGGTCAGATAGCCAAAAGACAGGCGATTACTAATCCTGAAAACACAGTGTTCGGCATCAAACGGCTTATCGGCCGGCAGTATGATTCCAAAGAGGTGCAGGACGACATTCGGGTGCTGCCATATAAAATTGAAAAGGCAGACAACGGTGATGTTCGCATTAATTTACGCGGGAAGAAATATAGCCCGGCAGAGATTTCATCCTTTATATTAGCCAACATCAAAAAATCTGCCGAAGAATACCTGGGCGAAAAAATCACCGATGCGGTCATTACCGTCCCGGCTTATTTTAGCGACAGCCAGCGCCAGGCCACAAAGGATGCCGGAAAAATTGCCGGTCTCAACGTACTGAGAATCATCAATGAGCCCACAGCGGCCTCGCTGGCCTATGGCCTGGACAAAAAAAACGATGAAAAGATCGTGGTTTTTGATCTCGGTGGCGGAACGTTTGATGTTTCCATACTAGAAATCGGCGACGGCGTTTTTGAAGTCAAGGCCACCAACGGTAATACCCATCTGGGAGGCGAGGATTTCGATCTGCGTTTGGTTGATTACCTGGCCGATGAGTTCAAAAAAGAGCAGGGGATCGATCTGAGAAACGACAAGATGGCCTTGCAGCGTCTTAAAGAAGCTGCCGAAAAAGCCAAAATCGAATTGTCGACGTCCATGGAAACCGAAGTCAATCTACCGTTCATTACAGCGGATGCGAACGGCCCCAAGCATCTGGCGATCAAAATCACCCGGACCAAAATGGAAAATCTGTTGGGTGACCTGCTCGACAAACTGCTGGCCCCCTGCCGCACCGCTATGAAGGATGCCGGCCTTTCCAGCAGTGATATTGATGAAATAATTCTGGTAGGTGGGATGACCCGCATGCCGGCTGTTCAGCAGCGGGTAAAAGACATTTTCGGCAAAGCGCCTAACAAAGGGGTTAACCCCGATGAAGTCGTGGCCATGGGTGCGGCCATTCAGGGTGCGGTTTTAAAGGGGGATGTCAGAGATGTTCTTCTACTCGATGTTACCCCGTTGTCTCTCGGCATAGAAACCATGGGTGGTGTAATGACCAAACTGATTGAAAAAAACACCACTATCCCGGCCAAAAAAAGCGAGCTATTTACCACCGCCGCAGATAATCAGCCGGCGGTGACGGTTCATGTGCTGCAGGGAGAACGGGAAATGGCGTCCGACAACAAAACCCTGGGCCGCTTTGAGTTAACCGGAATTGCACCGGCACCGCGCGGTACACCTCAGATTGAGGTAGCCTTCGACATCGACGCCAACGGCATCGTCGAGGTATCGGCCAAAGACCAGGCCACCGGAAAGCAGCAGTCTATTCGAATCACCCATTCATCCGGACTGTCCCAGGCAGAAATTGATCGTCTGGTCAACGATGCCAAGCTTCATGCCGAAGACGACCACCGGAAAAAAGAGCTGGTCGATGTCCGCAATGCAGCAGATGGGTTGATTTATACCACCGAGAAAACTCTGGTGGAACAGGCTGATAAAATTGACTCCGGCACCAGAGCCGAGGTAGAGCGGGCTGCCGCAGATCTCAAGCGTGCTGTGAAAGGCGACAATGTCGACGAGATTAGGCGCCTGACCGAAACATTGACCCATGCCTCGCAGGCTCTGGCCCAGTCCCTGTACCAGCAGGCCGGGACACAGGCAGGTCCGGATAGCAGCAACGGACCAAGACCTTCCGCTTCCGGCAGTATGATGAGGTGGTTGACGCAGAGTATGAAGAAGTTGCATAATAGCCGAAATCTCAAAGCTGATAGCTGATAGAAGATCAGCGTTGCCGCGAAGTTTATTCTTCCGGGGCTGTTCGGATTGGTTTCAACGGGCCTGCTGCCGTTGTGGGGACCACGGTTTCTTTGTGGCCCCCACAGCGGACACCCCCTCGGAGCTTGGCTAGGTCTAAATTAATATGACTGCATGAGTAAGGGTCAAAATAGGCGAATGAGGTTTCAAAACACACATTATTTTATCTACACTGATATTGTTATATTTCAGGGCGGAGTAATTAAATGATTCGAAAATTACAGAAAAATTTGAACCAACTATTATGCAGTCTGTCATAAAAAAAATTATGATGTGGATGGTCATTGGAGTGCCGGTCTTCCTGGTTGGCGGCACCCTGCTGATCTATTTAGGCCTGCCAGATGTAGGCGATTTAATGACGAATAATCCCAGAACAACTGCATTGATGCTGCAACGATTCCGGGAAGCCAAACAGTCGCAGACGAACCTGGTCATCCGCCAGCAGTGGATTTCTTTTGATAAGATCCCCGAACTTTTTAAAAACATGATCCGGGTAACTGAGGACGCCGGCTTTTACCAGCACCAGGGGGTTGATCTCGCAGAATTAAAAGCGGCCATAAAAAAAAACTGGCAAAAAGGCAAATTCGTGCGGGGTGCCAGCACCATTACCCAGCAGCTGGCAAAAAACCTTTATCTGACCACGGACAAAAGCATTATCCGTAAAATCAAGGAATTTTTAATAACCCGGAGGCTGGAAAGCCAGTTAAGTAAAAATCGAATATTTGATCTGTATTTAAACGTCATCGAATTCGGTCCGGGCATTTTCGGGGTGCAGGCGGCTGCCAAATACTTTTTTAATAAAAATGTCAATCAGTTAGAACTTGAAGAAATGGTCAGATTGACAGCAGTGATACCAAAACCGCTTAAGGAAACACCGACCCGGAACAGCAGCTGGATCAAATGGAAAGCTGGTTGGATACTGGACACACTGCGCAGGTATAAATACATAGATCAAAATGAATATCAATTAGTTAAGGAAAGGCTTAATTGAAAATTCAATTTACTTTATAAATTAGAAATGATAACAGCTTTTTTAAGGTATTACTTTTGTTAAATTAGCTTCTTTAGTAATGGGGCTTAAATTTGTACCCATGTTTATGAGACAGATAAAAATACAAGGTGACACCAATGGCAGACGACAAAACCTTCTGGCAGGATGATGACAGATTACCCCGGCCGTCTTCGGCAGATCTAAGGGGACGGCAATCGGTGAGGGCTACCTTTAAGCTGTCTGAAAGAGCCATAGATGCAATGAGTATTGTGGCTGTCCACTTGGGGATCAAGCAAAAATCTCTTTTTGATCATTTAATTGAAGATATGCAGTCATTAAAATTGATTGCCCGGGAAGTCAAATCGGAGAGGTTCGGTGCCTTAAATCGTGTCCAAAAAACGTTTGTCATCAGCCGCAGAACACTTTCCAACCTGGATGAAACTTCGAAACGGTTTAATGCCCCCAGAGATGCGCTGGTAGAATACTCCATTCAACGGTTAATGCCGGTGATTGCCAGAGAACGGGAACGACATCGCAAGCGCAAGGAAATCCTGCGTGATATGAATGAGCATCTGGAAAACGGCCTTAAAATTTTAAAAAAATCCAGATCGCTACTGGGAGAGGAAGACCCGGTTTCAGTTAAATTGGAATCCGCCATGCGGTCATTAGTAAACGCCCAGGGCCATGTGAGGGTCTTCGTTGAAAAGGGAGAAATAATTGAAGAGTTTTAGCTGAAGTTCAAAGGTTTGCCCGCCTCAGGCTGGTTGCGCGTTCACCGTTCAGGGTTATCTAATCAACGGCTCAAATCTAAACCGAACCTTTGAACCCTAATTCTTTTTCTTCCATATATAAACAGTAATGGCAACAATAGCCCCACCGGCAATTATGCTGAGTTGATCTTTGTATAGCAGGCCATACAATAAATCCAGCGTCCCCAGTACAATAAAAAAAACAAGAAAAAAGGGGTTCATAATCATTCCAAATTGCAACCCATTAAGTATGCCCCGCCCTCATGGGGGATCAGCTCATGGGCCTCCATCTCGACATGGGAGACGATTTCAAAGCCACATCGGTAGTACAGCCGATGAGCATCGGTATTATCAGCCAGAGCGACTAGACTCAAGGCATTAAATCCATCTTTGGCGGCCTTCTTCTTGGTCAAAGATATTAACTTACCCCCGACACCGTTTCCTCGAAATTTCTCATCGACACACAGGGTGTCAAGATAAAGGCTGTTTTCAACACGAACGCTCAAAACATGTTTGAGATGCTCCAGGCGATCTTCTGGAAAAAATTGTCTCATCTCATCGCTGATTACATGATAGCGCGCCGGGTAAAAAAAGGAGGTGCCGATGACATTACGCCCTCCTTCTGCTACGATGGTATTTTTATATGTATAATGCCCCGTATCTTTTCCGATGTTATGTGCTACTATTTGTTGCGGACTGTGACCCGGTATTAAGTCACGGAATAGAAACTCCACTACCCCATCCGATGCGATATAAATAAATTCAGCCAGCTTCGGACAGTCTTCTTTTCGGCCTTCCCGATAAGTGATGTTCATTTTGAACCATCCCCCGGATTAGCTAATAGCCTGTGGCTCATAGTATTAAGTGATGTAATTCCCATTTTTATCCTCTGCCCACTGTCTTCTGTCATCCGTCCTCTGAATAAAGGCGGGATTTCGCAATCCTATTTATATCAGTTTTATATACTCAACAAGGCCTAAACATCATGAATTGGCTTTAAAACAGTTAGGTTTTGTTCGATAGCAAGGCGTCCCGCTAATTGAAAGCGGAGCGTACACGAAGTACGTGAGCATTTCAATTTGCGTGACAACGCGGCTATCGAGCAAAAGATGACTGTTTTAAAGCCAATTCAGCGGGGTTCGAGGAGCAAGACCCCCTGCTCCGTATTCATATCCATGCGAAATCTTTGCAGGTAGTTAAGCCCCAGCAATCCTAAATCGGGTTGATTGGGAATATCAAGAACCAGGGCTTTGACCTCATTAACTTCCCAGCCCCCAATGGTAATCGAGTACAGCGTTACTTCAGGGGCATATTTGACGCCGCCGGCAGTAAACACCCTGCGCATGGGATTGCGCTCGTCAACAGACAGGCCCAAATAATCCGCGGTTGAGCGCGGAATCGTGACCATGGAGGCCCCTGTATCAACAATAAAATTTTGATCCGCACTGCGGTTAACAACCGCCGATACCGGTATGTAACGGTTACCGGGAATAAAGTTGATTACGATTTTTCCTTCTTGAGCTTTTAACTCAGATATTTGATTCTGCAAATTTTGAACTTTATCATTTAAAGAAGGCGGGTAATCTTTCTTCTCCAGCAGCTCTTCAGCCTCAGCCCAGTTATTGTCTGCCAGGGCCAGTTGGACCCCCAGCAAATGGATACCAAGATCATCCGGCATTTTCCGGCTGCCGATCCGATATGCTCTTCGGGCAGCCTGAAAACTCCCCTTGTTAAATAAAGACACCACCCAGTTTTGATACATCTCCGAGAAAAATTGGGTCAGCTGAATCGTATCCTGTTCTTTTAGCGGTGACAGCAGTGCGACAACATTTTCGGTCAGTTCAATGCCATCCTCAAATCCATTACTTTGGGAAGTTGCCCGGGCCACTTCCATTAACAACTCAATATTGCCGGCTTCAGAAAGAATCTGAACATCGAACAGATTGGCCACTTCCCTGGCCGAACCGGCTTTTAAAGAATTTTCAATCAAAGACCGCATGGTTTCGATCACAGTATCCTTCTGCAAATAAGCCGGGGTATCCTCGTCTGTAAGCTTGGGTTCAAATCGAAATCCGTTTACAAAGGCTTCCAACCGCTCAAGTTCTAAGTAGTCTGTCCCCATCCCGAGAGCTCGCGTAAATTCTTCTTCTCTACTGTTGGCAAACGTAATGCGGTAAAAATCATCTACCCGGATCTCAGGTCTAAGATATTGTTCCTTGGTCACCATTCCATACAAAAACACCGGCAATACCTTCTCCAAAGGTCCAGCCGACAGCCCGTCCGTTTTGAAACACAACACCGGGCTCATTAAAATCGTCCGACAGGCTGCCTTCGATAAAATATCCCTCTTCCCTGGTATTGGTGATTGCCAGGGATTCAGGCGAATTGGTCGATCGTATAGAAAGCCAGGTCGATGGCTCGTCTGCCGACCAGGAATAAAGTTCCGGTCCTTCAATGCTAAACTCATCCAGAATACGCCAGAGCCCAACCCTGTCATAGTCATTGTATAGTCCAGCAACGATGCTGACCTCCGTATCCGGCCCCATCCTCAGGGTCCACTCAACCCCACCCAGGCAAAGTCGCTTCGGCAGCGCTACCCAGCCACCGCCGATCACCGATACCGGTACCTCGTTGATGACCTTGCCGGTAATGTCTTTGATAACAACCAGGCCCACCGGAATTTTTATTCTTTCAGAAACCGGCTGGATTTTCCGGTCTTTTTTTACAGTGACTTTTTCTTTAACCGTAACCACACTTTTTTTGCGGGGAGCCGGAACCGATAATTGCGAAATTTGCGGAATATTCTTTTTGGACTCATATTTTGACAACTGCTGATAAAAATAAACCATCATCCCGGCAAAGATGAGAACGCATATCGTAAGCCAGATCCAATTGGCACGGTTTGGCTGGGATCGAAGCAGTGACAAACCGCAATTTAAGCAAAAGTTGGAACCCTCCGGGTTAGACGTTTGACATTTCGGACATACGACAGGTATCTCGTCTTCGGGGGTGATTATTTCAATATCATTTTCATCCATGAGTTGCTTATCTATCGCCTGAAACCAGAACTCAACAGGTCAAAACATGCACGGATACGTCGATTAGACTTTAAGTATACTCCTAAATGGGATAAACTAAACAGTTAAGATGAAAATCAATGCTGCGATTGGCTTCCTGCCACGCGGCTATCGATCCCCAGGGCGGTGATAGAGTTAGCGCTGGATCGTATTTCATCTTGCGTCAGTCTCAAAATCAACAACCAGTAAAGTCAAATCATCATCGAGTGAATTTTTTGAACCCCTGCCGGACCAACCCGCAATCGTATCCACTAGCCTGTCGCAGAAGTGTTCGGCGGCAACGTCGCTGTCCAATTTACCGCACAAAATCTGATTGAGGCCGGCCAAAACCCGAGCAGGATCTGATGCGTGGGGCGCTTGAGAGACAAAGGCTATTTTGACCATCGAAGCAATCAGTGATGCCGGCACGCCGTGGCCGGAAACGTCGGCCACTAAAATCCCGATTCGCTTATCATCTATCACTAAAAATCATAAAAATCGCCGGCCATCGTGGCCATGGGTACATAACGGGCAGCTATTTCCAGGCCCTTTATTTTCGCCATTTCCCGGGGCAGGATAAAGGATTGAATCTGTCGGGCGGTCTCCAGTTCATGCTCGATGGTAATCAAATCCGTTTGATTCTGGAAAAAACGCCGAGCAACCAGATAGCCCAGGCAGCAAAATAAAATCAGCAATCCAACAGGCTCAATATCCTGAGCCAAGATACCGCTGAAGACATAGTATGAGAGATTAGCATGCAGTGCAAATACCGCATAAACAATAAAACCAACTCGCAGAATCCGGATGTCTTTATTCAGGCGGCGCCGGGAGGCTTTGTCCACCGGCGCTTTTTATGTCTGCTGCATAGGCATCCGAAAACAATTTAAGACTTTGACTGCTGTCAGAAGGAACAACCAGGTTTAGATACACAAAAGCAATTAATAAGGAGATTCCAATTCCGTTGATTAAAATTAGCCTTTTAAATAGCGAATCCATTCATCACCTGGCATCCCAGCTAAAAATATGTCGCCCGCACCTGTATCAGGAAATCGGCTTTAAGCTATTTCTGATCTGCATAAAAGTACCGGGGGCGGCCACCAGCAAATGGTCATCAATTCTCTGCCCGTCCAGGTATTCATTCAAATGAAAATCGCAGCCGTCAAAGGTACAGACTTTTCCCCCGGCCGCCTCAATGATCACCCGTGCCGCCGCCATGCCCTGAAAGGACTCGTTAGCAATCACCGCACCGTCGGCCCGCCCCATGGCCACATAACATATATGCGCGGAGGCACATCCCAGGTTGCGGATCTTGCCCGGAAAGTTCGAACGATAGTGCTGGTGAAACCGTGAGAATGTAAACAACACGCTTTCATCGTTGATATGTGCATCCGTAATTAGCATTTTCTTCTTGCCCCAGAAGGCTTCCTTGCCGGCCCGGGCATGAAATAAGTCGCCGGTGGCCGGCATATAAAAAACGCCAAAGATAGGCCAGAAATTATCAAGCAGTGCCAATGACATGCCCCAGATCGGAATCCCGGCCTGATAATTGGCCACGCCTTCCACCGGATCAAAAATCCACACGTACCGCTGGCCTTCATGGGAGTAGTTTTCCTTCATTTCATCATTGCGAAACACATGATGGTCAGGAAAACGATCGTTCAGTCTTTCTTGAAAAAATTCGGTGATGCGCAGATCCGCTTCAGTAACCATCCCCTGATCAAATTTAACCTGGGGTTTGCCTTTGCCAAAATACGGCAGGGCCTTTTTCCCGGCCTCTTTGATAAATTCCATGGCAAAACCGCTTAATTCTTCGATCCCATGACCTTTGGTACCCATATATCCTCCTTAATCCTAAGATTCCCGGCCTAAATGGCCAGGGTATGATTTACACCCAAAATTGGTGTTGTTTGCAGTTAAGTAATCAGTGGAATATTCCCTTAACCCATGACATTTGATTACACGAAATACCCAAAATATAATAGCATATTTCTGGACCGGCACTAATTATCGGTTACTTTTATTACCACCAGGGTCACATCATCTTCCGGCTTGACGCCATCCCGAAATTTATCAAGGGCATAAAGACAGGCGGTCAGCAGCCCTTTGGCGTCCATATCCGGATATTGCTGGATAATTCGATAAAGGGTGTCTTTGCCGAACATCTCGCCCTTTGAATTTTGCGCCTCCCAGATACCATCCGTTCCCATTAAAATAATTTGCCCCGCGGCCAGATCTTCCTTGGTGAATTGCTCGTAGACATGATCTCCATCGATGCCCATCGCCATCCCGGATCCGCGTAATTCCTCAACAGTACCGGTCCGGGGATCGTAAAACACGGCCGGATCGTGTCCGGCACGGACCCAGTTTAATCTACGATTTAGACGATTGATATTTAAATAAAACAGGGTCATGAATCCGCCGGAATCGGCCACATCATGGGCCAGCAAACGATTCACATCGGAAACCACAGCAGATATTTTTCCGGGTAAGGCAGACCGCTGGCGAAAAAATGCCCGGGCCGTCGTCATTAACAGGGCCGAGGAAATACCATGGCCGGAGACATCCCCGACCACAATACTGATCCGGCCGGCATCCGGATTTTCGGGAGTAAAAAAATCATAATAATCACCACCGGTTTCGTCACAGTAGACACTGGTAGACGCAATGTCCAGACCGTTGATATCCGGGGTTGAACGGGGCAGGAGGGCCTGCTGAACTTCCTTGGCCAGATAGAGGGAGTGGCGCATTTGATCGCGTTCAATAAGGCCCGCAGTCATTTCGTTAATTCCATCCCCGAGAACGCCCAGTTCGTCATTGGAGAGCACCTTGACTTTTTGGTGAAAATCTCCGTCACTCACTTTGCCGACCACACGCATCATTTCCTTAACGGGGAGTAAAATGGATCTTCCAGCCAAATAATTAAAAATAAACGAAATCGTTATAAAAAGAAAATAAACGGCAACAGCGAAGGTAAACACCAGTTTGCCGAACTGCCCGGCCGAAATGGCGTAATCCTGAACTTCCCACACGGCAAACCCGATGGTTCCCACAAGCAAAATCAAAGGCGCATTGGTCCCTGCGCCAAACAACACCCGAATCCTTCGTAAAATAGAAATTTTTCTCGTTCCCGGTACAGCGGCTAACCGCCCTTCGGGGAAAAAAATGGGTATCAATTTTTTACGGCAATATTCATCGATCAAAAAAAAGGAAATAAAAGAAGAAATTAATCCGATCATAGCGAATCTGAAAAAACCATAAAAAAAGCTGGGAACCGTCATATCGATCAAAAAATACATCATCGGCATGAATATGCAGGTCAAAACGATCCATGTGATCAGGTTGGTCATTCCAAGAATAGATGGCAAGTTAACCAGGCGGCGTCTTGCTTTTTCCAGCAGCTCCGCAGGGAGTTTCTTACCGGATTGGAGTTGCTGAAAACCGATTGATATCGGACGCTGAATAAGGTACTGCATTCCGATAACCATCCCTACGACAACCACGAGGATGATCGGGATAAGGATCCACCCACCGACCCAACCACCCTGCCATAAAAAGGCTTTCCAATTTTCATAAACTGCAAGGGGTGTAAACATATTCAGCAGTATGATAATACAATTTCCGGTGAAATTAGCAAAAAAATTGCGCACATAGAGGCTGGTTAAAAGGGTTGTTTTGGAGGGCGGTCTATCCATTATTGTTTGAAATCTCAGTCTAGATGAATTGGGAAGATAATTACATAATGACCATAACCGCCATAAACTAAAGGATCAAGAAAAAACCAAACCTTCTCTGGATCTTATCTTGACAAGACGGGGTTGATACCCTAATATTTGGTGTAATTTTTCATTTATTTACAGTAAGTTAGTAGAAGCTATATTAATCCGAAATCGATTAGCAGATGGAATCTGGAGGCAAACAAATGGGTGAAAATATTCCGACCCGTGCCGAAGCATTTGAGCTCTTGAAAAAATATAACAAAACCGAAAGCCTGATCAAACACGCCCTGGCGGTAGAAGGGGTCATGCGTTATATGGCCCGCAAGTTCAATGCCGACGAAGAAAAATGGGGCGTTGTCGGACTGATTCATGATCTTGACTACGAGCAGTTTCCCGATCAGCATTGCAAAAAGACCGAGGAAATTCTGCGCGAAAACAACTGGCCGGAAGAATACATCCGGGCGGTGGTCAGCCACGGTTGGGGAATTTGTACGGATGTCAAGCCCGAAACCGAAATGGAAAAAGTGCTGTATGCCATCGACGAACTGACCGGGTTGGTGGTGACGACCGCCCTGGTGCGTCCTTCCAAAAGCGTGATGGATGTCAAAACCAAATCGGTTAAAAAGAAATGGAAGGACAAACGCTTCGCCGCCGGCGTGGATCGGTCCATCATAGAAAACGGTGCCGGGATGCTGGGCGTGGAGATCCCGGAGCTGATTACGGATACAATAGCTGGAATGCGAGAGGTCGCCGAAGAAATCGGGTTGAAGGGAAACGTTTAGGAATTGGGAAGGCGGAATGTGGCGGGCGGAAGACGGACAACCAAAGACCTATTTCCAGAAGCCGGTCATTTTCTAATGGTACCGGCATACACCCAGAAAAGAATCCAGCCTAAAATCACCGGGCCGAGACCGATATATAAAAACTGGAAAAGATCATTTTTCCAGGGCTGCATAAAAGCTGCCATCGCAGCCGGCCAGATGATCGAGGCGGCGATAGCCAACCGCATTTTTCCGGAAAGCTTCACAGCCGGCTTGAAAGACACCGCCTCTTTTTCCTGCCCCCGGCCCAATATTCTGGGTAAAAATAAAATCCCCAGAATAATGGCCACCAGCACCAAAATCTCCTGAATACCTGAAAACATAAGCCTCCTGAAATTAGAGGTATTTGCTTACCATATTTATGGTGGTGGAACAAGCCGCCTTTTGTATATCAACAAAAGTAACTCAGCCTACCTTTGCTCTAATCTATAGCGGTTGTCAAAAACCCGTTGCGCTGTTCGAAGGCTTTTTCTACAATCACTTTAACTACCCTTCCCCATTTCGGAACCAATTTTTGGGGATATATTCTATTGACTCTGAAATGGAACTGATTTAGATTGTCGATGGGTTGAACTGACGACACTTAACTAGGCCCTATCATCTGACTTAGCCGTGAAAAATGTTATCCTCATAAAGTTAAAATAACGCCCCGGTCAAGAAATCCTAATTTCTTAAAGGGGCTTTTTTAGTCTTTTCCATGAAAAAGCCAAGTCCCGCTCCATCGGGAAACGGAAAGCCACGAGTCTTGTTCGATTTTAGTTGATTAGTCGAATAGAAAAAAGTTTAACATGACAAAGGAATGACCCAATTAACTAATCAACTAGTCAGTCATTTAAATAACGACAAGATAGCCGGGTTGCCAAAGGAAACGGGCAACCCGGCTTTTTGGTTTTTAGACTTAGATAAATACTCACCCCGCAGGAGTATTTATTCGGGTTGTCATGCGACATAAATTGGATCAATCCGTTCCTGTAAAAAAAGGTGTGGCATGCGAAGAAAATCAGGATTCACCCTGTTTGAACTACTGACTGTCATAGCGATCATCGCTGTTATTTCGGCCATTGCAATACCAAATTTTATCAATTGGCTCCCCAAATATCGATTGGGAAGCGCGGCAAGAAATTTGCTGTCGGCAATGCAGTACGCAAGATTGATGGCCGTCAAGGAAAACGTCAATATTCTTGTGAATTTTGATCCCGGCAACAACAATTACCGGGTATTTGCTGATTATGATAGTGATAATGATCAGGACGCCGGTGAACCAACCATTAGAACGGGCACGATGCCTGGTGGCATCTACATTACCGGTACTAATTTCGCGGGCGACTTGCTTAAATTTAACAGCAGAGGGCTTGCCGCCGGCTCGGGGGGCACCATATCCATCACAAATAATCTGAATGATCTATCGAAAATTCGAATTAATAGAACGGGCAATTCTAGAATACTCGGAGACGGGGAAAAGTAATACGACTATGCGCAATGATTCTGGTGGGCACACCCTTGTCGAGCTTGTAATTGCAATGGCCTTGGCGGCCATATTGATAACCGCAATTTATCAGATTCATGCGGTCCGCCTAAAATCGCATGCCAAACAGCAGCTAGCGGTTGAAATCCAGCAAAACATACGGGCTGCCATTTCTCTGATGAAAAGAGAAATCAGAATGGCTGGTTATGACCCCGCTTCAAACGATGGACTGGATAATGATGGAAACACCGCTATCGATAATGATGAGGAATCAGCGAATTCCGGAATCCATATTGCCGGCCGGAACATGATTCAATTTACTTTTGACAATGATGCTGACATGACCATCGACAGCAATGAAAGGGTCACCTACGGCTTTGCAAACAAGTATGATGGCAACAAGGATGGCATCGCCGATGCGGGAGCAGCGCCGCTTGGCAGACAGACCGGTGCTGGAACGTTGATCCCGGTGGCAGAGAGCATCCAGGCCGTCGGATTTGCATACGCCTTCGACAATAACAATGACGGGATTCTTGATACCGATGATGGTACGGTCAATGGCAATATTATCTGGGCCTTCGACGCGGACCTAACCGATGAAAATGACCAGCTGACCGCGGATCTGGATACCGGGTTACCTTTGCCAGTCCCGGTGTCGTTATCCGATATTCGCGCAGTCAGGATATGGATCCTGGCCCGAACAAGGGCACCGGTTCAAGGTCATTTTGATAACCGGACATATATTGTGGGGGATCGAACAATTACAAGTTCAGACAAGCATCCGCGCCGTCTGACCAGGTCCACCGTGTATTGCAGAAATACGCAGCTGTAAACTAACGAAGGGCCCATTGGCTCTGATTTTAAAAACCAGGCTCTCCTTTTCGGAAATTTTCGGCAAATGAAAAAAATCCAGGGTTACACCCTCATTGAAGTGTTAATTGCCATGGCCATTTTTGCACTGGGCTTTCTTGCCCTGGCGACCTTACAAATCAAGTCCATTTCTCAAAATGCCAGCTCCAGGATGCGCACGGATGCAACCACCATGGCCGTGGAGTCGCTGGAAAGATTGATCTCTCTGCCTTATAACCATAGGGAATTGGACCCAGGCAACAATCCCCATCGCGTGAAGATGGGAGGGTACACCATTGAGTGGAATATCCAGGATGACGTGCCGGTCACAGCCGCCAAAACCATCGTGATCAATGTGACCGGCATGAATCCATATGCGCAACCGATCACCATCAGTTTTGTTAAAGGGCAAAGCTCTTGAAAGAAAACCCGGACCGAAAGGACCTGACCTATGCCGCCACCAAATATTCTTAAAAAAAATCAAACCGGCTATATCATCATTGCCGCATTATTGATCCTTGCCCTTTTGACCATAATATCTGTCTCTGCCATCAATATGAGTAGGACGGAATTGCAAATTTCAAGCAATGAACTGCTCTATGAAAAAACCTTTTATGCTGCCGAGTCCGGTTTACACCATCTAACCGAGCTCCTAAGAATTCAGTATGTTGCCGGAAACAGTGCAATTCTGGCCTCGGGTGGTACCCCCAACTGGAGTTTTGCGCTCCAGGGAGCGATTGACAGCGATGGAGACAGCATCGGTGATTTTGCCGGAAGTGTCGAGGTAATCAACAAAAAATTAGACGGCATCGACATTCTGGTCAGGGTTTGGAATAACGACGACCTTGGTGGGGGTCCTGTCACTGACAGTGACGGACTGATCTATGCTCGTTCAGTCGCCGAAGGGCCTCGCGGGGCCCTGTGCCGTATCGAAATGCTTTTGGAGGGTGCTATGAACGGCGTGGCTGTTTCGAATTACAGCGCCCAGGAGGGGGCCGGACCGGGCAACAACTTTGTTTCCAGCGACGCTGATGTGATGACGGATTTTACAATGACCGGTTTGGCGGCTAATTAACAAGGCCCCGACCGGTTAGCAGCTTACAATTTATCTTTTAATAACAATATTCTTTAAAGGCGAAGGAAAATAATATGCGACTCCGAAAGCTAGCCTGGTTCGTCTTATTTGGGGCGGTTTCGTTTTCCTTCATCGCTGCCACTTGGAAGGACGCGGTTGCCGCCGTGGCCGGTTGTACCAGTAATGTATATCATGATTACGAAGGAAAATTTAAGGGCGATGACTTTGATCTGGTGAATATGGATGTCGATGAAAACGGCTATCTGGTCTTAAAGTCCGAGCAGCAGGCCCTCGACCCCAACAATATCGTCATCCCCTTAACCCAGGAAGTTTCGGTCACCTTCTTTTACGAGGGCGCAGAATATAGATTATCCGATTTCGGATGGATGTTGGCGGAAAAGGGAATCGACGGCCCAAAATCAGAAGTTTATCAGAATGTAAACGACAACAATGATGATGGTGTGTTGGACCTCAGCACCGATGATCAATCCGGCGCCTATGGCGATGTCAACGGTGACGGCCTCATCGATGCCCGGGATAACAGACAGGTTCTGGGAACCTTTGCAGGAGGCAGCGAACTGGTCTTTTACCTGAAGGTGGACGATCAAAATCAGCTCTATTTCACCAAAGAAGCTTGGAATACGGATGTCTACACATCAACCAGCGGTGAATGCGACGGCAATAATTTTACCAAAACAATTCATTTAGGCCGACCGCTGCTTGCCGAAACTCCATGTACCCTGGATAGCAACTGGATGCCCACCTCCGCATACGATCGAATGAGCAGCCTTTTTGGTTTGAATTTTGACGATGACGATGAGACTTCACTGATAATAACAAGAGACAAATCATTTGCCCATGCTATTATCGGTGCGCCGGGTAACAAACCCAACGAATGGGTGTTGGGCTGGGAAAACCTCCAAGGTGGCGGTGACGCCGACCACAATGACTTAATCTTTCAAATAGAACGGGAAACCGGTGGATTTGCCCAGCTCAAGTCTGACAAGGCTATTGCTCCCGAACAGACCGGGGCCTATTTTAGCGGGATCACCATCCAGGTTTATGACCAAATGCCCTGTAAGGGTATAACCAACATCACCTATTTTCTTTCCATTGACAACGGCGAAAACTGGCTGAAAATCAACGGCTGGGACGCAGCTTACAATTATACCCTGGAAGAGGATGGAACTAAAATATTAGGTGATGAAATAAGCAATTGGACACCGGGTGCCTCTGAATTTACGTATCGTACAAGACGGGTGGACATTGCCGGCCGCGGGCTTTCAGGTAGTAAACTCATCTGGAAAGCCGAATTTACCAGCCAGCAGGAGGCCTGCGAACCCAGGGTAATTGATCTTTCCCTGGATGTCAGCGTGGCCACCAATGCCATTTTTTCGCGCAGTTCACCGGTGGTCATCGCCAACATGATCTATTCGGGCAGCAATGAAACACCGGCGGCAAGCAGGACAGACAAAGTCATGCGGGGTCACCTGGAGGCCACCCAAATCTATGACCCCCGCAATCCAAACGCCACCGCAACCGCTAAAATCTGGGATGCCGGCGAGCAATTAAATCAAAAATCACCAGATGCTAGAAATATTAAATTTCCAAATATTACGGTCTCCCGGGTCTCCAATGAAGAAATAGACAGAGGGGATAACATAAGAAATACGTTTTCAGGAACTCTGAACAACCATCCCCTGGTAGCGACGTCAATCATCATTACCGACCAGACCGAGACTTTTTACGATAACCATACCGATATGCTGGAAGGTAATCTGGGGGGAAGCGGAACCATCAACCGCTTTACGGGAGAATTCAAGGCACGGTTTAATACGGCCCCCAACAATAATCAGCCCATAACGGCAAGTTACGATTACTACACGACGCAGCCACAGTTATTGGATTTCAAAACCGGTAACGTAACCAACGCCATGCTGGGACTGGACAATACCTATATTATCCCCAACGGCTATATTCATGACTTCAATGAAGACGGTGCATTAGACGCAGCCGATGGAAACTGGCTGGTCAACTGGGTGCGCGGCTATAAAGACGGATCCAGTATCGCCAAGGAGTGGCTTTTGGGACCCGTTGATCATTCCGTCCCGGCCGGTGCCACACCACCCGGACGACCGGCATGGTTGTTCGGCACGGCCATACCCTCGGCGGAACGGGACAGTTACGAAGCGTTTCAGAATTCAAAGGCTAAGCGGCCAACAGTTATTTATGTGGGTGCCCGAGACGGCATGCTCCACGCCTTTGATGGCGGCAGATTCCGTCATGGTAATAATACGAAATCCATCTCGGTTAAAGAAATGAGAGGATATTTCGAATGGGAGGATCGAACAGAGGATTGCCCCGATTATTGCAATAGCAATTGTGACGAATGCCCGGATTACGGCACCGGGGATGAACTCTGGGCCTTCATCCCGGCCAATCTCATCCCGCGACTCAAAAACAATCTGCGCAAGGCTGATGATCAGGCCTATGTGGACGCTTCCCCGGCCCTGGCGGATGTATTTATCGGCGGCCAATGGAAAACCGTATTGCTCTCAGCCGAGGGAAACGGCGGGGATACCGTGTTCTGTCTGGATGTCACCGATCCCTCTGAGCCGAAATATCTATGGGAATTTGCCGACCCCAACCTGTTTCGCAGCCGCTCATCGCCATCGGTGGCCCAGATCGGCAGAATCGTGGATAATAGTACTACCAAGTGGGTCGCCTTTTTCGTATCGGGCAGGACCTACAATGCAACCCGCTACCCGTCCATTTATATGATCGATATCGCCGATGGTAGTGTAATCCGCCGAATTTTTCTAAATGCCGATGCCGGTGGTATCGGAGGGGTACCCAGCGGACAGACGACCATTATTGATTCGGACGGCAACGGATACATTGACCGGATTTACATCGGGTCGGATAAAGGGTACCTTTACAAAGTCAATATTCCCGATGATCCCGGTATAAAAAGATATGACATCAACCATTGTGTCATCAATGATGACTTTACCGACGATGAATCTAACGAAATTGACGCAGATCAGCGTTGGCACCCCATCTATGGCTCGCCGGTGGCAATCGTCGAAAACGGTTTAAACGCCCAGGGTAATATTATCTACAACATCAGGATATTCTTTGGAACCGGCGACAGTCCCTACTATGATGAGAATATCGACTCGGGAAATACGCGTTACCACTTTTTTGCCTACCGCGATCGAAATCAGAAGGGCCAATGTGATCAAAACTTCGTTCATTTGGACTGGTTTCATGAGTTTGAGGCGGGGGAGCGAATTTTTGCATCGGCATTTGCCGCGGCCGGTAACATCTATTTCGGTACGTCGACGGCCGAAACCGAAGACCCCTGCGCAGGAAGCGGTGACAACCAAAGTACGGTTAGCGGCGGGGTACTTTACGCCTTATCATTTGAAGGGGACCTGATTTTGGATCAAACAGTCGGCAACATCACTGCCTCCCCGTTAGTGGTAGACCAACATATTTACGTAAAATCCCAATCAATGGGTTTAAGATCTTTTGGAGGGGGCCCCTATAACAATCCAACGATTATGGGGGGTAGTCCTCAATTCACGATGAGGAACTGGCGTGAGCTCTTTTAAACCGACCTAAAAATGACAGAAATGCAAAAAACAACCCTGTCTGTCCCCTAATTTTTCAAAATGATCCTATCTTTTCATCCATTATTTGAAGCTGATAAGAATATCATCTGTGCCGGACGGGAACCCGGTGAAGAGGATTTGAAAGCTATTAAAGCAGCGGACGCCGTCATTCTTCCCCAGGGCTGCTACCAGTCATTATTTGAAATGGCCCACGCAAATTGCCCCCATGTATTTCCCGATTATAGCATCCGGTTTAAATATCCGGGGAAACTGGGTCAGATAAAGTTGTTTCGGGAATTCAAGATCGCCCATCCGGCATCTGAAATATTTTTGAATGTTGATTTGTTTAACCAGGATTTCAAGAAGCGAGACTCAAAGGATCTCCTGAAATATCCCCTTGTTTTCAAGCTGGACTGGGGCGGTGAGGGGGAAACCGTCTTTCTGATCAACTCAGAAGAAGAATTAAGCAGCATTCTGCAAAAAACCGCTGAATTTGAAAAGTCCGGTCAATACGGATTTTTGCTTCAGGAATATATTTCATCCCGTAACCGTACCCTTCGGGTGGTTATCATCGGGCAGCGGCTGATTTCATACTGGCGTATCCAGAAACAGGAAAATGATGGTGGCTTTTATACAAATCTGGGCAAAGGGGCGGTTATTGATGCTGAGAGTGAACCCGGACTGCAGCATAAAGCAGTTGCCCTTGTGAAGCAAATATGCCACAAAACAGGAATTGATCTGGCCGGTTTTGATGTCATTTTCCCCTTTGAGAATGACGATCCCGATCCCATGCTGCTTGAAATCAACTATTTTTTCGGCCGCAAAGGCCTGGGCGGCTCGGAAGCCTACTACCGTATATTGCTGGAGGAATTCCAGACCTGGCTGGCCGGACTGGGTTTAGTTGGTTAGGTAAACGGAAACGCCAATAACCGATATGAAACGAAAAAAGCTAATCCAACCCTTCGCCTATGATCTTGGCGAAGACGATCTGAAGCGGGAGCGTCACAAAGCACGGGCGTTAAGAGAATCGCAGTGGTGGAAACGCCGCCTGGCCAAAGGGATTTGCCATTACTGCGGCCGCCCTGCCGCGCCCAAAGACCTGACCATGGACCATGTCGTACCCATATCCCGCGGCGGGAAGAGCACCAAAAGCAATGTGGTGCCTTGCTGCAAAGATTGTAACAACACCAAAAAACAACTGCTTCCCATGGAATGGGAACAATACCTCAAGCAATTCAACCAGATGTGATCATGCCTAAATAAAACGAAATCATCCTGTGTTTGGTTAAAACCAAATATTATGGTCTCAATCCATGAAAATCACCTGTCCCAACTGCCAAAAAATCTATAGGATCAATAAAGACAAAATTCCACCGGGTACAAAAGCTGCTAAATGCAAAGCCTGCGGGCAATCTATGCTGCTAATAGCAAAAGACTCGGCCCCCCCGACCGAAAAACCGGCGGTCCGACCCGCTGTCCTACCATCCCAACAACCGGATATTCTCACCCTCGCCTGTCCAAGCTGCAGCAAAAGTTATCACATTCGACCGGAAAAAATCCCCCCTACAGCGAAGGCATTTAAATGCAAGACTTGCGGGCATCGTATTTCGCTGCCGACGGCAAATGTTTTACCTTTAAAACATGAGTCCGCCCCGTCAGATGCGACGCCGACTGTTCGGCGGCCACGAAAAAAAATCGGACTGTACGCGATTGCCGCCGGGATCATTCTGGTGGCGATGATCGCCGCTTTTACCGGTCTCAGGTTCTATAAAGACCGGCAGCAGCCTCAATTAGCGCCAGTATCCGATAAACAAAAGACCGCCCTTTTGGAAGCCAGTCCTTTTTCGGAGCTCGATCTGAATGTCCCCTTGACATTGGACAATCTCGATCAGCGTGTTGAAAGGGCGTTGATTCCCTCTGCAGGACCGGTGGCGACTGAATATGCGGATGATCCTCCCTTATTTACCACGGTTGACGGAAAATCTCTTAAGCCCAAAATTCCCCGGATTGTCAAACAGAGCCTTTTCCCGGGACATTACTGGAGTTTTGGCGAAAATCCCCAGATGACACTTGACCTGGATCCGGTTAACATTCCCAATGCCACCCTGGCGGAATTAACCTATGAAGTGCGGTCAATTCAATCGCCGGATGGTAAGGATATTCAGCGGACCGAGGAAAACAAATTTAAACCCACGATCAACCTCGGCCGTGCACTTCCCGGCAGCATTTCTTTGAGTGTCAAAAACGGAACGCCGCCGGAATCGCTGGGAATGGCCAGAATTCAATTTATGCTGCTGCTGCCGGATGCACTGCAAATATTTGAATTCAACAGCGGAAAAGAAAAAGGCCGCCTGAAAAAATCCGGCGGTATTCAGGTCACCTTGGGCCGCCTTGAAAAAGACGTTGCCGATGTAACATACGCCGGGGAAAAATCTGCGCGGCTGATAGCATATGATAAAACCGGCAAGGCTCTGGCGACCAGGGAAACCATCAGCACCACCTCCTCTCTTTCCACGAGGTTTCAAGGTATTATTGACCGGCTCAAAGTGGTTGTCGCTACCAGTAGGCTTGAATGCCCTTTTGAAATTGAGGTGAATTTAAACGGCGGCCAAGAACTCAGATTGTCGCGCAAACCGGAAATTCCAAAACGCATTCGATATAACCATCACCCTGCGCCGACCTACGGCGACTTTTCAAATCAGGATTTAGAAAACCTTGCGGTCACATGGAGAGAGGCCGGCGAACGCGAGAGGACCGATAATCTTGAAATTCAGCTATCCAAAGGACCCTTCAGCGGCCGGGCTGACTGGGAAGTTCACTTTTTCGGCCACAACCAGCCGCAGTTTTTGACTGGCACTGCCCTCCAAGGTATACGGGATATCAGCTTTAGACTGGAAAAGGTCCAGCTGGCCAATGTCAGCGCTGTTTTCGGCATGGTTCAACTGAAAATTAGAACAGATATCAAGCGGCTGAGCTTTACAAAAAAAGAAGGTGGTAAGCCTCAAACCCGGGACCTTCCATCGGGTGAGCGGGTCATAGTCAGTTTTAACAAGAATGAAATCAGCTACAGGACAGGCAAATCCCAAATCATCCAGATGATGGCGTACGATAGTTATGGTAAACGGCTCAAACAGGATAACCGCTCCAGCAGCAAAGGAGGTAAACGTAAAATATATTTCTGGGGGCAGCCGGCCAGTTTTGAAATGGATCTCTCGAACAAAATCCTGGAAAAAAAAATTAATTTCGATATCAAGCAAAGGCCCCTGGATGATAAAGCATATCAAAATTTCAAGAGCACCATTGACAATCACCGGGATATCGTCACGACTATGAAGTCAGTCGACCGCGCACGTCGCAAAGATCGCTCCTATTATGGGGATGATCTGGCAGGATTGTACTACCTTTATTATCGCGATGGCAAAAAACCCATGAAGCTGTTCGGCAAGGATATCGCCCATTCGGATCCCGCCGGGCAAGAACGCTTTGGCTACAAGGCTAAACCATTTAAAGGCTATTATTTTACAGTACTTTCCGGTGCAGAGGCTAACGGCGTCAACAAAGAATATTGGCGCCGATCTAAAAAAGCCAAATTCGTCTGGGAAAAAGGAAGTGTCAACACAGCGGCCCTAACCCGGCATCCGGACCTGGTAGCCATACCGCAGGACAAGTCCCAGCCAACCTTCTTCTTACAGTGGGGCCAGGTGTTCATGAAACCGCTAAATGGCGAAACCCTTAAATATTTGCCTGAAAATTATGATAAGAAAGGATGGATGGAAGCAAAATTCATTGAAAATTAGGCCCATGAATTCGAAGGAGTCGAATTCATGGGGTGTTTTGTGTTGGATTTGCTCTTCACCCTGCGTTATCAATGTCAAATCACTAAACACTGAATACCAAATACAAAACATTTGACCGCAGATCTTTTTGGGTTTTTCAATGAATGTTTTACCGGAGTTTTTCGATCTTTTCTTCGGCCTTCTCTTCTTTTTCCATTTTAAGCAATTTATTTGCCCGCTGTTTTCTTACGATGATAAAACAGATGGTGAGGGTGAAAATTATCATGACCGGAAGAAACAATTCGGCGATTAACAATTGACCTTCAGCGGGAGTTAAATCCGGGGACTCGAACCGTTCTATTTTGTCTTCCTTGGTTATCCGTGTGTGAATGGTAATGGCTGCAGCCCCCAGATAAATGGCAACGAACACAAGGGCAGCGACAACCAGCTTTTTTTCAAATTTACTCATCATAAAAAAATCCTTGTTTCCAGGATATCCTGGGTTGCTGGTAAAATACAATTTATTGAAATATCAATAAATTAAAGGGGAAATCAAGATAAAAGTTGAATCAGATTTTATTATTTAGTATTTTCCATCGGTGATGTATCGTTAAAAAATTAGGAAATCCAGGAATATTCACTGATAAAAAGGGGAGCGACAGAATGAAAGCAGAGGGTAGAATCCACTACGGTTGGGTCGTCATTTTCATGGGGCTTCTAACCACCATCGCCGCCCATGGATTCGGTCGTATGTCTTATACCATCATCCTTCCAGCCATGAAAGACGGTCTCCAGTTCAACTACACCCAGCTGGGCCTGTTGGGCACCGGAAATTTTATCGGCTACTTGACCATGGCCATCATCGGGGGTTTTCTGGCCGCTCGCTTCGGAACACGCATTGTTATCACCCTGGCCCTGGTCCTCATGGGGGTGACCATGATTTTAACCGGCCTGGCGCAATCATTTGGTTTTGCCTTTGCCATGCGCCTTCTGACCGGTCTGGGCAACGGCGCCGCGTTTGTGCCCGCCATGGCCCTGGGTTCGGCCTGGTTTGCCATGAAAAAGCGTGGGTTTGCCACCGGGATTGTCTCCGGCGGCATCGGGGCCGGTACCCTGATTTCGGGTCTGGTGGTACCGCCCATTTTGAGCGCTTTCGGTCAAAACGGCTGGCGGTTATCCTGGTACATTTTGGGGAGTGCGGTGCTGGTAATTTCCGGGATCATCTACGGATTTGTGCGCAACAGCCCGGATCAAATGGGATTACAGCAGGTGGGCACAGAAGAAACGCAAGCCCCTCCGGCGGCTTCGTCAGAAACAAAAAAGGTGTCTGCCCTCCAGTGGACCAGCGTTATTAAGTTAGGTTCGGTGTGGTACCTGGGTGCGGTGTATTTCTTCTATGGTCTGTCCTACATTATTTACATGGTGTTTTTCGCCGCTTATCTGGTTGAGGAAGCGGGTTTTAGCCAGGAAGCGGCCGGGGGGATGTGGGCTTTGGTCGGGGGATTGAGCATTTTTTGCGGCGTGATCTGGGGCGGCATCTCCGACCGCCTCGGAAGAAGCAAAGGCGCCGCCTTAGCCTACCTGGTCCTCGGACTCTCTTACATTATCTATGCCCTGGTTAAAGCCAAATTCGGTATCTATCTATCAGCGGTTATGTTCGGGCTGACCGCCTGGAGTATTCCGACCATAATGGCGGCCACCGCCGGTGATCTTGTGGGACCGCGCCTGGCACCTGCAGGGCTGGGATTCATCACCCTGTTTTTCGGCATCGGCCAGGCCCTGGGGCCGGCGCTGGGAGGTTATTTGGCAGATACCACCCATTCATTTACAGTACCGTTTCTGGTGGCCGGCGGGATATCACTGGCCGGAATGATTTCATCTCTGTTTCTTAAAAAACCAGATCAGTAGCTATCCCTAAACTACTTGTTTTTCCAGATGAACGGCTTTGAATGAACTACCCCGCCGCAAGCAACGGGGTATCAATCGGAATATTTTTATCGCCCCAAGGGACGGGGAATTCACCCCTCGTCCGCCGCCGGCGGATTAAATTAGATCCCCCGGGCATTGTCCTTCCATCTGCCGGCGATCCCCCCTTTTGAAAAAGGGGGGTCAGGGGGGATTTAATGCGTTTGTCCCTTTGCAACAGGTAGCTAAACCAAATTAAATAGGAGACAAATATGCAAGTCATCAAAATGAATACGGTGGTCAAAGAAACCTTTGAAAGCCCGCTGTTCACCGGGCCGGAGGTCAACCGGCAGGTGCTGCTGCCGGACAGCAAAGAGTTCAATATCAACATTGTCAATTTCGGCAAAGGCGTTCGCAACAAGTTTCACGCCCACGACAGCGAGCAGGTTCTCATCGTCACATCCGGCAGAGGCTACATCGCCACAGAAACAGAGAAAAAAGAAATCACTGTCGGCGATGTAGTGCTGATCTCCGCCGGAGAGAAGCACTGGCATGGCGCAGCCGAGGACTCAAAATTTTCTCACATCTATGTGTCGCGACTGGGAAGCGAATTGACTCAACTGGAAGAATAGGAGTCCAACTGAGCAAAATTCGCTCAATAGAACACCTGTTTGTTATTTTTTGAAAGGAGGGAGCCATGTTTTACCAGGCATTAATGACCGAAGAAGAAAGAGCGCTCCAGCAGGAGGTCCGTCAATTTGTACGAGATGAAGTTTCCCATGACTTTATCCGGGCCCTGGATCGGGATGAAATCCAATACCCGCGGGAATACGTTGAAAACCTGGCCGCCCACAACCTGCTGGGGTTGCGGTTTGATCCCAAATGGGGCGGACGCGGCCTGCCGTGGACATCTGAAGTCATCGCCGAAGAAGAAATCGGTGTTCTGGGCAATACCCTGGGCTGCGCCTTTGTGATGCCTTCCATTGTCGGCGAAGCCTTGCATGTATTCGGCACCGATGAACAAAAAGAGCGCTTTCTAAAGCCCATCTTAAAGGGCAAGATGATCAGCGCCGAAGCGCTTACCGAACCCCGGGGCGGATCGGATTTTTTCGGGGCCACCACCCGCGCGGTAAACAAAGGGGATCATTTTGTGGTCAACGGACAAAAGCGTTTTGTGGTGGGGGCCACCGAGGCGGATGTATTCCTGGTGTATTGCCGCACCAACTTTGATGACAACTCGCACAAATATCAACGCATCAGCGCCTTAATGGTTGAGCGCGGACCGGGTGTGGAAGCCGAATATCAATATGGGCTCCTGGGCACCAGGGGCGGCGGCACCGGGCGGCTGGTCTTCCGCGACGTCAAGGTCCCTAAAGAGAATTTGATCGGGGAGCTGGACGGCGGGGCGCTGGTATTTCACCAGATGATGATTCCCGAGCGCCTGACATCCGGCGCTGCTGCTCTGGGGGTGCGGGCGGCACTTGAAGTCGCGGTCAAATACAGTGAAAAACGGCATGCCTTCGGTCAGGCCATCCGACGGTTTCAGGCGGTGCAGTTCATGGTGGCCGATGCCATCACCCGGTTGGATGCCGCCCGGGCCCTGGTGTACATGGCCGCCAGGGCGGTGGATACCGACGCACCCAATGTCCGCAGAATTGTCAGCGAGGCCAAACGCTTTGCCACTGACGCCGGCTGGGAGATTGCCAACAAAGCCATGCAGATCATGGGTGGCATCGGGTATACGAACGTCTATCCCATTGAAAAAATAGTCAGGGACATTCGGCTATGTCAGATTTGGACCGGCACCAACGAAATTATGAATTTGTTGATCCAGCACGAATATTACCAGGAGGTCCTTCAAGGCGCGGCGGAGGTGCGAAATGTCGAGCTGGATGCCACCAACTATAAGGAGGATGCCGAGAAGTGCTACACCGATGAAGATATGTGGAAAGTACATAATGAATAGAGAAAGGGGGAAGTGTATGAGCATGTATTCCGAAAAATTCTGGCAAAAAAATTGGGATGAAGGGCTCGAAGATCTTGATCCTAAAGAATATGAAACCACTTTTGTCCAAATGATTAAGGAAACCTTTGCAAAAGTACCGAACAAAACGGCGCTGGGATACCTGGGAGTGGAACTCACCTTTAGCCAGGTTGATCAATATGCCAACCAGTTTGCTAATATGCTGCGTGCAAATGGTTTTGCAAAAGGGGATGTGGTTGGAATTAATCTGCCGAATATCCCCGAATACGTCATCAGCCTCATCGGAGCGCTGAGAGCCGGGTGTGCGATCTCAGGTGTGTCGCCGCTGCTTTCAGCAGAGCAAATCAAATACCAGTTAAACGATCTGGGCAGTACCGGGAAAAAGGTGGCCCTGGTTACACTGGATGCCATTTTCGCCGGTCACATTGTAAAAATTGCCGATGATATGCCGCAACTCAAACTGGTGGTGGCAACCAGCGTGGCCGGGTTTCTGCCCAAAATCAAACAGGTGCTGGGAAAGCTGTTAAAAAAGGTGCCATCCGGAAAACTGACACCGCTCGCGGGTAAAACGGTTCTGGATTACCACAAAGATGTGCTGAAGACCGGCTCCACCGCACCGCTGGATGTAAAAGTCACCCCCGATGACCTGGGCTGGATTCAATACACCGGCGGCACCACGGGCCCTCCCAAAGGGGCCATGCTCAGCCACCGCAATGCCGCCCACAACATGCTGAGCATCAATAAATGGCTCGGCTGGGAGTGGGGCAAAGGTGTGCTGCTGTCCGGATTTCCCATGTTTCACATTGCCGGCTTGACGGTGGCCGAAAGCGCCATTTTTTTCGGCTGGACCCAGGTACTCATCCCCAATCCCCGGGATACGGAACACATTTGCAAGGAAATGGAAAAATATAAACCCACCAATATGGCCAATGTTCCTTCCCTGTATCAGATGCTGATGGCCGATCCGAAATTCAAAGAGCTGGATCATTCAACCCTGGGGACCTGCATTTCAGCTGCCGCACCCTTTCCCAAGGAGTCCCAGGCGGAGCTGGAAAGCATTATCGGGGAGGGAAAGCTTCTGGAGCTTTACGGCATGACTGAAACATCTCCGGTATCCACCATGAATCCATCAAAGGGCAAGAAAAAGCTGGGTACTGTAGGAATGCCGATCTTAAATGTTGAATGCAGGCTGGCCGACCCGGCCACAGGTGAAGAAGTTCCTGTTGGTGAGCCCGGAGAAATCTGTGTCAAAGGACCCCTGGTAATGCAAGGGTACTACAACAAGCCCGAGGAAACCGCCCACGCCATCGATAAGGATGGCTACATGCACACCGGCGACGTCGCCATAATGGATGAAGACGGCTACCTGACCATCGTCGACCGCACCAAAGACATGATTATTGTGGGCGGCTTCAAAGTTTTTTCCAGCAAGGTCGAAGATGCGCTCTCCAAACATCCGGCCATCGGTATCCTGGCGCTCATCGGCGAAGAAAACCCTGAACGCCCGGGATCAGAAATTGTCAAAGCCTACATCCAGCTTGATCCGACATTCAGCTTTGACGGCAACGAGGAGGCCCTGAAGGAAGATATTAAAGCCTTTGCAAAGGAAAAGGTCGCTCCTTATGAAGCTCCTAAAATAATTGAAATTATTGAAGAAATGCCCCTAACGGCCGTGGGCAAGATAGACAAGAAAGTTCTACGGGTAAAATGATTGTGATCCTTTTTGATTATAATATTCCAGAATAATGTTAGGTGGAAAATTTTCCACTTACTCACTAGTTATACGAATGACTTTAAGCAACTTACACAGTATAGTGCGACTGTTCAGCGCATAGGGGAAATAATTAAATGAGGAAATTAAAATGAATAAAAAAGACGATAAGAGTACTTGGGTCATTGGAGGAACAACACTTATAGGTATCGGTGTTGGATTCATATTTCTTAGGACATCAATCCTATTTTTTGTTGCATCTATTCTCATAGGAATAGGATCAGGTCTTGTGATAACTTCTTTAATTTCAAGAGGAAAAAATGAATCTAGAAGACCTGGGTAATTTAAGGATTTTGAATTGGCTCTTCAGACCAGCTGGAATGATAATGGAGAGCAGACTTCGACGCTGGCTCCTTGACCCGGTGAGAACCCTGCGAGGAACTAACATTGAGCCTGGACAGACCTTATAAGAGGTGGGGTGCGGTACGAGCTTTTTTACTATACCGGCGGCACAAATGATATGATGACGAAGAGTTTACAAGAAAAAATGTTTGGCGACATGCAAAATAAGAATATTTTTCAGCAGGCGCAAACATACGCCTATAACTATGCTGACAATGCATTCAAGCGAAATGTATTTCCAACTGACACGGCAATAAAAAACTTAGAAGAATTTATTGAGGATATGCCTGATGTCCCAGGGGACCCCGCAGAGATTTTGAGGCAGCTTCATGAATATGGTTCACCGGCAACTGTTTCCCAAATAGGCGGCAGGTATTTTGGATTTGTCAATGGAAGTGTGATTCCCGTATCGCTTGCAGCTTACAAAAGGAATTGAAAAAGCTAATTCCTGGTCTGTCGATGGGCACAAAACACTTAACACGCCATATGACAACGGGATTGTGCTCTGCAATGACCAGGAGGCTCTGGTTCAAGCCCTGCAAGCTTCAGGCTCTTATATAGCGTACAGCGAAAACAGGGATGGCATGCTTTACACCCCTGAAATGTCGAGACGCGCAAGAATCATCGAGCTATGGGCCGCGTTAAAATTCCTTGGTAAAGAAGGTGTTGATGAATTGGTTTTTGGCCTTCATGAAAGAGCCGTTCAAATAGGTCATGAACTCGCAGCAAATGGTTTTAAACTTCTGAATGATGTCGTCTTCAATCAAGTACTTGTCGCCTGTGATGATGATGAAATCACCAATCGAACGATGCACCACATTCAAAAATCTGGTGAATGCTGGGCAGGCGGAGCCAGGTGGCAGGAAAAAGCGGTCATTCGCATCAGTGTTTGCTCGTGGGCAACCACCAAAGAAGATATTAAACGATCTGTCCTTGCTTTTGTCGCTGCCAGACAAAAAGCAATTCAGGATATGGACATCACCTAAGGCGGAAGCATGGCTGACGTAATTGCGATCAATCCGTTTGAGGTGCCGAAAGGAAATGAAGAGCAGACCCTGGCAGTACTGTAAATTGTTTACTGTCTGTTCTCTTTGGCTTTGCTTTTCTTAATGCTCTCCAAACGTTCGTTCAAATTTTTGGCTTTCGCAAGGTTTTTTTTCACATTTTTGTAATTCGGGTCGAGTTCATAGACCATTTCCCATTCCTGAATGGCTTCCGGTAATTTCTGATCTCCAAAATATGCCAGACCCTTATTGTAGTGAACCTCTTTATATGCATCCTCAGATTTGCGGATATTGATCTCACATTTGTCGCAATTTTTATCGGTTTTCAAAGATGCTTCAAATTCATCCCGGGCGCCCAGATAATCCTCTTTGCCATAGAGAACCAACCCGTACTGAAAATGAGACCTGGCGAGATATTCCCGGGACAAAGAATCCTTGGGGCGCACGTTTAAAACTTTGTTGAATTCAGCAATCGCGTCGACATATTCCTTATTATTAAAAAGTTCAATGCCAAGCTCCCGATAGTTTCCTATCTGATCCTCAATCGTTTCTGGTTCTTTATCAGCCAATTCTTTTTGGGGCTTCTTAGCTGCTTCCTCTTCTTCGGCCGCCGGCATTTGGGTGGGAATGCTGGCCACTTTGGCCTCCGCTTCCCTGCCTTGTGCCAAAAAGGGAAGCCCTTCAACTTCGGGGATTTTAAGTTCCTGCCCGACCCTTACGGGCACGCCGTCTTCCAGATTGTTAAATTTGGCGATGATAGGGTATTTCATTAAATCGCCGTAGTACATTTGCGCCAGTTTAGAAAGGGTCTCCTCGGATCGAACGCTATGGGTGATGTAGCGTTTTACAGTGATAATCTCACCGGGCATAGATTCAGATGTTTCACCACTCTCCGTTTTTATTGCCGCTCGGTCTACAACAATCGGCATTCCTTCGAGCACGGGAATTTTAATCTCCTGTCCGACAGTGACTTTGGTTGCATCCTCCAACTCATTGTATTCGGCGATGAGATGAAATTTGCGGTAATCACCGTAGTATTTATCGGCTAGGGTTGAAATGGTTTCGTTCGGTTGCAAGGTGTGCACGAAGTACCTCGAGACCTGCTCGATCTCTTTTTTGGTAGTTGTCAATTTGTCTTTTGCTTCTGCGTGTTCCGGATTATACCGCAACGCTGTTAGAAATTCTTTTCGCGCCCCACGGTATTGGCCTTGGTTGTAGAATTTAAGACCGATCTGATAATGCTTCTCAGCCATTATATGGAGTTCCTGCCCAAGTACTGTGCTTTTTTCTTTAGCCAGTTGATTTTCCGGATCCACCGTAAGCACCAGCTTGTATTGTTTTAACGCCTCAACCATTTCACCCTGAGCTTCATAGGCCTTGGCCTTTGCCGTATATTCTTCGGCAAGCTGGGCGGGTGATTTTTTACCGAGCCCCGCACAGCCAACAGCCAATGCCAGCAGTAAGATGACGCCAATAAGTCCTGTTTTATGTTTCATGGTTTTCTCACTTTAGTGAAAGGAGGTTAAACGTTTTCAGTCTGGACCTGAATGAGGGCATGTCTCTTTTGAGTATCTGGTCCCTTCTCAAAACCAGAGGGTTTGCGAAAAATGGATTACCGCCTCTTTTAACGGACATGGCCACTTTGTAGCCCGCCTTTCTGGCCATCTGAATTGACCGTTGATCATAATAACCGAAGGGATAAGCTAGAAAAAAAGTGTTTTGCTCCAATTTTTGATCCAAGATTTTTTTGGACCCATATAATTCCTCTTTGATCCTGGCCATAAATTCCGGCTCGGGCTCGCCCTCTTTGGGCTGGGTGAGATCACTGTGAAAAATTGTATGCGAGCCGATCATAAAACCGTCTGCCTTCATCTCTTTTAGCTGGTTCCAGGTGATGGCCATTTTGGAAACACCTACAAAACTGGTATAGACGAACAGAGTTGCCGTATATCCGAATTCTTTGAGAATCGGATAGGCTATATTATAGACCGAACGATATCCGTCATCCATGGTGATGAGAACAGATTTTTTCGGAAGCCCCTGACGGTAATCAAGAAAAGCCATAAGCTCTTTGGCCGTGATCACATGATAATCATTTTCTTTCAAATATCGCATTTGAAGTTCAAAGGTTTTCCTAGGCATGCACAGCGGGGAGCTGCAACTTTCAGCAAATCGATGATAGGTCAATATCGGTATCGTTTGAAATCCATCACCGCTTATTCCACCCTTGTTTCTCTCTTTCAGCGGAATCACAATCTGGTTGCCCCTGCCATAGCGAACCCCTGGATTGGCTTCCTCTATCATCCACGATTTTTTTTGGTCTCCCAAAAATGTTTGCGCCAGTTCAGCGGATGTTTCGTTGTCCTGGAGCATATAAACGATGTAATCTTCGGATCGAAACAGGTTGTTCTCCGGAGACCGAACTGCCGAGCTGGTGGGGATACAGGAGTAGAAAAAAAGCGACCCTATCCCCATCAGAACGCTTAAAAAGATTATTTTGGTGATCTGGGAGCGCCGCTCTGCCTGCGCTTGAGATATACCTGAAGCTAACATGCTAATCCTCGGAAAAAATATGAGCACAAGGATAAAGGCCCGTGGAGCACTATCTGTTTGAATATTCCTGCCTACCATCGCCGGAGCACTTGCCCGCGGAGTATTGTAGCCTTTAATCCTTAATCTGATTATAAGCTTCTTGTCAATTTAATTATTATATCACGATCTCAAGCCTGAATAACAAAGTTGTTGGAATCGGCACACAGGCCTTAAACCATCAAATTGTGGAAATCTTCGTCCTGTAAATTACTTGACATTACTTTTTGACCATAATATTTTAATAAGATTAACAAATAAAGCTTGCTTTTTCAAATAGATCCACCAGCACCTATTCAAAATGGCCAGCACACCAGGACCGTTATGCAACACCCTAACGGGGGAAATTTCCGAATGGATTCTGTCCAACGACCGGGCTTCCGTTTAAACACCCGCTATGTCATTTACGGCATTGTGCTCTGGTGGTTAGCAATGCTGTTAGGCTACTCGATTATTTCTTTCACCTCAGATCGCCATAAAAACAGGTTAACCGATTCAGGAATCAAAATGACGCATGCGTTTTCTGAGCTTGTCAGCCTGCCTCTATTGGAAAATAACGACCAGACAATTAACAGCCTGTTGACCGATGCCGCCAATAAGAAAGATGTTGTTTATGCATTGGTCGTCGACCATCGCAATAAAGTCATTGCTTTCACCGGTACCGGACATCTTATGCCGGACATGACAGACGCTGCCGACATTGTCGAAAAGGTTTCTGTTTGGGAGGGCGGATTTGCAAGCCACGCAAAATTTCTTAACTTTGCCTCAGACATCACCTACGCCGGTACTAAAATTGGAGAAATTTTTATCGGGCTGTCAACCGGCCAAATGTATCAAACCAGAAATATATTCCTGATTATTGCGGGCTTAAGCTGTCTGGCTTTATTGATTTTTATACTGGTTTTTCGCTACCACTCGACCAGCGAATTTTTAATGAAAACCTTCAACTTTAATCGCTCCAATTCCGCAATAAAAGCAACCGGGAATGACGCCCTTGTGGTCTGCCCTTTATGCAGGACCCATAAGCCTTTTTCCGACAGGGTGTTCCATCGTTCAAACCTTGAGCGGTTTTTGACCATCGAAACCGCCAATGACAGGTCAAAGACCGGTAGCGTTGCCCACGGCAAAAGAATCGATATTAACGATCTTGCAAAAAAAGAAGATCTTTCCTGGATGCGTCGCCAGATTATAGAGCGCTGCACCGAAATCATTAAAAAACTGGCCGCTGACACCTGATAGGAGCGGGAAAGGAGGTGTTCCATGCTTGTCAGTGATATTGCCACGATGACAGTGGTAAAAGTGAAGGAAGTTTCAACGAGTGCTTTTACAAAATTTTCCAGGGGTATGAAGAGCATAACAAAAATAGGTTTCATTGAACGTAATCGGAAGGCCCTGGCCATTGGCCTGGTGATTTGGCTAGTGGCGAATATCGCCGGCTTTTTTATTTATCACTTCACCGTGGTACGGATGAATGAGGCCCTGTATCAAGAGGGACTTTCGGAGGCTCAAAATCTGGCGACCAAAAGTGGGCCCTTCGTCCTGGAAAAAGACATTTTATCACTCAATGTCGCCGTCAAAGAATTGCAGACAGTGACGGATCTGAAGTTTGCTGTGATAATGGATCACAATAATTACATCCTGGCTCACACAGACACAGACATGACGAATAAAAAATTTGAGCGGATGAAAAATGAAAAAACGATCCATACGATCGACGGCATTTCGATCACAACCGGTTTCTCACCGGACAATACAAGCGTAATCGGATTTTTTAAAAATATTATTTTCTCAGATGTCGAGATAGGAAGGGTTGGGGTCGCTCTATCCGCTGCTCACCTTAATCAAGGTCTTAATCAATCGCGATTCTTTTATCTGTCCGGAATCATCCTGTCGATCATTTTTCTGGGTGTCGTTTTAATCTGGCTGGACCGCAGGGCAAAAGCCAAAGCCCTTAAAATCAGCCAGGATATAAAAAGCATGCAGCGGATCGGGCCGTATCTCTTACAACAAAAAATTGCCCGGGGAGGTATGGCGGAACTGTTTCTTGCTGATTACGTTCGCCGGGACGGTTTTCGAAGAAAAGTTGCAATAAAACGAATTCTACCGCACCTGGCAGGCAACAAGGATTTTATCAAAATGTTCACCCGTGAAGCCCGGCTGGCTGCCTTGTTGCAACATCCTAATATTGTTCAAATTTTTGATTACGGAAAAATTGAAAACGCTTATTTTATCGCAATGGAATACATCGACGGGAAGAATCTGGGAGAAATCCTTTCAGCCATGAATCAGGGACTCACTGTTGAGCAGACCGTGTTTCATTATATTACAACTCTGCAAGGGCCTGGATTATTCTCATACGAAGCGGGATGAAAAAGGAAAACCGTTTAATATTGTTCATCGGGATATCAGTCCGCAAAATATGCTGATTTCTTATCAAGGTGAGGTCAAGATCAGCGATTTTGGAATTTCCAAGGCCCGATCCGAGCCGAGCTTAACCCAGGCCGGCGTCGTCAAAGGCAAGCTGGCCTATTTGTCACCGGAACAGGCCCTTGGAGAAGCTATTGACCAGCAGGCAGACATTTACGCGTTGGGCCTTGTCTTTTATGAAACGCTTACCGGCAAAAGAGTGTACAAGTTTAGCAGCGATGTTGAGGCGATCCGGACGATTCCAAAAAAAGAAATTGATCCTTTGATAAAATCCATGCCGGATCTTCCGGAAGAAGTAAACCGCATTGTGATGAAATGCCTGGAAAAGGAGAAAGATAGACGATATCAGAATGCTTCTGCTTTATACAATGATCTGTTGGCATGTAAAAAAGAGCTTAAAATTAATTTTGACATTGCCGACCTTGCAGATTTCATGAGAAAGAAATTCAAGAAAAACGGCAACTCCCCAGAACCAACCTAAACTGATACTGGAGGAGTACGATATGCCCCATAGAGAATTTGCCGGTAAAACCGATATCGGGCTTAAACGTAAAAACAACGAGGATGCATTCTTCATAAATCCCGATCAGAATTTCTGTCTGGCCGCAGACGGTGTCGGAGGTGCCGCGGCCGGCGAGCTTGCCAGCAAAATCTTTACTGAAAGCGCGATAGAAACGTTTGCCGGCAATTCCGATCGATCCGGAAAAGAAATTAAGCATCGTGTTCAAAAAGCCTTCCGTCTGGCAAACGCTAACATCCTGAAGCATGTAACGCAAAATCCGGATCACAAAGGAATGGGGTGCACGGCAGAGCTTCTGGCCTTCTCTGATGAGGGGTTTATTATCGGTCATATTGGAGACAGCCGCACGTATTGTTTAAGAAACGGGCAACTCGAACAGCTCACCCAGGATCACACGTTTGTCCAGCAGCAGCTGGAAGCGGGGTTAATAACCCGGGACAAGATAAAACAGCATCCGTTGCGCAATGTCATCTTCCGTTCCCTTGGTCTGACAAAAGAGATTGAACTTGATCTATTGAAAGGAAAATCCCGCCCGGAGGATTTGTTTCTCCTGTGTTCAGACGGTTTAACCGACATGGTCCCGGATGATCAAATTCGCGATATTTTGTGTTCCGGAATCGATATCCAGCGCAAGGTCGAACAACTGATTGAGACGGCCAAATTGGCCGGCGGCAAAGATAATATCACCGTTGTTCTGGCTGCCGTTTATTAAAAGCATATGTTTTGTCCACCAACAGGTTGATCTAGATTCACTCCCATCCTGTGTCTTTTGTTTGGAATTTGAAAGTTGAAGGCGAAATCATGGCAAATCCGTATTTGGAATGGGTTGATAAGGACACGCAAACCCAAAGGTTGGAAATTGTTGACAAGGTTTTTATCGGACGAAGCTGCAAGGGTGTAAACCCTCAAAAAAGGATTCTGGTGAATCATGACCAGGTATCCAGAGATCATGCGGTAATTAGTCGCGGCATAAATGACCTTCAAATTACCGATATGAGCAAAAACGGTACCTGGATAAACGGAACACGAATGGCTGCCGGTTCATCCGGTTCCCTTGTGGACGGGGATACCGTCAGCCTGGGAGACTTCTCCTGTCAGGTAAATTACCCTGACGATTTGACCGCGGTTAAAGATAGGCCGGTATTCACTGATTTCACCCGGGTGACGCCGGCCGAGGTCGTGGTAACCAACCTTGTCGCTGATGTCAGGGAATTTACAACATTTTCACAGGCAAATGCTTCAGCAGATGTCTATGCCCTGATGAAAGAAATAATCGAAACTTTCAGCACTATCATTACCAAATTCAAAGGAACCATCAAAGATTATGCCGGTGATGCCGTTTATGCCTTCTGGGATCACAATGTTGAACCGCTTGCCGCACAGGCCGTTCTGGCCTGTCAAGCTGCCATCGAACAAACCCAGACGACGGAAAAAATACGGTCTAAATTATCCGAAAAAAATATTGCAGTTGATAATTTGCAGATGGGGTGGGGGATTACAACCGGCAAGGTCACCCTGTCTCACTATGGTTCACGGGCCGCCGATTTGGCTCTGGTCGGTGATTGTACGAATTTAGCCTTCCGTTTATCCGGTCTCGCGAACAAGGAACTCTCAGAAAAAATTGTTATTTGCTCACAAACTGCAAAACTGGTCCAAGACCAGCTTTCGATAAAGGATTTAGGGAGTATTCCCATCAAAGGAAGAGAGGGCCGGGAACAAATTTTCGGCTTGTGCCGACCCCGGTAGTTCTTTAGCTGAATCATGGACATTGATATTGTTGACCTCCTCCCGCGCATCTTTATTACCGGTGTATATGGTGTTTTACAGAACGAAGCCCCGGCAATAGCTGTTAAGCTGGTTCGCAATATCGCTTTGGATATGAGTGAACACTTGCGTATAAGAACCGACGAAATCAGAGTTTTGGAAGAGGGTTAGGGGTACATTTCAATTTTTGTAAAACGAATCCATTTGAGATATGATATTGGTAGCTGAATGGGTTTTAGATTTAGCTTCAGTGTAACCGTATCTTGACAGCTCCGAAATGGGCCAGGTATTATCTCAGATGGTATTTTCAAGCTCCTTTTTTCTTTTCAGCTTCCTCCCGGTGGTAATCGTTTGTTATTATGCACAGCGGCTACTGGCTCCCACCGGGCTGCGCAATGCGACGCTTCTTTTTTTCAGCTACCTTTTTTACCTCTACGGTGCTGCCGATTTTCTTCTGATCCTCATAATTTCCACTTTGGCGGATTACCTGTTCGGACTGCTGATCGATCGCGTCGCCCGACAAAAAAAGTTGTGGTTGTGTCTTTCGGCGATTTTTAACCTGGGACTTCTGATCTATTTTAAATACGGCAATTTTTTCGTGGCCGAGTTCAACACTGCCCTGGCCAGTTTCCAATTGAACCCCATCGTCTGGAAGGAAGTCATTTTCCCAATCGGAATCTCGTTTTTTACATTTAAAAAACTCAGTTATATCATCGACGTATACCGGGGTGAAAGCCCTGCGATGACGAACGTTGTCGACTTTGCCCTTTACATTTCCATGTTTCCTCAGTTAATCGCCGGGCCGATTGTTCGCTACAGCTATATTCGCAATCAACTTAAAGAGCGTAGGGAATCGTGGGACAATTTCTACACGGGTATCCTGCGCTTCTGCTGGGGTTTGGCCAAAAAGGTGATGATCGCCAATTCCTGCGGCCAGATTGCCGACGTTATATTTAGCCTCAATTTGGAGCTGTTGGATACCAAAGTGGCCTGGCTCGGTGCGATTGCCTACACCCTCCAAATTTATTTCGATTTTTCGGCCTATTCCGACATGGCCATCGGCCTGGGTATGCTGTTTGGATTTAAAACTCCGGAAAATTTCACTCGACCCTACTCCGCCATAAGTGTGACCGATTTCTGGCGTCGCTGGCATATCACCCTGAGTCAGTGGTTCAGGGACTATCTCTATATCCCTTTGGGCGGCAACCGGCGAGGGATTCTAAGGACCTGCTTTAACATGGCAGTGGTCTGCATCCTGTGCGGGTTTTGGCATGGCGCCAACTGGACCTTTCTGGCCTGGGGAACTTTCCACGCGCTTTTCCTGATTTTGGAACGTGTCACCGGTGCCCGTAGCATTCCCCTTGAAAAATTTAGAGCGGTGCGTCGCGCCATAACGCTGTTTATCATTACGGTGGGCTGGGTAATCTTTCGCTCCGAAGATATCTCTCAGGCAATGGGATTTTTGGGAAAGATGTTTACGGCTTCAGATCTGACACTTTCCTATGAATTGGTTCGGGCGCTAAACTACCGCAACATTCTATTTTTGATGACGGCCCTGTCGGTTTTTTTTCTACCCGGTGATTTTTCGGGAATAAAAATACTGATTGATAAAAAGGACCCGCTGGCACTAACTGCCGGTGCATTGATGATTCTGCTGCTGCTACCGTATTGTGCAGCGATGATTGTGGGGGGGGTCAGCAGTCCTTTTATTTATTATCGTTTTTAAACGTATGATGAAAAAGATTCTAGTACTCATATTTGTCGGCCTTCTTTTGGTGCCGACTGTAACCTGGATAATGAATCCGGATTTCAGTATTCCGGTAAATCGCATCGGTCTAAAACCACCTCAGGTGTATACCCAGGCCCTTCTCGACAACCAGTACTACAAGGCTTTGGACCAATATTATAACGACAGTTTCTCGTTGCGAAGCCCCTTCATTTTCGTGAAACGGTGGGTGGATTTCCACATCTTCCGCATGACGGATGCCCCGGATGTTCACGTCGGCAATGGGGGATGGCTTTACAGTCGCCGGTCAATTGAGGATGTTCGTAAAGAGGCCTGCGGCAACGAGGCCGATGCAGCACAGATAGCGCTGAAGCTTTACGCCCTTGAGAAGGTGATAGGAGCCTCGGGACGCCGGTTTTTCTTTATGGTGGTGCCGAACAAATCCACCATTTACCCCGAGTTTGTGGGGTATGTACCACCGCGCAATGCGTGCAATCGCAGCCGTTATGATCTGCTCATTGACGCCATTGCCGCTTTGCCGATGAAAAATTTTGTGAGAATTGACCAATTGCTGACTGAATCCAAATCAAGCCATGCGCTGCTCTACAACAAAGCCGGCGTCTGTTGGAACGGATTGGGTGCCATGGTTGCCGCCGAAGCGATTCAGCGACAGATACTAGAGAACCCGCAGGAAAAAGTAGTATTGGATTACACGCCTATTTCGACCGCCGACCCCGATGATCTCAACCGTCAACTAATGGGGTTCAAATCTCAACCCGGGGATAAGCCTGTCCGGCACTATGCGGGCACCGGACGCCCCCGTCATCCGGTTGGAATTGTTTATGGCGATAAATTCCTGGGTCTGCTGACACCCTATTTGCAGCAAATGTTCTACCGGCTTGACGTGATCCTGGCCGACCGGGTGCCGTCAAAGCACTATGATGAAGACTTGCACAGGTATGATGTTATTTTGCTGGAAAAGGCAGAATCCGGACTGGACTCGTTGGATATTGATATCGACAGCCTCTTTTCAAGGATCGAGAACCAAGTGCAAATAACCGCCATTTATCCATTCGACCTTCAGGCTGCTGAAGCGGTGTCGGACATTTCCCTAAGCCTGGGCGTATCGGGTTTGCAAATAAAGTCGGTGGGTGACCCATCGGTTTTTGAGTTTAAATCCCTGCCCGCCTCGGATGAAACCATTTTTAGATTGCTGAAACTGTCGATCGAGGCTCCGCACACGGATATAATGACCGTCAGTTACATGACCGTTCATCCCTATAATATGCCAAAATTTCTCAAGAAGGGGATGAACGAAATCTATATACCGCTGCCTTTTCAAAAACCACCATCTATTCAAATTCAGCCGGGTAATCACCCGGGAGTTTTCAGTCTGCGATCAGCTGAAATATTTGAGTTTTTCAACGATCCCGATGTCGAAGACCGTCATCCGCAATGGCTCATTGTTGCAGAAACCGACTTGGAGGAAGAATTCCCTCTGCTAGATTCAGAGATAGAATCAGATTCGGAGCCGGAATTTTCAAGTTCGGAACTACCAACCATGTCTTTCATTGCAGACTCGGAAAAGGCCGGCTATGAAAATGATTCCGGGAGCCTCATCTCGGAAGATGATGAACGTTCTGATGATAGCAATTCTTCTTATATAGAAGGAAATCAGAAAAATGATTCCACGGACCTGCAGGCCGGATTTGTGACGGACAGCTTTCTGCCAAAAATCGCTGCTGATCTTTCCTTGATTGCACCGGACAAAGAAGTTAAAGAAACTGATACCAAGCAACTCTTATCATTGGATAAAAATCCAGCGCTTACAAAGACCGTCTCCATCGCCGTGACCGACTTTGAAGACGGGCGTATTTTCCAGCGCAATGGCCGGAGTGCGGACATTGTCGTGTCAGGAATATACACCGGCAAGCCGGGAGCCATAGAGGCTCGGGTGGTTAGGGACCGTACCCATGATGAGGTCGTAACCTGGACCGTGGTTGACGCCTCCCCGCAAAATGGAATTTATGTGGGTGTTATCCCGGATGTGCCCCAGGGCGGATGGTATAACCTCCAGGTGCGCAGCGCCGAAAATCGAGAAGTCATCAACAACGGAACCCATAAGTGGGGCGTCGGCATCCTGGTGGCTTGCCTTGGTCAGTCCAACATGAAGGAGTGGTTTTACACCGGAACCGACCTAAGGTCCCATTCGCTATTGCAAAAATTCAATGGTAACCGCTGGTCAAAACTCGGTAGACAAGGCAACGCGGCCATCGCCTTCGGCAACTTGATAATCGAGCGGCTGGGCATCCCGGTGGGGTTTCTGGATTTTTCTGTAAATGGCTCGGGATTGAGAAAAGAAGCTGATTGGGGCACCGGATACTGGGAAGATACAGTGCGGGATTCAATCTACAGTCATTTTGTAGACGGCGTTGCAAAGACCGGCGGTGCGGTAGAATTTGTCGTCTGGATCCAGGGCGAAGCGGATGCAGCGCGGGGCACCGTAACCGAGGAAGAATATCGAATGTCTCTCGAGGGCTTTATTACCCGTCAGGTGCGGGTCGACATCGAAAACGGTTCTCATCGAAAGCACTTGCCATTTCTGGTCGTTGCGATGGTCAAACGCCCCGGCGGCAAAGATGATCCCCACCAGGCGGTTCGCAACGCTCAATACCGCGTTGTCGAAAAGGTTCCCGACTGCTATCTGGCAGCCACAACCCTTGATCTCAAAAACCAGGGTCGTCAACACCTCTCAACCCGGGCCTATTTAAAAATGGGATACCGTGTCGCCCAAACCGTATTATTTATCCTGGGAGAAGAAACATACCACCGGGGACCGTCTATCGCCGGAGCAAAACTAATAGACCCCCGCACGATAGATGTAAGAATTGAGCATCGCGGCGGTACGGATTTTAGCCCGGTTTCGGGAATAACGGGGTGGGAAGTACTTGCGAACGATACATCTGTTCCGCTCACGAAGGTTTTTCGGCATGATCCGCAGACGATTCGAATTGTCCTGGAGCGACCATTGGCCCAAAAAACGATGATTCGTTATTTATACGGTGCAATGCCGGATGCGACCCACCCGGCGGTAGACAATTCAGGGATGTCTCTCCCCCTCGAGGAGGGGCAATCGGAGGTCAATTGACCACTGAATTTTTCACGAGTCGGAAGCTTCTACTTGCAAGGCCTATAAGAGCAAAGTCGTCCCGCTGCAAGGGGGACTTTGAGCCGCTAGCAACGCAGCCTTCCAACATTAAATGAGGCTTTGAAGCCAATTTTACACCATCTTTCGGAGCTCTTTCTTTAAAACCTTTCCTACTAGAGACTTCGGCAATCCATCTACAAATTTCACCCGGGATGGTGCTTTAAACGGTGTTATTTTCGATTTAGCAAACTCGATCAAACCGCCTTCACTCGAGTTCCTGCCCGGGAGTCCGAACAATAAAGGCCATGACGTCTTCACCATATTTTTGATCCGGAATCCCGATCACTGCCACCTCGCCTACCGCTGGATGCGCCTCCAGATAGCCCTCGATTTCACTGGGATAGATGTTGTAGCCGCCTTTTATGATCATATCCTTGATCCGATCGGTAATATAAAGGTAACCCTCTTCATCGAGATAGCCCACGTCGCCGGTGTGCAGCCAGCCGCCGCGCAATGCTTCGGCGGTTTCTTCCGGTCGTTTGTAATAGCCCAGCATCACATTGGGACCTTTGACCACGATTTCTCCCTGCTCGCCAGCCGGACATTCGTTGTCATCCAGATCAAATATTTTGACCTCCACCCCGGGTATCGGATACCCCGGTTGAGCCCTTTTTCAACAGGCATGCTCGGTCGGCAGAGCGGCCACGGCCGGCGAAGCTTCGGTCAACCCATAAGCCTCATACATCTTGCAGTTGAATTTAGTGGTAAAAGACCTATAAAGCTCTTCGGTAACCGGCGCAGCACTGATGGTGCAGCGTTCCAGGGAACTGGTATCGTATTTATCAGCAGCCGGATGGGATAACCAGCAGCTGATACATTACGGGCACACCGATAAAAAGGGTCACACGATATTTTTCAATCAACCGTAATACCTCTTCCGGATCAAACCAGCGCATCAGGACGCCAAAACCCTCGCTATAACGGAGAATGAATAGCCGGCATTCATGATCACGACACCGAATGAGTGGGCCAGCGGCAGGCAAAGCAAGAGCAATATCACCTTTAACCGCCTCACTGGCCTCATAGGTGGCACAGCGCAGTTCTGGTGAAGGTTGTTGTGGGAAAGCATCACCCCTTTAGGTCGACCGGTAGTTCCGGAGGTATAAATCATTAGCGCAACGTCATCTTCATTCATCTCTTCAGTCTGTTGCAACGGCGGATTATTTTCGATCAGTCCGCTAAAATCGACCTGATTCCCCTGATCTTCCCCGTCCAAAACGATAATTTTCTTAATTTGGTCGATTCCCCTTGGCGGCATTTTCTATTTTTTCCAAGAAGGTCCACGCTGGTGATCACTGCTTTGGCATCGGAGTGGTCCAAGATATAGCGGGTCTCATCCTCGCCCAGTAAAAACATGATGGGCACAATCACCGCCCCGAGGCGCCAGATCGCCCCGAAACAGGCAAAGACTTCCGGAGAGTTCGAAAGCGACACCACCACATGGTCACCCCGGCCGATACCGAGCGACTTTAATCCACCGGCAAGCCTTCGGCCCATCTCGTTTAATCGTAATGAACTAAATTCTTCGTCTTCAAATACAAATGCCCGGGTGTCACCCAATTTTTCAATTCGTTCATCGCCCATTTTTACCAGATTCATATCGCCCCCCTTTCACCTGGATAAAAGCCACATTATCTCCCATTTATAATTTCTCAAGCGTGGCCGGATAAATCGATTATGAGTCTTTGGACCCAGGGTTTTTATTCGAATTTTAGGAGCATAGTTAAAAATTAACGTCAAATCAAGAATTCTTTTTGCTTGACAGTTAAAGCCTATTTAAATTAGAGAAAACCCATACTGTTCTTATTGTAACCGCCTCCGGCGCTCTGAAACCGATTGCCACTGCCATTTTTGATGCCTGTATCGCGTTTCCTGTTGAGTTTATGCACCCTCTTCAACTCTTAATTTCAGCTGAAAATGAAAAGAAACTGTTACTATCATTGCAGCACAAACCATTTGACCCTCTAAGAAAGGAAATTACCATGCAACCCTATGTCACCCTCTACAGATATTCAGGCCCCGTACAGGGAGGTGGAATCGAAAGATTTGAAAAAGTCCGACAAATCGTGGCCGATGAAAAGGGCCGGATTCTACATATTTACGGTCTGCTGGGTGCCTACGATGCTTTGTCGGTAGCCGAATTTCCGGACAATCGAACTGCCATGCGAGCGGCCGCCCGGATTGGCAACCTGATCAGCGCCCAAACCAACACGATGGCAGCTGTTGAAGGCGATGATTTCCTTCAGATCTTGAGTGAAATTTAAGCCGTCTTGGTATTGCAGACGAGGGGAATTCATCCGTTACCTTATTCCAGGTATCGCTCTTCTAATCGCCGGACCGCTGTTTTTGGTTTGATTCGCATCAACCAGCCCAACCACATTTTTATCCGCCGTTGTATTCCTAAATTCGATAGTTTTTTGCTTGACCCCCTATCCCTTAATCTTTATATTGCGGTATCCAACTCCAAATGAAAAATGAAAATTGCAGAATGAATAATTAATGATTTCAATCTATTTAAATGAAATCTTGCTTCGTTCATGAAGATGGAAAAAAAGATTAAAATCCTTAATTTACTGAGAAATATCTTAGGCGTTGTAAACACGTGTAGCTAGGATTTCAGGTGTCAAAGGTGCATGCGCCGGATGCTCGATAGTTCAAAAGCGATTGGGGTAAAAACCCTTAACTTGAAAGGAGTAGAACATGCGAATTGCAAAAGGTTTTATCATCATTGGACTGTGTTTAATTGTGGCTTCCGGCATGGCCTTTGCCGGGGATAAAAAACTAAAAGCCGGATTTGTTTATGTTGGACCGGTGGGTGATTATGGATGGTCCCATGCCCATGACGTTGGCCGTAAGTTTGCTGAATCAAAACTCCCCTGGTTGGAAACGGTCTATATCGAATCGGTGGCCGAAGCAGATTCGGCCCGTATTATCGATCGCTTCATTCAGGGTGAAAAAGTGGATATCGTTTTCACCACCAGCTTCGGCTATATGGAAGATACCCTCAGAGCCGGCAAAAAATACCCGGACAAAAAATTCATGCACTGCTCGGGGTTCAAGCAGTTGCCCAATGTCGGCACCTATTTCGCCGATCTGTATCAGACCTACTATCTCAATGGCTTAATGGCCGGCGCTATGACGAAAACCAATAAAATCGGCTATGTTGCTGCCTTTCCGATTCCGGAGCTGATTCGTCATATCGATGCCTTCGCTCTGGGGATAAAAGCAACCAATCCCAAAGCGGAAGTGCATGTCAAATGGATTTATGCCTGGTACGGACCGGACAAAGCCCGGGAAGCTTCCGAAGCCCTGATTGCCGAAGGCTGCGATACCCTGGCCTTTACCGAAGACACACCGGCCGTCATCGAAGTCGGCCAGGAGCACACCGAAAAAGGCCAGCAAATTTACACCTTCAGCCATTACAGCCCGATGCAGCCCTATGGCAAAGACTCGGTTGTTTCGGGACAGCTGGTGGACTGGGGCGTGATGTATGTCAAAATTCTGCAGGATATTTACAACGGCACCTGGAAAAATAACGACGAATGGTGGCTGATCGCTGAAAAAGCAGCTATTCTCGGCGGGTCCTTTGAAAACATCATCAACCCCAAATTTGTGGCTGAACTAAAAATGAAAATGGTGGAGGCGCCCGATTTCGGAAAAATCTCCGCTTATGACCTGGTTGTCAAGCGTTATGAGCAGATGAAAAAAGGTCCGGATGTATTTGATCCGTTTTCCGGTCCGATTAAAGACAATACCGGCAAGCTCATGATCAAAGAAGGTCAGAGAGCATCCAAGGGCGACCTGCTCAGCATCATGTATTACGTAGATAATGTCGCCGGCAGCATTCCGAAATAATTGATGAATCGGTAGTTATGTGCAAACGGGGAGCCCGCATTTCTGCAGCTCCCCGTCTGTTTTATTCAGGTGAATAGGTTCACCGCACATTCGCTTCGCTCATTCAAGCCGCAAAGTACGCAGAGAAATTTGTCCTAATTATTCGTAAAAGATCGTAATGTTCTGACAATCTTAGGCGATTCATGGCAAAGATAGAGAGCCTTGAGATGGTAAATATTTCTAAATCATTTCAAGGTGTTAAAGCAAATTCTGGCGTTAATTTAGCTGTCAGAGAAGGCGAAATCCTGGGACTGCTGGGTGAAAACGGCGCCGGCAAAACCACTCTGATGAATATATTATACGGTCTTTACCAGCCCGATTCCGGCCGCATCCGGATCAACGGGGAAAATATCACCATTAATTCTCCGGTAAATTCCCGGCATCACGGCATCGGCATGGTGCACCAGCATTTTATGCTCATTCAGAATCACACGGTGGCTGAAAATATTGCCCTCGGCTATGAAAAGGCCCCTCAGTTTTTCCCCCAGCACAAATTGAACGAAAACATCCTGTCCTTTGCTAAAAAATTTAATTTTAACATCGATCCTGGCCGGATGGTCTGGCAACTGTCTGCCGGCGAACAGCAACGGGTCGAAATTCTCAAGGCCCTGATGAACGGTGCCGACCTGCTGATCCTGGATGAACCGACCTCGGTGCTGACCTCCCAGGAGTCCAGGGATCTTTTTGAGAATTTTAGAGAAATGCGAAACCAGGGCCACATGATTATTCTGATCAGCCACAAGCTTGACGAAATAATAGAGCTTTGCGATCGGGTGGCGGTGCTGCAGAAAGGACGTATTGTCGGGGAAGCGGACACCAAAGATGTAGATAAAAAAAGCCTGGCCCGGATGATGATCGGAAGAGATATCATTTTTCAGATCAAAAAAGAGCCCATGGAGAGAAGTGAAAAAGTCATTACGGTCGAAAATATCGTTGTTAAAAGCGACAAGGGCCTGGATTCCGTCAAAGGCGTTTCATTTGAAATCTTTCGCAATGAAATTTTCGGCATTGCCGGTGTATCCGGCAATGGTCAACGGGAGATGGTCGAGGCCATCACCGGCCTGCGACGGGTGGAATCCGGCAAAATAATCATGGACGGTGTGGACATTACCAACGAGACGGCCCGACGTATCCACAACAGAGGAATTGCGCATGTTCCGGAAGAACGAATTAAATTTGGCATTGCTCCGGGCTTATGCCTCTACGACAATGCTATTTTAAAACAGCACCACAAACGCAAGTATTCCAATAGATTTTTTCTGGCCTATAACAAAATTAAACAGCATACCCAACAGCTTCTGACCGATTTTAAGGTGCTGGCCCCTTCGATCAATGTCCAGACGAAAAATCTATCCGGCGGCAACATCCAGAAATTGATTCTGGGCCGGGAAATCAGCGAAAACCCTTCCCTGCTGGTGGCCTCCCATCCGACTTACGGACTCGATGTGGGCGCCACGGAATATCTTCGCAACCATCTGCTAAAGCGCCGCCGGGAAGGCGGTGCGGTCCTGCTGGTCTCCGAAGATCTGGATGAAATTTTCGAACTGTGTGATCGGATTGCCGTAATGTTCGGGGGTGAGTTTATGGGCGTGCTGAATGCTGACGATCCGCGGCTGAAAGATATCGGCCTGATGATGGCCGGATCACTGAGAATATAGACGTTTAATGTCTTCTATCTTATATGAAACCACAAGAGACCGGAGCAGCGAACAGACTGAACGTCGAACATTGAACGCCCAACTTCCAACGTTCGATGTTCATTTTTTGGAACTGTTATGCATATAAAAGTAAGTGAGCGAATTGACATCCTGCCAAGGCATTCCGTGCTTTCGCTCGGGTGTTCACTGGCGGCCGGGCTCCTGGCGATCAGTTCGATTTTTATTATTTTCGGGGTAAACCCGCTCTATGCCATCGCTAAAATTTTCAGCGGATCATTCGGCAGCCTTTACGGAATAAAAGAAACCATCACCAAGGCCATCCCGCTTATTTTAATCGGCAGCGGTTTAACCCTGGCCTTCAGGGCCAAATTCTGGAACATCGGGGCTGAAAGCCAGCTGTTGATGGGGGCCATTTTCGGTACCTGGGTCGGTTTGAACTGGGGCCCCTACCTGCCTGCACCCGTCATTGTGCCCCTGATGTTTATGGCCGGGTTCGTGGGCGGCGCCCTCTGGGGAATGATCCCGGCCATCCTCAAGGTAAAATTCTCAATCAATGAGGTCATTTCGACCCTCATGATGAACTACATATGCAATGAATTCATGAAATTTCTGATTGTCGGCCCCTGGCGCGGCAAAACCAAACACGGATTTCCATACACCGATGACTTGCCCCTGTCCGCCACCCTGTCCCTAATTCCCGGCTCCCGGATTCACTATGCCACCTTGCTGATAGCGGTGGCCGTGGTGATTATACTGGGTATTACGGTTTATCGCACCCGGTTCGGATATGAAGTGCGCGTGATCGGTGAAAACCCCGATGCCGCCAAATATTCAGGCATTGATTTTTTCAGAACCACCGTGATCATCATGATCATCAGCGGCGGGGCGGCCGGGTTGGCGGGAGTTGGCGAAGCGGCCGGCATACATCATTACCTGAGTTATCCGGAATCGATTTCTTCCGGCTACGGCTTCACTGCAATCATTGTTGCCTGGCTGGCCAAGCTCAACCCGGTAAACGTGATCTTTTCGGCGCTATTCTTTGCCGGAATTCTGGTCGGCGGCGATGCGATCCAGATATCGCTGGGATTACCGGCTGCCACGGTTCAAATTTTTAACGGCACCCTGCTTGTCTTTCTGATTATGGGTGATTTTTTCCTTAAAAACCGGGTAACTCTTCAGTGGCGTGAGGAAGGAAACTAGACCTTGGAAGATATCATTATCTCCGTTCTACAGCGAACGCTTATTGCCGGTACTCCTTTGCTTCTGGCAACCATCGGGGAGATTATCTGCGAACGTTCCGGAATATTGAACCTGGGCGTTGAGGGGATGTTGGCCATCGGAGCTGTCAGCGCTTTTATTGTCACCTTTACAACCGGTAATCCCTGGCTCGGTCTGGTTGCAGCCATCGTGGCCACGGCTTTAATATCTGTTATCCACGCTTTTGTCTCCATTACCCTGCAATCCAGCCAGGTGGTATCCGGTCTGGCACTGACCATGCTAGGCCTGGGAATTTCCGGACTGGTAGGAAAGCCCTATATCGGCAAACCGCTGGCCGAAAAAATGGCCACCTGGCCCATCCCTGTTTTATCAGACATTCCGATTGTGGGCATCATTTTTTTTGATCACAGCCCATTTTTCTACATGGCCATCATTCTGGCCCTGATTGCCTGGTTTGTGCTCCGGTATACCCGGCTGGGAATAATCATCCGCTCGGCCGGGGAAAATCCGCAGGCTACCGAAACCCAGGGTATCAGTGTTTACAAGATCCGCTACTGGTGTGTGATCATCGGGGGAGCACTTTCAGGCATGGCCGGTGCCCATCTGTCCACCTCTTACAGTAAATCGTGGATCGAGGGGATGACGGCCGGCCGGGGGTGGATTGTGATTGCCCTGACAATCTTTGCCCTGTGGAATCCCATGCGGGCCATAATCGGTGCATTTTTATTCGGAGGCATTTTCGTTCTGCAGTATCTACTTCAGCCCCTGGGCATTTCCCCAAATTTGCTGGCCATGCTGCCCTATCTCTCCACCCTGCTTGTGCTTTTCATCGGTGCCCTGCATGACAGCCGCAAGCTCAGTGCACCGGCCATGCTTGCCGAGCCGTATCGGCGAGGGGGACGATAGATAGCCTGTCCCGTTATTTCCAGTATAATAAAATCCAGTGCCTTTTGGGGATTCGAGTTTTTACACCGGCCTTGGAATACTGGAATGTTGGAATATTGAAATGATGGGTTATTAAAAGGATATCGTGCTATTTTATACTTTGTGCCGCGGAAAACCTTCCGAGATTTCATTGCCGTATTACTCTTTAAGACGCGGCTCTTATTGGCCGGAGGCCAAAACCCAATATTCCACCATTCCAGTGTTCCATTATTCCATTGGTTCTGTAATACGAAGTAATTGTATTATCGAGTATCAAATGCTATAGAATCTATTGACTTTTATACAGGAATATGGTGGATAAACAGTTTCGCTTTTTCATTTCAGTTGATTTTATTTCCATGTAATTACATATAGTTTACCGTAACAGATCGTGGTTTTGATTCTACCTGCAAAACTCACTGCCGGGGAGGTATAAAATGTTTGGCATTGATAACATAACGAACAACAACGGATGGGCGATGGCAGTTGTAGGGGCTACAACAGTGTTTTTGGGCCTGGTCGTACTTTCTTTTGTTATTTCCCAGATCCACAAATTTCTTGAGCTTTGGGAAAACAGGGGTAAAAAATTAAACGGAAACCAAAAGCAGACCCAATTGGATAATTTGCCGAAACCTGTTTCCCCGGCGGATAAGGGAAAATACCTCCCCACCCCCAGCGAGCTTACCAGCATATACAGGCCGCTGGTTGAGCAACTGAAAGAGCCTTTTCAACTCACACAACTTTTTGAAAAGACAAAAGAAATGAATTTGCCCCATCCGCATCTATCCATAAAAAGTCTGCAGGAGGCCGATATACTGGTCGCCCAGGGAGACGGCATGTTCATCTGGAATAAACAAAAAGCAAATTAAGGGTTAAACCATGCTAGATCTATTTTACCTGTTTTTATCAAACACCGGCTATTTTCTGGCTGACTACCGCCATGTCATTATGATCATCGTCGGCTGTGTATTCCTCTATCTCGGGACAGCCAAAAAGTATGAACCCCTTTTGCTGGTGCCCATCGGTTTTGGTATCCTGGTCGGCAACGTCCCTTTCTTTAAAGGCTTTGGCATAGGGATCTATGAATCCAATAGTGTTTTGCACTATCTTTATTTCGGCGTGACAACCGGTGTCTATCCGTCGATTGTCTTTTTAGGTTTGGGCGCCATGACCGATTTTTCCTCTCTGCTCGCCAACCCCAAATTAATGCTGCTGGGAGCAGCCGCACAGATGGGGATTTATTTTACTCTGCTGGGCGCCCTCTTTTTCGGGTTTCTCCCCAAAGAAGCTGCCTCCATCGCTATCATCGGGGGCGCTGACGGACCGACATCAATATTTTTAACAGCCAAACTGGCACCTCATCTGATCGGCCCCATTGCCATTGCGGCCTATTCCTACATGGCTTTGATTCCGGTTATCCAGCCGCCGATCATGAGACTGTTGACTTCCAGGGAGGAACGTCTAATAAGAATGCCACCCGGCCGGGAAGTATCCAAGAAAGAGCTTATCATATTCCCCGTGGTGGGTGTTTTGCTGTGTTGCTATCTGGCACCGACTGCACTGCCGCTGCTGGGAATGCTGTTTCTGGGAAATTTCTTAAAAGAATGCGGGGTTGTCAATCGCCTGGCCGGAACCGCCCAGTCGGCAATCATTGATACGGCCACCATTTTCCTGGGCTTTACCGTGGGCGCCAGTACCCAGGGCGATGTATTTTTGACCCCCAAAGCCCTCGGCATTTTCTTTCTAGGGGCTGTAGCCTTCTCAATCGCTACCGCTTCCGGTGTGATTTTCGGCAAAATCATGAATTTGTTTCTAAAGGAAAAAATCAACCCCCTGCTGGGTGCGGCGGGCGTTTCCGCGGTCCCCGGCTCGGCCCGGGAAGTTCATGTAATGGGCCTCAAAGAAGACCCGACCAACTTCTTACTGATGCATGGAATGGCATGCAATTCTTCGGGAGTAATCGGTTCCGCCATCTGCGCCGGTATTTTGTGGAGCTTCTTCATCTAGCAGACAGTACGAAAAAGTATTTGTTTAGTGATACAATCCTTTTTGTCATGTCGGCCATTGGAAACCATGTGCTAAAACATAAGGAGAGCATCATGAATGCCAAAATTCTGATCAAAAGAAAGTTTAAACCGGGAAAGCAAAAGGAAATAATTTCCCTGCTCAGGGAGTTGCGATCCGGAGCACTCCAACAACCCGGTTACATTTCCGGAGAAACGCTGACATCCTCAGAAGACCCCCAGATTCTGATGGTAATTGGAACCTGGCAGGACATGGAAAGTTGGTATAATTGGAAGCAAAACAATATAAGACAAACCCTGGAGCAAATGCTGGAGACTTACCAGGAGGAATCGACCGACTACCAGGAGTTCACCCTGGGAACGTTTATTGAGGAGTAAACTGGTCGCTTCAGGGCTTTTGTTACTTTATATTCAAAAGAAAATTTTTCGTGGCTTCGCTTCTGCCACAATATTGGAATGGTGGAATGCTGGTCAGGAATGAGGAATACTATCAACTTTTAATGTACAGTCGATCTTAGACTCGGCCTGTCTGCCTTTAAATCCGCATTTCCCATTCCGAATTCCCCATTCTCCTATTCGATTCCTTCTCTTTTCAAAAGCTCCTGGTGCCAGCGCGCAAATTCGTACATCCCGATAAAACGGTCATCGTCATTGATAATGCCGATGGCCATCTCAAGGACCCCCCTACCATAGGCATTGCTGTATTCTTCCAAACTGCGCGATTGAAGAAATTCTCGGACAAGCATCTGGCTGGTACGCTTGGTTGGGTCCTTGCGGATGTCGATGGGATCTTTCGGCTCTAAAAAAGGATCCCACTTGTCAAAACCCTTTTTGAGAATATGCTTTTGCCGGCGTGGCGACATGGCGTCAAATATGGCTTTTTTGCGCTGTTCGACTTCATCGCTGGAAAATTCACTCATTTCTTTTTCCTCGCATGGCTCTTGGGCTGGACTTCCTCCACGGGCTCTTCGGCGATTCCAAGAAATACTTCATCAAAATCCATGATCATGGCCGAAGATAACGGAACGAGAAGATCTACCAGCTTGACATTCTTGGATCCGATATCCCGCAGCAGTTCGGCTGATATCTGTTGCAGCTGGCCGTGGACAGCATCCAAATTTACTGTCGGGTATTGTTCTCCCTGTTTGAAACCCGACTTGCCGCAGGTGTGTCCGGCACCGCCGATGGCGGTGGGAATTCCATAAAATCGACAGGTGAGGGGCCGGTAATCATAAAGCTCGCATAGGTCTTTCTCGCTTAATAGCGGACAACGAACCCGTTCAAGTGCCATTTCGGCGAGTAGTTCACCCTCGTTTCTTCCAGACTGGAGCTCTTTGAATGCCTTGCGTTTGATTTTATAAATCCCACGGTCCGCACGGTTGGCTTTTTCGACAAGCTCAACCCTGACTGACCCCTTGAACTTTTCATTGAATTTGTGATGAATGTATAAAGCCTCAATTAAGGTCAGATCGAATAGGGCAAAACAACAATCCGCACATTTTTCCTCGCAGTTCACACACTCGCCATGGGATGCTTTGACCCGCTCGAATGCCGCTTCCGCCCTCTCCACCAGAGCTTCGTATTTTTCAAAATATGGTTTCAGGTTGATTTCCATAGCTTTTCTTGCCACTCCTTTTAAGGTAAGGTTCAAAGGTTCATAACGGTTATGTTTTTTACATGTTTCACGTGAAACATTATTTGTCTATGAATGCCATGTATTTAAATTTTTTCAGCACCAAAGCATTCTACTCGCTTTGTCAGATAAAAGATACTTGATCCTTAACTTTGGAAATTTTAGGCACTCTCTGTTACCGTTACTTTCCAATACAAAACCGGCTGAAGATTTGATCCAGTAAGTCCACTTTGACATTGTTTCCGAGAATCTGCCCCAGTAAATCGATGTCCTCCTGAAGAAGGATGGCAACCAGTTCCATGGGTATGCCGTTGTTCAGGTCTCGACAAATAACCTCGGCCGCTTCGAGGCTTTTCGTCATAAGCAATTTTTGCCTGAGGTTGGGAATGATCATGGCATCCAGATCAAGGGGCTTTTCCCCAAAGGCTGCTTCAATGATACGATCCTTCAGATGATCGATGCCTCGGTCGTACAACGCCGAGGTATGAACACAATTAATTTCCCCCCATCTAGCAGGCAGTTTGCAGATATCATCACCGCTGATTAAATCTATTTTATTCTTCACGATAATCATCGGTTTAAAACGGATCCGCTCAAATATGTTATGGTCTTCGTCAGTCACAAGACGTGTTGGCTTCAACCATGAAAAGAACCAGATCGGCTCCATTAACATTTTCAATAGTTTTTTCTATGCCGAGGGTTTCGATGGGGTCATCGGTATCATGCAGTCCGGCAGTATCGGTAAGGATAACCGAATACCCATCGATATTTAAAGCTTCTTCAATCATATCCCGGGTAGTTCCGGGCACGTCGGTGACAATCGCCCGCTCTTTTTGGACCAGGCAATTGAGCAGACTTGATTTGCCCACATTCGGCCGGCCGATTACAGCAACCTTCAATCCGTCCCGTAGAACCCGGCCGTCGACATGGTATTGGATTAAGGTTCGCAGCGGTTTAATGACCCTGGCCTCAATCTCGGCGGCAGTCCTTTCGGGTTCGGCAATGTCCTTTACATCATCGGGAAAATCGATGGCGGCTTCTGCTCGGGTCAATAATTCGATCAGAAATTCCCGGATCTGCTCAATCGACCTTCTGAGCTTCCCCTCGACCTGAGCGGTGGCGACCTGCAAGAATTTATTCGTGCGCGCGTTAATGATATCAATAACCGCCTCGGCCTGGGTCAGGTCGATGCGACCATTCAAAAAGGCTCTCTGGGTAAATTCTCCTGGCTCGGCAATTCGGGCGCCGTGTTTGCAAACCAATTCCAAAATGGCATTCAGGGCTGCCTGGCCGCCATGGGCGTTGATTTCCACCACATCCTCCCTGGTATAGGACCGGGGTGCCTTCATGACTGACAACAAGACCTCGTCGACAATTCGCCCGGTACCAGGGTCGATAATATGACCGTAGTTAAGCCGGTGGGATTGGTAACCGGCACGGGTGGCGGTTTTTAAAGATGAGCGCTTTCCAGACTCGGAGGTTGATTGTTGGTCAGCGGGAGAGAAAATCACCTTAGCAATCAAAACGGCCTTGGGACCGGATATTTTAATGATCCCGATTCCACCCCGGCCGCCGGGTGTCGCAATGGCTGCTATAGTGGAATTATCCATTTTAACAATTAATGCGATGGCTGCCTGCGGGGACTTTTATTATTGGGAAAAATGACCAGCTTGCGCATATAGCCCTCTCCCCTGCTTTTGGTCTCAACCTCGGGGTCAGCTTTTAAGGCCATGTGAACGATCCTGCGGTCGTATCCGTTCATTTGACCCAGGGATATCGGTTTACGGATCCTCTTGGATTTATCAGCCAGCCGCATGGCAAGTTTTTCCAGATTGAGTTTTCTGGTTTCCAGATAGCCTTCGACATCCACCTGAACTCTGATCTTGTCCTGGGGGTTATGGTGTTTGTTGACGATTTTATCCACAAGGGACTGAATGGCTTCCAGGGTTTGTCCCTTCTTTCCGATAAGAACCCCGGCATTTCCGCCGGTGACATTCAGCAGGATCCGGCCATTTGATTCTTCAGCCGCTATCGCTGCATCGGAAGTGATCGCATCGATGATCCGCTGCAATACAGCCTGCGCCAGGTCCAGAGGATTTTCCTCGAAATTACAAGGTTGCAGGGCTTCGGAACTGTCGTTATCCATAAAATATTTTTCGGATTGAACTTTCTCCTCAATGACGGGAGCATCCTGCTTCTCAGAATCAGCATCCACAGCGATTTCCGCGGTTCTGTCGGGCACGGTGACCCTTATCCGGGCATTTTTAGCCCCCCCTAATCCGAAGATACCGCTGGACCCACGTGATAAGATCTCATAATTAATTTCATCGGGTGCTATATTTAGCTCGTCACAGGCATTTTTGACGGCTTTTTTGATATTTTTTCCTTCAAATTCTAACGAAGACATTTTGTACAACCTCCGTTACCACTCTATGCATATTTCTTCTGAATATAATATTGTTGAGCAATCGAGAGAATATTATTCACCAGCCAGTACAACACCAGTCCGGATGAAAAATTGATAAAAATGACTGTAAAAATAACCGGCATGAACATCATCATTTTCGCCTGGGTGGGGTCCCCCATCGGCGGGGACATTTTCTGCTGTAACAGCATGCTGGCCCCCATGATTATCGTCAAAACCGGAATGCCGTAAGGTGGTTCCATAAATGGGATATGGTCAATTGCGAAATGGCCCAGGCGGTCAGGAGCAGACAGGTCATCGATCCACAGGAAAAAGGGGGCGTGTCGCAGCTCGATCGCCTGATACAGCATGCGGTAGAGTGCAAAGAAAACCGGCAGTTGGACGACCATGGGCAGGCAGCCACCCAGAGGGTTGATTTTATAGGTCCGATAGAGGCCCATGACCTCTTCGTTCATTTTTTTCTTGTCGTCTTTATATTTCTCTCTGATCTCCTTCATCAGTGGCTGGATCTTTTTCATTTCACTCATGGATTTATAGCTTTTTGATCCCAGCGGCCACAAAATAAGTTTGATTAAAAGGGTCAGTATTATAATGGAAATACCATAATTGGGAATCACACTGTAAAGTTTGTTCATTAACCAGACACAGGGTTTAGCAATAATATCAAAAAAGCCGAAGTTAAGTGCTTTGGCAAGATCATGTCCCATCTCGCCTAAAATTTTCATGCTTCGCGGTCCGAAGAAAAGTGAGTATTGATACATATGCTGGGTGCCGGGCCGGATATCACTTACCGGATTCAGATATTGGGCTTCTATCAAGCTGCCGTCTGTGACATACAGCCGCATGCTGGCTTCTTCAGCATGATCAGGAATGATACTCGTCATAAAATACCGATCCTGTATGGCAACCCATTTCAAACTGCCCGAATAGGTGTTTTTATCGGCAATATCATCTATATCTACCTCTTCAAGATTGTCGTTGATAAACGCGCTGGGCCCCTCAAAACCATAGACCCGCTTGTCATTTGGAACGCCCCCCTTTATGGCCACATATAGTTTGTCCTGGATATTACGATCAGAACCGTTTTTGACGATTACATCCAGTCCAATCATGTAAGAATCCGGTGAAAAGCTGTAGTTCTTTTCGATTATTACACCCTGCTGGGAGGTCCACGAAAACGTTATCTTCTGCATTCCGTCCTTAACACTGAGCGCATCACCATTAAGGTTGGCTAAAAAAACTGCGTTTTCAAGTCCGGCAAGGCTCTTGCCATCATAGCCGACCAAAACGGTTTCAAATGGGATTTCCTGGGGAAGGATTTCTTTTAAGGGGGAATTCTCGGTAACCTTTTCTTTGTAATTTTTCAAAATAAAACTGGTGAACCCCGCGCCTTTTTCCGAAATTTTCGCTGTGTAAAGCGGGGTATCCACGGTAATAATTTTGGCCTGCAGGGCGGGTTTGGCAACCGCAGTTTCTGTGACGGCTTCTTTCTGCTCCGCGGCATAAGGCTTCACCGGCTGGATCTGTTCTGTAGTGGCCGGCGGCTGTTCGGTCTTTTTGGCAGTTTTTTGAACCGCGTCTCTATCAACAAAAAAGAACTGCCACACTAAAAAAACCGCGGCCGACAGGACAATAGCAATTAACAAACGCGCCTGTTCCATTGTCTTCTCCTAAAACTAACAAAAAGCTGAATTATAATAATAAGTTCGAATTTGATCGATTAAACGGGGCATGTTCTCTGTGGACTGACCTAATGGAGGGCTGATAAAATCCGGTATATAGGACTCAGCTTAAGAGATCCATTCCTTATAAATTGCAGATTTTAGTAATCTTCCGTTTAAAATAGGACCGTTCACAGCCGGCCTTACCGTTGCTCACATCTTTTCAGGTTCAGGGAACCGGATCAACACCACCGGGATGAAATGGGTGGCATCGCAAAATCCGCTTTACGGCTAACAGCAGACCGCGGAGCGGACCATGTCGCATGATCGCTTGATAGGCATACTCTGAACAGCTGGGATAAAATCGGCAAGATGGTCCCAGTAGCGGAGATAGCGTGTATTGGTATACCCTGATCAAAGCAGTACAAAGGACCTGGAAAAATTTATTGATGATCATCATATCCCGATATCAGGTCAAATATATTCTGTAATGACCGATAAGCCTTTTCTGAAGAAATGCCAGCGCTCTGCCTTTTGGCAATGATGTTGATATCCCACTGCCCAGACAAACAATGCCGGTTTAATCGAAAAAATTCGCGCACAAGTCGTTTGATTCGGTTTCTTTCGACAGCCTGTCCAACCTTTTTCGTTACCGTCACACCCAACCGAGTTTGATCACACTGCGAAGGTGAAATATATGCAATAAAATAAGAACTTTGTACCCTTTGTCCAAATTTTGACAGAGCGATAAACTCGCTTCGCTTAAGAATCCTGTCGGCTTTGGTGAAAGAAAAACACAACGGACAAGCTTCCTTTTTGAGATGACTTCTAACCCGCCAGACGAACCCTGCCTTTGGCTCTTCTTCGGTTGATGATTCGTCTGCCCGATTTAGTCGCCATTCGTTTTCGAAAGCCATGGTTCCTGGCCCGTTTAATTCTACTGGGCTGAAAGGTTCGTTTCATTTTAATATTCCTTTACATATTTGTGCTTCGCGCTTGAATGTGGCCATTCACTGCTTATTCGTATAAATTATTGATATTAATTAAAATAAATATGTCCGACACTGAATGCCGGACAACCCCAAGCTGCCAATGAACTACCCTGCCGCAAGCAACGGGGTGTCAATCGGAATATTTTTATCGCCCCAAAGGGCGGAGAATTAAAACTTTATCCGCCTCCGGAGGACTCGTCCGCCGGCGGATTAAACCGTTATCATCATTAAGTATTGAGCACCGCGCAGCCTGGTACCATTAACCGAGGAAATAAAGCACACACCGTTTGCTCTGTCAAGAGCAAATATCTGAGATGAATGAAAAAAACAAAAAAGCTGCGCCCGCTTGACTACTCGCCAATAACTTCGAAGATGTCAAATTGTTCCATGTGAAACTCCGGGTTGGGATAAATGACGATCTGTTTGCTGATGGAGCGCTCGAGGTGGGCAATGAGAGGACTTTCTTCGCCAAGTAGGAGTTCGGCAATCTGCGAATTGACCCTGAGGGTCAACCGCCTGCCGTCCATATCGTGAACATCACGAAGGATCTCGCGGTAGATATTATAGCAAATGGACTGCCTGGATAATATATAACCTTCACCGTCACAATATATGCAGGGCTCGCAAAGAATTCGCGTCAGAGGATCCCGGGTACGCTTGCGCGTCATCTGGATTAAGCCCATTTCGGATATGGGCAAAACATGGGTTTTACTTTTGTCTTTTTTCAGGGCCTCTTTCAGGGCGCTAAAAATCTTTTCCTGGTTACTCTTTTTCTCCATATCAATAAAATCGATAATGATAATTCCGCCCAGGTCCCTGAGCCGGATTTGATAGGCAATTTCCTTCACCGCTTCAAGGTTGGTTTTTAAAATCGTTTCTTCCAGATTATGTTTACCGACGTACCGGCCGGTATTGACATCGATAGCCACCAGGGCCTCGGTATGCTCTATCAGAATATAGCCGCCGGATTTCAGCCAGACTTTTCTTTTGAGGGCACGGGAAATATCACCCTCCAGGTTGTATGCATCAAAAACCGGCTCTTGGCCTTCATAAAATACCACATGGTCCTTTAAGCTGGCCATATAAGTGTCCAGAAATGACAAAACCGCCTCATAGGTTGGCTTTGAATCAATTACCAGTTTTTCGACTTCCTGGATCAAAAGGTCGCGCACCGCCCGCAGGCTGATGGAAAGCTCCTGGTGCAGCAAGGACGGCGCCGGGGCAGTATCAAATTTTTTCTGGATGTTTTTCCACAGGTTGTTTAAAAACCCCATTTCATAAGCCAGCTTTTCTTCCTGCTCGCCTTCAGCGGCCGTTCTCACAATGTAACCGAAATCCTCGGTCCTTAATTTTTCCACCATTGTTTTTAAACGCGTGCGTTCGGTTTCATCTTCGATCCGCCGGGAGACACCGATATGATCGGAATTGGGCATCAACACCAGAAAACGTCCGGGAAGGGAAATATAAGAAGAAATGCGTGCGCCTTTGGTTCCCATGGGGGATTTAGCCGCCTGGACCAGAATTTCCTGGCCTTCGTGGATCAGCTCTTCGATATTAAAATCACGCTTTTTAGAAATCTCCAGAACAGGATTGTCCTCGTGACTGTCTTCGTCCTCCTCGGATTCCATTTCAAATAAGCGTTCATATTCCTTGAAATCATCATAGAACACATCATCCACATAAATAAAAGCGGCCTGGCTTAAACCGATATTTACAAAGGCGGCCTGCATGCCGGGCAACACTCGTAATACGCGACCTTTGTAAATGTTTCCGGCAATGTCGGAGTCATCTCCCCGGTCAACATAAAACTCGGCAATCTCGCCGTCCTCTAAAAGGGCTACCCTGGTTTCGTGTTCGGCGACATTAATAACAAGTTGTTTATACATTCAGCAAAACTCCGTTTTGCGGGCATGGCCCTATGCGCTCTGCTCTAAGCGCTTGGCAAGTTTAACGATTTGAGCTTGCTTGATCTCTTCCTCCGCAAAATCGAATACATGGCGCAGCACCTCACCGGGCCTTACCGTCTTGCCCGGTCCCGATTTTAGCGTCATCAGCAAATGCTTTGAATCGGTCAATTCGATGTTTACTACCATATCCTTTAAATCTATCTTTTTCAACTTTCCTTTTCGATTCGTAAGGCTGATGGTGGCCTCGGAACGGCAGACAAAAGATGCTAATTTCTCCCTGTCAAAATCGTGCCCGGGAACTGAAATCTGGTAGACACTTGATTTGGCCATATGGGTCCCGGATTTAAGAGGTGCCAGACGGCAGTCATGAATGTGCAGACCTCGCGGCAGATGGGTGTTTAGCCCCTGAAGGACGGCATCCGGTTGGACAAAGTCCGCGACGGCCAGGGTAAAGTGTTCCTGGTGGCTTTCGATGCCAATGGGCAGGGGATCATCAAAGGAAATTTTGGGCTTGGGATGAAACCCCTGCGAATATTTAACGGGTATTTGAGCGCGTTTAAGTGCCCGCAGAAAAATATTGACCAGTTCAAGATGACCGAAGTATTTCGCCTGGTCCAGTTTGGAGAAATAGACGTTCAGTTTTTTAAATGGCGCATCTTTATCCAGCCCGACACCCGAATATCGGAACAGTTCTTTTTTAAAGTTCTGATAAGTTTTGACATCGATTTCTTTAAAATCGCATACACCGCACTGGTTACAGTCCTCCAGGCGGCAATCGGCGGTGAATTTACTCTCCAGCGCATTTTCCCATTCCTGGCTTAAAAAGGTTTTGTCAACCCGGCTGTCGATATGATCCCAGGGCAACGGTTCGTTGACATCCCGTTTTCTGACATTAAAAAAATCAGGGTCGACACCGGTCTCTGCCATTGCTGCTTCCCAGGCCGGATAGTTGAACTGATCGCTCCAACCGTCAAATTTGCACCCTTTATCATAGGCGGCAATCAGCAGGCGGCTGAGCCGTCGATCCCCCCGGGCCCAGAGACCTTCCAGCCAGCTGACCTCCGGGTTTTGCCATTTGAATTGAATACCGGGCAGCCGTAATTGATGATGAAGCCGGTTTATTTTGGACCTTGATTCTGCCAGTGAGAGCTGACCGGCCCATTGAAAGGGGGTGTGAGCCTTGGGAATGAAGGTCGCGACACTGACATTGATTTTGCCCCAGCGGCCCTTGGAACTTTTGATTTTTCGCAACTTGTTTACCAGCGCCACCAGCGCCACCAGGTCCTCATCGGTTTCGGTGGGAAGCCCGACCATAAAATAAAGCTTGATCACCTGCCAGCCCAGGTCAAAGGCATTTTGAACGGTATTCATAATTTCGTCTTCACTGATATTTTTATTGATCACATCCCGCAATCTTTGACTGCCGGCTTCCGGCGCTATGGTAAAACCGGTTTTGCGAACCTTTTTAATCAGCTTCATCAGTTCCGGGGTCAGCGTCCCGGCACGCAGCGAAGGCAGAGAGACTGCGATATTATTAGATTCAAAGTTCACCATCAGCTGTTCAATCAGCGGTGCAATACAGCCGTAATCGCCGGTGCTCAAAGACAGCAGTGATATATCTTCATAACCCGTGGCGGCAATTGATCTGGCAGCCAGTGACATTAATTGTTCCGGCGAGCGCTCACGCACCGGCCGATAAATCATACCGGCCTGGCAAAACCGGCAGCCCCGGGTGCAGCCCCGGGAAACTTCCAGTCGCAGCCGGTCATGCACCGGCCGGCCATAGGCGATAACAGGCTCTTCAGGAAAAGGAATGCTGTCCAGATCGCTGACAATGGCACGCTGCACTTGGGTATAGTCTGGAAACCGGGGAGTAACGGTTTGAAAGCCATTGTTATCAAGGCCGGGCTCAAAAAAAGAAGGGACATAAACCCCTTCGATTGGCGACCATAATTTTAAAAGAGATTCCCTGTCGGCAGCGGTGTCTTTTTTCCAATTCAGCCAGGCTTCGGCCATTTGCATAATTATGTTTTCGCCGTCGCCGACGACGATGGCATCAAAGAAATCAGCGACCGGCTCCGGGTTGCAGGTACAGGGCCCGCCGGCAATAATCAATGGATAAGCCGTATCCCTTTCTGAAGCCAGAAATGGAATGCCGGCCAGGTCGAGAATGGTGAGGACATTGGTGTAGTTCAGCTCATACAAAAGGCTGAAGCCGACAATATCAAAATGGCTGACCGGCTCATGGGACTCCAGTGAAAAAAGCGGTCGTCCGGTTTTTCTTAGCCGGGCTTCCATATCCACGGCAGGTGCAAAAACCCTTTCGGCCGCAATGTCCGCATGGGCGTTCAGAATGTGGTAAAGGATCTGCATGCCGAAATGGGATGTGCCGATTTCATACAGATCCGGAAAGGCCAATGCAAAGCGCAGCTTCGCCCGGCGAAAATCTTTTTTGGTAGTATTAATTTCCGAGCCCAGATAACGACTCGGTTTTTCGACGAACGGCAATATATCATCAAGGGTGTGCTGTGTCATATCGATATAATTTTATAATCCTGGATTTTTTTATAGGTCTACTGTTGAATAAATATTCGTATTTTGTTACCAAAATAACTTTTTAGATCGAATAGAGAGTCCGGCTATTTCTTTTTTAATGGTTATGTTCTCAGACTATCAGCTATGAACTATCATTTAAAAGGTCGCAAATGCAAAAATCTAAAATGCTCGACAAAAATCTATACCGCTATTTCTTCATTCTCCCATTCATCTGCTCGCTGCTGCTGCTGATGCCTGCAGCTGAAAGCCCGGCCCATGAATTCAGTCGGGAAACCGCCGTTGTCAAGGCGGTGCGCGCAGTCAGTCCGGCAGTGGTAAACATAAGCTCTGCCGTGCAGGTCCGCAAGCGAACCAGTCCATTTTCGGGATTCGGTTTTAATCCCTTTTTCGAAGAATTTTTCAAGGACTTTTTCGATCCGCGGTTTGACCGCCGGCGGGAGTATACCAGTCTGGGATCCGGCGTGATAATCGACGGTAAAAAGGGTCTTATACTGACAAATGCCCACGTGATCCAGAAAACCGGAACCATTAAAGTGGTCCTGGAGGATGAACGCGAGTTCGAAGCCAAAATTGTGGGCACTGACCCTGATTCTGATCTGGCAGTGTTAAAAATTGATTCCGAGTCAGGATCTGCCCGCCATTAAAATGGGCAGCAGTGAGGATCTGATGATCGGCGAGACCGTCATCGCGATCGGAAACCCCTTTGGGTTTTCCCACACCGTCACCACCGGGGTCATCAGTGCCAAAAACCGCAGTATCCGGGCTCAAGACCGCGTTTATCATAACTTTATCCAAATCGATGCCTCCATCAATCCGGGTAACAGCGGCGGACCGCTGTTAAACATCAACGGCGATCTGATAGGCATCAATACCGCCATCTATGCCAAGGCCCAGGGAATCGGGTTTGCGATTCCCATCGGTAAAGCACGCAAAATAATCTCCGATCTGATTCAGTATGGTGAAGTGATTCAGGCCTGGATCGGCATCACGGTTCAAAACATCGATGAAAAGCTGGTCCGGTATTTAAAAATTCCGGACATAAAGGGGGTCATTGTAAAATCAGTGGAAGCCAAAAGCCCGGCTCAAAAAGCCGGACTGCAGGAAAGCGATATTATCCTTTCCATCGCCAACAAAAAAATTGATTCCGTCGATGATTATCAATCGATCGCCAAAAGCCTGGCCGCCGGCAACCCAATAAAGGCAAAATTCTGGCGCAACGGCAAAAAGAAAACCGTCGTCCTAAAAACCAAGGTGTTCCCCATCGATCTGGCTGACGAACTGGCATCTCGGATTCTGGGAATCAGGGTGCAAGATCTGACCAGGAAAAATCGTCAACGATACCGGATAAACGCCCGGGAGGGTGTCATGATATCCGAGATTAAGAAGAATTCCTACCTGGCCGGGATTGGCGCCAGACCGGGAGATGTGATCCGGCAAATAGATGATTTTTCGGTCGAAAACTCTGATGATTTTAAAAAAGCCATTATCAAATTCCGTAACAAAAATTCCATAGTGCTCCTGCTGCAAAGGGGGGAGCAGGGGTACTACATAACCGTGACACTTTAGAATTGGTTTCTAAACCCCACCTAAGGCCCAAAGGCTGCGTTGTCCCGTAAATTGAAATGCTCACGTACTAACGTTTGGGGATACAGAAGCTGACGACTACAAGGGGAGGCCAGCATGATCGGCCGACAGGGTACCGATGTCGATCAGGAGGTGGTTTACAACCGCTCGTTTCATTGCGATCATTTTCACCGCGAGAGCCAAAGCAGACCCCCATGTGCCCCCTCTCAACGAACGGTGGTGGTCTTTTGGCGCATTCCGATTATCAATCGACGTTGTCTTCCACCTGTGGATGTAACTGATTCGCCATTCCTGTTTTTAAATCAAGGGTTTCACCTGTCTTTGATTCATATGCCCGTCTACAGCTGGTAGATCTGGATCAAAATCAAGAGATCGCTCGGAGCGAGATCTTAATTGAAGGATTATCCGAAATCGAACGTCTGAAAATGTTGAAAAAATCAGGCGTTTGGATGGTTATTTGCGGCGGAATCAGTGATGGATTTTATAAAATGATCTCTAATGCCGCAATTTCAATGATAATCGGAATTGCCGGTGAAGTGAATCAGGTTCTTACGGCGTTTCAGTGCAACCGGCTTGGCGAATCTTGCTTTTACATGCCCGGCTATAAAAAACCTGTTGAATAAAAGTGGTTCAAGATTTGTCTCATCGCGATTGTTATACCGCTTTTCAAAAATACGTTCCGAAATACGGAAGGGTGGTATAAGTGGTTGTAGAACAAAACCTTCAACTAACGGAACGTTTTTTTGACAACCGCTATAAAAACAAAAAAGGGGGCACCTAGCAGACAGTCCCCCCTTGAGGCATGCCCGATACGGGCTATAACGGGTCCGGATTCACTCCCACGGCAGTCCCAGGGAATAATGTTCGAACTCCACCTGCCCGACGATATAATCTTTAAACTCGCTTTCATTGCCCATTCGCGTTTCGCTGTTTTTCCAGGCTTCCCAGTCTTCAATTGTATGCCACATCGATACCACGACTATTTTGTCGGGATCGTCAAGGCTTTGCATGGTTTCTGAAGAAATATAGCCCGGTTGTCTCATTGCGCCGTTGCGATGATTTATCAGAAATCTTGATGCTGCCTGTATATTTCCCTCTTTGAATTTGCGTTTGATCAAAACTTTGATAGCCATAATGCCCTCCTTTGGTTTGGTGGTGAAAAGATACCGGATGGCCCCCAATGCTTTTACAGCAACAAAGTATAACGAGAATTATGAACGCAAAAATAGATAAGTTTTAATGGCGCCGGACCAGAAGACCGCTGCCGCCAGGCAGAACAGGAAGAAAGTCAGAAATCAAAGTACCATTCGAAATGCGATACAAAGAGTTTCCGCAAGGAGATAGAGCATTGAGGAATCAATGTAAATACTGCTACTACCGACAGATATTAGATTAAGGTCTGTTGAATGTCAAACCAAAAATAAACGGGTTTTAGGTTTAAAGGTTCAGAAGTTCAGGGTTCATCGGTTTAGCACCTATAATAACTCCTAACCGCTGATGGGTGAACACCTCCTGGGAGAGTGACAGTTAAAAAAACATTCGATATTTGGCAACAAACCAGCCTTGTCTCCAAAAATAAGGACCGACCCCGAGGGGACTGTATCTGCTGATGTCGCAAAGTGTTGTGGAAGACCGGTAACCTTGAACCTAACCACCCCCAAATGCTAATCAGCACCGGGTCGGCCACCATCAGGCCGGCACCTACCAAACGAAGAACCATATATTTTTCGCGGGGTTTTTCTTCTATTTTATGCTAAGAAAATGAAGATTGAAAGGATCCTCAGGGATCTCGTGCACCTGCACATTTTCAAAACCCGCTTCTTTGAGCAAGGCCACTGCTTTTTCCCGTCCCCACATCATTCCCAAACCGGGGCCGCCGTCCACGAGGCCCACCGGCATACAGTGCATCAGACTAACCGTGTATAAAAAAGGGGCCATGGGATGGTCCAGATTGTTGGCCAGGTTTGATCGGGCGGCAATATCCACCATTGAAAAAAAACCGCCCGGTGCCAGGATATAATGGATTCCCTGCAGCACATTCAGAGGCCGGGTTTGGTCATGGACGGCATCAAAAGCCGTGACATAGTCAAATGCATCTTTAAATTTTCGATTGTCTTTAAGCGTGGCGGCATTCACTATATCAAATTCCAGGTTGTCTAGCTGTTGTCTCGATGCCTCGCTTCGCGCTGTTTCGATGGCCTTTTGAGATATATCGATCCCCACAAAACTGCTATTCGGAAAGGCTTTGGCCATCAACATCAGCGCCACGCCTTCAGCGCAACCGAGATCACAGACACGAATACCGGATTGCAGGCGCCCTATGAGCCGACCGTTTTCAACAGCCGGTAAAAACCGGTCTACCAGAACCCGGCGATGTTTGGCATCGGCCAGCTGGGACATAAAGGCCTGAAACCGGGGATAGTGATCATAACTGACGCCGTCACCGGTGGCAAAACTCTCAACCACAGTTTCCATGGCACAGGATGTCAACAGCGGTATTTCCTGGGTGTAGACCCCCAGGTTGGAATTTCCAGCCCTTCGTGTAATAAAATCTCCGTGTGGTTTCGGCAGATAAAATCGATTATCGCCGCCCTCGCCAATCGAAAGTTCCACTATTTCACCGCTGACCATGACGCCCAGCCATTCTTTGATGTAACGCGGATTCAAGTCGGCTTTGTCCGCAATCGCCTCTAGTGTCTGGGGGGTGTCAAAGGTATCCATGACATCGAAAAGACCTGTTCGATATCCGATGGCCAGAGCCAGGTTAAGGGCACTGTAATTCAAAATGTCGGTTAATTTTTCAGAAAAGGGTTTTAGAGTCTCTGAGGATTTTTCAGTCATGGGCGGTTTCCACTAATTTTAAAAGAGATAACTTTTCCTTTTGGCTGACTTCTTCTATATTTGATGGTTTCTTCGAATTTTTAAGATAATTTTCAATCAACCGACTATTTTCATACCACGCTGTTTGATCATCCTGTTTTACAATGGGGTTTTCCATCTTTAAAGGACCTTCCTAATAATAAAACTTGAACTTTAAATTAACAAAGCCCGGACCAATATCAAATGCTTTCATGTTTGTACAGCTAAAATCTTAAAAAATGAATCCTAAATCATTGATTTTTAAGAAAGAAGCCATCCAAATATAAAGTTTATGAATTTATGTATATACGGTGATATTATTTACTTGACATACAAGATATAGTATGAAAATGATTTCAAACGAATTCTATCTACGCAGGGATGCTCTTGTTTGCAGAAATGACGTCAGACCGGAACATCATACCGAAGAATCGCTATTCAGAGCTCAGGTCCCCCGGAATCGATCTCAGAACAACTGGCCAGATACCGCAATTGAAGCATGTTGAAATATAAATCTCATCCAGCACCAAAGCTGAACTATTTTAAGGGCCCGGGTTGAATTGTCGGTCTTTGATGGATATCTTAACCGAACACTCGGCAAATATCATTTAACCGTTACGAGAGAAAAAAATGCAGACTCTAATCTGGCTAACCAATGAAATTCCCCATGTGATGGCACCGGCAGCATTGATAGCTGCAATATTGGGAATTTCGGTCATCACGTCTGTGATACGTCTCACCCAGCAAGCCTCCAAGGTGATGATGGTCGGAGTCATGATCGCTTTGACGGTAGGAGTAGTGATTATTCAGTCGGTGCAATAAACCGGTTTCCGTCTTTGCAATCATTGATTGCCAGCCTGCTGTTATTGATGGATTCTTTCCTAGTTTCTGCCTTCCATGCTTCGTTTCTGACTATTTCCGTTGTCCAACAATGTCATATCGCCCTCCCCTTGTAGAATAATTTTGCTTGATACCTTGATATGGTTGGATATACTAGCAGTAACGATTAACATTCCGAGGAACGAGGAATCCCATGAAACGAACCAAAATCCATAAACTCCTCCAATCAGAAGCATCCCAGGACAACGTTCTGATAAAAGGCTGGGTCAGAACCCGTCGGGACTCGAAAGCATTCTCTTTTCTTGAAATCAACGATGGCTCAAGTCTGAAAAACATCCAGGTGATTGCCGATGAATCCCTGCCGAACTATGAAGGCATAAAAAAGTTAACCACCGGTTCCGCGGTGACCGTGCGCGGCAAACTGGTTAAATCCCAGGGCGGTGGCCAGAATTGGGAAATTACGGCCGATCAGGTTGAGATCATCAGTCTGGCGCCGGATACCTATGTGCTTCAGAAAAAGCGGCACAGCGATGAATTTTTGAGAAGTATTGCCCATTTAAGACCCCGAACCAACAAGTATGGGGCCGCCTTTCGCATGCGGTCGGAAATGTCCTTTGCCATCCACAAATTTTTCAGAGACAAGGGTTTTCGATACGTCCACACTCCCATTCTTACCGGATCGGATTGCGAAGGGGCCGGTGAGTTGTTCAAGGTGACGGCCCTTAACCTTGACAATCCGCCAAAAGTGGGCGGCAAGATGGACTATGATCAGGATTTCTTCGGAAAGGAGGCCAATCTGACCGTTTCCGGACAGCTTTCAGCCGAGATGTTTTGCCTGGCCCTGGGGGATGTCTACACCTTCGGGCCGACTTTCAGGGCTGAAAATTCAAACACCCGCCGCCACGCAGCTGAATTCTGGATGATCGAGCCTGAAATGGCCTTCTGCGATCTGGAAGGCAACATGGATCTGGGCGAAGAGTTGATCAAATACCTGACTTCCTATGTCATGGAAGAATGTACCGAGGACCTCGAACTATTTGCAAAATGGGTGGATAAAAACCTGATGGCCACCCTGGAAAATACTGCCACATCGGATTATGTTCGCCTGCCTTACCGCGAAGCAATGGAGATATTACAAAAATCGGGTCAAAAATTTGAATATGATATCGGGTTCGGTCAGGATCTCCAGACCGAGCACGAACGTTTTTTAACCGAACAGCATTTTAAAAAGCCCGTCATTGTCTATGACTATCCCAAAACCATCAAACCGTTTTACATGCGTCTCAATGACGACAATGAAACCGTGGGTGCCATGGATGTGCTGGTGCCCAATATCGGAGAAATCATTGGCGGCAGTCAGCGCGAAGAGCGCCTGGAAGTGCTGGAAGCCCGCATGGATGAAACCGGCATGGATAAAGAGACCTACTGGTGGTACCTGGAAGCCCGCAAATACGGCAGCGTGCCCCACAGCGGTTTCGGGCTGGGCTTTGAGCGACTGCTCATGCTGGTCACCGGCATCAGCAACATCCGCGATGTCATTCCCTTTCCCCGCACACCGAAAAACATCGAGTTTTAAGAGTTGAAATTATTAATTATGTAGAAAAGCCCCAAATTTCGAAATAAATTTGGAATTATTAATATCAAGCAATTATATCTTTTATATCTAGCTGCATTCTTTTGGCCGCCCTTCACCAACGTGTACCTGCACCGGTTACAACCTGCTCTCAGGCCTTATCGGAAATCTCATCGTACAGATTGCGTTCATCAATAATTCGCTTGGCTTTAAACTCAGTGCGCTCCAGGGAGCCGGGATCCATCATTTTCACAATGGTGCGCAGTCCTTTGGCCTTAAGGCGGTCTGCCAGATCTTCCTGTAATACCGGAATCTGTTCGGCAGGCACATCAGGTAGCGGTTCGGCCTGCACGATCAACTCATCCATGGTCTTTTCCCGGGTGATGATGATGCGAAACTCGTCGGAAAAGCCGTCGATGCCCCGAATCACGTTTTCGATGGCGCTGGGGTAGACATTTTCACCCCTGACGATGAACATATCATCGGCCCGTCCGTAGATGCCCAGGGGAAACCGGGGGTAGGTGCGGCCGCAGGGACAGGGATCAATCACCCAGCGACTTAAATCACCGGCCCAGAAACGGATCATGGGCTGGGAATTGCGCTCCAGATGGGTATAGACCGTCACCCCTTCCTCTCCGTAAGGCACCCGCTTTTTGGTTTCCGGGTCCACAAGTTCCGCATAAACCACGTCCTGCCACAAGTGGATGCCCTGGCGATGGGAACATTCACCATCGGTCATCCAGGGCGCCATTTCACCGGTAGAGCCGGAGTCCAGACAGGCAGCGCCGTATGTTTCTTCAATGCGTTGGCGGGTTGCCGGCACACCCGCTCCGGGCTCACCGGAAAAAAAGAGAATTCGGAAATTAAAATCCCTGGCCGGGTCATAACCCATGGCTTTGGCCTTTTCGGCGATATACAAACTGTAAGAAGGTGTGCCGTAAAACACGGTGGGTTTGACATTGGCCATCCACTCAATGGCCCGTTCTGATTGTCCGGGAACACCGGCCCCGAAGGGAAAGGCCGTGGCGCCCAGGCGCTCGGTGCCCAGCATAGCCCCCCAGCTACCCCAGTAAAGGCTGAAAAATGAACCGATGAAGACGATATCGTCGGGACGCACACCCATGGCCCACATGACCCGGGCGTGGGTCTCGGCGATGCGCTGGATGTCACCCTTACTGACGCCAAAGGCGGTAGGCTTACCGGTAGTGCCCGATGTGCCGTGCACCCGGCCCATTTCAGGGTAGGAAATGCACAGGTTGCTGCCAAAGGGCGGATGCTCGGCCTGGTCAACACGCAATTCTTCTTTGCTCAGAATCGGTATGGCCTCAAAATCATCCAGCGAGTGAATGTCTTCCGGTTTCACCCCGGCCGCATCCCATTTATTGCGGTAAAGCCCGGAGTGCTCATAGGCATATTTCAGCTGCTGTTGGAGCTTGGGCAATATGATGGTTTGCTCCCGATGCTCCGGATCCATGGTTTCAATTTCGGTAAACCAGTATTGCGAATCAGGATCGGGATAATAGCTCGCGTCATAGATCGGCGGCCATTTTTCCATGTTCAACCTCCCAAAGTTTGGCGATTAAGCCAGTTACTCATGCGATCATATTAATTTAGACCTAGCCAAGCTCCGAGGGGGTGTCCGCTGTGGGGGCAACAATGAAACCGTGGTCCCCACAACGGCAGCAGGCCCGTTGAGACCAATCCGAACCGCCCCGGAAGTATAAAGGTTTCAATCCTTTCGTAACAATGATTTTTGATCCTTCAGACTATCAGCTATCAGCTTTGAGCTATGAGCTATCACTTGCTTGCTTCTCAGCAAGTGCTTCTTTCAACCCAGTAACAATGGTCTGCCTGCTGGACCCTGGCGGGTAAACACCATCAAAACCTATTTTCCCAAGCTCCTCGGCATCCTCCGGAGAAAACACACCCCCGATTAAAAATACCAGTTCATCTTTGAAACCCTTTTGAGTGGCTTTTTGCATTAACAAACTTCCCAGACTCAAATGGGCACCCCCCAGGGAGCTGACCCCAATGACATCGACCTGCTCTTGCACGGCGGTGGCGATGATCTCATCGGGCAGACAATTGCCTAAATAGATCACCTCCATTCCTTCGTTACGCAGTTCCATGGCCACGGTCACCAGGCCCCGATTATGCACATCCAAACCCAGTTTGGCCAACAGTACTTTAACTTTACGGCTCATGTTACCTCCATTATTCCTGACAGCTTATCCCGCATATCCAATAAAATGAATGGCAACCGTATTCATATATTGCTATCTTAAACAACTACCACAACATCGGCGGTTTCCAGAGACCGAAGGCTTTTTTAAACACGGCAAACAGCTCTCCTTCGCTGCAACCCACATCAGCGCATTGCACCGCCAGGGGCAGGATGTTGGTTTTGCTGCAGCAGGCCTTTTCCAGATTCTCCAGAGCTGTGCTGACTTTCTGACTGTCCCGGCTGTTTCTAAGCTTCTCCAGACGCTTATGTTGCCTCTCGGCGACACCCTGAGGATACCGAAAGACGTTGACCGGCGGCAGGTCGGCTTGGGTCTGGTAAATATTTTCGGCCACCACCCGGGTCTGTCCGCTTTCGGCCAGTTCACGTTCCTTGAGGAAATAGTCTGAGATTTTTCGATGGATCCAGCCATCTTTTATGGTGGCCACATAGCCACCCAGGTTCTCGATCTCGTCCAGTTCGGCCAGAATGCGTCCTTCCATCTCGTCGGTGAGGGCTTCCACATAAAAGGATCCCCCCAGCGGATCGGCCACCTGGGTAACACCGGTCTCCTCCTGCAGGATTTGCTGGGTGCGCAGGGACAACAGGGCAGCCTCCTCGGTGGGCACCGAATAGGCCTCGTCAAAGGAGTCCACATGCAGGGACTGCACACCGCCGAGCACCGCCGCCAGCGCATGATAGCCGGCACGCACCACATTGTTCAAAGGCTCCTGGCGGGTTAAGGAGACCCCGGAAGTCTGCACGTGGCAGCGCATCCAGGTGGCCCGGGGATCTTTGGCTCCGAAACGGTGTTTCATGATACGGTGCCACAGTCGGCGCACGGCCCGGATGCGGGCCACTTCTTCGAAAAAATCGTTTCCGATGGACCAGAAAAAAGCCAGCCGGCGACCCAGCCAGTCGGCATCGTGGCCACGGACCTGAAGGGTCTCCAGGGTCTCAATGGCATTGGCCAGGGCCACAGCCATTTCGGTAACAGCTGAGGTTCCGAACTCGCGCAGGTTATAGCCGTTGATGGTCATAAAGTTCCACAGCGGCACCTCTTTGCGAATAAACTCGATGTTGTCGCACTGGATCCGGAAACAATCCTCCGGGGGAATGTACTCCGGTCCGCTGCGCACAACCTCCTCCAGCGTGATGTCATTTTGGATGCTGCCCTTGAGTCGGTCCCAGGGGATACCGCGTCGTTTGGCCAGGGCCAGGTACATGGGAAACAATATGGCCGAGTTGGAGGGGTAGTGAGAGACCAGGGACACCGTGACTTCGTCCAGGGCGATATCTTTAAACAACAGGTCCATATCCTCCACCGAATCAATGGCCACGCCGGACATGCCCACCTGGCCGGTGGAAACCGCGTCATCGGAGTCGTACATCTGGATGGTGGGCAAATCAAAGATAATGGAAATGCCGGTGGCACCGTTATCCAACAGGAATTTAATGCGCTCGTTGGTGTCCTCGGGGCCGCCGTAGCCGGCCAGCTGCCGCCGGGTAAAAGACCGTCCCCGGTACATGTTGGCATGCACACCGCGGGTAAACGGCTGCTCGCCGGAATTGCCCAGATCGGCGCCATAATCGAAGTCGGGATTAGCCAAAGGCGTATAAAGCAGGTCCCTGGGCGTTCGGGATCCCAGGACCATCTGGGGGGTGGTCTGCCAGTTTTCACGATCCCCAGGCCGCACGCTCTCCTGCTGCCATTTATCAAAGGCCTGCTTAATCTCGTCCAGGGCCTCACGGCTATAAAGGGGTGTGCGCGTTTGATTCATTAAGGCTTTATCCAGCAACTGTTTGGTGGTTTTCTTTTCCTGGTTCATGTCAAATCATCTTTATATAATAAGGTTAATTTCTCGGGCAAAAGGCCAACCCCCATTGAGGTGGTTGATACTTAAGCCAATTATTCGGGGCATATCGGATATTTGCGGATTCCGGGTCGGAAGTCAACCAGGCCGCGGATTGTAAAAATTATCCCGGGCTATGTCAAGAAACTAATCCCGCAGGGTCGGGGAGCTGTCATCTCTCCGGGAGGCCGTTTATGAATCCGGAAGGTATCTCAGGTGAAGTCGAGAATATTCAACCCTGTAATAAAACTAAGTCCGGATAAATTGCTTGACATTCGAATTTAATTCATATATTTTTATATTATTACGAATTTAATTCAATTATATGGATAAGCTCGATCGAAAAATACTAATGGCGTTCCAGCTGGACGCCAGAATCAAAAACGCCGATTTGGCCCGGGAACTGGGCGTAGCCCCGTCGACCATGCTGGAACGGGTGCGCCGACTGGAGGAACGTGGTTATTTCAGCGGGTTTAAAGCCGTTATCAATCCTGAAAAATTGGGGCTTAGCGTGCAGGCCATGGTCTCGGTCTCCCTCGGTCAGCATTCCACCCAAACCATTCACCCCTTTGAAGAGGCTGTGAAAGCGATTCCCAATATTCTGGTTTGCTATCATGTCACCGGCCGGTTCGACTATATCCTGCACGTGGTCGCTCAAAACCTTAAACAGCTGGGAACCCTTGTCAAAGAGCGTATCGCATCCATGCCGGGAGTCGGGAAAACAGAAACATTTCTGGTATTTTCAGAAATCAAAAACGACAACGGCTATCCCCTGGATGAAGTTGACGAAGCATGATACAGGCAATAGTGGGAAAAGTGTGATTAGGAAATTGATTTACGCTGATTTTAAATCAACAGCATTTTTTTCGTCTTCGACAGCATAATGGCGTCCCTATAAAAAAAGGAAACCTCATCATGGCCAGGAAAAAAAGTGTACTTGACTTCCACGAAATGAAGAAAAAAGGTGAAAAGATCACCTTCCTGACGGCCTACGATTTCCCGACGGCCCAGTTTGCCGAAGAGGCCGGGCTGGACATGCTTTTAGTCGGGGATTCCCTGGGAATGTGCGTCTATGGATATAAAGGAACCATCCCGGTGGTGATGGACCAGATGATCTTTCATGCCGATGCGGTTCGCCGCGGCGCGCCGAACACTTTTGTCATCGGTGACATGCCGTTTATGAGCTACCAGTCTTCCCTTGAAAAAGCGGTGGACAATGCCGGACGTTTCTTGAAAGAAGCGGACTGCGACGCCATTAAACTCGAAGGCGGGGTGCGCATCGTGCCCCAGATTAAAGCCATCGTTGAAGCCGGAATCGTGGTGATGGGCCACATCGGTCTCACCCCCCAGTCATCAGGCCAGCTGGGCGGGCACAAGGCCCAGGGCCGCACGGCTGAAGCCGCCAAACTGGTGGTGGAAGATGCCCTGGCAGTACAGGAAGCCGGCGCCCAGATGATTCTGCTCGAAGCCATTCCGCCCGAGGTTGGCAATTATATTACCGGAAATCTTGATATCCCGGTCCTGTCCATCGGGGCAGGGCCGCACTGCGACGGCCAGCTCTTGATTGTCTCTGACACCATCGGCCAGTTCCAGGCTTTCACCCCCAAGTTCGTCAAAAAATACTGTAATGTGGCCGAAATGGTGACCACTGCCATGAAAGACTATGTGGCCGAAGTCAGAGGCGGTGCATTTCCCGGTGACGAGCACTGCTACAAAATGATGGCCGGCGAAGAAGAAAAGTTTTTAAATCTGACAAAAAAATAGCGGGTTGTCTTTTTAAAATGGGACACAGGTTAACGCTGATAAACACGGATAAAATTAATAAAAGGCAAAATTGTACCACACTCCTATTTGCGTCCATTAATTATTTATCCGTTTAATCCATGTTCATCCGTGTCCTAAAATACAAAAGGAAAGAAGCCATGAGCAATTTAAGAAATTTATTGAAGATATCAGATCTGCGGCTGCAGGAAGTCAATGACCTGTTAACCGACCCCGATAATGAATCCGTCAGCCAGATCCTTGAAATCGTTGAAAAGTACGGCGGCCCGGAAGAAATTAACCGCCAAGCGGCCGAGGCCCGCGATTTTGAAAACCTCATGGCCCGATTAAAAGAAATTAATTCGCCCTACGTTGCCGATATTGAATGGCTGGCGGAGCAACGCGACAAAAGGGCATTTGTCTCCATGCCTGATTATTATGATCGGGTTTTGGGCGATCGGGATGCCGCTGCCGCAATCAATCGGGATAATGCGGTGACCCTCGAAATCAGCGCCCTGCAGTTTTTTCCCTGGCTGATTGCCGAAGCCCAACAATCAATTGCAAACAAAGAACTGATGCCCGCCCGTTATATCCGGGTGCGCAACATGAAAGAGCAGTCACAGGACAACGGCGATATTCTGGCCACGGCCGCCGGTGTACAGGTGGTGGGCGCAACCTACGTTGAAACCCTGGACACCAAGGGCACCGATGGATCCAATATCCATCTCGGAGGCCCGGAAACCATTACCGGTTATTTCGGTGGTATCGGCCAGCCCAACGACTACCCCTACAAGTGGATTGATGAGTATCTTTATTACTACACCACATACGGGGTTCGCCAGGTATTAAACATCAACGCCGGCACGGTCCTGGCCGGGTATATGCTGCACAAAATGGGTGTGGACAACGAGTTTAAGATTTCGGTTTTTATGGGCAATGACAATCCTTTGGCCATCCTCTGGACATTAATGACCGCCCGTCTGTTTTCCCGTGAGGACGGCACCACTTCCCTGATCGGGTTTAACCTGTCCAATTCGGCTAACAACTGGACCATCCGTCAGGCAGCCAAAATACGCCGGGCCCTTGGCCTGGAGAAATTGGTGCGTTTTGAGCACCACATCACTGAAACCCAGAAGTCAATCGTTATTCAACCTTATAACCGTCGCAATGAACTGGTCGAGATAGCCCGGGAGGTACCCAACATTGCCGCTAAACACGAAGGCGGTGACCCCGAAATCGATGGTGCCCGGAAACATCCCAGTGATATTCTGGAATACTTTCTTACGAAAGAAGAGATTGTCTCCCGGGGTTTAATGAATGACCTCGAGCGAAATTACCTTGATAAGCACACTGCGCTGAACCGCACTGCCGACGCGCTGGTAAAATCCGGCATTGACGTGGTGTGTGCTTCGAATCTGCACAGGTAAAAGATCTGGTTTAGAGGCCAAGCATATTACCCTTCTTGCAGCGGAGGAGAAAACAGAAATTGAGCCACGACCCTTTGAAACATCTATACAGCCTCGAGGCTTTGTGTGCTCAGCCGTCTGCCATTCGTGACATCTGTGCCCTGGTTGCCAAACCGGAGGTGCGATCTCTGGCCGGCGGCTGGCCCGATCCGGAAAAATTTCCCCTTAAAGACATTCGCCGGATCTTTGATAAGCTGATTACCCAACACGGCGACCGAATGCTTCAGTACGGCTCAACCGAGGGGTTGATCGAACTCAGACAGATTCTGGCAGAGCGGATGAACACCGAAGGGATGACCGCTGTTGGTCCCGACAACCTCATGATTACCCATGGATCGACCCAGGGCATGCATCTGGCCGCCCAGGTTTTCGTCAACCGGGAAGATCTGGTTTTCGTCGGGCTGCCGACCTATTTTGGCGGACCGGGTGCGATCCGTTCCCGCAGTGGCAATGTTGTCGGCATAGCGGTGGACGATGACGGTATGAACGTGGACCGCCTTCACACGGAGGCCACACGACTGAAGGCGTCAGGCAAGCGCGTCAAGGGCGTTTATACCATTCCCAACTTTCAGAACCCAACCGGGGCAACCCTCAGCCTCGAAAGACGCCGGCAGCTTGTTGAGCTGGCTGAAACCCATGACCTCATCATCTTTGAGGATGATCCTTACGGTGAATTACGCTTTGAAGGAAAGCCTCTGCCCTCACTTAAATCTTTAGACCGCGGCGGCAGGGTGATTCATTTACGCTCTTTGTCCAAAACCTTTGTTCCGGGTCTGCGATTGGGCTGGGCCGCCGGAGACCCCGGCGCTATTCGCCAGATGGTAGTGGCCAAGCAGTTTGCCGATGCCGCCACCAACTCACCGGCCCAATATATCCTGCTTGAGTTCATCCGCCAGGGACTTTTGGACAAACAAATTCAGGAAAATGTAAAATACTACCGCAGCAAACGGGATTTTATGCTGGCCCAGCTGGACCGCCATTTTCCCGATGAAGTGACCTGGAACCGACCCGGGGGCGGTTTTTTTATCTTCGTGCAGCTTCCCGGGGACATGGATGCCGCCGATCTTTTCCGGCAAGCGGTGGATGAAAATGTGGCCTTTGTCACCGGCCAGCCGTTTTTTGTAGACGGAAGCGGGCACAACACCCTGCGCCTTTCCTACGCCCAGGCCAGTTACCAGGATATCGAATATGCCCTCCGCAAAATCGGGAACCTGATTAAGGCGCACATCACGGGCCGCAAAACCAATAATACCACCTAAAAGCAGTTATAAAAAACTTGCGGGCCTTGCCTCTAAAATAAGGGACCTTAAAATGGATTTGATAAAACTTCCCCGAATGGACTGTGAAACGGTCAGTAGAGAAATTGGTAATTTTGTCATCGATTCGGTTCTCGGAGTCGGTACCACCGGATGTGTTGTGGGTCTGTCCGGCGGTGTCGATTCGAGCACGACGGCAGTCCTGATCAACAAGGCCTTTGCAGGATACAATGAAAAAAATGATACCTGCCTTGAACTGGTGGGGTATATATTGCCGACCAGTATCAACAAAAAGGCTGACATCCAAGACGCGGAAACCCTGGTAAAAGCGCTGGATATACGCCACGAGATTCACAGCATTGAAAAACTGGTGGACGCCTTCAAAATTACCAACCCGGAAGCATTTGAAGAAAACTACCACCGGGGAAACCTGATATCCAGGGTTCGGGCCAATGTATTGTCAACCAAGGCGGCCAGCGAGCATAAAATACTGGCCGGCACCGGCAACCGGGATGAAGATTTCGGTATCGGCTATTACACCCTGTTTGGTGACGGAGCGGTTCATCTGAGTCCCATCGCCGGTTTATCAAAAAGGCTGGTCCGGGAAATGGCATTGTTCCTGGGGATCGATGAAACCATTGTCAATCGCGTGCCCACCGCCGGCCTTGAACCCGGCCAAAGCGACTATAAGGATCTGGGATATGAGTATGACGTGGTGGAACTGGTCACGGAAGGTTTGAAGCAGGGATTTACCGCCAAGCAACTGGCAACCAACGGGCAGTTGGCCCCCCTGGTGGAAAAACAGATCGCAGACTACCGGTCGGTATTCGGCACTCCGCAACTGGACTCCATTGATAAGGTCATCGATGATATTCAAAGACGTCACCAAAGAGCAAGGGGCAAGGTAAAAATCATCCACCCGCCGACCCCGCAAATTTCTTTAATCTATGATTAACACCCCAACAATATCCAAGGATACAACAACACCGCAAGAAAAAGATGAAATGCGTCAGCGCATGGACCGGCTCAACAACATGTCTCCCCGGGAACGAAAGGTTTACAGACAGTTACACAAGAAATGGATAACCGGGAAAACCTTTTGCCCATGGAGCAAGAATCAATTCGCCGTCGTTTTATGAAGTAGGAAAAATACACATTTTATAATAAGAAAATAAGGTGTTGACCCTATTGAATTTTTAATTTTTTTTGCTAAAAGGGTATCATATGAGGGGGCTAATAGACATCAACCTCTCTTCCTCTCCTGTTTTGGGGTGGTTCGTTCTGAGCCACCCTTTGTATTTGCGCTGCTGTTATAGCGGTTGTCAAAACCCGTTCGGTTAATCGATACATTTTCGACCGCATTAGTAAATATCAGCAAACAGGGGTTCAACGAACAGCAGCATCCTCCCGCCGCAAACATCTCCGCCCCTGGTCCCCAGATCATCTAAAAGGCTCACTTCGACCAGTTCTGGTGTCCGGGTGGTGATCAGACAGCGAAAGGCAGCGCTTTTAACCTCACTTTCACCGCATCCGCCGCCCACGGATCCATAAATCGTTCCATCGGCACAAATAATCATTTTGGCCCCGACACCCCGTGGGGTGGAACCGGCAGTTTCAACGATGGTGGCAAGTGCTGCATCAATTCCCCGGTTTCTAAGATCGGTAATTTTTTGGAAGATTTCGCGATCAATCATAATTCGATACCTACGGCTGATCTCAGGGACCGCGCCTGGGCGCCGCCCTTTCGGCGAACACACACCAGCTCTGAAACGATGGAGAGCGCAATTTCCTCCGGCGACTCCGCACCGATGGGAAGGCCGATAGGGGTAAACACATCCTTGATGCGCTCGCGGGAAACTCCCTTTTTCTCGAGCCATTGCAATACAAAACTCACCCGGCGGCGACTGCCGATTAACCCCACATAGGCAGCATTCTTGGGCAATATCTCCATCAGGCAATCCACGTCATGCTCATGACCCCGGGTGATAATGACCACATGGGTAGATGGGCCCAGCGGCATATCCCGCAGGGCAATGGTAAAATTTTCGGAGATGGTGGTGCAGTCGGGGAAACGGGATGGGTGGGCAAAATCAGATCGGTCATCGAGCACGGTGACACTAAACCCGACGTCATTGGCAAACCGCGCCAGGGGGATGGCGATGTGACCCGCGCCGCAAATCAGCAGCCTGGCCTCGGCGGAAAGCACGTTAAAAAATACCCGCCCTCCGCCGTGGATTTCGGTGATGCGGCTTTTTTTATCACCGAGTGCGGCTAAAGCCTGGTCCCGTATGGCCGAATAAAGATTTTTAGGCCCGATAGTACCATCCAGGGTGCCATCCTCAAGCACAAGCACCTTGCGGCCCGGGGTAATATCAGCAGCATCCGATGCAATAACCGTCGCCAGGCAGAAAGTTTCCCCGCTTTCCAGCAACTCGCTAACTTTTGTAATTATGTCCATACTTGAATTTGTTCGATTTCTATTCTCTAAGGCACCTCAACTTGGCAAGATCTTCGGCGTACCCGTAAAGATGAAGCCCCTTGCTTTCCACTACCATTTCGCCGTCTTTGATACCCAGTTCAGCGGCCATGTATTCTTTTAGGTTTTGAATGGCCGCCAGGTTGGCCGGAAATCCATTCCAGAGATCCCAGGACCGAAAATAGACAAAAAAGTGCAGGCTATCATCCTGTATGCGAGTGTCAATGGAACGCAAACAGGGTGGATCCAGCAGAGTCAGATCCGATGGGTGAGCCACCTGCAGCACAAGCTGGTTGTTGCGCTGGCCGAATTCTTTATAAGTATTGATAACCCATTCAATCTGATTCAGGTAAAGTTGACCGTCTTCCTCAAAAACAGCCTTGCCGTCCACCTGGCGTTGGTCGATAATTTCAACATTGTCCTCCTGCCACCAGGCTAATTTGTCACCGGTCAGGGGTACCTTTGTCAGGCGTTCGCCATAGGTGTAAGATTCACCTGGTTCTTTGCGAGCAGACATCAAATATTCAATATAGGCCCGATCATATCCCGGACCGCCATAAATATAATCATGCTCAACCGGATTAGGAATGCCGCAGGCCGGTGGAATATCCGGTATCAACGGCTGGGTGCCGGGATAGTTGACGTGGCCGATAAAATAATCGTATTCCAACCGGGTTTGGCCGGCATAGGACCCGCGATTAATCACAAACCTATTCCCGTGGTCCAGAATATCGTTAACCGCCAGAAACCACAAATCGGGCAAATCTCTGGCTTCTATCTGGTGTATATACATAGTAAACCTCGTTGAATGGTTGCTTGGTTTGGGACTATATGAGACCTATGTAAAATGCTTATTTTTGTTCAAGTTCAAGGAAGGAAAAAATTTTAACCGCAAACATACATGGGGTATTACGGGGATTAAAATTTTTTTCTGACGCGGAAATTGGACAAAAAGGGGCGTTTTGCAAAGGCCTCACTATATGTCGAGTGTATTGACCTCTAATGCATTATTCTGAATAAAATCCCTGCGCGGTTCAACTTCTTCACCCATTAAGATCGTAAAAATTTCATCGGTGTCCACCAGATCTTCAACGATCACCTGAAGCAGGGTTCGCTTATCGGGGTTCATGGTGGTTTCCCATAACTGATCGGGGTTCATCTCTCCCAGACCTTTGTAGCGCTGGATATTGATGCCTTTTTTGGCTTGCTTTAAAAGTAATCCCATCAGTTCGTACTTGTCGTTGGCCGTATCGGTCAACTGCTCTTTTTCAGTTGAAAAAATATTAAAGGGCGGTAAATCATACTTTTTAATATTGTTTCCGGTCAGCAGGGCTTTTTGATAATCAGAGGAATAAATCAAACCCCGCCCAATTTTCACCGGGACAAAAGACTTGCCTCCAATTAATTCTTTTTCTAATTCATCATCTTGGCCCTTTATCAATAATTCAAAAACATCTCTTTCTTCATTCCAACTCAACTCATTGACCTGATAAGCCCATTGAATCAAAAGGTTTCTGAGGGCGGTCATCCGCCTTTCATCCTGTAAAAATTCCTTATCCCCGACGCCTTGTTTGATCAACAGTTCCACCAGTTCTGACGGGATACCGCGTTTATCCAGTTTTGAGAGCCGTGAATAATATTCGGTCAGATCGCAAACAAAAAGATAGAGTTGATGGCCGGATAGCTTTTGACTGTTGTTGCCGCATGGTAATATATTTATGGTCACAGAGTTTTTTTAATATCCAGTCGTTAAAATCCATTTCATCTTTTAGATATTTTCCACTTTTACCCTTGCCTACTCTAAACAACGGCGGTTGGGCAATGTACAAATAGCCCCGGTCCACTATTTCGGGCATCTGCCGAAAAAAGAAAGTCAAAAGGAGGGTGCGGATGTGGGAGCCGTCCACATCGGCATCGGTCATAATAATGACTTTGTGGTATTTGATTTTTTCTATATCATATTCTTCTTTGCCCACACCGGTTCCCAGCACCGTAATAATATTTTTTATTTCTTCGCTGCGCAATATTTTATCAAAGCGCGCTTTTTCAACATTTAATATTTTACCTTTCAATGGTAAAATTGCCTGAAATTTTCTATCCCTTCCCTGTTTGGCCGAACCGCCGGCTGAGTCACCCTCGACGATAAACAACTCCCTTAATGCCGGATCGGATTCCTGGCATTCGGCCAGTTTTCCCGGAAGGGTGGCATCGAGCAGGGCACCCTTGCTTCTGGCAATATCACGCGCCCGTTTGGCCGCATCCCTTGCACGGGCAGCGTCAATTCCCTTGGCGATGATCTTTTTAGCAACCGATGGGTTTTCTTCAAAAAAACTACTTAATTTTTCATTAATCAGAGACTCTACCAAACCTTTGACTTCGCTGTTTCCAAGTTTTGTTTTGGTTTGTCCTTCAAATTGAGGCTGGGGTATCCGCACACTTATAATGGCGGTAAGCCCTTCCCTGACATCATCTCCGGAAATTTTGGCCTGCATATTTTTAGGCAGGTTCCCGTTGGCCGCGTATTGGTTAATAGAGCGCGTCAGTCCGGCTTTGAAGCCAATTAAATGAAAACCACCCTCTAACGTATTTATATTATTGGCAAAAGAAAACAATTTTTCGACATAGGTGTCGTTATACTGGATAGCAACTTCTATATGAACATCATTTTTAATTCCCTCCATAAAAATGGGTTTATGAAGGCCCGTGTGTCTGCGGTTGATGTATTCAACAAATTGCCTGATACCACCTTTGAAAAGAAATTCTTCCTTGGCATCCGAGCGTTCATCTTCAATGGTTATCTGAACACCTTTATTTAAATAGGCAAGTTCCCGCAATCGGCGAACAAGGATATCGTAGCTGAATTCAAAGGTGGTAAAAATCTGGTCATCCGGCACAAAATGCACTTTGGTGCCGTTTTGGCGGGTATCTCCAATCACTGATAGCTCACTGGTCTTTACCCCTCTTTCATAGGTCTGATAATGGATTTTGCCGTCGGAATATATTTCAACTTCCAGAAAACTTGAAAGCGCATTGACTACAGAAACCCCCACACCATGAAGACCGCCGGAAACTTTATAGGAACTGGAATCAAATTTTCCGCCGGCATGAAGCTTGGTCATCACAACTTCCAATGCCGGTATTTTTTCTTTCTTGTGGATACCGACCGGAATACCACGCCCGTTATCCACCACGCTTACACTGTTGTCCGTATGTATGGTCACCTGGATCAGGTTGCAAAATCCGGCCATGGCTTCATCAATACTGTTGTCCACAACTTCGTAGACCAGATGATGGAGTCCGGCTACATCTACATTGCCAATATACATGGACGGCCGAAGACGCACAGCTTCCAGACCTTCCAGTACTTTGATATTGTCTTCATTATAATTGTTGTTGTTTATTTCTTCGTTCATATTCTCATCGGCATGATTACGCTTAAATAGGATTTGTCTTTTTCGCCCTCTAATTTGCAGGGCTTTTGATCATCGACTAAGTTTAGTACAATTTTATCTTCGTCAAGCACACCCAGGGTGTCTATAAAAAATTTGGGATTGTACATCACTTCCACCGGATCCCCATTATAACCAATTTCCATATCCTCTTTGGACTCCCCGATGTCGGGATTGGTGGAATTTATTACCAGTTTGTCTTGGGTAAAATGAAAAATAACCCCTTTATATTCATCTGAGGATAAAATGGACATGCGTCTGAGCATCATTAGAAACAATTGACGATCCAATAAAATTTCATGTCCTTCGTCTTTGGCAATAATATCGCTGTATTTCGGATAATCCCCCTCCAGCAACCGGATAATCAGGGTTTCCTTTTCTTTTTTGACAATAAAATTATTATCTTTAATTCCTATTTTAACAGGTCCCTCAGAATCAAGAAATTTAGCAACTTCCACCAGTCCTTTTTTGGGGATCAGTACATTGTCGCCGAGCGGTAAATCAACATCTTTATTTAACATAAAATCTGCTTTAGACAAGCGACTGCCATCGGTGGAAACCATTCTGAATAACTTTTGATTATCCTCCTGGATGCGTTCGGCATAAATTCCGATGATATGAGCCCGATTATCATCGGAGGCACCACTTATAATAACCGTTTTTTCAATCATTTTATGAAAGGCCGTTGAATCTATCTCAAAAAAATCAATTCCCTCTATCTTCGGAATTTCCGGAAAATCATCCGGATTCAGGCCAACAATATGATATTCTACTTTTTTGTTTCCAATTTCGATCCAATGATTTTCAACTTCGGCGACGTATATATCCTCACTGGGAAAATCTCTGACAATTTCATATAATTTCCTGGCATTAATGGCAATTGTGCCCTGGATATCAACATTGGCAGGATAAATACCTTCGAAACCGGTTTCAAGATCGGTCGCAATAATTGATATCCCGGATTCAGCGGTCTGAAGCAAAACATTGGTTGTGATGGCAAGACTGGTTTTACGACCGGCCAACCCCTGAATTTTGGATAAAACAGGCAAAATATCATTTTTATTAATAGTAACCTTCATCTTTAATTTCCTTATTTAATATTTAAAAATATAAGAAGAAGTTAATAATGAGCTGTTGATAAGTCTAATAACTTTATAACTTGTTAAAATTATATATAATAGAACAAAAAAAATTAATTAAAACATATCCATAACCAACCTGATAACCGGCATGATTTAATCAGGTAAAAAATAATTGTTCAAAAAAATGAGGATATCCACAAAATATGAATATCTTTTCGACAAAAGCAATGTTTATAATTTAATATATTTAACTTTAGTCTCAGAATTAACCGACTGTCCGACGGGCGCTATAATTATGGTATATACGGAATTAAATTAGGATGAATGGATCCATTTTCTGATGGTGGTGATCTCTTTGCCTTGCCAATCATTTGATATTCTCAATTTGACAAAGTGGGCAAAAAGTTTTTTTAAAAATTGAAGCAGTTTGTCATAAAGAAACAGCTTTTCAAGTAAATATCCTTCGAGGTCTTCATCCGATTCAGGCAAATCTGTTTGAGGTATACTTAAACTGCTGATGTTTAAGCTCTCACCCTTGAGAGTAAACTGCCATACCAATTCAGCGGACCTGTAAACTATATTTAATTCAGTGACCAAAGCGCCATTTTTTAATGCCAGAACGCCTTCCTCCAACCCAGCGCCTTCCCCCTTGATGGTAATGCGCTCAGCCGATTCTTTGCGGCGGTTTTCAAATACAATCCGATTTCCGACTTCCAGGCCAACAAAATTCAGATCAAAATTTTTTAATAGATTTTGATTTTTTTCAATAACATACCAGAGCCAGGTCAAAAACTCTTCCCCGAGAAATTTATAACGGTTGTAGGCAACGGCGACATCGAGCATAATTAGTGTATTAGATCAGTAATAAATTTATAGTATTCCAACCGGGGCAAAAGCCGGTAGTTAGGTAACGAACGGTGTTGGAGATATTTTGTGCAACTCATCACGTTGAGAATCCGTTAGACTTGAAGATATGTCGGCTGCAGTATAAGGAAAAATTCTTATAAGCGACAGGCTAAATGATTTGGAAAACAGGGTTTCCAGTTCCTCATTGGCCGCTTTGAGATTGGAAAAAAACCACAAGCTGGAGTCTTCAAAATCCCAGACCACATCGTAAATATTAGGAGTTGCTGGAATTCTCAAACATAATGCGTTTAGGACATGATCTTTAACCAGTTTTTTTTCGGTTTTGGATAAATAATCACGGCCGGTTTCCGACATTCTCCTGGCTGCTTCAAGGGTGTAATGTTTTTTTAAGACCTTGGCCGCAATATTCTTTTTATCGATTCGCAGGGAAAAAACAAAATAGTTACCATAAACAAACGAGGAACTGCTAAAGTCAGGCTGGAAAGGTTTGTCAAAAGACGTCCATCCCACTGCTTTGTCTGAAACCTGCTGATCTATATCCGAAATAGTATGCAGCGTTAACCCGTCGGCGACCGTATCTATTATCTGAGAATTTAATTTTCCCTGAACATTGTATTGGGTGATCGAAACTTTGCTGGAAGAAAGACTCATTTATTTTAAATAGTGGAATAATTAGATCCCCGATAAAGGGGTATTTATACTTCGCCACAAACGGCCTGTCCGGCTATCCCCGATAGATCGGTACCAAGAAGGGTTATATACCACATATAGTATTGAAAACCTTTTGAAATAAATATATAGCGTGTTTGACTCCTTGTTACAAGCAAAATCTCTTGTAAAATTAATTTCTTAAAATTATAGTCCGGTGATTATCTGTGTTATACCGAATTGCCATAATGATGATGAGAAATATTAAAATAAAGTATCTGTGGTTGTATAAAAAACGTTTGAATAAAGCAGCGGGTTTTGGAAATCACGATAGAGGACACATATGAATTTCATTGCCGATTTTCATGTTCATTCAAAATTTTCCAGGGCCACCGCCAAAAATCTGGATCTTGAAAATTTATACATCGCCGCCCAGATTAAAGGGGTTACTGTGGTCGGAACCGGTGACTTTACTTACCCGGGATGGTTCTCCGAAATTTGTGAAAAACTGCAACCGGCCGAACCCGGCCTTTTTAAATTAAAAGATGAATACGCCAGACGCTGCGATAATAAGGTCCCCTTGTCTTGTCGGGCCGAGGTTCGATTTATATTATCAACTGAGATTAGCAATATTTACAAAAAGAACGCTAAAACCCGTAAAAATCATAACCTGATAATGGTTCCGGATTTGGCGGTTGCCGAAAAGTTTAATGCCAAATTGGACAAGATAGGCAATATAAAATCCGACGGGAGACCGATTCTGGGTCTGGATGCCCGGGATCTTTTTGAAATTTTACTGGAAACCTCGGATGAGGGTTTTTTAATTCCAGCCCACGTCTGGACGCCCTGGTTTTCATTACTGGGTTCCAAATCCGGTTTCGACTCCCTTGAGGAGTGTTTCGAAGATCTAACTCCCTATATATTTGCCATTGAAACCGGACTGTCATCCGATCCTCCCATGAACTGGCGGGTTTCGGGGCTGGATGGTTTAACCCTGGTGTCCAATTCGGATGCCCATTCTCCCCTAAATCTGGGTCGGGAAGCCAACCTACTGAACACCGACCTGTCTTTTACGGCCATAAAATCAGCAATAAAAACTGGAGATCCGGATCAGTTTCTGGGTACGGTTGAGTTTTTTCCGGAAGAGGGCAAATATCACTTTGACGGACACCGCACCTGTAATGTTCGTCTGCACCCGCAAGAAACCATGGAAAATAAAGGCAAATGTCCGGTTTGCGGCAAGGACCTGACCATCGGCGTATTGTACCGGGTGGAGGAACTGGCTGATCGCGGGCAGGATCAAATAGCACCTAATCGCCATCCTTATTACAGCATGGTTCAACTGGTTGATATTTTATCTGAAATTTATAAGGTGGGTGCCAAGTCAAAAAAGGTTTTAAAAAACTATCAAACAGCTATCAATGAGCTGGGATCCGAATTTAACATCCTGCACACCATTGAACCGGAAGTCATCGATGGCGCCGGGATACCGCTGCTGGGCGAAGCGATCCGCAGGACCAGAAACAAGGAAATTGAAGTGCTGCCGGGCTATGACGGTGAATACGGACAGGTGTTAATCTTCAGAGCCAATGAGCGCGAGCGGTTAACGGGTCAAAAAGCACTCTTTTCTGTACCGTCCCCGCCGCCCATCCAACCCGAATCGGTTAAAAAGCGGGAGGCTGCCTGTCAAAACCAATTTTCCCTTGAACCGGCCCAACAAATAAAGGCACCGGCCGGGGATTTAACCAACAACCCGGTAGTGGTGACGGTAGTCAATAAACTAAATAGCGAGCAGCGCAAGGTCGTAAATCATCTCGGGGGACCCCAGTTGATTATTGCCGGACCCGGCACCGGTAAAACCCGCACCCTGACCCATCGCATAGCCCACGTAATAATTGAAAAAGGTGTATCACCTCAAAATATTCTGGCAGTCACGTTTACCAATAAAGCCGCGGCAGAAATGCGCGCCAGATTAAACCACCTGATGGGGAATCCGTCGTCCCTGCCCTTGGTGGCAACCTTTCATTCATTTTGCTTTAGTATACTTAACGATCAAAAGGTTAATCCCAGCGGCATTGTTGATGAGGATCATCGCAGGGCCTTGATTTCCGAGGCTATAAAGCGCTATTCGTCCGGCGACAATCAGGTTGATTTGAAACCCCGGGAAATATTGCACCGCATTATTGCCGCCAAACAACAAGTCCTCAGTCCGGATGAATTTGCTCAGCTGCATTCCGGGGATCCCGATAGCGACTTCATTGCAGGCGTCTATCGAATCTACCAGCAGTTATTAGCGATCCAGGGATTCTGCGATTATGAAGATCTGATTTTTAACATCGTCCGCCTCTTGGAATCCAAATCCAACCAGAACCGCCGTTATCAGAAAAAGTACCAGCATATTTATGTAGATGAGTACCAGGATTTGAACCAGGCCCAGTATCGTATCATCCGGGCCCTGGCACCGGACGAATCCTCCATCAAAGATCTGTGTGTAATTGGAGATCCCGATCAGTCCATTTATGGATTCAGGGGTTCTGAAACGGTCAATTTTAAGCGCTTCATCAGTGATTACCCCGGGGCCAGGGTGATCCGGTTGACCCGCAACTATCGCTCGACCCAGACCATTTTAAATGCCTCCTTCCAAGTGATTCAGGATCATCGCCTTGACAGTGATGATGAAGGGCGGACCTACTCCCAACAAATTGGCGGCATCAAAACCATCAGTATTCTCGAGCTGTCCACCGAAAAAGCGGAAGCTGAAACCATCGGCCGGATTATCACCCAGCAGATTGGCGGCACCGGTTTTCATTCGATTGATACCGGAATGGTGACAGATGCCAACCTGGTCAAAGCCCGCAGTTATTCCGACTTTGTTATATTATATCGAACCCATGCCCAGCATCAGGTGCTGGCTGATGTTTTTGATAAACAGGGGATCCCCTTTCAGGTTGCCAGTCGTGAAAAAGCCCTAAACCAGGCGGGTTTGTCTGAACTGATATCATTTTTGAAAGTAATTGAAGGAGACGGCGGATTTTTTGATATTGAGAAAATCGTCAAGTTGGTCTTACCCGGCTTCGGGTTAAACGCCCTGGGTCAATTTAAAGACTGGTGCCTTCAAAACCAGTTTGCTCTCCGGGAAGGTTTGAAAAAAGCGGTCCGGTTTCCCGTCCCTGGGTTGAAAGCTTACAGGCAGCAGGTGTTAAATGATTTTTCCAATCAAATCAGTCAATTCAAAATGGACATGTCGGCGATGACGGTGGCTGACAGATTGCGCTTTCTTGAAGAAAACACCGGGTTGTCCCGGCTATTGAACAAGGATGCGGCCATCCGTGAGGCCCTTGACGGACTCATCGAGTTTGCCCGCCAATTTAAATCCGATCCAACTGAATTTTTAGCGGCGGTCGCCCTGCACACCGATACAGATGTATATACACACAAGGTTGAAAAAGTATCATTGATGACCATGCACGCGGCCAAGGGTCTGGAGTTTCCGGTAGTATTTATTGCCGGTTGTGAGCAGGGCTTCATTCCGTTTAAGCCCCACGGCCGCAGTAAGTTGGTGGATTTGGCGGAAGAAAGAAGGCTGTTTTATGTGGCCATGACCCGGGCCATGGTAAGGCTTTATTTAACGCGGGCTAAAAAGCGCCGGATTTACGGCCAAACCGAACTGCGGGTTCTTTCCCCATTTGTTGCGGATATCGAAAATCAGTTAAAAAAGGATGAAACGCCACGGTCCAAAAGAAAAAGATAGCAGCTGACCAGAAACAGCTTAAGCTCTTCTGAAAATATCATATATATGAATAAAAGACATTCGTCCTTCAAAAATTTCACCCCGACGCCAGGAAAAAGTATGATTGATAGAGACAACCACTTAATATTGTTTAATATAAAATTTTTTTGTTGTTTTGGATACCAAAATGATGTATAAAATAAGTAACACCCTTAGAATTAAGCAGACAATCGCTTTATGGTATAATGGATCGAAACTTGTTGAAATTAATTGGAATTTTCTCTTTAGCACTGGTTGTTCTTTTGGTGGTGGTTTTACCCGTGCAGGCTGATATCTACCGTTACATCGACGAAAACGGGGTCATGCATTTTACCAATGCACCCACTTCTTCCATTCATAAATTTAAAATCTATCTCAAAGAAAAACCCAAGGTAATCCAACGGTATTCCTCCTCTGAAAAATATGATGATTTAATCTCGGATGCCTCTGAGCGTTACGGGGTATCATTTCCGCTGTTGAAGGCCATCATCAAAGCCGAATCGGATTTCGACCCACAGGCAGTGTCTAAGAAGGGGGCGACGGGTTTGATGCAGATCATGCCGGAGAATTTCAAGCCTCTGGGAATCAGGGACCCTTTTGATCCCTGGCAAAATATCAATGCCGGGGCGCGCTATTTTAAGCAGATGTATGACCGCTTTAAAGGTAAACTGACCCTATCCCTTGCAGCCTATAATGCCGGCCCCACGGCGGTGGATTATTACAAAACGATACCACCCTATGAAGAAACCGAAGAATACGTCCGGCGAGTTATGAAATACTATTATAATTATAAGAACTTATAAAATATTTCATTCTTTTACCTTCTGTCTGAGCGCGACATTCAATGGATATTTCAACAATATCATAAGGATTATTATTGCGGCTCCAAATTCCATATTTTCTTCGATGGCAACTTCGACAAAAATGCCGTGCCATCTGGATTTGTCAAGCATCTGGGAACTGAACAGCAAAACAGCCCAGAAAATTACATGCACGGCCCACGACTGCCTTTCTTTCAAAGACTTCCAAAAATACCGAAAATTGCTCCCGATGAAATGAAACATCACGATTAGGGTTAACAGTACAACAATCCCCCCAATAATTTTTTCGTGGAGGGGGAATGGTCCTGTATACAATTTCCACCTGCTCACATGCTCTTCGGTGAACAAGCGGTGAAAATCCATTTCTCTCATAGCGTATATCAGAAGCAAATAACTTAATTCTGCCCACTTGAAAGTCGGGGGAATTTTGCGCAGTGCGCGTTGCAGGCAAAGTAAGCAACTTGCGATTAGAACTGCTGCAGTCATTATCTGGACCAGCCCGTCGTCTTTCAGCATTGACCGAGCCGCGGATTCGTTGATGTTAAACAAGACCAGTATAAAGATGCCCATAATCAACAGGGAAGTGTAAGTGGGCATCCACCACGAAAAAAATTTTTCTTTAGCTTGCATCCGTCACCACTTGCGTTAAATTTATTAAAGCTATAATCAGCAGTTCAGCACCATAATTCCAAATCATACTGGAAGTCAAATCAATTTCACACACAGTGGTAACGGTTGTATCATATTGACTTATAAAAAGGCCCTACTTATACTTGGGCATTTGAATATCACCAGAAATAAATACGAAAGGGGCCTTAAGGCTTATGGGTGCATTGATTTCGGGGCCACTCAAATACGGCCGGGCCTTGCGCGGCTTTCTGTCTTCCATGCTTGGGTGGGTGTGCCGTGATTTCATATGGGGTCTGTTGATTATTCCCATTTTGCTGATTGTGCTCGTTTATAGTCTTTCCGCAGTTAACTTTCAGGGATGGGGGGACCAGAGTGTATTCAAACCCCTGATGGAAATTGTGCATCCGGCCTTGCTGGCCGGCTTTCTGCTCGTTTCTTTACTGCGCCTGTGGGTGAGCCGGGATACCGCCTTTGCTTTTTTAGCGGTCCTTAGCGGATTTGTACTGGGGCGTGAACTCATGGGCCAGGGCTCAACCTTCATTCTCTATGCCGGCTTAATCGGAATCATCGTATACGGGCACAGGCATCCGGACCGCATTGGCTCACTGCTGCGCTCAAAGTGGGCAACATCTTTTCTGGGCATGTGTTTTATGTGCTATCTGATCTCCCAGCTGCTCGATCGGGGTATTGTAAAACGAATTGGCTGGTTGATTCTCTGGGACACTTCCTGGAAGCTTCCATTTTCGTCCAACCTCGAGGAAGCACTTGAATCGTTAGGGGGCTTGTTCCTGCTTTTGACACCGTTCGTCATACGAGCCGGTGACCGGTCGAATCCAGCCCGGATAAAAGCGCCGATCTCAAGTCCCAAATCCCACTAACATTTTGAAACTATTATCATTCGATCTGCTGTAACACCTGCGCGGTCCGGGCGGGTAGATAAAGACTGAGAAAATAGCGTTTATGATTGGCGACAACTTCAAAGCCGGTCAAATGTTCCTGGTCCGGCTTAAGGCGCCGATGACCACCGTATTGGGATGCATCGCTGTCGAGAATCATTTTATACCTGCCGGCCAGGGCCTCAAAACGGTGGTCGGAATAGGATTGAACCGGATGGAAGTTAAACGTAAACAAGAGCCCGGCGCGTTCGAATATTAGTATCTTGTTATCGGCATGCTCATATATAAGTTTGGGGCCGGGCGCATCCAAAAGTTGAAACTTTCCTGCCAGGTCGATCATATCGCGATCAAAGCAGGCATTGAATTGATATTTTAATGTGGGATCATCTGCCAGGTTCCACTGACGCCGGGCAAAATGACAGGACCAATTATTGCCCTCCCGTGGAAAATCAATCCACTCCGGGTGGCCGAATTCATTGCCCATAAAATTGAGATAGCCGGCCCCGGCGGTGGCCAGGGTGATCAGGCGGATCATCTTGTGCAGCGCCATTCCTCGATCTACCCGGATATTTTGATCATCCACCTGCATATGATCATACATATCCGCATCGATTAACCGGAAAATGATGGATTTATCACCCACCAGGGCTTGATCATGGGACTCGGCATAGCTGATGGTTTTTTCCTCCGCCCGTCGGTTGGTCAACTCATGCCAGAGGCGACTGATAGGCCAGTCTTCATCCGGCACTTCTTTGATCAGCTTGATCCAGTAATCCGGAACCCCCATGGCAAAGCGATAGTCAAATCCGTAGCCGCCCCGATCCAACGGTACGGCCAGACCCGGCATTCCGCTAACATCTTCGGCAATGGTCCGCACTTCAGGCCGTACAGTATGAATCAGTTCACCGGCCAGCGCTAGATAAGCCAGGGCCTCTTCATCCACGCTGTCAGCAAAATAATCATCATAAGATGTAAAGGCTGTATTCATCCCGTGATGAAGGTAGAGCATGCTGGTAATACCGTCAAAGCGAAATCCGTCAAAATGGTATTCATCCAGCCAGAAGCGGCAGTTGGAAAGCAGAAAATGCAGCACCTGGTGCTTGCCGTAGTCAAAACAGCGCGAGTCCCAGAGCTCATGACGCCCACGGGGCCCGTCGTGAAAGTATTGATACAGGGTGCCGTCGAAGCGGCTGAGGCCCTCGGTTTCATTGGTTACGGCATGGGAGTGAATAATGTCCATGAAAACCGCCAGGCCGGCACCGTGGGCTTCGTCGATCAGGGTCTTGAGATCATCCGGCGTTCCGAAGCGGGATGAGGCCGCAAAAAAATTAGATACCTGATAACCGAAGGAGCCATAATAGGGATGTTCCTGAACCGCCATCAGCTGGATGGTGTTGTAGCCGGATTTTACAATCCGGGGCAAAACTCCGGCAGTGAATTCCTGAAAGGAGCCGATCTTGGCTTCTTCCTGGGCCATGCCGATGTGGGTTTCGTAAATCAGGGGCGCTTCATCCGGGGGATGAAAGTCGCCAAAGCGCCATTGGTAGGGTGTCTCGGGAAACCAGACCTGGGCATTAAATATCAACGTCATCGGGTCCTGCACCACCCGTCGGGTATAAGCGGGAATTCGGTCCCCCCGGCCACCGGGCCAGTGAATGCGAAGTCGGTATAAATCCAGGTGCTTCAAGCTGTCCGTATCCAGGCGGATTTCCCAGACCTCGTTGCCGTCAAGCCGGGTAAGAGCAAATTCTTCCTTTTCCTGCCAGCCGGTCATATCCCCGATTAGAAAAACCCGGTCGGCGTTGGGCGCCCATTCGCGAAAAACCCATTCATTGTTCTTTAAATGCAGGCCGAAGTATTCATGGCCCGAGGCAAATTCGGGCAGCGTCATCTTACCGCCGGTAAGGCGTGTTTTCGTGGCGGCAATTTTGGACAGGCGCCGGCGAATGATTTTGGCATAAGGATTTAAATACGGATCGCTTTCCAGCAGACGCTTCAGTCTTTGTTCAACTTGCGCGTTATTTAAAGAAGCTTGTTTTGGGGGAGGCATATTGGTTGACGGATACAGGTTCTAGTTAATATCAATTTTTGGGCGGCATTCCGGCTCAGTGGTTGCGTTGATCAGCGGCCGCTCAAGCATCTTTTCGTATAATTTGATGTACTGCCGTGCCGTGTTGGCATAGGTGAAGCTGGCCGCACTTTCTATCATAATGCGTTTGATTTGCTTCTTTTTTATATCCCGGGGCTGATTATAAAATGTCATGGCCTGCTGGATGGCCCAGAAGAGGCCATTGGAATCAAAATTTTTAAATAAAAAGCCGTTGCCCGTATTTTCCTCAATATTCAGATCCGTCACGGTGTCGTGGATGCCGCCGGTATCATGGGCCACCGGAAGCGTTCCATAGATGGGGGCGATCATTTGCGGCAGGCCGCAGGGCTCAAAACTTGAGGGCATCAAGATAAAATCCGACGCCCCATAAGCCAGGTGTTCCAAAGAGTTGCTAAAATCGTATATGGCCACACGTTTGTGAAAGTTGTGATGATTGACGATGTCTCTGAAAACCATCTGGTAATCACCATTGGCCACAAAAACGATTTGCAGGTTTTGATCCCAGTAGCGGGAGAGGACCTTATAAAAAATATCGGCCAGGAGTTGGCATCCCTTTTGAACCGGATCCAGCCGGGACGGCCAGAAAAAGATCGGCGCCTGATAATCCTGGATCAATCCCAGCTTTTTTTGCAAAAATCGTTTGTTTTCTCTTTTTCCCTTGAGGTGATTATCCGGACCGAATTTTAGCACCAAATCTTCGTCCCGGGTCGGATTAAATGATGGATCCGGGGCATTGAGGATACCTGCCGCGCATTCGGCCTGGGCTTTATTGGCCAGTTCCCTGTGTATCTGGGGTTCAACGAAAGGGTGTTTGCCTTCGACAATTTCATTCAAAAACGTGGGGCTGACCACATTTACAAAATGGGCTCCGAATATTCCACTGGTCAGCAGATCGACAGGGTTTGAATCGCGCACCTGCTCGTAACTGGTGGCCATATTTTCGAAGTAAAGGTTCTGCCAGAAATAGGCCGCATCAATGCCGCGGTCTTCGATATGCGCCAGATTGGTTTTAACCGTGTGGATGTTATGGATGGTGAAAAGACAGGGAATCCCGTGTTCTCTGGCCACGGCCGGAATCAGACCGGTCATCCAATCGTTGCAGTGGATTAGATCCGGCTGGACCCGGGGGATAATATTATTGATGACTTCGCGCTGAAAGGCCAGGGAAAGCTTGATGTTTTCTCCACCGTAAAAAGAATATACCCGGTTGATATAGTAAAAGGCCCGATCTTCGGCCAGATGGACGCGATCGTTGGGCATCTTATCCTGGATGCGGTTAATTTCCTTTTTCAAAACCGGGGCCAGTTTGTCGCTGAAAACGGAACGGTAATCCGGAATGGCCACATGAACGTCGGCTCCCTGTTCAAAAAGGGAGCTGATAAGAGAGGCGGATACATCAGCCAGGCCGCCTGCCTTAGCTGTATAAAAGGAAGCCAGACCACCCATGCGGTCGGGAAGATAGGTGACTTCCGGCGTAACGATCAGGACGCGGGGGTTGCAGGTGGTTTCGTTCATGTTTCCTTTGATAAATAAGTTATAGTTAATTTGCAACGAATCGAAGTTACGCCCACACCAGCAATCGTGGTGTTGATTTAATACGTTCATCACCTTGGGGTGCTACCCTGACGGTGTATCCAAATCGCCCGGAAACCTCGCAGATCAATTCACAGCCGTAAAGATAGTTTCCATTTCCGCGATCCTCCAGGACCGACATCGGCTCCACGTGGCTGGCGGATACTTCTTCCAGTGATTTTAAATTGCCGTAATAAAGTTCTACGTCGACTTCATCGGGTTGCAGCTCACCGAGATGCACATCCGATGTCACCTGGAAGGTGTCGCCGACGCGACAGGGTTCCTGGATCTGCCGCACGGGGGAATTGATCTTGATTTGCTTCCAGAGGCTTCGCAGTCGCTTAATTTGTGCGGCCAGTTTTTTGGCTTCATCGGCTTCCTCAGCAATTAGAGAATCCCAGCGCCTGGCCGCCGGGATATAGTAGCGGCTTTCATACTCCGAAACCATGCGCAGGCTGCAAAAAGATTCCATGGCCATTTTCATGGAGGCTTTCATTTTTTTTATCCAGCAGGTGGGCGGGTTACCGTTCTTGCGGTCATAAAAACATGGAATGATTTCATTTTCCAGGACATTATAGAGCGCCTGACTTTCGATGGCATCCTGGTAACCGTGATCTTCGTATTCTTTGCCGTTTCCAATTTGCCAGCCGCGTTCTTCCGTATACCCTTCGTCCCACCATCCATCGAGGATACTGACATTCATGACGCCGTTGATCGCCGCTTTCATGCCGGAAGTTCCGCAGGCTTCCAAAGGTCGCCGGGGAGTGTTGAGCCATACATCCGCTCCCTGTAGCAGATGACGCGCCAGATGCATGTCGTAGTCTTCAAGGAAAATAATTCTGTTGGCCACCGCCGGTTTGCTCGCAAACTGAAACAGGCGCTTGATCAACTCTTTGCCTTCATCATCCTTGGGATGGGCTTTTCCCGCAAAGATAAACTGAACCGGGCGGGTTTTGTTGTTGATGATCGCTTCCAGACGATCCATGTCCTGCAGAAGTAAATTCGCCCGCTTGTAGGTTGCAAAACGCCGGGCAAAGGCAACGGTCAGTGCATCCGTATCAAGAGCTGCTTCGACAGCCTCCAGTACATTGTGAGGCGCATTGCGCCGGGCGTACTGTTTGACCAGCTGCTCTCTGCAGGTACGCACCAGACGGGAGTGGTTCATTTCATGGGCGCGCCATAATTCTTCGTCGTAGATCTCATCAATGCGTTGAATGTTTTCCGGTTTACGGGAACCCATATACCAGTCAGGACCCAGGGTGCGATCGAAGAGATAGGCAAACTCCTGGGAAATAAAAGATGATATATGGATGCCGTTGGTAATGTGAGAAATGGGTACTTCTTCCTGGGGTCGCTGGGGCCAGACAAAAGACCAGATTTTTCGTGCCACCGACCCGTGCAGTTTGCTGACACCATTGCAATAGGCCGCCATATGCAGGGCCAGGATAAACATGGAAAGAGGCGCATCTTTTCTGGATCCTTCCGGTTGCCCCCATGATAAAATTTCATCTATGGTTGTTCCAAGACGTTCTTCAAAGGGCTTCAGATAGGGTTTGACCATCTCCACCGAAAATTCGTCATGTCCGGCCGCCACCGGGGTGTGGGTGGTAAACACGGTGGAGCGGGGGACAATTTCCAGGGCGGTTTTAAGGTCGACATTGTTTTCAGCCATGGTCTTCGCCAGCCGTTCCAGGCTGGCAAAGGCGGTATGCCCTTCATTCATATGCAGGACTTTGGGTGTAATTCCCAGGACGCCAAGGGCCTGCATGCCACCGATGCCTAAAAGGATTTCCTGGGCCAGTCGTATCTTGGCATCCCCGACATACAGACTCGACGTAATTTTCCGATGGGCAACTGCGTTGTCGGCGATATTGGTATCCAGTAGATAGAGCGGAATGCGACCTATCATAATTTTCCATATAATTGCATAAAACGAACCTTCCGGTCCGTCAACGGTGATCATCAAGTCATTGCCCGCCTCATCCTGCAGGCGTTCAGCCGGCAGATTATAAAGATCGGTTTCCGGATAAGCTTGTTGCTGCCAGCCGTCGGGATTGAGAAACTGGCGAAAATACCCACTTTGATACATCAGGCCGATGCCGACCAGCGGGAGTCCCAGATTGGATGCGGCCTTTAAATGATCACCGGCCAGAATGCCGAGGCCGCCGGCAAACAGCGGGAGGCTTTCGTGGATGCCGAATTCCATGGAAAAATAGGCGATGGTGTCATCGGGTTCATATGGATTTTCCTCTTGGTTGACCGGATCAAAAACGCGATTTTGAAATTCTTTTTTTACCCGCTCCAGGTGGGCCAGGTAGCCTTCATCTCCGGCAAGCTGCTCGAACCGATTCTGGGTGACTTTTGCCAGAAAAGCAATCGGATTACGTTCGCAGGCCACCCACAGGGGAGGGTTGATGCGCCGAAACAGTTCAATGGCATCCTTTTTCCAGCACCACCACAGGTTGCGGGACAATTCCTCCAGGAAATCGAGGCTTAACGGAATGTTGGGAAAGACCTGATACGTCTGAAAGTTTTTCATTTATATATAATCCTTAATTTTCCTAAATTTTGCGTTTCAAGTTCAAAAGATATAGGCTAATTTTTAAAAAATCAACAACCCCGTATTATATTTACGGGCAAACCTCAAAGTCACACCGTACTCGGCTGAGTGAGTATGGGTCATAAAAAAATTAAAACCCCAAATTCCAAGCACCAAATTCCAAATAATTTTCAAATATCATTGTCCAATGACCAAAATAATCATCATCTTGTTGATGACTCAGTCATCAGCAGAAGTCAATTTAAGCCAGACCCGCAACAATTCGCTGGCTCCCCAGGCCTGGGCATCGCAGCCGCGCGGCGTGTGGGGGGCGTCACCGTCCATAATTTCCGGGATATGGCCCAGACACCCGTCTTCCAAAAGACGCATGCCGCTGGAAAGCCAGGCCAGCGCAGCGTCCCGGCCGGTGCTGCCGTAGCTCAGCACCCAGGCTTCGCAAAAGGATGGAAACGGCCAGGTCCAGGCCGTGCCGTTGTGGTAGGCGGGTTTGCGCCGGGTGTCCTCATCGCCGGCGTAGGTCCCCCGGTAGGGCTGGTGGGGATCGTTGAGAACTTGATTGAGGTGGACAATTTCAATCGGATGGCCCACCTTCCGATCCGCCAAACTGCGGATGCCTCCCGGAACCAGCAGTTCTTCACAGGCCGCCAGAATCCGGCGGCAGATTTGCGTATCATCAACGGCCCCCAGGGTGAGGGCCAACAGCTGGTTGGGTCGCAGGGCATCATCGGCGAGGGCCTCGCCGGCCGCCTGTCCGGGTGACGCATGCAGGCAGTCCGATAGAAACCCCAGATCATCGTTCCAGAACAGATTTATAATCGAAGATTGTACCATTACAGATAGCTGACGCCATTGGTTTCGGTGTTCTTCACTATCCACCGCTGCCAAAATTACCAGAGATGCATACCACAGGGCCTGGATTTCAATGGGGTATCCCTGCCGGGGCGTTCCGGCCGGATGGTCGGTGTCCATCCAGGTAAAATGGACCGGGCTGAATATAAGGCCGGTATCAGGATCCATGTAAATGCCGGTGGGCGTCTGGGTCATAAACGACTGACCGATGGACAAAATGATCTGGCGGATGGTCCGCATGCCGCAGGTTTCCTCAAGAAAGGCATCATCCCTTTCGGCCTTGATCAACTCGCCGCAGGCCTGAATGAACCACAGCGGGGCATCGGATGTGTCCCGGTTTCCGGCATCATTTCCATGGATCATATTCGGCAGGGTACCCTGCTGCTCAAAGCGGCCGAATTGTTTCAGGATCATGCGGGCGTCATCGAGTTTATCGGCAGCAATTAATCCGCGTACAAATATCAGGGCATCCCGTCCCCAGTCCAGAAACCAGGGATAACCGGCAATGACCGACTTGAGCTCCCCGCGGCGCACCACAAATTCATCCAGGGCCCGGGTTAAAATTTCCCGGGGGGTGCGCCAGCCGGTTGCATCAGATTCAACCGGAGTTGTCGGCCGCCCGGGCATACGAATTGGGTCGGCAGGGTTTGCCTCAGGGGTTGGAAATATTTCTGCCCCCAACGTTGCCTGCTGGCCACCTTTTAAAAAACCCGCGAAGTATCCGGGGCTGAACAAATCGGAATCCGGATCAAGGCCGCGACCGGCATCCGCGGCTCGGTGAACCATGTACTGCCATTCGGGTTCCAGGACAAATTGGCCGTCCGAGATTTTCATCCGGAGGTGATGATAGGCGTCCGGGATAAATTGGAACCCCCGTTTGGTGCAGGTGACTTTCTGAGGCCATTGGTCTTGCGGCCCCAGATAGGCTTTGGTGGTTTGATGAAAATTGCGATTTTCGATATCCGGCCGCAAAATCAGCTGAACCGCCTTACTGGTCATCCAGCCGACCGGCGGTTTCCCCGCCAGGTTGGCGATAAAAGGTCAATTGGGTAAAATTTTTATCCGGAACCATATTAAGCCCCAGGGTCACTAAAACGTCTTCACCCTGCCCGGTGGGGATGTGAAAACACCAGGTCCCGCCGGTTTCATCATCCACAGCAAACGTTTCCAGGCAGTCGGTGTTGAGTGCCTGGGAGTAGCCCTGGAACACCAGCCAGGCCCGGCAGCGGGTGAACATGATCCAGCGATCCTCCGGGATAGCCGCATTGATGTTGGCTGCCAGCAGACTGTCGTAACGGCTGGTCAGCCTACCCCAGGACACCGGTATCCTCAGCATCCCTCCCCGTCCGTTGGTATCGATAAAAGTAAGGTTTTTTCTGAGCAGTTCCGGCCGCTGAAATACTCTCTTTACCCGGATCTTTGCGGGTACCGGCAACACCAGCAGCGATGCTTCTGCATGTCGACTGCCATCCGGATCAAAGACCGAAAGTTTCAGTACGCAGGTCCTGGCGATTTCAGGCGGCTCCAGAGGTGAAAACAATGCAAAAAAAGATCCATCGGATTTTTCAAGGCTGTTTTCGCATGCCACGGTCCGCCGGCCGTCTAAAAGGCGGGCGCGAAACGCACAATCAGCCCGCAGCATCAGAAAATGTCCCGGCGGAAGCATGACCTGTCGCCGGAGGTCGTGCGGCCATTGCCACGTGACGACCCTGGTTTCAGCACTGAACGGATTGATGGATTGGCAAAAGGATACCGGATCTTCTTTCAGCTGTTTTGCCATGCGGTCAGGGTCTAAATCGCCCAGGTCCCCGGTGCTGTGATAAAAAGAGACCACTTTAAACGCTTTGGCCCGCAAACGCTGGATTTCAACCTGGGTTGGCAGCCAGAATGGTTCATCGGGCAGTTGTCGAAGCGAATCCCGGTCGCTTTCATCCTGGGTTAGGCACAACACCTGTCCGGGTTCCAGTAAGCAGGTGTGCCGATCATTTGACTCCGAAACCCTCACACCGGTCTCGCTGAGAAGATCGAAAAAATGGGGTTCGGACGTGCCTGCGGCTGCCGAACTCCAGGTGGCCGTGGTTTGGTTTTCATCATCCAGGTTGACCACCACCAGCAGCGATTTGCCGGTTGGGATATGGCGACGCAGCAGAACGACCTGGTTGCCGCTGTTTTCCTGGATCATTCTGGTTTCTGTTGGCCCGTGAAACACAGGAAGTGTTTTCAGCAGTTGGTTCAAACGTCGAATCCGGTCTACCTGGTTGACGGGCGCCCCCCAGTTTAGGGAAGGACTGTTGTGAACATTTATTTTTTCAGCGGCATACCACTCCACTCCGTTGGCAAAACCATAGGCGCCCTGGTCGGAAAAAAGGGCACACAGGGCCGTGCGCATGCGGGCATAGACCTGTGAACGGGATGCCAGGCGGGGATTGTCATGGGTCTCTGCGAAATGAACCGTGATCCCGTCGCTATTGGCAATCTCAATGGATTCCGGCAGATAATTTTCAACCTGGGCGCGATCATAATTTTGAAACAATTCCGAATAGGCCCAGTTTAAATTGGCGCTATTTAACAGGTCCCGGGTCACCGAAATTTTGCCCCCGAGGCCCTCCAGTAAAAATACCGTATCCGGATACTGATGGCGAACTTTTGCAACAATGTATTTCCAGGCCGCCACCGGAATCATGTAGCCGGCATCACAGCGAAAGCCGTCAACACCGCGGTTGCACCAGGTCAGAAAAATATCCGCCATGTATTGCCAGAGATCTTTGTGGCTGTAATCCAGCTTGGTGAGATCTTCCCAACTCACCCCCCATGCGCCGGGCACCTGGATCTTACCCTCGGGTCCCCGGACCAGCCAGTGGGGATGGGATTCGTGAAGACTCGCAGCCCATCCGGTATGGTTGATGGCGATATCGATAAAAACCCTGGCATTGCGCAGATGAACGGCATCCACCAGTTCGATAAATTGTTCCAGGGGAGTGGCGTGATGATCAAATTCGGCCAAGGCCGGGTCAACCGCGGTAAAGCTTAGGGCGGCATAGGGACTGCCGAATCTTCCCATGCGGCCGAAGGTGGTGGGAGTGGGATGAATCGGCAGCAGCATCAGAATTCGGCACCCGAGCTCACCCAGAATAAAATCAAGTTCGCCGATCAGGTCCCGGAACGTTCCTGACGGCGGAATCACCGTGTAACCGATTTGGTCAAGATTCGCGATGAGTTCCTGATCCGGGCCGGCCGGATGATTGGCACCCGCTTTGTTGGGACCGAATTGGCGGACAAAAGCGTTGTAAATAATGTTGGCACAGCAATTGTCCGCCGAATCGACGTTAATGGCGGTATTGGTACCCCGGGGCCAGATCGGGGTCGTTCCGGCTTGCGGTAAAAAGAAACATTTGGCTTCAAAGTGACCACTTTCACACAGCGGCAGTGTTGCCCTGAAGGTCTGCTCGTCGACCCGTTTCATCGGTATATCAAACCAGGCTCGGCCCAGAAGGGTTTCATCCATTTCAACCTGCCGGACAATTTCCCTGCGGATTATTTTGGCCTGTCCGATATTGGTGCGCACCCAGGCCGAACCATCCTGGGATTGCGGCAGGGTCAGGGTGAAAATCATCCTATCGCCGCAAAATTTCACCATGCGACATCCCGGGGTCGGGTCCTGTATCAGCTGTTCATTGATGGTCATAATAATAGATTCAGATCTCGCCTTTCAGGTAACAAATTACACCAGATATTAATTTCATATCATTGTGTGCATCAAAACCCACCAACCGCGTTGATGGTTTCAGGTTACTGTTATATATATCATATTTATGGTCACTTAACGAATCAACTAATTTCCAAAACCTGAAATTATAAAAAATTTTAAAAAGGGTGGGTATTTTTACTTGAAAAATGATCATAATATAACTATAAGATATTTCATAGGAAAATTCGACAACCAACCCAAAATCACAGGCAGAAGACTATGAAATACCCCCCTTTAAGGTTGCTGATTCTTACGCTGGGCCTTTTGTTAATGTTTCCCTTGACTGCGGGGTCTCAGTCCGGCAACCCGATTGCGCTGGTTGAGGCGGTGCTGTGTGAAGATATCCAGGAATTCGTCCCCCAGAATCGGACCACCGTCTTTTCCATCGAAAGACGCACGGCTTTTTGTTTTACAGCTTTTGATCCGGTGCCGCAAAAAGCAATTATTTATCATCACTGGTTTCACAGAGACACTCCCAGCGCCAGAATTAAGCTGACCCTGAAACCGCCACGCTGGTCGACTTACAGCAGTATCCAGCTGAGAGTTGAAGACATCGGCCCCTGGCGGGTGGAAATCACCGACGACCAGGGAAATATTTTTCACGTATTGAGATTTAGTGTTACGGAATAAACGGCCATGGATAACTTTCTATTCCTGATTTTAAGCCTTCGATGGCAGGACATCGTTGATATCGGCCTGGTCAGCTATATTCTCCTCAGATTCTATGTGCTGTTTCGGGGAACCAATGCCTTTCGAGTGCTGATTGGGATGACCATTCTGTGGTTTTTTCAACAGGTGGCTGTTTCCATGGGATTGGTCGTCACCAGCTGGGTGGTTCAAGGGGTAGTTGCCCTGGGAGCATTCATTATTATCGTAGTTTTCCGTAACGAAATTCGCAATGTTCTCCTGGCGCGCAATTTAAAGTCTATTCTGTGGGATTTTTCTTCCAAAACCGTCATCACCGCCATCGAAACCATTGTCCAGAGTGTCCATGAAATGGCCCAGCACAAATGCGGCGCTTTACTTGTATTTCCCGGCAAAGAAGATCTGGAAGAAGTCGTGCAGGGCGGGATTCCCTGGAAAGGGGCCATTTCCAAAGAAATGATCCTGAGTATTTTCTGGCCGGACAATCCGGTGCACGACGGGGCGGCCATTATTCAGGGCGATCAAATCAACCAGGTCGCGGTCATCCTACCGGTGTCCCGTCGCGACGACCTACCTTCTTATTACGGCACGCGCCACCGGGCAGCCCTCGGGTTGGCGGAAGCCACCGACGCCCTGGTCATCCTCGTTTCCGAGGAAAGAGGGGATGTGGTGGTCGCCAAGGATTCTCAGCTAAGGATCGTCAAACAAAAGCGGCGGCTGGGACAGATTCTGCAGGAACATATGGGCGTCGCCGTGAAAAAAGGCCGGGAATCGAGAAAGGAAAAACTGGCCTTTATTGCAGCTGCCCTGTTTTCGGTTATTTTTACCACCGGGGTATGGTTCAGCGTATCCCGGGGGGTGGACACCCTGGTTACCCTTCAGGTACCGCTGGAATATACGAAGCGGGATCTGGCCATGGAGATCGTTAAAACATCTGTAAATACAGTCAATCTCGAATTGGAGGGCTCAGGTGCCCTGATTAAGTCCATTCGACCGGACCAGGTCCAGGTAAGGCTGGACCTGAGTAAATCCAAAGCCGGACCGAACACATTTACGATTACCCGCAAAAACATTTCTCTGCCGCCCGGAGTCGTTTTAAAGGGCGTCACACCGTCGGTGGTGGATGTCGAGCTCGATGTTCTCATCGAAAAAGAACTGCCGGTTCAAATTGACTGGGTCGGCCGCTTGCCGGATCATTTTATCCTGGAAGAAGCCACCGTTGAGCCCAAAATGGTGGCAATTATCGGCGGCAAGCGCATGCTTGAAAAAATGCTGACCCTCTATACCGAAAAAGTTCCCCTCAACAATTTGGAAGTCGAAGGTGTCATAACGGCCAACGTGGCACTTAACCCGGCCTCCTTAAAGATTGCATCCGGCTCGGAAGAAAAGGTAACCATCAGGTATTTGACCCGCTTGAGGAATCAATAGGCGAAAAATTACAGGTCAATCATCTATCAAGACACGACCCCAAATTCACAAGTTCATCTTTTCTTTCCCTATCGTCTCTTGCGGGGCCGTCTGCGGCTTCCCTTCGACTCGTTCTTGAGCGGCAGGCGCGGCTCGCCGCCACCGCGGGGGAGGATTTTCTTGTCCTCCGAAGCGACCCATACAAAACGGGACTGCGATTTACTCCCTTTGTAGGTGGAAACCCGGAATCGACGAACCTGGAAGCTGCAACTCATCAATAGCCGTTCGAATTTCTTACTCGGTTCAGCCGACCACACTGCCAGACACCCCTTTTCGCGCAGGGCGCGGCGACAGGCCCGAATTCCTTCATGACCGTAAAGACGGCGGTTCCCAGAATCTGTCATCGCGCCGGGGCCATTATCGATATCCAGCAGGATCGCATCGAATTTTCTCCTGGCAATTTGAGATAAGCTCAACGACATCGCCCGTTTTTAGGGCAACGCGTTCGTCCCCCAGCGGATGGCCGTTGAGGTCCCCGAGAAACTCTCGATTCCATTCGACGACAGCATCCAACAGTTCATCCACCACCACCCGGGCGTCGGGGCTGAGCATATCGAGGGCCTGGCGCAGAGTATAGCCCATACCCAGGCCTCCGATGAGGATGCTGGGTGCCTTGTGACCCGCCAGATGCGCACAACCCAGCCGCGCCAGTTCCAGTTCTGACTCATGTTGGCGACTGAGCATCAAATCCTGACCGTTGATCGTGATCGAAAAATCACGGCCATGCTGATAAAGCACCATCTCGCCACCATCCGGGGTGCGGGCTGTTGCTATTTTTACTCGCGGTTTCATGATTTTTCAGGTATGCTCAAAGCGCCTCACTTTTACGCGCGTTCTCAAGGAATCCAACGAAAGACCACGTTCAAATACAGCAAGGTAAGCCCCATATCCAATATTTGACTGCGTATTCACACTTCCATCCGCAAATAGTTTCATTTCATCCATAAAAGGAACACCCGCTTCCGTTGAGAGACTCATCATTGTTATGTTTTTCTTATGATTTTAAAATTGCTCTTTTTCTGCAAAGTTTAGAGCATAACCATTACAGTCTTTAATATAAAACTCTCGCATACCATTTTATTTCTTCCGTTTATCACGAAGATAAAGGGCCTTGGACTTAGTGGCACCTATTTGCCGTGCTTCTATATCAAAAAGCTTGGTTGCGGAAACCAACTCGCCCAGTTTTACATACCCGTAATTACGCGGGTCAAACTCAGGTGATTGTTTCGCAATATTACTGCCGACAGGTGCAAGATGAGCCCACCCACTGTCATCGGAGGAGACTTCCACGGCATTGCGTAACAGGTTTACCAGCTTTGCATCTTGTTTTAACTCGTTGCTGGATTTTTTTGCAATCGCTTCACTTTCATCAGTCTTCACCCGCAGAACCTCTGTGTAAATGAATTTGTCACAAGCCGAAACAAAAGCGGAAGGTGTTTTTTGCTCTCCAAAACCATATACCAATAATCCTGACTCTCTAATTCTGGAGGCCAGCCTGGTAAAATCACTATCGCTGGTTACGATACAGAATCCGCTGAAGTTTCCGGTGTACAATAAGTCCATAGCGTCTATAATCATGGCGCTATCGGTTGCGTTTTTACCTTTTGTGTAGGCAAATTGCTGGATCGGCTGAATAGAATGGTGCAGCAAGACCTCTTTCCATCCTTTCAGGCCAGGTCCCGTCCAATCGCCATAGATCCTCTTGACGCTGGCTGTACCGTAATTTGCTATCTCTACCAGTAAACCATCTACAATGCTTGGTTGCGCATTATCCGCGTCTATAAGAACTGCTAACTTGTCGGTGTTTTCCATGGTTTTATAATTTCCCATTTTTTTCTGATCATAGATTATCAGGTCATTGTTGATTTATTACCTTAGGCGCCCTTAGTTTCACTGCCTTGTTTGGCATGTCCGAGTACCGACATTAAAGTTGCAACCATCGCTGATATATCACCCATGTTTGCAGGGATAATCATGGTATTATTTTCTTTGGCTAGCTTGCCAAACTCTGCTATATATTTTTCAGCGACCCTTAAATTTGCAGCGGTTTCTCCACCAGTCAAACTTAGAGATTCAGCAATTTTTTTAATGCCCTCAGCCGTTGCATGGGCGACAACTTCGATTTCTTTTGCCTGTCCTTCAGCTTCATTAATCAACTAGCGCGAGTCTTGCCTTTGAATATCTTCAGGCTGTATTTCCGTAGGGTAAAAAGCAGAGTTAATGATGACACTATAAATATTAATATTTGGCTTGTTAATTCAATATTAAATAGCCAGGTAACCATTGCCGCAATCCAGCATCCAGCTGTAAAAAAAATTAAAATAAACCCCGGCACTGCTAACTCGGCAACTAAAAAGGCAACACCGACAAGAAACCATATTAATGACGCTGAAAGAATCATTTTACCCTCCAACAATATAAATTTTCATTTTATCCATTTGGCGACTCATGTATAGGGTGTCTGATTTTAGTCTGTGACTAATCTTCGACTGTCGGTCACTTATCAAGGCCCGAGCCCGATTCGGTTTAACTTTATAGACATCCCCAAGATACCTACGGTTTTCGCTGAATCGCTCCGGCTAAGGGCCTTTGTCAACCCTCGCAACGTATACCCCATTCGTCGCCGGTTTGTCCTGAATCGGATTTGCAAACTCGACGACATGTCCATCAACCTGATCGAACACACTGGACAGAATGGCCAGGAATCCCTTGTCCGGCACGTCATTAGACCACAACCCGAACACACCCCCCGGCTTGAGGAACCCTCGAAGGCGCATCATTCCCTCCTCCGAATAGAGGTCTGCGTGGCTGGGATTAAGCAGGGCATCAGGCGTGTGATCAATATCAAGAAGGATGGCGTCAAACAGATGCCCTGAATCATCCGGGTCAAAGCCGTCGCCCCGGGCGAGCGCAAAGAAGTCCTCATGGTAATAGCGGCATCGAGCATCTTCCGCAAGCAGTTTACCATTGGGAACAAGTTCACGTTGATGCCATTCAATCACCGGCGCCAGAGCCTCCACCACAATCATCCGCGCAACCTGGTCATATTTCAAGGCGGCTGCCGCGGTGTAGCCCAAACCCAATCCGCCGACCACGACATCCCAGCCTTCGCCCGTAAGCTCGGCCAACCCGAGATCGGTCAGGGCCACTTCGCCTTCATGAAACAGCGACGACATGAGGTATTCATCATTTAGTTTCACCTCAAATATCTCACGTCCGTCCAATGCCAACACCTGCCGCCGCCGCAGAATCAATTCACCAAGAGCCGTTTGCTGGTAATCCAGTTCTTCAAAGTTCACACGCAGGTCATCCTTTTTTCTTATTTAAATGGTAAGTTAGCGCCATTGCAATACAGTGACTCAATTCACGGACCGGAATTTTTTCCATCAGACGGATCAACTACGACACCAGGTTCCACACCGGGCGCAAATGACATACCTATTTTTGGGTCTTTTCGTAATTTAATTTCCTTTTGTTTTTCGTATTGTCCGTTATCATGTATCTTACCCGTAAAATTGACTGGTATGCTTCTTCACAGGAAAGCAGGAAATCGAATCCGGCACAGCCGCTGGATGCGCTTACTCGATAAACAAGCGGTAGGGAACATTCTGCGAAAAGATACCGGCGAGAAAAAAGGCAGGCGGCCGCCTGGACGCTTGCTAATAAAACAATAGAAGCCATCTCCAAAAACGGATTTCGGTTAAAATTGCGGCAGACGCGAGGTTCTATCCGGAGGAATACTCAGGTATTTCGAAGAGTTGAACTTAGCGCCCAATCCCACCGCAAAAGGCGGGAGGTTAAAAGACTTTGTTGAGATGGCTTCTAATCCAGATCCAGCTCCACTTTACACTGGTTACATTTTACAGCACCACGGAAAACCTTGTTGCCGCATTCAGGACAAAAATAGCGTGCTTCTTCATCTCGAATCCATTGCTCGGTGCCGACCTTTCTTCTATGGGGGACACTCCGTAAAATTACCTTTTTTCCAACAGCCATGGAAAAATTTTCTATATACTGACAGGGAAATTCATCGCATTGATGGCATCCGGTATATCCTTTATCTTTCGCGCATTCTCTGATCTCGCACTGTTTGCAGTGCATGAATAGATCATCCGATAAACAGCCCCCGCAACGAATATCCTCTGCTGAAAGATTTTCACTACCCGGAAGAGTGCCCTTGCCAGGTACACCGCCCTTGTAAAGGGTCACTAACCGATCCTTGAATTTTTGATTATTATCGCGATGGGCCATATAAATGGCACAAACGCCGCAGTAAAGGCCACAGGGTGAAGTAAAATCCGGATTTATTTTCAAAATTTTAATCCCTCCTGAGCATACAATTTTTATTTAAGCGCATTGCCTGGCACCAAAAACCGGCGGGAAATTACAGGTCCTCCATTCAAACAATAGCGGTCAGCTTAACCGCTCTGCTCGGCTTTGGCAAGATCTTTGAGGTATTTCGGGACCGGACGATTTGCGGACATCAGAGCTTCGATCATGCGTGATGCGACACCGCTTGTGGTCCAAACTCGATCCTTGCGCGGAATAACGTCGTCACCGGCGGCATTGAGAAACCTGATAACCTGGTAGTTCCAGGCTGGTTCCTGAAAGTGTTTTAAAAGTTTTTGGTCCATGCCGTCTTTGCGATTGTTGTATACGAGCATCGGAATAAATTCATTCTCGATGGCTTCGACGAGTAAGGGGTTTGTCAGAACTTCGCGGCCAAACTTTTGGACACCCGAGCAACCCGGGATTTCCTGGAAAAGGACGAGGATGGGTTTGCCGGTTTTAGCGCTATTCTCCAAGGCGGCATCAAAGTCGCGTCCCCACCGAACGTCACCGACCTCGATGGGATTTTTTATCGCTTCGCCGCCGTACGCCGTGACACCCATCGCAAATATTATAAGAACTGTGAGCACTCTCATTTTTGTTATTCTCCTATTAGAAAGGTTCAACAGTTACTTTTTGCATAAATTTAACTTTTGTCGAACACGCCATGCTGCCGGAGTGATGTGAGCCATATCAATGTGTTGCTTTATCCCCCCAAATCGCTTTCAATCGTTTATCACGGCCACAATTCCAGCGATAGGCCTTGTAGCGAATCGGGTTGTTTTTATAATAATCTTGATGGTAACTTTCGTTACCTTTGATGGGATAAAAGTCTGATGCGTTTAAAATTGGTGTAACAACTTTTTTATCAGGAAATTGCTCCGCTACTTTTCTTTTGGATTCTTCAGCTATTTTCTTCTCGTTTTCGTTTGCCACGAAAATTGCGCTTAAATAACTTGGGCCCTTATCGCAAAACTGACCTCTGTCATCGAATGGATCAATGTTTACCCAGTAATAGTCTAACAGCTCTTTATAACTAACTTTATCTGGATCATATGTAATTTCAACGGCTTCAAAGTGTCCATCATGGTTGCCATTGTAGGTTGGATTTTTTAAAGTTCCGCCGGTAAACCCGGAGATAACATTGGTAACCCCCTCAAGTTTTTCAAAATCGGACTCCATACACCAAAAACATCCGCCAGCCAATATAGTTTGGTCTGCCGCGACATTAGGTGCATAGAATAGCAAGCTTATTAATAGAAATAATACCAATTTATATTTCATAATATTTCTCCCTTCAATAAATCGCAATCCGGGCATGATGTCAGATCTTTATCACTTATTAATAGGATCGTATAATCACAAATCAAGACACGATCCCATATTTCCCAAATTTTATGGATGTTCCCTATCCTTGTAAGCCTCATCACAGGAAATCAGGAAATCGAAATCGGTACAGCCGTTGGATTAAATCAGTCGATAAAACAAGGGATAGGGACTGTTCTGCGAAATGATAACGGCGAGAAAAAAAGGCAGGCGGCCATGTGGCCGTCTGCCTCAATTCTGGGAGCTTGGGGACGAGCATGAAAAAATGCATTTCTCATATTCTTGAGTCCAAGCCCGGGTGTTTATGTTAACTGCAGCTTTACAGGAAAGTTATAATTTTATCGATGTTCCCTATTTCCTTTATTCTATGTTTGCGCCGACAACAGCGGCCATCTGCATCATGTTGATCGTCTGGCCTTCCTTCATATTTAGATTTTTGCGAGGTTGTCTCCCGGGTAAGATCTTCTGCCCGGGTTATCCCAATGAGTTTTTAGACTCGCGTATGGATTGATTATTGCACTTTTTCAGGAAAAGGAAAAGCTTTTGCGTCAGGTCTTAAATATTAAGTGTTGAGTGTGAGTATTTAATATTTAGGATGTGAACCCATTCTCTTGCTGACTGGTTAGGGCCTGACTTTTACTCTATCGCTCCGTTTGTGGAAAACCTACCCCAACAATAGCCTCGTGTATGCCATCAGCGATTAATTTTTGGTCGTCTGTCGACCAGGAGTTAAATAAGCTTATTGTGACTAGCGGCATAATACTCCTCCCGGTTTATACTCCAAAGGTCTAATGCAGTGTTTTGTAAGATTTTGTTGTTATGTTAGATAGCTATGACGATTTTTCCCCGGGCGTGTCCCTCTTCAAGATACCTGATCGCTTCGGCAACCCCACTCAAGGGGTAAACTCTATCGATAACAGATACGACGTGGCCGGCTTCAAGAAGCTCTTTTAAAAATTCCAGGTCGCCCTGGTTTGCTTTCTCAACATCCGTGTTGCGCATTGTCTGCCCCCCGGTCTTTTGGAGCATCAACTTCAACATCAAAGCCGGAGAATATGCGTTTAAGAGATACGTTCCATTGGGATCCAATATACGCTTTATATCTGAAACCGAACGATTTCCCACATTATCTAAAATCAGATCATAAAGCTGCCCGTTTTGGGTGAAATCTTCACCTGTGTAATCAATGACCTGGTCTGCACCAATTGAGCGCGCCATATCCACATTCCCCGTGCTGCACACACCGGTCACTTCAGCGCCGAAATACCTGGCAATTTGCACTGCAAACGTGCCCACACCACCAGATGCGCCATTGATCAAAACCTTTTGCCCGGGCTGGATCTGCCCTTGATCGCGAAGACACTGCAGGGCGGTGAGCCCCGCAACAGGGACGGCTGCTGCTGCGTCAAATGATAAGTTGGCCGGTTTCAGTACTAATTTCTTTTCCGTAACACACACATACTCGGCAAAGCCTCGACAGGCTATGTCTCCGTAAACCTCATCACCTGCCTGAAACTGCTTAACGTTTGTGCCAACCGCTTCAACCTGCCCCGCGATGTCTGCTCCGAGGATCTTACTTTTTCAGGAAAGTTATAATTTTACGGGTCTATAACCAAGAAAAAGGCTAAACCTATAATGCTTCATAGTTTCAATAGGTTAGGCCGAATCAAGCAATTTGGAGAAAATTCCAATATTGAATAATTATCAAAGCCTTACGACAATGCAGCCTTATTTTGGGTTATAGTTCCGTAATTTTATGTACCCCAAATCTGCCCGATTTTTATTCTCGCGGCACTAGGGGTTCAACCAATACCGGTTTACGGATTAGATCGTTGGGTTTGGTTTTCAGGCCTAAATCCGGATAAACCCGGGTATTCGGCTGTGCAATTTGAATCGGATTTCCTTCATCATCTCGCATGTTCCCGATACTTGTTTTTCGGATCGCTTGCCGAGGACTTAATATTTCCACCGGGTCGCCAACCTGGCATTTGTTACGAACTTCCATCAGCATGTCACCGACATCATGCGCGGTCAGAACTTTGCCGATAAACCGATGGGTTTCTGTTGACATTATAAAATCGAAATCGGGTTCGGTTTGTTGCGGATCATCAAAGTAAAAACCAGAACAAAATCCCCGATGGTCGATTCTGGTCAATTCGACCAACCATTCAGGCTTTACAGCGTAGCCCATGGGATCCTGATAATATCGATCGATAGCCTCCCGGTAGACCTTTACCACCGAGGCCAAATAATTTATCCCTTTCATACGGCCTTCAATTTTCAGTGCCGAGACACCAGAATCGATCATTGCAGGGATATGTTCGATCATGCACAGATCTTTGGAGTTGAAGATATAGGTACCCCGGTCGTCTTCGGCGATGGGCATATATTCTCCGTCACGGAGTTCTTCCACCAGGGCGTATTTCCAGCGGCAGGGATGAGCGCACATGCCGCGGTTGCTGTGGCGGTTGGCCATAAAACTGGAGAGCAGACAGCGGCCTGAGTAGGCAATGCACATAGCCCCATGGACGAAGGCTTCGATTTCAATTTGGGTCTGCTCACTGATGGCTTTTATCTCGGATAGGGTCAGTTCCCGGGCCATGTTGACCCGGCGAACTCCCAACCGCTCCCAGAATTCGACGGTTTTATAATTGGTGCTATTGGCCTGAGTGCTGAGATGCAATGGTATATGCGGTAAAAGTTCGCGGGCGGTCATAAAAACACCTGGATCGGCCACGATAAAGCCATCAGGCCCCAAAGTACCCAATTTTTCCAAATATGCAGCAATATCCGGCTGTTCATCATTGCGTGCATAAATATTGACCGCCACATAGACCTTTATACCACGATCATGGGAATAAATGATTGCCTGCTCGATTCCATCCAGGCTAAAGTTGCCGGAATAGTTTCTTAAACTGAAATCCTTCCCACCGAGATAGACCGCATCAGCGCCGTAATGAATAGCGATTTCCAGCTTTTCAAAATTGCCGGCCGGAGCCAGCAGTTCTACTTTATTAGATTTCATTTTTTAGATATTGATAATTTCCTGGTTTTTATCATCCTAATTTCTCATAAATTTCGTGCGAGTTGTCGGGGTCAAAGCTTGACGGGCTGTTTCGCGTCCACTGGAACGCGTTGTAAAGCTGATTTTTCAATACGACCCAGGTGAGAATTTGTTTCCTTGTTTATTAGATAGAAGTATTTTTACGATATCGGAGGACACTTCCACGGCATTAATTGGTTATTCAATCAGTACGTCATAACGTACAGTTTTTCAACTGCGAAAGGGTCACATTCTTCTCAAAACGCACAGGAACACTTTTCACATTATGTTCACACTTCGTTTATACTGAGTTCACAACAGCGGTGCATAATATCCTTTCGATCACATAATTAATTTAAAATGGCTTTAAAAAGGAGAATACCATGCAAACCAGCAATGCCATCAAAGACACCGCCAAAAGAATTGGGAGTTCCGCCACCTTCAAGCTGATCACCATTTGCGCACTGATCCTAGTGCTGCTCGTACCGACGTCAATGGTAACCTCGCTGATCCATGAGCGTAAGTTCCGCAAGCAGGGCGTTATCGATGAGATCAATTACAAATGGGGAAAGGAGCAAACCGTTACCGGCCCGATTATATCGGTCCCTTATATCAAGCACATCGAAACTAAAGACGGAAAAACAACACGTGTGACCCAATATATCCACATCTTGCCGGATACTGTCGATATCAAAAGCCAGATCACCCCCGAAGTCCGATACCGCGGTATCTATGAAGCCATACTCTACAATACCACACTGTCTATCGATGGCCTTTTTCCGCGAGCTTCTCTGGAGGACCTGCGGATCCCACCCGAAAACATCGAATGGTCAGGTGCTTTCATTTCACTTGGTATTACTGACATGCGTGGGATAAAAGACCGGATAGACACGACATTTGATGGCACACGCCTTTCAATGGAGCCCGGTGTGGAAACCGCAGATGTAATCAAATCCGGCGCAAGTGCCGGTATCCGTCTCGATGACACCCGCAAGTCTTATCCGTTTCATTTTGCCTTGAATCTCAACGGCAGCCGGCAGATCCATTTTGCCCCGGTGGGTAAAGTGACGACGGTAAGCGCCCGTTCCGCGTGGAAAGACCCCAGTTTCGGAGGTGCCTTCCTTCCTGTCGAACGTAAGATCGACGAACAGGGATTTTCGGCCAAATGGAAAGTCCTGCACCTGAACCGGAACTATCCGCAGCACTGGAAAGGCGGTGGCCACGACTTGTCCAAGTCGACATTTGGGATCAAACTTTTCAGCCCGGTGGATATTTACCAAAAATCGATGCGAACCGCCAAATACGCTCTGATGTTCATCGTGTTTACCTTCCTGGCATTCTTAATATCGGAGGTGATGAATCGCCTAAGGGTGCACCCGGTTCAGTATTTGTTAATTGGCCTGGCCATCATCATTTTTTATACCCTGCTGCTGTCCATCTCCGAGCAGATCAATTTCGGTGTGGCATACCTGATTTCCGCTGGTGCCGTGATCATCCTGATTACCGGATACGCCAAAGCGATTCTTAAAAACAGGGTGGTCACCCTGATGGTGGGAGGTATCCTGGTAATTCTATACGCCTACCTGTATATTTTGCTTCAGCTCGAGGACTATGCACTGTTGATGGGAAGCATCGGGTTGTTTTTCGTATTGTCCGCTATCATGTATCTTACCCGGAAAATTGACTGGTATGCCTCTCAACAGGAAAGCAGGAAATCGAATCCGGCACAGCCGCTGGATGCGCTTACTCGATAAACAAGCGGTAGGGAACATTCTGCGAAAAGATACCGGTGAGTAAAAAGGCAGGCGGCCACCTGGCCGCTTGCCTTTTTACTGCCCTAAGATACACCACGAAAAATAGAAAGGGCGCGTAGTTTGGAATTTCTATATTCGTGGGCATTTTTATGTTGCCGAACCCAGAACCCATCTGTCCCAAGGGCCGCGAAGCCCATCTACATTCACAAATATCCGAACCCGACACTTTTAGCTTATTCTATGTTAGCGCCGACCACAGCGGCCATCTGCATCATGTTGATCGTCTGGCCTTCCTTCAGATTTGTAAGGTCAGTGAGCTTGCCTGATTTGCTTTTGGATTTTGTGTTTCTGAAGATCGGGAGCAGTTTAGTATCAGCCACAATGAATTTGCCTGCGTTCTCAGGCTTTCCATTTTCAGTCTTTGTCTGAAGCCTATTCGCTTTTATATAGTCCCAAAGTTTTTTGGTGATCTCCGTCCTGGCAAGTTCTGTTGTTCCCAAAAGCTCTGCCAGCTCCTTTTTCATCTTTACCGGTTTCATCAATCCTTTTGCTTCTGCCATCTTTAACTCCTTCATTGTTAGATTTAAATGAGGTTGTCTCCCGGCTAATATTTTCTGCCCGGGTTATCCCAATGAGTTTTTAAGACTCGCGTATGGATTTATTATTGCACCTTTTTAGGAAAAGGAAAAGCTTTAGCGTCAGGTCTTAAATATTGATTGTGAATATTTAATATTTAGGATGTGACACCATTCTATTCCTCTTATTCGCAATTTTTGAAAAAGGTACTAACCGTTGCGATAATGCTTGTTCTTTTTTGTAGCTGGATCTGTTTTTGATCTAATTTAAATTCCATAAGGATAAATTACTTCTGACGCTTTGGGCTAATCCGCTGCTGTGCCGGGGCGAAGCCCTTTAGAGCGAAGACTGGTCAGCTCCACTGGGTTAGATAGATTTATCTGTCTTAATCTTCCATCATCCACTCTTCTGCTTTTTTTACAGTGTTAAAAACCATGACTTTTGATTCAGCGTACATATCTGAATAAGTTTGAAACATGCGGGTCAAGCCATATTCCATAGGTTTATTAACAGCAAAAGCGACTTTAACATCTCTTATACCGGCTGGAAATTTTTGAGAGTATTGTGCCATCGCTGGAATCGCATTAGATTCTAGTGCAGTTAGATCTATTTGCGTAAAATCCCAAAGCCTCCCCATTCCTTTTTTGTATTTTTCAGAAGAAACTGCGAGATCAAGCGCGTCCAAAATATCCTGGGAGTGTACCTTGCCGCTAATTTTTATATATGCAATATTTTTTGTTTCATCTATCTTCAGATCCATAGCCAGTTGTTCCTTTCGCATGTCACGGCTAAGCTGCGTGCCTGATGCGTTTCAATTATGCACTGCCTTTTGCGAAAACTGCGATATATTTCACGTCAGCTTCAGCTGGGTTATGCTAATGAAGCTATTCATAATGTGTCCCCATTCGAATAACTTTGACTACTTTTTCATCAGTAACAACTTGGTATACCAAACGACGTTGTATATTTATCCGACGAGAATAGGCTCCCGACAGGTCGCCTAAAAGTTTTTCAAAAGGAGGAGGTGTTTGATAGGGATTTTCACGCAAAATATCCAGCAGCTTTTCAGCTTTTGTCTGCAATCCGTCAGCAGCTAACCTTTTAGCATCTTTTTGAGCCTGTTTTGTGAAGACGATTCTCCACATTACCAGTCAAGTTCCTCAGAGCATTTTTCGATCGGAGTAGCTAAACCTTCACGGATTGATTCCCGCATGCCGGGAATATTGAGTAAGTAGATAGTTTCCTGTATGGATCGCCAATCATCTTCTGAAATAAGCACTGCGCTGCCGCGTTTGCCGGTTATGACAATTGGCTCATGGGAAGACGCGGCTTCGTCAATGAGTCGGTAGAGCTTTGATCTTGCTTCAGTAGCTGTTAAGGTTGGCATGATGACCTCAAATGATTCGTTATTAACCACAGTTTGATAGTACGCCATAGCGTACGCTTTGTCAAGTTTGGAATTTACGGAACGCTGGCATAAGTGGCGGGCGATTGAAAACCCGGTGAATAGCAAACGCGCGTATGTGGGGAACAACCGTGGATAATCTAAGGCGCAAAATACAGCCCGTCCATCTTAATGCCATCGTTATCCCACGCCTTTGTCAAATGTTTATGCAGCCTTAATTCGTCTGAGATTTTTCAGGTATACACTTTGCTGGGTTATCCACAAATCATATTGAAGCTGTAGTTTTAACCACCCTTCGGTGAACGTCCAAAAACCTTTGAAAGCCTGAGAGCCATTTCAGGGCTTATACCGGAGCGTTTATTTAACAAGGCCGAAAGCGTTTTTCGAGTAACCCCAATAGCTTTCGCTGCTTCGGTAACCGTTAAGCCCAGAGGCCCAATACAAAATTTCCTAATTATTTCTCCTGGATGAGGAGTATTGTACATTCCCAATGGTGTGATTTCAGAAAACCAGATCCTTATCGATGAGCGTTCCTGCCTTGATGACGGCCTGTGATTTCTGTTGGTTTTTAATGGTTACCGAGCCCTTGATGGTCACATTCTCTTCAAAACGTACGTCACCCTCAACGGTCAAGGCATCGCATTTAACCAGGGAGGGAGTCCCGGACGCAAAGCGTTGGTCCAGGTCGTCGATTTTGCCGTAGTAATCCGGATCCAGCTTTATTTTGGTTGCGCCCGGTTTGTTGTTTTTGATTCGAATGGGGTTAATCCGCAGGCTTTCGTCTTCAGCGTATACAAAACAGTCGGAGCGGACCGCCAGCAGATCGTTGCAGGTTTTGACGGGATAAAAACGGGTGCGGGGCACGTTAACCGCCGTTGCGCCTTCAAAAAGAGATATGGCCGCCCCCATGGCGGACTCTATCTGATAAACTGGCGGACTGGTTTTATCCCGCGGATCCAGGGTTTTGGGGTTGAGGATTAAGGGCAGGTGGATCATTTTTCTTTGATCGAAAAGGGTTTTTAACGATTTTAAATTGATCCAGACACTATTGGTATTGAAAAAGCGGTAGCGCTCAATGTCCTGAAAGGCGTCCAGTTCATCTGCGGGACACTGGGCGGCTTCCCTTAAAATCAGGCGACCGTTTTTATGGCGGGCCAGGTGGCCGCCTTTGATATCCGCCGGTGTTTTTTGCGCCACTTCCATCATAAACGGGAACTGATGGTGGGCAAAATAACCTAAAAGCGATTCATCCAGACGCGCGCCCAGATTGTCGGAATTGGAAATAAAGGCATACTGGATGCCGTCATTCAGCAGCGATTGCAGCATACCGGAGGTTAAAAGGGCGGTGTAGACATCGCCGTGGCCCGGCGGGTTCCATTCCAGAACCGGTTTGGGGGGCCAGGTTGCCGGTGAAAAGTCCTGCTGGAGGATTTTAGGAAATTTGTGCTGCACAAAGGTGATCGGGGGATTTGACGGATTCAGTTTCGAAAGGGCCGCCAGGGTGTCATCCTGGGTGCTGAAGCTGTTCATAAAGGCCAGGGTGACCGTGCTGTTTTCCGCCTGCCGGATGATGATGTCCAGAAAAGACATCCCGCTTTTTACTTCGATCAGGGATTTGGCAGCGGTTAACCCCATGCTGGTGCCCAGGCCGCCGTTGAGGATGATACGGACCGTCTGGTGGAAAACATCGACGCCTTTGCGGGCATACTCAATTAAATTACCGTAGGATTCAATTTCATCCGGGGCCACCGGCTGAATGTCCCGGTCATAAACCAGGCCGGTGGCACCATTGAGCACCTCGTTGTAATAATAGGTAAAGGTATCGATCACCAGTGGCGGCAGGCCTTCAGATTCCATTTTGGAAACGAAGGCCGGTAAATTATTAGTTACTTCCGATGGCTTTATTCTGCTCTTCACGGTCACTTGTCTCATTCAGTTCATCGCTCACAGCTCTTTGCTGATAGTCAAAATGATAGGATCCTTTTTTACTATGAACTGTGAGCAGTCAGCTATGAGCTATTAATTCTATCCTCCGATATCCGGGTTCTGCATTCCGTATTTCCAATTCCGAATTCACGCAACCGGCACAATCCACCCCAGCGGATCCTCCGCCCTGCCATACTGGATGTTGGTGATGGCAGTGTAGTATTTTTGAGCGATGGGACCGGTCTGGTTATCGTTGATGGTAATCACCTGGTCGCCGTACTTAATTTTTCCCACCGGGGAGATGACGGCGGCGGTACCGGCACCGAAGACTTCTTTAAGTCTTCCGGCAGCATGGGCGTCAATCACATCGTCAATGCTGATTTTACGTTCGGAAACTTTTTCGTTCCAGTGCTTGGCAAGCGCGATCACCGACTTACGGGTAACGCCCGGCAGGATGCTGCCGTTTAGCTCCGGGGTGATGATTTCATCATCGATCACGAAAAAGATGTTCATGGCACCCACTTCTTCAAGATATTTTTGTTCCACCCCGTCCAGCCACAGCACCTGGGTGTAGCCGGCATCATGGGCCTTTTCACCGGCCAGCAGGCTGGCAGCGTAATTGCCCGGGGTTTTGGCTTCACCTACGCCGCCGCGCACCGCCCGCACATAGTCGGAAGTTACCAGAATCTTGACCGGGTTGAAGCCTTCCGGATAGTAAGCGCCCACCGGCGAAAGAATAATAAAGTAGCGATAGGAATGCGCGGCACGGACGCCTAAAAACGGGTCCATGGCAATGATGGTGGGACGGATATACAGTGAGGTTTCGGGCGCACCGGGGACCCAGTCTTTTTCCAGTGCGATAAGCTGCTTCAGGGAATCCAGGGCAAAATCTTCATCAACTTCGGGGATGCAAAGTCTGCGGCAGGAGCGATTGAGTCGTTTGAAATTTTCCTGGGGCCTAAACAGCTGGATCTGACCGGAATCCGCCCGGTAGGCCTTTAATCCTTCGAAAACACCCTGACCGTAGTGCAGAAACATTGTAGCCGGATCCATTTCAATGGAGCCGTAAGGTTCTATCCGCGGTGAATGCCACCCGTCGTCTATTGAGTAGTCCATGTTGAACATGTGATCGGTAAAAAGCGTCCCGAAACCAAGTTTGGCATTATCCGGCTTGGCTTTTAATTTCTCGCTGCGTTTGATCGATAGGTCCATTGTGTTCTCCTTTTGCTAAACGGGTGTGGCAGGGTGTATTCAAAAGTATATTTTTGGGTTTACGCCCTCCCTTGATCCCTCCTCAATGAGGCGTAGGCCCTGCGAGCCAGAGGCCATTGGGGCAGGGAAATCTGCACGGCTCCCCTCTGAAAGCTTGGGGGGGGATTAAAATAATTCGCTTTTATTTTACCGATATAGTATATTGCGTCGATAAATCAAGACCTAAATTGAACGGTTCCAATTTAAAAAGGAAGGAAATATTTCATGGACAACCCCGAAAAAATGGCCCATGTCGAGCCGGTCAGGCTTGACAAAGACAGTAAGTTCCATTTCAAATGCCATAAAGGTGTTAAATGCTTTACCCAGTGTTGCCGGGACATCAATATCATTTTAACCCCTTACGACATCATCAAACTTAAAAATCGGATGGAACTTTCGTCGGAGGAATTTTTAGCGGTTTATACCGAGCCGCAAATTCTGGAAAAAACCGATCTGCCGGTTATCACACTCAAATTATTGGAAGAAGAAGGGTCGGATAGCGACAGCAAAGCCTGTCCTTTTGTCCGGAAAGACGGATGCCTGGTGTATGCCGACCGGCCGACCACCTGCCGCTATTATCCGCTGGGGGTTGCCTCCCTGAGTCATAAAGAAGATCCGGACGGGGACGAGTTTTATTTTTTTGTCCACGAGCCCCATTGCCTTGGCTTCGATGAGGATGCAACCTGGACGGTCACCCAATGGCGCGAGGACCAGGGGGTGGATATTCACGATCGGATCAATGCCGAGTGGACGGATCTGCTGGTCAGAAAACGTTCCTTTCCACCGAGTATGAAATTCACCGAACAGACCAAAAAGATGTTTTTTCTCGCCAGCTACAATCTCGACAAATTTAAAGAATTTGTATTTGAGAGTTCCTTTCTGAAACGCTATGCGGTTGACGCTGAAACCGTTGAAAAGATCAAAAACGATGAAATTGAACTGCTGCAGTTCGGAATTAAATGGCTCAAGTGGCTGCTGTTCAAAGAAGGGGATTTCGAAGTTGTTCAGGACGAACAAGAATAATCAATTTTCGACGACGAACAACGAAGCCTTCGGACAAAAGACGAATGCTTGGTAACCAGGTTAGTATTCTTTATAGTACAGTCCCTCCCAGCATTTAGGGTCTTCCAACCGCTGCCCGATATCGACATTAAAAAATTCCTCGATCGGCTGCAGGATTTCGGGTGAGCTTTTATAAACCCCGCGCAGGCCGTCGAGCACGGCATTCAGGCCGTTTTGGGTCAGTCGACCCAGGGGCGGTCGGCATCCGCCGGAAGGCATTCCCAGAATTGACATCATGGCCTTGTAGGCTGCCGGGTTTCTGGCCCGGCATAGCACATTACCATAAGGGGTTTGTTCAGTGGTTGAAACGGTGACCAGGCTAAAAAGTGGTTGAAGTTGCAGCATCAGGATTTTGGCTTCCGATTGGTTACCCCCGTTAATAAGTTCAACCATGCGGGAGAGTGCCCTGGGAGCCACGTTGGAGGTCACCGAAATGGTACCCGCAGCCCTAATTTTGGGATCAATCATCATCTCAAAAGTCATACCGTCATCACCCGAAAGGATGGTATAATCATCGCCGCAGCATTCCCGGGTCCGGCGCATGTTGTCCAAATTCGCAGTGGCTTCTTTGACGCTGCTGACGTTCGGGTATGATTTATATAGAATGGCCAAATCTTCGGGCAGCATCTGGGCGCCGGTGCGACCCGGAATGATGTAGGGTATAATTTTAAGATCCGGAAACGCAGCGGCGATGGGTGCGACGTATTCCCTGCGAATTTCAAGGGAACTGGGTCCGTTGTAATAGGGGTCTACCAACAAAACCGCATCGGCACCGACTTCGGCCGCATGTTTGGTGGCTTCGAGGGATTCGGCCGTGTTGTTGCTGCCGGTGCCGGCAATACAGATGCAGCGATCTTTTGTTTTTTCAGCAATGGCCTCGATAACCTTGTTGTGTTCATCCCATGACAAAACCGGACTTTCACCGGTGGTTCCGACGGCCACAATTCCGGTGATGCCGTTCTGGATTTGAAATTCCGCCAGCTTATTCAGTCCTTCATAATCGACGGCCCCATTCGTAAACGGCGTTGCGATGGCTGTGTAGCATCCCGCTTTCATAATCACCCCCTGTTGTAACAAAATGTTGTTTTGCTTGGACAAATAGCATATGTAAAAGCACTTTCGCCCTATCTAATTGAAACGGTAGATAAAAGACATACTTATGTCAAGAAAAAAGATGTCTCACTAATTACTCCGCCCGAATCAGTGTCAAAATAGCCTAATGAGGTTTCAAAGCACACAATATTATACCGACACCTGTTGTTGTTATTTTTCAGGGCAGAGTAATTAAGCTTGACAAAAAAAGGGCCCTGCCATAGAAAGCCGGATCGTTTTTTTTGACAATGTCGACGGTTATCGTTATTTTGATCCCAACGCTAACCGTGTTAAAGCGGTTGCCAAAAAACGTTCCGTTTTCGAACGGTTTTTTCTACAACCACTTATACCACCCTTCCGTATTTCAGAACTTATTTTTGAAAAGCGGTATAATATATAAAAAAAATTATGGTCAAAAGGAAATTACATCATGACAAAAGCCAATAACGCAGAAGAGTATATCGCCCAACAACGCGCAGCCATCGCCGGAAACCCGGAGTGCGGGAACTCCCACTATAACCTGGCCGTCGGTCTCATGGGCCAGCAAAAGTATGACGAAGCCGAAAAGGAATTGCTCGAGGCCGTCGACTGCAGCCCCGGTCTGGCAGATGCCTATGTTTTGCTGGGGGGTATCTGTTTGCAGCGTCAAGACGTGGAGGGCTGTTTGAAATACAACCAGATGGCGGTTAAGGCCAAACCCGGTTTTGCGGAAGGCTACGGTAACATCGGTTTTATCGAGCTTCAAAGAGGAAATGTGGATGAAGCCATCAAAAATCTGAAAAAAGCCACTACTTTCAACTTTCGCTACATACAGGCATTTGCCAATTTAGCGAATGCCTATTTGATGAAAGGTCGCGTAGAAGACAGCATTGAGATGAATCTAAAGGCCCTTGAACTCAGTGCCGACTTTGCCCCGGCCCATAATAACCTGGCCATAGCGTATCTGGAAAAAGGGGACCATGATCTGGCGATTGAACACTGCGACAAAGCGCTGGAGCTGGGATATGATATGGCGACCGAGATCCTGAAAGAGATTGAGGAATACCGCAAATAGCAGCTCGCTGAGCTCATAGCTGAAAGCTCAAAGCCCCTTGAGTAAAAAAGTATCGAATCATTTTGACTATCAGCTGTGAGCTATGAGCTGAAAATACCCATGCCACCCAACCCAAAATTCTCCTATTTTCTATATAGCAACACAACACCTGTTGATAGCAACCACGACCTCTGGTGGCAGCCGTTGCCCCTGTCACGCAATTTTTCAGGAAAAAAAGACGAGAGTTCCATCAGCCACGGAGATTATTTCGGCGCTGCCCGGGCATTTATAGAAAACCGGGGATTGGAGATCTTATCGCGGACGGCCGCGCTGCAGCTTCAGCAAAAGGTGAAACCGGAGGATATCCGTGAAATCCGAATACGCCTTGAAAAACACGGGGAGTTCTATCACCCGGCCCGGATAGAAGTCCGTATCGGTCAACAATCGATTTTTTTTGTGCTCAATGTGGCGGTTTCTGAAACCGGTATCCGGACCATTCATGAGGAATACCGCAACTTAAAAAGGTTGAATGACGGATTCCCCCTTTCATTTTTGCCGCAGGTTTATGGCTTCGGCCAGACCACCACGGCCGGGAAACGAAAAATTTCTATCTTCCTCGGGCAATGGTTTGATGGCTATAATGAATTTCATATTTCCAGGGATATGTCGGACAATTCGGAAAAAATTATCGTCTGGGATGGCGCGGGCCGCCATTATTTTCTCTCAACCGAACTTGAGTCAGAGCTTTACCGACAGGCGGCCATGATTCTGGCCTACTACTATAATGCTGAAACCTTTGAGCAAATTTTTGCCTGGCACCATGCCGCCGGTGACTTTATTGTCCGGATTGAAAATGGCCTTCTTGACCTTAAGCTGATTACCGTCCGCCGCTATGCCCCCCTCATTCAAAATCTAAACCACCCGGAAAATAGCGTCAAAGATCCCGAGATGATTCTGCAGGCCTTGCTGCTTTTCTTTTTAGGCCTTTCCATCCGCATGCGCCTGGATCGCCTGGATGGTATCGGCGATATCACCTGGGCGGACTCCCGGGCTGTTCCGGCGACCCTGGAAGGTTTTTTTGATGGCCTGGCCTTGAAACCGCAGATCCCGGAGTTGCCCGATGCCATTGATCAATGTTTCGGGTATTATCTTTCCGTTTGCTCCCAGAAAGATTTATTTGAATTGACCAAAGCCGTGGCCAATGAATTTAATCCCCGATCTGCTGAAACTTCCATCGTAAAGCAGCATTTGGAGGCGCATGTTGAGTCGTTACATCGGTCCATTGAGCTATTTTTGCACAAATCCTGAAAAACGATTTTAGGCTCCCTGCCAATCGGGAAAAGCTTCTCCATCTGTCCCAATATATATTCTGAGAGTAGCCATTTGTTTTAGGTAAGAAACACCAGATAGAGCGTTTGATCTAAATTTCACCTCAAGATAATGTGGGCCTCGCAATTTTGAATTTTTTTAACGCCTTAACGAGATCAAACGCTGCTTTTCTATTGACAAGACTGGAGATTAATTTTATATCTGCCCCTTGCTTGAAAAAATAGAATATTTCGCCAAAATTGAAAAATAGAAAGAATAATCCAATCATCGAGAGGAGGTGACACCGGTAATTCCCGCAAAAGGGATATAATTTTCCAGGTCTTAGGTCTTAATATTAATAAAATATGGAGGTAACTAATGGCAAAACACAAAACCCCTTTGTTGGACCAGCTTGAAAGCGGGCCGTGGCCAAGCTTTGTGTCTGACCTTAAGCAACAGGCTGAAGTGAGGGCCAAAAACGAAGCGAATGTGGAATTCCAGATTCCTCAGGATGTCGTGGAGGATCTCCTGGGTGTGCTGGAACTTTCTTTCAAGCACGGCCGGACCCACTGGAAGCACGGCGGAATCGTCGGCGTATTCGGTTACGGCGGTGGTGTTATCGGCCGCTATTGTGACCAGCCGGAAAAATTTCCGGGTGTAGCGCATTTCCACACCATGCGGGTAAACCAACCCAGTGGAAAATTTTATACCGCCGAGTATCTGCGACAGCTCTGTGACCTGTGGGATTTTCGTGGCAGCGGTATCACCAACATGCACGGATCCACCGGTGACATCATTTTCCTGGGAACCACAACACCGCAACTGGAAGAAATCTTCTATGAAATGACCCATACTTACAACCAGGATCTAGGCGGTTCCGGCTCCAACCTGAGAACCCCTTCCGACTGTATCGGTAGCGCCCGGTGCGAATTTGCCTGCTACGACACCCATGCCCTTTGCTACCATCTGACCCAGGAATACCAGGACGAGCTCCACCGACCGGCCTTTCCCTACAAATTCAAATTCAAATTCGACGGATGCCCGAACTGCTGTGTGGCATCCATTGCCCGGGCGGACATGTCGTATATCGGAACCTGGAGAGATGAGATCCGTATCGATGAGGAAGCGGTTGCTGCCTATATCGGTGGCGAAATTCCTCCCAATGGCGGTGCCCACTCCGGTCGCGACTGGGGTCCCTTTGATATCCAGTCAGAGGTTATCGATAACTGCCCCACCGACTGTATGTGGATGGAAGGCAACAAGCTGATGATTGACAACAAAGAATGTAACCGCTGCATGCATTGCATCAATGCCATGCCCAGAGCGCTTCGGATTGGTAACGACAGAGGTCTTTCAATCCTGGTAGGCGCCAAGGCCCCGATTCTGGATGGCGCCCAGATGGGCTCCATGCTGGTACCCTTTATCAAAGCCGAGGAACCCTACGATGAAATTAAAGAGGTCATTGAGGGAATCTGGGATTGGTGGATGGAAGAAGGCAAAAACCGTGAACGTCTTGGCGAGCTCATGAAACGTCAGGGTTTCCAGAAGTTACTCGAGGCAACAGGCATTGCTCCCGATCCGCGGATGGTACAGGAGCCCAGATCCAACCCCTACATTTTCTGGAATGAAGACGAAGTCGAAGGTGGTTGGACACGTGACATCAACGAATTCAGAAAACATCATCAGAGATAGGGGGTAAAACCATGGCATTTGTATCTTCAGGTTATAATCCTGACAAACCGATGGAAAACCGAATCAGCGACATCGGCCCGAGAAAATTCGACGAATTTTATCCGCCGGTGATTGCCAAGAATAAAGGCACCTGGCTGTATCATGAATACATCCAACCCGGTGTTTATTTCCATGTGGCCGAATCCGGCGACAAAGTTTTCAGCGTAAGGGTCGGTGGCGCCCGTTTGATGGGCACCGCCCATATCCGTGAGATCTGTGACATTGCCGAAAAGCATTGTGACGGGTATTTACGGTTTACCACCCGCAACAACATTGAATTTATGGTGGACAGCGAAGACAAGGTCAAACCGCTGGTACAGGACCTTGAAAGCCGCAAGTTTGCCGGCGGCAGCTTCAAATTTCCGGTGGGCGGAACCGGTGCCGGTATCACCAATATCGTGCACACCCAGGGCTGGATTCACTGCCACACCCCGGCCACGGATGCATCCGGACCGGTCAAGGCCACCATGGACGTGCTCTTTGACGATTTTAAAGATCACCGACTGCCGGCCCATCTACGGGTATCTCTGGCCTGCTGCCTGAACATGTGTGGTGCGGTTCACTGCTCGGATATCGCCATCCTGGGATATCACCGCAAACCGCCGCTGCTGGACCATGAATATCTGGACAAGATGTGCGAAATTCCGCTGGCCATCGCCGCCTGCCCCACGGCGGCTATCAAGCCGACCAAGATGGAAATCGGAGGCACAAAGGTCAACACTGTGGCCGTCAAGGAAAGCCGCTGCATGTTCTGCGGAAACTGCTACACCATGTGTCCCTCCATGCCATTGGCCGACACCGAAGGTGACGGTATCGTCATCATGGCCGGCGGGAAAGTGTCCAACCGCATCAGCGCACCCAAGTTTTCCAAGGTCGTTGTAGCCTTTATTCCCAACGAAGCACCGCGCTGGCCCCAGACCACCGCCACCATCAAGAAAATCGTGGAAGCCTATTCCAATGGCGCTAAAAAATACGAGCGCCTGGGTGAATGGGCCGAGCGCATTGGATGGGAGCGGTTCTTTGAAAAATGTGAACTGGAATTCACCCATCATCTGATTGATGATTTCCGTGATCCGGCTTACTTTACCTGGCGCCAGACGACGCAATTCAAGTTCTAAGCCTACAAATCAGTATGGGGGGCCCCCTGCGGGGGCTCCCTATGCCTTATTGAAAAGAGGTTAAACATGGAGTACGAGGAAGCAAAAGCAAGGATCGTCGCAGGTCTCGAAAAAAAAGCAAAGACCAAATCCAAGTTTTATTTCAACGACCTGGCCAAAATTCTGGAATTGAAACCCCGGGAAGCCAAAAAGCTGATCAACAAATTGGTGACCGAAGAAATTCTCGAGTACTGGTCCAGTGGGAGCACGTCGATGTACGGTCTCAAGGGTGCCGGCAAACAGGCACATGCAGAAACAGAGGATTAGTCCCAGTTTGCATCGACAGCCGTTTGTTCGGATTCATCAACTTTAATCAATGCTGCCTAATGCAATGGAATTTCCCCGAATAATTATTGCCGCCCTGCGCGGCGGATCGGGAAAAACCTTATTGTCGATCGGAATCACGGCTGCGTTGAGCGCGTCTGGAAAATCCGTTGCCCCTTTTAAAAAAGGTCCGGACTATATAGATGCGGGCTGGCTGGCGCTGGCTGCCGGCCGGCCCTGCTATAATCTGGACTCCTTCCTTTTAGACGAGGACCAGAATCTTCAATCCTTTCTATCTCATTCCATTGATTGTGATATTTCCGTTATCGAGGGCAACCGGGGTCTTTACGACGGGATCGATCTTGAGGGCAGCACCAGCACGGCGGAGCTTGCCAAGTTGCTCAAATGCCCCGTGGTGTTGTGCGTCGATTGCACCAAAATCACCCGGACGATGGCGGCGGTTGTGGCCGGCTGTATTCAGTTTGATCGGCAAGTCTCCATCAACGGCGTGATTCTCAACCGGGTTGCCAATGCCAGGCACGAAAAAAAATTGCACGACACCATCGAGCACTACTGCGAAATTCCGGTGCTGGGCGCGATACCGAAACTGAGCCAGCAGCACTTCCCCGAACGCCACCTGGGACTTGTTCCGACACCTGAACACGATTGGGCCAAAGATTCCATCGATGCCGTTATCAGAATTGCTCAGGAACACCTCGACCTGAAGGCGATCCAGTCAATTGCCGCCCAGGCACCTGTTCTCAGAGGTCAGAAGGACAGAAGACAGAGGACAGCAGCCAGTCTGCCCTGCGAAGCCCATGGGGCGAAGCAGGGTGACCAGCCTGCCCTCCGCAGCCCGAAGGGCGAAGGGGGGCGACCAGCAGCCAAAACCCCGTATTGGTATTCTTAAAGATTCGGCGTTTCAATTTTATTATCCGGAAAACATCGATGCCCTGGTCACCGGAGGTGCTGAAGTTATTTTCATCAGCCCGCTCAAGGACAAGGAGTTGCCCGAACTGGACGGCCTTTACATCGGCGGCGGTTTCCCCGAAACCCATGCCCAGCAATTGGCGGACAACAAAGGCTTCAGTGCCCGGCTGAAGGCCCTGGTTGAGGACGGGTTTCCCATCTATGCCGAGTGCGGCGGATTGATGTACCTGGGAGAGAATCTGGTTTTGGAAGGCAAATCCTATCCAATGGCCGGCGTTCTTCCGCTGACCTTTGATTTTTACAAACGGCCCCAGGGGCATGGATACACCATCTTTAAAGTTGAACGGGAGAATCCCTATTTCGATGTCGGATCAGAGATCCGAGGCCATGAATTTCATTACTCCCGGGTGTCGAATTGGACCGGAGATAAAAATGATCTGGTTTTTCTTATGAAACGGGGCGTGGGTATCGATAAGGATCGCGACGGGATTGTTTACAAAAATGTTCTGGCCACCTACACCCATGTGCATGCTGTTGGAACACCGGAGTGGGGGCCGGCTTTAGTCCGCCGAGCCACCATCTTTAAAAACCAATCCTGGATGATATGATTAAGGTGCGAAACAATGCGCTGCGTCTGGTGGCTGAATCGACGGTTCGGGTTACCCCGCCCGCTCTTGAAAAAACACTTATTGACACCCAGGGCTTGACTAAAAAGCAGGTTAAGGCTGTTATCCGGGATCTGGTTTCCGATGGTGAGCTTGTCTATACTTATGAGTTTGGCAGCTCTTTTCTTGAACCTTCCTTTAATAAACCGGTTCGCGTGTCGACCCATGTGGTATTAAAACCTCCGGGGCATCATTATCAGCCGGAATCCGAAGATGTTGTCATTCAGATCAAACCCGGCGCCGCGTTTGGTGACGGCCGGCATCCAACATCACGCCTGGCCATCAGGGGCATCGAGTATGTCCTGAAAAAAATCAAATCAGATTGGCCTGGGGATCAAAGCAGGGTTTTGGATATCGGTACCGGATCGGGTGTTCTGGTAATTACAGCGGTGAGGATGGGTATACATCAAGGCCTGGGGATTGACATTGATCCTTCTGCCAGGTGGGAAGCCAGGGAAAATGTTATACTTAACGGTCTTGGCGATCGTATTGAAATTTCAGATCAGTATCTTGAGACCATCGATGGGCACTTTGATCTGGTGACTGCCAATTTAAGATATCCCACCTTGAAAAAAATATGCCCATATTTGAAGAAAATTACCCATCCAAATGGAGTTATTATTTTTTCGGGGATTCACCATCAGAATTGCCTGGTTTGATAAAAGCATATGCCAGGAAAAACTTTGAATTTCTGTGGAAAGATGAAATTCATGATTGGGTGGGAGTCGTTTTTAAAAGTACAGGATAAATCAGATTGCCGTTATAGTGGTTGTCAAAAATACGCTCCGGTAGTTCAATGTTTTTTCTATGACCACTTATACCGCAAGTCCTTTTTCCGGAACCTGATTTCGGAAATTGGGAATAGGTTAAAAATAAAAAAGGGTAAGCATCTTTTTGATACTTACCCTTTTTTTATTTAGCAGTTTAATTTAAATTTTATTATTCTTTCGTTTTAGGATGGCACTTGGTGCAAGTTGTCGGCGCCTTCTTGGGTTTATACTTTTTGTTGAACTTTTTGTGGCAGCCCTTGCAATTCGCATGCAGGGCTTCCGCGTGATATTCTTTGATTTTTTCCTTTTTGGAAAGCTTTTTCTTGGCTTTCTTGCCTTTAGGAGCTTCCGCCGGAGTTTTGTGGCATTCAATACATTTTTGAACATCGTCCCCGTCTTTCAACTTTGACAGCGGCTTGCCCTTGTCGTCATGATGACATTCACCACAACCGTTTTTGTAAAACTCCGGATACTCCTTGGAGTAATCGTCCCAATGCTTCTTGTGTTCGAACTTGACGACCCCTTTTTTATGCTCCTTATAGGCCGGATCCTGCAGCGGAATCACATCCGGTACTGATTTCGCATAAATGCCTGCACTAACAAATAAGATTGCAACTCCGATAATTACCGTGGTTATTAAATGCTTTTTAATCATATTCCTGTTGCCCCCCCTTTATCCTATTTGGTTTTGGCTATCCTGATTTATACTTGAGAAATTTCAATTATCAGTTTAATGCAATTCTGTCAATGGCAAACTATATATTATTATAATATCTAACATTTTGATATTATTATATTTTTAAACCTCAAATTAAGGTTGCATCCAGTCCGTTATAGACATGGGATGCCCACTGTATGATATAGACGAATCCAATCGTGAAAAAGTTTACAAAAATTTCAAGTTTTGAATTATCCAGCTTCTTGCTCAGCTTCTTTGGGCTCTGTTTTTTTCTTGCCGAATATTTTGGCCCCGATGATACTGACTTCATACAGAACCATTAGCGGCAAGGCCATCAGGACCTGGGTGATCACATCCGGTGGTGTCAGGATAGCGGCGCCGGCAAAAAACAGGAGCAGGGCATATTTGCGGTTCTTTTTTAAAAATTCAACCGAAACGATGCCCAGTTTGGCCAGAAAAGTTAACACCAGCGGAAGCTCAAATACCAGCCCGAAGGCCAGCAGAAGTTTGGCGGAAAAACCAAAATATTCCTTCATGGAGGGAAGGGGTCGGATGGTCTCGGTGGCAAATCCCATAAAAAATTTAAACCCCCAGGGGAAAACGACAAAATATCCGAAAAGCGCGCCGCCGATAAAAAAGAAAGAGGACAGAAAAACAATGGGCACCATCATACGGCGTTCCTTTTTATATAATCCCGGAGCTACAAACATCCAGAACTGATACAATATGATGGGACTGGCCACGATCAGCCCGCTGAGAAAGGCTACTTTTAAATAGGTGAAAAAAGCTTCCGGAAGACCGGTATAGATGAGGGTTTCCCCCTCTTTCATAACTTTGATAAGGGGTTGGACCAGAATCTTAAACAGTCGTTCCTTGAACCCAAAAGATACCACGAAACCGATACCAATGGCGATGAATACAGTGATCAGTCGTTTACGAAGCTCTTCCAGATGAGAGGTAAAGGGGAGTTTTTCATCCTCGATCATCGTCAACAGCTCCTTTTAATTTATCTTCTTTATCATCATTGGTCGGCGGGAGTCTCCTCTGCCGTTTTGGTATTTTGGGTTGGAGTTGAATCATTTTCGGCTTCCAGATTATCAAAGGCCTTTTTTAAATCTTTTAAATTGTCAAAATCATCTGATTTGGGCTCGGCCTCGTCTTTGGGATCTTTATCGGCCCCTGCTTCATCGAGGTTGGCGCTATCCTCCGATTTTCTTTCAAATTCCGGTTTCAGGTCAACCGCTTGTTTGACGTCCTCGTTGATATCATCAAAGGCCTTTTTCACCTCGGACAATTCGTTGTCGATTTGCATGGTTTCTTTGAATTCATTGGTGGCTTTTTTAAATTCCCGCATTGCGCGACCGAGGGACTTGGCCAGGTCCGGTAATTTTTTCGGACCGATGACGATTAAGGCGATCGCCAGGATTAAAATCATTTCAGGCATGCCAATGCCGAACATATGTCACTCCTAAAAAAGGTTCAAAGTGTTTGCCGAGATTCGTTGAAAAGGGGGAAAGACATTTTTACTTTTTTCGACTCAAAGTGTCAAGGCTAACGAATATGATAAAACGTCTTGGGATACGAACCACCCAAAATGAATTTTGGTGAAACTTTAATCCACCGGAGGCGGACGAGGGGTGAATTCCCCGCCCCTTGGGGCGATAAAAATATTCCGATTGATACCCCGTTGCTTGCGGCGGGGTAGTTCATTTCCATACCGCAAGCATATAAAATTCAGGTGGCTAATTTAATTTGAGCCATCTAGTTTCAACACCAGAAAAAACAGCTCTCCGGTGTGCTTCATGTGTCCGGCGGCTATTTCTGCATACGGCCCGTTGCCCCAGAACAGATCGGCCCGACCCGGGCCCCTGATGGCACCCCCGGTATCCTGATTTAATGCAAAACGGGTAAAGGGCTGCCAGCTGTGAATTTGTCCGGCGCTGTCGATCGCCGGTTTTTCCGTTTGGATGAAGGCCAGGGCCGCCGGAGGAAATATATAGCGATCCAGAGCAATGGAGCGCCCCGGTGTTAGTTTGACATTGATATTGCCTAGCGGGCCGTCGGGCTCGATTTCAAAAAACACATAGCTGGGATTATGATTTAAAACCGCATCAATCTCTTCAGGATGGTCGTTCAAATATTCACGGATTTTTTGCATGGACATTTCTTCAACCGATATTTTTTGATCATCAATCAACAGTTTGCCGATACTGCGATAGGGCTGACCGTTGGTGGTTTGGTAGTGGACACTTATAACCTCTCCGTTATCCAGATAAACCTTGCCGGATCCCTGAATGTGCAGGAAAAAAATATCCACTGGATCATCCACCCAGGCCAGGACTTCGGCTCTGCCTTCAAGGGCGCCTTCGGTATCGATTTCCCTGCGCTCATAATAGGGTAGCACCGTTTGATCCGTATAGCGGCCGATAATTTTTTCTCCGGTGTATTTTTCCTTAAAAAGCGACAGGTTGATGGTGATCAGGTCATCGGGTTGAGAATAAATCGGAAACTGGTATTTCTCTGAGCGGATGAGGCTACCCCTCAAATTCGGTTCGTAATATCCGGTGTATAAAACTTCTCCCCGACCGTCACGACCCACCGAGCGATAGACATAGTAGTTGGATTCAATAAATTCATTCAAATCCAGTGTGGATGGCCGGGTTTGAATAAAATCAAGGAATTGCTGCAGGGATAAAATCATGTGGTCGGTGTTATAGCGGTCCTGGCTGAAAACAAACTCGCGGTCGGCAGGTATTTTCTGCAGGTAGGAAAGGCTTTTTAAAATGCTGTGCTCCAGGCTGTTGTAAAGCATATCATCGGAAAAATCCGGATACGACCAGGAAGAAATCCGTTCCATGACGTTTTCTTTGCTTGGTTTTTTTACACTCGGCGCACAGCCGAAAATCACCAGGGTGACGGCGATGAGGAATACAATGATAGTTGGGTACAAAGCTTCAGATTTTATTTTCATAGCCCCTTGAAGATCCCTTGATACGAATGTGTTTGTTTTATTCGGCCAAATATTTCATCATTTCACCAAAATACTAAACGCCTAACACCAAAAACAATTCTAAAAAAGTGTGGATTGCTGAGTTTTTACAATATTTGTCTGCCCATATGCACCAAATTTACTTGGTCTACCCCGACCTCTTATAAGTGCCGCTTTTACCACCCGATTTTTCAAGCAGCTGAATTTCAGAAACCCTCATTTCGCGGTCATAGGATTTACACATATCATAAAGGGTCAGTGCCGCCACCGACACGGCGGTAAGGGCTTCCATCTCCACACCGGTTTGATCGATGGTGCGAACGGCCGCCTGGATGCCGATGCGGTGATGGGCCTCGTCCGGATCAAAGTCTACCTGAACATGGGTGAGATGCAAGGGGTGGCACATGGGAATGAGTTCGGATGTTTTTTTGGCAGCCATGATTCCGGCGATCCTGGCAGTTTCCAGCACATTGCCCTTTTTGACTTTTTGATCCCTGATCATCTGAAATGTTTCCGGCTTCATAAAAACCGATCCTTCGGCCACGGCTACCCTTACGGTCGGTTGCTTGTCGGTAACATCCACCATCCTGACCCGTCCTTGGTCATCAATGTGGGTAAATGAAGACATGGTTTTTCCTTAGAGATTGAATAGTGAACATTTGTTGAAGTCGTTGTGTCCCACCAATCCTAACCGTTGAATTCTAAAATTGGATAAAATCCTTGAATAGTCAATCGTTAATCAGCAAAAGTATTCCGTTTTTTTGGTAACCGTTGTTTTAATTTGGTTGAGCGTGTCCGTTAACACCGCAATCACATTTTCCCGGATATCACCAGCCACCAGCAGCAACATCACATCGTCTCCGATCGCAAGATCCCTGTCTTCAGTAATCACTACCCGGATATCCACGATACCCGCTATTTTCTTTTGTGCGGAGATAATGTGAGCCAGTTTTTCATGATCTACTGATACCTTGAGTCCTTTAACCACGCGTCCATCACGGGATGTACCCCGCACCACACCATTGTGGCACAGGACCATGCCGACCTTATCATAGTCCGGGTGCTTCTTAATCGATTCAAGCATTGAGTTTATGTCCATTCATTCACCTTGCTCCTTTGGTTCAGAAGACAGATGACAAGGCGCATCAGAAAAATACCCAATATATAATAAATTCTTGTAATCCATTTTCTGTCATCTGTCGTTAGTATTCTGGCCTCGTATTCTGACTTCTGTTCTCTGTCATCTGTTCTTTGCGATTATCTCTTCAGCCCGTGCCAGATCCTCCGGTGTGTTGATGTTTAAAAACGATCTAAGTTCGGGGTCCACTGGGCGCAATTGATTTTCCGTAATGTGTTTAATCCGGTTGGAACGAAATGCCCATTGGATTTTGACTTTGTTGGCCCCAAGGTGCTCTTTGGCCGGTTTCAGGCAGCGTTTCGAGTAGATGGCGCACAGCGGTTCAAAACCGGCAGCCGTCTCCGGCATAACAATATCAATTTTGTGTTCAATTTGTGCAACCAAAATTTCAACTATTTCCTTTTTTAAAAACGGCGTGTCGCAGGCCGAGAAAAAGGCATAGGGATTTTTCATGTAAAAAAGACCGGTGTGGATTCCCGTAAGAGAGCTGCGCAGGTCAAAAACATCGGTGACGATCATTAAATCCCACTTTAAAAAATGCTGGGGATGGTTGGTCACTAAAATGATTTCATTGAAAAGGCCTGAAAATACATCAAGGAGCCGGTCTATGATGCGCCTTCCGCCGACACTTAACAAGGCCTTGTTTTTTCCGTCGAATCGCGAGTTCAATCCTCCGGATAATATCACTCCGGTGCAGGGAATTGTCATTTCAGGGTTTGTGTTTCGTTTTTGGTGTTTCGTTTTTGATCTTCTGGGTCAACATAGATAATATGGCCGGCAAAATCAAGATAAATTCAAGGGGGTTGCCTTGCTGGTTGATGACAGAAGACAGATAGCAAGGGGCAGAAGGCAGAGGACGGATAAAAAAAGTGGAAATTGCCTATTCTGAGCATTTAAGACAAGCTATTTTCCTATTGTTGCGTTGCGACGTCAACCTTTTATAAATTGAGATAGAACGTAAGGACCGTATATTTTCTTATAGAAATTAGGATAAATTCCGGTTATAAAACCAGTAGTCCATTATTCCATTGGATGTTGCAATGTTGGAAACAACTCACCTATTTTACTAAAGGACCCTCATGGGAACACATGAACATAAAAAGCATGCACCGAGAAAAGTTACCATCGGCATCATTACGGTTTCAACCACCCGGGCCCTGGTGGATGACATCAGCGGGAAATGGATCAGTGAAACAGCTGGCGCCCAGGGCCATGTTGTTCTCTATCACCAGGTCATCCCGGACGACGCCGATATCATTGCGGCTACGGTACAAAACGTCATCCGTGACGAAAAGCCCCAGGTGATTCTTATCACCGGCGGGACCGGTATAACACCCCAAGATGTTACCATTGAGGCCGTAAGCCCCCTGCTGACCAAGGTGCTGACCGGGTTCGGCCCGCTGTTTGCAGAATTGAGTTTTCAAGAGATCGGGTCGGCCGCCTATTTATCGCGCGCGACTGCCGGTGTCATAGAAGCTACGGTGGTTTTTTGCATGCCGGGTAGTCTAAACGCCTGCAAACTGGCCTGCCGGGAACTGATTTTTCCCGAGCTGGGCCATCTGGTCAAGCATGTCATGGATTAGTCGCTGGTTCCTGGTAGCTGCTCTCTTGTCGCTGGCTACCTGCAACTTGTTACTTGTCACTGGGTTTAAAAGGTATAAGGTTGTGGGTATGCGGCATAGGGCAAAGGCGAAAGATTCACGGTGCAGGGCTCACGGCCTAAAATAAGATGTCATCCTTTTCAAAATCCGAAATCCGCAATCCCAAATCCAAAATCGCAAGAATCCTAAAGGACTTTAATCACAACCAGGGTTTCATCATCTTTTCTTTCGGCGGGGAACCGAAAATTATCCAGCGTCTCAAACACCTTTTTTAGGATGTCTTTGGCAGGCTTAGGGGCATGTTCGCGGATGATCGTCATCAAACGGTCGTTGCCGAAATACTCACCCTGGGAGTTACAGGCTTCTTTAATGCCGTCTGTTCCGATTAAGATAATCTGCCCCGAAATGATTTGAATTTCGGCCTCTTCGTAAGCCCAATCACCCATAATTCCCAATGGTACGCCGTCGCCCCCAAGCGTTTCAAAGTCATCATTAATGGTGTCATACATAATAGCTGATTCATGGCCTGCGTGCACCCAGCGGAAACATTTTTGATTTAGATCAATTTCGCTGTAAAACATGGTGACGAAAAGGTTGAGCTGTTCAATGTCCTTTACAAGGCTGTTGTTGACATGGCTTACAATATCAGGGCCATTCCCGGGGCTGAGGATGCGTTCCCGAAGAGAAGCCCGCACGGTGGTCATCAGCAGGGCTGCGGAAATCCCGTGCCCGATGACGTCAGCCACCACAATGCCGACTTTTTCCTGTTTCCAATCCCCGGGATGGATGAAATCATAATAGTCGCCGCTGGTTTCATCACACCAGAAACTTTGGCCGGCAATGTCATACCCTTCAACATCAGGTTCGAATTTGGGCAGCAGTGTTTTTTGGATCCGGCTGGCATCTTCCAATGACGTTTTGATCTTTTTCATATGGACCTGACGGTCCGTGCTTTTGCGATACTTATCGATCCCGCTTTTAATCGCTTGGCCCAGGGTATCGGCCGGACATGGTTTGGGGTGAAACTGAAAAATACTGCCTTCGTTGACGGCCTGAATGGCGGTGGACATATCCGCCGACCCCGTCAGCATCATGCGCACGGTATCGGGATCGACCTTCTTGACCTTGCACAGAAAGTCAATGCCGTTCATACCCGGCATATAATAGTCGGAGACGACAACGGCAAAAGGCCCATTTTCATCGATGATTTTCAAGGCTTCACCCCCGCTCTGGGCCGTTTCAATACAAAACTGACTTCTCAACTGGCGTTTGAGACCCGCCAGTACCATGGCGTCGTCATCCACTAACAGGATTTTGTCTTTCATATTCTCGGTTCCTCTCCTAAACCACTTCAACAAGCTCCTCAAAGAACTTTTTTCATTGGTTTATTCCGCCAACTCGCTGCACACCTGGCGCCATGCAGGGATTCGATCGGTTATGCCCAGGGTATCCAGGTATTGCGCATCATACTGCAAATCAGTGTTCCCATTTGTTGAGGGTTGACCGTTATGGTCGATGGCATTACCGATATGGACGGCCGTCAGCAGTCCCATATTTTGAGACATGCTGTTGGCGGGGCAGTGGTGAAAGGCGATGGCTTCAATGATAGGCGTTTCCAGACTCCAAAGGCCCATTAAGTAGGCGCCGATTTCAGCATGGCCGGTTCCGAAGGCTTCATATTCCAAATCCCACAGGTTCCGGTCGGATCCTTTGGCCGCGGTCAGAACTTCTTTGTAGGGTTCTTGAAAATTGGTCGCCAGGATAAGCTTACCCAGATCGTGCAACAGGCCGGCCATCATTGCATTATTTATCAGGTCCTGACCCAGTTTTTCGTTTTTAACGATAGTTTTGGCATAAGTGCTGACCGATATGCTGTGGCTGAAAAGTTCGTCAATATTAAACCAGGCAAATTTTTTCTGGCTGAATTCAGCAAAAATCTTGACGGAAAGTACCAGGGCTTTGATGGTTTCCAGGCCCAGAAACACGACCGCTTCCTGGGGGCTACCGATTTTACGGGAAAGTCCGAAAAAGACGGAATTGACCACCTGCAATATTTTGGCCGTCATGCTTAGATCTTTCGAAATGATATCACCGACTTTGTTAAGTGAAGGCTCTTCCGAATGCATTTCCTCTATAATTTCGCTGTATATGGCGGGTAGGCTGGGCAGGGACTCAATTTGCGATACGATTTTTTTAACCGCCTCATCAGCCAGAATATCGCGCAGGGCAAACAGTTTGACCAGGGTTTGCTTTAAAATTTTAGCATCACAGGGTTTAGAAAGAGATTGATGGGCGAATTGAACCGACTGGAGCGTCATCTCGTGTTCCAGGTGGCCGGATAGAATAATTCGTACCACGCGGGGGTGCCGGGTTTTTACTTCAGTCAGCAGTTGCATACCATTCATTTCCGGCATTTTCAGATCGGAAACAATGACATCCATGGGTCGTTGGCCCAGAATTTCCAGGGCCTCTTTGCCGCTGGAAGAAAAGGCCATCTCCCATTCAGTGCGCATTTTGCGCAAGGTTCGTTGTAAGCCTTTCAGCACCATGGGCTCATCATCAACAAACAATATCTGTTTTTTAGCAATTTGATTCATTGTCTGCTGGATCCGCCTTCATTGGTAGGCCGATGATAAATGTAGTGCCCTGGCCTTCCTGGGTTTCCAGAGTCAGGGTGCCTTTATGTTTTTCGACAATCACGGAATGCGATATGGCCAATCCCTGTCCCGTTCCCTTGCCGGCTTCTTTGGTGGTAAAAAAAAGGTCAAAAATTTTGTGCCGGATTTCTTCCGGGATGCCGGCACCGGTATCGCCGATGCAGATTTTAGCCTGGCCGCATTCTTGCATCGTGCGGATGTGGATGGTGCCTTTCTGAGATTGATTGTCCTTGTTCTTTTCGGCAATGGCCTGGGCGGCATTGACGATCATGTTTAAAATGACCTGGTTAAATTCAGCCCGGAAACAGGGCACCACCGGTAGGGATTGGTCAAAATCGGTTTTCAATTCGGCAACGTATTTCCATTCGTTGCGCGTGATGGTAAGGGTTTTTCCGATTTCTTTATTTATGTCCACAGGCTCTTTGGCGACCATGCCCGGATGGGCAAAGATTTTCATGGCCTGAACGATTTTGGCAATTCGCTCCACACCCTTGAGGGTATGCTGGACGGCCACCGGGATTTCCTTTTCGAGATATTCAAGATCCATTTTCTCGATGAGTTGTTCGGTTTTCTCAATTAGCTCATCGGTTAGAGAATTTGATTTGGCGGCTTCCAGTGCTTCCTGTTGTTGTTTTATGACCTGGATTAAATCACCAAATGATTCTTGAAAGAATCGGGTGTTGTCCCCCACAAACTGGACCGGTGTGTTAATTTCGTGGGCGATCCCGGCAGCCAGCTGCCCGATGGCCTCCATTTTGTGTGACTGCTGCAGCTGGGATTCCACCTTTTTGCGATCTGTAATATCCGCACCGATGATGGTCAAACCAAGAATACCCTTATCTTCACCATTTAAAGGATTGACGGTTATGCCCAGATAACGCTTTTCGCCATCCGGCCTCAGGAATTGGATATCATCCACCCGTGTGGGGACGTTGTGATAGCGGCTGTGAATGATCCCGTCGAGGATTTTATCCCAGTCCCAGTCGATGCCGCATTGGCTTATGTGCAACCCCGTTACATCTTTGGCGCCAACACCTAAAATATCTTCGGCTTCTGCATTCCAAAGGGCAATATTATTTTCCCGTGACAGGCCGATGATCATCGTGGGCAGCGAAGAAATCAGTTGTTCAACTTCTTGTTGTAACTCTTCGGGGTATTGGGCGGTCTTTTGGTTTTCACAGGTGTTTCGTTCCCGCTTTTCGTTGGTCCTGGTCAGTTCGGAGGAGTAGTCACTTATTAAATTTTGCAGTGTTTCCATAAGCTTAGTAAGAATATGTCCTGGAACGGACAGGCTGTGCTAATTTCTCTGAGATCAACGGTTTCAACCCAATAAATCGATATGGATCAAATCTTCCAGGTGGAGAAAGCATGAACAGCTCATATGCCAACCAAAATAGTTTCTTTGATGGGGTGTTGAAACCACTTATAGGCACAATGATGTTATCGGCCAATAGAACAGAACCATTAGGTCCTTTTAGCATGACGGAGTGATGTCGTTTTAATTAGAATCCTTTTTTTGAGATGGTTTCTAATCTGAAATCGTGTATGATCGGATAAACGAAATGAGCATTTATCAGAGGTCGAGATGGGTAATATTTTGAACAGGCGCAGAGTCAAATCAAGTGTGGAAGCAAAAACGGTTGAGTTAAAAAGTGTCGGGACCATAATAATGGAGCGCAGTCTTAGGGCCAGGCATATCAGTGTCTCTGTGCGACCATTTAAAGGCGTGCGGGTGGCAGTGCCCCTGGGCGTTTCGTTTGCCAGTGCCGAAATGTTTGCCCAATCAAAGATGGGATGGATAAAAAAACACCTGGATAAAATGAACCAGATGGAGCAAGCGGCGAAAGTTGTATCAGAAAACCACCCCATCGATCGGCAGGCTGCCCGCCGGCGCCTGGTCGACCGGCTCAATTACCTGGCGGTGAAATATGATTTTCAGTACAACCGGGTGTTTATAAAAAATCAGAAAACTCGCTGGGGCAGTTGTTCGGGCAAAAATAATATTAATTTGAATGTCAACCTGGTCAGGTTGCCGGATGAATTAATCGATTACACCATTTTGCACGAACTGGTTCACACCCGCATTAAAAATCATGGTCACCGGTTCTGGGCCCAACTGGACAGATTGCTGGGTGATGCCAGAAAACTGGACCGAGCGCTCAATGAATATAACTTGCTGTTGTTTCAGGGAAATCCTTGTATGAAAGAACTTTCCTGATGTTTTCTTTTACCCGGTTTCGGGCTGAATCTGCCGGGAATCATTGATCCGGTTTACCCGATTGGCGAGGGCAATTATCATCGTCAACTCGACAATTTCATCCTCCCACTAAATTTAAAACCCCTTGTTCTTTCCAGATAACCGGATAATTATGTTTTGGCTGTTAAATTAAGTTGAAATATACAAGAAATTTTGCTTTATTGCGTTAATTTGGCTTTTCTAAAAAATCCCAACCTTTTGAAGCTTTTAATCTAAAATTAAACCCTAACTACTTGTTTTAATTTATAAAAATATTATAAATCATACAAGGTGAAAATGACCGTATTTATTGCAACCAGTAAACGCTTTTACAATGAGGCCGAGCGAATAGTTGAACGTATCAAGGCCTGTGACGTGATGGTTCATCACCCCTATTTTCATCTTGACCCCACAGCAGTTGACGCTGATCCTGATTACAAATCCCGGGTAACCTTGCAGCATTTTCCGGAAATCGATGATTGTGACGTGTTCTATGCTTTACTTCCGGACGGCTATATCGGCTGCAGTGTTACAATCGAGCTTGCCTATGCCTATGCCAAAGGCAAGGAAATCGTTGTGTCGGAAGCGCCCACCGAGTTTGCCGTCCGGGCGCTGGTGACAAAAATCAGTAACCCGGATCATTTCATCGCTCGCTTTGAGCGGGAGTGATCCAATTAGGACAAAAAATAAGAAGGGAGGTGAATAAGAGCCAAAATTATTCGAACCCCGGAACGGTATCCGGGAAACAATTAAGACCCTTTTCATACGTATTAAGATGTTCGGCCCGAATCTGCCCTTCCCTGCTTAAACACGATGCCGACGATTTTACTAGAAGCAATTTCAAAAAACCTATCTAAACGATCTAAAGGAGGTCGCACCATGAAAAGAATCGCACTGGTTATCATGATTGTTCTTTTCTCAGTTCTATTTGTCTTTTCAGCAAGTTATGCCAAACCTTTTAAAATTGCCGCCATTTTTCAAACCGCCATTGAGGAACCGTGGGATGGCGTGATCCACCTGGCCTGCCTGAAGGCCCAAAAGGAAATGGGCAATATCGAATATGAGTTCACCGAAAAAATTGCCGCTGCTGATTTCGAAAAAGTTCTACGGGAGTATGCCGAAAGGGGATTTGACCTGATTGTGGGTGATGCCTTTCTGGCGGGCGAAGATCCGGCCCGAAGGGTGGCCAAAGATTATCCCGAGATTGCCTTTGCCTTTGGATCGGAGTTCGGTCCGGTGGCCCCGAATTTTTCCGTCTTTGACAATTGGATTCACGAACCTGCCTACCTTTGCGGCATCATCGCCGGCAGGATGACCAAGAGCAATGTGCTCGGTGTGGTTGCGGCGATTCCTATCGGAGAGGTAAACCGCCTGGTAAATGCCTTCAAGGCCGGGGCCCTCAAAGTCAACCCGAAAGTCAAGGTCAAAATATCCTATATCGGCGGCTGGTTTGATCCACCCAAAGCCAAGGAAGCTGCCATCGCCCAGATTGAAGCCGGCGCGGACCTGATTTACGCCGAACGATTTGGTGTCTTTGAAGCCGCCAAAGAAAAAGGTGTGCTGGCTTTCGGTAACATGTCCGATCAGAATGCCCTGGCGCCGACGGTGGTAATTACCGGACCGGTTTGGGATATGTATCCCACCATTAAGTTCGCCATTGAAATGGTACAGAAAAAAGCCTGGGTATCCATGGATCTCGGTGGATGGTCCATGATGGGCAAAGGCGGGTCCCGGCTGGCTCCATATCATGGTTTTGAAAAAACCCTGCCGGCCAATGTTCTCAAAGAGGTCAGTGATCTTGAGCAGAAAATTATAAACGGAACCTACCGTGTCCCGGTGGATGAGCAGAAGCCGGTATCGGATTAACGGGTAAGTTGGTTTAACCCAATTCAGTCTAAATCAATATATAAATTATTAACTCCAAACTTAGGTGTTTCAAAGAAATGCCTAAATTGATCTAATCCGCCTGAGGCGGACTAAAGTGCCTAAAATAATGGTCCGCTTTCGGCGACTCGAATTTAATTAAAACCGATGAAGTGAAACGACACCTTAATTTTAGGCACTTTAAATTTTAGGCATTTCAACTGAGGTGTTTAATGGTTGATACCCGCCGGCCATTGGTGAAAATGTCTGCCATCACGAAGTATTTTCTGGATGTTACGGCCAATAATAATGTTTCCTTTGAACTGTATTCCGGAGAAATCTGCGCCCTGCTGGGAGAAAATGGTGCCGGCAAGACGACGTTGATGAACATCCTTTTTGGGTATTATGCCTGTGATGAGGGTGAAATTTTCATTAAAGGGCAAAAAGCCGATCTTTCCTCTCCCAAAGATGCCATCGCCCGGGGCGTGGGAATGATTCATCAGCACTTTGCGCTGGTCCCCTCTCAGACGGTACTTGAAAACATTGTTATCGGTACGGACGCCGGCAAAGGCCTGTTTCTGGATCTAAAGACGGCCCGTCAAAAACTGCTGGCGCTTGAGGAACAGTTTGGACTTCAAATTGATCCCGAGGCCCGGGTGTGGACCCTCTCGGTGGGTGAACAGCAGAAAGTGGAGATTCTCAAATCCCTGTACCGGGACGTGGATATCCTTATCATGGATGAGCCGACAGCTGTTCTCGCCCCGACGGAAACCGAAGACCTTTTCAAAACGTTGAAATCCCTCGTGGACCAAGGGCGGGCGGTTGTTTTTATATCCCATAAATTAAACGAGGTGATGGATATTTCAGACCGCATTGTGGTTTTGAGAGGCGGTCAGGTCGTGGCGGAACGCAATACCGCCGAGACCACCATCCGGGAGCTGGCCAATCTTATGGTGGGCCGGGACCTGCTGGAAGACATCGATAAAAAGGAGCTCGAATGTGGCCGGCCCGTGCTGGAAATCCAGAAACTTGATGCCTTAAACGACAAGAATCTACCTTCCTTGAAAAACCTTAACCTGGTGGTCAGAAAAAATGAAATTCTGGGGATGGCCGGGATTTCAGGAAACGGCCAGCGCGAGCTTTCTGAAGTCCTTTTCGGCCTGCGGTCGCCAACCCGCGGGACCATCCAAATAAACAATACCCCCCTGACATTCGGAAGCCCGACCGCGGCCATCAAATTGAAGATGGGCAGAATACCGGAGGATAGAATGGAAACCGGTCTGCTGATGGATCTTTCCGTTGAAGAAAACATGATTCTGGAGAACCACGCCTCGGCCGAGTTTCAGGCCTGGGGTTTAATGAAATCGAAAAAAATTCATCGTTACAGCGATGAATTGATCGATGCCTATAACATCGCAACTTCCGGCCGGGATGCCGTAACCAAAAGTTTATCCGGCGGCAACCTGCAAAAGGTGATGCTGGCCAGAGAACTGGCAGGCAGCCCTACGGTGGTTATTGCCTCCCAGCCCACCCGGGGGCTTGATGTTGGCGCCATGGAGTATATCCACCAGAGAATCCTGCAGGAACGAGAAAGGGGCGCCGGCGTTCTATTGATATCGGAGGATTTGGATGAGGTATTTGCGTTGAGTGATCGGATTGTGGTGATTTATGAGGGGGAAATAATGGGAGAGGTGTCAATTGAAAATGCCTCCCGGGAGCAGATTGGACTCTGGATGAGCGGGGTAAAACAATGATCCGGTTCAGGATCATAAAACGTAAGCCCTTGCCGGGATGGGCCAGAATCGGTATCCCCGTTGCAGCCATTTTAGTGACGTTGATCCTGTCTGCCATTCCGATCCTTATGGCCGGCGGGCACTTCTGGAAATCTTACTACTATCTGTTTTACGGCGCGCTGGGAACCCGATTCAACCTTCTGGAAACCTTTGTGAAGGCCAGTCCGCTTCTGCTGACAGGTCTGGCGGTGGCTTTTGCCTTCCGGGCCAAGTTCTGGAATATCGGTGCCGAGGGGCAGTTGCTGGCAGGCGCCCTGGCGGCCACCGTGGCGGGTGTCCACCTGGGCGGCGTGCCCGCCCCGCTTGTGTTGCCGCTGGTCATTGTCGCCGGGTTTCTGGCCGGGGGCCTCTGGGCCGTCATTCCGGCGATTCTTAAAACCAAACTGAAGGTGGATGATGTGGTGTCCACCCTTCTCATGAACTATGTTATGCTCCATATCATGGGGGCCCTGCTTTTCGGGCCGCTGCAGCAGCCCGGATCAAGCTGGCCTCGCTCGGCGGCGATCATTAAAGCCGCCTGCTATCCCATTTTGATGCCGCGCTCGCGTTTTCATATGGGAATTTTAATCGCCCTTTTTGCCGTGTTTGTCATTTGGTTTATCAACCAGAAAACAACCTTCGGGTACCGGTCCAAGGCCGTGGGCGTAAACATCAGGGCGGCCCAATTCGGCGGGATCAATACCACCTCCGTGATTGTATGGACGGCCTTGATATCCGGCGGTCTGGCCGGCCTGGCCGGGGTCGGAGAGCTCTGTGCGATTCAATATCGTTTGATAATGGATATCTCACCCGGTTACGGATATTCGGGCATCGTGATTGCCATGCTGGGCAATCTTCACCCGGTGGGGGTGCTCTTTTCATCCCTTTTTTTCAGCGTCATCATCGTCGGCGCCCAGACCATGAGCCGCATGACCGGTGTGCCGACCTATATCGCCGAGGTTATTCAGGGCATGTCGCTGATGGTGATGCTCATTTTCCTGCTGTTTACTGAATACCAAATAAAGGTGATGAAGAAATAATGAGTGAGCTTCTCGATATCGCTTTTATATCCGGTCTCATCGGGGCTACAATGAGAATGGCCACTCCGATTATATTTGCCACCCTCGGTGAAATCCTTTCCGAGCGAGCCGGTGTGCTGAATCTGGGTATCGAGGGCATTATGCTGATGGGCGCTATGACCGGGTTTCTGGTCACATTTTCATCGGGTTCCATCTGGCTGGGTGTGCTGGCCGCTGCCGGGGTTGGAATGCTTCTGGGTCTACTGATGGCGTTTCTGGCGGTTTATCTGGGATTGAGCCAGCATGTATCGGGGTTGGGGATTACGCTGTTTGCAACCGGTCTGGCCATGTTCATTTACCGGCTGCATTTCGGATCTCCCACCGTGCCTCCGATCATACAGCCGTTCAAACAGATTACGATACCGCTGCTGTCCAAAATTCCGGTGATTGGCCCGGGCCTGTTCACCCAATATTCGTTGACCTACATTGCCTGGCTTCTCGTTCCGCTCATTTCGATTTTACTTTACAGGACCAAAATCGGATTGAAGATACGAACGGTGGGCGAAAACCCCGTGGTCGCCGACACGGTCGGCGTCAATGTCCTGTTAACCCGCACCCTTTGCCTGGTGGCCGGCGGCGCCCTTATGGGAGTCGGCGGTGCGTTTCTTACCCTGGCTCATCAGAACATGTTCCTGATCGATGTGATCGGGGGCAGGGGATGGGTGGCCATTGCCATGGTTATTTTTGGCAACTGGGATCCGCTCAAGGGTGCCTTCGGGGCGCTTATTTTTGGTTTCCTGGATGGTCTCCAGCTGAGGCTTCAAGGAATGGGGATTGCCATTTCTTTTCATTTATTCCTGATGATTCCCTATCTGCTGACCATTGTTGCCCTGATTAGTGTCTCCAGGAAGGCGTCCGTTCCGGCCGGGCTGCTGAAACCCTATCGCCGGGAAGAAAAAGGAGGATAGACTGGTAAATTCGAAATACGAATCTCGAAATACGAAACAAATCCGGACAGGCAGAGAAGATCAGCGTTGCCGCGAAGTTTATTCTTCCGGGGCTGTTCGGATTGGTTTCAACTCTTACTTACGAAGAGATAACTCCAATAAAATTACTTATGGAATTTTAGGTGACCTATGTTAGATCTTTTGATAAAAAACGCCAACCTTCCCGACGGACGCACGGGTGTCGACATTGCGGTTGACAAGGGTCGCATTGTCGAAGTCGGACCCCGGCTTGAGGCGCAGGCCGACCGGGAGATCGACGCCACGGGCCGGCTGGTCACCCCGCCTTTTGTGGACAGCCACTTTCATCTGGACTCCACCCTGAGCTATGGTCAGCCCCGGGTGAATCAGAGCGGTACCCTGCTGGAGGGCATCGAACTGTGGGGGGAATTCAAATCTCATCTTACGGGCGACGACATAAAAGCCCGGGCCGGAGAGCTTTGCCGCTGGTCCATTGCCCGCGGCACACTGGCGATCCGCAGCCACGTGGATGTCAGTGACGAAAAACTGCTGGCTGTCAAGGCGCTTTTAAAATTACGAGACGAGATCAAACCCTATATCGATATTCAGCTGGTGGCCTTTCCCCAGGATGGTTATTTTCGCTACAACCCCAATCCAACCAATCTGGAGCGGGCGCTGGATATGGGCGTCGACGTCGTGGGCGGTATTCCCCATTTTGAAAGAACCATGGCCGAGGGCGCAGCTTCGGTAAAGGCCCTGTGCGAAATTGCCGCCGAACGCGGTCTGCAGGTGGACATGCACTGTGACGAAAGCGATGACTCCCACTCGCGCCATATCGAAACTTTGACATTTCACACCCAGCGCCTCGGTCTTCACGGGCGGGTCACCGGCTCCCATCTCACCTCCATGCACTCCATGGATAATTATTATGTCAGCAAGCTGTTGCCCCTGATGGCCGAGGCCCGGATACACGTTGTCGCCAATCCGTTGATCAATATCACCCTCCAGGGCCGCCATGACACCTACCCCAAAAGGCGCGGGATGACCCGGGTCAAGGAGCTTATGGAAGCCGGCGTTAATGTGGCCTTTGGCCAGGATGCCCTCATGGATCCCTGGTACAGCCTTGGCTCCCACGATATGCTGGAGGTTGCGCACATGGGGTTACATCTGGCCCAGATGACCGGGGTGGAACAAATGCAGCAAATCTTTGCAGCGGTCACAACCAACGGAGCCAGGGTATTGGGGCTGGAAGATTACGGGCTTGAACCGGGGAGCCATGCAGATATGGTGATCCTTCAGGCCGCCAATCCCCAGGAGGCCCTGAGGTTGAAACCGGCCAGGCTGTTTGTGATTCGTCGGGGTGCCGTGATTGCCGAAACGCCCCCGGTGGTCAGCCGGCTGGAGTTGGAGGACAGGACGTACGAAGTTGATTTCCGATTTCCAACGGAATCAAATTGAGCGTTTAGCGTTAATTTTTTATGACATAATTTGAATCCAATATAATATTAAATAATAGACTGGATCATGGATAAAGAGTATTCGGTTTCAAATAGCTGGCGACAGCTGCGAACACATCCCCATGGGCTGATTCCAGGCGGGCCAGAAACCTGTCCGAACGCACGATGGGGCTCCAGAGCGAGAAGTTTTCCCTTTCAAAATCCATTCCGACCGCCAGCATGTCGCTGAGGGTCTCGATGAGGTGATCTTGCGGCTTGTAAATGGAATCACCGATATCACCTACCCAGCAAAGCGGTTTGTCCTGATAACGTTTATTTAAGTCGTGGTAGAAATGGCGCGTGACGATGGTTTGGGGTTGAAGGCCGAGATCGGTGAAAGGCATGGTCACACCTTTTTCGGCTACCTGTATCAGCGCCCCGTTGAAAACCGGGATGAGTTCGACATCGTGTTCTTTGCATATGCGGCTGATCCCTTCCAGCCCCTCGAGGCTGGCGCAAACCGGAAAGAGAAATATCTTTTTGGGCCGGTGGTGCTGCAAGGCCTCTTCCACGAAATAGGTCAGGGTAGATCCCGAAGCGATACATTCTTCCATGATGATCCAGGTTTCGTCCTGCCACCACTCCCCGACAAAGGAGCTTTCGACAATGTTCCAGCCGCGCGAGACGGCCGTGTCTTCAACCCTGGTAAGTTTTATATAGGTGGTGTCGAGGAGTTTGGACCGGTGCAGCGGGGGATTGGCGTCCAGCAGGTCCAGCGGGCGTCCGCCCCAGAGGATGACAAACTGCGCCAGATTCCCATCGAACATCCGTTCGAAAAGGCGCATCATGTCGTGGCCGATCTCCTTGATCATTAAAAACTTCTCGGCTCCGCAGGCCTGGCGGCTGAGTAAAAATTCTTCGCCGAGCCCTCTGCCGGGAAAATCAACCACGTAGATCTTATCGGGGAGACTCCTGCCCCGGAATGCGTCGTGCTTCGAAATCTCCTTCACGAGCCAGATGTCTTTGCCGCCGCGCGACATGACGATTTCCCCGACGTCTTCGAGGTAGATCCGGTTTTCATCCACCTTCATAAAGCTCCTCCTTTATTATCAATAGCTGCCATCAGCTATTAAGCATGCCTGATTTTGCGAGGGACTATAGGATAAAGACATTGGTGTGTCAATTGCTATAAGCTGGTTCAAAATTCCATATTTGGCCCGATGGCTGCGTTGTCACGCGAAGCCTGATTCCGCATTGATCTAACTTAACAAATGTGCATCATCCCGCGGATTAAAATGCTCACGTACTGGCGTGTACGCTCCGCTTTAACCCACGGGACGCCTTGATGCATACATTAATTTAGTTAAATTAGAATTGTAATCCCGCCTGAGCGGGGCCTTCGAACCAAATTTGGATTTTGAAACAACTTTTAATTATCTAAAATCTGAACAAAAAATCGAGCTGCGGCTAGAGGCTCATGCCACCATCCATGATCAACAGTTGGCCGGTCATAAATGCACTTTTCTCACTGCCCAGATAAACCGCTGCCTCAGCAACTTCTTCCACCGTACCAAGACGGCCCATTTTATGACGGTTTATAATGGCACTGCGGGCGGCATCCGGATCCGGACTTGATTCAAGTCGGGAATTGAGGCCGGGTGTTAAGATGGTGGCCGGACAGATGGCATTGCACCGGATCCCCCGGGTCACATAGTCAAGGGCCACCGATTTTGTAAGGCCGATTAAAGCTCCCTTGGATACCCCGTAAGCAAAGCGTTCAGGAGCTGATGAAATACTGGACAACACCGAAGCGATGTTGATGATGGTTCCGCCTCCTTTGGAGAGCATGGCGGGTAAAAATGCCCGGATCATGTTATACGCCCCGTGCAGATTAACCGCCAATGATTGCCGTAGGTCCTCACCCGTGCAATCAAGGATGGTTCCGGTCGCCACATAACCGGCGTTGTTGACCAGAATATCGATGTCACCGATCTTTTCCGATGCCCGGGTGACACTGTTGGCATCGGTTACATCGGCTAAATGGATTTGAATCCCGGCGACCCCCTCCAGGCCCCTGAGGGAGTCCATGCTTTTGCTGGTGGCCCAGACCAGACAGCCTTCGTTTGCAAAGGTTTGTGCGATACTGCGGCCGATACCCCGGCCGGCCCCGGTAATAAGAGCGGCTTTGCCTTTTAACCGTTTACTCATAGTTATCCCTTTTTAAGGTTGACAATAATATATGTTTTAAAATATCTCAATAAGGTCATCATTGCCGAAATAACCAGCCAAGGCAAGGGATATCCGACCGATATATTTATCAGTCAGAAAGCCAATTTACCAAAACCCTCTTCGGTTCAAGCAGATAATCTTCATACGGTGCCCAAAAAACGGCTTAAAAAATTTCTTGGTGCACTGGATCTGGAAACCATGCTGGCGGTATCGCAAATGGCTTTTTTGTTCTGGCATCTGTTATGCGATTCTTAATAAATAGACCCGATATTTATTCCGGCCTTCCTGTGACCCGCCGTGATTGTTTGCGTTATGTAATGTATGGCTTGGGTCTCTTGTTGGCCGGCCCGCGTTTCCATTCGAAAACGGTTGCAAGCACCACTGGTCCGAGTATCCTCGATAAATATCTGGGAGAAGAGCTCAGCTATCAGATCGGTTTCTGGCTTATCAGCCATTGCGGTTATGCAAAAACCGGTTTTATACGCACGGATTTACCCGATATTTACAGAATCAGCCTGGAGGGCCATGGGGTCGGTTTTATCAATTTTCTCCTGGGGCGGGTGAGATATTCCTATACCTCCTTCTGTCAGTATTTATCAGATCAAGACCGCCTGCGGCCGGTTTATTTTGAGTTGAAAAAAAAGCGTGGCGACAAGGAAGCTCTGCGGAGTGTCAGGTTTGACTATGCGGCCGGCGAAATCGTATTTTTAAAATCGAACCCCGCCGGTGAAACCCGGACCCAGAGAGAGTCCATGAAGGCGGATCGAATCTATGAAGATTATCTCACCCTCTTTTATAATTTTAGACACGGGTATTACGGTCCCATCGAAAGGGACCGAAAAGTTCTGCTGCCACTGTATACAAAAAAACAGATGCAGCCCGTAAAGCTTCAGATAGCAAACTTAGAAAAAGAAAAACTGTTTCGCAGCCAGGAATTCAACAAGGCCGATAAGCACTTTTTCATGCAGTTTCAAATCAGCCCGGAAGATGTGTCTTCGGGTTCCGGTGAAATCGAAGGATGGCTGTCTTCGGATGCCACCCCCGTGAAAGGCACCATTCAGGATGTCATTTTTTTTGGTGATCTCTGGGGGGAACTCAAAGAGAGAAAGGTTGTAGATTCAGTCCAGCGAGTTAAAATTCCCGATACCATCCGAAAAGTATTGGATGAAAGCTCCGGCTATCCTTTTAATTGATAAGTCGGGCGCTGACCCTTCTGTGTATAGTAGGGCATCATCTGGGGGACGAATTCGGCAAGTTTTTTTTCACGATTTTCCGGAGACGGATGGGTACTGAGAAATTCGGGGGGACCTTTACCACCCACCTTGGCCATCTTTTGCCACAGGGTAATAGCTGCGCGCGGGTCGTAACCGGCCTTGGCCGCCAGCTCGATGCCGATACGATCCGCCTCTGACTCCGCTGAGCGACTGTTCGGCATCTGGACCGCCAGGGCGGCCGCCAGCGCGGCTCCCGTCAGGGCCAATCCCTGGCGATCTCCGGCTACACCCACCGCGGCCACTCCAATGGAACTGGCCATAGCCACAGACATCTTTTCGGCTGAATGCTTGGCCAGTGCATGGGCAATCTCGTGGCCCAGGACCTGGGCCAGTTCGTCATCGGTTGCTTTGAGCTGGATGACAAGTCCGCTATACAGCGCCATCTTGCCGCCTGCCATGGCCCAGGCGTTGACCGTTTTGGGATCATCGATAATCTTGATGCTCCACTCCCAATTTTCTGTTTCCGGGCGCATTTTTATCGCCTGGGCCACCAAACGCCCTGTAATTTTATAGACACGGTCCTTTAAGGCTTTATCGTTATCGATTTTGCCCTGTTGTTCATAGGGCTTCAGCATTTCAACGTAGGCCTGTTTCGAAGCGGCGATGGCCGAGTTTTCCGAGACGATCATGAACTGCCGTCTGCCCGTGGGGCTGGTGGCACAACCCACGATCAGTGCAAGGCAAACCACAAGTGTTATAGGCAATCTTTTCATCGCGATGACCTCTTAATAAAATTGATCTCCCGGCTTTAGACGCTTTTACGTTTGGGGCCTGCTTTCTATAACCGGTTGAAACAGTCTTTGTATGGGAAAAAGGTAAGAGTAAAGGTGTTGGGTGTCAAGAGACATGGCCATCATCCAGAAGACATTAGAAGTGGTTTTGGAACCACTTCTAAACAGGTCTTATGAATTGGAATTACGGACTGGAAGATTATTTTCCCTGGTTCGATGGCCTGGCAAAGAAAATCACCAGGATCGCCGCCATGCTCATGGCTGCAAAAATGGTGAATGCCATCCGATAACTCTGGGCGGCGTCATAAATAAGGCCGGCGATGGTCGGCCCGAAAGCGGCACCGGACATGGTAAACAAACCCGCCAGACCCGAAACGGTCGCAAAGGAAAATAGACCGAAACACTCGCCGATGATCAGCGACTGCATCATGATAATAGATCCCATGGTCAGGCCGAAGGCAAAGGTGCCCAGGTACAAAATGATGACATGATTGTAATGGGCCAGGGTGATCATGGCCACAGCCTGAACCAGGAAACACACCATAATTACATGTCGTTTGTCGCAGCGATCCACAAATGTGCCCAGAAACAAACGGCCCACAATACTGGCACCGGCGGTGACACTGACCGCAGTGGCAGCACCGCTTACCCCCAGATACGGGCTGAGAAATGATACCTGGTGGACCAGAAAGGCGATTTGGCCTGCAAGGGCCAGTAAAAAAGCGATTACGATCGACCAGAAGGCGATGGTGCGTATGGCCTGCGATCGGGTCCACAGCCGAATTTGAGCCGAATAGCCGAGGGGTGATCCGGCGCCATCCGAAGAAGAGGCCGTTGGTGGTTCACCGTCCGGGAATTGATTGAGATTGGAAGGGCGCTGCCGGACAAAAAAAATGGCGCTGGGAATAACAACTGCACAGTAAATCACCCCCAGGACCGGCAGGGCCATTTCCAGTCCCCAGCGGGAAATCATGTAGCTGGACAGGGGGACGAGAACGATGCCGCCGGCACTCAGACCGGTATTGGTTAAACTCATCGCAAAGCCGCGTCTGCGAATAAACCAGTTGGTAATCAAGGTATTGACCGGAACAAGAGAGGTGCAGCTGAAACCCAGGGCCATCATAAAGTAGATCGCGTAGAGCTGCCAGACGGTGGTGATTCGGCTAAGCAGCACGAACCCCCCACCAATGACCACCGAACCGAGAATCAGCACCCATTTGGGACCATAGCGGTCGATCTGGCGACCGATAATCATTCCCATGAAGCCGGATGTCAGGAAATAAAGCGTGATGGCCGAAGATATCGTTGCTTTCGGCCATCCATGCAGGGTGCGCAGCGGGTCCAGGATCACGCCATGACCGTAAAACCCGATTCCGGAGGATACGGATAAAATGAGCGTGCCGGCAAATACGATCCACCAGCCATAAAATGCTTTTGGTTTGGATGGATGGGCGGAGTCTTGCCGGGAATCCGTCAGCTGCGCTTCATGAAGTTTGGGCACGGGTCCTCTTTTCGATTATTGAAAGCCTGGCAATGAACAACCCCGCCGCAAGCGACGGGGTATCATACGGAAAATTTTAAACGCCCCAAGGGGCGGGGAATTAAACTCTCGTCCGCCGCAGGCGGATCAAAACCCTACCATGCTTGAATAACCTATTAAAATCAACAAAAAGCATGCGGGAGTGGGAACCGAATTGATATTGGAGACGTGGACTGGGGATGGCCTGCCGGGTTGAAGTTTTGGCGAAGGTTGGTGGAGGCTCCCCAATTATATCGCACGAATTTTCTGGACGAACCCTATATCCTTCAGTAAAGTAAAAAAATTAATTTTATTGGCAAAGTGGTTTAATTTAATCCGCCGGCGGACAAAGGGTGAATTCCCTGCCCCTTGGGGCGATAAAAATATTCCGAATTTTAAGCTAAATCCGCCCAAACTCTTCAACCGCTTCAATGAAAGCGACGATGTTTTCGAAGGGGGCAAAATCGATATCGTAGGCCGGGGCCAGCAGCAGGCCCTGCGGCCCTAAAGTTTCTATACATCTCTGCACTTCGGACCGGATTTGATCCGGTGTTCCCAGGTCCCACAGACGCGCAGTACCAACGGCCCCCCACATGGCCAACCGGTCACCGAATTTTTGTTTGATGGCGGCTCCATCCATGCAGTCCGGCTGTACCGGATTGATGACGTTGACGCCGATATCCATCAGGTCCGGTATGAGTTGCGTAAAGTCACCGTCGCTGTGATAGAAGATCAATAAATCCGGTGATGCCTCCCGGGCGATATTGATTACTTCGGCCATTCGGTCCTTGAAGTGATAACGCCAGGTGGCCGGGCTGATCATCAAACCGGTCGGCATGGCCACATCGTCATCAAGCAGCAGAATGTCGATATCGGCCCGGGCCAAGATGAGGGCGTTTTCAATCAGCATCGATGTCAGCTGGTCGAGCAGGTAGTCAATTATTTCGCTGCGGTCCACTAAATCGATCATGAAATTTTCAAACCCGCGCAGGCGCCAGGCCGTCTCAAACAGCTCCCCGCCCAGGTGAGGGGGCATACCGGCCACGGCAAAACCCCGGGCATGCCAGCGCTGAACCTGTTTGGCGAGTCCGGCATGGCGCGTCGGATTTGAAAGATCCGGCAAGACATAGGCTACCAGTTCTTTTAGCGAGCGGATACCACTGAGCGGACGGTCCGTTCCTCTTTCCGGATGGTATTGCCACTCATGGTAGGTGCGCAGTTGAGCCTGGTTGCCTACATGGATATCTTGCGGCAGACGGTCCAAATAGCGGCGAAACGTATTCTGGTTTTTCAATGGCTTGAACTCAGCGTAGCGGATGTCCAGGTCGAAGTAATCCTCGGCGGCAGTCGGTGCGATGGCATCAAATGACTGGTTGAAGAAACCCAGGGCTTTGGGAATGCGGTCAGGTTTGCGGCAAAACAGTGCTTCTCTTACTCGTTCGCGGGAATTCACGATCACTCCTAATAGTAGTTTAAAATCCCAATTTACCATTAATCCGCCTGCGGCGGACGAGGGTTTAATTCCCCGCCCTTGGGGCGTTTAAAATTTTCCGTTTGATACCCCGTTGCTTGCGGCGGGGTTGTTCATTAGATTCTATATTTTTCATTACAGGAGAGAATAAACAAGAAAAATTTTTTATAACTTCACTTGAGTACCTTGGCTCTATTTGCTTGAACTCCAGGGTGAATAATTGTTAGGGTAGAAACTATCGATTAGTATTGATATATCCAAATTGGAGGGGATATCCCATCGAATAAAGGAGATCAGAACAATGGCTGAAAATCTAATGGAAATTGATGACAACAACTTTGAACCACAGGTGCTGCAGGCGGACAAACCGGTCCTGGTTGATTTTTGGGCGCCCTGGTGCGGGCCCTGCAAAGGTATTGGTCTTATGGTTGATAAACTTGCCGAAAGTTATGGCGACCAGATTTTGTTTGTCAAATGCAACGCAGACGACAGTCAACAAACCGCGGCCAGATATGGAATCAAATCCATACCAACCCTGATGTTTTTTAAGGATGGCGACGTCTTTGAAAAAATTTCAGGCATGACCAATCAGGCCAAAATTGAGGAAGTGCTTAAAAAAATTCTGGCCGGTGAGCAAGGGGCGGCACCGTTTATTGTTCAGTAAATTGATTAAATGCGAGATATAGAAGGAACAAAATACTACTCGCCACTAGAAGAAAAAATTAACATCATTTCTCATGCTATCGGTTTCAGTTTAAGCATTGTTGCTTTGGTACTTTTAGTTACGCATGCAACTTTGCACGGAGACGTTTGGCATATTGTTAGTTTTAGTATTTTCGGATCAAGCTTAATTATTTTATATGCTGCTTCTACTTTTTACCACAGCGCTAAAAAGTCAGAGTTAAGAAATAGATTGAACATTATTGACCACGCATCTATTTATGTTCTTATTGCGGGAACTTACACGCCTTTTACACTGGTTACTCTAAATGGTGCCATAGGTTGGGTGATTTTCGGTACTTCCTGGGGATTGGCTTTAACCGGCATAATTTTGAAGCTTTTCTTTACAGGCAAATATGATTTAATGTCGACTATAATGTATGTATTAATGGGTAGTTTTTGTCATTTTATGTCGGTATACTTTTATGTTTTGCCAAGTGCATAAATCAGCGTAAAACGACACCTAACATTGCTTAAAAATGATGACGACCATGGGGCTAAAAATGAAAAAAACTTTGAAAATTATTTTTTTGAGTTTTGTGTTGTAGAGGCATTTGAAGGTGAATCCTTAAAATTTTACATAGAATACAGTAGACGATTTCTAAGTGAAGAAAACATCCAAGATTTAATCAGCCTTATATTCAATTATTCTATCAGCCAATGATTGAATTGATTGATTATCTTGCAGATCACGGGTTTAAAGTGTACATTGTTTCTACTTCACAGCAAGAATTTATTCGTAGCGTATCAAAAGATATATTGAATATTCCCAAGGATCAGATTATCGGCACAATGGTTGGGTTTCGTTTGCAATTTGGCAGCAATAATAATCCAGTTTTCATCAGAAAATCGTCTTACTTTGAACCTTATAATGCTGATGAAAATAAGGCCGTGAGAATTAGGGAAAGGGGATTTTAGGGTTTTATTTCCTTTTAATCAGTGAGAAGCGACTTAGGAGAACATGGGGATGACTGAAAACAGCGATAAATACGTCCTGTCGATTGACCTGGGAACATCCGGCAGCAAAACGGCCCTGATCTCCGTTTACGGCGAAGTGGTTGATTTCGATTTCGAGAGTGTGCCTTTGATTCTACTGCCCGATGGCGGCGCTGAGCAAAACCCGGATGACTGGTGGCACGCCATTATGACGACATCCAAACGGCTGCTGAGCAAAGGCACGGTCAATCCGGCTGATATCGTCGCTATCGTCGCCTCTACCCAGTGGGCCGGGACCGTGGCCGTTGATCAGGACGGCAAACCCCTGATGAACGCCATCACCTGGTTGGATATGCGCGGGGCAAAATACGTCGCGCAAATGGCGGGCGGTCCCATTAAGATAGAAGGCTATGACCCTTTCAAACTGCTGCGCTGGATTCGCATGACAGGCGGGGCACCCGCTCTGACCGGCAAAGACCCCGTCGGTCATATTCTGCTGATCCGCAATGAGTTTCCCGATATCTACCAAAAAACCCATAAATTTCTCGAGCCCAAAGACTATATTAATTTTTGTTTTACGGGCAAATTTGCGGCCTCCTATGACTCCATCACGCTTCACTGGGTCACTGACAACCGCGACATCACTCACATTTCCTACAGCGATAAACTGATGAAAATGTACCGCCTTGAAAAAGAGAAGCTGTCTGAGCTCAAGCGGTCCATCGACATTCTGGGCCCGGTAAAAAGAGACGTCGCCCGGGAATTGGGGCTCAAAGACGATGTCCAGGTCGTCATGGGTTCCCCCGATATTCCGGCCGCCGCCCTCGGTTCGGGTGCCGTCGGAGACTATCAAGGACACATTTATGTGGGTACGTCTTCCTGGATTTCAGCCCATGTCCCCTTCAAAAAGACGGATGTCATGCACGGCATCGCCTCCATTCCAAGTTCCATTCCCGATAAATATATGGTCGTCAACGAACAGGAAACCGCCGGTGGGGTGCTGACCTATTTAAAAGATAATATATTGTATCATCAAGATGCGCTGTTGCAGGAAGAAGCGCTGCCGGATGTCTATAAAATTTTTGATAGAATTGCCGAAGACGTGCCGGCCGGCAGCAACAAGGTCATTTTCACCCCCTGGCTAAATGGTGAGCGCACCCCCGTCGAGGATAACTCGGCGCGGGCGTGCATCTATAATTTATCCCTGAAAAATTCGCGCGCAGACATCGTGCGGGCATTTCTGGAAGGCGTGGCCTATAACCAGCGATGGGCCCTGCAATACGTCGAAAAATTTATCGGGCGCCCGCTGAACCCGATCCATATGGTGGGCGGCGGTGCCATATCCGACGTGTGGTGTCAAATCCACGCCGATGTTCTCAATCGCACCATCAAGCAGGTCAAAGACCCTATCCAGACCAACGCCCGCGGTGCGGCCTTTATCGCGGCGGTGGGATTGGGGTATATGGCCTTTGAAGATATTCCCAAGTATATCCAGATCAATAATACATTTGAACCGAACCCGGAAAACCGTAAAATATATGATCAGCTTTTTGCGGAATTTCTCAATATTTATAAACACAACAAAGCCATATTTAAACGGTTGAATCCACCCAGCTGATGCGGCCGGTAAATGGAAAGGAGTCGTAATGAAGTTTTTGCGCGTCGATATGACCCACCAACAAATCAATGTTGAAGACATTCCCCCGGAATACATCGGGCTGGGCGGCAGAGGTTTAACATCGATTATGATCAACGCTGAAGTCCCGCCGGATTGCGATCCGCTGGGACCGGATAATAAGCTAATTTTTGCTGCGGGCACACTCAGCGGCACGGTACTGGTGAACACCAGCCGGTTGTCCATCGGTGCCAAAAGCCCGCTGACCGGCGGCATAAAAGAAAGCAATGTGGGCGGCACGGCCGCCGCCGCCCTGGGCCGCCTCGGCATCACCGCGGTGATTGTCGAAGGCCGGGCACCGGAGGGCGAACTCTATTTTCTTGAAATTGATGCCGACGGCAGTGCGACCCTTTCGCCGGCCGCAGAGGATAAGGGTGCCCGCACCTACGCCCTGGTTGAAAAACTGCTCGACACCCGGGGCGAAGACAATGCCGTTTTATGTATCGGCCCGGCCGGTGAGTATCAGCTGGCCAGCGCTTCGATACAGTCCTCGGATGCCGACGGCCGTCCCTGCCGTGCGGCCGGGCGCGGAGGACTGGGGGCCGTGATGGGTGCCAAAGGCCTCAAGGCATTGATTGTTAACCGCACCGCTAAACTTCAAGATACCATGGCAGATCTGCCGACATTTAAAAAGCAAGCCAAAATTTTTGCCAAAGCCGTAAAGGAAGACATGTTCAGCGGCTACGTTTTGCCGCCGCTGGGCACGGCGGTACTGGTGGCCCCCTTGAATGCCGCCGGTGCGTTTCCCAGCTACAATGCGACCAATGGGGTATTTGACGGCTGGGAAAAAATAAGCGGTGAAACTCTGGCCGAGACGATTAAGGAACGCGGCGGCAGAACCACCCACATGGGCTGCGCCCAGTGCATCATCCACTGCTCCAATGAATATGTCGACGCCCAGGGCAATTATATGACGGCCTCTTTGGAATATGAGACCATCTGGTCCATGGGCGGCATGTGCGGTATCGATGATCTGGATGCTATCGCCACCCTGGATTTCCTGTGTGATGACATCGGGGTGGATACCATGAACACCGGGGTGGCCATTGCCGTGGCGATGGATGCCGGATACAAAGCTTTTGGCGACAGCCAGGCGGCCATCGAGATGCTGGAAGAAATCGGCAGTGCTACCCAGATCGGTAAAATACTCGGAAACGGTCCGGCTGCCATCGGCAAGCATTTCAATCATCAGCGCGTACCGGTAGTAAAAAACCAGTCGATCGCGGCTTACGACCCCCGGGCGGTCCAGGGCATGGGGGTGACCTATGGCACCTCCCCCATGGGAGCGGATCATACGGCCGGAAATGTGATTGATAAAAACCTGAGTTCACTGGGCGGTTCGTTGGATCCATTGAAGGCCGACGGTCAGGTGGCGGTCTCGCGCGCCTACCAGATCGAAATGGCAGCCTTTGACTGCACCGGTTTGTGTCTGTTTGCCCTATCTGCGGCAAAATCCAATGAAAAGGCCGCTGAAGCCCTGTTGAAGATGATAAATGCCAGGATGCAAACCGAGTTGAGCTTTGAAGACCTGGTTAATATAGGAATCCGGGTATTGAAAGCCGAGCGTGAATTTAACCGCAAAGCTGGATTCACCCGCCAGGACGATCGTTTACCCAAATTCTTTTACGAAGAGCCCCTGCCGCCGCATAACACGGTATTTGTGGTCAGCGATGATGAAATGGACAGCGTGTTTGACTTCTAGAACTGAAGGTGTCAGGTACAATCAGGTTTCAGTGTTCAGATTTCGGGTGTTAGGTGTCAGAATTTAATGATTGAGGAATTGAGGAATTCACGAAACGTGCAATCCGAAACTCGAATCCCGTAACGCGTAACTCGACGCCGTAACCCGCCACACGAAACTCGGAACCTGACACCCGAAACCTGAAACCTATTATAAGGGAGACAAGATGTCAGAAAAAACAAATGAAGAAATGATGGCGGAAATAGAGCGTTCTATTAAACCCTACCGCGACGATTTTCCCACCTTCACCCGTCTGCCGGAGACGGGTCGCGATAAAGAGGCAATCATCAGTGAAATGCAAGCCCTTTGTGCCAAAGAAGAATCGAAATGGAAAGACGGTTTTGTTTCCGGTGCCGTGTATCACGGGGATGAAGACCACATCGATTTTTTAAACCAGGTTTACATGCTCAATTCACAAAGCAATCCCCTGCATACGGATGTGTGGCCCAGCACCACCAAATTCGAAGCCGAAGTGGTCGCCATGACCGCCAGTATGCTCAACGCCCAAAAGGCTGACGACGACCCGGATTCCGATGATGAAGTCTGCGGGGTGGTTTCTTCCGGCGGCACGGAAAGCATCCTGCTTGCCATGAAAACTTACCGGGACTGGGCCCGGGATATGAAAGGCATCTCTAAACCGGAAATGATCGTCCCCACAACCGCCCATGCCGCTTTTGATAAGGCATCTCAATATTTTAACATTAAAATAAAACGCATCCCGGTGGATGCAGGGTTTAAGGCCGATGTCGCCAAAACCGAAGAAGCGATTACAGACAATACCATTGTCATTGTGGGCTCCACACCGTCCTTTCCCCATGGTGTGATTGACCCCATTGAGAAACTCTCTGAAATCGCCCGGGATAATGATATCGGTTTTCACACCGATGCCTGCCTGGGCGGATTCATTTTACCCTGGGCCGGCAGACTGGGATATCCGGTCCCGCCATTTGATTTCAGTCTGCCCGGTGTGACCTCCATTTCAGTGGATACCCATAAATACGGATATGCCGCCAAGGGGTCCTCGGTTATTTTGTATCGCAGTTTGGAACTGCGGCGCTATCAGTTCTATACCACCACGGATTGGCCCGGTGGGCTTTACCTGTCACCCACATTTGCCGGCAGCCGTCCCGGCGCATTGAGTGCCACTGCCTGGGGCGCAATGGTGGCGATTGGCGAAAAGGGCTATATGGAGATCGCTAAAAAAATATTGGAAACCGGGGAGAAAATAAAAAAGGGCATCGGGGAGATTCCGGAACTCTATGTCCTGGGAGATCCGCTGTGGGATATCGCGTTTGGCTCGGATACCGTGGATATTTATAAAGTAATGGATTATATGGGCACGCAAAAATGGAGTCTGAACGGCCTCCAGATGCCACCGGCAGTGCACATCTGCCTGACGCACAGACATAGCCAGCCCGGCCTGGCGGAAAAATTTCTTCAAGACCTTAAATCAGCAGTTGAGCATGTCAAAGCCAATCCGGATAAAGAAACAGACGGGGTGGGCCGCCTGTACGGTATGTCTGCCAAAATACCCATTAAAGGGGTTATGGATGCCTTTTTGAAACGCTATATGGACCTTTTATACAAACTGTAACGCCAATTGAGCCAGGCTCAATTGGCGTGGTATTCGATATTAGGTAATGGGCATTGGTTTAACGGAATTGTTCCACAATTTTATACAGTAGAATAAAACGTTAGACAAACTGAACGTTTTTTTGACAACCGCTATATGCCTTTCGTGTTCAACCGTCCGAATGATCCGCCGTTTGCTTTTCATCCGACCGCCGCAATCATCGGCGACTCTTTGAGCATCAGGGAAAACACGATGTTCAAAACAGCCAGGGCGATGAGCACCCCCAGAAAAGGCGTCATCGAACCGGAGGCGGTTCTGAAAAAATCCATGCCGAAAATAAAAATAATCCCCGAAATCTGGCCGGCCAGCATCAGCAGACCCTGGGAGGTTGCCTCCGGCGCGGGATAACTGACCTCCGCGCCGTATTGGAAAATAACGGGTCCGACGCTCATGAAGAAAAATCCCATAAAAAAACCGGATGCCAGCAGCAGCCAGTAAGCGGTGGCGAACGTCAGCCCCACAAGACCCGGTGCGCTGGCTGCAATGCAGATGATAATAAACAGTCTGCGTTTGCGCAGCTTATCGGAAAGCGGTGGGATCACAAAGCAGCCGATGATGCCGCCGATCATCAAAACCGCCCCCAGGGTTCCGGCCTGAATAATGCTAAACCCCCGGGGGGCAATCATTTGTTCGATCCAGGTGGTGATGGCGTTGAAAATACCCAGCCCGACAAAAAATATGCTGATCAATAAAAGCATGTCCTTGAGTTTGAATATGTGCTTCAAGCCGTCCAGGACCAGGGTTCGCTCGGTGTCGCTTTCCGCCGGCGGTGTGGGCGGGGCCGACTTGACGAAAACAAAAAAGAAGACCGCCCCTGCCGCGGCCAGCACCCCGTAAATCTTCAGCATACCCGGTATCCCGAACTGGATCTTGAGAAACGGGGTGGCCGCCATGCCGATTAAAATGCCCACAAATTGCGCCATGACCGCCAGGCCCGTGGCGGTGGCCCGTTCCTCCAGCGGAAACCATTTGGCGCACAGGGCGGTTATGGAATTGAGGATAAACGGCTGGGCGACGGCCAGCCCGATGGTTGATATCATCACCAGCGGATAGGTGCCCCCCCACAGGCCACGGCTTAACCCGAAGATGCCCGTCAGGATGACCCCGAATCCCACCCCTTTGCGGATCCCGAAGGTATCGATGGCCCATGAGGCGGGAAACGAGACAAACAGGTAGACAATCATGAAGCTCATGGCCAGAAAGCCGATCTGCAGCGCTGTAACTTGATAAAACGCCGCTGCATCCCCTGTGATGGGCGCAAACGTAATCCAGAGCATCTGCATGACCGCCTGGATAAAGGCATAAACCAGAAGCACGATCCAGCGATAACCATAGACTTTGTATTTTACCTGCTCCATGACACCATCCTTTCCGATTTTGATGTTGCACCCGGAATCCGGGCTCGCCGATGACCATATCCTAAAAGCTTTTACTTTTATTTCAAATGCTCTTCCGTATACAAGGACAGCTCGATCATCCGTTCAAGAAGTTCGTCGGTCTGCAGCCCAGGGAAATTGTGGCGGACGAGTTCCTTACAAAACAGGCGGCAAATATAGCGCAGCTTGCGGGCTTTCTGTTTGCCGGCATATACAAAGTCCCTGTGCCCGTTGTTAATGACAATTACGTTTTTTTCCTCATCGTATCGTGAACGCCATATTTCACCCGGTGCCCGACGATAGGTATACCCGGGAAGCCCTTTATTCGCTTTCCCGGTAGTGGATGATTGATCCATCAGAGAATCGGTGACGGTTATCAAGGCCTCATCCCGGCAGGTCTTATCCCCCTGCCGAACAATCACCTCCAATGTTGTCAGGCACGGTTCCGGAGGCGCAATGAAAGTGATCGATTCACGGTGATTCTCATCGAGATGGCCTTCTCCATCCATAATATTCCATTGGTATTCCAGGTTTTCCAAAACGACCCTTCGGGAGCGGTCCCTGCAGATAACATGATATTTTTTGCGCTTGTCAACCGCAACGACGCTCGATTTAGGAGAAATCAGAGCGCTGAACAAAGGGCCGGCATATTCAAAAAACTGTTTTTGGCTGCTGTCATTGTCAAGCAGTTCCGCCACATCTTCAGGATTCTCATTTTCACGGCGTTTTTCCGAATCTCCACGCATGGGTCCGCTGGAAAAAAGGCCCCCCGGTTTAGATTTGTGGTTTTTCGCCATAAATATCAAACCAATCATATTCCTCTTGCGGAAGCCGTAAAAATGCTTCTTTGAGAGCCCGCTGGACCCTGCGCAAAACCTGGCGGCTGGATCGCTCCTCTTCAGCCTTGCGCTGTTCTTCGATGATTTTTTGGAGCTGCTTTTCAACCGGAGCCATTGCCCGGCATAAAGCATCAAAATGATCATCGCGAATAATGCCATGGCGCGTCCCCGGGGTGAGAGATAAAAACGGCGCATCCACAATGCCCTGGAGATACCCGGCAGTCCATGGCTCTTTTTCAAATTGATCTAGTTCAGTGATCGAAGGCAAGACTCGCGTCCCACGTCGATATAAACCAACGCGGTTTACGGAACCCGGATCGTTGAGATAAATTTCAAGATAAATATCACCCTCTGCGGTTTCAGCCGGCTTGAGATCATGGAGCAGTCGTCCCGTGAATTGCCGTGGGACCACGACAAACTCTTTGCGGCCGGTTCGATCAACAACTTTGACCGTTACCTCTGTCTCTTTGATGCGGTCCCGGAGTTCAGATGCAAGATAGCGTTGAATTTTTTCGCCTGTTAAAGACCGTAAACCCGGCAGCAGGGGATAGATCATCAGGTCGGTCCCCTTAAAGGGCAGCAATATCCGCTTTTTTGAGACCGCAAAATCCGGCGAATCCTTGGCCATGGTCATCTGGTATGGTTTCCCATCAGCACCGCAACAGGTCATGCTGAGGTTCCGGCCTACCGTCCAGAAACTAAGAAGACCGATACCGAATTCTCCCTGGATCCCTTTGGCTCCCTCTGACTTGAACTGTCTCTTGATAGAATCACAGATATGGGTCGCCACACGACGAAAATCCGGCAAACCCTGTTCATCTCTTAAAATACCCTCGCCATCATCGCTAATTTTGAGATAGAACGCTCCCGCCTTTTTACCCCTGACAATGACAATTTGTTTTGCCTGTGCATCAATGCTGTTTTCCACAAACTCGGCAACTGCTTTTAAGGGATTGGCTTGAGAATGGGCAATGATGCTGATGGCATTCCAGTGATCCGCAATTCGCAGCTTGCCGGAACGAACACCCTTCTTTTTCTTTTTTCTTGTAGATCCGGGCATTACTGACCTCGGGGTAATTTTGAAATGCTTTTCCACCCAACGACCTGGCCATGTTTTCGGGTGAGATTGCGATCGCCGCCATATACCAGATAGAAGTTATCGTCGGGTATTGAAGACAGGCCGTTGAAATATTTAAGGTCTTTAAAAAATCTTCGTTCTCTGTATACTATTTTATTGTCTAAATTTGCAATAGTGTCACCATATCCATATGGATATCCGCGATCCCGCGTGCATAAATTTTTTTTATTCTAAAAAAACATCCCATTTCGTGCGCAGATGACTGTTGATAAATGCCGCTTTACTGCCAACAAGGGCTTTCTTTTCCTTTTCCCTTCCATCAAGAAAATAAATAAATTTAAGCTGTGGCTTGTCCAGGCTATTTTCCTTTGCAAAAAGTTCGGCAATGTGATTGGCCGGAAGCGTTTTTCTTCCCATGACCGTTACCAGGGGTATGGCAAGACCTTTTTTGTCCGGACCGGGCCTGTAACTCCGCCAAAGAAGTTCAGTGCAAACCAGGGCATGATCGGTTGCAAAATCAAAATTATAATCATAGGGTTTTTCAAAATGAGAAAAGGCTTCCAAAATCGCTTTCAGCTTATCGAGCTTACTCAATTGGGGCCGCAGCGCACCAAGATAATCTGCCTGCAAATTATTCATGGTGCTTAAGCTGACGCCTTCACTTACGGCCTCTAAAATAACAAAAGGCTCCTCAGATTCCTGCATGGCATAAACCCACCACGCCCTGGGAGCATGGCTGGAAAGATACTCCAAAAGATTTTGCTCCCTGCCAGTAAGCTCTTTTATAAAAGCTTTGATTTCGGTATCATCAAAATAGGCATTAAGCGTATGTTTATCGCCAATGTAAATTGCAGAATGCGGCCAAAATCCGGGAAGACCAATATTGCTTAAATACCAATTATGGCGTGTGAGCAAAATATCTCCCGGCTCAAGCAGTTTTTCCAGAACCTGAAGTTGAGCGTTTGTGATCAAGGGTTTTCCGATTCTACGAACGCGAGTATCCCCCATCCACTCAGCAACACGACTCTGGGCTGGATACCAATTTCGTTTAACAGTGGTCTTGATCACCGAGAAATCACTTGATACGCCCAGCATGGCCAATTCAAAATGGGACATGGCCGCAATGACGCTGTAGTTTCGTTCAACCGTTTCCCATAACCAATCACATCCAAGTGTTTTAGCTTCTTCATGCCCTTTTACACCTATTCGCAATAACTCCAGGTATTGCTTTCCGGCAATTACGCGGGCCTGGTCGCGTTCCCCCTGTAAGGAGGCCCGGAACAGGGCAAAAGAATTTTCCGGTAAGTCCCAATCCTTTTTTTCACTGTTTAGAAATTTAACGGCGTTGTTGTTATTCTTTACAAGCGTGATTATTCTGACGCCTTTCTCATAAAGCACGAGCTCTGCCGCATAGGTAAGCAGGAAACTTTTCAAATGATGATTGCGTTCGATCCGTGAAATATCATACCGGTACCAGTCTTCGTAAAAAAACCGAATCTGGTCCAGGGCAAATGCCATATCCCAAATGCTGATCCACAATTGCTGCAGAAGCTGCTCTTCAGAAGCAGTCAGAACATGTTGCTCGTTAAAAATCTCTGATTTTGAATAAAGATGCTGTGACGGCATTTTCAAGGCCTTTATCCAACTCTTTGAAAAGCTCCGAGTTGTAGGCGAAGGTATTATTAAACTCCGCCGGCGTCAAATCGGTGAGGCGGCTAGGTTGCTGCGTCCAAAACAGCACAAGCTTAAAGCTTGCCAGTAAAAGGATGGCAACGATACAGGCGATAACTCTTTTGCGGACTTTGCTTTGCTGTTGCGTTTCCCTGTATAACTTCTTTGCTAAAAGGCGGCCCAGTACAATGGCAAGCAGACAAAAACACAGGGCAACCAGAATGATGGATAGAAAATCCGGTACCAGGCGCATTTCCTGATCCGCAACATAAAAGCCAACCAGAGCGCCAACACCCATTGGCAGCCCCAGCAGTCCAATACGCTCCATCCAATACCCTATTGATGCTCGAACTTTCTCAAGAATACCCATTGCTTCCATCCTTATGAATCCAGTTTCCTCATTGTACCTTATTTGGCTCTTTTCGTGTGATCATTTTAACAACATTTTCTGTGGCCGACGATGAAAAGCGTTTCAAATCGGAAATTCATCAATGACTCCGTAAGGCTGGATTTGCTCCTTTACCGCGCACTTAATACTCTCAGCAATACTTTCGCCAATACCGGCAACAGATTGCAATTCCTCACTGGTTGCTGTTACGACGGCCTCTACACTTCCAAATGCGTTAAGTAACCTAACGGCTCTTTCGCTGCCTATACCTGGCAGCCCCTGCAGAATGAAAAGCTGTTGTTTACGTTTACCCTTCGGTTTATAGCCGTGTCTTTGAGAAACTTTCCTGCCAATTAATTTAATTTGTCTTGAAGAATACAATATTAGATTAGCGGATTCAAAAGGATCTTTAGATCGCAAAACAGGGATTCCCAATAGTAAACTTATCGTAATGAGTGCTCCCTGCATTGCCTCTCTACTAACCCCAATTTCAGTCAGATCTTTACTGGTGCCCTCCAAAATCAGCACACTTCTGCATTTTGAGTTTGCCAGTCGAATCGCTTGGTTGAAAAGCCGGCCGTCAACAATGGACCGCGCAAAATCGTTTAGTGTTTTTCTCTCAAAGACCAACTGATTATCGACAATATAATCACCCACCGAAAGTCGCTTTACAGCAACAGACACATTTTTCATATCTGAGAGAAATTTTATGACTTGGTTTTTGCTTTCACGATCATCAGCAATTACAGTTATTTGATTGTTCTTTATGATCATAAGGGGCTCTATTCAGAAACAATAGATGAATCAATTACAAGACACCTTTTAAGCAGTTGATTCATATTTACAGTTCAGAAAATGGCAGTGCCGTTATACCTGGACCAAGAGGAAGGGTTATATCTCCGGGATGCACAACATATCCCGCCATTACTTTGCCGTCATCCGGCTGGCCATGCGCTTTTGTAAAACGCCGATCAGCACGAGGATGAATGCGGCCAGAAGCAACAGCAGGGTGGATATGGCGGGCAGCATCGGCTCGATTTCATAGCGGATGACGTCCCACATCTTTTTGGGCAGCGTTACCGCCGTTGAGCCGCAGATAAACAGCGCGATGACCACTTCATCGAAGGCAATCATGAAGGCAAAAATGGCACCGGTCAGGATACCGGGACGGATGATCGGAAAGGTGATTTTCATGAACGTTTGAAACCGGCTGGCCCCGAGGTTGAGCGCGGCATACTCCAGGCTGCGGTCAAAGCCGCGCAGGGTGGCCGAGATCGGCAGTACCGCAAAGGGCAATGTCAAAGGGGTGTACGCCAGTATCAGTCCAAGTTTGGTGCCCAGCATACCGAGCTTTGAAAGGCTGATGTAAAAGGCCAGGGCCATGACGATCAACGGCACGATCATCGGGGAAAGGATAAACGCATTGATAAAGCCCTTGCCCTTAAAGCGTCCCCAGACCAGGGCCAAAGAGGCCAGGAGGCCGATGGTCGTGGACACGATGGATGTTCCCACGGCCACCTGCAACGAGTTTAATACCGCCGTCTGCCAGGCCGGATGGCTGAAAAACTTGCGGTATTGATCGATACCGATCTTGGAAGGCGGAAACTCGATAATTTCCGCCGACCCCAGGGACATGGGTATCAGCAGCAGCACCGGGGCTATCAGAAAAACAATGGCCGATACGGACACCACCCACAGGGGCCAGCTGATGTGCAGCGGGTCGTAGCGCATGGCTCTTTTGCGTGCCCGTTTGCTCATGTCTTGACACCTCCCCACAGCCGCTCCACGCCCAGGTAGCGGTTGTAGATGGAAAAAACAATCAGCGTGGCGATCAGCAGGATCACCGACATGGCCGAGGCAAAGGGCCAGTTCAGCAGGTCCACCACCTGGATCTGAATCAGGTTGGAAAGCATCTGCTCCTTGCGGCCGCCCAACAGGGCCGGGGTGATAAAATAGCCCAGGGCCATGATGAACACCAGCAAGGCACCGGCACCGATCCCCGGAAGGCTGAGCGGGAAAGAAATCCGCCAGAAGGTCTGCCAGCGGCTGGCGCCCAGATTTTGGGCGGCCTTTTCCAGGTTCAGGTCAATGCCCATCATCACACTGTAAATCGGAAAAACGATGTAGGGCACGAAAATATGGGTCATGCCGACCATGACGCCGAATTTGTTGTGCAGCAGCTTGAGGGGTTGGTCGACCAGTCCGAAATAATCGAGCATCGTATTCAGCACCCCGTTGCGCTGCAGCACGATGATCCAGGAGTAATTGCGCACCAGGAGGCTGATCATAAACGAAAGGGTTATGGCCAGTAAAAAAAAGTTGCGAACGCCGGGTCTGGCGCGCCGCAGCACATAGGCGATGGGATAGCCCACAATCAGGGAAGATAAGGTGGACAAAATGCTGATCTGAAAGGTAATCCACAGAACCCTGCCGTAAAGGGGCGTTTTAAAAAAGTAAAGATAATGCTCAAAGGTAAAGTTCGGGCTGAAAATGCTTCGCAGGAATACACTCGAGATGGGATAGACAAACAGAAGCAACAGTGCCACCAGGGCCGGAGCCAGCAGAAGAAACTGCCGGAATCCCGGTCGCTGCCAGAGATTGGCCGGCGCTGATTTATCTAAAACGATGGTGTCGGATGCTTCCATTGGCAATAGTTCGTTGAGTTTGCTGCGCTTTCCATCGACAACCGCGATCCATGGCTCGAAACGGTTTTAAAAGCTTGGATTATGTTTGCCAGCAAGGCGCGAGCCGGTTCAAAAGCGGAGCGTACACGGCAGTACGTGAGCATTTTGTGCCGGCTCGCAACGCAGCTGGCGAGCATTAGACGAGCTTTAAAAGCCGTTTCTTAGGAGATGATCCAAGTCTTCCACTTCTCCGTCAACGGCGCCAGATTCGGCCCCCAGTAATCCGCATCGTGAGCAAACTGCTTCTTGAGGTTTTCCGGATAAGACGGCAGCTGCTTGGCCCGTTCATCGGTGATATATTTGAAAGCGCCCAAATTGGTCGGGCCATAGGCAATGTATTTCTGCATCTGCTCGCCCTGGCGTTCGGCTGACAGGGCGAAGTCGATAAACTTCATGGCCAGATCCTTGTTGGGGTTGCCCTTGGGGATGGCCCACCAATCCAGATCGAGGCAGCCGCCCTCCCACACGATTTCAAGGGGCACGCCCTTGCCCTGGGCGACGTTGACCCGGCCGTTCCAGGCAGAAGAATAGTATGCCTCGGCACTGGTCAGCAGCTGGACCTGCTGGGCGCCGTTCTTCCACCAGACGGTGATTTGATCTTTGAGCTCATCCATTTTCTTAAACGCCCGGGGCACATCAATCGGATAGATCTTGTCCATGGGCACGCCGTCGGCCAATAAGGCAAATTCCAGATTAAAGGGTGCCTGATCCTGAAGTGCGCGCGGACCGGGGAAATTTTTCACGTCCCAGAAATCCGCCCAGTTGGCTGGTGGTTTTTGATTGCCGATAGCCTTTTTGTTGTAGGCCAGGGAGGTCGTCCAGAAAATGTTGCCGATGGCGGCCTTGCGAATGGCTTTTTTGTCGATGCCCGCGAGGTTGACCACGTTGGTATCGATGGGTTCCAGAAGATTTTCCAGCTCGCCCCGGGCGATGTGGCGGGTCTCCAGATCGACCACGTCCCATTCGTAGGCTTTGTTGTCCACCTGGGCTTTGACCTTGGCAATGTCCGGACCGGAAGCCTCGATAATCTTGACACCGAATTTATCGGCAAACGGCTGGATGAGGGCTTTGCGCTGGGATTCCTGGTAGGAACCGCCGTAGGAGCAAACCTTGAGCGTGCCGCCCTTGGCCATGGTCGTGTGCACAAACGGTCCCACCGATGCCGTCACCAGTGCGGCCCCTGTTGCCGCGCCGGTGGTAATCAGAAATTCCCGGCGGGTCATCTCTTTTTTGTTCTGGGTTTTCTTTTTCATCCCGCACCTCCTTATGTGTTAAGGTTGACTGCCAAAAACGGTCTTACTTGAGCGCCAGACCGTGTTGTGTTTGCCAGCCGACAACTATTTGGTCGCCGACTTCATGTTTTTGAGCACCGGGCCCACTTTGAACCTTAGCCTCGATGATGACGTCGGGTGCCAGACCGACGCGGTATATTTTAGCCTCTCCCAGGTATACGATCTCTTCGATGCGACCGGTAAACCGGTTGACAATTTCATCGGGGCCGTCTTGCTCACCGGCCAGAACCTGAATTTTTTCCGGCCGGACGGCCACGGATATTTCCTCGCCGGTTTCCATGCGGGTCGGCCGGCGAACCCGGACCTTCAGGCCTTCTTTGGTCTCAATCACAGCGCCGTCACCGTTGGTTTCCGCAACCCGCCCCTGCAGGAAATTAGACTCACCGATAAAATCGGCCACGAAAAGATTTGCCGGAGATTCATACAATTCCACGGGTGTATCCAGCTGAACGATGCGGCCGTCGTTCATAATGGCGATCCGATCCGACATCGTCAATGCCTCTTCCTGGTCGTGGGTTACGTAGATGACGGTGATATTTAAAGATTCCTGCAGGTGTTTGATTTCAAGCCGCATGTGGTCCCGCAGTTTTTTGTCCAGGGCGCCCAAAGGCTCATCCATCAACAGGATTTTGGGGTGAAACACAATGGCCCGGGCCAACGCAATCCGCTGCTGCTGACCGCCGCTGAGCTGATTGGGGTAACGGTTTTCAAAGCCCGGAAGTTTGACCAGCTCCAGCGCTTCCCCGGTCATTGTGCGGATTTTAGCGGAGGAGATTTTGCGCATTTTCAGCGGGAAGGCAATGTTGTCATAGACGGTCATGTGCGGAAACAGGGCGTAATTTTGAAATACCATGCCGATGCCGCGGCTGTTGGGTGCCACGGTGGTGATGTCTTCATTTTCCAGCAGGATATCGCCTCTGGTGGGAATTTCAAACCCGGCAATCATGTTTAACGTCGTTGTCTTGCCGGACCCGCTGGGGCCCAGCAGAGTAAGGAACTCGCCGTGCTCGATGTTCAAGGACACATCATCAACGGCTTTTATGCTGCCAAACAGTTTAAATACATTGTGAAGCTCAAGCTGGTAGCTCATCTGCCTTCTTCCCTATGTAGGTTGGCAGTAACAGGGCGTTAAATAAAGCAACAGGAAATGTCAGGACCGAATCAATCGTGCAGCACACAATTTCATACATGATCCCTCTCTTTACGTCAAGAAGTGGATAGATCCCTGCCGGGTCATAATGGATTTTCTTAAATTCAAATCATCAAGAGCGATCCGCATGGAAGGTGTTAAACGTCGTGTGTCCGTGTGCTTACACTCGACACCATATAGCTCACCACCTCGGCGTATAATCAGATCGATTTCTGCTCCCTGGCGGGTGGCCCAAAAGAAAACCTCGTCATGGGGCTCAATCCCTAACAACTGCTCAATTACAAATCCTTCCCAAGAGGAACCCACCCTGGGGTGAGAGAACAAGTTCTTGATAGAATCAATACCCAGCAATTGATGCAGCAGTCCGCTGTCACGCACATAGATTTTGGGCGATTTCACTTGGCGTTTTTTCAGGTTGGCGTGGTAGGGCTGCAATTGACGAATCATAAAAGCGTCCGTGAGCAAATCCAAATAGCGTCGTGAGGTTGATTCACTAACGCCAAGGGCACGGGCCGGTTCGGCCGAGTTCCATACTTGCCCATGAAAATCCGTCATGTCAAGATGGCTTTTCATGGTACTATGCAAATCTCGGGCTCTTGAATGACGGTTTCGAGTTTTGAAATCTATCCCAATGTGTGTCCATCTAAACTAAAATTCAAGACACCATGTAATTTCAATATTGACATAGTTGAATAATCCCAATAGTATTCTTTGCGACCATTTCCATTCTGAATTGGAACTCGATATACTATTCTGAATCTCAAATCCGACTCTGTCCGTTCTAAAGATTTGTCCATCAGTCATTCATGTTTTAAAACCGATCTTAATAAAATTCTATTTTAACGATTTTATGGCCAAGTATGGCTTAATCCCATGCGTCCATATCATTTTTAATGGATGAGGAAGTGTGAATTATGAGTTTTGTTAACACTTTAGAAGAGGCCGCTGAAAATTGTGGGTGGTCAACGAACTGTATCGTATAAAATTTCTCAGGGTTGCGGATGTATAAATTGACAATAACGGAAAGGAGGCAATCATGGAAATGAAAAAAGTGCTGGCAGGATGGAGCAAGATATGCCCTGGCTGCAACATAGGACGTAAATATCCGGATTCATTTATCGGCAAGAAAGTGAGAGATCACTGGGAAAAAGGTTGCAGCTCACATGACGCCTATGTTGAGGTCTACGGTAGTAATGAGCATTCATCTACAGATCACAAGGCAAAACCCGACAAAAAATAATAAGGAGGCAAAAAAATGAAGGCCAAAGAAACCGCAGGAAGGGGATAAGGTTGTCGGCGGTAAATGCACCTTGTGCGGCTTTAATAATACCAATTTGGACGAACTGTTAAAGGAAGGCAATATTAAGAACGTAGTTATTGGTGGTTTTTTGACCAATTTCTGTGTTGAAAGCACATCCCGTACAGCTTATGACAGGGGCTATGGGGTTACGGTAATAAAAGATGCTACCGCTACCAATTCAGAGGAAGAGCAAAATCACTCCGAACAGAAAATATTTCCGCTGTTGGGGCAGACGTTATCGGTAGATCAATTTATCAGCCAACTGGAAGCCGACCCAATTGTTGTTCCTAAGATATCAATAAGGAAAATAGGGGGCAGCTTTAGGTAGATTTATTCATTTTAGAAATGAGGCGGCGGGAGTCGAACCCAAGTTCAACCATGGCTGGCGGGGGTTTGCGGGGACCTGACCCACATGTGACCCACCAGTCAATTCCATCTCTGATCAAGATTGACCGGATTTTTACTAAAAGTCCAGTTCAGCTTATCCAATTCTGAACTTTCAACCCAGGTACACGTTGAAATTCTCGTTCGTTGTTGGTTACGAGCGTAAGGGATGTAGCCTTGGCGTGAGCAGCAATCCACAAATCATTATTGCCGATTGGCGTCCCTTTGGATTCCAACAAGGCACGAATGCCGCCATATGTTTTTCCTACATTTTCCGGTATTGGTAACACTGGAATAATAGTTCTAAACTCATCAAGCAAATTCAAAATCATTTTGCGCTTTTTACTTTTTTCTGCCCCATAAAGCAGTTCCCCCCATGTAATAACTGAAACTGCTGCATCGCCTGGCTTGAGTTTTTCAAAACGGGCTAATACCTCAACAGGCTTTTGACGCTGAATATAAATGCAGATATTGGTGTCCAGCAAGTAACGGGGAGAAATCATAGGTCATCTCTATGTTGCGGATGCTCATCATGACGGCCTTCAGCCAGGAAATCGTCGGGAAGATCAGTCAAGAGTTCAAAAGCCCGGGCCAACCCTTTGGCTGGCTCTCTGAGAATAATTTCATCGCCACGACGAAAAATTTCAAGCACTTTGCCCCTTACGGAAAATTCTTTTGGCAATCTTACTGCCTGGCTGTTTCCTGATTTAAACACTCGCGTTGTTGCCATAATTACTGTTCCTGTTTGATAAAAATTTTTATATTGATGCGTTATTGGGCAAATATGTATATACTAATTAGTATATACAAAATGTGATATTTGTCAATTGAAAATTGTATGTGGCAAGAAAATGAAGATTGAGTCAATCGGCGCCGATAGTTTCTCCAAGAAAGAAGGGCTTAGTGACCACTATGTGACCGAAGTCTTGGCAACTAAACCCTTAATTTAATTTGAAATTGATGGTGGAGGCGGCAGGAATCGAATCCGCGTCTGCAATTATACCGTGCTGGCGCACACATGTGAAAAAAAATCCTTCAGATTTTCATGCGGGGGTCAAATACAAATTTTTGTGCGTCTCCAATGGACAGCTTTTTAAAATCAGGATGCAGCGGGTTGATCAGGTAGTTGAATTCTTCTCTGATGATGGTGCTGGGGACCTTATATAGAACAGATTTCTTTTTCATAGCCCACTCGGTACCGATGGTCTGGGTTGAATCAGGTGGCGGCAGAATGTCCCAGTCATCTGGTAGATCAATGAGATTAAAAGATGTGACCAGGCGGCTGTCAAACCGAACCGGGATGCGCAGGAATTTTCGTTTAAGCAATTCCCTGCCGGGCAGATGAACCAGGATTTCTAAAGCCGCCAGGGCCAGCGAATCGGCGGTGTAAATCATGGGGATCCCGATTTTATTCCAGCGACCGCCGGCTAACCTTGCGCCTTCGCCATCAAAGGCCCTGTGGGCATGCTGCGCCTTTATAATTCGCCAGGTGGTAATTTTCATCCGGGAAAGACCCCGTACTCAATTCGAATCAGCAGCCGCTCGACTTCCTGAGCACCTAGCTCCGTGCGGGCATAGTTTAAGGGTATGGCCTCTCCCAATCCCCGGGCCGGCTCTTTGAGCCATTTTTCAGCGGCCTGCTGATCCTCAAAAACCTCCAAGGCTCGATCGTAAAGACGGGCAATCCGCAGCACCTTTTCCGATTCGTCCGCACTTAATTTCCCCTGTTGTTTGCGGCGGGTGAGGGTTCGTTTGGGGATATTTACGATCTGGGATAAAAAATGATCCGAAACGCCGAGCTTTTTTCGTAATTTTTCAAATGAGCTCGCCGGCAGACCTTTTTTAACCTTAATGATCAGGTCATCTATATTTTTGGATTTGATACCAATCGATGGGACCTGCATGACCGTTCCTCCTGTGCTTTAGTTCGGCATATAGCCATATATTAATAGCCATTTGGCCCTTTGTAAAGAAAAAATTCTGTCTTCTTTTTCAATTTATGCTAATATCCGTTTTAAATTGACAGCAGCAGATGATGAGTTTTTCTTTTTTAATAATTACAAGATATCTCAAAAATAGTAGCCTACGTTCAAGGGCAAGGCGTCGATTCGGTTTAAAAGCGGAGCGTACACGTTAGTACGTGAGCATTTTAAATCGGATCGCAACGCGGCCATTGGGCGTATGATGCATTTTTGAGATATCTTCCAAAAAGGAGGTAAATCATGGATCAACACCAGGTGGCATGGAACGAAAAAGTGGCCCAAACCATCATAAAAAACCTTGAGAAACGCCGCATGGCAGGCAGCTACGCTGCCGGAGCCGACCAGGCCAGAGACGAAGTTCTTGAAATGATCCCGCCGGGGGCAACCGTCTTTCGCTGCGGGTCGATGACCGCTGTGGGCATGGGGCTGTGGGATTCAATTGCAGCCCTGCCGGAAGTCAACCTGATTGATCCTTATCGGCCTGAATTGTCACCTGAGGAAGGCATGGAACTCAGGCGTCAGGGATTGATTGCCGATGTCATGATCGCCAGCACCAATGCCATTACCCTGGACGGAAAACTGGTCAACCTCGACGGCATGGGCAACCGGGTGGCGGCCATGGCCTTTGGTCCCAAAAAGGTGATCCTGGTGGTGGGCATGAACAAGGTGGCTCCCGACCTGGAATCGGCCGTGGCCCGGGTGAAGCACTATGCTGCACCGGTCAACAACATCCGCTACGGGATGAAGAATCCCTGTGTGGAAACCGGGCTGTGCAGCGATTGCAAAACCCCCCAGCGGATCTGCAACATGTGGAGCACGATCGAAGGCCACATGATAAAAGACCGTATTCATGTTAAGTTGGTTGGTGAGAATTTGGGCTACTAGACACCGCCCAATGCAAAACTCAAATAGCAAATTTCTCAGTGCTGATACCCGACCCTTGAGGACACCATGGAACCCACAATTACCTACAAACACCTTTTTAATTCCACCAGCAATGGCGTCATTGCCACCGATCAGCAAGGCCACATCGTCCTTATCAACCAGCAGGCGTTAAAGATATTGGGTTTGAAGCGTAAGAACGCTGTCAGCGCTCATATCCTTGATGTTTTGCCAATGACCGGCCAACTGGTGGTGAAATGTCTGCAAACGGGTAGGCCCCAACTCGGCCGCCATATTCACGGTAAGAATATAAATCTGGTGGTAAACTGTACGGCAACCCGGCAAGACGGCCAACTAATAGGAACTGTTAGCAATTTTCAGAGAATGCAGCAGTTTGAACACTCGGCCAGGCAGCTGCAATCTTACAAGCGATTAAACCGGCAGCTTGAATTCCATTTTTCAGTATTCGTCCGACATCATCTGGGTCTATGACGGTGAGGGGAAAGTAATCGATATCAATAAGGCGGCTGAATTCGCAAACAGTATCAAGGCCAAAAATGTCATCGGCAAGAGTTATGGCGAAGTGGTTGAATTAGGCATCCTTGATCGATCGGTGGTTCCTGAGGTGATAAAGGCTAAACGGCAGGTCAGCATTGTTCAGAATTGGTATGAGGGCAGATCCACGGGTTTGATTACCGGAACGCCGGTCTTTGATGATTCCGGCAATATAGATTTTATCATCGTTAACGCGCGTGACATGACCCAGCTGAATATAATAAAAGAAGAACTGGATGAAAACCGTATGGTTACTGAGAAGTTCAAGGACGAGCTCACGGAATTAAACCTGCTGGAGTTGAAAGAGCAGGAAATCATCGCCGAAAGCAAAGAGATGCGACAGGTACTTAGAATTGCCGTGAAACTTGCCAGAATGGAGGCATCCAAGATATTGATTCTGGGAGAATCCGGAACCGGCAAGGGGCTTTTGGCAAAATTCATTCACAACAATAGTGATCGTAACAAGAAACCTTTTATCCAGATCAACTGTGCCGCTCTTCCGGAAAGTTTGTTGGAGGCTGAACTTTTTGGATATGAAAAGGGTGCTTTTACCGGCGCCGGAGAGCGCGGCAAAGTCGGTCTTTTTGAATTGGCCCAGGAAGGAACCTTGTTTCTGGATGAAATCGGCGATCTGCCGTTTTTGGTTCAGGCCAAGCTTTTGAAATACCTTGATGACCAGGAAATTATGCGATTGGGTGCGACCCAATCACGGAAGGTAGACTGCATCATCATTGCGGCGACCAACAGTGATCTGGAAGACCTTGTCAAAAAAAGAAAATTCCGCCAGGATTTGTTTTACCGCCTAAATACTTTTACGATTCTGATCCCCCCGCTTCGCGAACGGCGGGATGACATTTTTGAACTCATCAACTATTTTTTAGATAAATATAATACGGAGTATCAACTGCAGCGGCACATTTCCGTGGAAACCATGGGAAAAATTCTATCCTACCCATTTTCAGGCAATGTACGTGAGTTGAAAAACATTATAAAAAAGGCGGTTGTCATCAGTGACACACCCGAATTGGATAGGCTGATTGACAGAAGCCTCAGTGTCTCCAGGAATTTTCCTTTTAACTCCCAGGGCGGACCGCCTGGGAGCAAAGAAAGCCTGCCTGAGCAATTAGCGGTACTGGAAAAGGAAATATTGCTTAGCGCCATGAGCCATTGCAAATCAACCAAAGAGGTCGCTTTGACTTTGGGCATCAGCCAGCCGACGGCCTTTCGCAAAATGAAAAAACACGGCCTCGAGCTTAAATCAATTCAATAATGAATTGAATATTTACTGTAACATATTGAATTAAAAACATCATAATTCTCGTCTATTTTTCATTCAATTATGAATTATAATGTTTTTATGTTTAATTACGGAATGTTAATTTATATTTTATTCAAAACTGAATTTATTCTTAGCAGTCCCAATCAGCCTCTATTTGAATAACTATCTAAAATTACTTCTATTTAAATCATCTCCCTGTTTGGTATGCATTTTGCTCATTCCTGGATAGATTCTTCGGCGCTTTAGCCATTGGCCTTAAAACCGAATAAACTCCGGCAGCCGGCCGTAACGGACTATCGGCTGAAAACTCGGCCTTCAGAAATAAATACCTGGAGAGTAAACAAACTTGCCATCAGAACCTCTTGTCATAGCTAATAAAATGCATCAGGACGATCCATTGATTTCTGCCAATTGTACTGAAATCAAGGAAAATCTTGATCCCTCTTTCAGCTATTTAATTTTCGAAAAAACTGTAGCAAGGGAAAGGAAAATGATTTTGAAGAGATCGTCGCACTTCTTTCGCCATTCAAAAAGATGATCAGAAAACTCGATATCTATCAGGACAAATCCGGAAGCAGATGCCTGTTGGCTGTTCAGCTGCGACCGCGACAAAAGAATAAAATTGTTCCGGAATTTATGAATATGAAATTGCCCAAGGATATCGTTTTTTACATTTACGGACGCCGCCAATAGCAGCAAGGCTTTGCAGGCAATGCGGGTTGCCGCGAAATAGTGAATCCTAAGCAGCGAGGAATGAATGGACTCCAACATTAATAATGAACTTGCGGCGGTTATCAACCGGCTACGCGACGATATGATTCATACGTTGACCGAGCTGGTTCGTATACCCAGTGTAGTCGGCAATGAAGGTGAGGCGCAAGCCTTTATGCGCCAGCTTTATGGAGGATTGGGGCTGGAACTCCATAGGGTTGAGGCAGATAAAAAAAAACTCCGGGACCATCCCGCCTATGTGGAAAGCGGTTTGTCCTTTGAGGGGCGTCCTAATATCATTGGCCTGTTGAAGGGTGACCCCCAAAAAAAATCAATTATTTTAAACGGGCATGTTGACGTTGTATCTCCGGAACCCATAGATCAATGGCAACATGATCCCTGGGGGGTGAAATCGAAGGTAATCGGCTTTACGGCCGGGGCGCCATGGACATGAAGGCAGGTTTAGTCACCAACCTGTATGCCGTCAAAGCGCTGGCCAGCCTCGGTCTCAAGCCCGGCGGAACGGTGATACTCCAAAGTGTGATCGAAGAGGAGGCCGGCGGCGGAGGCGGGACCCTGGCCTGTTTGATGGAAGGATATACTGCCGATGGTATGATAATTACTGAGCCTCACCTGTTTCCCGTGATCAGCCATGCCGGCATATTGTATTTCCGAGTCAAGGTGAAGGGTAAAACCGCCCATGCCGGCCGGGCCCACCTGGGCGTCAATGCCATTGGCCGGATGATGAAAATTTACCAGGCCCTTGTAGAGCTTGATACCCAGCGGGCGACTACGGTGAAATTTCCGCTCTATGACAAGGTAGAGGGGCGCTCCTGCCATTTGAACATCGGTACGCTCAAGTCCGGAGATTGGCCATCTACGGTGGCCGGTTTTGCCGATATGGAATGCCGGATTTCGTACATTCCGGGTGAAAGCATGGCCGGAATTAAAAAAACCGTTGAAGATGTCGTCCGTCAAACCGCCCAGGCCGACTCCTGGTTGCGAGACCATCCCCCGGAGCTGGAATGGTTTGGCTGGCAGGCCGAACCCTGGTACCAGGATCCAAAGGATTCCTTTATCCAGGGGATGCTGGATATCATGGAGGCGGTGCGCGGAGAGAAAATGGAGGTGTTTGGAGCGACCGCCGGTCTGGATACACGCTTCTCTTCATATTTCGGATTTCCGGCAATTTCGTTTGGGCCGGTCGGCGATAATGAGCATGGTTTCGACGAATATGTCGATCTGGATTCTTTGCCACTGGTTACCCAAATTATTGCACTGGCGACTCTGGATTGGTGCAACCGCGAAAAGGAGTCGCGCTAAATTCGCAAAATTTAATCGATCCCCAGAGAGAGCAGCCGCCCTTTGGTGATCCAACGGAGAAAATATGTCCAGAAACCTTGGAATTGCCGGAATTCAAATGGAGGTGGTTTATGGCATAGACAATTCTGAATCCATGCTGAAATACCTGGATGCGGTGATGACCCTTTTTCCCTGGGTCGATATCATACTGTTCAGTGAACTTTGTGTCAGCGGCGTGGATCTTGGCCAGGCCGCACCGATCCCCAATCCCTTTCTCGATAAATTCAGGCAGTGGGCCAGAAAGGAAAAAAAGTGGCTTATACCGGGATCTTTTTACGAAAAAGACCAAGACCGCATTTATAACACTGCAGTGGTGATTTCGCCCGATGGTGAGATTGTAGTGAAATACCGCAAAATCTTTCCCTGGCGACCCATTGAAAAGAGCGACGCCGGCAAAGAATTTTGCGTATTCGACATTCCCGGCAAGGGACGGTTCGGGCTTTGCATCTGCTACGATGTCTGGTTTCCGGAAGTGGCTCGCCATCTGGCCTGGATGGGTGCGGAAGCGGTCTTTTGCCCCACGGCAACCTACACCTCGGACAGATCCCAGGAAATAATCCTGGCTCAGGCCGCTGCCATTTCAAACCAGCTTTATTTTTTTAATCTAAACGGCCTCGGTGTCGGCGGTGTGGGCCGCTCCGTATTTGTAGATCCGGAAGGTCGCGTTTTGCAGACATCAGGCGAGGCCGCCCTGATAATGACCGAAGTAATCGACCTGGATATGGTCAGCCGCGCGCGAGAATACGGCACTTTAGGAACCAGCCAGGTATGGAAAGACCTTGGAAATTTTTCGGGGGAATTCCCCCTGTATGCCAAGGACATTCGCAGGGGCGAAATTTATAAGTCCCTTGGTCCCCTCAAATTAAATCGAAAAATAGGTGATGCAAATAATTCATAAGGGATGAACCCTGATTTCAGGAAAAAGCGCCTTAATTTGTCGGACCCGTTGACGTCTAATAGATACGGGCCAGGCTAAACCTGTTAACCCAGTAAAGGAGGAGAAAATGAAAAACAAATTCAAAGGAAGGATGTTTACATTCGTATTGGTTGCCACCCTGATTGCAGGACTGGCATTGTCCGTTGAGGCTGCCAAGCTGCCCAAGGAAATACTGGTCCAGGCGTCCACCGACAGTTTTACCACATGGGATCCCAGCGCCAGCTATTCGACGGAATCTGTCTATATGCCGAATATCTATGAACCCCTGATCTGGGTGACGCCGCCGGGAAGCGATAAACTCTTTGAACCCGGACTGGCCGAGCGGTGGGAAGCCTCAGAAGATGGCTTGAATTGGACCTTTTACCTCAGGAAAGGCGTCAAGTTTCATGACGGCGGCATGCTCACCGCCCAAGTGGTCAAGGATTCCATCGATCGAACCATAAAGATGGGAAAAGGCGCCGCCTTTATTTTCGGTCCGGTCAAGGAAATCAAGGTTCTTGATGATTACACGGTCCGGTTTGTCTTGAAGAGCGCGGCACCGTTTGATCGGATAGCGGCTTCAGCCAATGCGGCCTGGATCATCAGTCCGAATGCGGTTAAAAATGACCGCAAATGGTTCGATGAGGGCAAAGAAGCCGGTTGCGGCCCTTATATGCTGGAAAGCTACAAACCCGATGAAGAGATTGTTTTTAAAAAATTTGATGATTATTGGAAGGGATGGAAAGGACCCCATCTTGAGAGAATTGTTGTAAAAATTGTCAAAGAAGGCACGGTTCAGGAGCAAATGATCGAGTCGGGTGTTGCGGATTGGGGCAACCGGATACCCACCGAGTCCAGCAGGACATTTGCTGAAAAAGAATGCTGTGAACGTCCGGTGGGCCCCAGCTTCATGAACTACGCCATTCATTTAAACACCCAGAAGTTTCCGTTCGACAATAAAAAAATCCGACAGGCGGCTTCTTATGCCATACCATACGATAGTATGATAGAGGTGGCCTTGGGCGGTCTCGGCACCCAGGCAGTCGGTCCGGTTCCCGTGGGTCAGTTCGGCCACGACAAATCTCTCCATCAGTATAAGACCGACATTGAAAAAGCCAAAAAGCTCATGGCTGAAGCCGGATATCCGAATGGAATAAAAGAAAAGATTATTTATACCTACGCATCCGAAAATGCTACTGAAAAAACTTTTGCGCCCCTTCTCAAAGAAGGGTTGGCAAAAATTGGCATCAATGTTGAAATTCGAGCCATGATATGGACCGCTCAGTGGGACCTGATGAAGGGAGGGGCTGAAAAAGCCCAACACATGGCGGCATTGCTGTGGTGGCCGAGTTTCAGTGATCCTTATGAAACCCTTTACAGTCTCTGGCATGCTGAAAAAAAACCGTACTGGAACTTTGCCTACTACAAAAACCCTGAGTATGATAAAACAATTCTGGCCGCCTACTCAACACCGGACAGTTCCAAAGCCCAGGCGCTCTACACCAAAGCCCAAAAAATGTTGATTGAAGACGCACCGTCGATTTTCCTGTTTGATGTTCAACGTCCCGTTTTCAAACGTAAAGAACTGAAGGGCTATGTGATAAACCCCAATTATCCCCGGGTGCCCTTTTGGTACTACATGTATAAAGAATAAATTGTCCCAGGGGGGTGGCGTTGTTTGCCACCTCCTCGTTAGCCGTTTAAATAGCGTGCTTTAATAAAATGGAATAGGCGGCGCTATTTTTTAGCATGCCCAATTAAAGTGAAATTTGATGCTTCGATTTATTCTCAGACGACTCACCTGGCTTATTTTTGTCCTTTTAGGATTGTGTGCCATCACATTTATTCTCTCCAGGGTTGTTCCCGGTGATCCGGCGGCCCTTTATCTAGGACCGCGCCCGAAACCCGAACAGGTAGAGCTGGTACGTGCCCAACTGGGCTTTGACAAACCGTTACATATCCAATTCATTTATTATCTCAGAGATCTCAGCCGGGGCAATTTGGGGGAATCGCTGCGCACCCATAGACCGGTGATGGACGGTATATTGGAGCATCTGCCGGCCACCCTTGAATTAATGTTAACCGCCATCGTGATGGCACTATTGGCGGGGATTCCCATCGGTGTTATATCGGCCAAAAAAGAAAACACAGTGATCGACCACTTTATTCGCTTTTTTTCCATAGCAGGTACATCCTTGCCCTCTTTTTGGCTGGCCATGCTTTTTCAGATTTTATTTTTCCGCTGGTTGGGGATTTTCCCCATCGGCGGGCGGCTCGACACGATTGTCGGTCTGTTAAATCCGGTTGAGAAAATCACGGGATTTTTAATTGCTGATGCCTTGATAACGGGTAACTGGCCGGCATTCAAAGACGCCGTCTGGCATTTGATTCTACCGGCCATGACCCTGGCGGCTTACCCCACCGGGCTGATAGCCCGTATGACCCGCTCTACCATGCTGGAGGTGCTGCGTGAAGACTATATCACTACAGCCCGGTCGATAGGCATTTCGGAAAATGAAATTCTTTTCGTTCAGGGGCTGAGAAACGCCCTGGCACCCACTTTAACGACCGCGGGTCTGTGCTTTGCCTACATGCTTTTCGGTGCCTTTTATATCGAGCTTATTTTTTTCTGGCCGGGTATCGGCAAATATATCACCACGGCTATTCAGCTCAATGACTATCCGGTAATCATGGGCGTTGCCTTGCTGATGGCGCTGTTTTATGTAGTGGTGAATTTAATCGTCGATATTCTCATTGCCACCGTTGATCCACGAATACGGCTTGAAAGTTAGAACCTGAATCTTGTATGAAAATTAATGACAAATAACAGTAGGGTGAGAGGAATAGAGCAGTAAAGCCAAATACTTAATCAGTAGAAAGGATGATGGTCGATCTAATCTCATTAATTTCCACCCTTTGGGCTTTGCTTTCAGCTACGACCCAACAAGGCGGGCGAGCCGGAGGTTTTCATCTGCTTCGTTATTAAGGGCTCAGCATAGCCCACTATAGCGTCGCCCTTAAGTGCCTTGCATATGAAAGCCTCCGACTCGTGCAAAATCCAGGTAAAAAAGGTGCAATATGGATAAAATTCAAAAAAAGCTGGATCAACCGGCAAGGGGCAGAGAACTGATCAGGAGTATGAACCTGATATTGAAAAATCCACTGACCACTTTCGGGTTGCTGGTTATTTTGGCCCTTCTGATAACCGCCGCTTTTGCCCCGTTTCTGGCGCCCTTTCCGGATCAGGGCAAGGGCCTTTCAAATCTTGATGAAAGACTGGAACCACCGACCTTCAAACATCCCCTGGGCACGGATAACCTGGGCCGTGATATTTTAAGCCGGATTATTTTTGGTACCCGGATTTCCCTCAAAGCGGCTATTATCGTCGTGATGATTTCAATGTCCATCGGTGTTCCGCTAGGCTTGATAGCCGGATATTTCGGCGGGAAAACAGATGAATTTATCATGCGATTTGCGGATATGATTCTGGCTTTCCCGTCGCTGCTGCTGGCCATTGCCATTGTGGCCTCTCTGGGCCCCAGCCTGATCAATGCCTTGATTGCGATTGCGTTACCGTGGTGGCCCTGGTACACACGTTTGATGCGCAGCCAGGTCATATCGGCCAAAGAGATGCAGTTCGTTGAATCGGCCCGGGCAATCGGTGCTTCCCGCTGGCGCATTATGTTCCGTCATATTCTGCCCAATTGTCTGTCGCCGATTATTGTTAACGCAACGGTGGATATGGGATACGTTATTCTCGCCATCGCCTCTTTGGGTTTTTTGGGACTCGGAACCCAGCCGCCGGCAGCAGACTGGGGGGTTATGGTCAGTGACGGCCGTGAGTTTTTTATGAAGCAGTGGTGGATATCCACGTTTTCCGGAGGGGCCATTTTTTTGACCGTTTTAGCGTTCAACTTGACCGGCGATGGGATCAGAGAAGCGCTGGATCCTAAGATTCGCTGGCGCTTTCAAAAGAATTAGGATGATAGGAATAAACAAAATTTAATTGATTATGGCGACAGTCAACGCAAATAAGCCGGTCCTGTCTATCAAAGACTTAAGGACTTATTTTCACACCGCAGACGGACTGGCCAAAGCCGTTGACGGCGTTGACTATCATGTCTATCCGGGTGAAACCCTCGGGGTGGTGGGTGAATCTGGATGTGGCAAAAGTGTCAGTGCGCTGTCCATCCTGCGCTTGATCGCAATTCCACCGGGCGAAATCGTATCCGGTGAAATTCATTTTGAGAACCAGAATTTGTTGGCGCTTCCGATGCGTAAGATGAGAGAAATAAGGGGTAATCGGATTTCGATGATCTTTCAGGAACCCATGTCCTCGCTGAATCCGGTCTTTACGATCGGTTATCAGCTTTCAAAGGTTTTTACCCTTCATCAAAAATTAACCCAAAAGGAGGCCAATAAAAAATCAATCGAGATCCTGGCCGCCTGTGAGATATCTTCTCCCGCAAGAATCATGAAAACCTATCCGCATGAATTGAGCGGCGGTATGCGCCAGCGAGCCATGATCGCCATGGCCTTAGGCTGCAATCCAGATGTATTGATCGCCGATGAGCCCACGACGGCCCTGGATGTGACCATTCAGGCTCAGATAATGGATCTCATTCTGCGATTAAAAGATAACTTTGGCATGGCCATGATTTTGATTACCCATGACCTGGGCATTATAGCCAAATCTGCCCAGCGGGTGGTCGTGATGTATGCCGGTGAAAAAGTGGAAGAAGCCGGTGTGGACAGACTTTTTGAAAAACCAAGTCATCCGTACACCATCGCGCTGATGAAGTCTTTGCCGGTTCTCGGGTCGCAAAGAAAAATTTTTAGAAGAAATAAAAGGCGTGGTTCCGGCGCCCTACCGGGAAATTGCAGGCTGTAAATTTGCCGACCGCTGTTCTGAAATGACGACAGCGTGTCATGAGAAAAGACCTCAACTCAAGGAAATGGAAACCGGGCACCTGGTGGCCTGTATTCACAGATAGAAAAATGAATGAATTGCTATTGGATGTAAAAGACCTGGTTAAAAATTTTCCACTGAAAAAGACGAGGCTTTTTCAGGAGCAACGCTACGTATATGCGGTGGACGGTATCAGTTTTTCTCTCAAAAAGGGAGAGTCATTCGGATTGGTAGGTGAATCCGGCTGCGGCAAAACAACAACCGGTCGGACAATTTTAAGACTCACGGAACCGACCTCAGGAGTTATTAACTTTGATGGCAAGGACGTTGCCGGGTTAAAGGAGCAGGAGCTTAAAGAATTTCGACGCAACGCCCAGATGATCTTTCAGGATCCGTTTGCTTCACTAAATCCGAGGATGACCGTTGGTGATATTGTCGGTGAGCCCTTATTGGTCCACCGCATGGGTTCATCCAACGATCGTAAGGAAAGGGTCGCGGAGGTATTGGGCAAAGTCGGCATTGAGCCCGCTTATATGAAGCGGTTCCCCCATGAGTTCAGTGGAGGACAGCGTCAGCGCATCGGAATTGCAAGGGTACTCACTGTAAACCCCCAATTGATTATTGCCGATGAACCGGTTTCGGCTCTGGATGTTTCGATTCAAGCGCAGATCATCAATTTGCTGGTAAAATTGCAAGATGAGTTTCAACTGTCATACCTGTTCATTTCCCATGATTTGGCGGTTGTCGAACATGTTTCCGATCGGGTGGCGATAATGTATTTGGGCAAAATTGTGGAAATTGCGCCGAGCAAAAATATTTATAATAAACCACAGCATCCCTATACAAAGGCCTTGCTTTCCGCCATTCCGAATCCGAATCCTAAGTCCAATGAACAACGGACGATACTGAAGGGGGATATCCCGAATCCGGCCAACCCGCCGGCAGGGTGCACCTTTCGCACCCGGTGTCCCCAAGCTGAAAAAATTTGCGGGGAACAAATACCCGCTATGATAAAAATAGGAGAAGACCACTTCGCTGCATGTCACTTGTTGAAATAGTTCGGCCAAGGCCAGCAGGAGGGCTTATGACTCAAATCACAAACAAACAACTGGGCCAATTGCGTCTAGAGACAATCTCCGACGGCGTCGGCAGCACCACGACGAATTTTATCGAATCCGCCCGGGGGGCCATGCTACGGGACGTGGAAGGCAAGGAATATATTGATTTTGCCGGGGGGATCGGGGTGATGAACATCGGTCATTGCCATCCGAAGGTAGTGGCTGCCATCAAAGAACAGGCCGAAAAGCTTACGCACACCTGTTTTATGGTGAATCCTTATGAATCGGCTGTGAAGCTGGCCCAAAAGCTGTGTCAAATTGCCCCCGGTGATTTTTCCAAAAAGGTGGCTTTTTTGAACTGCGGGGCCGAGGCGGTTGAAAATGCGGTCAAAATTGCCCGTTATTACACCAAGCGACCGGCCATTATCGTTTTTGAAAACGGCTATCACGGCCGAACCCTGCTGACCATGACGATGACCAGCAAAGTGAAGCCCTACAAATTCGGTTTCGGACCTTTTGCCCCCGAAATTTACCGGATGCCCTTCGGGGATGTGGCCGGCCCGGAAAAATTGCATGATTTCTTTTTAAAACAAGTAAATCCTGAAGCGGTGGCGGCCGTGGTGGCCGAGCCTGTCCAGGGTGAAGGCGGTTTTATTGCCCCACCTCCCGGGTATTTCCAGGAACTGGTAAAAATCTGCCGGGATAACGGCATTCTGTTTGTGGCCGATGAAATCCAGAGCGGGATGGGACGCACCGGCAAAATGTTTGCCATCGAACACTGGGGTGTTGAACCCGACCTGATTACCGTGGCCAAAAGTCTGGCAGCCGGAATGCCACTGGCGGCAGTGGTCGGCAGAGCCGAAATCATGGATGCCGTGCACGCCTGGGGTTTGGGCGGAACCTACGGTGGCAACCCGGTGGCCTGTGCCGCCGGGTTGGCGGTTCTTGAAGTTTTCGAGGAAGAAAACATGCTCGCAAAATCCGTAGCACTGGGTGAGAAGCTGAAGGCGCGTTTTGAAAAATGGCAAAAGCAGTTTGACATTATCGGTGAAATCAGAGGATTGGGTGCCATGCTGGGCCTGGAACTGGTGAAAGGTGAAAACAGGGAACCTGCTGCCGATGAAGCCAAACAGCTGACCTCTTTTTGCCTGGGAAAAGGCTTGATACTTTTATCTTGCGGAAGTTACGGCAACATCATCCGGGTCCTGGTACCCTTTGTAATTACCGATGAACAACTGGAAAAAGGGCTTGGCATTGTGGAAGAGGGGTTGGCGCAAATTTCCTGATAAACCGGATTCAGGAGCAGAAATGATTACACAAGCCAACCGCGATAGGAAATGCATTTCTACGGTCGTGGAATTCCTACATTAAGTTTCAAAATTCGAAGTAAACGGATCAAAGAGGGCGGATATAGTGTCAATAAAGTGGCTCAGCTGCAGACCGGGACTCCCCGTGCCTAATTTCCGGCTTGAGAACCGCTGGCACTCCCTATTGCCGGCTGCCGAATGAAGGAATAGCCCACAAACCCTAAAAATATAGGAGAGGCCCAGAACAGAAATGGGAGTCCAGACCCAAATTGCGCCAGCCAATTCCCGGCTGGCGGTGCAAAAAAACTGGCGATCCCCATAACAGAAATACTCAGCCCTGTTGCTGATCCGGCAAACCGAGCGCCAATGCCTTTCACCTCGATAATTGCCGTCATAGCAATGGCCATGAATCCGTCACGTGCGATGCCTGCTATTAAAACCGCCACCGAAATCAAGAAGCCGCTGGCAAATCCTAAGAGGCCGGTTCCTATGCCAATGAGCAACCCCGCAGCCATCAGGACACCGCGGCGGCTTCCAACACGGTCGGAAAGCAGAGCAATGGGGATGGCACAGAGCATGCTCGCCGCGTGAAAAGATGCAAGCGTGCTGTCGGCAATTGCCGGCTCCCAACCCAAGTCACGTAAGTAAAGCGGCAGATAGCCCAGCATCCCGTTGACACCTCCAGACACACCTGCGGTTGCGATACAAAGTATCCATACATTGCGTAAGCGCATCACCTGCCAGATGGTTTCCCGAAAGGTGATCACTTGATTGCTCTGCCGGCCATCATCCCTTGGATTTTCCCTTGAGAACCACCAGAACGTACCAAATAGAATCGCTACCGCACCATACCCATACAGCACATTCCGCCAACCGCCCAATAGTGGCGAAAAAACGGTTGCCGCCCAAAGCGATCCTGAAAGAAATCCCAGTGCCATCCCAACTGAAACAACGCCATTTGCCATGCCAAGTTGTTTTCTGGGAAACCAGATACCACACGCCTTATGGACATTCATCGGAATCGACCACTGCGCAAAGCCGGTAATGACCATGGTAACTGCCAACATCGCGAAGCCGTTCGAGAAACCCCGCGCTGCACCCGCTATCCCCATAAATAGACATGCAAGGGCAAGTGTCCGCCGCGGTCCGAACCGGTCACCGACCGGGCCCCCGATGAGACCCACCAATATACCCATAACAGAGCCGAAACCCCATATCCAGCCAACCTGAACCAGGCTCAAGCCTAAGTCTGCAGAAATTTCATCAAACAGTACTGGCATGGACATCTGTGGAACCGCCACCACAAACGTAAATGTAAAAGCTGCCAGTGCAAGAATCAGCCATTTGTAAGATTCTGATTGGACATGAGGTGTGTGTGCAGCCATAGCCAAACATGGGTATCAAAAATCAGCCCTCAATGAAAGCCTTGAATTTTCCGAGACCTTCTTTGATTTCTGCCGGTTCGATGCCCGAATAGGCCAGTCGGATGTAGAAGTTGTCCTCACCCTCCAGGGGGCGGCCGAAGTGCAGCCGGGTGCAAAATGATACCCCGGTTTCCTGCAGCACGGTTTTACGAAAATCATCGTAATTGGTAAGGCCTGTCTTCTTCATGGCCCCGGTAACATTGGGCCATAAATAAAAAGTGGCGTTGGGACGCAGGCAGTGCACGCCTTCAATGGCGTTTAACAAGTCCACGGTTATATCGCGCCGCTCCTTTAGGGTCGCTAAAATTTGCCGGCATTCGGTCTGGTCACCGGTCAACCCTTCGATGGCGGCATACTGCACGAAATGGTTGGAGCAGGATTCTTCGTTGACGTTGAGTTTGATGATGACATCGATGATTTCCCTGGGGCCGATGGTGGCCCCCAGGCGCCAGCCGGTCATGGCAAACTTTTTGGAAAAGGTATATAAAATGACGCAGCGTTCGCGCATCCCGGGCAGTGTTACCAGGGATTTGCTTTTACCCCCGTAGCGGATGTCGAAATAGGCCTCGTCGCACAAGACATACAGATCGTGTTTGAGCACCAGTTCGGCAATCTGTTCAAACTCCCGGGACGAGCATTCCGCACCGGTGGGATTTTGCAGATCGTTTAACACCAGCAGTTTTGTACGGGGCGTGATGCGGTCGGCCAACATGGCGGTATCGATGTCGAATTTATCTTTACTCTCGATGTAGCCGTAGGGTACGGCCTTGCCGCCGTGAAATTCAATTTGAGATTCATAGATGGGATAGCCCGGGTTGGGGTAGAGGACCTCGTCTCCCGGATTCATCATTGCCAGGAAGAATTTGCCGATCGTGGGCTTGCCGCCCGGCTGAATGGCCACATTCTCCATTGAATACTTGACATTGCGGTTGGTGCCGATATCGTCGGCCAGCAGCTCCCGAAGCTGGGCTACACCGGCATTGGGGCAATAGTTGGTATGGCCGCCCCGCATGGCTTTGATGCCGGCCTCGAGCACATTGGCCGGGGTTTTGAGATTCAGATCTCCCAGGTGAAACGGATAGACTTTATTTCCTTGGGCGGCAAAGGCCGCGGCTTCGGCTGAGACGGCAAAGGCCGTTTCGGTCCCCAATTGATCGACTCGTTTGGCTATCATCATTTCTTCCCCACTTTAAAACGGGCTCTGGTAAAAATGTTAAATAATTGAACAGGCAATAAGTAAATCGATTTATTTCGTTTTCAAGTTTCAACGATGAACTCTATTGTAAATAGCTTGTGTCTTGTGCGAACAATGTTAGGCTTTAAATATCTTTAATTTCAAATCATCAGCGTTGATGATGCTGGGGGCGGCCTGGGGTGCTTCTGTTTCCAGGAACGGCAATATGTCCGGTTGGTTCCAGACCGGATATCCCATCAGCAGCCCGGCTACATTGCTGGCCGCCAGGGTGGCCATGCCTTCTCTGGTCCAGCGGGTGGCCGAGGCGATGTGGGGGACAATGACCACGTTTTCCAGATCGACCAGGCCCGGTTTTAGATCCGGTTCATCTTCGAAGACGTCCAGGCCGGCCCGAAAACCCGGATGCCGTCGGCAATGATCGACCAGGGCCGCTTCGTCAACCACCGGGCCGCGACTGGTGTTTATCAAAATGCCATTATCTTTCATCTGCGCCAGGCGCTCGGTATTTATTAAGTGGCGGGTGGATTCATCCAGCACGGTGTGCACGCTGACACAATCGGCCTCCTGCAACAATTCATCGAGGCGCTCCACCCGTTTGCAGGTTACCGGCTCTTCCCCACGGGATTTGAGAAAATCGCTGTAGGCGGCGATGTAGTCTTCCAGGTCTTTGTTAGGATAGATGTCATGATAGACAAGATTCATCTTGTGCCCTTCGACCATCATGCGGGCGTAGGTGGCGCCGATGCGACCGGCTCCGATAACACCCACGGTTTTGCGCCACAAAAGCTCTCCCAGAAAAAGGGTCATCAGCCAGCCCTTGTATTTGCCGGCCCGCAGAAACCGTTCGGCCTCACCGGTGCGGCGGGCGGCCGCAAAGGTCAGGGCCACAGCCATCTGGGCCGTGGTTTCGGTCAAAACTCCTGGCGTATTGCCCACCGGGATTCCATGTTTGGTGGCGGTATCCACATCCACGTTGTTATAGCCGACGGCCACATTGCTGTAGGCCGTGCCGCCGGCGGCCTTGAGCGCGCCAAACAATTCATCTCCCCAGTCCTCGGTCAACTGCCCCAGAACGGCATCGCACTGCTGGCCCATGGCAGTCTTGATGTCATCGATGCTGAGTACATCGGCGGAAGTGCAGACTTCGACCCTGCAATCAGCCCGGATCAGACGTTCCAGCCACAGCGAACCGGGCAATAATTTGGTGACAATCACGCGCTTGCTACCGGAAGGATTGTGGGTTTCCCATTTTTTTTGCCCCATTGCGAACACCTCCTTGAAAACAATAGCAGATAATGCTCGTTTTCTGGTTATTTCCGAGCACTTCGATGTTCATTAATGGCAACTGTTTAAATTGTCAATAAATTTTAATATTTTTATGATTATTTCAAAATGGGATTTAAAATTTGGTGATATGCTCAAAATTGACCTATTTTTTTGTAGTCAATTAAGGACCTCCATGAAAGCAGCAGATTACCATCAATCTGCTTTATCAACATAATACTAATTGGCTTTTTAAAAAAGGTCTGAAGGATTAATTACCGGATAGAAAAAGAAACAACATGGTAGAATCCAGCGGCGAGATCAGAAATTAGAAGGTATCTTAAAGATGTTTTTATTCAATCATCAGGCTAACAATTCCACCGATTGCCTTACCGGAAGCGTAAATTGAAATATTGCCCCTTCACCTTCACCTCTGCTTTCAACCCAGATCCTGCCGCCATGGGCTTCAACAGCCAATTTACAGAAAGCCAAACCCAATCCACTTGAACCAACAGAAATGCCAGACTTTTGGAGTTTTATCTGTTCAAATTTATTGAATATTTTTTTGTGATAGGCAGGTGCTATTCCATTGCCAGTATCTTTTACTTCTACATAAAAATTGCCATTGTTTTGATAAGGTCCTGTTGCAATTTTAATTTTTCCCCCGGACGGGGTGTGACGAATTGCATTATTAATAAGATTAGCGAGAACTCTTTTCATCATTCTTGGGTCAACTTGGATAGAAAGCCTCCTATCTGATTGGTCATGTGACAATGCAATCTGTTTTTTAGTTGCTTGAATCAAAAAGGGTTGAATACTCTCGTCAACCAGGTCTTCCAGATCCGCTTTCTCGATATTCAACTCCATTTGCCCTTCTTCCATTTTGTAAATATCAAGAAGGCTATCAACCATTTCTTTTAGCTCTCGACAACTGCCTCTACATGATTCGATAAGTTTGGTTTGACTTTGAGTGAATTGCTGTTTATCCAGCAAGAGCAGATCTAAATAGCCAAATACGGCCCAGAGGGGGTTGCGCAAGTCGTGCACAACCATGTGTATTAGCCCGTCTTTGATTTTTTCCAGTTCTAATAAGTGATTGTTTTTGGCCACAATTTCATCATGGTAAGATTTTAGACGAAGCAATGACCTGACACGAATAACAACTTCGGTGCTATCCAGTGGTTTGCTCAAAAAATCATCTGCGCCAGATTCCACAGCTTTTAGACGATGTTCCTTTTCGTTTAAAGCGGTTACCATTATTATTGGGATCGATTTTGTTTTTTCATCCTGTTTTAATTTTTGGCAAACTTCAAAACCATTAATTCCTGGCATCATGACATCCAACAAAATCAGACTTGGACTGATTTGGCGCACCAAATCAAGAGCTTCTTCACCACTCAAGGCTTCAGAAAATTTGTAATTTTGCGGAAATAGAATACCCTTGAGAAGCTTGATATTATTGGCTTCGTCATCGACTATTAAAATTTTTTGTCCATCCATTTGTCTCTCCTAATAAATATTTAAGCCGGGATCACAAAACGAAAATTAGATCCCTTATTAACTCCTTCACTTACAGCCCCAATATTCCCCCCATGCAGTTCCACGAGATTTTTGCACAAGGATAGACCCAATCCAGTTCCCTTGTATTTTTTTCTTGTTGAGCCATCGGCCTGCTCGAAGCGATTAAAAATGCGCTTTTGATCTTCGGCGCTGATTCCAATACCGGTGTCAGAAACTATAAATTCAGCGCATTTAATCAAATTGGGGCTATCCGGTCCGTTTGTTGGCATCGAATCTGGAAGCATCTGGTAACTTCCAGCGTCATCCCGGCGGCGGCTCGGCCGAGATTTTCGTTCAACCAATTGGACGCTGACATCCACCGCACCACCATCCGGCGTGAATTTAACTGCATTAGACAGCAAGTTATACATGACCTGTTTTAGTCTTCTTTCGTCGGCTTTTAATTTTTCAATAGCTGGATCTATTCGAAGCGAGAGTTGGATTCCATGCTTTCTGGCTTTCTCTCTCACCATATTCAAGCTGTTTTTTAAAAGCCTATGAATGTTAACATCTGAAAAGACCAGATTAAATTTTCCAGCCTCCACTCTGGAAAGATCCAGAATATCATTGATCAAAGAAAGTAAATGATTACTGCTTTGAAGCACATCATTTAAATATTCTTGTTGAATGTCGTTTAAATCGCCAAATTTCTTATCAACAACGAGTTCGGTGAATCCAATGATATGGTTTAGCGGAGTCCTCAGTTCATGGCTCATGTTTGCTAAAAACTCTGATTTCATTCTATCTGACTCTTGTGCCTGCCTGGCTGAAAGTTTAAGCTCAGCATTTTTATTTTCAAGCTGTTTAGCTGATTCTTTTAGCTCTAAACGAGATTGAGATAGCTCAGCATTTTGTTCTTTAAGCTTTCCTTCGTTTCTCTTCAAAAGTTTACCGGTATAAGAAGAGATAAAAGCAACCACATAAAGCAAAGAGATGGCGACTAACACGATGATGATTTGATCGGGACCGGGTGGCTGTTCGTTCCAAAAAGGATTTTGATGCGGAATAATCCCGCAATATTCTACCACCACCATTAGACCGAATGCTGCTCCGCAAACCCCGGCTATTTTAAAGGGCAAACTTGACGGCCCCACAACCCCCACATAAGCGATTAATGCTGCGTAAATAGGACTTAAAAACAAACCATTGATGCCGCCCAATACATAAATTATGGCCGTATAGCCGATGACCTCCAAAAAATTGATAACCAGGGAAACGTATTCAAAACGGCGCCTGCCAGTGCTATGTTTGAGGAGCCAGAGGGTCGGTGGATTTATGCAAATCAGAAATACAACTGATAAGCTGATGCCAAGCAAATGTTTTTCCAGAATAGAGCCCACTAAGAATGCAACTAGTGCAAACAGCCACATTAATAGGCTGGCGCCAGAGCGCACCAAAGCTCCCTGGAAATGCCTTTTGTAAAGCTTTTTGAACTGTTCCGGTTTTAATTCTATTTGATTCTGTTTTGTGGGCCCTATCATGATTATTGTCTCAATTTATTTGATGCAATTTATTGGATTGAGAATCGATCTCGATTTTGGCTGCTTTTGTCATGTCTTCAGTAGGCAAAATGAAATTGAACATACTTCCCTTTCCTTCGCCATGACTCTCTGCCCAGATCTTTCCGCCATGCATTTCCACTAACTGCCTGGAAATTGAAAGCCCCAGACCCGTACCCTCAAATTGGCGACTTATAGAATTATCAACCTGTTCAAAGGGGTTGAAAATTCGTACAAGGCTGTCTGCCTTCAATCCGATGCCGTTGTCTTTTATGGAAATTAAAACGAATGATCGCTTATCGTTATCAACTAAGATTTTTTGAGTTTTGCTGCTCGATATATAATTGCCATCTGTTAATTTTGCTTCCAGCACAATCTTTCCCCGATCGGGTGAGAATTTTATCGCATTGGATAAAAGATTATACAGAATTTGCTTTAAGCTGCGTTCATCAGCAAATATTATGTCAGGAATACCATTTAAATGAGAAGAAATTTTTATGCTTCGTCTCAAGGCCCTCTCTTTAATCATCGATAGGCTGTTTTGCAAAAGTATTCCTAAATTTACCTTTGTGATATTGAGCTTGTGTTTGCCAACCTCTATTTTAGAAAGATCTAATATGTCGTTGATCAAAGACAGCAAATGTTTGCTGCTATGATAAACATCACTGAGATAATCTTCCTGGGCTTCATTCAGGTCACCGAAATTTTTATCCAGAACCAGTTCGGTGAATCCAATAATATGGTTTAACGGGGTGCGAAGTTCATGGCTCATATTGGCAAGAAATTCACTTTTAGCCTTATTCGCCGTTTCAGCTTGTTCTTTTGCATTTGCTAATTCAATGGTGCGGTCATCAACCCGCTTTTCGAGTTCATCATGGGCTTTGCGCAATGCCTGTTCAGCCTTTTTGTTTTCCGTTATATCCGTGCCGACTTGCAAACGAACATAGCGATTATCGTCCCACTTAATGGCGCGATTATAATTGGTATACCACTTTTTTGTTATGGGATTTTGGTCTTCCCAGACATGTACACCGGTGGGTTGTCCGCTTGAATCTAATAGTTTATCATTTGTACAATGACCGCAGGGTTTTGGCTCATTGCGAAATGCCTTCCAGCATATCTGCCCAACAAAGTCAGCACCGAACCCCTTGCACATATGCTCATTCATAAAAAGAATCTCATGGGTTTCCAGGTCAGAGACATAAACATCCGCATCAATACTGTTTAATACCGTGAGAAATCTTAAGTGGGATTCAAGCAGCGCTTTTTGGGCTTGCATGCGCTCATTGATTTCCATCTGGAGTATTTTATTTGCCTTGAGTAGATCTGCTGTCCTTTGATTTACTTGTTTTTCAAGCTCACTTCGATTTTTTTGGAGTTCGGACTTAACGATTTCGAGTTCGTCAATTTTCCTTTTCAATTCCGAGTTCTTTTCATTTAATGCCAGCTGATCCTTTCGTCTTAAGTTTTCAAAGAGATAAGCATAGGCAAAAACCACCAGAAACGACGGAATAAACCTGATTTTAAAATCGAGAGTGTACCTGTCAAAATAGGGAGAACTAAAATCAATGAAAAAAACGACGAGTGCAGCAAAAAATAGACATAGAGATGCGAATGACCCTTTTTTTAACCCCAAAAGGAATAACGAAAACAATGGAAACGTATAGTACCAGAGATGTCCAGTATCATTTACACCACCGGTTGCCAGTAACCAGAAAAACAATGTTCCGGCCGCCACTATTCCAAAATAGATACTAACATCATATTTTTTAGTGTTTCTTGAATATACCAGGGATGCAATTAATACCGCTGCGACCCCAATATCTAAACTAAAAAGGGTGAGGTTACCTTTAAAAAATGCGACTGCCCCGAGTGGGACAAGATTTATTATGGCCACAAAAGATATAACATTGACCATGATTACTTTGCGCCTGAGTCCAATGTCTGAATAATCAGGTATTTTTCCTAAAATACTTTTTTGGGCAAATAAGGCCAAATATTTTGAATTTAGTTTCATATTTTAATCAATCACATAGGGATCAGGATAATTGACTACTATGGTGTTCCATCATCTCTTAGATCATTGTCCAGGAATTTGTTAATATTATTTAGAAAATTGCGGGTATCAATCGGTTTGGTGATGTAGCCGGCACAACCGGCAAGTTGTGCTTTTTTTTCATCCCCTTCCATGGCAAATGAAGTCAAAGCTATAATGGGTATACCCTTTAAGTCAGCATCATTTGAGATTATTTTGGTTGCCTCTAAACCATCCATACCAGGTAGCTGAATATCCATCAGAACCAGGTCCGGGTGGTGCTCATGTGCCATCTGAATCCCGTTTTCAGCGTCAGGGGCTTCTATCATTATATAATTTCCAAGAGAAAGTAACCCTCTAACGAGCTTCATGTTTAACTCATTATCTTCGATGACTAAAATTTTATTGGTACCCATTCCTTTTTTCCTTTCTGAAGTCGAATGTTTTTAATTCAAACAAGAAGCTTCTCACTATCTTAATATTCCATTCATTGTCTTAAATAATCCCAATGGTAATATTTTTAATGAACAATCTCACCTTTGTTCACCAACAATTCCAAATTTCTAACAACCTCTCTATCCAATTTTCCCTCTTCAGCTTCTTTTCGGAGAATCTCAAGAGCCTTCGCACGGGGCATCGCTTTCCTGTAGGGTCGATCGGTTATGAGTGCGTCAAAAATATCTGATACCGCCATGATCCGCGCTACTGTGGATATCTCCTCTCCCTTTAGACCATCTGGATATCCTGAACCATCGAGCTTTTCGTGGTGATATCGAATAACATCTAAAGCCGGCCCCAGATTCATTCGTAAGGGCAAACAAATCTTATACCCTATATCGGGGTGGTTCTTTATTATTTCCCATTCTCCGATATCAAGCGGACCGGCTTTGTTTATAATTTCACGGGGCACACCTATTTTTCCTATATCGTGTAATGCACCACCATATCTCAGAGCCTCAAGTTCACTTTCCGGCAGAGACATTTTTTGTCCTAAACGCATTGCCAAGCTTGACACTCGTTCAACATGTCCCTGAGTATAGGCGTCTTTTGCCTCAACCGTATTAGCCAATGAAAAAAGAACACCCTCAATGCTGGTTAAATTATTGTTTAGTTTCTTTAACTTAACCAGGGATTTTGTTCTGGCGACAAGCTCCGAATTATTGGGCGGTTTGGTGAGGAAGTCATCAGCGCCGGCTTCTATGCCTTTGATTTTGTCCTCAATACCGTCTAACGCGGTTACCATTATTACCGGAATAAGTCGTGTGGCCTCACTGGCTTTTAAACGACGGCACACCTCATAACCATCCATGTTGGGCATCATGACGTCTAATAAAATCAGGTCTATATCCACTTTATTTACTATAGCCAGGGCATCCTCACCATTAAATGCTTTTATGACCTCATAATTCAAAGGAAGCAAATTGGCCTCCAAGAGCTTCACGTTACGCGGCTCGTCGTCGACAACCAATATCTTTGGTAACTCATTCGAAACCGTTGGGCATTTCTTTTCAAAAAAGCAAACTTTATTTTTACCTCCCAGTTTTGCTTTCAATAGGGCTTTGCGTGCCTTCTCGGTTAGGACCTCTTTAGTTGTTGCATCGTCAGGATAAGATGCAAGACCAACACTTATGGTTGGATCACCGCCGTACTTTTTTTCAATCGCCTGCCTCATTCTTTCCAAGGCCACCGATGCGGATTGTGTGTTGGACTTGATGAAAACCACAGCGAGCACATCACCGGAATATCTTGCGGCAAGATCAATCTGTCTAATATTTATTAAGATGAGCTCGGCTATTTCTCGCAGTATGCGATCTCCGGCAGCAGCACTAAGACGTTTGTTGTAATGGCTAAAAGAATCAACGTCAATTAAAGCGAGAGCAAACGGTTCTCCAAACCTTTCAGATCTTTTGAATTCACGTGAAAATGCCATTTCAAAAAAGCCATGGTTCAACAAACCTGTGAGGCCGTCGGTGTATTGAGCACCGGTTTCTTTTTCATAAATTGTGATTAATTCAGAATCCATTAGAATTCACCTTCTGGATCAGATGGAATGCTCTCAGGATCAGTAACACTGATCATTATGCCGCTACCATTGTCGTTATCTATGGCTGAAACTTCTTCATCTTCAAGGTTAAAAGTCTGAGCGGTCAACGATACCTCACCACCATCCGGTGTAAATTTCACTGCGTTTGATAAAAGATTGTACATAACCTGCTTGAGCTTACGCTCATCAGCAGTGATTGTATCGGGTAAAAAGCACCTTTTTCGGGGTAACAATCTAATGTCATTCTGATTTTACTATCGGCAATAATACCAAAAACTTAATGCGGGATGCTCAATTTTTTGAGAAATCTATGACGCGGTGATTCGAGGTAACGGCTGATAAAAATTTCCTATGCTTTTAAAAGATTCGTTGCTACCTCATCAATTTTTACAGATAGATCTTTCATGCTAAAGGGCTTCTGTATCTGCGACACGTTGGAGCAATGACCAGTTTCAGTGCCACCAAATCTAAGGCTTGCCAAAAAATCTTTTTACATTTACGATTACCAATAGTTCTGCAACCCTTTCCATATACTTTTCAGGAACTGAATCTAAATTGAAACCATATTTTGGGATGATGTGAATGCGAAGCAAACAAGGTGATGAAATCGATTATTTTAAAAGCATCTTAGATGCAATTCCAACCCCTATCTACATTGTTGATGACGATTTAAGAATACTTGATTTTAATATCGCCGGGATGGATTTCTTACCTTCGGAACCGGAGTTAATTATTAAAAATAGATGCGGAGATTTATTTCAGTGTCGTCACTCCCAGGCAAAAGAAGGCGGATGCGGTAAAAGCAAAGAATGTAAAAATTGCGTCATAAGAAACTCTGTAAAAGGATCTTATATGGGCAAGAGTGTACTCAGAAAAAAGACAAAAATGGGGGTTATTCAGAATAATAAAGCCCAGGAAATATATATTTTGGTGACAACTTCGCCCTTTAATTACAGGGGTAAACTTATAGTGATACTTACACTTGAAGACATAAGCGAACTTACCGAACGTAAAGCTGCTGAACAGGAACTTCGAAAATCTAAAATAGATCTTGAGCTAAAATCTAAGAGCCTTAAAGAGGTAAATACCGCACTAAATGTTTTATTGGCAAAAAGAGACGAAGACAAAACTAAAATTCAAAATGAAGTCTTGCTGAATTTAAAGAATTTAGCCTTCCCTTATTTGGAAAAATTAAAAAACAGCAGGTTAGGCGATGTGCAAAGATCATATGTCAATATTCTGGAATCAAATCTTAAAGAAGTTATATCTCCGTTCTACAACAATTTAGCATCAAAATATTCTGATTTAACCCCCAGAGAGATACAAATAGCAGACCTTATACAGCAGGGAAAAACCTCCAAAGAAATAGCGAATTTGCTTCAATCTTCGCAGAGAGCAATTGAGTTTCATCGAAACAACCTTCGAAAAAAATTAGGTATTCTCGGCCTGAAAACCAACCTAAGAAACCACCTGAATAGCCTGAAATAATATCAGTTTCAACCTGATAATAACCTGCCGATATTCTGATATTTACAATTCAGTATTTTTATAATAAAAGTACACCCCAAATTATAATTATTATAATGATATTAGGTGAGTATTTATACAATCGATTCGTCTTTACATGCCCCAAAACTATTGATCATATAAAAAATGACAATTAAAATATCAGTACTAGACTCTTATATTTTGGTAGAACCAAGCCAAGGTGTTAACTATTGGGATATATTAGAGGGCAGTGTTAAACTTTCCAAGATGAAAGAATTTGAAGAAAAAAATGACCTCTGGATATTTAAGGCGGGGCCTCTAATGTTAGCGATAAATGATTTATATAAATTGCAAGATATTATCTTTGAGCATTATCCAGAAGTTGCAAGAGAGAGAAAAACTGCAATTGTTGTTGAATCCGGGTTTATGTCGGGCCTGGTTAAGACTTTTATTGAACTCTCTGAAAATTTGCCGTTTAAATTGGAGGTGTTCGATGATGTCGCTTCAGCAGAAAATTGGATTTTAGAATAAAATTAATCCGTCTTAGGAGGGCTTCTCCGAGGCTAACTTGTGTACTCTCCTGATGGGGGTAAACCGTTGGCGCAAAGGATGAATTTTTAAAAGAGTTTCTACTTCCTCCAGTACGGATCCCGCAGGGCCTTCTTGGTAATTTTGCCCGAACCGGTTTTGGGCAGTTCATCCAGAAAAATGATGGTTTTCGGTGTCTTGTAGGCGGCCTGGTACTCTTTGCAAAACTGGATAATTTCTTTTTCGGTGGCTGATTCGTTTTCCCTGAGCACCACAGCGGCTGTTACGGCTTCTCCCCACTTATCGTCCGGCACTCCGAAGACAGCGGCTTCCAGCACCTTGGGGTGCATGTAGAGCACGTTTTCCACTTCGGTTGAATACACGTTCTCACCACCGGTGACGATCATATCTTTGCGGCGGTCAACGATGTTGACATAGCCTTCCGTATCGATAACCGCCAGATCACCGGTGCGAAGCCATCCATCGGCAAAGGCCTGTTCGGTTTCTTGCGGCAGGTTCCAGTAGCCGGGTGTAACGGTATCCCCGCGAACCCAAATTTCTCCCACCTGCTGATCATCCGTCTTTACGGGCACACCGGTTTCGTCGACGACTTTAAGGTCCACACCGATAAAGGGTCGGCCGGTCCTGGATTTGTATTTAAGCTGTTCATCCGGCGGCCGGTCCTGCAGGTGCTTTTTTAAAATACTGAGGGTCAGATAGGGACTGGTTTCGGTCATGCCGTAGGTTTGAATGTAATCACAGTTAAACGTTGCAGTGATGCTTTTAACCACCTGGGGCGCGATGGGCGCCCCGCCGCTTAAAATCACGCGCAGGCTGGAATAATCAAATACATCGACCCTGGGGTGTTTGATCATTAGATTGAGCATGGTGGGAATCAGGTTGCTCAAGGTGATGCGTTGCTGCTCAATGGTTGCCATTACCGCTTCGGGCTCAAACGGGCCCACCATCACATGCCGGCCACCCACCCAGGTAACGGCAAATGTGGCCCAGGCATCGGCCAGATGAAACATCGGTGCAATGTGTCCCCAGACGTCACTATCCACCAGCTTGAGTTCGGCAATGGTTCCCAGAGCATGCAGGCAGACGTTTTTGTGGGTCAGCATGACGCCTTTGGGACGCCCCGTGGTTCCGCTGGTGTAGTAAAGATGGGCAACATCATTTTCCCCCACGGCCACAGGTTCAAAGGGGCCGGAATGGCTTTTGATGGCTTCATCATAATTGAAATACGGGACTTCCGGTGAAGCATCGGGCGTATCGTCGATCCAGATAATTCCCTTCAACGGCGTGTCTTCATCCTGGATGCCCTTGACCAGGGAGGCAAAGCGGGACCCGGACACCAGCCAGTGACTACCGGAATCATTTAAAATATAGGCAATTTCTCTGGCGGCCAGGCGATAGTTGAGCGGATTTAAAATGGCACCGATTCCCGCGGCAGCATAATAGGTCTCCAGGAACGCATGGGAATTGACCTCCAGAATTGAGATACGGTCTGCAGGCTGAATTGCCCGTGCTTGGAAAAACCGTGCCAGGCCTGTCACCCGATCACCGATTTCGGCATAGGTAAATGAGCTGTCACCATCCACCACCCCAACCCTGTCCGGATACAAATCCAGCGCCTTTTTCAGTGTCATCCAAATGTCCAATATAATCTTCCTCTTTATTTTTTTCTGCTTAAATCTTCCCAATCCTCCACCCCGACCGGCTTAGTCGGATTTTCGTATTTCAGGACTGTATTGCGAAGCGTCTTCAAGGCCGCCACGGGATTTTCGATATAGGGCACAATCTTTAAAACAGGCTTACCGCGATCGCTGATTATCAGTTCATTGCCGATTTTTCTATTTCACGAAAATAATACAAAACGCGAGGCACAAATTGTGATTTTGACATCATGTTTTCCATGGCCGTTTCCTCGGTCATTGTGACAGTTTATCTTGATGGATATAATACCGTGGTTCTATAGGCTGTCAATCACAAATATGATTACCATTGAGATTTACTTAGAGGTATGGTTTTATTTAGAAACTAATTCAAATATTTTTGAATTTATTTCTACAGCCATTTCTGTTATTTCTGAACATTGTATCTAATTTAAGGATTGTATCAAATGGAGCTGGACATCGAAAGCTTTGCCGAAGATTTTGACCCGAGTTTTAAAGTATTCCATGAGTTGATGGCCAAGAAGGTCGGGCAGGTCCTGCTGGTCTCAACCCCTTACGATGCCTGGATTATGGAGGAGGACTGCCGTCTTTCCGAGAGAATCATTCATGAATACCGCGGACTGAATCTCAGCAACCCTCCCCGGTTTACCTGGGTCTCCACGGCGGAAGATGCCCTTGCGGCGCTGTCTGAAAAAAAGTTTGACCTGGTTATCACCATGCTCCATCTGGCCGACATGGATGCCTTTATGCTGGGGCAGAAAATAAAGAAAAAAGATCCTGAGCTACCGGTCATTCTATTGACCCACAGTGCCCTGCCGTCGGAGGAATCCAGCCGGGTATTTATGCAGCCGCCGGGAATCGACCGCACCTTTGTGTGGTCGGGCAACACTGATATTCTGGTGGCCCTGGTAAAAAGCGCCGAAGACCGGATGAACGTCGACCGGGACACGGACCTGGCCGGCATCCGGGTTATTCTCTTTGTGGAAGATTCGCCCGTGTACATATCAACCTTGCTGCCTGTTCTTTACCGGGAGCTGGTAAGCCAGACCCAGGCTCTTTTACAAAAGGGACTCAACGAAGAACACCGCCTGCTGACCATGCGCGCCCGTCCGAAAATTCTGGTGGCCCGCAACTACGAAGAGGCCGTCGGACTCTACCAAGAGTATGAACCCTATGTGCTGGGACTTATTTCCGATGTGCGCTTTCCGCGCAACGGTAAACTGGATAACGATGCCGGGGTTAACTTTTTATCCCAAATCAAGAAGGAACGATTCGACATACCGCTGTTGCTGACCAGTTCTGAATCCTCCAACGCCGAGAAGGCCGCATCGATACCGGCAGTTTTTGTTGATAAAAACTCACCGTCCCTGATCGCCGAGGTCCGCTCCTTTTTTATGGAACAACTTGGTTTCGGCGATTTCATTTTTCGCAAACCGGATGGTCGGGAACTCACCCGGGCCTCCGATCTGGATTCCTTTGAGAAGTGTATTCAAGAAATTCCCGAAGATTCCTTTGTCCACCACACCAGTCGCAATGATTTTTCCCGCTGGCTTTTTGCCCGCACGGAAATAAACCTGGCTTCAAAGGTACGTCCCATAAGGGAAGAGGATTTTTCAAGTGTCGAAAAACATCGCCAGTATCTTTGTTCGATTATTCATGCCCGGCGCCGGCAGCGACAAAAGGGGGTGGTGGTAAATTTTGAGGCCGGTGAATTTGATCTGGACACTGAATTTTTCAAAATCGGAAAGGGTTCTTTGGGCGGCAAAGCCCGGGGTCTGGCCTTCGTTTCCAACCTGCTGCAGCGGTCGGCCGAGCTTCATAAAAAATATGACGATATAAACATTTTCATTCCCCGCACCATGGTGATTACCACCGAAGGGTTCGATGCCTTTGTTGAGGAAAATGATTTAAAGGGGCTTTCCAAGTCGGATGCCGGTGATGAAGAAATTGCCGCTGTCTTCTGTAAGGCGGACTTTCCCGGGTGGATAGCCGATGACTTAAAAGCCTATCTGGCGAGGATCACCTATCCCCTGGCGGTTCGCTCTTCCAGTTTGCTGGAAGACGCCCAATTTCGAGCCTATGCCGGCCTTTACCGGACCTACATGCTTCCCAATGATCATCCCGATCTGCAAACCCGTCTGGAACAGCTGATTCACGCCATCAAGCTGGTGTATGCCTCCACCTATTTTCAAAGTCCGCGGGCGTTCTCAAAACGGGTCGGTCATCGCACAGAAGAAGAAAAGATGGCGGTTATCATTCAGCAGCTTGTTGGTGAGTATTATGGGGAATATTTCTATCCTGCCATATCGGGGGTGGCCCAGTCTTACAATTACTATCCGTTTTCCAAAATGAAACCGGAAGAAGGAATTACCACCATTGCCATGGGCCTGGGGAAAACGGTGATGGAGGGCGAAAAAGCCCTGCGGTTTTCTCCCAAATATCCTCAGATCCTGCCCCAGCGGACCAGCGTGGAAGATATTCTGGAAAATTCCCAGCGCTATTTTTTTTCCCTGAAAATGGGCGGTCCCTATCCGGAACTCGGGATCAATGAAGATGCCAACCTGTCAAAACGAGAAGTTGACGAGGTCACCGAAGATCCGCCCATGAAAAAGCTGGCCAGCACATACTTTCCTGAAGAGCATCGCATCCGTGACACCACCCACGTCCCGGGCTACCGGGTCCTGACGTTTGCCCAGATCCTTAAGTTCGATTTGTTTCCACTGAGCGGATTATTATCGGATGTCCTGGATATGGGCCAGGAGGGAATGGGCTGTCCGGTGGAGCTTGAGTTTTCGGTAAATTGGCCGCAAGACCCCCAAGGCCAGCCGGAATTTGCCTTTTTGCAGTTAAGACCCATGACCGCCAGGGCCGAACTCGGTAAAGTTGAAATCAGCGAAGCGGATGTCTCCCGGGCCTTTTGTCATTCTTTTAATGCCCTGGGCAATGCCGAAAAAACGGATATTGCCGACATCCTTTATGTAAAGCCGGATATTTTCGATGCCGGGCGAACCCCGGAGGTTGCACGGGAGATTGGCGAGCTGAATGCTGTATTGCTGCAAGAAAAGCGCAAATATCTTCTCATCGGTCCCGGCCGATGGGGTTCGGCCGACCGCTGGCTGGGGGTCCCGGTAAGCTGGGCTGAGATCAGCGGCGTCGGTGCCATGATTGAAACCTCATCCGCAGAGCTAAGAGCCGAGCCGTCCCAGGGGTCCCATTTTTTTCATAATATCTCCACGCTGGGGATCAATTATGTAACCGTTACTGATGATGAAAAAGACTTTCTGGACTGGGATTGGATCAAATCTTTGCCGGTTTCCAATGAAACTCCTTTTGTGGCGCATACCGTTCTTGACCGTCCGTTTGTCCTAAAAGTGGACGGCCGAACGTCACGCTGTGTGATGTTTATGCCAGAAAATAGCTCATTGCCTGGAGCTTATAGCTCATAGTTAACATGGCTTCAGCCCTTCAGACTATCAACCATCAGCAGGGCGGGCCTCTGTGCTCACCATATATTCCTGCAAGACGATTAAGGCGGGCTCTGCCTGCGACGAGCTCAGCCGAGTCGAGGCTCGCCCAACTTTGAGCTTTCAGCTATGCGCTATGACCTATGAGCTTCTATGCTTGCCCACAATACTCCACACCCAGTATACTAATCATCATCATTTTGGGATGTTTAAAAAATTGTCTGTTTATGTTAGTTTTTGCTGGCCATCCCTAAAGAAAAGGAATCAGTGAGGACCGGTGACATCAGAAAAACCAGATAAAGCCAAAAAGGTTCTACTTACCGCCCTGGTTGCCAACGGGGGCGGTGAGATATTCGAGCTGGATGGCTATGCTGCGGTGGGAATGGCCGGTGCCTTATTTTCGCCCTTAGCCGTGGGTCAGACCCGCAATCTGCCTTACGGCAGCGAGCTGATGTATCTGCCGGATCGAAAACCCGTGCTGTTCAATATCCGTACAAGAAAACTGGAAACACTGCAGGAAAACCCTTACGAGCCCGGTAAAGTCATATTTCCGGTTGCTGCCTTCAATTCACCGGGATATGTGATTTCCCGGATCAGCGCCTATCGTGAAACCCGAAAGTCGCAAATATTGCCGTTGTTCTCTTACGGGGCCGTCGGTTGGTATGAAAAAGGCTTTCGATCGGCCGTGGTCCTGGTGGATTCTGAACCGCGCCAGGATCTCCGACGTATGCCACGCGAAGATGTGATCGCCGGTGTTGATCGAATGCGTAAACAAATGCCGGCCAACCGCCTGCGGGCACACCTTGACAAATGTGCGTTGACCTACGGGTGTCCGGCCGGTAAAAATTTTTTTCTCAGCCGGTATGAAGCCCCTCTGCCGACTTCTAAACAGTGCAATGCCCGCTGCCTGGGTTGCCTGTCCCTGCAGCAAAATTCCAGCATCCACCACAGCCAGGACCGCATCGCCTTCACCCCCACCCCTGAGGAAATCGCCGAGGTGGCCCTGGCCCATATCAAACGGGTTGATAAAAGCGTTGTCAGTTTCGGCCAGGGCTGTGAGGGTGATCCCCTGCTGGCGGCCCATGTTATCGAACCGGCCATCAGAAAGATTCGATCGCAAACCGCCAGCGGCACTATTAATATGAATACCAACGGCAGTCTGCCGGCCCGTCTGAAGTCTCTTTTTGATGCCGGCCTGGACAGCATTCGCATCAGCATGAACAGTGTTCGCAAAGAATACTATGATGCTTATTTTCGGCCGCAGGGCTACGGTTTTACCGATGTCCTTGGCAGCATCGAGATGGCGCTGGCTCGGAAAAAATTTGTGGCGATTAACTATCTCAATTGTCCGGGATTCAGCGATAGCCCTGGGGAAGCCGACGCCCTTGTTCGATTTTTACAAAAATTTCCGATCGACATGATCCAGTGGCGCAACCTTAACTTTGACCCGGTGCATTACTGGAAGAAAATGGATGCCCTGGCATCACCCGGTGAGCCCATTGGGATGGAGATATTGCTGCAACAGATAAAGGAGCAATTTCCAAACCTGAAGTTCGGCTATTTCAACCCTCCCAAAGAAAAATTTCATGATGGGTGAAACCAAAATTTATTCCAGCCCTTTTGAACTATCAACGAATCACCAGTAACAGGTAACCACGAGCGGAGCCTTATGCAGTGGATTGAAGTCAAAGTCGTTTTCGATCAACCGGGCCGAGATCCGGTAGACAAAGATCTGGCCGTCGACCTGATATCTGATATTTTCTACGATTTTGATTTGCAGGGGGTGGTGGTGGAAGACCCTGCCATCGATCCGGAAGAAGACTGGGCGGAAGATGCTATCGGTCGTGCTGTGTGTCATGCGGTGACCGCTTATTTGCCGGAAGACAGCCAAAGTGAGACACGCTGCCGGATTTTAGAAAAAAAACTGTCGCAGCTGAAGGTGCGGTCCGGCTTAACTTCACGGACCAGCTACAAAAAATTGGATGATGAAGACTGGGCCCATGCCTGGAAGGCTTATTTCTGGCCCCGGAAGATCAGCCGCCATCTGGTGGTAAAGCCGACCTGGCGTGAGTATTCGCCCGAAAGCGATGAGATTGTCATTGAGCTGGATCCGGGCATGGCGTTCGGTACCGGGACCCATCCGACCACCGTCCTGTGTGCGGCCATGATTGAAAAGTATCTAAAGAAGGGTGATTGCTTTCTGGATGTGGGAACCGGATCCGGAATCCTGATGATCGCAGCAGCCAGGCTGGGTGCTGCCCGGGTTTGTGGTATTGATAAAGATGAGACCGCCATCAAGGTCGCTGCCGCCAATTTAAAATTAAATACGATTCAGCCCCAAAGGTTTCAGGTAAAAACAGCAAATCTAGTTGATGAAACCGGGGAAACCTATGATATGATAGCTGCCAACATTCTTACCCATGTTATATTGGATCTGATCGTTGACATCGGGCGGGTGTTAAATCCGGGCGGAATTTTTATCTGTTCGGGAATTATAGAAAAGAACCAAAGCCAGGTGGCGGAGGCATTGCAAAATATTGGATTTGAAATTATCGAAATCGTCAGTCAGGAAGAATGGGTGGCAATAGCTTCAAGGTTAAAAAGGCAAAATCCATTGTCTTGAGCCTTGCACCATAAAAAAATTTCCAGGAGATATAATGAGACTGCTGCTGGTCGAAGATGATGAAAAAATCGCTTCCTTCATTATCAAAGGTTTTAAGGCTGAGGGCTTTGCTGTTGATCATGCCGGCGACGGGCAAAACGGATTGCATCTGGCGCTGACCGAGCCCTATGATGCAGCGATCGTCGATATCATGCTTCCCAAATTGGACGGCCTGGCTCTGATCAAAAAGATGCGGCAGGAAAAGGCAAAAACGCCGGTGATTGTATTAAGCGCCAAGGGCTCTGTCGATGATCGTGTCAAAGGCTTGCAGACCGGAGGCGATGATTACCTTACCAAGCCGTTTGCATTTTCGGAATTATTGGCCCGGGTCCAGGCCTTGATCCGTCGAAGCAGCGATGTGTCGGAGCCCACCACACTGGTGGTGGGAGAGGTTACCATGAACCTGATTGCCAGGGAGGTTGTGCGGGCCGGCCAAAAGATTGACCTCCAGCCGTTGGAGTTTTCCCTGCTCGAGTATTTAATGCGCAATGCCGGCCGGGTGGTTTCCAAAACCATGATCATGGAACATGTGTGGGATTATTATTTTGACCCTCTGACCAATGTGGTCGAATCCCGGATCTATAAGTTAAGGGAAAAATTTGATAAGGGTTTTGGCAGCAAGATGATACACACGGTGCGTGGGGTGGGTTATGTCCTTAAAGAAGAAGATAGCTGATATCCATCATACCCTGGCCTTCCGTTTAACATGCTGGTATGCCGGCATATTCATGCTATCCGCATGTGTGGCCTTTTTCTTCTTTTATTTATTGATCACCGCGGTCATACGGCAGCAGACCGATGAGGGCCTTTCAAGTGAAGTCAGGACCTTTTCCTCGATCCTGTCAACCCGGGGTCCTGAAGCCGTCAAGCGTCAGGCCTTTTTACAGGCCCAGGCGGCCGGGGAGAAAAAGATATTTTTTCGACTGCTTTATATAACCGGCCAGGTGTTCTCTTCATCCAACATGTCTTACTGGCGCGATATTGGGATAAACAAGGTAGCGATCAATCGACTGCTCGACAGCCGGGCACCGATTTTTGATACCATCAAACTATCGGATCGGAAACACAAAATCCGTATTCTTTATGCCGCCATCGGGCCCGGTTTGATATTGCAGCTGGGTCAATCCATGGAAAATCACACCCGCATCATTGAAGTATTTCGCAAAGTGTTTATCACCACCATGGTGATCCTCTTTGCTCTGGCGGTCGTGGTCGGCTGGTTTATGGCCCGCCGGGCCCTTGTGGGCGTTGCAACGGTGACCCAGACTGCGCGCCGGATATCAGAAGGCAGTCTGGAAAAGCGGGTGCCGGTAAAAAAAAGAGCAGATGAAATCGATCAACTCGCTCTGACCTTCAATCAGATGCTGGATCGTATTGAGATTTTGGTAACCGGGATCAAAGAAATGAGCGACAACATCGCCCACGACCTCAAAAGCCCCATCACCCGGATTCGAGGGATCGCCGAAGTTTCTCTGACTTCCGGTTCTTCCCTGAAAGAATACGAATCCATGGCAGCCGGCACGATTGAAGAATGTGACCGGCTTCTGGACATGATTAACACCATGCTGATCATTTCCAGGACCGAAGCCGGTGTGAATCAACTGGACTGTCATAAACTGGATATCGCCCATCTTGTTCGTGATGCCTGTGATATTTTCCAATCCCCGGCCGAGGATAAAGGGCTCATAATGGTTTACAACGGACCTGAAAATTTCAGTATTTATGGCGACATCCGGCTGCTTCAGCGGATGGTTGCCAACCTGCTCGATAATGCCATTAAATACACCCCGGCGAAAGGAAGAATCGATGTGACCGTATCCACCGGCGGAGATCAGTTGGTTCAGATAGTGGTCAAAGACAACGGTATGGGGATTTCCGGAAAAGATCTGGGACATATTTTTAAGCGCTTTTACCGTTGTGACCCCAGCCGGTCCCAGGCCGGCACAGGATTGGGACTCAGTTTTGCCCGAACTGCTGCCCGGGCTCACAACGGGAATATAACCGTCGTTAGTACGCTCAACGAAGGCAGCACATTCACAGTCGTGCTCCCGATAGATACACCCGCTTTAATTGAATAGTTGATTGGTTGATTAAGTATATTAAGTTGATTGAGTTGATGAGCTGATGCGCAGAATAACAAAATAAAACTAATCATTTGAGATTCAGCAAGCTAATCGGGCAAAATGGATCAGTATAATCTGCCATGCATAGTCAACCGTTAGGGGAAATTTCTCATGGCTGCATTTACTAAAAGAATTCTGGGCGGTACCGGTTTAAAAGTCGGGCCGTTGGGCCTGGCAGCCAGCTACGGGGCGCCCGCCGAAGCCTTTGAAGAGGCCTTTGCAAAAGGCTGTAATTATTTTTACCTGGGATCCGGCCGGCACAGAGCTGGCATGCGCCAGGCTGTCCGCAATCTTTGCCGGCAAGGACAGCGGGACAATCTGGTGGTTGCCATTCAATCGTACGCCCGCTTCGGGTTTTTGATGGAATGGTTTTTTAAAAGAAATCTGCGTGCCATGGGAATTGAACGAGCCGATATTCTCATCCTGGGCTGGCACAACCGCCGGCCCTCGCCGGGGCTTGTAGTGCGGGCCCGGGCGATGAAGGGCAAAGGTCTTTGCCGGTTTCTCGGCATGTCCGGGCACCAGCGCAAGCTTTTTCCGCAGATGGCTGTCGAGGGGCAGTTCGACCTGTTTCACGTCCGTTATAATGCTGCTCATCGCGGAGCCGAAAATGATATATTTCCCCACCTTCGGGGCGATGACCGGCCGGGCATTGTTTCCTATACAGCAACCCGCTGGGGCCAGCTTTTAAATTCTAAAAAGATGCCGGACGGAGATTCAGTGCCGGCGTCCAGCGACTGTTACCGTTTTGTTTTGTCCAACCCGACGGTAGATGTATGTATGTGTGGGCCCAAAAACGTGGACCAGATGCGAGATGCCCTGCCGGCCCTTGAACTGGGGCCTCTGGGGGAAGATGATATGGCGCGGATGAGGCGGATTGGGGATTATGTGCATCAGCACACTAGAAAATTTTAGAATAAATCACTGTATGTCAATCTTGCTCAAAAGAAGAGTAGTCATTAAAGAATTTAGACAGTGCCGGTAAACAATTTCTTTTTTGTGGGAGCGGCTTTCCAGCCGCGATTCTTTGAGCAATATAGTTTATTATCGCGGCTGGAAAGCCGCCCCCACACAACATCTTGAACAGGTTTTTGTCCAAGAATACGTTTGGCAATAACAGGGAGAAAGAATAAATGCTGTACCGCAGGATGAAAAAGGCCGGCGCGGATTCCAATCCTTCATTTCAGGCCATTATCGATAACATCATCCTGGCAATGAACGACTTTCGTGAAAACCTTGAGCCGCAAGATGATGCCACCTTCGTGGCGGTAAAGGTGGACGGCGATCTATAACCACCGGCTCAACTCCGGCATTGCTTTTTCCAATAGAATTGATTCGCCTTTGCATGATGACCGCAGTCAAGTAATATTGATCAATAATTAAACAGTGAAATACCTGACCACCGCTTGAATCCGAAAGGGGGATAAAATGGGAACCACAGATTTATCATTAAACCTGATGAACGCTTTGGAGCAGGAAGGCTGCCGGGGGAAAATTCTATCTGTTGATCACCTTGAGGATCTTAAAAGCGATATCAACTCCTCTTATCAGCAGGGCCTGTTTGATGAAGCGTTTTTTGCAGAAGAGTTAAACGGGTTTGATTTTACAGCTCCGGATAGACTCCCTGGAGCAAAAACTTTGTTTATTGTGGCCGCCCCCCAGCCATCCGTGCGGGTGACCTTTAAACCGGCCGGAGAAGAACTTCCGTGCATCATTCCGCCGACTTACAGTTACGAAACGGATCGCCAGGTAGAAAACCTGCTCCGGTTGCAACTGGATCCGGTCGGATATCAGGTCAGGAAAGCGGTCGTGCCCTGGAAACTTCTGGCCGTGCGCAGCGGACTGGCGCAATATGGAAAAAATAATATTACCTTTATTGAAGGACTGGGGAGTTTTTATCGGCTGGTGGCCTTTATTTCTGATTTGCCCTGTGCAGAGGACAACTGGGGGGAGCTCAAATCTCTGGATGACTGCCGTAATTGTAATGCCTGCACCAAAGCCTGCCCGAGCGGTGCCATCGGCCCCGACCGTTTTCTGCTGCACGCAGAGCGATGTATCACCTTCCACAATGAACGGCAGGCAGTTTTTCCCGCATGGCTTAATCCCTCCTGGCACCACTGCCTGGTGGGGTGCATGGTCTGCCAGAAAGTCTGTCCGGTCAATAAGAATTTTCGCAAGGGGGTTGCAGAGGGACCGGTGTTTTCCGAAACGGAAACAACTGCTATCCTGCAAGGAAATTCCAGGGACCTGTTTCCCCAGGGCGCTGTTGAAAAATTAGAGGGGCTCGATCTGATCGGATACGCTAATGTATTAGAAAGAAATCTGGATGTTCTGATAAGAAAGCATTTTTGAGATAGGTTCTAAATACGACGTCCGCCTCATACTGGCATTATCACCAATCGTCGGATTAAAACCCATGTTCAAGGTTGTAATACCAGGTGTTTATTTCTCATTGCACCTTGACAATTACAAAAGTAAAGTCATCATCCGGGCCGGTATCGCCAAGAAAATTGGAAAGTTCCGCATTTATGCGATCACAGATCTCCGACGCGGAGAGATTGGCATAGCGCCGAATAATGTCACGGACGCGATCCTTACCGAACATCTCTTCGTTTTTGTTAAATGCCTCCCACAACCCGTCGGTTGAAGCCAGGTAAATCTGGCCCGACTTAACCGCAGTAAAGAGGTGCTCTTGATATTTGGCTCCTTTTTTCAGGCCTAAAGACAGGTTGCTGCCGTTTAATTCATGAAAACGACCCTCGTGCGGATCATAGACAAATGGTGCATCATGGCCGGCAGAGGCCCAGCGCATTTTCTTTCTTTCGGCATCCACCTCCATCAGCAGCATGGTCATGAAGCGATCGCCGCCCGTGTCTTTAACCAGCTGGTTATTTAGGTGCGTGAGTAGGTCGGCCAGGCTGCCGGGGGTTCGGCAGCGGCTGCGCACAATTCCACGGGCGGTGGCCATGAGCAAGGCCGCGGCCACCCCGTGTCCGACCACATCTCCCACAACGATCCCAGCAGTTGTGTCCGGCTGCCCGGCAATCTTCAGAAAGTCATAATAGTCCCCGCCGGTTTCGTCACAATAGGCGGCATGCCCGGCAATGTCCAATCCTTTGATATCCGGTGTGCCCGAAGGCAGAAGATTTTGCTGAACCTCCTGGGCCAAGACCAGTGACTGACGCAAACGCATGCGGTCCCTTAAATCGGCGGTCACGGCGTTTATTTTTTTTGATAGATCCACGAACTCGGTGGAATACTCCAGTTTTAATTCGTGATCGAGCTGTCCACGGCCGATTTTGTTGAAATAGCCAATCAGATCCAGCATGGGCAGGAGCGCAATCACCGCCAATACGATGCCAAACAAGAGCGTGGCTGAAACGGCCACAACCCCGATTTTGATATTTCGATACCGCCCCGCTTTAATACTTGCCAGAAAATCGTTTTCCGGTACCAGGGTGGCGATGAGCCAGGTCAGACCGGTTGCATGCACCGACGGCGAGATCATCAGTAAATAGGGCTCACGATTGATTTTCAGCCTGAGCTGGTACCTCCCGCCAATAGCCCTGTAAGATTCAAATTCCTTCTCGAGAAACGATGCGGCCCGGGCTATTTGCCTGTCAGCAGAGGCGGAGGCGGCAACCGGATATTTTCTGGTATTGGCTAGCAGAACACCGGAGGAGGTGGCAATCAGTCGACCCTGCTGGTCCAGCAAAAAAGCTTTACCGGTTCGGCCGACACTGAGGTTTTCGAGGAAATGGGTGATGTCGTTCAGGGTCAACTCGGCATTCATAACGCCAATCAGTCGTCCATTGCTGTCCCGAAAGGGCTGCGCATATCCCAGGGCCAGGGTAGTATCGGCCCTATCTTTATGCATTCGGGCGTAGGGATCCGTCCAGGTTGATTTATCTGCGCGAATGGCCGCTTTGTACCAGGGACGGTTGCGGGGGTCATAGGCGAAAACCCTCGTCGGGTATTTATTCATTCGACCATGACTGTCACAGTTGTATTCGTAGAGATCGGGGCCGGTTTCTTCATCTTTGATGTAAAACTCGTATCCATCCATACCGGGATGATGGGCGATGCCAACACTGTGCCCGTCGGCACTGCCCCAGGTAATACTGCTGAGTCCCTTGAACGCCTGGGCCTGTTCAAACAATGTCATTCGCCAGGAACGCAAATGCTTGAGATTGAGATGTTCCTGTCGGATGAGATTTGCATTTACACGCTGAATCCGGCTGGGCAAATTTAAAAGATCGTCCAGCCGTTCTTCGATGTAATCCTGAATTTGGGACAGATTTTGCGCCATTAAATCGTTGACCGCAGAATTGGCCTCAATATAGGCAATGGCCGACAAAACAATCACCACCACAATTACCGGTGCCGTGAAAACCAGGGGCAATGAGATTTTCATCGGTACTTTGGAAACGGTTTTCCGAAACATGTAAATTTTTGAAATATCTGGACGAGTCATATATCAAACTCCCCCAATTGCATTTTTTTTGGAGTTGATTTAAAACCCAAAGTATACCACAATGTAGGGTATGTCAATCGAGGGTATTAGATAAAATTGGTAAATAATTTCAAGGTGTTTGATTGGTGCTATTCAGTGGTGCCCCAATATTTTTGAATAAATATAACTTATTGACTCAAATATTATTTTGTGAAACCCTGATCGACTCTGAATATTGCGGCGACAACTTTGGCCGTGGACACCTTTAAGTTGGGGGATCCCTCCAAGGCGGATCTTTGACCTTGACTTTAGCGCAACCAGGGTGGAAGGCTGATAATTGCTTAAAAATAAAATGATTTGGGAGAATTAAATTTTTGAATGATAAAGCCGCCCAATTATCCGCCCTGATTATCGCCTCGATGAGCTCTTTTCTGACGCCCTTTATGATTTCATCTGTCAATATCGCGTTGCCGGCGGTCGGTAGGGAATTTAAAACCGATGCGGTAATGTTGAGTTGGGTGGCGACCTCTTATCTTCTGGCCGCTTCGGTTTCGATGGTGCCGTTTGGTAAACTGGCGGATATTTACGGCCGTAAGAAAATTTTTCTAATCGGCCAGATTATTGTAACGGTTACCTCGTTGCTGGCCGCCATTTCGGTTTCGGTGCCCATACTCATTGCCTTTCGAGTTTTTCAGGGTATCGGCGGGGCCATGGTTTTTGCCACCAGCATTGCAATTTTGACTTCGGTGTATCCGCCCCAGGAGCGCGGCAAGGTGCTGGGAATTGCTGTGGCCGCGGTTTATATTGGCCTTTCCTGCGGACCGTTCTTCGGTGGATGGCTGACCCAGCATTTTTCCTGGAGAAGCATATTTCTGATTAATACCCCGTTGGGACTGTCCATCATTTTGCTTGTGGTGTGGAAATTAAAAGGCGAATGGACCGGGGCGGAAAGTGATGAATTTGATCTTATCGGGTCGGTGATCTATGGCCTGGGGATAGTGGCTATTATGTACGGTATTACGATAATCCCGGCCCTGGCGAGCATTTGGGTCATTCTGGCCGGTATGCTGGCACTGGCCGGTTTTGTCAAATGGGAGACCCGGGTGCGATATCCGGTTTTTGAAGTCAACCTGTTTATTGAAAACCGGACCTTTTCTTTTTCCTGTCTGGCGGCTCTGATAAATTACAGCGCCACCTTTGCCGTCGCCTTTTTGTTAAGCCTCTACCTGCAATATATCAAAGGGCTGACACCCCAGGCGGCCGGAGTGGTCTTGATTGCCCAGCCGATTGTGATGGCGGTGTTTTCACCCCTGGCCGGCAAACTTTCGGACAAAATTGAACCGCGGGTGATCGCATCACTCGGCATGGCGCTGACCACTCTGGGGTTAATCCTTTTAGCGCTGATCAACCGCCACACGACGCTTTTGTTTGTCGTCATCAGCCTCATGGTTCTCGGGTTCGGGTTTGCCCTGTTTTCCTCACCCAACATGAATGCGATCATGAGCTCGGTCGCTAAAAAGTATTACGGCATCGCTTCCGGGTCGGTGGCAACCATGCGCCTGCTGGGCCAGATGCTCAGTATGGGAATTGCCACCCTGGTGATTGCGCTTTTTATCGGCCGCGCCCAGATAACACCGGACTTTTATCCCTTGCTGATCAAAAGCCAAAAGGTCGCTTTTATCATTTTTTCTGGCTTTTGCGCCACCGGAATATTTTTTTCTCTTGCCCGGGGCGATCTGAGATCCGGCGATTGAATGGCAGGTCGATATTCGAAATTTTCCTATGTTCCATGAGCTATTGTCCTTCATAAAAGTTTGATTAGAACCCAGCCGGGAAACTTGCTTGAGTTCTTCGATGGTCGCGTTTTGCGGCTGGGGGATAAGTAAAGCCCTTGCCATTGACTGCAAATATGGCAAACGGAACATATTAATGACAACCGCTATAACCCCATAAACTCAACAACCCCCATAATCCCATTTACTCAATCAATCCACTGCGCATCTTCTTCAAAGAACCGATCCACAATTTTTAAATAACGATCCAGTTTCTGCGTGCGATGGATCTTTTTTTTAATTTGGCGGCTGTCTTTAAAGGACCGGCTGAAATAGGTCCAGAAACCTTTCATTCGATCCAGCAAATGCCCGGGGCCGTGAAACGCCTGACGGTATTGCTCAAACAGGTCTTCATAAAATGCCCGGAAGACCGCAACTTTGTCGGTGGTACCGTCTTTACCGGTTTTGATGGCGACCGGTAAAAAGGGGTTGGCCAAGGCTCCGCGCCCGACCATCCAGCGGTCCACGGTTTTAAAGCGTTGAGAAAATATTTTGAAGGTGTCGAGGTCATTAATATCGCCATTGTAGACCGTGGTGTGGTCTGAGACTGCCAGACATTTTTCAAACATGTCCAGGTCCGGCTCGCCGTCATACATCTGTTTGCCGGTGCGGGGGTGAACAATGACTTCATCCAGTGGATATTGGTTGAATATTTGCAGAAGGGTTAATATTTCATCGGTCTTTTTGCGGCCCAGCCGTGCTTTGATGGACAGGCGGTTGGGGATAGCAGGAATGGTGGCTTCAAGAAAGGCCTCAATTTTTTGCGGATAGGGCAGCAGTCCGGAACCGCGCTGTTTTTTAGCCACCATGGGAAAAGGGCACCCCAGGTTCCAGTTGACCGTTTCATAGCCCAGATCAAACAGACGTTTGGCCAGGGGAATGAAATCCTCGGGATTGTTGCCGATGATCTGAGGAATGATAGGCATGGCGTGGTTGTATTCGGGCAGAACATCCTTGAGATGGGTTTTTTTAAATCGAGCGGACGTCATTGTCGGGATAAAGGGTGCCACCGCAGCATCAAATCCGTCAAAGTGCCGAGCGAAAGCATTGCGGTAGATGTACTCTGTCAGGCCCCGCAGGGGGGCTAAATACAGGATGATTTTCTTGGGTTTATCCGTCATAATAAGCCCCTGTACTTAAACTAGCCTGGATTGCGAGTCAAGCATTTAGTAGATGAATTCAAGTCGCAATTACAGTGACATATAAATCTTAACAATCCAACGTAACTGCTTACTCAGCACCAAGTCCTGAGTGAGTAAATACGTCATCGTATTTACGAATCGATGGACTTAGCTTGATTGCCGCTAGATATTCCTTCACTCGGCCGGTGGCCGCCATAAACATTTTGGAACCGGTCATAAAGGTGAAGATGTCGTCGGCATTGCCGCAGGTTCTGGCAAATTCAGGTCCGATGACGGTGGCAGGCTCCTGCGCATCGGGCTGCTGCTCCAGGGCTTTCACGTATATATTCAGACGCTCTTTAAGGATATCAAAATAATCGATTTTTTGACCCGTCATCATCTCGGTTGTCGTCGACAGGTCTTTTGAAAAATCGTTGATTGCCGTCCAATACAGATTTGACAACTTATCTTTTTGAGGGCTGCCGGTAAGGTAATAAGACAGGCTCCATCCAACACTGATAATTTTCAGGATCGGAAGCTCGTATTCTACACTGGTCCTTTTAATAGCGGCTTCTTCTGCCAGATTTTCCATCAACCATTTAACATCCTCGCGGTCAATGGCATAATTAAACAGGTCTTCGGCTGCCTGCTCTACATTCGATTTAGGCTTTTCTGGTTCTTCCATAATTTTCCAAAAGTATTTTTTTTAATAAGGCACCGCCAGGGATCAAAGGATAGCGCTTTGAAATCCTTTTAAACGACGAGCTAAGAGCCATGTCAACCCGCTTTGATGGCTCCGAACAGGGCAAAACAGGAGTTTTCATATAATGATATTGACGTATTCTTGCATATTCTCTAAAAGTGAAACTAAATAATACATAACAATCATATTAAATCCTGTAAATATCAAGAATTTATTAAACGAGAGGTTCTTTTGACTGCCTTAGGCTCAAATCCGGGCGCGTTGATATGGATAATTCTGGCCCCTTTTTTCTACGCCGCCCTGAGCGTGTCAGCCAAAATGGCCGGAGAATATCTCAGCGTCTGGCAGGTCGGTCTGGGCCGGTTTTTATTCGGCCTGCTGCTGGTCCCGTTTATTGTCAAGGCACTGGGTTTGAGCCTCTGGGGGCAGCAGCGATTTCTGCTTATAGCGCGGGGACTATGCGGTTCGGTAGCCTTTCTGCTTTTGGTCGCTGCTTTTCAAAGGATTCCGCTTTCACTGGCGATGGTGCTTTTCTACCTTTATCCGGCTTTCACCGCCATCCTGTCGCCCTGGGTCACCGGCGAGCCCCCAGTCAAAATTGCCTGGCTGTTCATCTGCGGCGCTTTCATCGGCACCAGCCTGATTCTGTGGCCCCATGAAGCTTCAACCGCTTTAAACCCGGGACATTTATTTGCTGTTATAGCATCGGTTCTATGCGCTTTCACCCTTCTCCTGGTCCGGCGGCTGGGCCGGGAAAACAACATCTACACCCTGTTTTTTTATCTTTGTTTGACCGGCACGCTCGCCAGCCTGGGTCCCCTGGTGATGAAGGCTCTTCCGATTCTTCCCGACAGCACCGCAGGCTGGTCTGGCGTTGCAGCGGTTGCTGTTTTCTCGGTAGCTGCCCAGCTTACCATTAACCAGGCCCTGGTCCGAATCCCGGCCACCCTTGTCAGCGTCATGATGACAGCTGAAGTACCGCTGGTCGCCTGCTTTGGGGTGCTTTTTCTGGATGAGCCCCTTGGTTGGCAATTGATCTCCGGAGCCTCGCTTATTTTTGCCTGCGGTGTGGGACTCAGCCTCCTGCCCTCTAAATCCACCACAGATTAACTATACCTGTTTAAGATATGTCGTATCAATAACAAGTGATAGCAACTCATCTTGTATACCATTCCTTTTAATTCAGCCCGCCAGCTTTCCGCCTGCACTAGTCCGGAGAAAAAGGTAGCGAAACCCAGGGTCGCAAACTTGAACAGAAAGGAGATGAAGTGACGGTTGTTCTGCCAGTCCCGGTTTGTCTTTTCAGCTCTTTCCAGGCAACCGTTTGGTTCCAGGACCGGGTCGATGGCCTCTTCCGGACCAACTTCAGCACACCAGCCGCACTCATGGCAATGAGATCCACCGCTACAATTTGTTACAAATTTTTACATTACAGAAAAGCATTTGAATTCTTGATCGTCTATATTCAGAGCGTTTGTCAGAATAACGTTCTGATAGCGGTTGTCATGTTTATAATAACTTCAGGATGTTACATATTATATTTTCTCCTATTAGCAAATCTGGCAAACGGAACATATTCATTATGACAACCGCTTACAACCATAGTTTGATTAGGATTGGTTTTAAAATCTATGTTTTCCCGTAAGAGGTGCCCAATGAAAGAATCAGTCATTAACCTTGGCAAATGGATTTCTGATTGTCTCCGTGAGCATTGCAATACCGAAGATTACCTGCTAAATCAGGACAGTCATCAAAGCAGCCTTTCAAACCTGTTGGAATTAGACGGAACTGCAACAGAGCACGTCATTGTTTCATTCTTAAACAGCGGGCTGGGACCCTCAAACGATTATATCCAATAAACGCTCTAAGGAGGTTTTATCACATGACATCCCATTCACTGTCTTCCCCCGGGCATCAAGGTGTTTGCCCCTGGTGGATCGCTTATACATTTGATAATCCACTTCGCAGACTCATTCATAAACCGCAAAAAGTTCTTGGAAACTATGTAAAGGAAGGCATGACGGTAGTGGATCTGGGGTGCGGGATGGGGTATTTTTCAATCGGTATGGCCGGATTGGTCGGCAGCACGGGAAAGGTCTTTGCCGTTGATCTACAGCAAAAAATGTTGGATATCATGAGTATGCGTTCACGGCGGGCCGGTCTGGCCGACAGGATCATTCCCCATCTTTGCGGGGCGGATGTCATCGACATAGAGGAACCGGCTGATTTTATCTTAGCTTTCTGGATGGTCCACGAAGTACCCGATCAGAAAAAATTTTTCAATCATCTAAAGACATTGCTGGTATCTGACGGGAAGATTTTAATCGCTGAACCTAAAATGCATGTCACCGCTGAAGCTTTAAAAAGGACATCAGATATAGCGCAATCCTGCGGGCTGCAATGCATTGAAAAACCTGACATCCGCTTCAGTCACGCGGTACTTTTGGGACCGACTCCCCGGGGCGTAAACCTACCGGTATTGCCGCAAAGGCGGGATTCCAGATAAAAATAGATGATGCTCGGAGTTGTTCCGGTTACTATCTTAATATTGTACTTATAGCGCCGGGGACTCGCACATGGTGGTCAAGGCCTCGATGTGATCGCTTTGACCCTGATACAACCGGGTCATTTCTATCAGAATGCCGGCGATCTGTGCCAGTGCCTGTACGAAATTCACATTATCCAGAGTAAATTCCCACTTCTCGGCGGTGTAGGCCCGGATGGCGCCGATGGCTTCATCACCGATCATAATCGGTACGCTGAGAATGGAGGCAATCCCTTCTTTCCGGGCCTCTTCGGGGTATTGAATTCGGGGATCGTCGCTGACATCATAAACCGCGATCGGCCCATCTTTGAGAGAATCCGCAATAGATCGTGAAGCGCTTACCGGCCCTTTTTTTAAATACTCCGTGCTTAAACCTGTTGATGCTGCAACCTCCAGTTCTTTGGTCTGCTGATTAATTAAAAATAATGCACACCCTTTGATATCCAGCGCTGATTTGAGATTTTCCACCGTCATGCGGATAATTTCTTCCGGGTCTTTTGATTTCGAGAGGGATCTGGAAATTTTAATCAACACGTCATAATTAAGCCGCAGGTTTTTCATTTTACCCTCCTTTCCGGTAATATAGATAGTTGATGGTCTTTGAGTTGCTTCATGGCTTGCCGGGTTAAAAAATGAGCGGATGCATGAAGAGACAATTGCCAACCGAAGTGAAAACACATTCAGCAAACAGGTCAGAGCAAATAGAAGCGCTAGTCGATTTCTGAGAATTCTATGTGAAACGGAACTGAAAAAAATTGCTGGATTAAAAAGAGTTTCTAAAAAGTAAAATATAAAGAAGGCGCTGTCAACAGAAACGAATAATATAGCAGGTCAGGTATTCATGAAGATCCCGTACCTTTTCCTCATCGTTTACAAAAAAATTTTTATATCCTACACAGGACGAATTGCATGGATGTCCAGAGCGATCAGTATCGGTCCCGGCAATGGCTTGTCTGCAATTAGGATCGGCCGCACCCGCCTGCGAGTCGGGGCTTTAATGCCGTTGAAGTCCTGATAGTTATCACAAAAATGGGCCGCGTGGGCCCAGCTGCCCACAACTTCAGCAACATAATCGAGGCGCTTCAAGTGCCAGTTTTCATCAAAATAAAAAATTTGATCTCGGCAATGGGTCGGCAAATCGTCGGGCATGGTTGCCTTTAATCTGAACCAGGTAGCAGAAGAAACACTTATGGGAGCCGGCATTTCAAAATTAAATCCCGGTCGAAGAAAGATGAACGGGGCAACCAGATAGTTCCAGGTTGCATAGCCGCCGAAATAGATGAAATCCAGATCGTCCCAGGACAGCAAACGACCCAATCCCTTGAAGGCCGATCGGGGGTTTTCCCTTTTTTGAACAATATCTCCATCCTTTGAAACGATGCGAACTTCATTAGCCCCCATTAGCTCACCGGTCAATCCCGGCGAAGGGAAATCATGAAACACAAAGCGAGGTTCCCGGGTATAGGCCGTGACCTTAATATGCTTCAGAACTGGTCTGCGCTTAAACGTGAACAGCAGGCCCGAAGTTGAAATCTCTGCTTCAAGGGCCTCTAAACCATTCCAGAAAGCCTCGCCCCCATGGGTGTCGATTATTTTTTGAACGGCCTCATTGGGATCCATGAAGAATTATCCTTCAATTTCATTTCTGAGTTCATCCATTCCTTCTATGTCTAATCCCCTGTTTTCAAATATCTCCTTCATTCCGGGTTTGTTGGCAAATATTTCCTCCCGGGTGAGGCCATCCAGTTCATGGGGGAAAACCAGCCACTGGTCGGTTTCATGGATAAAATAATCCGGGACAATGTCGGTTACATTATATTTCGGCTTGAACCAGGGCGTGGCAACCCGGATATCTTTGGGAAGGTTACGGCGCATCTTGGCCTTGAGGGCTTCAATAATGGCCTTAACGCTGGAACCGCTATCAAATACATCGTCTACGATAAGAAGCCCGTCTTCCCAGTTGGCCTGCTGGATAACGTATTCGAGCCCGTGGACCCGGACCTTTTTTTCTCTTTTTTTGATTCCATAATACGACGAGGTCCGGATGGCAATATGATCGGTTTGAACACCTAAATGATCCAGCATTTCCTGAACCGCGATGCCTACCGGTGTACCTCCCCGCCATACCGCAATAATGAAACTGGGATTGAATCCGCTTTTGAAAATACGAAGACCGAGTTCAAATGAATCATTCAACAACTCCTGGGCGGTTAGATATCGTTTTTTCTCCATGATTAGATAAAGGGCTCCAGTAAAAATTTGGCAACATTCAGGATAAGTTTACAATTTAAAAATTACAGCCAAAGTTACTATCACTTTTAGCCATTTGTTAGCAAGTCATAGAATTTCAAATGTCCATATGCCATGGATGTCCCCCAAAGATCGTTGTTTTAATGGCCAATAATCTGGATCCCGTTCCATCTTGAATCGGTCGTGTGAGCCATGACAACCTTATCGATTGCGATCAGGATGTCAATTTCTTAAACAACCTTCACTGTGTCAGCAATGTCTGAATACCATTTAGGGTTAGCCGTATCATTGGCGAAAAATCTGCGGATGATAGACTGGACTCGTCCGTCATTGAGGAAAAACCCATGGGTGGCCTTATCATACCACTTGCTTTTGACTGACAGGGTCAACACTGTGTTTTTATAATGCGCTGCGCTTATAAATGGAACCGTACCATCGCCATCCTTTTCATCTTGATCAAAATCGAAAAAGTTTTTGACCCGATGGTTCGGATCTTCTTTTTTTATAATGACGGAGGTTTTTGTCTTTTCACCCCTGCCGACGACAATTAAAAGCCTTCCGCGGATCTCTTTATTCAATCTTGCCAGGTTAACCGGACCGGGATTGCCGCCTAAAAAGGCCTTTAAACCCTCCAGTCGTTTTTGAAACATTGGCGTAGTCGACACATTCAACTGCCATTGCTTGGGATCGGTCACGTCAAACTGTTGACCGGCTAAAGGATGCTGGGGATCAAACGTTACGGCGGCTTTATAGGTGGGACACAGCTCATAGACCGCAGGGAAGGTGCGTGCAATTTTTCGGAATTCGTCGTTGGAGTTAAAAAAAGGAAACTTAATACCCCCTTCCCCCTTAATCAGTCCTACGAGTGTATTTACGGCCCCTTTGAAAGGACATACCGTCAGAATGGCCTTTTCGATACAAGCGTAATCTCCACGCAATGCTTTAAGAAAACAGGCAAACACGATACCGCCCATACTGTGGGTTAAAAAATTAAAACTGGTCTCCCCAAGTTTGGCGGCAAGATCATCAACAAACGCTTTTAGTCTTTTGCCGTTTTCAACACACGATCTTCTCCAGTCATAGCCAAAAATGAAGATCTCGCCCTTGAGCTTGTGTTTGATGATGTAGTAAGCTTCTTTATAGGCCAGATCTTCTACATCGGCGCGTTCAATAATCACGTTGGACGATTGTTCGAATTGGGCCTTAATATCGAGCTTCAGATCGTAAATACTTTCATACTTACTTTGGATACCCGACCAAACGATATCAAAATCAAGCCTGTTGGTATCGGCAAGTTTTGTTCCGGTAATTCCGGGAATAAGAATAGTGGGTTTCATCACGCATCCCTCCTTTGAAATTTAAAATCAATAAGCCAATTTGAGAAAAAAATTATTAGTTTCGGCGGTGGCTGAGAACTTTTTGAGCAGATCGGTCATAGGGGGCTGAAGCCGGAATGGTGATTTATAGTGGTTGTCAAGAAACGTTCAGCTTACGCCATCTACATATGATTTCCAACAATGAACAACTCCGCCGCAAGCAACGGGGTATCAAACGGAAAATTTTAAACGCCCCAAGGGGCGGGGAATTAACCCCTCGTCCGCCGCAGGCGGATTAAAGTGATTAAAACCCGACCATTGTCGGCATTACGGGTTTTGCTCCGATTGCCGTTGGGGACTCTGTCCTATGGTGTCAAAAAAGCGGTTTTTGCTGCCATTGTGTTTTTCGATAAGTACAGTCAACTGATCTAATAGCTGCTTCAGATCGAAAGGCTTTGCAATGAAGGCATGTACCCCGATTTCAAGCGCCTCACGAATAATAGTGTCATTTCCATAACCGGAGATGAGTACTCTGATGGTGGCAGGATGATAGACAATGGCCCGCTTGAAAAATTCAACGCCATCTATGCCCGGAAGCTGCAAATCGCTAATGATAATGTCAAACTGCTCCTCTCCAAGGATACGGAGACCTTTTTCAGCCGATTCTACCGTTTTTAGCAAACACCCATTTATTTGAAAGGCGACCTGCAGGCAATCGCGAATGGCCTGGTTATCGTCTATAAACAAGATTTTTAGTGACGTCAATCTTTGAAATAAATTCATTTTTTTCCATCCGACTGATAGTATTTAATTTTAGGCAAAATAAATTCGATCCATTCGGTTATCGACTCGAGCTCTTTCGTAAAACAGTTTTTGTGGAGGAGAAATTTTCCTCCGGCCAAATCGTTTACCGGGACAATTTAGTTAAATGTGTACTGAAAATTTGAATTGCAGATTTTATACCGGATAGAGATAAGGATGTGAGATTTGTACTAGTAATTCGTTATCTTACTTAAATTAATAGAAATTTTATATTTTGAGATGTGGTTGACGCGCTGCCGGGAAATAAGACCGACATCAGAAATTGTAAAGTTAGTTGACATTAATTTGATTAAATGTATATTTGGTTTACATGTGGTGGGAGTTAGATAAAAACAGGGGACCAGGCTTGACTAGTGAATTATAGAGGGTTATGAGTCGTTTATATACGTGTATTAAGAAGTTTTGGAACTTGTTTTGACAACCTCGGCCATATGCAAGATATCTTCGGCAAGATAGCCGGCCTCATCTTCGCCGATATCTTCTTTAGGCCTGACCGATGTTAACCGGTCTTTGACGGATTCATAAATGATCTGTATGTTTTCAGGCAGATCATCCGGGTTGATGTCCTTTAGATGCTCCCGGTAGGCCCCATAGACACAGACTCGAACCGAGTTATTGTTGGATTTTACGGTTTCAGCGGCGGCGGAGAACTTTTTGAGCAGGTCGGTCATCAGTTATTCCTCGGGTTTCTTCTGGTAGTTTTTAATTCGCCTGCGGCGGACGAGGTTTTAATTCCCCGCCCCTTGGGGCGTTTAAAATTTTCCGTTTGATACCCCGTTGCTTGCGGCGGGGTTGTTCATTTTGATTTTGGTGGAAAGGGGTTTTCCTGGCGAATTTGGTCAATATAAGAAAATCATTAGGAAATCAATAAAAAAAGGCAATGCACTATTGGCCCTGCTCTCTAAACCATACGAACACATATAGGTAAAGGAAGATGAAACTATACCTGGCTACAGAGTCAATTTAAGATTTCAGTAATCTTCTCAGATAGGGTGTTCATGTGGTCGAACCGGTACACCAGCGTTGCGCCATCGGAGTATGCTTCCAGCCACAGACCGGGGACGGAAAGCCTTAAATCCTATGATTTATGAGCCAATGAGGCATATTTTTTCGTAATTTTTTGGTATTCGTTATCCAGCTGGTCTAAAGCCTGGGGAGTGATTTGACCATCCATTTCCATTTTCATATTCGACCATTTGGCTTTATAAGAATCTAATTTCTTTTCTATTTCTGCTTTTTTACTCTGGTCTGCTGAAGAGTATTCATCGACAGTTCGGCTGTACAGTTGCAATAAATCAGTCATCGCCTGCTTTTCTGCCGAGCTTCCGCATCCAATGACAAGTACCAGTCCCAAAACCGCCGATAAGACGATCACAAAATTCAAGCTTGCTTTAAATCTGATCATTTCCTGCCTCCTGCAAAAAATTGTTAGTAATAGGGTTGGTGAATCAAATTCAACAACTGCAATCTACATGAACGATTAGAGCTGACCCTAACCATTACATGACACATTTCAAAAAATCAAGGGATATTTGTCCCTATTCTGATTTTTTTTAAATATTCGCCCATTTTACGATTTTGGTGGGTGTGGGTCAGAATGAAGCGGTTTTGATCACGGAGGGGCAGTGTAGCGGTTTTTATTTTTCTTTCCAGATACGATATTCCCCTATTTCCTTATTAAGGGAATTCATTATGGTTGTTAAGACGGCCATATCATCCAAATAGCCGATAAGCGGTATGAAATCCGGAATCAGATCTGCCGGCAGAATGAAATAAAGTAATCCGCCGCCGATCATGGCCACACTGGCCGGCGGCAGCTTGTATTTTCCATTTATGGCGTCTTTAAAAAGCGCATAAAGCACCCGCACATTTTTTAGAGCCGATTTCAAGGCCGGATAGGCTTTATCGATTTTATCCCTGATTGCCTCATCATTTATATATTTGTTGAAGTCTTTTCCGCTTGTGTATCGAAGCATCCGATCATAATTTTTACGCTGTTCGGGATCCCCCAGTATCTGGTAGGCCTGATTCAGTACTTTGGCTTTTTCCTCGGCTTCTTCGGCGCGATCAGGATTTTTATCCGGATGCCATTCTTTGATCTTCTCCAGATAAGCCTGTTTGACAGTTTGCCGGTCTGCCTTTGGACCTATTCCCAGCAGATAATAATAATTGGTAAAATTGTCGGAGGTGCCGGCCATTTTAAGTTTATATTTCCATTAATCGCGGAATTTCAGATTTCGGGGCGTCGATTCGTCATAAGTATCCGTTTCAATCATTTTTGCAGGCGGGGCGATAAGGAACCCATGGGATTTCCCCAACCTTTTTAAACTTCATATGAAAAAATACACTTTTTTGCAACAAGTCGATTCGTGCCAAATTTTCATCAATTTTTCAAATGTATTTCATATTCACTTCACTTACTACCCATATGATTAAAAACAGCTGTGGATAAAATCGATTTATCGGCAATAACACATCTAATAGGAGGTCATCATGGGTAAGGTAAGGAGTTGTTTTATATGTTTTCTATTAATGGGGGTTGTTTTTATTCCGGCAATGGACGCGTCAGCCGACTCGGCAGATGACACGACCCTTTCACCGTATTTTTTTATCGAAAATGGAGATCCGTCCTTGGATCAATTTCCGCTAAAAGAAACCGATGTGGTGGTCACTATCAACGGCATCATCGCCGATGTGGTGATTACCCAAAAATATGCCAATAACGGAACCCGCCCCATTAATGCGCGCTATATCTTTCCGGCATCCACCCGGGCATCGGTTCACGGGATGAAGATGATTATTGGCGAAGAAGTGATCATCGCTGAGATCAAGGAGCGTCAATCTGCTCAAAAAAAATTCGAGAAGGCCAAACAACAAGGCAAAAGCGCCTCCCTGCTGAAGCAGCAACGGCCCAATGTTTTCAGCATGAATATTGCAAATATCCTGGCGGGCGATGTCATCGACATCGAACTGCATTACACCGAACTGCTGGTTCCCACCGAAGGCGTTTATGAGTTTGTCTATCCCACGGTGGTGGGGCCGCGCTATTCAAATCAAAATGAGGCCGAGGCCCCGGAAACCGATCAATGGATCAAAAACCCCTATCTTTTACAGGGCAGTGAGCCCAAAACCAAATTTGCCATCCACACGACGGTTTCAACCGGGATTGCCCTTCAGGAACTGGTAAGCCCAACCCATGAGATTGATACCTTCTGGGAAAGTGATTCCGTGGCTAAAATTTCACTGACGGAAGCCGGGGGCTTTGGCGGGGATCGGGATTTTATTCTAAACTACCGCCTGGCCGGTGAAGAAATCCAGTCGGGCCTGCTGCTGTTAGAAGGTGCAGATGAAAATTTTTTCCTGCTGATGGTTCAGCCGCCGGAGCGCGTGCTGCCCGAAGACATCCCCCCGCGGGAATACATATTTGTGGTGGATGTCTCCGGGTCGATGAATGGATTTCCGCTGAACACAGCCAAAAAGTTGCTGAAAAATTTGATCGGCAACCTCAAGGAAACCGACAAATTCAATGTCATCCTTTTTGCCGGCGGCTCGCGTTTGATGGCCGCATCTTCGGTGCCGGCCTCTTCCGGCAATATTCGCAAAGCCATTCGTCTGATTGACAAACAGCGCGGCGGCGGCGGTACCGAGCTTCTATCCGCCCTACGCAAGGGGCTGGCATTACCCCGGGATGAAGCCTTTTCCCGCACGATGATTATCGTCACCGATGGATATATCGGAGCCGAAAGCGAGGTCTTTGAAGAGATTCAGCAAAATCTTAACCGCACCAATGTTTTTTCATTCGGCATTGGATCCAGTGTCAATCGCTATTTGATTGAAGGGATGGCCAAAGCCGGTCAGGGAGAGCCCTTTGTGGTAACCAGGCCCCAGCAGGCGGATGCGGTCGCTGAAAGATTCCGCCGATATGTTCAGGCGCCGGTCCTGACCCATGTCGAGTTGGAATTTAATAATTTTGAAGCCTACGATATTGAACCACCGTCAATTCCCGATCTTTTTGCCAATCGGCCCGTCATTGCGTTCGGCAAATGGCGCGGCCGGCCCGGTGGCACCATTGAGCTGACCGGAGCCGGCGGGCAGGAAGATTTTGCGCAGATCGTGCATGTTGCCGATTCCAGGCCCATGGAGGCCAACCGGGCCCTGCGGTACCTGTGGGCCCGCAGCCGGATCGCCCGGTTATCCGATTTTAGTGCCGAGCTGAGCAATCCGGAAAACAAAGAAGAGATTACGACCCTGGGGCTGACTTACAATCTGCTAACCGCTTACACATCTTTTATCGCCGTCCATGAAGTCGTTCGCAATACCGAAGGTCCGGGTGACGATGTTGCCCAGCCGCTGCCGCTGCCCAAACACGTTTCCAATCTGGCGGTGGGCGGTTCGGTGTCAACGGTGCCCGAACCGGAGATGGTTCTGCTGGTTGTCATTGCTGGGGTGTTGCTGGCTATTGGTATGGCATATAAAAAATATCGCCAAAGTATTGGAAGATATTTACCTATCAATTGCAGTCGCAAATGAACAACCCCGCCGCAAGCAACGGGGTATCAAACGGAAAATTTTATACGCCCCAAGGGGTGGGGAATTAAACCCTCGTCCGCCGCAGGCGGATTAAAAAAAAGAATAAGTTCTCAGTGAATTGCTGTCCGTCGGAGGGTTCAATATTATGATGACTGAAAATAAGTCAAATAAGATCTTAGATCACCTGTTGCGAAACAGCATTTATTATATTTTGATTTTGCTAATCGCATGGGGATTAAAGTATCATTACAGCCGGGCCGGCAGTGAGGAACTTATTTGGGTATTGGCTCCTACTGCGGGCCTGGTTGAACTCATCAGCGGGGTTCAATTTGAAAATGAAGCCCACACCGGCTTTGTCAGTCAGGGATACCGATTTATCATTGCACCGGCCTGTGCGGGTATCAATTTTTTGATTATTGCCTTTTGCATGGCGACCTTTTCCGGTTTGCACACCTTGGAGGGTTACCGATCCAAACTGTTCTGGCTTGGCGCCGGTTTTTTAAGCGCTTATGTTCTGACCATTGTCGTCAACGCTTTTCGAATCATTGTTTCCATAAATACCTACACGGCTGATATCCAGCTGGGCTGGTTAACATCTTCCAGGATTCACCGGCTGGAGGGCGTTGTCATTTATTTCTTTTTTTTAAGTTTGTTTTATATGATAATAAATAAAGCAATTTACCGGTTCCAGGGTGGGGTCGCGGGTAAAAAACCAGCAACTGGGCGCTCAGGTGTCACCCGAACAAATTATGTTGGTTGGATATGCGCCGGTTTAATTCCTTATTCCTGGTATGGCCTCATTACCCTGGGGGTGCCCCTGGTCAACGGGGTCTTGCGGCAGGATGCGAGCCGCTTTGCCGAACACGGCGTCATGGTGCTGGCTGCCAGCAGTGCTGTCTTGGGGGTTGTTTTGCTGGTGCGGATTGTTATTGATCGCATTATAACCGGATGGAAAAGAACATGAATGCAAAGATTCTGATTGTTGAAGACGAGCAGGCGATTGCCGACAATATTCAGTACGCCCTTGAAACAGAGGGATTTGAAACGCGTTGTCTTTTGTCCGGTATGCAGGTCATGGCGTTGCTGGACAAAGAAGCCATTGATCTGATCATCCTGGACATCGGCCTGCCCGATATCAACGGTCTTGAATTGTGCAAAGAAATCCGCAAAAGCCACAGCCTTCCCATTATCTTCTTGACGGCCCGGTCTGCCGAAATTGATCGGGTGGTCGGCCTTGAAATCGGAGCCGATGATTACGTGGTCAAACCTTTTAGCCCCCGGGAATTGTGCGCCCGGGTGAAGGCTATTTTACGGCGTACCCGGCAGCCCGTTGCAGACCGGTCTGCCATGCAAACTTTTCAGATCAATGAATCCAAACGACAGATTTCCTATCTGGACCAGGTGATAGATCTTTCCCGCTATGAATATAATCTGCTCACCCTATTTATCCACCGGCCCGGACATGTATTTTCCCGGGAGCAACTCATGGAAATGGCCTGGGATGAACCCGAGGCCAGTATGGACCGCACGGTGGATGCCCATATCAAAAATATACGGGCCAAACTGAAAAACATAGCACCTGATATGGATCCTATCGTCACCCACCGGGGGGTAGGATATGCCTTAAAAGAGGATTTATGAAACTTGGAACCCGCATTTTCTTTTCTTATCTCATCATTTTTGTTCTTTGCTTTTCCTACCCCATCAACTGGATCTTAGACAATCTGCGTACCCGCTATCTTGAAGGCGTTGAAGAACCGCTGGTGGATCAGGCCAATATTCTGGCGGCCATGGTGAGCAGTGAGATGGAAGCCAACCGCTTTGATCCCGCGAAATGGCACCGGGTTTTTGAAAAGACCTCTTCGCGCCCCTTATCCGCCCGGATATACAACCTGGTGAAAACCGATGTGGATATGCGGATCTATATTACCGATGATAAGGGTAAACTCCTATTTGATTCGTTGGATAACAAAGATCTCGGTTCAGACTACACTTACTGGCGCGATGTGTACCTGACACTAAAAGGCCAATATGGCGCCCGCACAACACCGGATGATATGGAGGACCCTGCTTCTAAAGTGTTGTACGTTGCAGCACCGATCCTGGTTGATGGCAGCCTGGCAGGTGTTTTGACGGTGGGCAAGCCCACGACCAGTATCAATTCTTTTTTAAAGAATGCCAAACCGCAGATATTCAAAGTCGGCCTGCTGGCCATGGTGACGGCCATTGTCCTGAGCTATTTTGTTTCGATCTGGATTACCCGTCCCATAAAACGACTGACCCGCTATGCCAATGGCGTCCGGCAGGGCAAACGGATTGATTTTCCCCGGCTGGATCGCAGCGAAATAGGAGATATGGGAAAAGCCTTTGCCAGGATGCAGCAAACCCTGGAGGGCAAAGAATACGTCGAGCAGTATGTCCAAAAACTTACCCATGAGGTCAAAAGTCCCCTGTCGGCCATCCGCGGTGCGGCCGAATTGCTGGAAGAAAAAATGCCTTCCGCGCAACGGACGCTGTTTTTAAATAATATCCGCAATGAAGCCAATCGCATTCAGGCATTGGTGGACAGAATGCTGGAACTATCAGCCCTGGAAAATCAGAAAATTCTTCGCAAAGTGAAACGGATTTCGGTTGCCTCGCTTTTCCAAACCGTCGTTGAGAGCAAACGGGCGATCCTTGAAAAAAAGCAACTCCAATTGACAACCCGGTTACCCGATAAGGTCCGGGTGAAGGGTGACAAGCTGTTGCTGAGTCAGGCGCTTTCTAATTTAATTCAAAATGCGATCGATTTTAGTCCCGCCTCAGGTGGAATAATTCTACGCAGCCAGATTGAAGGGTACCTGCTGAAAATTATTGTTGAAGACAATGGTGCGGGAATACCCGAATATGCGCTAAAAAAGGTTTTTGATAAGTTTTTCTCTTTACAAAGACCCAACAGCAGGGAAAAAAGTACCGGGCTGGGATTAAATTTTGTGGCCGAGGTGACCAAACTGCATAAAGGCACTATCACGCTGGAAAACCGCTTGCAAAAAGGTGTAAGGGCAATATTGACGCTTCCGCTGCAAAGGCCCAAAAGCAAACCGCTTAAATCAGAAGGTTAGCCCGAATGCTTAGATCGATCCGTCCAACTCCCCGGCCACATCTTGCTTGCAAGCTCTGCAGCGTTGTGCGCCCCTGAACAGGGGGCTGGCGCAGGAAGAGCAGTGGTAACGCTCACATTCTTGCCGGGCCCATTCCTGACTGCCTTTTTCGTCGCCATGCGTGGCTACTTTCTCCCGCCATTTGGGGATGGCTCTTTTAATTACCCGCAAACCGGTTGCAAGGGGAAAATTTTCGATTTCTTCGCAGGGCCATTCCTCACATTGATGGCAGGAATAATAGCCTTTTGACTTCACGCAATCTCTTATTTTGCAGGCGCTGCAGAAACCGTATAGTTTTTTGGGCGGGTCCGGCTGCATACAGCCAAGACATGCGGTTTCTTCAGGCTTGGTTCCATAGAGGTTTCCCATAATTGTCCGGAATTTTTGATTGCCGTCCCTGGTTGCAATGTAAATTCCGCATGCCCCGCAATACAGTCCGCAGGGCGCCATTAAATCCCTGTTTTTGATTTCTTCCTCCGTCCATCCCTCCATTTTGATACCTCCTGATCTGAATCATAAAGAATCCTGTCTTAGCTTTACTGTAGCTTTACTGCTGTTCCGTAAACCAACAGCTCAGCGGCACTTCCCACGACGCTCGTCGTCATATAGCGGACATTGATGATGGCGTCCGCCCCCATCGCACCCGCCCGGGTAATCATCCGATTTATAGCTGTATCCCGGGCTCTGCCCATCATCTCTGTGTATTCAGTCAATTCGCCGCCCAGGATCAGTCTGATTATGGCGGAAAGATCTTTGCCCAGCCAGATAGCATAAACTGTGTGGCCCTGGACGAGACCGAGAGTTTCAGAAATCTCTCGACCAGCGAATGCGGCTGAAGTCAATAGCAAACCAGGTTGATCGGATTCAGTTGTGAATGATTCTATTGCTGATTTCCGGCTTTTTCTTTGTTCGAGAGCTACTGTCAGTAGAACTAATAGTATTCCGCCCAAAAGGCAGAAAACAGCTGTTTTAAGCCACCAGGGCAAAACGGGATCATCGGCAACCATAACATACCAGGGTATCCCGAAAAATATCGCAGAAAAGATCCCAAGGACGAAAGCCAGCGAGCCGATATGTCGAAGTATTGCCATATTTATCCTCCTTTTTAACTGGATTCACCGATCCTTATTGTCAACATCGAAATGGATCCGCCATCGAATCCTTCGACCGGGAAGCTGACAGGGTCCTCTTTTTTTTGAAGTGCGATTACATACAGCAGGGGCAGGTAGTGATCCGGTGCAGGCACTGCCAGCATGGCGTCATGCCCCATGGATGGATAATCAATCAGCGGCTGGTGGTCGCCTGATTCCAGATAGGCGCGGACCTGGTCTTCAAAGCGAACGCCCCAGTCCAGCGGTTCAACCGGATGACTATCCCAGGAATAGGCATGCAGATTGTGGACCAGATTGCCGCTTCCGACAACCAATACGCCCTCATCCCGCAAGGGCTCAAGTTTTTTAGCTATATCGTAATGAAAGGATGGCGCTTGTGTGCGGTCGAGGCTGAGTTGAACGATGGGAACATCAGCTTTGGGAAAGACATGACACAACACTGCCCAGGTCCCATGATCCAGGCCCCACCGGTGGTCCAGGCCCACCGAAAGAGGCGCCAGCAATTCTGCAACCCGCCTGGCCAGTTCCGGTTCGCCCGATGCCGGATATTCGATCTGGTAAAGCTCGGGTGGGAAACCACCGAAATCGTGGATGGTGTGAGGCTCTGCCATGGCCGTGACGAAAGTGCCTGCAACGTACCAGTGGGCAGATACTGCCAGTACGGCCCTGGGTTTCGGGATAGCAATGCCGCAGGCGGTCCAGGCCTTTGTGAAACTGTTGCTGAGCAGGGCGTTCATCGGGTTGCCATGGCCAAAGAAAATGGCGGGCATAGGTTTTTTCATATCCGCACACCTCCTGCTTGCTGCAAACGGAAGATCCTGAATCTGCCTTATGAACCAGTTTCGCCAAAATGCGCATCAAATAGACATACGCCATCGGTCATAGTCAGCTTCTGTAACCGAGATTGGAGAATAATAGACAAACCAGGAAGAGATTGTCAGATGATAGCTAAAATCAGTTAAGGGGTCAACTTTTTATCTTTTTTGCGCTGTCATCAAATTGCCAGGCAAAAAGGAGTGCCGATTGGATCTCGCGGCGATGGTGGTATCTTTCAGTAATCCGATTGCGGTTCCGACAACACCCCCCACCAGGTGTGCCAGTGGCACCGGGACCATTCCGGAATGGGCGTTGCTGACAAAAATGGTCAACCCGGTAACGGTTTCGTAGGTGATCTTGGCAATTAACCCCGTGAGCATCAAAGAAAAGAAGGCAACCCAGACGCGGCTGCGGGATCGGATTTCCCGCTTGATCAGCATCACCATCAGCAGCGCATAAAGGGCGCAGTCGAGCCCTGACAGGCCACCGTAAATTATCAGGTCCGGCATTGCCCACCAGATGGCCACCGGGATCAGCACCGCGGAGACGGCCACCGTCGCAAAATACTTCTTCTTATCCATCACTTCGCACAGGGACCCCAGACCCAGAAACGTCATGGCGGACCAGAAAAGATGGTCCCCTGACAGGTGCACCCAGTGGCAGGTGAGCATTCGCCACAGTTCGTGATGGACCAGGGCGGATCTGTCATAAAGCAGTTGAATCCGCAGACCGTAGAACAGATGGATGATCCCCGCCGTCAAAGTGAGGAGCAGTGAGGCACGGGGTGCGCGCCTCACTGCTCTGGTTATGATAGACATGATTTTTTTCATGTTAATGAGATGCCCTTATTGTTTCTTTTTTCTGCGGATGGCAAGCCTGAAGGCGCCCATGGCCGTTAAAACAGCGGCCAGCCCGCCGGTCAGGGGATCGATGGCGCCACCGCCGCCGCCCAGCTTGGGGGCCTTGAATTTAAAGGCCGGGTTTTTCTGGTCAACGGTGTAATTTTTAGCAGGCTGTTGGGCTTTTTTGGCCCGGGCCTGCTGTTCCCGAGCAATGCGGGTCTGGTTGCGACGCTCGATCCCGCGATCGGCAAAGGCCGTGTCGGACATTACCACCATGGAGGTATAGTCGGTGACGATCTGATACTCGAGACCGAGATCCCGGATAGCATTTTCCGACTCGGTTACAGGCATGGTGCCGATTCTTTCCAGGGCCTCAATTTTTTCTATCATGGCCAGGGCCCACAGCCTGTCCAGCTCCGGATTGTCGGTATCGATGTCCGGGAACTCAAAGTCCGTGGCGTAGGCCTTGTCTTCACCCGTCAGGTTGGCCTTGAGGCTCACCCGGGCCTTTCCGCCTTTTTCATATTTTCCGAAAAGGACCAGCTGCTGGCCGCGGTAGACTTTTTTGAAGGTGTCGTCGTTTATTTCGGACACATTGACTCCTGAAATTTTTACTTCGGCATTGAGAAGCGCCTCATACTTAATTTTACTGTCGGCCAGCATGAGCTTGCCCATGATGTCGTCGGTATTGGAAATCGAGTCATAGAATCCGCCGGTGGTTTCGGCAATGGTTTGCATTAAGGGCCAGTTGGCGCTGTTTCCCAGCAGAAAACCGAAGACCCTTACATCGACCTGCTGCAGCAGTTTGTGAAATTCCACCGGGTTGACCACCCCGGTGTTGGTGACCGCATCGGTGACGAGAATAATGTTGGCCGCTCGGTCGTCATCCAGATCATTGAGTGCCAGAGAAAGGCCGGCATACAGATTGGTACTTCCGCCGGATTGCAGGGAATCGACCATTTTTTGGGCCTTGATCCGGTTTTCATCGGTTGCCGGCAGCCACTTGCGGGTCAGCTCGCTGGCGTTGCTGGAAAACGTCACCAACCGGAAGCGGTCTTCGGGTTTGAGTTTTTCAATGGCCTTCATGACACCCTTCTTAAAAGTGCCCATTTTGGACTGCATACTTCCGGAAACATCGAGAACAAAGCAATAATCCACCCCGTTGGTCAGCGGCTTAAGATCGACACCGGGGGTAATCACCATCATGAAGGATCCGGGTTCACTTTTGTCATCACGGAAAGGAATGACCTCGACGCGGCCCGGCAGCCCTTCCTGCAGGCGGTAATAAAAAACAAAGTCACGGTTTAAGCTCATATCCGTAAGCTGCATCTCCGCCTTGTAGTGACCTTCTGCCAGCTCGCTGATTTGCGCCGCAGCCTCGAATCCGGGTATGCGGACATCCTGGATGGGGTAGGCTGATTTTAATTCGAGATTAACGGAAAATGTGTTCTCGACTTTGGCGTTGGTCGTCCAGAAGCTGATGGCCGCATCGTCCGTGCCCCCGTCTTCCAAAGGATAGAGGTAGCGGCCAATGCCGGTGTCGATGCTCAACGGCTGGTAATAAAGAAACCGGATTTTGGTTTCGTCATTGGCCGGCACCGGGTGGACCTTAAAATCAAAGGTATAAAATTCATTTTTTTCCGCCAGACCGGCTTCGTTGCCGCGACTTTTCTCGTCTTCATAGACCTGCTGCGCTTTTTGTTTTTCAAGCACTTCCCCATTAATCTCCCGTTCACCCACATAAATGGTGACCTCCGAAAGGCTGGCGCTTTTCGGCAGCGGAAAACTGTACATGGCTTCAAGGTCCTGATTATTGGGGTTGTAAAAGGTCTGCTGGACCTCGGTCATGGCAAACCCGTTGTTGATGACCACATTGACATGATGATCGCGGATCTGGATGGGCTGATGCCCGGATCCGGTGGGAGTTAAAATGCCTGCCGCCAAACTTGCTTTGGGGACCATCCCCAGAAATAAGATGAGAATCAGAAAACTGATAAGTTTTTTCATTTCGCACCTCCTGGCCCGGATCTACCGGGAATTAAAAATTTGAATTCCCCAATGCTCTAAACTCTGACCAATGGACAACACCATTTGATCTACCGGCACAATAGAGCAATCCTTGTGCCAGGACCGGGCGGATTCGAGGACTGAATGGACAACCTACTGATAAGTTTTGGAATAAAACTGAATATTTTTTTCTGCTGTTAATTAATGGTCAAATATATTCAGTAGTATTTTGATCTTAAATTGTATATAATTAGTACAAATTATGTATATCATAAAATAAAGATTTGCTATCCAGCATACATAAAATTTTATATATATAATAGTAGTTTATAATTACTTAGGCACCTTTGTGCCTGAATTTTTTAGGAAGTTGCCCTCTATAAAGCTATTTTTAGCTTGTATCTTAGAATATAAATTATATATAATAACAATTAGATAAAGAATAAATATACAAAATATGTATAGAATGGACGGTGTTGGGTACCGGCAGGCCGATATTCCGGCCAAAGGAGATTGATATGGCGGTTTTAAATCCTGAGGAACAACAATTTCTGGAAGCAGTGGTCAAGGTCAGTTACGCCAACCCCTTCCTGTCCGAACGTATTGATTACGAGCGGGAGGCTCTCGGCCCTGATTTTGATAAATCCCGGGCGGACTGGAACCTTCTGGGGGACGATCCCGAGACGCAGCAGGTTAACACCCGCAAGATTGCCGAAAGGGCCTATGTCATCATTGCCCGCATGCAACCGCAATTGAAAAAAGGGCTGAGTATCAGTCGCAAAGAACTGAAGCTTTATGAAGACACGGTTCTGTTTTTGCTTTATTATTATTACGCTCAGCGGTTTAAAGATCGAATTGTAAATCCTCAAAAGGACCGGCCCTATGACTATTTTACCGAATTCAGTCATTACTGGCGGCATTTTTTTAATCATCCCATCGACCATCTGCCCCATCAAACGGAGACGGCTCACATCTTCGCCTGTATCTTCCAGGTTCGCCGTGCATTTTATTATATATTCAGGGCCATTATCGGGCGCTCCCGGGTTGCGGCCAATCTTCGGGCAATGGTTTGGACGTCCATCTTTACCTATGACATGCGCCGTTTTCGCCGCTCTTTTTACAAACGCATGGCCGATTTTACCACCCTGATTATCGGACCCACAGGTTCAGGCAAGGAGCTGGTAGCCCGAGCCGTTGGTCTTTCGCGCTATATCCCGTTTGACCCCAAAACACTGACCTTTAAAGAAGATTTTTCGGAAACCTTTTTCCCGATCAATCTCTCGGCGTTGCCGTCCACCCTGGTTGAATCGGAATTGTTCGGCCACCGTCGCGGGGCCTTTACAGGAGCCCTGGAAGACAGGAAAGGCTGGCTGGAAGTTTGCCCGCCGGTGGGCACGGTATTTTTAGACGAAATCGGGGAACTCGACCCCTTTATCCAGGTCAAGCTGCTGCGGGTTATCCAGGCCCGCAATTTTCAACCCCTGGGATCGACCCAGACCCTTAATTTTAAGGGTAAAATTGTGGCGGCCACCCACCGCAACGTTCATCAGGCCATGGAGCAAGGTGAATTCAGAAAGGATTTTTACTACCGGCTGTGTTCAGATATTATCACCACCCCGTCTTTGCACCAGCAGATCAAAGAGTCTCCCGAGGTTCTGTGGGACCTGGTCGGCTACCTTTCACAACGGGAAGCAGGTCCGGAAGGGGATACGGTTGCTGCCGAAGTGAAAAACTGGATTCGGGATCATCTTGGGCTGGATTATCCCTGGCCGGGAAATATCCGGGAGCTGGAACAATGTGTCCGCAACATCATGCTTCGTCGGGAATACCACCCGGCCGGTGATTCGGCCGCCGCTATAGATGACCGTCAGCTGGCGGCTTTCCAGGAGGGAACCCTCAGTCTTGAAGAGCTTTGCCGATTGTACTGCACCCACGTTTACGCCAGCGCCGGGTCCTACCTCGAGACGGCCCGGCGTCTGAAGATTGACAGGCGGACGGTGAAGCGATACGTTGATGCGGCGCAGGTATAGCAGGGACCGGGGGCTTTTTCCTCAATTGCCGTTTAGGTGAACCGGCTGTACTGTACCGGACAGTTGATGAATTATGCAGACCAACAAAGCCTATTACAAATCACCGCTGGGGCCCATTGAAATCGTTGCAAGCCCGGACAGCATCTTAGCACTGCATTTTGTCGAAGAGATGCTGCCGGGAGATGGTGAACTGCCCTTCTGTCAAAAAGAGTGCCTGAAGCAATTGGACGAATATTTTAAAGGGGAGCGCCGGAACTTTTTTCTAAACCTTCAGCCTGCAGGCACGGATTTTCAAAAATCGGTGTGGCAGCATCTGGAAAAAATTCCTTACGGGAAGACCACATCTTACGGGGCTATTGCCGATGGTCTCGGCAAACCCAAGGCCAGTCGGGCGGTTGGCAGCGCCAACGGGGAAAACCCTATCGCCATTATCATTCCCTGCCATCGGGTCATCGGCAGTGATGGGGGCCTGACCGGTTACGGCGGCGGTTTGTGGCGCAAAAGGTGGTTGATTGGGTTTGAGAAAGGGGAGGTACAGCCGCCCGGCGATATAATCGCTTAGGATCGGTTTTAAAGTATCATGTTTGCCGGTTTCACATGATACTTCGTGGTTCAAGCATCAAAAAAAGCCCATCAAGAATCTGACGGACACGACGCCGGTCGAGTTTCCCTATTTTTCCACCCAGCATTTTCTTGTCGATGGTGTAAATCTGAGACACATTTACAACGCTGGGAACAGAAAGACGACCTTCACCCTTTTCTAATAAAACATTGCCGGGGGCTTTTGCTCTTTGCAGATTGGAAGTAATTAAACACACGATTACTGTGTAAATTCGCGAAACATTAACGGCATCACTTTGAATCACAACGTATGGGTTTTTGTAGCCGGGTTCTGAGCCCTGTGGAACACCGAGATCGATCCAAAAGATATCCCCCTGTTCTATTGCCATTCATTCCCCGCCTGTTTTTGCATAACGGTTTTCATTCCTTTTAGCACGCTTTGCTCTGTACTATCCAAACCGTCACTGTATGCTTCGTTCAATCTGTCAACAAGCTCCTGCGTCTCCATGCGGTGGAGGTAATCTGCGGCGGCTACAGCAAAGAATTTGCTCCGGCTTAAACTGAGATTTTTGGCCGTCTCGTCAATTTTGTCCAGCAGGGATTTTTCGACTGATATGGCTGTTCTTACACTGGACAATTGATTTCACCTCTCATAATAATAAAAGTATGATTATTTTTATTACTATTGTCAATAATTATTTTATTCTTTGTACTTTCCGGATTAATTTCGTATGAGACATTGCTAATAATTGTGATCAGTAGCCGAATCTTCCGATGGCCTTGGTGTCCTTGCGCCAGTTTTTCTGAATCCGCACAAATAACTTCAAAAATACCTTGGTGCCAAGCAGCTGTTCGATCTGCTCCCGGGACCGGGTGCCGATTTGCTTCAGCTTGCTGCCGTTTTTGCCGATGACGATGCCTTTCTGGGAGCTTCGCTCCAGATGAATGGTGGCCTCGATCGAGATGAGTCGTCCCTCCTTTTTTTCTTTAAAGGTATCCACGGTCACGGCGGTGGCATAGGGGATTTCCTCACCCGTCATCCGGAATACCTGTTCGCGGACCAGCTCGGCCACCATAAACCGTTCCGGCACATCGGTGATGGTGTCTTCCGGGAAAAAGGGCGGACCGGCGGGCAGGATTTTTTCCATGGTTGCGATCAGGTCATCGACCTGGGTACCATGCCGGGCGGATATGGGCACGACTTCCTTGAACCCGTAAACGGTCGACCACTTCTCGATGATTTTAAGCATGCCGGATTTTTCGATCAGATCGATTTTGTTCAAGGCCAGGATCACCGGATGGTTCTGGCTTTTCAGTTTTTTTACGAGATATCTTTCGGCATTGGGGTCCGGGTGGGAAACGTCCACGACAACCAGGACCAAATCCGCATCTCCCAGGGCGGAAAAGGCGGCATCGACGATGCGCACATTCAGCTTGTCTTGGGCCTGAAATACGCCCGGCGTGTCAAAAAAAATCATCTGGGATTTTGAACGGTGCAGCACGCCCAGGATGCGGTTGCGGGTGGTCTGGGGCTTTTTGGAGGTGATGGAGATTTTTTCCCCCAGCATCCGATTGAGCAGGGTCGACTTGCCGGCATTGGGTGCGCCCAGAATCGAGACGTAACCGGATTTAAAATCGGCAATTTCTTCGATACTGTCCGTCATTTTCTATATGCCTTTCGGCGATGGCTGATTCTTAGGTTAAGAATTGTCACACCTGTTTTAAAGCTCGAGTTCTTTCCTCATGTTTTCAATACAGATAACCGGATCAGTGTTATCGTGCAGGCGGTCATAGCCAACCTGCCAATCTGCCAGTTCTACCAGATACAACTCTAAAGCCTTTCGGATATGATAAGATTTTGGCTTTTGCGTTTCTTCAGCAATTTGAGATAGTTTTTCAGCTATATCAATTGTAAGTCTTACGGATATATCTGTGCTCATACATGGCCTCCAGGGTATTTGCCTGCCATACTGAGTAATCATAATTTGGTTAGTTTACAAGGCTTTTTTCCGGAATGGGAAAGGGGATTGCTGGGATATTAAGCGGTCTGGTCTTATTTGGTGGTAGTCAGGGTCAAAATTGCGTCCCAGACGGCATCTCGGCCCCGGCGGGTTTTGGCCGAAAACAGGATCACATCTTTTTTTTCCACCGCCAGGGCCCGGACGATGGCGTCCTGCTGCTTGACTATTTTTGTTTTGGAAAGCTTGTCTGTTTTGGTGAGGACCAATATTCCGGCAATCGAAAAATGCGCCAGCCAGCCGATGAGATTTTGTTCTTCCTCCCGGGGCAAGCGCCGGATGTCCATGATGATGACCACCCCTTTCAACGTCTTGCGGGAGGAAAGGTAGGTTTCAATCATGGGGCCCCATTTTTTCCTGACGGCTACCGGGACCCTGGCATAGCCATAGCCGGGCAAATCGACAAAAATAAGGTTGTTATTAATGTCGAAAAAGTTGATCAACTGGGTGCGCCCCGGGGTGGAACTGGTTTTTACCAGGTGCTTGCGGTTGACCAGGGTGTTGATCAGGCTGGATTTGCCGACATTCGAGCGGCCGGCAAAGGCAATCTCCGGCAAACCCTCAGGAGGGTATTGAGACGTTTTGACCGCGCTGGTGACAAATTCGGCAGATTTGATGATCATGTTTTAGACCTATGGTTGCCGGCAGCTGGTCTCTGGCTACCGGCAATTGATTACCGATCGCTTTTATTTCGTAGTTGGGCTTCGGTTAACGGTTATACTGCTTTTCAAAAATAAATTTCGAAATACGGAAAACTGGTATAAGTGGTTGTAGTAAAAAAGTTCGAATAATGGAACATTTTTTAACAGCCGCTATAATGGTAACAAATTTGAAGCTAAAGCAAGAAAAATTTAGATCCATCCGTTTTGTCCCGCCAAACCCATGCCGGGTAAGGGTCTTCAGAATTGTAAAGAAGTCAATAAAGCAAATGAGAATCGTTTTGTTATTTTTTATTGTATTCAAAAATATCTTGACAGAAAAATAGTCAATAAGTAATTTGAATAAAAATTCGATGCAAAAGGTTTCCCAAAGGAAATATCTTAGAACTGAACTGGAATCGGTTTGAAGTTATGAGAGAATTAAAGCGTTGAGTGAAAAAGCAAAGGGATCTGACGGCCATGAGATCCCTTTTTTATGGGCGCCGGAAGGGATTTTCAAATGGACTTAATATACAATTGCACTTACTGTGACTTAAAAAACCGACTCGAAAGCATTCGGAATCTGCGAAATTAAAGAGGAGGTATGATGAAAAAATTGGTTGCGATTATTTTATTGGTTTTAGGGGTATTCACAGGCATGTCATCTGCCGTCGAAGTGACCTTATTTGGGTCGCATCAATACATACGAACTTCCGGGGCGCCTGATGTGTTTTCCGATACATTTTCGGCCTACCCCGGATCAGGCACCCTCATCATAAAAAACGGCAACCAAGTAGGTGAGAATCGAATCATCGATGCCATCAGCAGTGCTGAAGTTTTTATAAACGGAGAGCAAATATTTGGTCCGAATGATTTCAACCAAAATGTTTATCTCCTTGAAGCGCCTATTAATTTAGTCGTAAATAACTCGATTACCGTGGGGCTGGCCAGCAAGCCGGGTAGTTACATCATGGTTGAGGTAATAGCAGATATTGATCCGCCCACGGTAACCTTCAGCGCTGAACCTGCCACCATATTTATCGGTGATTCCTCCACCTTGTCGTGGCAAACCAACAACGTCGGTTTCTGTGTCATCGAACCGGGCATCGGCTCGGTGGATTTCAATGGCACTACCGTTGTATCACCCACGCAGACAACGGCCTATAGTATTACCGCCACCGGCCTTGGCGGCACTAATTCGACCGGAGCCACGGTAACTATTTTAAATCGCCCTCCGGTGGCAGACATTCAAACAATTACCACCGAGGAGGACACACCGGCATCGATCACGCTCAGCGGATCGGATCCGGATGGTGATTCTTTGGCTTTTAACGTTATTTCCCAACCACTGCACGGCAATCTTGCAGGAACTCCACCAAATATTTCCTACAGTCCGAATGTTGATTTTAACGGAACCGATGCGTTTAGCTTTGTTGTAAACGATGGCACTGTTGACTCCGATCCGGCAACGGTAAGCATCACGGTGACGGCAGTTAACGATGCACCCGTCGCTCATTCACAAACCATTGGCCTTAACGAAGATGAATCCAAACCAGTGGTACTAACTGCCCTCGATGTGGAGGGGGATACGCTTGCATATGAAATTGTTGGACAACCGCCCAATGGCGCACTTTCCGGCATAGCGCCCGATCTGATCTACACGCCTGATGAAAATTATCATGGTGACGATTCGTTTTCGTTTAGAGTTAATGACGGTAACTTAAGCGGCAATGCAGCGATAGTTAGTCTGACTATCAATCCGGTCAACGATGCCCCGATTGCTGCTGCAGGCCTGGATCAGACGGTTTTTCGAGCTGGCACGGTCACACTGGACGGCAGCGCATCCAGCGACGTTGATGGCGATACGTTGAGCTTTCAGTGGTCGTTTTCTTCCATCCCAACGGGCAGTGCGGCTGCGCTGTCGGATGCTTCAGCCGCCAATCCTTTCTTTGTGCCGGATATTGCCGGAGCTTATGAGCTGCAGCTCATTGTCAATGACGGTACCGTCGCAAGCAGCCCCGATACGGTGTTGATCACGGCTAATCCCCGGAGGGTAACCGTACCCGACGTTGTGGGGCAGCTCCAGCCGGATGCCGAGGCAGCCCTTATTGGAGAGACTTTAACGGTCGGCGTCATTTCCACTGCCTATAGCGACACGATCCCCGTAGATCGCGTCATCAGCCAGGTGCCGGCAGCCGGTGCATCCATAGTGGAAGGTTCCGCGGTGGATCTGGTAGTCTCTGTGGGGCAGGAAAATCAGACTCCAACTGCCACTATAAGTGCTTCCCCGCTACAAATGCAACAGGGTGAATCCGTTGTGTTGTCCTGGAGTTCTGTGAATGCGCAAAGCGCACATATCGACATGGGTATTGGTGTAGTAGATCCAAATGGTTCGGTTTCCCTCTTTCCCGATCACACCACCACTTATACGCTTGCAGTTACCGGTCCTAACGGCTCTGCCAGTGCCCGGGTGACGGTCATGGTCACAGGTAATCCAGAGCCTCAGCCGGAAGGATCGTTCGGGGAGCAGTATGAAGATCTCGTGCCGCCGGATGCCACAGTTGACGAATATGATCCCAAACGGTTTTCGTTAATTACCGGTCTGGTTCAGGATTTGGCAGGGGCGCCGATAGAAGATGTTTCCATCACTATTCATGACCATATGGAATACGGTACGGCTGCTACCGATGCTGAGGGCCGATATTCTATTCCCATGGAAGGGGGCTCAACGACTACGGTCGTCTTGCAGAAAGAGGGGCTGATCACAACCCATCGCAAGGTTTATGTTCCCTGGAATGACATCGCTATTGCCGAAACAGTTCAGATGATAACCGAAGACCCCGTATCCACCACCCTGACCTTTGATGGTAATTCTGAGGCGGTCGTCATCCACCAGAGCACTCCTGTGGCCGATGAATTCGGCAGCCGCTCGGCTTCCATGGTGTTTACCGGGGACAATCGCGCCTTTCTGGTTGATGAAAATGGGAATGATGTTCAAGAACTTACCACCATCACCACCCGGGCAACTGAATATACTATGCCTAAATCAATGCCGGCTAAATTGCCGCCCAATTCGGGCTATACATACTGCGTGGAGCTTGCGGTTGATGGCGCTCAAAATGTCAGGTTTGAAAAGTCGGTTCCCATCTATGTGGATAATTTCCTCGGCTTTGACGTCGGTATGGCCGTTCCCGTGGGCTATTATGATCGCAACCGGGGCGTCTGGGTGCCGTCTGATAATGGGGTGGTGGTAAAGCTGCTCGATACAAGTGGAGACGGTCGAGTTGACGCCCTGGACGCAACCGGGGATGATCAGCCCGATGATCTTGATAACAATGGTTCCTTCAGCAATGATGTGCAGGGCCTTGAAGACTCGGGTCAATATGCGCCGGGCGCCACTTACTGGCGGGCTGCCGTAACCCATTTCACCCCTTGGGATTGTAACTGGCCGTATGGTCCGCCGGAAGATGCGATTTCACCGAATCCTGAAGGCGAGCCTGAAGCAGACGACCAGTGTGAGGATGACTGCCAGGGGCTCTTCAATTCTTATATAGAAACAAGAAGCCGTATATTCCATGAGGATATTCCCATAGCGGGTACTGACCTAACCCTTCACTACGCTAGTAACCGAGTAGAGGGTTACATAACCGGGATAACCGTGCCGGTTAGTGGAGATACTGTGCCGGCTGCCCTTAATAGGGTAATCGCTAAGGTTGAGATAGCTGGCCGCACATTGGAACAAACATTGGATCCATTGCCCAATCAAAAAGTCGAATTTATCTGGGAGGGGATGGATTGTTCGGGAAGGCCGGTGCTGTCGCCAATAGTTGCTCATGTCGCTGTGGGCTTTGTTTACGATGCAGTTTACCTTGCTCCGGGTAATTTTACGCAAGCGTTTGCCCAGGCAGGCACTGAAGTGACTGGCATAAGGGCACGAAGGGAGGTAATTTCTTGGAAGCGCAACAAAATTAATATTGACCCTAAGGTAAACGGAAAAAGCGCCCTCGCCGATGGCTGGACGATTTCCAATAACCATTATTTAGTACCATCACAGCCTTGGGTCTTGTTCAAGGGCGATGGTATGATCAACAGAAATAATTTGTCACATATTAACACAATCGCAGGCACTGGGACTAGCGGTTTCGGTGGCGATGGGGGCCCTGCTATTACGGCTCGGCTGGATTGGCCAATAGGAGTAACCGTGGATGCCGCCGGCAATCTGTATATCCCTGATCGCAACAACCACCGTGTCCGAAAGGTGGATACTGAGGGCATAATTACCACCATAGCCGGTACCGGAGTTGGTGGTTACAGTGGCGATGGGGGTCCTGCTGCCGATGCACAATTATATTTGCCATGGGGCGTAGCCGTAAATGCCGCCGGCATTATCTATATCGCTGATTTTAGCAATCACCGTGTCCGAAAGGTGGATACTGAGGGCATAATTACCACCATAGTCGGTACCGGAGTTGGTGGTTACAGCGGCGATGGGGGCCCCGCTACCGATGCACAGATAGATGGTCCATTTGAAGTCGCCATGGATGCCGCCAATAATATCTATATTGCTGATCGTCATAATCACTGTATACGGAAGGTGGATACCAGCGGTGTCATTTCCACTGTAGCCGGTAACGGAGTTGCAGGTTACAGCGGCGATGGGGGCCCCGCTGCCAATGCACAGCTAAATGGTCCATTTGGACTCGCCATGGATGCCGCTGGCGATATCTATATCGCTGATTATTACAATCACCGTATCCGGAAGGTGAATACCAGCGGTGTCATTTCCACGGTAGCCGGTAATGGAGTTGGTGGTTACAGCGGCGATGGGCGCTCAGCTACCGATGCACAGCTACATTTGCCATATAGAGTAGCTGTGGATGCCGTCGGTAATATCTATATCGCTGATTATAACAATAGGCGTATCCGGAAGGTGGATACCAGCGGTGTCATTTCCACGGTAGCCGGTAACGGAGTTCTTGGTTACAGCGGCGATGGGGGCCCATCTGTCGATGCACAGCTAAGTGGTCCAGTGGGAGTTGCCGTGGATGCCGCCGGCAATCTCTATATTGCTGATCTTTGGAATGATTGTATCCGGAAAATAGCATATCCTTCAGCCTTTATAGCTCAAATGACTGCGGGAGACATCTCCTTTGTTGAGGATATTGGTTTGGGTCATATTTTTTCAAGCTCAGGAATATATAAAATAGCTTTTAATTTAGATTCTGGTGTCATCTTACAGTCATTTAGCTACGATGAAGATAACAATTTGCATTCCATCATTGATCATTTTGGAAATATGATCAGTATCGAACGAGATATCACTAGCAAAGTACCCACCGCCATCATTTCACCAGACGGGCTCCGAACCGAACTGATCATCGATACAAATAACCATCTTAAGCAGGTGACCTATCCAGATGGGAGTCACTATGATTTTGAATATACGCAGGATGGTCTGATGACCGCCGAAATCGAACCGGAAGGAAATCGATTTGATCATTCATTTTCATTCGTTGGGCAGGTTAACCGATGTATTTGATGAGGAAGGCGGACATTGGAATTATCACCCGGACGGCATATGAAAACGGTGAATATTATAACGGAAATTACATCCGGTGAAGGCAATGTTACTTCCTTTCGGGATCGCACCGATTTACCGGGCGCCTATACCTCCACCATCGCAGATCCTACCGGTGCCGAAACCCTTTTTTACTCAATCCGCTGATGGGCTCACCGTTGGCAAATCTCTGCCTTGCGGGATGGAACTTGATTATGCCTACGATGTGGATTCGGAATACAAGTTTAAGTACATTAGAGAAATGACTGAAAAAAGTCCTGGCGGTCTGGAAAGGATTACAATTAGAGAAAAATCTTATGAAGATACCGATATAAATGGTGCTACCGATCTGATAACAGAATCAGTGGCGGTCAATAGCAAAACCACCACATTTGTGCACAATACACTTGCAGCGCAAAAGACCATCGCATCCCCTGAAGGCAGGACCGTCACTTCGGTTTACGATCCCGGACACCTTGCTCACACAAAGCATCAGTATTCCCGGTCTTTATGATACAACCTACGGGTATGATACCAGGGGGCGGCTGCTCTCCATCAACACTAACACCAGAGCAATCCACATTTGCTTATAATCCCGAAGGATTTCTTGAGTCCGTCACTGATCCCGAGAATCAAACCACCACTTACGGCTATGATCCGGTGGGGCGGATTACCGATATCAGCCGGTCGGATGGCGGATCTGTTGGATTTACTTATGATAAAAACGGCAACATGACGGTGTTAACCAATCCGGTGGATGTCGGCCATGCCTTTGGATTTAACACAGTCAATCGGAATAGCTCCTATACTACCCCGTTAAGCGGCAGTTACAGCTATATCTACGATAAGGATCGTCGTTTGATTCAGACCAATTTTCCATCGGGCCAAACCATTATCAACGATTATGCCGATCCTTCAGATCCAGATGATAAATCCAGGCTCTGGCAGATCAGAACTCCGGAAGGCAATATTGATTTCACTTACCTTTGCGGCACTAAGGTTGAATCGATCACCAAAGGCAGCGAATCAATAACCTACGGCTATGACGGCAAACTGGTCACATCCGAAGCGTTAGATGGCACACTGAATCAATCTTTAGGCTACACTTACAACAACGACTTTGATGTTTCCGGTTTCACCTACGCGGGTGCATCGGTCGCATACAGCTATGACAATGATGGGCTTTTAACAGGAGCAGGCGCTTTTACGATCAACCGCAATGCGGATAACGGGCTGCCGGAATCAGTCACCGGTGGTGCGCTGAATATAGCCCGCACCTTTAACGGGTATGGTGAGGTGGATTCTCAAACCACCATGGTAAGCAGCCAAAATGTTTCCTCCTGGTCGTTGGCCCGGGACAACAACGGCAGAATCACAAACAAGACAGAAACGGTGGATGGATCGACTTCCGGTTATGTTTACACTTACGACTCCATGGGTACGGCTTTTGACCGTAACTAAAGACAGTATCCTGGTGGAAGAATATCAATATGATATCAACGGTACCCGAACCTATGAGATGAATGTCTTGCGGGGGATTGCCGGAAGGTCCTATAGTTACTCCGATGAAGATCACCTGCTGTCTGCCGGATCGGTGACTTACGCCTATGACCTGGACGGCTTTTTAACCACCAAAATCGACGGCAGTGAGGTGACTAATTACAGCTATTCATCCCGCGGAGAGTTGCTCAGTGTCACCCTGCCGGACGGAAGGTTAGTCGAATATATCCATGACCCGTTAGGCAGAAGAATCGCCAAAAAAATAAATGGCAATATCGTAGAAAAATATCTCTGGCAGGGTCTGACACGTCTCCTTGCAGTCTATAATGCATCCGACACGCTTTTGATGCGATTTGAGTATGCCGATAGCCGCATGCCGGTGGCAATGACAAGCGCTGGCATTACCTATTACCTGACCTATGACCAGGTGGGCTCCTTAAGATTAGTTGCCGATTCCGCAGGAAATGTGATAAAATCCATAAAATATGATTCATTCGGCAATATCATTAATGACACCAATCCGACTTTTATCGTGCCATTTGGTTTTGCCGGCGGTTTGCATGATCGAGATACCGGTTTAGTGAGATTTGGCTACCGGGATTATGATCCGGATGTTGGCCGATGGACCGCAAAGGATCCAATCTTCTTTGCCGGTGGGGATACGGATCTTTATGGGTACTGTTTAAACGATCCGGTTAATTGGATTGATCCAGATGGACAATCTGGTCTATTTGGTGCCGCAACAGGAGCCATCACGGGAGGAATTGGGGGTGCTATCTTTGGAGGCCTAACAGGAGGGCCACAAGGCGCACAAGCTGGCTTTATTACTGGGGCTCTTACAGGGGCGTTGACGGGAGCAATCGGTGGTCCTGTTATCGGAGGAATTGCAGGATCAGCTGCAGGTGCTCTTTTTGGTGACATGTTGATACCATCAGAGATATCAGACGATGCCCGAATAAGACAAAATTATGAAAATATGCAGGAAGCAGAAAGGATTTTACAGGAAGCAAAAGAGCTAAATAGAAGATTAGGTGAATTGTGCAGGCGCACCGGAGGATGCTATGATGATGACCCTTGTAATTAAAACATGATTTTGTATATATTGGTCAAAATGGCTGTAACCTAAATTAACTATCTCGATTAGACGATAGATATATTCAGCAATGTCTTTATCAACTATTGGCAATAAAATAGCGGGTACAATTTTCATTCTTTTTGGAACGCTATTTTTCTTTTACTTATTTTATTCACAAAAATTGATATTGGATAGTTACTCATTTTTCCTTGCTCGATATTTTAAGGTTATATCTGCAGGTTACGGTGGATTAGTTCTTGTTTTTTTGGGGATTTCATATTTTATTGGCTTTTTGATTCCCTACTATAGGGCAAGCGCGTATGAAAAAGCGAAAAACAATATTATTAATTCTATTTTCGGTCTTCCATTTTTTATATTCTTACTAATAGCAACTTCTGTCAGTTTTAATAGCAACGAAATTAGAATATATAAAATCTTGGGGATCATATTCTCCGCAATTATGATTTTGTATTGCTTGTGGTCATTTTACTCTGGCTTGAATACCAAAAAAAAATTAGAAAAAAAGCCTAGTACTTGATATTCGTCCGTGGCTTTTGAAGATAGGGGATATCCAAAAGAATTGAAGTATTGAATACAGCAATTAAAATATGGTTCTTCACACCAATGTATGCAGCAATTTGGGCCATGGTAGATCAGCCAAGCCATAAGAAGTTAGGGACGTACATCAGACTATAAGTTGACTTAAAAGTTAAATAGTGATACCCGCATTGGATGCCGCGCAGATCGAGAATAGATGCACCCGGTGCCCTTCACCATATAATCGCCAGGGGCATCGACCGCCAAAGGATATTTCAAGATAATGCCGACCGGGATAACTTTTTAGATCGACTTGGAAATATTCTTTCTGAAACTCAAACCGCCTGTTTTGCCTGGGCGCTGATTCCCAACCACTTTCATTTATTGCTGCGAACCGGCACCACGGCTATTTCTACCGTGATGCGCAGACTTTTGACCGGTTATGCAGTGTCGTATAATTTCCGGCATCGCCGGCACGGTCACCTTTTTCAAAACCGCTACAAATCCATATTATGCCAGCAAGACACATACCTGTTGGAATTGGTCCGATATATACATCTAAATCCGTTAAGGGCTTCAATGGTAAAAGATCTAAGGGCCTTAAACAATTACCCCTATTGCGGCCACAGCGGCATAGTGAGCAAAAACAGCCATGAGTGGCAAGATGTGGATTATATTCTTAAATTGTTTGCTTCTAAAAGGCCGGAGGCGATTAGCAGATACCGGGAATTTGTCAAAAAGGCGGTGAGTCAGGGAAGACGCTCTGATCTTGTTGGAGGCGGTCTGGTTCGCAGCGCCGGTGGCTGGGCAGCGCTAAAAGCATTGAGACGAATCGGTGCCTATCGCAAGGGTGATGAGCGCATATTAGGAGACAGCGATTTTGTTAAAAGTGTTCTTGCTCAGGCTAAGGAAGATTTTGAACGTAAACATCAACTGCAATCAGAGGGTATGAGCTTTGAGCATGTGGTCAATCGGGTTGCCGAGATGATGGACTTATCCCCTGATCAGGTTTTGGCCAGTGGTAAACAGAAACAGACGGTCGCGGCTCGCAGTTTACTGTGTTTTTGGGCAACCAATGAGCTGGCAATCAGCCAGGTTGAGTTAGCACAAAAGCTGAAGGTCTCGCAGCCTGCGGTCAGCATGGCGGTAAGACGCGGAGAGCAATTGGCCGGCGATAACAGCTATTCGTTAAAAGATTAAAAATAACTTATAATCTAATGTACGTCCCTTAACGCTTAACGTCCGTCCCTTAACGTCCCTGTTGCAGCTGTCCTATTATATCCACCGCAATCCATTGAGGGCGAAAATGGTAAAGCGCCTGGCCGATTACCGCTGGAGCAGTTACCGGGTATATGCTTATGATCGTAAGACGCCCAAATGGTTATCCACAGAGCTAATATTATCTCAATTTGAGGGCGAAGCCGATAGACATAAGAGCTACCGTGAGAAGGTTCAAAAATATGCCCAGGAGGAAAAGCGTCTGTTTGAAGATTTAAGACATGGACTTATATGGGGTTCAAAGCAATTTGTCGAAACAATTCGTCGAAAGCATTTACCCTCCTCGCCAGACGCGTCTGTGCCACAACAAAACCAGTTGGCCAGCAGCATTGATATAAATTAAGAAGTTAGGGACGTACATCAGACTATAAGTTGACTTAAAAGTTAAATAGTGATACCCGCATTGGATGCCGCGCAGATCGAGAATAGATGCACCCGGTGCCCTTCACCATATAATCGCCAGGGGCATCGACCGCCAAAGAATATTTCAAGATGATGCCGACCGGGATAACTTTTTAGATCGACTTGGAAATATCCTTTCAGAAACCCAAACCGCCTGTTTTGCCTGGGCACTGATTCCCAACCACTTTCATTTATTGCTGCGAACCGGCACCACGGCTATTTCTACCGTGATGCGCAGACTTTTGACCGGTTATGCAGTGTCGTATAATTTCCGGCATCGCCGGCACGGTCACCTTTTTCAAAACCGCTACAAATCCATATTATGCCAGCAAGACACATACCTGTTGAATTGGTCCGATATATACATCTAAATCCGTTAAGGGCTTCAATGGTAAAAGATCTAAGGGCCTTAAACAATTACCCCTATTGCGGCCACAGCGGCATAGTGAGCAAAAACAGCCATGAGTGGCAAGATGTGGATTATATTCTTAAATTGTTTGCTTCTAAAAGGCCGGAGGCGATTAGCAGATACCGGGAATTTGTCAAAAAGGCGGTGAGTCAGGGAAGACGCTCTGATCTTGTTGGAGGCGGTCTGGTTCGCAGCGCCGGTGGCTGGGCAGCGCTAAAAGCATTGAGACGAATCGGTGCCTATCGCAAGGGTGATGAGCGCATATTAGGAGACAGCGATTTTGTTAAAAGCGTTCTTGCTCAGGCTAAGGAAGATTTTGAACGTAAACATCAACTGCAATCAGAGGGTATGAGCTTTGAGCATGTGGTCAATCGGGTTGCCGAGATGATGGACTTATCCCCTGATCAGGTTTTGGCCAGTGGTAAACAGAAACAGACGGTCGCGGCTCGCAGTTTACTGTGTTTTTGGGCAACCAATGAGCTGGCAATCAGCCAGGTTGAGTTAGCACAAAAGCTGAAGGTCTCGCAGCCTGCGGTCAGCATGGCGGTAAGACGCGGAGAGCAATTGGCCGGCGATAACAGCTATTCGTTAAAAGATTAAAAATAACTTATAATCTAATGTACGTCCCTTAACGTCCGTCCCTTAACGTCCGTCCCGGTAAGCTCGGTCAAAGCCAAATTGAAAAAGGATCAAAAGTTGCAGGCAACGTTTAGTCAGTTTAATTCACTATTCAAGCTTTGCCCCTTTTTTTGCCCTAGTTCTCGCCCAAATGCCGATTCGTCAACGTCATTTAATAACCCTCAGCTTGTAAGTTTTCTGTAAACATTTCCACAGTTCCTTGATTATAACGAATGGAGCAAAATCCGGGTGCAGGTGTACATCACCTGAAATAATTTTACATGATTCCATCAATTCTCGATTTCCCGACCAAAGACCAAATTGGTTCCCGATATATGCTCCCAGATTAGTCTGAAGTGTGACTAAATCATCCTCAGGCATATTGACAATTGTGGCTTTGTCTTTCAAGGGCAATTCGTCAATAAGTAAGTCGACAGCTTCCTGAACTGTTTTGGGGGGTGTTGAAGTCTTATCCTTTTCGGAACGCTCCCGATCAACCTTGTATTTCCTGTCCCCCTCATCGGTAAGAATTTGAACAATTTGCTCAAGGATAATAACAACATCTGAATAGATTTGGCGGTCTTCTGAAGCCCTTGGCCCGGCTACATTTAAGACCTTCACATGTTGCATTCTTATCCATGAAGCTGCCAGTGATGCAGCATCGTAGTGACCGATAAGATTGAGGTCTATGCCCAGCAATTGCTTTTTGTGCTTCAGGGTCATCTGACGGGTGTAGTCTGATCCCCCGGATAGCTTTCCACGAGCTACGATCAAAGTGCCATCAGAGTCTGTTACGTTTTGTTCGGTCCTTGCTTCATAACTTTCGGTGGGCATTTCTTTAAGCTGGTATTTTTCAGGCAATGGACCTTTTTCGGTCTTGCGCCCCTTGGGTATCCATCCTCCATGCGGTATGCCCACCTTCATTGCGACATCAAGCGCCGCCCTATCGGCACCGGTTTGTCCACCTGATATGATCTTCTCAATCATTGTCCTTCGCTCTGATATTGGGCCTGCGCCGGTTCATTGGAATCGAGTGGCGTAGCCACGGGGTAAGCTCCTTCTATGAGCGGAGGCAGTATAATATAACTGTGGATAGAGGGGCAAGGTATAATGCAGGAATTGCCGGGTGAAACCCATCAAAGATTTCCTTGCCTTAGCGATCGCTATTTGTGGTATCAGTATTCCAATAGTATAGGTCATAATGTAAGTGTTTATTTCACATCCTATTTTACGCGCTTGAAGGCTTGAATAACAAAAAAGATTAATGCGCAGCCAATCAACTCGAAAAGCACGGGTACAGATATGAGGAATTCAGCAATGCTTTGAATGTGCACCGATGGAATTGTGTCAATCCAATTAAAATATTTTTGATCCAGGACATCCATAAGACGGACATTTTTATAAACAAAATTACTGGATGGGCCTAACTTTAAGGCCGCTGATATGAACTGGTAGCACAAAAGAAAGAAGGCCGCGACTAAAAAAAGAAAACCAGTAACGCCTAATTTAGACATTTTTATTTAGCCTTTCTTGGTTACGCATGGCGCAAAATGTCCTCAATGTTATCCATCCACACATTAGCTTAAAATCTTAAGGGTTAAACTCCTGATTTTCAGAGGGGTATATCGAGGCGTTATTCGTCGAATGGTGTTTTTGACGTCATCAGTTTTTGACGGATTCAAGCGCTATTGGATTTCGATCTATGATTTGGAGAAAAGTTTTCTGATTCCTTTCCTTCATCCCAATCGATCATTGCTTCAAATTCAGAAAGATCCGGTAAATTTGCGCTCTCAATATCTTCATCTTCCTCCGCTTCCTCAAAGTCTTCAACTGACTCAAAACTATCAATCAAATAATTATCCGATTCCTCATTGGTCAAGGTATCATCAGCTATATCGTTCGGTTTATTTTGCACCTGAAAAAGATCATCTAAAAGTGATATCTGGACATTGGGAATTACAATGGCTACCTCGTCTTTTGAATTAGATCCCGTATAATTTTCTGGTGGATAGACCATGAAAATATCATGACATTTTGAACATCTTACCTTTGATCCGGTTGTTTTAATATGAATGTTGTCTAACCTAAACATGGAATTACAAGATACACAGGGTATCATCATTGGAAGCACCTCACACATTTTTTATTGGATCAATAATTCATATATTACATATCGGTATCATTGGGAAAATACTTAAATCATAGGTACCCAACTGAGTGCTTTGCCACAATAAGGGGCCTAAGATTATAAATTGACGCAGAGGTTAAGTTCCGGGGTAAAAGCTGAAGATTTAGCAGCCTGCGCGCAGCATGGCTGTAAGGTGCAGAGAGCAATTGGCCGGCGGTAATAGCTATTCGCTAAAAGCTAAAAAACCTATAAGGATCTCTAAAAGCCGATTGCCAATGTTACAGGATTTCACGGTTCACCCGTTCAGGTACTTTTCCAACCGATTCATACCTTCTTTTATATTGTCCAGGGAATTGGCATAGGAAAACCGGAGATAGCCTTCACCGTTTTGGCCGAAATCGATTCCGGGGGCCACACCGACATGGGCTTTTTCCAGAATATCAAAGGCCAGTTTGTAGGAGTCTCCAGAAATATGTCTGGCATTGGCAAACACATAAAATGCGCCCGTGGGCGCTACCGTGATACCAAGCCCAATTTCCTTCAAGCGGGAAATCATGAACCGTCGGCGCTCGTCATAGATTGCCTTCATTTTGGCAACGTCCTGGTCGGCCTCTTTTAATGCAGCAATTCCGGCCTTCTGGACCATAGAATTGGCGGAAATAAAAAAGTTTTGCTGCAGCTTTTGCATGGGACGGACAAAGGCTTTGGGGGTTATAACATAACCCAGCCGCAGTCCGGTCATGGCAAATAGTTTGGAAAACCCGTTTAGCACAAAGGCATGATCGGTGAATTCTAAAATCGAATGCTCTTTTCCCTCATACACCAGACCATGATAGATTTCATCGGAGACGATATGAGGGCACTGCTCACATTGCGTTAGCGCGGCGATTTGCTGCATGCGGTCGGCCGACAGCAGATTGCCCGTGGGATTGGATGGGGAGTTTATAAAGATGGCCTTGGTTTTAGCGGTCAGCTTTTCCTTGATGGATTCGGGCCGGTACTGAAACCCGTCTTCTTCATAAACTGGAATTGTGACCGGCTGACCCTGGACAAATTTTATAAAATTGGGATAGCAGGCATAATGGGGATCGGAGATGATGACCTCATCCCCGGGTTCCAGCAATGCTGAAAAGATCAGAAAGATGGCCGGCGAGGAACCGGAGGTGACGATCACCTGATCCGGATCGACGGACACGCTGTAGGTTGATAAATAATATTCACAAATAGCCTCCCGCAACTCAAACAGACCCAGGCTGTGGGTGTAATGGGTATGACCGTCCTCCAATGCCCTGCAAGCAGCGTCTTTGATACAGGCAGGGGTATCAAAATCGGGCTCGCCCACTTCAAGGTGAACAATGTGGACCCCTTCGCGTTCCATTTCATTGGCCCGCTCGAGGACATCCATGACGATGAAGGAGGTCATTTCCTGGGTGCGTTTTGAAATCACAATTAGGTTCCTTAATATGTGTTGCGAGTCGTTCGATTTGGGATTTGGGATTGTGGATTTCGGATCTAAGGAATCCTGTCGATTCAAAAAAACGAAATCTCGGAACTAAAGCCGAGTACTCGTACCCCTGATTTTATCGGTTCAATCTATTTAATTCGAAATCCCAGATTCGAAATCCGAAATTAATAGGCCAACATCCCGGAACACTTAACGCGCAACAAGTAACTCTAAACCACTTTATTTAGCGGGTACTCAATAATCCCTTCCGCCCCGTTTTCCAAAAGCAGCGGAATCAGGTCTCTGACGGTGTCCGAGCTGACGACGATTTCCACCGAAAACCATTTTGACTGATACAGGGAGGCAACGGTGGGGGCATTCAGGCTCGGCAGCAGGGCAATCACCATATCCATTTTTTCCTCGGGGACATTCATTTTAAGTCCCACCATCTTTTCGCCCAGCAGGGCGCCCTTGAGCAACAGGGCCATACGCTCGATTTTTTTCTTTTTTTGAGGATTTTTCCAGGACTCGTGATTGACGATCAGCTGGGTGTTGGTTTGCATGAGCTCATGGATAATGCGCAGGCCGTGAGCTTTTATGGTGCTTTCGGTTTCGGTTACCTCCACGATGGCATCGGCCAACCCGGAGACCACCTTGCCCTCTGTGGCCCCCCAGGAAAATTCGACATCTACTTTTATATTACGTTCGGCGAAATAGCGGCGTGCAAATTCCGTAAGTTCGGTGGCAATTTTTTTGCCGTTCAGGTCCTCAAGCTTCTTGATCGGCGAGTCGTAGGGCACTGCAACCACCCAGCGTGCCGGTCGGGAACTCACCTTGGAGTAAACCAGATCGGTTACCACATGAACATCCGAGTTGTTTTCTGCAATCCAGTCCTTTCCAGTAAGACCCGCATCCAGGGTTCCGCTTTCGACGTAGCGAGACATCTCCTGGGCCCGGCAGATGGCGCACTCAATAGAATCGTCATCAATTTCAGGGAAATAGCTTCTTCCGTTTACGTTAATATGCCATCCCGACCGCTTGAACAATGCAATGGTTGCGTTTTGAAGGCTTCCTTTGGGGATGCCCAGTTTCAATCTTGAGTTCACTTGTCGTATACCTCCTTGGGGTCAAATACCGGCTCTCCAACTATCCGGATGGTCCCATTTTCAACTTTTTTGTAAAAACAGCTTCGATGTCCCGTGTGGCAAGCTGCGCCTCCAACCTGCTCAACTTTTATGAGCACCGTGTCATCGTCACAGTCAATGCGAATTTCTTTAACCAGCTGCACGTTCCCGGAAGTTTCACCCTTAACCCAGAGGGATTGCCGGCTGCGGCTATAATAGGTGGCCTTGCCGGTTAAAAGCGTGGCATCAAAGGCATCCTGGTTCATATAGGCCAGCATTAGTATTTCGCCGGTCTCATTGTCCTGTACAATTGCGGGAACAAGCCCGCCCGTTTTGTTAAAATCTAAATTTAGCATGGTGAAATATGATGTTGAATTTGTCGTTAGAAAGGGCTATTATATACACTTACCTCAAGTGAGCGTGAATATGATTCGAAGAGGCCAGCCGAGAAATTTAAATTTTATTTCGTAACCGTTACGGGCGTTAATGTCAAATTCTTTTTTTGGCTACTAAAGGAGGTCTGGTTACACACTCGGTATTTGTTAAGAGTGAATTTTACTGCATCGATAACATTTCATGTTAAACTGATGACGTTTCGGCTTATCCAAGGCTCGCTCCGGGCCCCTTACAATCATTTGCCGTATTATGGAAAATTTATGGTTGAACATGGTTTTCTATGAATTTGTCATCGCTGAATAAAAAGAAAACCTGTTTCCTCGGGGATAGTGGAAAATGCCCAATAGTCAAAGCAAATCCGACATTCGCAAAAAGCACGGCCATCGTGAAAAAAGAGGATTTTTAAAAACACTTATCCTGTGGTCCTTCATGCTGGGACTGGTCTTAATCCTTTGCGGCGGCGTGGCCAGCCTCGTCGTTTATTATTCGATCAGCAAGGACCTACCCAAAATATCCTCACTGTCGGATTATCACCCCTCGGTTATCACGACGGTTTACGCCGATGACGGTCGTAATATCGCCGAATTTTTCAAAGAGCGTCGTATCGTCCTCCCCCTGTCGCAAATGCCGCCGATGTTGATCGATGCGTTTGTGGCTGCGGAAGACTCGCGTTTTTATAAACATAGGGGTATTGATTTTATAAGTATTATCAGGGCGTTTTTTAAAAATCTCGAAGCCGGAACCATCGTACAGGGTGGCAGCACCATTACCCAGCAGGTGACCAAATCATTTCTGTTGACCCCTGAGAGAAGTTATAAACGAAAATTCCGAGAAGCCATCCTGGCCTATCGCATCGACAGGGCCTTTTCCAAAAAGGATGTACTCTACCTGTATCTGAACCAAATCTATCTGGGTCACGGTGCCTACGGGGTCCAGGCCGCTTCTGAAAATTATTTCGCCAAATCCATCAAAGAGCTTAATCTTGCGGAATGTGCCATGCTGGCAGGATTGCCCCAGGCCCCCAGCAAATATTCACCTTTCAGAAACCCGGAACGGGCCAAACAGCGCCAGATTTATGTTTTAAACCGGATGGTGGAAGAGGGATATATAACCAATATCCAGGCTACGGAAGCCATTAACACCCAGCTTGATATCAAACCCCGGCGCAATCTGTATATTGAAAAAGTGCCGGTTTATACCGAGCACGTGCGGCGTCACCTCGAGAAAAAATACGGGTCGGATGTATTATATACCCAGGGCCTCAAAGTCTATACGGCCGTCAACATTGACATGCAGAAGATTGCCAGGGAAGAAATTCAAAAAGGCCTGGCCGACCTGGACAAACGCGAAGGATTCCGCGGGCCTTTGCAGCGTATTAAAGCAGAGGAAGTCGAGTCTTTTTCACAGACCCTTCAGGCGGAGTTCGAAAAGAGTCCACTGGTTGAAGGTTCGGTTTTCAAGGGCGTTGTGATTGCGGTCGATGATCGCAAGAAGACCGTAACGGTTCGCCTGGGCAATTCCCAGGGTGTTATTGCCGTTGAGGATATGGAATGGGCCCGCAAGCCCAACCCCATGGTAGCCTATCACCAGGCTAAGATTAAAAACCCCTCGGAAGCACTTGCTGTTGGGGATGTGATTCTGGTCAAGGTTAAAGGTAAACAAGAGGGCCAAGATCTGTGGGCACTGGCTCTGGAACAGGTGCCCGTGGCCCAGGCAGCGCTGATGTGCATTGAGGCTGAAACAGGACTGGTAAAAGCCATGATTGGCGGGCGCGATTTTAAAGAGACCCAATTCAACCGGGCCATTCAATCCCGGCGCCAACCGGGCTCCGCGTTTAAACCGCTTATTTATGCCGCAGCTTTGGACAAGGAGTTTGAGGATCCGGAAAAATTCTATACACCGGCGACGGTCATTGTTGATTCGGCGATCGTTTTCAAGGATGAGGGACGAGATTTTACCTGGAAGCCCAGAAACTATAAAGAGACTTTTTTTGGCCCCACTCTTTTTCGAAAAGCCCTGGCCAAATCGCGCAACCTGGTAACCATAAAGATTTTGCAGGATATCGGTGTGGACTATGCCATCGAATACGCCACCAAACTTGGCATTGAATCTACTTTAAGCCGGGATTTATCCATCGCTCTTGGATCATCCGGCATATCCCTGCTCGAATTGCTGAAAGCCTATTCGGTATTTACCAACCATGGGTATCTGGTCGACTCTGTCTTTATCCTCAAAGTCGAAGACAGAAATGGTAATGTTCTCGAGGAAATGGCGCCCGAGAGACGCAAGGTAATGGAAAAGAGCACGGCCTTCATTATGACCAGCCTGCTGGAAGGTGTGGTCCAGAACGGAACCGGCTGGCGGGCAAAGGAGTTGAAACGGCCGGCAGCCGGAAAAACCGGCACCACCAACAATTTATACGATGCCTGGTTTGTCGGCTATACCCCCCAGTATATTACGGGTGTGTGGGTCGGCCTGGATGAAGAGGCCCCCATGGGGAAGGGCGAAACCGGTTCCCGGGCAGCCAGCCCGATCTGGGTCGAATTCATGAAGCGGGTCCATGAAGGTGTCCCCGTGGAAGTTTTCCAGCCGCCTGAAGGAGTTGTGTTTGCAAAAATTGATGCTGAAACCGGACTGCTGCCGATAGCCGAATCGGAAAGCGTTATTTTTGAATGCTTTAAAGACGGTACGGTTCCCACCGAGCACACCAAAGCCCCGGGTGTAATCAGCGAAAAATCAGACTTTTTCAAGAAAGACCTTTAGATGGCTGCTGGCTTCTGGACGCTGGTCGCGTTTCGCTGCCAACAGGTCTCTGATTACGGATTGTCAATGCTGATTGCTTTTTCCTCCAAAACGCCATTACTATACAAGAATATAGTAAAAAGGATCTATGTTTTGAACCGGATTTGGCGGGCGCAGAGGCCCGCCCTACTTATCATCTTGATATAGGACATCACCGTGGGGCCGGCCTCCGTGCCGACCATCGAACCTGAAGCCAGCAACCAGAGACGAGTAGCCAGGATCGAGTATCTCGCCTTCTCGCCTGCACAATTTTCACATTACTTTCCTGCTCCCGCATGTCGATTTCATAAGAATCTTGCGTTGCAATTGAATTCCGCTATAATAATGGCGATTATCAGCCATTCAAATAACAGATAACGAATAACGATTGACTCCAGACCTTGAGCTGTTTCTGCTCAGTGAGTGTAAGGGTAATAGAGAGTATTAACCATGAAACTTCGTCTGATTCTGCTGGTGTTATCCCTGCTGGCCTTTCTATCCGCCTCCACCGGCGGGTATCTTTATTATGCTTCCATTAAAGAATCTGCTGTCAAGGAAGCCGAACGACAGGCTGTGGCGCGCGTCCAAACCATAAAGAAAAATCTTTCTTCCTATCTGTCGGAAAACCGCAAGCCGGTCAGAGCCCTGGCCGGGATGAGAGAACTCAAGCTGGTCCTGCTTCAACCAACAGATCTGCATGCCATGGTAAACGCCAACGCCGTTCTTGATCATTTTAACAAAACCCTGGAAACTGAGGTCTGCTATCTGATGACCCGCGAGGGTGACACCATTGCTTCCAGCAACCGCAATGCACCGGATAGTTTTGTTGGCAAGAATTTTGATTTTCGTCCTTATTTCCAGCAGGCTATCCAGGGTACTCCGGCCACCTACCTGGCGCTGGGTACGGCCTCGGGCCGTAGAGGGTCATATTACAGTCATCCGATTTCCGGAGAAGAACCCGACACAGTTGCCGGGGTTGTGGTCATCAAAGCCTCAATCGAGCAGGTCGAAAAAGAGCTGGTTGCCGCACCGGATGAAATCGTGCTTGTCACCGATCCCCAGGGGATTGTTTTTATATCCAACCGGAAAAATTGGCTTTATCATTCTTTGCGCGAGCTTACCCCTGACCAGAAATCCCGCATAGAAGATTCCATCCAATTTGGTCATGGCCCGTGGGTTTGGACCGGCCTTACGATCAAAGGCGAAAAATATGCCGTTGACGGTTCCAGCCATCGATACCTCATGCACCGCCTGGCGCTGGATAATTATTCCGGATGGGAAATTATTCACCTGCGCAGTCTGAAGGCGATTTCCAAAACCGTTTCAGATCCGCTGTTCAGGATTGCCGGACCCTTGATTCTGACCCTTTGTGTATTGATCGGGGTGTCGGTGTTTTTTTTATACCGCAAGGCCAGTGTTGAGATCCGCATGAGGCAGTCGGCGGAAAAAGCGCTGCGTGAAAGCGAAGTGCGCTATCGCCGGCTCTATCATCACACCCCGGCCATGCTGCACTCCATTGATATTAACGGCCGCATCGTCAGCGTCAGTGATTACTGGAGCGAAGTGATGGGCTACCGCCGCGAAGACGTCATCGGGCGCCGACTGACTGCGTTTTTCTCAGAGGAATCGCGACGCTATGCCGAAGAAACCGTATTTCCCGAATTTTTTAAAACCGGCTTTGTCAAAGATGTCCCCTACCAGTTCAAAAAAAAGGACAGTCAGACCATTGATGTACTGCTGTCAGCCATTGCCGACCGTGACGAGCAAGGCAAAATTATTCGAACCCTGGCGGTTTCCATCGATGTAACCGAACGCAAACGGGCCGAAGAGGCTTTAAAACTTGCCAAGGAGGAACTCAGCCGTTATTCCAAGGATCTCGAACGGCAGGTGCAAAGCAGAACGCGGGAGATCCACAGCAATATTACCGCTCTGAAAAAAGCTCAGGATCAGCTGCGACGCCTTTCGGCCGGCATCATGGCAGGCCAGGAAAAAGAGCGTTCCGCCATTGCCAGGGAGCTGCATGATGAACTCGGACAGGTACTGACCGCCCTTAGGATGGACTCGGTCTGGCTTCAGGAGCGACTGAAGGAATCAGATGCTGAAGCATCGCAGCGAGCGTTGACAATGTGCCAGCTGATCGATAAGAACATCGAAGATGTACGCGGCATGGCCTTTCGCCTTCGCCCCGGGGTTCTGGACGACCTGGGACTGGTGGATGCCCTGGACTGGTATACGACGGATTTCGAAAGACGGACTGAAATTACCTGTGTGTTCGAATACGACACGGTTCCACCTTTAAGCGAAACCGTGGCCACCGCGGCCTATCGCATTACCCAGGAGGCGATCACCAATGTCGCCCGCCATGCATCTGCCAGCCGGGTTGACGTGGTACTCAAATCACGCAACAGCACGTTGACGCTGGCAATTGCTGACGACGGCCGCGGATTTAATCCGCTCGAACTCTCGGACTCTGCGGGCCTGGGAGTAGCAGGGATGCGCGAACGGGCCAGTCTGGTGGGAGGCTCTTTAGAAGTGTATTCCCAGCCGGGAAAAGGGTGCCGGGTTTTATTTGAAGTGCCCATTTATGGAAAGGTTGTCGCATAAATCCGAAATTCGAATATCGAAACCCGAAACAAATTCGAATTACCGAAATTTAAAAAATTCAAAACAGAAAAGATTCGGGCTAATTTTACAAAAAATATCTGTATCAGCCATTCCGGTTTCGAACATTAGGCCATTGGATATTCGTATTTGTTTCGAATTTCGTGCTTCGTGCTTCGAAATTTTAGGTTGCTCTGAACTTGCACAACCGCGGTAGGCTGATTTATCCTTATCAGGAGAAACTTAGTGATAAAGGTCCTTTTAGCAGACGACCACAGCATTGTGCGTGCCGGTCTGCGCCGTATCGTTGAAGAAAGCGGTGAGATGGAAGTCGTGGCGGAAGCCTCTGATGGCAAAGAAGCCATTCAACTGGTACGCAAGGCCACGCCTGATGTAGCGGTCATTGATATTTCCATGCCCGGTCTGGACGGGCTGGAAGTGCTCAGCCAGCTGCAGGCGTATGAACCCAAACTGCCGGTGCTTATCCTAACGATGCACGAGGAGGGGCAATACGTGGTGCGTGCCATCGAGGCGGGTGCCATGGGCTACATCACCAAACAGTCGGCCCCCGAGCAACTGGTCAAGGCCATCCGCAAGGTTCATTCCGGCCACCGCTATCTAACCGATGAAGCCGCCGAGGCCCTGGCGCTGCGCATTGCCAAAGGCGGAGAGGAGCAATCCCCGCTGGACTCGTTGTCCATGCGTGAACTCCAGGTGCTCAGACGCCTGGCAATGGGGCATACCAATCGCGAAATTGCAAATGCTTATCATATCAGCATCAAAACAGTTGATACCTACCGCTCCCGTTTGTTAAAAAAACTGGCCTTGAGAAATAATGCCGACCTGTCCCGTTTTGCCATCCAAAACAGGCTGATAGAAGCGTGATTCAGGCCCTTGAAGATGTTAGCCAGATTGATCCTTTCTTCTTTCTCGGCAATTCCTTTTCTGTTCACATAACATTTGGGATTTGGGATTGCGGATTTGGGATTTAAGGAATTCTATCGATTTTAATAAAACGAATCCTCAGAATACGAAACCACCACTCATATCAAAATTTTATGGCCCAATCGTTTCAATCCAAAATCCGCAATCCCAAATCCCAAATCGAAAGAATCCCAGATCCGAAATCGAAAGCCCCGCAACCCGCAACTCGCACCTCGTAACGCGCACCCCGTAACGCGTAACTCGTAACCCGCAATTTAATTGAATTCTACCATTACCCTTTCCAGCATCCCAAAACTATGATTTTAGATAACCATCTGATATAAAAACGATTTTTCCTTGCTGTAAGAGAAATTCTGACAACAAAATCAGAAATTACCCGGTTGACAAGCTTTCGGTTGCCTAATAAGTTGAACTGTACTTAAAACCGGATGGTCCTTTCCCCTCTGGTCTCAATCGATACTTAAAGCGGCTATATTTCGAAGTATCAGCGATTCATGTCGCCATCACTTCTGTTTTGCATCTGAATATTCGTGTGGTGTTGATTTGTTCGGTTTTCTACCATCGTGCACTGCGGTTTAAAAAAAGGCGTTCTTGATTTTAAATCTTTGTCGGCCTTTTAACCTTGATGGGGGTGGATTATGAAAAACAGATCAAAAAGTTTAGCTTGCCTTATCACCACATCTTTAATTGCTTTAAATTTTTTTGTAACTGCAAGCATCGAAGCATCTGAGCCGATAATTGTCGGCATTCCGCATTCAGAGGCCTATACCTACGCGACCATGATGAAAAATTCATTTGAAATGGCTTTGGAGACGATCAACAAGCAGGGTGGAATCAAAGGCCGACCATTAAAACTGGTGTATGCCAACGACCAGGGCAAACAAAAACCCGGCGAAAAAGCGGTTATTGATCTGGTCGAAAAAAACGGAGCTGTTATGCTTGTGGGTGCCTATCAGAGCAGCAATACCCTGTTCATGGCCCGAATAGCCGATAAGCTGGACCGGCCTTTGCTGGTTTGCACCGCTGCTGATGACCGCATCACTCAACGCAAATGGAAAAACGTCTATCGGTTGAATCCTCCTGCCCAGGGATATACCAGCGGGTTGGAAGATTTTTTTCTGAATAAAATCAAGCCGAAATCCATGGCGATTGTATATGAAAACAGTCCTTACGGCACCAGTGGCGCCATGCGGATGATGTGGTTTTGTCGGGGAAATGGCATTGATTTGCGAGCCATCGAGCCTTATCACAAGGAGAGACTCCGCGCAGATTATTTTAAACGCATTGTTGCGCGCTTGAAAGAAGTCCCTTCCGACGTGATCTACATGGTTTCTTACCTTCAGGATGCCGCTTTGCTGGTAAAAAATATTCGGGATGCAAAGATCGATTCATTGCTGTGTGGCGGAGCCGGCGGTTTTACAAGCCAAAAATTTATCACCAAAGCCGGCGCTAACGCCGATCTTCTGTTGACCGCAACGCTGTGGACCCCCCAATTGCAGTATCCGGGGACAACAGAATTTTACGATCAATATACTAAAAAGTATGCCTCCGCCCCTGACTATCATGGCGCCGAAGCCTATTCGGCCTTAATGGTGGCCGCGGATGTCCTGAAGCGCGCAGATTCATATAGTCCCGCAAGTATCCGTGCGGCTCTGGACAAAACCGACCTGATGACCCCTTTTGGTCCGGTGAAGTTTACATCATATGATAAATTTGAAAGGCAAAATAGCCTCCCGACCCAGGTTCTGCAGATCATTAACGGCAAATTCGAGTGCGTCTGGCCGCAGGAACATGCAACGGCCAATTTTACGGCACCCCCTGAATGGAAAGTCAATGATTAGGCCACCCGGTGCGCTGAAGAAATGGGGTTGCCCGTTATAAATTATAAAGCTGAAAAATTGAAAGGAGGTGGTATTCAAAGAAACGCTTGACTCATTGAAGGACAACAACTACAAAAGTGGTGTATCATAGGCGTAGGCCTGCCGTATGGCATGGTGCCAAAATATTGACCTACTGAAACTTAAGGAGACTTATCATGAGAAACAAAATTCTTACCATTCTTGTCGGAATTTGTGTAATAGCCCTGGCTTTTTCCGGAAGCTTGTATGCCAAGGAAAGAATCGTTTTCGGCGGTGGACCTGCCGGTGGAACATTCCAGGTAGTCGCCAATGGTATCCAGGTTTACAAGCCGGTGAAAGCTGTAGAAGAATTTACGGTAAAGGCGCAATCATCGGCCGGTTCTGTGGAAAATTTGAGGAAAACCGATGCCGGCAGACAGCAAATGAGCGTGGTGTATTCCGGTCATGTGTATCTGGGTAGAAACGGAATGATGAAAAATGATACCAAGAAATATACCAATGTACTCGCGGTGGCCTGGCTTTACGGCGCCCCGGCGCAACTGGTGGTACGGGAAGGTTCCGGGATTAAGAGTGTTAAGGATCTGGCCGGCAAAAAAGTGGGTGTCGGCAATGCCGGTTCCGGGGCTTTTGCCAACTGCGAACTGTTCTTTAGCCATATGGGCGTCTGGGATAAGATCGAGCGCAATGCCATGGGTTACAATGACGCAGCCGCCGCCTTCGGAAACAATCAGCTGGATGCATTCTGGCTGTTTACCGCCTTTCCGAGTGGTGCCGTGATCATGGCCGCCCAGACCAACAAAATCGCCCTGCTCGATCTGGATGCGGATGCCAAGGCTTCCGGCTTTTATAAAAAATATCCCTATTTCGGAAAACTGGCAGTTCCGGCCGGCACTTACAAGGGTGTGGATTATGACGCACCCTCATTTCAGGACAGCGCGCTGTGGGTGGCCAATTCCAAGGTATCTGCGGATGCGGTCTATAAGCTCCTTTCACTGATTTATACGGATGAGGGACTCAAACACATGTACGGTCAGAAAAAGACCTTTAAAAAGATGAGCCTGCAAACCGGCGCCACCAACATCGTTACACCGTTCCATCCCGGTGCTGAAAAGTTCTGGAAAGAAAAAGGGATGCTGAAATAAAATCGCTGCGCGATTTTATTCGTAGCGGCTTCGCCACTGGAATTTAGTTGGGAGATATGGGTCGGGCGCCAGCGTTGCTTTGCTAGCCCGTCCGACCCGTATCTTGCGTTCTCCATCTCTAAATTCAACCCGGAAAGCATCTTGGATAACCGGAAATATCACAAGAAGGGGGGGTAAAAAAGTGTACGACAAATTAAAGCGCATTGAGCAGATAATATTTGACGTCTTAGCCGTCAGCCTGGTTCTTTTTTACTCCTACGCTGCAGTCGTCAGTCCGGCGTCCACACAGTACCACCGGGGGATCTACGTCATCATTACCTATGTGCTGGTGTTTTTGACCTATCAGTCCAAATCTAAAAAATGGCCGGGTTTGAACCCTGTTCTGCGGGCAGCCGACTACCTCTTGATCCTGCTATCCATCGTTACCGTCGGATACTGGATACTTAATTTTGAAGCCATCAACTACCGCACCGGCGCTGAAACACCCTTTGACATGGCCATTGCCATGATCGGGGTTCTCATCGGTATTGAACTGGCCCGGCGGGTGGTGGGCAATATTTTTGTTGTTATCGGTGTCCTGATGCTCGGCTATGGTGTTTACGGGGCATACTTTCCCGATATCATTTCCCATGCCGGTGACACGTTTCCCGAATTGTGCACCAGTATTTTTTATAAAAGTGATGGCGTGTTCGGCATCATGGCCAATGTCCTGGCCACTTACGTGATCCTTTTTGTTCTTTTCGGTGCGTTTCTGGAAAAATGTGGTGCCCAGAAATTTTTCATTGACTGGCCCCTGGCTGCCGTGGGTCATAGAATTGGCGGACCCGCTAAGGTGTCTGTCATCGCCAGCGGCCTTTTTGGCTCCATCTCAGGCAGCGCCATCGCCAATACCGTGTCCACCGGTGCATTTACCATCCCCATGATGAAAAAGGCCGGCTTCAAGCCTCACATTGCCGGCGGCATTGAACCGGCAGCTTCCATCGGCGGGATGTTCATGCCGCCGATCATGGGCGCCGGCGGATTCATCATGGCAGAACTGACCGGCGTGCCCTATTCCAGAATTATGCTGGTGGCCATATTCCCTGCCATTATGTATTTTTTCAGCGTCTTTGTCATGGTCCACTATGAAGCTAAAAAGCACAATATCGTCGGTGAAAAGTCCGAACACAGCGCCATGGAAATCCTGAAAAAAGAATGGGTTTATATTTTACCGCTTGTGATCATAACGATTTTTATGCTCACCGGCTATTCTCCGGGGTTTTCCGCTATTTTAGGACTTGCCACCTGTATCGCCGTCAGTTTTAAGGAAAAGGAAACCCGAATTGATTTGGCGCTAACCGTCATTATGGTGATTGTGGTTTTAGGCTCTTTTCTAAACAAGACTTCAGACGGTACCCTTGTTTCAACAAACAGCCTGATTATCCTGGGTTTTATTGGGTATTTTATTATCATTTTTTTCCGAAAAAACAGACGCGAGAATGTCGGATTTGAGCTGAAACAATTTGTGGAAGCGGCCAGGTCCGGCACGGAAAACAGTCTTAAGATTGGCGCTACTGTGGGTGTTATCGGCATTATCATCGGCGTGCTCACCTTTAGCGGACTGGTACTGACCTTTGCAGATATTGTTATCGAACTTGCGGGGGGCTCGCTGGTATTAACCATACTTTTAATCGCACTGGCTTCCCTGGTCCTGGGCATGGGTGTACCGGTTACCGCCGCCTATCTCATCACTGCCGTGGTGGCAGTTCCGGCCTTGACCCATCTGGGTGTTAATGAAATCGCCGCCCACATGATTGTTTACTGGCTGTCCCAGGACTCCAATATTACGCCGCCGGTCTGCATTGCCGCCTTTGCCGGGGCGACCATTGCCAAAGCCAATATGTGGCGAACCGCCTTTTCAGCCTTTAAATTTGCCAAGTTCCTGTATCTGGGACCGTTTTTATTCGGCTATGTCCCGGGATTCTCCCTGGACGGCAGTGCCTGGGATATCGTCAAAGCCTTTGTGCTCATTCTGCTTGGGAACCTATGCCTATTCCTGGTTCTTGAGCGGCATTTGGGTTGGTCAGTTGAAAAATGTTTTTAGAAAAGCACCGGCAAGCTGATGCCGATAGTTTGAATTCGGATAATATCTGTCCGATTCCTGCGGGAATGACATGGATGGACAACAACTATTAAAGCAAAATAAACGTTTCAAAGCTAATCTAATTACCAACAAGAGGCCGGAAAATGGATCTTCCAAAAGTAGATGTTAAAAAAATTCTTTATGCAACCGATTTGTCTGAAAATGCACGCTATGCGTTTGCCTACGCAGTCAGCCTGGCCGATCTTTATAATGCATCCATCACCTTTATCCATGTAATGTCCGAAATTCCAGATCTTTTAGACAAAAACGTCATCGGATATATCAGTGAAGAGCGCTGGGAAGAAATCAAATCGCAGAATGTTGAGGAAGCCAGGGAAGCTATTATCGGGAAAAGACGCGACCATCCGGCCATCAGGGATGCCTTGCATCAATTCAGTGAGGATGTAAAGGAAAGCCGGGAAGGCGAGGGGTTTGTCACCGATGACATTATTGTCGTCCGAGGCAATCCGGTGGAGGAGATTTTAAAATATTCTGAAGAAAACAACTGCGATCTGATCGTGATGGGAACCCACGGACAGGGAACCCTGGTGGATGCCATGATGGGCAGCACGGCCCGGCGGGTGCTGCGGCGATCCCATAAGCCGGTTTTGGTGGTGAGATTGCCGGAAGAAGACTAAAAGAATTCGATATGAAAACACTGCTATTTCTCAGGCGAGCATAGCCCATCAAAAAGGAGATGATCATGAAAGCGGACAATCTCACGCAGGTCAAACATATCGGTGCTGCGCGTATGAAAGTGCTCAACGATGCCGGCATCACGACCCTCAAGAAGCTTCATGAAATACCGCTGGAAAAACTGGCCCGGATTGAAACCATCGGTGAACATTATGCAAAGCTGATCAAGGAAGCCGTGGCGGACGTCTATAAACCCTCGCCTGGAAAGATAGCTGCCAGGACCGCACCTCCCAAAACCAGGAAAAAAGCGAAGCGCGATCAGGAATTACCCAAACAGATTAAAATTCTAAACAAACGGTTAAAGCAGGCCAATGAAAAATTAAAACCGCTGGGGAAGAAGAAGTATCTGGAATTATATATCGATCTTAAAAAAAGATCCAAAACAGCTTAAGCGGCATCTCAATCAACTGGATAACCTGGAAACAAACCTTCCCAAAAAGGTCAGGAAAAAAATCATCAAAAAAGCCGATGCGCTGATTGTCACGATGAAAAATGTCGGTAAAAAACCAAAAAAGAAAATTTACACAGCATTATCTCAGGAAATACAGTCATTTTCTAAAATGCTCCGAGATACACGCTTCTCGAAATAGGCAGCGTCTGTTGCCGACTGGTTGTGACGCATCTAAATCCGTCTCTCTCTGGCACTACGGCTGCTGCGATCCGGCGCCATGGAAGCATTTCACATCAGGGCCGAACGGGTTTAAACGAACCGCGGCGAATCATTGCGTTCATGAAGAAATTACTTTTGTTAGGCGATATTCATGCTAATTTTCCGGCCTTAAATGCTGTCGAGAAGTATATCCAGCCGGAGCGATTCGACCGAATTATTAATACCGGTGATTTTACGGTTTACAGTACCTTTCCCAACCAAACGATCCAATGGTTTCGTAAAAGAAAAAAAACCGTTTGTATACTGGGCAATACGGATCTGCGCATTTTAAGAATCCTAAAGGGTAAGAAATTAAAGAGACCCAAAAAAGAAGAAAAGCGGGTCATGTACTTCTGGACATCTGAAAACTTGCACTCAAAAAATAGCACCTATCTGAAATCCTTACCCCAAAAAACGGATTTGACGATAGGCAAAATCCGCATCGGATTATTCCATGGTACCCTCGATGACCCGGATGAGGAGCTGTTTCCTTCTGCCCCCGCAAGCCGTTTCCAGCAACTCGCCAAACACTCCTCTTATGAGGTTCAAATAATGGGCCATTCGCATGTGCCGTATTATAAAATCGTCGATGGGGTTCATTTCATCAATCCCGGCAGCGTGGGACGCATGTTCGATGGAGACCCACGGGCATCGTTTGCCATTCTTAATATTTCATCCGGAAATATAGCCGTGGAACATTTTCGAATCCCCTATCCGGTGGAAAAAGTAGTCGAAGGTCTCAAAGATCAGCGTCTGCCGGATATTTATGCCAAAATGTTTCGAAGCGGTAAGAAACTAAATTAAACCTGCGACGGTCACAGAATATTTTAGGTAAAAAACAGACGGAAAAAATTTGGAGTTATGATGAAAACCCCGGGAGTCCAAAAAGCGAAGTCTGAGGATTCAGAAGATCGAATGCCCGGCATCTACGGCGCAGATCAGAGAGGTGATTAAAAAAGTCGAATCGGACCTCACCTGTATCGCGCCCGACAAACGTTTTCGTAAGGTAATGAAGGTTCTCAAAAAAAAAGATAAGAAAGAAATTGTCCAGGCGGTATTAGAGAAATTTTACAATGCAGAGGAATTGAAACCCTACCAGGCGGAGCTGATCAAAATGCAGCGCCATCTGGAGCGGACCGGGAAAAAGGCGGTCATCCTGTTCGATGGCCGGGATGCTTCTGGAAAAGGCGGAACCATTCGCCGCCTGACCCGCTATATGAATGAAAAAAGATATCACGTGGTGGCCCTGGGCAAACCCAGTGAGCACCAGAAAACAGAACTTCATATCAAACGTTATATCGAACACTTTCCGCGCGCCGGAGAGATCGTCCTGTTTGACAGAAGCTGGTACAATCGTGCCCTGGTGGAACCGGTGATGGGATTCTGTACCCGAAACCAATATAATCGCTTTATGAAAAAAGTGAACACCTACGAACAAAATTTTCTCGAAGACGCCGGCAAGACCATATTGCTTAAACTGTATTTTTCGGTTAGCAAAAAAGAACAGGCCCGGCGCTTTGAGAGACGAAAGAACGATCCCTTGCGGCAGTGGAAATTGTCCGAAGTGGACCTGCAGGCCCAGGAATTGTGGGATGAATTTACCGGGAAAAAATTCAATTTGCTTAAAAGGACCCATACGAAAAAATCGCCCTGGTGGGTCATTCGGTCGGATGACAAACATCTGGCCCGGCGTGAAACCATGAAGCTTATCCTGAGTTTGGTTCGCTATAAGGGGAGAAACCGCACACTGGATTTTAAGCTGGATCCGGATATTGTTATCCCCGGCGACCGGGAATTAAAAATAATGAAAAAACAGCGCAAAAAATATGGCAAATCCCTGGTGTGATTGCTGAAATTTTTGGGGCCGGGGAAAATATTCCAGATTTCATAGATTGTGTTTTCTTCGTTAATCGATAAACCGGAGGGGCAAAAGATGGCGAAAAAAAAACCGCAGAATAAAAAAAATAAAAAGAAATCCAAGGCTTTAGCAGCGAAGGCAACTGAACCCATAGCGATCAAGGATGAAAAAGTTGCGATCAAAGATGAAAAAGCAGTCAAAAAAGAAAAGAAGCCACCGAAAAAAGGCAAAAAACTGAAACGCAAGTTATCCGAACACACCAGCTTAAAAAATTTAGATAAGAAAAAAACAAAAAAACGCCAGGCCGTCTGGGTCAAAAAATTCACCCTCGCATACGAACAGCAGTTGCATCATCTGCAAATAGAGCTTTTGAAATGGCAAAAACATGTCATTGCCAACGATCAGCGTGTGATGATGTTATTTGAAGGGAGGGATGCCGCCGGCAAGGGCGGGACGATAAAAAGGATCATTGAACATTTGAATCCAAGGGGTGCCCGGGTTGTGGCGCTTCTAAAACCCAGCGACAGGGAACGGACGCAGTGGTATTTCCAAAGATATATTCAACATCTCCCGTCCGGAGGGGAGATTGTGCTCTTTGACCGCAGCTGGTACAATCGTGCCATGGTTGAACCGACGATGGGCTTCTGCACCGATGAGGAGAATAAGCGCTTTTTAAAAGACACGCCGATGCTTGAGTCCATGCTGGTCAAGAACGGAATTATTTTGTTTAAGTTCTTTTTCTCGGTTTCAAAAGAGGAACAGCTGCGCCGGTTTGATTCCAGAGAGACGGATCCGTTGAAACAATATAAAATCTCTCCGGTTGACAGAGAGGCTCAAGAAAGGTGGGATGATTATACGGTAAGAAAATTCCAGATGCTCAATGAAACGAACCGAACCATCTGTCCATGGACCATTATCCGTTCCGACAACAAGAAAAAGGCCAGGCTCAACTGCATCAAACATATCCTGTCCCGGGTCGAGTATAAAGGCAAAATTTCCCAAGAGGAAATCGAGATCGATCCTGAGGTCGTGGTATCAGGCATTGATGAAATCAGATTTATGGAAGATCATTTAATGACGGGCGTGGAATTACCGGGGTAATTCAGGTTAATCAGCACGGTTTGAATATGCAATTCAAAATTATTCGAACGTGATAAGAAATAAGGAGGACGATATGCCGATTCAAGTTATGATTAAACGCAAATGGCAGACTGATAAGCCCGAGGCACTGTTCCCGCTTCTAACTGAACTGCGTTCGCTCGCAAAAAAACAACCCGGCTATATTTCCGGCGAGACATTAAGAAGCCTTGATGATCCCGAAGACTACATGGTCGTAAGTAAGTGGAAGACAGTTGACGATTGGAACAAATGGTTGCAGAGTAAAGAAAGAAGGGACCTTCAGGGCCGGGTCGACTCTCTGATCGGAGAAAAAACCTTTTACGAAATTTTTGAGTCGGTGAGTCATTGATGAAATACTTTCCGCTCAATCTGCCGAAGAAAAAAGGCAATCCAGCCGAACGGGCCGAATTGCCTTGAATTTTGTGTCCGCGGGAAACAACCGCTAACAGGTCACGTGGAACCCGCCGATGACTTTACCACGAGTGGTGTTCCAGATATGAATTGCTTTAGGCGTGGCTTTATGTATTATCCGGCAGCCGTGTTTTTAAGGGCGGGTGAGTCCTCTATTTCTTTTTCCCCCCTTTTTGCCTTTCTTTTTGTCTTTTTTCTTGGCCTTTCCCTTTTTCCCCTTTTTGTCTTTTTTCTTGGCTTTTTCTTTTTTCCGTTTTTTGTCTTTTTTCTTGGCCTTTTCTTTTTTCCCCTTTTTTTCTTTCTTCTCTTCTTTTTTAGCCTTCTTCTTTTGCGTTGCTAACTTTGCTTCGGTTTCCTCAGTTTTTATTTTCGTCTCTTTCTTTTCCGCCTCTTTTTTTTCTGCCATTGTGTCCTCCTCCTTTTTATGGTTGCCGGTGCAGTCATTGAACCGGTGCATTAAGAATCATGGAGCATGCTTCTTGGGAAACTCAAAGAATTCTAATTTGCCGCAATGTTCACTAATTTTGGTCCAGGATGCAATATCTAACCTCACGCTATATACCCCGCAGGTCGGGATATTGCCGACAGGCTGATCACCGATGTAATTGGCCAACCCATTGATCGCCGGGTTATGACCGACGATCATGGCCTTCTTCACGGCATCATCAATTTGTTGAACAACATGAATTAAGGCATTTTCACTGAAATCATAAATGGTCTCGCTATATCGAATATTTTCAAGAGGGTAATTGACTGCAGCGGCAATAATCCTTGCGGTCGTGGCCGCTCTGTTTGCCGGGCTGGATATGACGAGGTCCGGTGATACTTTTAATTTTTTAAGAACTTTGCCCATAAAAGGAGCGTTTTTACGCCCGCGTTTGTTCAGGGGTCTTTCAAAATCATCCAGGTTGGGATTTTTCCAACTTGATTTGGCATGCCTGACCAGATAGAGGCTTTTCATTTTTTACCACCACTAGGAGATAAACGAAAATCCACCACTTAGAGTTATTAGTCAGGCGTTACTTGAAAGGATATCATCCTCAAATCGATTATGGTCGCTCTGATAAACGATAACGCCCGACAAATGAGGCCGAATTGAGAAAGACGCAATTAGGTTATTACTTTAAGGCGACGGGTTTATGCAACCACTTTTTTTTGTCAGCCACTCTTCCGCACTTTGTGCAGACGAACTTGGGATTTCTGACAATGTCACTGAATTTATCAAGTTTTGCGGATATATCTTCTTTTTTCCATTTACAAAGCTCTTTTGTCTTTTTTGCCATATTTTTCTCCTTTGCTGCGATCCAGCTTTCAGGTGCACTAAATTTGATATTATTCTGTTTACTATTTACGTTAATTACGAAAAATATGGTTGTAAACGTAAAATCTCGCTGTTTCTTTTCCCTGGAAGAAATTTAAATACAACGACTGGCAGTTACCATTTTGAATATGGATTTTTGACCAGGTTAGCATTGAAATAGCGTGGCTCGTCGGTCACCTCTTCTCCAATCCAATCCGGCCTGGGGAAATATTGATCTTCGTTCTCAAGTTCCAATTCAGCGACAATCAACCCCTGGTTTTCCCCAAAAAACTCATCAACTTCCCAAACAAAACCGCCATTCTCCACCTTATATCGGTTTTTCTCGATGAGTGGTTTCTCACAGATGTCGAGCAATTCATCGGCATCCTGACGGGGAATTTCATATTCGAATTCCATGCGGGACGCCCCAATTGAAATTCCTTTAATCGTGAGATAGCCTTTATCCTCGATGGTGCGCACCCGCACAGTTCTCTCTTTCACGGTGCTTAAATAACCCTGGCGGTACTTTGTTGCTTTTTTGTCACGCCAAACACCTTTTTTGACCATAAATTTTCTTTCGATTTCCTTGCCCATCGTATCTCCAAAAAAGAAGGTTTTGATACCGGGTTAATCGTTTAGAAGATCCCCTGCAATTGATTACGAAATTTATTATGCATGGCACAAAGCCTCCCGTTAATGAAGCTTAGACTGAGATAGAATGTTTTTTTGAACCTTATCCCATAGGTTCTGGTACGACTTCGATGCCACAGACTCCGGTGAAAACTCGGCAACCGGTGCGCGGTAGATCCCCATTTTTTCGATCAAAGCTAAATAGGGGATAAAGCTTTGCAAAACACCGGTGTACGATTTTGACACCGTGGCGATGATTTCACGGTGCATATTTTTGCGTCGATCTACCATCGAAAAAAAAGTGTAAATCTTGCCGGCGTCATAGTTGTTATTATGGCAGAAAGACAGCAATTGTCCATAAGTTCGCACAGACAGCGTCGTTGGAATCAGTGGCACAAGGGCGTAGTCAACGGCGTTCAATATGTTCTCGGCCAGAATGCTGATGGTAACCGGACAATCCAGAAAAATGAAGTCATATTCGGCTTTAAACGGTTTTAAAATTTTCCTGAGCCGTTTTTTGGAACGTTTCAAATTGTCAAAACTAACTTCTAAATTGCGCAGCGAGAAATCTGCCGGAAGCAGGTCCAGATTAGCATAATCCGTGCCTTTAATACTTCTGTAAAACTGTTTCCCGCCTCTGATAAACCCCTTTGCCCCGGTTCTCAGTTTGGGTTTAACGCGAAAATAGTAAGTTGCGGAGCTTTGAGGATCCAGATCGCAAATGAGCGTTTTCGCGCCTGTTTGTGCTGCCAGATAAGACAGGTTTACCGCGGCGGCGGTCTTGCCCACCCCGCCTTTATTACTGTAAATTGCCAGGGTCGTCATGAAACATCCTCTTTGGCCTTTGAAGCGAAAAGTTCTTGGAATAATTCTTTATTTCCTGGTGATGAAAAATCTGTGAAGGTTTCAGCAAACGCATCTTTAACCATCTGTCTTTCTCTGCCCAACGTTCCAACCAGGCTGCCAATTGCCACAAGTGTTGTTTTTAACTGTCGATGGGTTGCGGGCAGTTCCGTGATGATGTTCAGAAGATATTCTTCCTGAACACAAAGATCGTTAAAGTCACCTAAGTTGTCCTGCAATTTCTTCAATTGCGCAATCAGGACATTAATTTTTTTGCGGGGAAATAAACAAGAGAAGAACTCCATCAAGTACCGCAGTTTCTTACAATGAATTCTGAGAACATGCAGCATCTCATCTTCAGTATTTTCAAGAATTTGGCTGCCAACTTTCACAACATTGCGGTATTTTTTATAGATTCTGTTGCGTGACAGATCAATTACAGGTAGCTTCGCATTTGATGCAGTCACCGAATCTCTCTGCGGTTTATTTAAAAAAGCCTCCCAATCCTTCAGAAGCTTTGCATATTTTTTGGCTTTCAAACCGCGGATGACCTTCTGTAAGGCCCTTGATCGCTTTTTCCGCAAGTGGTCAAACAACGGATCAATGTCATTACGCAAAATCGGGGGAAGCATTGCTTTGTATTTATCCTCATTTAACAGATAGACATCCAGGTCCCGCAGCTCGTTGGAGAGTTCTCCCACCAAAGCAAAATCTTTTTTAAATCGATCAGTTGTTTTGATGGGGAACACAGATTTGATTTGGCCTAATGCGGAGCGCGTCCTGCGAATCGCCACCCGGAAATCATGTAAGAATTCCGTATCCAGGTCTTTTTCAATATTGGCTTCGTTGATCCGCATAACCTGCAACAAAAAACACAAAATGATTTTCGTTGCTTGATCAGAGCACATGTTCGGATCGAGTTGAATATTTAACTTCGCAGAATAATCGCCCGGCTTTTTATCAACAGCCTCCAGCGACCTAAAAAATACATCTTCCTTTTTACTTATTTTCAGACCGGCTTCCTGAAATAATCTGGCCAGCTTGCGCGAATATTTGGGATATCCCTTGACGGGTTTTAACCATAAATGCGTAACCACCGCCGACTTATTTTTACGACGCCACGGGCGAAATTCTTCAAAAGCTAACCGCGCCACTGTTTTTCCGTCCGGGTTGAAAATCCGATAAGGCACTGATCGGGATTGGACGTCGACAAGCCTCAAGAGTGCGCGCATTTTTATGATCGGAGCCAATTGTCGTTTTAATTCACTATCCGGGAAATCACGCATAAAAACAGGGAAAGAGGGGATCTCGGCGCTGTACAGAATTTCGTCTTCAGCCAGTTTGCGCAAAAATAGCCGATTTCCAGACGCATATAAGACCAGCGATTTATTAAATAAGCGCCAATCAAACGTATCGCAGATTGTGAACCTCTCAGTGACAGCCGGCTCTTTGATGAGTGTATATCGTTCGGCCAATTTGCCAAAGAATTGCTTTTCATTATAGCCGTCCGGTAATTTGAATTTCAAATTATGTTGCATAAACTATTTCTCTAAAGAGTTGTGTTTTCTCACAAATTCTGGAGACGAACCTGGGAAACGATTAATGATGGCGGCCTTGGTGTAACGTCCCACATGTCATATACAAAACTCGTATTGATCTAGTCGTATTTTCGTTTCCAAAATGAAATTTGGATATTGCCCTTCGGCTTGGCTCAGGGTGGTTAGCTTGTCGAACCATTTGTTATTTGCTATTTGGTGCTTGGAATTTTGTATATTCAAGCGCTCAATTTTTTTTGATATTCTGTGCGACTTTATTAATGTACTTGTGGGACACAACACTAGGACCTTCGATGGGGGTTATGAAGCCGCTTTCAGACCCTGCCCCTAATCTTTGATTGCTGGCCGAAAAGCTTGATGAATACTTCTTGAGCGGCGCGGCGTTTTTGGCCTTTGCGTGGGCGTCGCCGGATATAACGGCCGTCAGGCCGCATATCCCAGGCCGAGCAGTTGTCGTTTTCGTAAATCTCTAAGGTCTGCTCTAACTCCTGTTTTAGGGTCGGGTCGGTAACGGGCATTATGGTTTCCACCCGGCGGTTGAGATTACGCCGCATCCAGTCGGCCGAGCCGATAAAAAATTCAGGGTCCCCCCCGTTTTCGAAGCGATAGATGCGTGAATGTTCTAAAAAGCGCCCGAGTGTACTGAAAACCCGAATGGTATCGGACAATCCGGCAATCCCCGCGCGCAGACAGCATAAGCCGCGGATGTTCAGACTGATGGGCACACCTGCCTGACTGGCGCGGTAGAGTTCACGAATCATGAGTGTGTCCTGAAGCTGATTCATTTTGGCGCGAATGCCGGAAGGACGGCCGGCCTCACTGTGCCGGGCCTCGCGCCGGATCAATTCGGTAAAGTGTTCGCGCAGATTATGGGGGGCGACCAATAATTTTCCATAGTTTGGAGCCGGCGTAGCCCCCGTTAGTTCGTTGAACACCGTCGCGACATTAGCGCCGAGTTCCCTGTCGCAGCTGAGAATGCCCATATCCTCATAGATTCGGGCAGTGCCTTCGTGATAGTTTCCGGTGCCCACGTGGACATAGCGGCGAATGCCGTTTTTCTCTTCACGGACGACAAGAGCCAATTTGACATGGGTTTTGAGTCGTTCCACGCCGTAGGCAACGTGTGCCCCCACTTGCTCCAGCTGCCTGCCCCAGGCGATGTTGGGGGCCTCATCAAAGCGCGCGGTGATCTCCACCAGCACAACTACCTGCTTGCCCTGGCGCGCGGCATTGATCAACGCTTGAATGATTGGCGACTCGCTGCTGGTGCGGTAAATGGTCAGCTTGATGGCCAGCACCTGGGGGTCAACCGCTGCACATTGCAGGAAATGCAATATTGAGCTGTCGAAGCTGTGATAGGGGTGATGCAACAGGATGTCACCTCGGTGGATCTCGTCGAAAATATCTGCAGAATTGAGGGGGTCCAGATGGCGCAATCGGACATGGGTTATGGGCTCATGGGGGGGGTCATGCAGTTCCGGGTAACCCCCCACCTGGAACTTCATTAAGTCCGCTAGACTCAGCAGGCCCTTCGTGGGTTCCAGATCTTTTAGATCAGCCTTGAGTTGTTCGGCGATCCAGCGTTGTCGTTTTTTGGGCATTTTGGAACTCACCTGAAGTCGTGTCACGCCGGCAAACTTTCGGGCCGTCAGTTCTTCCGTGACCATGCCGATCAGGCGACCTGGAATATGGACAGCTCCTGGATCTTCAAGGTATGTCCGTTCCCATGGGTCATCTTTGGCGACGCGGGTTACGCGAAAAAAATAACACTTCAGGCCAGTCGCCTTGGGAAACAGCAGGTTAAGGTTAGCCGCCATCACCTGCTCCAACGGCACATAACCGGCGCCACCGGGCAAAGGCACCCAGCGCGGGCGGTTGGCCGGCACTTTGATCCGGACGAAGCGATTGCGTTTTTTTTTGGTTTCCCTGACCTCCACCGCCAGGTTTAACCCCAGGTTGCTGATGAAGGGGAACGGATGCGAAACATCCACGGCAAGCGGTGTCAGAATGGGTTCCACCGATTCGAGGAAATAGCGCTGCAAATGCGATTGCTGCTGTTCGTTTAACTCCTTGTATTCCAGAATGGGGATTCCGGCCTTTGACAAAGCGGGGCGAAGCTTTTGACTAATCAACCTGGAAACACGTCGGGCTTGTTTATGCAATTCGGCCCGGCAGGCTTGCAATTCCGCTTCCGGGCTGAGCCCGTCAGGGGATAGTTTCTTTTTCCGTTTCTCAATCTTGCGTTTGAGCCCCCCCATGCGTTTCATCGCAAACTCGTCATACAGCATGCCCATGATACCGGCAAATTTAACGCGTTCAAGCAAGGGTAAATCAGGATTCTCCGCCAGCGCAAGGACACGACGTGCAAAGCTGAGCCAACTTAACTCACGATTGATAAGCGCATTTGGCGAATGAATATCGATTTTTTTCGGTTTCTGGGCCATAGCTGTCGTCTTTTCCATGGACACATCTTTCTCAGCAGAAGCGCCGTTTACAGGGCTTCCCTTGCTAAGAACCGGTTCTTAGCGCCGCTGCTCCAGTGGGTTCATAAATTCTTTATTCCTCCGTCCACTGCCGTGGACGGGATTTGTATTTAGAAGCTGGCGATACAGAAAATATTGAATTGATAAGAACGCGCGTATGATGAACCGGCATATCGGAAAATGTATATACAGATCGAATTTAGAATTGGCTCAGGATGTGGCATCAGATATTTCCTGATCACCTATTTTATAGATGACAGTCGTATGTGATGTCAACGACAATTTTTTAGGAAAATACATATAACCCACTAATTTTCAATCAATATAATTCCTCTTCAGCAAGGGAAGAATCCGGCATAACTTCCACTGAATCAAGTTCAAACCGAGCCTTCAACTTATTGATATTCGAATTACTCAATCCCCGCATTTTGGAGATGCTGCGTGGATTTACAAAGATGGTCACGGTGTTTGCTACGGATCCGGCTGATTCGATTGCCGCCCGGGCGTCATCGTAAAAAATTTCCGAATAGACCAGGTGGCCGAAGGCCGGATGAAGTGGGCCCGCCAGAACAGTTGTACCATCATCCAGATCATCGGTGGCCTGCAACCCCATCCGAATGACCTCAATGCCCTCCTGCTTGAATACCAGATAGACTTTCTTCACCAGGGTAACGGCATTTTCCAGGGACAGTGGCATATATTCGCCATTTTTAAACCATTGTGCCAGTCGGCTGTTTTTAACCACCACCGTTGGATAGATGCGGACACAATCAGGGCCCAGATCTACGATTTTGCGGGCGGTGGCCAGGGTCCGGGCGTCAGTGTCGCCGGGCAGTCCCACCATCATTTGCAATCCGATGTCAAGTTGCCGTTCTCTGAGAGCTTCGACCGCCCGGATGGTATCTGAAGCACTGTGCCCCCGCCCGGCCAGCACCAGGACCTTATCATCCATTGACTGAACCCCAAGTTCGACGGATGAGACCGGATAATTTTCAAGAATATCCAGACGTCCGGCATCGATGGTGTCGGGGCGGGTGGAAAACCGGATACCGTCCACGAGCCCCTGGCTGACAAACTCACCGGCAAGTTTGAGCCAGGATTTAATTTCTTCTTGTTTCAATCCCAGAAAGTTACCACCGAAAAATGCGATTTGGACGGGTTTTCTGTTTTCTTTTTTGTAATTCAAAAATTCACGGATTTGAAAACGGATTTTATCGGGCTCAACGGCCTCATGTTTCGCGCCTGTAATCGAGACCTGGTTGCAGAAGACACACTGGTGGGGACAGCCGGCATGGGGAATAAAAACAGGGATGATGAAGGGGCGGCTGCGCGATGCTGGATACTTGTTGGTCGATGTTGGTTTCTGGTTACTGGCCACTGGCTTCTGGCTCCTGGTCACTGGTTTCTTGTTTCTGGTTTACTGGTCACAAGATTTATCGGGGTATGCGGCTCAAGCTCAAGGTAAAATACAAATGGTTTAAGGTGTAGCTTGCAAGGTGGAAGGTAAGATCTACGCAGCAGAAGGTTTGGGATCAGATCATGAAAATCATTTTTGCCTTCTACCTTCGACCGGTTTTACCAGCATCCCGCAGCCAGAGGCCAGTGACGAGTATCAAGCATCGAGCATCAATCCTTTTCTTTAAGAATCTCAAGGGCTTTTCGGGCGGCCTCCTGTTCAGCGGCCTTTTTGTTTTTTCCGGGTCCCTGGGTTTCTATATCGAGTACTTTCAATTCTACCAAGAAGGTTTTATCGTGATCCGGACCTTCTTCCCGGATGATTTTGTAGTCCGGCATTGCCCCGTGACCGACTTGAACCATTTCCTGCAGCTGACTTTTATAATCATAATTGCCGACCGTTGAATCCAGGCGATCCATTAATGGCCAAAAGTTTGTTTCGATGAATCCGAAGGCGGCATCGAATCCGCCATCCAGGTAGACGGCGGCAACCAGGGCTTCATAAGTGTCCGCCAGGATGGAATTTTTTTCGCGGCCCAGGGTCTGGATTTCTCCTTTTCCCAGTTGAATATAGACGCCCAGTTCAAATGAACGCGCCATTTTTGCCAGTTGGGATTCATTGACCAGATTGGCACGCATTCTGGAGAGCTCACCCTCTTTTACGTCTGGATAGCGGCGCATGAGAATGTGGCCGACAATCAGGTTTAAGACGGCGTCTCCGAGAAACTCAAGTCTTTCATTATCTTGCAGATTCGGATCCGCCAGCTCATTGACGTAAGAACTGTGCCGCAAGGCTTTTCGCAGTAATTCCTGATTGCCAAAATCGTATTGTAGATACTGCTCTACTCCCGAGGGATCTTTTGCTTCCATTGGGTTACCATATGGTGATTGTTACAGGCCGGAAAACATCATCCAAGTCTGGTTTTCTATCGATGGACTAATTTATCGTATAATTCATATGGAATAAACAGGTTGCCTTTTCCCGATCCCATTTCGATGTCAGGATGAATGCTGCCGTGAAAATCGGTCCCGCCGGTCATTAGCAAATCGTGGCGCTGGGCCAGCTCGGCAAAAAGGCGGATTTGATCCGCAGTGTGCAGCGTATAATATACCTCCACACCCTGGATTCCCATCTGCTTTAATTGGCCGATTATGTCATCAAGCTGGTTTTCACTTTCATATTCCAGCAAACTCGGATGCGCCAACACCGGGATACCACCGGCCCCCCGTATGGCCTTAATCGCTTTCGAACATTTGACACGATATTTATCCACATAAGCCGGTTTATCTGTGCCCAGAAACTGATCAAAGGCTTCATCTATCGATGAAACCACACCCTTTCTGATCATCATTTGCGCGATGTGCGGTCTTCCCAATTGGACATCTCCTGCTTCTTCACGAACTTCGTCCAGGCTGATGGAAATTCCCAATTCATTCAAACGATTTATAATTGCCGGGTTGCGGTTTTTTCTGGCCAGCTGGAGTTTTTCAAGGGCTTGATTCAGTTCCGAATTAGCGAGATTAATCGAATAACCCAGCAAATGGAAACTTCCGGCATGGTGATAAAACGGAGGGGGGGCTGCACTGATTTCGACACCGGTCAAGAATTCAAGAGCGGTAGGAATGCTGCTGTTTAACGCCTCGCTTGAACCGGCCAGGGTATCGTGGTCCGTAATTGCGATTGCTTTTAGTTTGAGCTTTACGGCATGGGCAACGATTTCTGATGGCGTGAATGTGCCGTCAGACGCCGTTGTATGAATGTGAAGGTCGATACCCCACATGCCGGTTATAATCCAAGGGCTTTCTCTAAAGCCTCTTCTTTGGATTTACAATCAATGCATTGGGTGGTTACAGGTCTGGCTTTCAGCCGTTTAAGCGTGATATCTTCACCACAGGAATCGCAAATTCCGTAGGTATCATTCTCGATACGATTCAGGGCGGCCTTGATCTTTTTGATCAATTTGGCTTCCCGATCACGGATTCGAAGCATAAAATTGCGGTCCGCTTCAAGGGCGGCGCGATCCGTCGGGTCCGGGAAATTCTCCTTGGTCTCGGTCATACCGGAGACCGTATTACCTGCCTGGTTTATAAGCTCCTCAAGACGTTCGGTGAGATAATTTTTAAAAAACTCTTTGTCTTTCTTCTTCATGATTAGACCTTCATGAAAACCCCGTTATTTTTCATCTTTAAAAAAGGATTTAAATAGCACAACCTAAAATCCTTGTAAAGAAGAAAAATCGTAATCCCGTAAAAAACAAAAAAAGCAGGTTTTTATTGTTCATTGCCGTTGTTTCGTATTTTGTTTTTCGTGTTTAGTGTTCTAACATACCGAAATAGTATAATGTTTTCATACCAAACACCAAATCCAAAACACCGAACACTTAATGAATTCGCTTTCTGCGAATTCATTAATATTCCTTAAGAAATTTTTCAAGCTGTTTCATGTTGGCGATATTGTAAATTTTAGCCGGATAATCTTTGGGCAGGATTTTTTTTAACAGTCCGGCAAGGACCCTGCCGGGACCGACTTCCACAAATATTTCCACGTTTTCATCCATCATTTTGTTAATCGTGTCATACCAGCGTACAGGACTGCACAGCTGGCGTCCCATGATTTCTTTGATTTCGTCGGGATCATTCGAAGTATCGGCGGTGACATTAAACACGATTGCTTTTTCAGGCGTATTAAAAGGCACGGTGTCAAGAAATGCGTTGAATTCTTCTTCTGCTCCTTTTATCAGTTCACTGTGCCAGGCGCCGCTTACTTTCAGAGGAACAGACTTGGCGCCTTTGGTAACTGCCAGAGAAGACACCTTCTCCACTGATTCGGGGGCCCCGGTGATTACAATCTGCAACTCAGTGTTGTGATTGGCAACCGAGACGAGCCCATCTTTATGAACCTCCGCAACCAGATCGGCAACATCTTCGATGGGAAGCCCCACGATTGCATGCATCGCCCCTTGATTTCGGATCGCCTCGCGGTGCATCAGCTCGCCCCTTTTAAAAACCAGCCGGATCGTGTCTTCTTTTGAGTGGACACCCGTGGCTGAAAGCGCACTGTATTCACCCAGACTGTGGCCGGCACAGTAGTGAAATTCAACATTTTCTTTTTCGATTACCGCCTGGCAGGCTAGATTCACCGCTGTTACGGCCGGTTGAAGATTAACCGTCATGGTCAAATCTTCCATCGGGCCTTTAAAACATAGTTTAGAGAGATTGATGCGCGAAATTTCCTCCGTCATATCAAAAATTTCCCGGACGATATCATATTCCCGGTAAAACTCCTCTCCCATTCCCACACTCTGGGAACCCTGACCGGGAAACAAAAAGGCTCTTTTTTTCATATTATTTCCTCCAGAAATATAGTCAGTTGTTCCGACGCAGGCGGATCAGTCGTCCGTTGTTAACGGGCCTGAAGTTGGCTCTAAGGGTTTTGTTACAACGGACACTGGACAACGGGCCCCGGACCAACTTATTCATCTAATTTAAACAGTTTTCTGACGGTGTCGATATGCTTTGACTTGTCACCGGGCATACCGTCCTTTTTTAAGAACACCGTCGGATCATGCATGATTTTATTGATAAGCGAGCCGGCCATTTTTTGAATCGCCCCGAGGCTTGATTCCGGGATTTTGCTGGATTGCAACGTTTTCTTGATTTCGGTTTCAGCAATGAATTCCAGTTTACTTCTCAAGGCCACAATGGTGGGGACCACTTCCAGGCTGGCATACCATTCCCGGAAGCGAATGACCGCCTCATCAACAATTCTTTCGCCTTTGATCGCTTCGCGTTGACGATCTTCAATGTTTTCTTCAATAACACCCTGCAGATCGTCAATATCGTATACGTATGAGTTGGTCAGCCGGTTCACCCGGGGGTCTATATCCCGTGGCACGGCAATGTCGATAAAGAAGATGGGTCGATTGCGCCGGATTCGGATAACCCCTTTAACCTGCTCCCGGCTGATGACATAGTCCGGTGAACCCGTTGAACTGATAACGATGTCTACCAGTTTCAGGGAATCCGCAATCTCTTCAAATCGGAGGGCCTGGCCGTTAAATCGCCGGGCCAGTGCTACACCATTTTCAAAGGTACGGTTGGCCACATAAAATTTACCCGCTTTATTCCGGATAAGATGCTCCACCGCCAGTTCAGCCATCTCGCCGGCGCCCACCAGTAGAACGTTTTTGCCTTCAAGGGAACCGAATATTTTTCGTCCGAGTTCTATGGCTGCATAACTGATGGATACCGCATGGTCGCCAATGCCGGTTTCGGTGCGGATTCGTTTTGCCACAAAAAATGTTCGGTGCAAAAGTCGATTTAAAATAACACCGGACGCCTTGGCCTCCGTGGCTATGCGGTAGGCATCTTTGACCTGACCGAGAATCTGGGGCTCGCCGACCACCATGGAGTCCAGGCTGGAAGCGACTCTGAAAATATGGCGGACTGCTTCGTCACCTTCATGGATGTAAAGGGAATCTTCAAATGCTTTGCGCGGAATTTTGTTGGCTTCCGCAATATAGTCCTTGGTCGCATCAATGGCCTCGGCTTTATCGGTTGAAACCACCAGCACCTCAACCCGGTTGCAGGTGGAAAAAAGAAGTACCTCCTTGATGTGGGGTTGACGGGAAAGTTCCCGGAGGGCAGATTCCGACTCATCTTGCGTGAAGGCAATACACTCCCTTAACTCCACCGGAGCCGTTTTATGGTTGATGCCTATGAGTAAGATTTCGTTCATAGTGGCTTAAAAGTTCAAGCATTCGGGGCGCGCAAAATTTATGTACTATAAATAACAAAGGTTTCAGGTTAGGGTGGACCGAGAATGCTGACACCTGATATGAAACTTCATCTTTATGTCGCGACATCAGAAGCGCTCCAATCGTCCTCGTCGTCGTTCTCGTCCTTCGTCCCTTATATTATTCTGATTTCGAGGACGAGCACGAGCACGAGGACGAAATGAATCAGATTATCTCGCAGGTATACGCGCTGCATCTTAAACCTTGTACCCTGTAAATTAAATGAAACTTCAGTTTCTTTTTCGATTAGACCGGCAGTATTTTTCGCCGGCGGCGGGGCTGAATACTGAAACCTTTTTTTACCTGGTGAACTCCCCGTGGTGCCCCTCCAGAAGCAGGTTGACACCAAGGAAGGTAAAAAGAAGGACGCCGAATCCTATGATTGCCATTATGGCCGATCTTCGACCCCGCCAGCCGACCGTCAGTCTTTCATGCATGAGGACGGCATAAAATATCCAGGTGATGGCGGACCAGACTTCTTTGGGGTCCCAGCTCCAGAATCGACCCCAATATGTTTTGGCATACACCAGACCGGTAATCAGTCCCAGGGTGAGCATGGAAAATCCCACCACGATGCAGGCATACCCGGTTGAGTCCAACAGGTCCAGCGACGGTAAACGCTTAAAAAAGAATTGATGTTTTTTAGCTTTTATGGCATTTTCCTGAATAAGATATAGCACTCCTAGTCCGGCGGCCAGTGTAAAAAAAGCTTCGCCGAAAAAGATGGCCATTACATGGGAGATCAACCAGAAGTTTTTAAAAATTTTAGTTGTCTGATAGGGCTCGCTGGAAACCAGAGTGGCCAAGACTACGATCAGGGTAACCATCGGAGCGGCAAATATTCCCAGTACCTTTAAATTAAACTTATATTGAAATATCAGAAACCCACCCGCAACCGCCCAACCCGCCAGTGAAAGCGTTTCACGTAAGTTACCGACCGGCAAATAGCCGCTTTTGGCAAAGCCATAGACAATGGTCGCCGTGTGACATAAAAAACCGGCCATAATGAGAAAATATCCGATTCGTTGGGCATAGTTTTTTTGAAGAAACAAAAACGCCAAATAGGCCACGGTACTGAGCATGTAGAACAAAATCGTAATGATGATCAAAATTTCCATTAGCCTGCCTTAATTGGGTTCAGGGATACCAGGTTCAGCGTTCAGGGTTCAGAGGTTTCGGTGATAAATTCGTAAAAAGTCTGATTTTGTCATGCCGTTCTTGATTCGGTATCCAATAAAATTATCTTGATTCCGGTTCTATCAGGCATGGCGATTTAAAACAATTTAAGGTTTTCTAAAAAACCGCAAACCTTGAACCTTGAACCCTGAACCTTTGAACCTATTAATCTTGCATTAACTCCTTAAATTTGTAGCCGTTGCCCAATACTTCAAGCAGCAGTGAATCTATTTTTTCGACCTCACCCCCTTGAATCATTCCAATCAGATCGCTGTTTATCAGCTGTTCAAAAAGAGGCTTATGGGCTTCGGGCGCGTGGGTCTGCTGCAAAAGTTTTATACGTATGGCGCCCATGAGCCGTAATAATTTGCCGTATTCTTCACCAAACTGATTTTCAAGGGCTTTACGCAGTTTTTTAGCCAGGGCCGGGCTTTGACCGGAGGTTGAAATAGTAATGACCAAATCATTCCGGTGAACAATCGAAGGGAGAATAAAATTGCAGACTTCCGGACGATCGGCGATGTTGCAAAGCATGTTGAGCCGATCTGCATCGCTGCTGATTTGTTTGTTTAACTTCTCGTCGTTGGTGGCCCCGATGACCAGAAACATGCCGTTGAGATCTTCGCGGTGATAGGATCGTTCCGCCAGGGTTATATCACCGGCTGTTGCCCGATCCCTCAGCTGCTGGGAGACTTCCCGGCTGACGACGGTCACCCGGGCACCACAGTCCAGCAGCGTCTTGACCTTGCGGGTACCCACCCCGCCGCCGCCGACCACCAGGCAGTCGCGGTTATTTATGTCTAAGTGTACGGGATAGTATTTCATTAACAAATTTTCCGAAATTTAAGTCGTTATCAGTTTGCAGCCCTATGTTACTGGTTTCTGGTTCCTGGTCACTGGTCGATGATCAGACAAAGGCCGGCCCGTTATCAATGGCAAGTGGTCAGCCACCAGTAACCAGCGGCCAGCTGCAAGGAACCAGACACCAGCGACCAGCTTCAAGAGCCAATCTTAATTCTCATTAGATCCTCAGCCAGCACCAGAGGTCCAGCATAGGTTTTGCGGCATTCCTGCTCGATATCTGTTTGGTCGCATTCCGGGTAAAAATGAGTCAAAACCAGCTTTTTGACGTCGGCCTTGGTGGCGATATCACCGGCCAGTGAGGGTGTCAGATGGCCTTTAATTCGATAATCATCCGGCAGCGCTGATTCGCAGATTAACAGATCAGCATCTTTTGAAAGCTCGATAAGATTTTCACTGTAGTCCGTATCGCCGCTGTAAACAACCGAACGGCCTCGGGCATTTGTAATCCGATAGGCAATGCTTTCCGGGTTGTGTTCCACGGGAGTCGACTGGACGGTAAAATCCTTCAGCCGGCGCAAATCGCCAGATCGGTCGTTCATCTGAATGATTTCCACCAATCCCGAATCCAGTTCAATCCATTGGCCGTATACAGCTTTAAGCCTGCCGAAAAAATCTTCGAAACCCACCCCGGCGATGATGGTTAAGACTTTCTGGCGCTTAGAAATGTCCGGGTATTTGGTTGCAAACAAGAAAGGCACTAACTCGGCGGTGTGATCCGGATGAAAGTGACTGTAAAAAATATAGTCCACATCAAAAATGGTGGTGTTGGTTCTCAGAAGCCGTCGCATGGTACCCGGGCCGGAATCAAACAACAGTCTGGTGTCATGGATCTCTATCATGACAGAACACGAACTTCGCTCAAGGGAAGGGACGCAGGTGCCGGATCCAAGTACAGTTACCCTTATTTCTGGTTTTTGGATTGGCATAGCGGTATTATTTTTCGGCTAAGGAAGATTCAAGAATGCTGTAAGTTATGTGAACCTGCTCCAATTGATTTTTAACTTGATGGGATTTGGAAATCGTTTCTAATTCTTACCTGCCCGCCTTTCCACCCTGGAAATCAACCATCTTAAAAACTTTTTATGGTCGTGGTGGTTGGCATGCTCCGGTAATTCAGACAGTGCTACTTCAGCCCGGGCCATGTTACGGTGGCCGCCTGCCGAGCCGAATTGACCGAAACTATTTTGGGCCACTTTGCCGGCGTCTTTGCGAATGCCGTCATTTCTGAAAATAACAATCAGCTTATTATCACAGGTGCCGGAGACGATACTCCAGTTGACTGAAATTATTCTCATAAAAAAATCAGCGATAATGACACAGACATCCGGATTGACCACCGTTCCCAGGTGCACAAATACCCGTTTCTTTCTCAGCCGCATGGTATTTAGTGCTATTTTAAAATACTTTAAAAAATTCAGCCTCAAATCAGCCTGTTCGATTCTGCGGGCCAGGTGCATATTGGCGAAGCGAAAAAGATACTGGAACGCGCGGACATCCTCTATCAGCGTTTGGCCTTTAAACGAGTTGGTATCTATTTTAATGGCCTGAAACATACCGGTGGCTAATTTTACCGAGGGCTTTATTCGGGCGGCCCGCAGATATTCGGACATGATGGTGGCGGTGGCACCGTAGTTGGGTCGAATATCTAAAAATGGTGCTTTGGCATTGGTTTCCGGATGGTGGTCGATGATGACATTCGCCTGGAGGTTTATCATGAATTCATTGTGGTCGGGCTGGGAGTCCACGATGACGATTTTGTTGTACTGACCGGTATCAATCCCGGCAAAGGGCGTCATGGCTACTTTCAAAAGCCGCACCATCGCCAGGTTATCCGGGCGGTTGATGGTATTTACATTGGAAATAGTGACAGTGGATACCTTGTGCCACAGGAGCCGGCTGACCGCCATGGCACTGGCAATGGCGTCCGGATCGGCGTTGATCACGGTGAGGACATGATCATTTCTTGAAAATTGATCATAAAAACGTCGCAGTTTTTCAGAAGTTGAAATGGCCATAAGAAAATAGGTACCCGGGCTGAAAAAAATAAAGCTTACGACGAGTTACCTGATATTACAATATAAAAAAGCTTATCAGGCAATAGCGTCTCAACATATTGAAATAAATAATATTTTTATCTTAAAACAAAGCCCGAGTTCATTAAGCCGGGCTTTGTGACCGATAATTTTGTTATTTTAAACGCTTTTGAAAGCAATTTGGTCTCCGTCGACATCGGCCCTTATCCGGGCCCCTTCCACTATGTTGCCTTTCAAAATTTCCATAGACAATGGGTTTTCAATGTATTGCTGAATCACACGCTTCAGCGGTCGGGCACCGTAAATCGGATCGTATCCTTTTTCGGCAATAAACGACATGGCCGGGTCCGATAAAATAAGATCGATATTTCTATCCGCCAACCGATCACTGAGCTTTTTGACTTGAATCTCAACAATTTCAATAATTTGTTCCAGTGTCAGATTTTTGAAAATTATTGTTTCGTCGATCCGGTTTAAAAATTCAGGTTTGAAATGGGCGCGCAAGGCTTCGGTCACTCTTTTTTCCATCTCTTCCCGATTGCTGACGGCCAGTTCCTGAATCCATTGGCTGCCGATATTCGATGTCATGATCACAATGGTATTTTTGAAATCAACCGTACGTCCCTTGCCGTCGGTCATGCGTCCGTCATCCAAAATTTGCAGCAGAACATTGAAAACCTCCGGGTGGGCCTTTTCAATTTCATCAAAAAGCACCACCGAATAGGGACGCCTGCGCACGGCCTCTGTGAGATAACCGCCCTCTTCGTATCCCACATAGCCCGGCGGTGCCCCGATAAGACGGGCGACGGCATGTTTCTCCATAAATTCAGACATATCGATGCGCACCATGGCCTGTTCACTGTCAAAAATAAAGGTCGCCAGGGTTTTGGCCAGTTCGGTTTTGCCGACACCGGTGGGTCCCATAAATATAAAGGAGCCGATGGGGCGGTTGGGATCCTGCAGACCGGAGCGTGCCCGGCGCACGGCATTGGAGACGGCGTCCACAGCCTCATTTTGTCCGATCACCCGCTGATGGAGCCGGTCTTCCATGTGCACCAGTTTTTCCATTTCGCCTTCAAGCATTTTGTTTACCGGGATACCTGTCCAGCGGGAGATCACTTCGGCTATATCTTCATCATCGACCTCTTCTTTGAGCATTTTGCTGCCGGTCTGAAGTTCGGAAAGCTTACAATTGGTTTCTTCCAGGCGCTTTTCGAGTTCGGCGGCCTTGCCGTAGCGGATCTCTGCCACCCGGGCCAGATCTCCTTCTCGCTCGGCCAGTTGAGCTTCGGAGTTTAGCTGTTCCTGTTCTTCTTTAATCGTGCGAATGCTCTGGATTATGTCTTTTTCATTTTGCCAATGGCCTTTCATCTCCGTCAGGACGTCATTCAAATCGGCTAACTCGGCAACCAGTTTTTTCAGCCGTTCCTTGGACCCCGGATCGGATTCCTTTTTCAAAGCCTGGCGCTCAATCTCCGCCTGGGTGATTCTGCGTTGAATTTCGTCTATTTCCGCCGGCATGCTATCAATTTCGATGCGAAGCTTGGAAGCGCATTCGTCAATCAGGTCAATGGCCTTGTCCGGCAGAAAACGATCTGAAATATATCGTTCGGAAAGGGTTGCGGCGGCCACAATGGCCGAATCCTTGATCCTGACACCATGGTGCACCTCGTATTTTTCCTTTAAACCCCTCAGAATCGATATGGTGTCCTCTACCGTGGGCTCATTGACCAGGACCGGTTGAAACCGCCTTTCCAGGGCCGCATCTTTTTCAATGTATTTCCGATACTCGTTTAAGGTTGTTGCACCCACGCATCGCAGGGTGCCCCTGGCCAGGGGCGGCTTGAGCATGTTGGAAGCATCCACGGCCCCTTCGGCGGCCCCGGCTCCCACAACCGTGTGCAGTTCATCAATAAAAAGGATGATTTCGCCTTCGGCACTTTCAACTTCCTTTAAAACGGCCTTGAGGCGATCCTCAAACTCCCCCCTGTATTTTGCACCGGCGATAAGCGCACCCATATCCAGCGCCATCAGACGTCTGTTTTTCAAGGACTCGGATACGTCTCCGGCCACGATCCGCTGGGCCAGACCTTCGACGATGGCAGTTTTTCCGACCCCCGGCTCCCCGATCAGCACCGGATTGTTCTTGGTCCGTCTGGAAAGCACCTGGACAATACGCCGGATTTCTTCATCCCGGCCGATGACCGGATCCACCTTGCCCAGGCGGGCCAGGTCCGTCATGTCCCGGCAGAACTTTTCCAGGGCCTGATATTTTTCCTCCGGATTCGGATCGGTGATGCGCTGATTGCCCCGAATTTCCAGCAGCACTTTTAATATCGAATCCCGGGCGACGCCGTTGCGGGATAAGATTGCAGCAGCTTCGCCGGCTTTTTCATCAGCAACGGCCAGAAAAATATGCTCGATGCTGACATATTCATCTTTCATCTTGGTGGCTTCGGCAAAAGCGGCCTCCAAAACGGCTTTTGCTCTTGCCGATAGGTACGCATCGCCTAACCCGCCGCCGCTGATACTGGGCAATTTTTCAAGAGCGGCCGTAACCTCGCGGGCAACTCCTCCGGGTGAAGCCCCCAGTTTGCGAAGCATGGCGCCGGCGATGCCATCGGCTTCCTGGAGCATCCCTGCCAGCAGGTGCTCGGGTTCAATTTGCTGGTGGCCATAACGGGATGCCAGGCTCTGGGCCTCTTGAATCAGTTCCTGGGATTTTATGGTAAATTTGTCAAATCGCATTCTCTCCCCCTGTAAAATGCATTGTTGGACATGGACTTAGACGATTTGGAATTACGGATTGGAAACACGAAGAATTTCGAATTTAAATTTTTGAATTCTCCAAATCTGAAATTCGTGGTGATCGGTATCCCACCTTCTGATTGGTCTAAATTTTGCATAAAAAATATAAACACATTCTTAACTCTGTCAATTAGCCGGTGTATATGAAGGCAGGTTCGTAAATGCTTGTTGGAAGTACATTTGGCAGTGGTACAACTTTATAAATGGCGTGACAGGCAGAATTAAAGCAAATTTCTTGAATTGTAATACACTACTGAGACCAACCGTGAAAGGGCTTTGCCAGGCGCAGGCTTTCATAAAGGGCGATACCGGCGGCGGTTGAAAGGTTAAGTGACCTGGTAGCGGCTGTGATGGGAATGTAATAGGTGGCATCAGCATACCTGTTGAGAATCTCTTCAGGAAGTCCTTTGGTTTCAGATCCGAATATTAAAAACAGCCGGCCGGGGGCGGGCATTGACCAGAAAGGGACGGCTCCTTTTTTTGAAAATACGGCCACCTCATCTTTTTGGGGTGCCATTTCGGATTCAAATCCGTCAAAGTCTTCCCAGAGCGTCAGCTTAACACGATCCCAGTAATCCAAACCTGCGCGTTGCACTTCGCGGCTGCCAAGGGAAAATCCCAGGGGTTTGATAAGATGCAGGCAAGTACCTGTGGCCAGACAGGTGCGACCGATATTGCCTGTATTCCAGTGTATTTCAGGTGCCACCAAAATAATGTGGCGCTCTATTGGACGGCCGCCGCTATTTTGCAGCTGATGATTCAAGGGTATGAGTAGTTTCCAATTGAACGATTAATTGTTTACGAATCTGTTAATTAACCATTTAGCGAACTCAGATTTTCTTCCCACAAGAGGGGCAGTAGTAGAACCTTTCATGGATCGGGTTGGCGCAGGATTTACACAGCAGTCCGGCTTTTTCATGAGAAGGCGAGAATTCCCGACTGAATTCGCTCCCGCTTCGGTGGCAGCCTTCACACATGACGAAAGGTTCACCCTTTTTAACCCGGACTACCGGGATAAAAAAGATCTGAAAATAATGATCGATGCGCTTTTTATAGGCCTGGGGCAAACCGCACTCTGGACAACGCCTGGGATTCTGGTCTATAATTTTTATTTTTGGGAATATGCCGATTATAAAAAACATGTTAAACAGTTGGCTAGAATACCCTTGGTTTGCAGACTATTTCTCGAATCCTCAGATCAAAAAAATTGTTCTGGTGCGCCGGCTTTAAAACCAGAGCTGCATCGGCCCCGCCACCGGACCCTCCGATTGATATAATATCATTGCCGGTAAGGGTGCCGGCATCGGCTGCCATAACGGCGACTTCCACGGCCACCTTGGTGCCCTGTCCCAAGAGACGTAATGTGTCGGCAATCAGCAATACGGGATAAGTGCCGGAGTTTTTTTTGGCTACCGAGCGTTCCAGGCCGGAGAGCGCGTGACTGGATGCTATGACCCGGATGCCCTTGCCTTCGATGTCTTTTCTGACATCATCGGCCATACGGTTTTGAAAGGGCTCTTTAAAACCGCAATGGTAGGTTACGGCTGTCAGCCGTTTCCCCGTGAATACTTCCATTGCCTTATAGGCAGTCCTGCCGGTGGAAGTTGCCACCACAACTTCATCTATTCCCAGTTCATTGGCCCTTTCCGCAGCAAGTTGCAGGGTTAGATCCGTATTGTCTTTGCCGGGTTTGTCAAAATACATGGCGCTTTCCTTCCTTTCTAATTATTTTCAAGCATGTTCTCTATTCTGGTATAATATCATTTACATCTTCGTTCTTTACAGCCGGAAACCAGATTGTTGCGGGTAAATCATCACATTGGGCCCTTGGCACAAAGTCCCATGCAGCCGCATTGAGATACCCTCACCGACCCTTCCAGCCCCGTTTGTTAATTCCTCTTTTAGCCGGGCTCTGGTTTGCTGGCTGTTTCCATCGGCGCAGGATTTGCGAACACCACCGCGGTCATTGGTGCATACAAAGACATGACTGTCATAGGGTGATTTTTGTTCGTCTTCCATCATGATTTCCTTTCTATCTAGCGTTGGTGAATTCATAAAAGCAATATCAATTGTTCTGCCTTATCATTGAGGAAGAGATTTCCATGGATCGGCTGTATCAAATGGGATAACAAATTGAGTTTTTGCAGCAAATAAATCATCAAATTTCCTGCTTGGTCAAGCTGCTTCCACCCGGCAGGGCACAAAGCGATGCAGCGGGGTGCCGGCCAGAGGTCCCGGTGAGTATTTTTGGTCAGCCGGTTTACATTGGCGCCGTAAACCTCTCCCTCATAGTCCAGGCCGAAGCCGTGGGGAATCATTACCTGGCCCGTCCTGACGGCCCCGGTAACTTCCAGTTCAATAGCCACGCTGCCGACCTCGGTTTTAATGTTTACCACCTGCCCGTCTTGGACACCCAGCTTCTCGGCGTCCTCAGGGTTCATGGCCAGGGTGCAGGCCCGCCGACCCTTGTTCCAGGACGGATCCCGCATCAGGGTATTGGCATTCATGTCCATATGGCGCCCGGCAACCAATACAAGCGGCCAGTCTTTGTTGTCATCCAGGGCGGCCGCTTCCGACATTGGGTCGATGCGTTGAATCCAGTCGGCCATCTCCGGATACGCGATGTTAATGCGGCCGTCTTCAGTGCGCAAGGAGTCCAGGTTTTTTTCGGCGTCACAGCGGCCCATCCAGAGGCCCTCGGGATGATCGAGCAGGGCTTGAAAGATTTCTTCGCCCAAGGTCAGTCCCGGTGTAAAGCCCACCCTTGCTGCATTTTCCTGGGAGTTTTTTGGCAGGGTATTCAGCAGTCCCCACAGGGTGGCCAGATTAGCCGAACCCATTTCCTTGCCCAGGGTCTTGGCCAGGATAAACGGCATGGTTTTCATCGCTTCCGGTTTAGCCTGAATAAAGTCCATCAATGCCATCCCGAACTCCAGCCGATCCTTTTTGGCGGCATCGTATAATTTTTGAGGTATATCCGGCACAAGTCCCAATTCATCAGCCAGTCGAACCATGATCTGGCTGACTTCCAATTGTTCTCCCTCGGGCTTGATAATGGGCTGTCGCATCTGGAAATAAATTTCCGGATAGGTCCAGGTGAAAAAAGTTCCGTCCCAGGATTCATAGGCCGAGCGGGCCGGCAGAATATAGTGCGAAAGACGGGCGGTTTCGGTCATGGCCAGCTCGCAGGTTACCAGCAAATCCAGTTGGGAAAAGGCCTTTTCATAGGCGGTGGTATCGGCATAGGAACGCAACGGATTGGAACTGCTGCAAAGGACGGCCCGCAATCGTTCGGGATGGTCGCTTAATATTTCTTCAGGAACGACATTGGGGGGAAAAACGCCCATGATGGCCGGAAAATCGGTTGCCACCGTGCGCCAGGTGCGTGCCTCGCGTTCATCGGAGTGAGACCCGATGGGCATTAAATGTCCCGGGGATGACATTGCCGCCGGGAACACAGATGCGGCCGCAAATTGCCAGCAGAATAATCCCCAGACAGGATGTGGCCGTGCTGTGGCGATTCATGTAAACACCCAGGTCCGGATGCATGGAGGATTTGCGGGTGGCCACCAGGCGGCAAACGTCTCGGACCTGTTCATAATCAAGCTCACAGACCTTTAGCGCCGCCCGGGCGTCAAACCCTTCAAACAAGTGACGAATGTTTTCGAATCCGGTCACATGCTTTTCGATGAAATCGGTGTCCTGCCAGCCTTCCTCCAGGATAATCGCTATCATGGCCCGCGACAGCAGGGCGTCGGTGCCCGGACGGACGGGTAGATGAATGTCGGCGATTTTAGCGGTTTCGGAAAGCCGGGGATCGATCACCACCAAATATTTATCCGGATCCTCGGCCATGTCTTTTAGTGCACGCCTTGCCTGGGGCATCTGGTGGCTCATCATGCCGTTCCAACCCCAGGCCAGCAGAACATCCGAGTGGTGATGATCGGGCCCACCGAAGAGATACTGGCGACCGGTGGCGCGACCCCAGGCCCAGAAATGCCCGGTGAGCTCCTGCGCCAGGGCGTTATAATGGTAGCGGGAACCCATGCCGCGCAGTAGTCGGACACCAAAGGCCGCTTCGAAGTGACAGCCCTGGCCGCCGCCGCCCATATAAGCAAAGGATTTGGGGCCGTGGGTTTTGACGATGGAAGAAAGCTTTGCGGCGATTTCAGCAATGGCCTGGTCCCAGGAAATCTGCTTAAAATCGTTTCCGACCCGTTTGAGTGGATGAGAAAGGCGCTGGGCATGGTGTTGGTGGCGGTCAACATTTAGACCCTTGCGGCACACATATCCCTGGCTGCGCGGGTTGTCCTTGTCCGGCCGAACTTTGACCATCTTATTGTTTTCCACCTTGACTTCAAGCCCGCAGTTCTGGGCACACAATACGCAGGATGTTTTATGCCACTGATCCATGATGCCCTCCTTGATTCTGAATTAAAATGGTTGGAATGGATATGAATGTCAATCGAAAAATTCAACACACCTGTCAAAATGAAACAACACCATCTCACCAAAAGTTCTCCGGATCGGAAAATACTGTATTGATTTACAGCAGAAAATGTTTTATTAATAATATTTTAGGCCGCTTTTCAAGAAATAAATTCCCAAATACGGCAGGGTGATATCAGTGGTTGTTAAAAAAGCACTCCAATAGTGGAACGGTTTTTTAACAACCACCTTATGTATAGAAAATAAAGGGATCGAATAAATTTACCAATCAGAGGGATCGTAAAATGGAAATTACTCAGAAAGAGGAAAACGGGATTGTCTCCATCGCTATTAAAGGACGACTGGATGCAGATTCTTCTGCGGAAGCAGAAAAAGTTGTTAAGGATGCCCTCGGGGGAGAGACGAACCGGCTGTTATTCAATTTGGGGGGGTTGGAATATCTAAGCAGTGCCGGCCTCAGGGTTTTGTTGAGTGCCGCTAAAGAAATGAGACGACGAGAAGGTAAAATCGTTCTTTGTGCCCTGAATGAATTTGTGAAAGAAATTTTTGAGGTCAGCGGTTTCCAATCGCTGATTCCCATCGTTGACTCCGTTGAATCAGGAATTGAAACTCTTTCCTAACATAAATATCAACAAGTTTTTGTGCCGACTTCCCAATCAGGTGGGCCACTAAACTCCGGGAGTCCATTGGATGGAAAATAATAATTCAGCTACCGAATCAATATTGCTGGTAGACGACAACCCGACAAACCTTCAGGTGCTGTTTCAAACCCTTGAAGGGGTCGGTTGCAAACTCCTGATTGCTAAAAACGGCGAAATCGCACTTTCCATTGCCGGCAAGGCATTGCCGGATCTTATTTTACTGGATATCATGATGCCCGATATCGATGGCTACGAGGTCTGCCGCCAGTTAAAAGCCAACCCGGCAACTTCTGATATCCCGGTGATCTTTCTTTCCGCCCTGGGCGACACCGAAGACAAGGTTAAAGGACTTCAGCTGGGAGCCGTTGACTATATTACCAAACCCTTCCAACCCGACGAGGTGATTGCTCGGGTTAACACCCACCTGACCATTCATCGGCTCAAGCGGGAAGTTGAAAGCCAGAAAGATCAGCTTGAGCATGAACTGAAAGTGGTCTCCGAGGTCCAGCGTAAACTTCTGCCAAAACAGCTGCCGGCAATCGACGGATTCAAGCTGGCCGTGCACTATGAAACCAGCCGTTACGCCGGCGGGGATTATTATGACATCCTCGAATTACCCGACAACTGCTGGGGTTTTCTCATCGCCGATGCCGAGGGACACAGCGCCCCTGCAGCAGTTTTGATGGCCATGACCTGTGCGCTTTTCCGTTCCTATCCCGGGTCGGCCGCCGACCCCGCCAAAGTGCTGCACTACCTTAACGAACATCTTTGCAAAGTGGCCGAGCCCAGCTTCATGACGGCCCTGTATGCTTACTACGATGCTAAAATGCAAATCATGCGGATTGCCCGAGCCGGTCATCCCCTTCCGATGGTATTCCGAAATTCCGACAAAAAGGCCATTGAGCTCCCCAGCCCGGGCGTATATCCTCTGGGGATAGAACCCTATGAAATAGAGATCCCGGTAACCGAGACCAAACTGGAGCAGGGCGATCGGTTTCTTGTATACACCGACGGGCTCACCGAACGGTTCAACATGGAGGAGAACACTTACGGTGAAGAGCGACTGCTTTCGCTGCTTGCCACCGACAGCACCAATGATCCCCAGGTTGTTATTGCAGCGATCATGGCGGATGTCGAACAGTTTGCCGGCAAGCGTCCGGCCGATGATGACCAGGCCCTTCTATTGGGAATAGTCCAACCTTAGTTATTTTTAAAAGTAACTGGCTGATATCATAGAGGTTATCTGTTCCAATGAAAATCATATAAATTCCAAACATCAATTATCAATTCTCAAATAATTCCAATTCCCAAAATTCCAAACTCCAATTAAAATCCCACTTTACAGGTTGGCTCAATGTCCTTGTCGCCATCAGACCAGGGCTTGCGAAGCGACGCATAACAAGAGCGGGGAATGTTTTGGTCATTGAATATTGCAGTTTGAGATTTACCTGCCCTGTTAAATCCTTTAGTTAGTATATGCTAAAAGGGGCAGCAATCTAATATTCATATAAAAATCGGCAATCATCACTCATTTGATTTAACAGGGCAAATAATTTGGTGCTTGAGATTTGGAATTTTATTGTATTACAAAGTCTATTAATTCAAGTTGGTTAGGAATTAATATGATATTACGGGGACGATGTTTCAAATATCCTTGACAGAAAAATTGAAGTCGATTATACGTATGCACTTCGGCCTGCTCGTCTTTTTTGTACCATTATTATGGGCTCCGAGATCGAACTACCTTTCAGGCCGCCGGGAGTTTTAATGGGAAAGGATTTGGAAAAAATATTAGCAAAAAATAAAGCTGCCATCGCCAAGCAGTGGTTTAATCTGGCAGCCCAAACCTATGCAGTTGATACCGCGGAGTTTCTCAAAAGCAAAACGGATTCATTTGCAAACCCGGTTGGTAGCGCGATGATGACCGGCCTTGACGGCATCCTCGATCAGCTTATTCACACCATGGATCCCCAAACCCTCAATTCGCACCTGGATTCAATTATCAGAATTCGGGCCGTTCAAAACTTTAGCCCCTCTCAAGCCACCGTATTCATTTTATCCTTGAAAAAGATGCTTAGAAAATATCTTGCAAAAGAACTCCAAGACAGCCGCCTGGCGGCTGAATTTATAGAGTTTGAATCCAGAATCGACCAGATTTGTTTGATGGCGTTTGATATATATATGCAGTGCAGGGAAAAGGTTTGGCAAATCAGTGCCAATGAGACCCGCAACCGGACTTTTAGAGCTTTTGAAAGGGCCGGTTTGATGACAGAGTCTCCGGACTAAGGACTAAATTCTCTAAAAAATGATTGCGTTGGGACCCTTCCGCAATTGAAATTCGTTGCACAAAAATTTAGTTACACCGCTTTTCAAAATAGATTCTGGAATACGGAAGAGTGGTATAAGTGTTAGAACACTAATTTGAGGCTTCAGTCCGATATCGGTAATGTGAAGTCTCCAAGCGAGGTGCAGGTCAATGAATGCAAGGTACATGTTATCACTCATCGCTGTTATTGTACTGTTTTTAATTGCCTGGGCGGGCACAGCGATCGGGCTGCAGGTTGTTTTTGGGATCATCATTCCGTATCTGGCACTGCTCACGTTTTTTGTGGGCTTCGTCTACAAAATCGTCGACTGGTCGAGATCGGCAGTGCCCTTTAGCATCCCCACCACCGGTGGTCAGCAAAAATCGCTTCCCTGGATTGAACATTCCCAGTTGGACTGCCCTGCCACCAAGTGGCAAGTCGTTGCGCGTATGGCACTGGAAATATTGACCTTCCGGTCTTTGTTTCGTAATACGCGAATGCGATTAAAGGAGGGCTCACGGATTTCCTACTCGCTTGAGATCTTTTTATGGGTGGGGGCCCTGGCTTTTCACTACGCCTTTTTGGCAGTGCTTGTAAGGCACTTGCGGTTTTTTACCGACCCGGTACCGTTTTTTGTCACGCTGCTGGAAAACGTGGACAGTTTTTTCAGGATTGAGGTCCTTTACCCGAACGTATATTTTGGTGTACCGGGGGTGTATCTGTCAGGCCTTGTGCTGCTGGCCGCGGTTACCTACCTGTTTGCCAGGCGGCTGTTTATCCGCCAGGTTCGATATATTTCACTGGCAGCCGATTTTTTCCCGCTTTTTCTGATTTGCGGCATTGCGTTGACCGGAATACTGATGCGCTATGTTCTTAAGATCGACGTGACGGCTGCCAAGGAACTTTCCATGGGCCTGGTTACCTTTCAGCCGACCATTCCCGAAGGTGTCGGCACCGTATTTTTTGTCCACCTCTTTTTTGTCAGTGTTTTGCTGGCCTACTTTCCCTTCAGCAAATTAATGCACCTGGGCGGTGTCTTTTTGAGCCCAACCCGTAACCTGACCACGGACACACGGGCCAGAAGGCATGTGAATCCCTGGAATTACCCGGTTCCGGTTCATACTTACGAAGAATACGAAGAAGAATTCAGAGAAAAAATGGTAGAAGCCGGATTGCCGGTCGATAAAATGCCGGAACCGGTTCTATCCGAAGAACCGACTGATGAGCCAGCCGGGGAGCAGACCGAAGAAGATAAGCCAGCGGAAGAATAAGGAGAAAACTATGGCAGAAGAATTTCCCAAACCGGAACAACTCATCCAGATCGATCACCGACCACCCAATACGGATTGGATGGAAACCCCGATCAATATTCGTCCGGGGATGTACTGTTATGCTTCCAATCCGAAGAGTGTCAAATATGTCGGTCTGCCCCATGCCCGGGGATGGAATCCGGTAGAAGATGATTGGCAGTTGCCTGAAAACTGGCAGGAGATCATCCACCAGGGCTTCAAGGAACGCCTCGAACGATTCCGGTCGTTTAAGGTCTTCATGGATATCTGTGTAAGGTGCGGCGCCTGTGCAGACAAATGCCACTATTTTATCGGTACCGGCGACCCTAAAAACATGCCCGTGTTGCGGGCCGAGCTGTTGCGTTCCGTGTATCGCAATGATTTTACCCGGGTCGGCAAAATTCTGGGTAAGATCAACGGGGCTCGGCCCATGGGACTGGATGTGTTAAAAGAGTGGTGGTACTATCTGTTTCAATGTTCGGAATGCCGGCGCTGCTCGGTATTTTGCCCTTACGGAATCGATACGGCCGAGATTACCATAATGGGCCGGGAACTGCTGAATTTGATCGGTCTGAACATCGACTGGATTGCAACCCCGGTGGCCAATTGCTATCGCACCGGCAACCATCTGGGAATCCAACCCCATGCATTTGTGGATATGCTCGACTTTTTTGTCGATGATGTCGAAGAAATTACCGGTGTACGAATGGAGCCGCAGTTCAATAAAAAGGGTGCCGATATTTTGTTCATTACCCCGTCCGGGGATGTATTTGCTGATCCGGGAACTTACACCTGTGCAGGGTATATGATACTGTTTCATTATCTAAAGGAAAAATACGGCCTTGACATCACCTGGAGCACCTATGCATCCGAGGGCGGCAACTTTGGGTTTTTTACCTCCCATGAAACCATGAAGCGGCTTAATTCCAAAATGTATGCCGAGGCCAAACGGCTGGGCGTCAAATGGATTCTGGGTGGTGAGTGCGGTCACATGTGGCGGGTGATCAACCAGTACATGGATACCATGAACGGCCCGGCTGATTTTATGGAAGAGCCGGTGAATCCCATTACCGGGACCAAATTTGAGAACGCTAAATCCACCAAAATGGTGCACATCACCGAGTTTACCGCCGATCTGATCAAACACGGCAAACTGGATCTGGATCCCAGCCGCAACGATCATTTGAAGGTCACCTTTCATGACTCCTGCAACCCCGCCCGGGGCATGGGGCTGCTTGATGAGCCACGCTATGTGATCGAAAATGTGTGCAACCACTTCTACGATATGCCGGCCAACACCATTCGGGAGCAAACCTTTTGCTGCGGCAGCGGCGCGGGGCTAAACGCCGGGGAAGACATGGAACTGCGGTTGACCGGAGGACTGCCCAGAGCCAACGCCGTCAACTACGTGCACGAAAAGCACGGTGTGAACATGCTGTCCTGTGTTTGCGCCATCGACCGGGCCGCTTTACCGGCCCTGATGGAGTACTGGGTCCCCGAGGTGGACGTCTGCGGCGTTCATGAACTGGTGGCCAATGCCCTGAATCTGGAAGGGCAAAATGATAGGAGCACCGATTTGCGCGGTGAAGATATTCCCGGATTAGAGAGTGATTCGGAGGAAGAAACTGATGAAGGATAAAAAATTTATCATTAGCGGTGTAATTATTTTTCTTATAATCGCAGCCTTTCCTTTCTGGTATAACCGGGGAAAGGCCGCCCCGGCACCCGAACTCGAACTGACGGCCACAGCCAAGGCGGCCAAAGTCTGTGTTCGCTCCACCGAGTATATGAAGGCCGAGCACATGAAACTGCTGGATGTCTGGCGGGATTCGGTGGTGCGGCGAGGCGACAGGACTTACGTGAGTCCCAGTGGCAAAGAATACAATATGAGTCTGTCCAACACCTGTCTGGATTGTCATTCAAACAAGGCGGAATTTTGCGATCGGTGTCATAATTATGCCTCGGTCAGGCCATATTGCTGGGATTGCCATATTGATAACCCGAAGGAGAACTCGTGATGGATAGCTGCAGACGACGCGTTTTGCAATTACTTGGACTTTCGTCTCTGGCACTGACGGCCACGCCCGTTTTAAATGCGTTCGCCAAAGAAGCCGAGCACGCTGAAGAACCCAAGCCAGTCATCAAACCGAATAAAAAAGCACTGACTGCCAAACAATGGGCCATGGTCATCGATACGCGCAAATTCGAATCTGTTGATGATGTCGAGCCTCTGGTCGAGGCTTGCGACACCATTCACAATGTCCCGCACCTGAATAACAAGCGCCATGAAATTAAATGGATCTGGGAAGCCCATTACCACAACGCCTTTCCCGGAAAGGCCGGCCGGTTCTTAAGCGAAGAAGTCGAACACCGACCCTTTATCGTTTTGTGCAACCATTGTGAAAATCCGCCCTGCGTGCGTGCGTGCCCGACGAAGGCCACCTGGAAGCGGGAATCTGACGGAATCGTTCTGATGGATTTTCATCGCTGTATCGGCTGCCGCTTTTGCATGGCGGCCTGCCCTTTTGGTGCCCGCAGTTTCAACTACCGCGATCCGCGCCCCTTCATCAAAGAGGTCAACAAAAAATTTCCGACCCGGATGAAGGGCGTGGTTGAAAAATGCAACTTCTGTGCGGAACGGTTGGCTGTGGGCCAGCTGCCGGCCTGTGTGGAAGTCTCGGAAGGAAAACTGGCTTTCGGCGATCTGTATGACCCGGAATCCGAGGTCCGTGAACTCATTCGGACCCATTACACCATTCGGCGCAAACAGGTCCTGGGCACGGAGCCCTCTGTTTATTACATAGTGTGAGGTGATTATGCTTGAATTAGCGATTAAAGGTGGCAAAAAATATTATGGCTGGATGACCTTTCTGCTGGTCATTGTCGGCGTCGGTTTTCTTCATTATTTGTGGCAGCTCGATTTCGGTCTGGGCATCACCGGTTTGAGCCGCGATACCTCCTGGGGCTTTTACATCGCCAATTTCACCTTTCTGGTCGGTGTGGCCGCCGGAGGGGTGATGGTGGTGCTGCCCTACTATTTGCACGATTATAAAGCTTTCGGTCGGGTAACCATTCTGGGCGAGTTTCTGGCGATTGCTTCGGTTATCATGTGCATAACGTTTATCCTGGTCGACCTTGGCCAACCCATGCGGATTTTTAACGTCTTTATTTATTTTTCACCCCGATCCGTTCTTTTCTGGGATACCCTCGTATTAAACGGGTATCTGTTTTTGAATATTATTATCGGCTGGAATGTGCTGGAGGCCGAGCGCAACCAGGTTCATTATCAGCCATGGTTAAAACCGTTGATTTACCTGTCGATCCCCTGGGCCGTCAGCATCCACACGGTCACTGCTTATCTGTACTGTGGTCTGCCGGGCAGAGGTTTCTGGATGACCGCCATCCTGGCCCCGCGCTTTCTGGCCTCGGCTTTTGCCGCCGGACCGTCACTGCTGATTTTATGCTGCCTGATCATCCGCCGGGTGAGCAGCTTTGACCCGGGGCGGGAACAGATTCAATCACTGGCCAAAATCGTGGCCTATGCCATCTGTATCAACGTGTTTTTCTTCCTGTGCGAGGTCTTTGTCGCCTTCTACAGCCAAATTCCAGAACACATGGATCACATCAAGTACCTGTTTATCGGGCTACACGGGCACGGGGCCTATGTGCCCTGGATGTGGACTTCCATGGCATTGATGCTGCTTGGCATTATCCTGACCGTCAATCCCATTACCCGCCAAAACGAAGGGGTGCTGGCGGTAGCCTGCGTGGTGATCTTTTTGGGAACCTGGATCGACAAAGGGCTCGGCATGATCGCCGGCGGTTTCACACCGACACCGTTACACGAAGTCAATGAATATATTCCCTCGGTGCCCGAAATTTTAATTGCCCTGGGCGTATGGGCCATGGGATTCCTGATCTTGACAGCCCTGTTTAAGATTGCGGTGGGGGTTAAGGAAGAACTCCACGAATAAGAATAAATTCGAACGAACGTTAAAAAAGGGCATTCTGGCCGCAGACTGCCCTTTTTCTTTGTAATATTCTTCCGTTCTATAGAAAAAGGGCACAACAAAGAGTTGGCGTATTACAAAAGGAGAAGGGTCGAATTCATATCGCAAGGGTAGTTGTATCGCCGATCCGCAGAGGTAAGGGTTTTGGAGATCTGCTGTGCCGTCTCCTGATTGACGAGGGGACTAAACGATTCGGGGAAGTATATTTTTTTCTCAACGAATATTCTAATAACACGAAGGCTGTAAAATTGAATCAAAAACTGGGCCTCGAACCCAAACCAGCTCCACCTGGTTCAATTCCGGATAAAGATATTATTCATATGGTATTAAACCCTGATCATCGCGCAGGGCTTTGCTCAAAGAAGAACACAGAGATCTAAATCTAAACTTGAAGCCTGTGGCAGAAGCTATCTTCTTTATATTCCAGCAAAGAGCTTACTAAAAATGTCAACAAAGGGCCAGATAAGTCCGCCCAGGATCGACACATCGGTGACGCGACCGATAATGATTAATCCAATCAGGATAAAAGGGCCGTAGCGTTCCAGCACGGCAATAAATTTTCCAAAACCGGCCGGTAAAAGCCCCGCTAGAATTTTGGAGCCGTCCAGCGGCGCAATGGGCAGAATGTTGAAAATCGCCAGCGCCAGGTTGATTTGCAGGCTCATAACCACCATAAAAATAAACAGCCCCATGGCAGTACCGGTGTGATAATCCGGGGTACCGTTAATGGCGAAGAGGAATCTGAGCAGCAGACCGCTGGCCAGCGCCAACACCATGTTTGCCAGGGGACCGGCCGCACTGATCCAGAGCATATCCTTTCCTGGGGTTTTTCAATCGATAAGGGTTCACCGGCACCGGTTTGGCCCATCCGAAATGGACCAGAAAAATCATGATCGTACCCAGCGGGTCCAGGTGCCGCAGCGGGTTCAGGCTCAAGCGGCCGAGCTGTTTGGCCGTATCATCCCCATGGCGGAAAGCGGCGTACGCATGGGCAAATTCGTGAAAAGTCAAAGCAATCAATATCGGCGGCGCTAATAACAGTAAGGTTGCTATATTCATTTATTTCTCTACTCGTGCAAAATCCAGGTAACAAATGCCTCAAAATTCCGGGTGACAATATCACGCTTTATCCGAAGAGGTCTACCTTATAATATGAATCCATCACGAAAATGTAAACTCATCGGCTCGGTTGCCGGGTCAAATCCGGTGTAAATTATACTTGGGACAGATCAATAGCTTGCCAGGTGCTAAATCATGGATATCGTATATATATACACTTCTAAATACCCGGGAATCAAAACATGCCTAAACCAAAGCATTCGGATACAGATTATGAGAGCGCCGTTGAAATAGCACCGGGGATTTTCTGGGTAGGATTTTACGATGCCCCGTCCGGGTTGCACTGCAACCCCTATCTGATCGTCGATGAAGATGAGGCGGTGGTAATCGACGGTGGCAGTCGACCGGATTTTGCCACGGTCATGCTGAAAATACTGCAGACCGGTATTACGCCCCAGCAGATCAATGCTCTGATATATCAACACTATGACCCCGATCTGTGCGGCAGCGCCCCAAATTTTGAAGACGCCATCCGGCAAAAGGACCTGAGCATCATTTCTGCCGCAGAAAATATGATGTTTATCCGGCACTATTCGATATCCTCGCCCCTGGTGTCCCTGAGTAAACTAAAATTTGAGTATGCGTTTTCTTCGGGCCGCAAGCTGCAGTTCATCAAAACGCCCTATTCACACTCGGCCGGCAGCTTTATGACTTTTGACCCCCAAACCGGGGTGCTTTTTACCAGCGATCTTTTCGGCAGTTATGGTGTCAAATGGGAATTGTTTCTGCAGATGGCGGCCGATTGCATTGAATGCCGAAACTTATCCCAATGCCCGAGGAAACTTCCGAATTGCCCGGTCAATGACATTTTGAATTTCCATCGAAAAATTATGACATCGACAACAGCCCTGAGATATTCCCTGGAACAAATCGCTAAAATCCCCTTTAAAATCCTGGCACCCCAGCACGGCAGCATTATCGAGGATAAAGACGTCATTGAATATGTATTTAAACTTCTGACATCATTAACAGACGTGGGAATCGACGGCACGATAGGTGAAGCCTATCAGTTTGATTTCGGCAAATTGGAAAAAAAAGCCTGAGATAAAATGGGAACTGAAGATAACCTCAATAAATACCTCCATTTGCTAAAGGGCAAAGATCCGCTGGCATCTTCACTGATCTATCAACTGATAGAGTATCGGGCCGCCATCGCCGATAACGAAATCAACAATCAACTCCTGCAAGAGCTAATTTCCAAGTATGCTGAATCGGAAATCCAGCTTAAAAAGTTGAATCAAGAATTGACGGTTAAGCAGGATCGTCTTGAACAGGACCTGATCGCTGCGGCTGAAATCCAAAAAAGCCTGCTGCCGACCAATGTAAATTACGGTGAGATCCTGGATGTTGCCTGGCGGTTTCAACCCTGCGATAAAATTGGCGGCGATATATTTAACATCATTCAGCTCAACGATGATCACTGGGCTGTTTATATTATTGATGTGGCCGGTCACGGTGTTCCGGCAGCAATGGTGGCGGTGACGGTATATCAATATTTGCGGCCCCAAAGCGGCAATCTTATAATGAGGCCGGACGATTCCCCTAATAATTACGAAATACGTCAACCGGCGCACGTATTAAAATTTCTCGACCGGGAATATCCCTTTGACCGGTTTAATAACTTTTTTACCATGAACTATGTCGTTCTCAATATCAAAACCGGCACCCTGATATCGAGCAGCGCAGGGCATCCGCCGCCCATCATCCTGCGCAAGGATGGGACCCTGGTTACGTTAAAAAAAGGCGGGCGACCGATCGGGACAATCGATCTCAGGATATCGATGGATGAGCCGATCGTTTATGAGGAGGAACAGGTGCAAATCGGTGTGGAGGATACATTGGTGTTTTATACCGACGGCGTCTATGAGTACCAGAACAGCCAAGGTGAGTTTTACGGCAACAAACGGTTTCACGAAAAATTAACAGCACTTAAAGATCAGCCGCTCTCCGATCTGGTCGAAACTACGTTTGAGTCCTTATTGGCCTTTGGTAATAATACAGCGCCAAAAGACGATGTTTCCCTGCTGGGAATACAGCTAAAGAATTTGGTAACTAGTCCATGAGAAATTGAAAAATTGCGGATACAATAAGGCCGTATTTTATCACGAAAGCACGAAAGAAAAGAAAAATTTCGTGCTTTCGTGATTATACTGCGCTTTCAGCGGACCCGGATTAGGAGAGGGCCCCCAATTTTTCAAGCTCACTCAAATCATCCATCAGCCGCTTGATGCGGTGGTCCACAGTTTCCATGACGCCGGACTGGGCTTCCAGCCAATACGGCAGGGCGTTTTGAAGTATTGTTGTACCCTCATTGGTCAACTTAAGGGTCCTGGTGCGGGGGTCCTTGCCGGAACCGGAACGGATCAACCCTTTGCGTTCCAAAGGCTTCAGGTTACGGTTCAGGGTGGTGCGGTCCAGCCCCAGAATGTCCGCCAATTGACCGATGTTGGCAGCCGGGTTCATGAAAATTGTGTTCAGCAGGGTAAACTGGGTTCCCTTTAACCCTGCGGGTTTCAGATGCTTGTCGTAATGATTGGCGACAGCCCGGGCTGCTCTGCGCACACGCATGCCCATGCAGCTGTCAGCCACCTTGCCACAGATTCCTTTTAATTTTTCCAAGTCTTGTTTATCCATAATCAGTGCATATACACACTAAAATCCGGGCTGTCAATCTTTTTTATCAATCCAGTTCGTGCTGCGCATGCCTGATGATTTCGCCTTCGATAAGGTAGATGACTTCTTCGGCAATATTGGTAGCGTGGTCCGCCAAACGCTCGATGATGGCGTGAGATCAACAAGACGTTGATTAAATAACCGATTTTATCGGGATGCTTGCCCATCGCCTTGTTTGATGCGGTCATAGGCATCACTTTTAATCTGATCGACGCTGTCATCCATTTTGACCACCTCGAACGCCTGATCATAGTCCATATTTACCAGGGCATCCAGGCTCATTTTTAACATATTCTGGGCTTTTTCACCCATGGCCGAATAGTCGAAATACCTCTCAAGCTGTTCGCTTTTGGCGGTTACCCAGACCCTTTCTGCGATGTTAACCGCCTGGTCGCCGATACGTTCCAGTTCGTTGTTGATTTTGATAACCGCAATGATAAATCGTAAATCAATGGCCACCGGCTGGTGCAGCGCCAGAACTTTTAAACACTCCTCCTCGATGTCAACTTCCATTTCATCTATTTCATAATCGGATTTTATGATCCGCTGCGCCAATACCGCATCATTGCTTTCAATGGCTTGGGTTGCCATGCGGACGCGCTCCTCCACCATAGTGCCCAGGGAAAGGATGCGCTTTTTTATTTTTTCCAATTCTCTTGAAAAATGCTTTCTTATTCTTTTCTCCATTTCTATTATCCTGGTTTGCAATCTGTGTGAAAAAGCGTTGTATTCCTTAAAAGCTATATTCCTCATTAATTATTAGATAGAAGTTAGCAAATCATTAAGAATTTGTAAGCATTGCACTGACCCGATTCTATCTCGAGCGAAATTCCGGCTGGATCGCTATCAAAATCTCAAACCTACAGGCCTTTGATTTTTTTGTACGACCCACCGGCTGTGAAGGCAGTGTTAATCTTTTTTCAAAGCTCCCCTAATTTATTTCTAACATCGTCATAGTTTCCTTTATCAGCGTAATCATAGAACCTGTCAATAAAAATTACAGAACTCCTTTATTCGAGAAGAAAATATGACCCATCAAAAACAGTACATCATCGACACAAATGTATTACTCAATGTATCCTCAGAGGCGAATTAATTAGCAATAATCAATCATGAATAGCGGGGGCGATGATAGCAATCGGGGACAACGGGCCGGGTTTTCTAACAAAATCCTAACATAATCATCACTGTCCGTTAACACATGAACATTAGATTTAGGTCCAACGTTACGCGGACCGCAATTTAGAGGCAGTTCGAAAAAAACAAAGGGAATTGATACCATCCATGTCTCCTGCAACCTTATTTATCGTCGCTTTTAGGCCCTTTCAAGCGCGGCCTATTATGTGGGACGGCGGCGGGCGTTTGCCGTCGCCGGTGATGGCGCCGGAATCCAGCAGCTGCATTCCCGTCCCACTTATTATGGTGCCCTGGCGGCTATCTGGTGCGGCATTCCAGCCCTGCTTTTATTCGGATTCTGGCTGGCGTTTGAATCCACCGTCATCACCCAGCTGGTGGTTTCGGATCTGCCCGAAAATATCCGCAGTCTGACAGGCGCTGAATTAAATCTTTTTATCAACAAAATAAAAAACATGGTGAGCGGCAACATTGTTTCCGGAGAGATAACCCCGGCGATGCAGACCGCTGCCGACCATTACCGCAGTCTTCAGACAACCAGCAAGGCCGCCCTGGCGGTTGTTGTGATTTCCCTGGCGATGCTGGGCCTCGTGGCGGTGCGCGCCAGGATCAAACCGGGCTTGCGGGCCCGCAACATGCGTTGAGCAGGTGATTAAATATATCCTGATTGCCTGTTCCACCCTTGCTATTTTTACCACCATCGGCATTGTCCTGTCGGTCTTGTATGAAGCCATCCGCTTTTTCAAGGTGATTCCGTTGACTGATTTTCTTTTCGGGTTGGAATGGAGTCCCCAAATGGCCATTCGCACCGACCAAGTGGGCTCTTCCGGGGCCTTTGGCGCCGTGCCGGTTTTTCTGGGTACGGCTTTAATCTCGGCCATTGCCATGGTCGTGGCGGTACCCATCGGTCTGATGTCCGCGATTTACCTGTCCGAATATGCCGGCAAGAAATTTCGGGCCGCCGCCAAACCGCTGATTGAAATTCTGGCAGGCATTCCGACCGTGGTTTACGGCTTTTTTGCCGCCCTGACCGTGGCGCCTTTCATCCGCGATACGGGATCTATTCTGGGGCTGAGCGTCTCTTCCGAAAGTGCTCTGGCCGCCGGCCTGGTGATGGGGATTATGATTATTCCCTTTGTTTCTTCTCTATCGGACGATTTTATCAACGCTGTGCCCCAAGCTCTGCGGGACGGCGCTTACAGTCTGGGTGCCACCCGGTCGGAAACCATCAAACAGGTGGTCTTGCCGGCGGCCTTGCCCGGCATCGTCGGCGGTGTTCTTTTAGCTGTTTCCAGGGCCATCGGCGAGACCATGATTGTGGTGATGGCGGCCGGCCTGGCGGCCAATTTAACGGTGAATCCCTTGAAAACCGTTACCACGGTAACCGTTCAGATCGTCACCCTGCTGGTCGGTGACCAGGAATTTGACAGCCCCAAGACCCTGGCAGCCTTTGCGCTGGGGCTGTTGTTGTTTGTCGTTACCTTATTATTAAACGTCATCGCGTTATACGTGGTTCGCAAATACCGGGAGCAGTATGAATAACTCAGCGAACAACTCAGATCCAAGTAAAAAGCATCCCGCCAGAATTTTAGAAATCGTCAACCGGGGCCTTACCAAACGCTACCGGGCCGAGCGCCGGTTTCGATTCTATGGACTGATGGCCATTGTTGTCAGTTTGTTGTTTTTGTCGCTCCTGTTTATCAGTATCGGCGCCAATGGATACAGCGCCTTACAACAAACGTTTATCAAGTTGAATGTATTTTTTGATCCCGGATCTCTTGCGCCAGGAATCCCTGGCCAATGCGAATTACCAGGGACTGGTTAAAAAATCGTTGCGGAGCATGTTTCCTGATGTCAAAGGACGCGGGGATAAACGTAAGCTATATGGCCTGGTAAGTCCGGGAGCTTCCTTCCAGCTGCGGGATATGGTGCTGAAACATCCTGAAATTATAGGTGAAAAACTAGAGATCTGGGTCCCGGCCGATGATGATGTCGACATGCTCATCAAAGGCCATATCAATCGCGAAGCTGCCGAGACAGAACGGCGCCTAAAAGATAAGCAGCTAGCCTGGATTGATCAGCTGACGGTCGAAGGACGAATCGAGAAAAGGTTTAATAAGACGTTTTTTACCGCCGGCGACTCCCGGGAACCTGAGCTGGCCGGCATCTGGGGAGCGGTTGTCGGCTCGTTTTTAACCCTGGTGGTAACCCTGATTCTATCATTTCCCATCGGTGTCGCCGCGGCCGTCTATCTGGAAGAGTTTGCGCCTAAAAACCGCTGGACGGATTTAATCGAGGTCAACATCAATAACCTGGCGGCAGTTCCATCCATTGTTTTTGGATTGCTGGGTCTGGCGGTGTTCCTCAATTTTTTCGGATTACCGCGGTCAGCCCCTGTGGTGGGCGGCCTGGTGTTAACCCTGATGACCCTGCCGGTCATTATCATTGCCAGCCGTTCGGCATTGAAATCGGTGCCGCCTTCCATTCGTGAAGCCGCCCTGGGTGTCGGGGCCTCCAAAATGCAGATGGTATCCCATCATGTGCTGCCGCTGGCCCTGCCCGGCATGCTGACGGGTACGATTATCGGCATGGCGCGGGCCCTGGGCGAGACCGCACCCTTGTTAATGATCGGGATGGTGGCCTTTATCGTCGATATCCCGGCCGGCTTTACCGATCCAGTCCACCGCCTTGCCGGTCCAGATTTTTTTATGGGCCGACAGCCCGGAGCGGGCCTTTGTGGAGCGAACATCGGCCGCCATCATGGTACTGCTGGCTTTTCTCATCACCATGAATGCCGCGGCCGTTATACTGCGCAAGCGGTTTGAGAGGCGCTGGTAAGCTTTATGCAACTGGCAGAATGCGATTGGAAAATCGGGGCAGGTTTCATGCCGATCCCAATCAGGAGTGAGGATAGAAGCCTGTCCCTATTTTTTAGCCTTCAAGAAAAATTGATGCGTAAACATAAAACAACAGCCGTCTAACACGAACCTAATGATTCCTGATTAATGTTCATGCATCAAAATCAAACGGATCAAATTGATGATCCAATTAATTTCATAAGGAGGAAATTATTATGAGAAAAGCAATTGTCGTATTGGTTATCACTCTTTTTCTGGCCACTTCATTTGGTGTGGCCGGAGCCGGTATCCGCCCGGGATTACATCAGTATCGTCGGCTCTTCGACGGTGTATCCCTTCGCAACGGTCGTGGCCGAGCAATTTGGCAAATCAACCTCTTTTAAAACCCCGAAAATTGAATCCACCGGATCCGGTGGCGGGTTGAAACTTTTTTGTGCCGGTGTCGGTGTCGAACATCCCGACATTACCAATGCCTCGCGCCGGATTAAACAGTCCGAGTATGAGCACTGTGTTGCCAACGGCGTCAAAGAAATTGTCGAGGTCAAAATTGGCTATGACGGCATTGTGATGGCCAACTCTAAAAAAACCGCCCCCCTGAAGCTGACCCGCAAGGATATCTTCCTGGCCCTGGCCAAGGATGTCCCGGATCCCAACGGCGGGGAAAAGCTGATTCCCAATCCTTACAAAACCTGGAAGGATGTCAACCCGGCGTTGCCGGCCAAAACCATCGAAGTGCTCGGACCGCCGCCGACCTCCGGAACCCGCGATGCCTTTGTTGAGCTGGCCATGGAAGGCGGCGCCAAGAAGTTTGCCTGGATCAAAGCGCTGAAAAAGACGAACAAGAAAAAATACAAAGCGATCTGCCCACACCATCCGTGAAGACGGGGCTTATGTCGAAGCCGGTGAAAACGATAATCTGATCGTGCAAAAGCTGGAAGCCAATCCGAATTCGCATTGGTATATTCGGTTTCAGTTTTCTGGATCAAAACACGGATAAAGTTCAGGGCTCCTTTGTAGACGGCGTTCAGCCGACATTTGATGCCATTGCCGATGGCAAATATCCGGTGTCGCGGCCACTGTTCTTTTATGTCAAAAAAGCCCACGTCGGTGTCATTCCGGGTATCCAGGAATATCTGGAAGAATTCACCAGCGACAAGGCCTGGGGCGAAGATGGGTATCTGGCCGAAAAAGGCATGATTCCCATGCCGGATGCAGAGCGAGCCAAATTTCGCGCCGACATTATGAACCTTCAAATTCTGATGTCTCTTAAGTAATAAACGATATCCAGAAGCAGGCCGGATGCATTACATCCGGCCTGCTATTTTGTCTTAAATTCCAGACGATTAAAACAATTTGACCAATAATGTAATTGTGTTAGGTTATTGGTCAATTCCGGCAGTGAGTTGTTTGAAGGAGTGTCATGATTTCACTCAGAGAAATGAATGAGGCAGGCTTCGTGGGAGAATTACCGCAAGACAGACATACAAATCTGAAATCATTCCCAAGGAAAAGCGGGATCTGGTCAGTCGCGACAATCGCCAGACGGTCGGCGACATCACCGTTGAAAATCCGCGCATGACCTGCCGCAATGTGGATGTATTTTATGGCGAAAAACAGGCCATTAAGGATGTTTCCCTGGATATCGGCAACCACGAGGTCATCGCCATGATCGGTCCTTCGGGCTGCGGTAAATCAACATTTATTCGTTGTCTGAACCGCATGAATGATACCATTGATGGCTGCCGCATAACCGGTGAAATTGCCCTCGACGGGGTCGATATTTATGGTAAAAACATCGATGTGGTGCCGTTGCGGGCCCAGGTCGGATGGTTTTTCAAAAACCGAATCCCTTCCCCAAATCAATTTATGACAATGTTGCCTACGGACCCAAAATCCACGGTTTGGCCCAAAACAAGACCGAGCTGGATGAAATCGTCGAAACATCCCTGATCAAAGCCGGTCTGTGGAAAGAAGTCAAAGACCTCCTGGAGCATCCGGGCACCGGCCTGTCCGGCGGGCAGCAGCAGCGCCTGTGCATTGCACGCACCATTGCCGTGAGCCCGGAGGTCATTTTAATGGATGAGCCCTGCTCTGCCCTGGATCCGATCGCCACTGCTGTCATAGAAGACTTAATTGATGAATTGCGCGAACAGTATTCCATCGTCATTGTCACCCACTCCATGCAGCAGGCCTCCCGCGTTTCTCAACGGACCGCCTATTTTCATCTGGGAGATCTCATCGAGGTCGGCCCCACCGCTCAGATCTTTACCCGCCCCAAACACCAGTTAACCGAAGATTACATCACCGGCCGTTTTGGATAAACGCCACCCGGCAGATTCAATCATAAGGAGGCGTGATGTCGACAAAGGCTCATATTGTCAAATCATTTGATGCGGCAGCCGGTAGCGATTGATCTGCGCCATATTATTGCCGGGTTAAAAATGGCTGCTGAAATGGAGCGCATTGCCGATAACGCTTCCGCCATCTGGCTTCGACCACTGTTGTGGCTGCAGATGAACAGCACTTTTTTCTTATCCATTTGAGTGGTCCCCAGGTGTTTTCGGTTGCGTGTTTAACATCTTCAGCACGCCTATGAGAAGTTCGGCGTTGGGGTGATATTTTTTCAATAATTTGGTCTGCAATTTGAGCAGACCGGCAAATGCCAGTACGGTACCGATCAGCAGAAATAATCTTTTAAATAGATAGAAAGATATTGTTAATGAGAAGTTAAGAATTGATTAGAAATAGATATATTTTGAAGCAACGCCTTAAATAGGCTTTAGCGTTTTGGCAGATGGATGGTAAACGCACTTCCTTTGCCGGGTGTGCTTTTAACGGTTACCTGGCCGCCGTGAGCCTGGGCGATGTGCTTGACAATTGCAAGGCCGAGCCCGGTACCGCCCAGTTTCCGGCTGCGGGCTTTGTCGACCCGATAAAATCGTTCAAAAAGACGGGGCAGGTGTTTTTTGGCAATGCCGATACCCTGGTCTTCAACAATAATCTGCAATTCCGAGTCAGCTAAGCTTGCCTTTAAATGAATGGCGCTGTCCGGTTCGCTGTATTTAATGGCATTGTCCAGCAGGTTGACAACTGCCTGTTCGAGCAGGGTGGGATCGATACAGGCTTCCAGGTGCTCTTCGCAGCTAAGATTGATGTCGATGCCTTTCGCTTCCGCCGCTGATCGGCATATCTGAACCGCAGACCTGAAAACTTCCACGATGGGTCTGCTTTCAAACTGAGTGGCCTGCCTTTCATCTTCCTGTTCGATTCTGGAAAGCGACAGCAGATCGTCTATGATGGAGCTCAGACGGTCGACATGCTTTTGGATAATACCCAGAAATCGCTCGGTTTCTTCCGGTTTATCGACATTTCCCTGCTGCAGCGTTTCAACGAATCCTTTTATGGCCGTCAGGGGGGTCTTTATCTCATGGGAGACATTGGCGACAAAGTCTTTGCGCATATTTTCCAGACGCCGCAGCTGGGTGACTTCGTTAATAACGACCAGGGTGCCGATCTGTTCTTTGCCGGCGTCCAGCAGCGGAGACTGCTTTTTAAATTCAAAATTTTCTCACCGTTCTGGTATAACACTATATCATCTTCTTCGAGCTCCCGGCCGGATATCGCCTTGCGGATGAACTGTTGCAGCGGCAAATTCCGGACGACTTCCTGAATGCTCCTGTCCTGGCTCTGGACGGGATCACATTCAAAAAGAGCCGCCGCCGCCTGGTTCATGGATATAATTCGCTCTTTATTGTCAACTGCCAACGACGCCTTCACGCATGCTTGAGAGCACCGTCTCGAGTTCATTGCGCTGGTTGATGATGGTTTTAATACGGTTATCCAGCTGCAGGGCCATCTGGTTAAGCGCTTCGGCCAGGCCGGCCATTTCTTCCGATTCCGGTGCTGCCAGGCGGTGGTTGAAATCTCCGTCGGCGAAATGACCGGCACTTTGTGTCATTGCAACGATGGGGCGTGTAATACGGCGGGAGATCAGCAAACTGATACCGGCCGCCAGAAGGGCTATCAGTAGTCCGCCCAGTGGCGATTTTTAGCCGGATCGACTTCAGTTCGCGCTCGATGAACGTCGTCGGTATCGATGCCCTGATAACGGCCAGGATATTCTCATCTTTTTTTATGGGCCGGGCCACGTACATCATGGACTGCAGCAGGGTGTTGCTGTATCGGATGGATTGGCCGGTTTCTCCGCTCAATGCCCGGTGCAATTTCAGGGCGGTTGGCGTGATTGTCCATTAATTGGGGTGTTTCCCGGGAATCCCCAATCACCTCGACCGGAAGATAGTATGACCGTATAGCGCGTTGCGGATTCTCTCCCCATGGCCTTGCATACCGAATCCACCGAAGGCGCGATCAAGGGGTGACAGATGAGCGATAATCTGCTTTTCCAATAGAATTGCTCTGACTTCCAGATCGACAGCGGTCTGGTCTAAAAAAAAGTGGCGCATCGAACTGGACGCATACCAGCTGACGGCCAGAAGTGAAAGGAGGGTAATCAACAGGAAAGAAGGGAAGATCTGCCAGATCAATTTTTTGCTTTTCTTCATGGATTCTCCCGAAATCGATAGCCGACCCCCCTGACGGTTTCAATGTATTTGCCGTAGGTGCCCAATTTTTTGCGCAAGCCCGACGATTTGGACATCCACGCTGCGATCGGTGACCGGGTAATCATCGCCGCGAACGGCATCCACGATCTGGCCGCGGGTAAATACCCAGCCCGGCTCGCCGGGCCAGAATATAAAGCACCTGAAATTCGGTATAGGTTAAATCAACCGGTTGGCCTGCGGCCAGCACGCTGCGCCGGCCGGGATGAATCTCCAATTCGTGTATCTGAATAACGGCGGTTTCATCTTCCGGTCTGCTGATCCGGCGTCGCAGGGCGTGCGTACTCTGGCGATCAGAACTCTGGGGCTGAACGGCTTGGTGATATAATCATCGGCGCCCAGTTCCAGACCCGGTGACGATATCGGCCTCTTCACCTTTGGCGGTCAGCATCACGATGGGAATATGCCGGGTCTTTTCATTGGCTTTTAATTTTTTGGTCACTTCCAGCCCGTCGATTCCCGGCAGCATTAAATCGAGAACAATTAGATCAAACGCTTCGGTACGCGCTTTTCTCAAAGCCTCTTCGCCGGTCAAGGCGCCGGTAACATGATACCCTTCCTTTGCCAGATTATATCTGACCAGCTCCAGGATATCTTCTTCGTCATCGACGACAAGGATTCTTTCTTTGGCCATAATTTTCGCTTACATCTTATTTAATAACATTATTACCATCAGCGTTATTATCACTACTGATTACTGGATCGATACATGGATCGCACAATGTGAGCAGTTTATTTTTTTATTGTTATCATAAAGTTAGCGGAATGTTAAATCACCGTTAAATTTCCTTTCCTAAACGTAAAAAACCCGTCTCCGGTTACAGAGACGGGTTTTCTCCTCCAACTTCCCCTGGCAACCCCGCTGCCCTTTTCGCGAATGGCGAAAGTAGGCCGGAAGTTTTGCGCCCCACCTTTTCAAGTGGTTTGCCCTTAACAGGCTTCGTCGGAACGTTCCAATAAAAGTATCGGGAAATATTAGAAAAACTTTAGGATATTTTTTTATTTAAAAAACTATTTGACTTGATCTGGTTGATTTTATATTATATGAACATATGTTCATATAATCAGGAGAATTTATGGGAACCGCCAGGGCTAAATTTTTAGAAGAAGATGGATGCCTGGTGAGGGTCGTGCACCTCGACCGGGTGGAAAAAGCGCGCAAGGAAATCATTTCGGAGCGTGAACTTGGATCGATTGTCGCTAACCTATAAAGTGCTGGGAGATCCAAACCGACTCAAAATAGTTATGGCGCTAAGAAAGGTTGAGATGTGCGTGTGTGATTTGGCGGCCTTTACAGGATTGAGTGAATCGGCTGTATCCCATCAACTGCGCCGCCTCAAAGACCTGGCTCTGGTTAAAAGCCGCCGGGATGGGCAGATTATTTATTATGCCCTGGATGATGCGCATGTGTCGGGGCTGTTGGAAGTCGGGCTGGAGCATGTCCGGGAGTAAGTGGAAGGCGGAATTCGGAATTCGGAATTCGGAGAATGAAATTGCTCGCGAATGATTGTAATGGGAGATATCGTGATTTGCGACTTCGGATTGGTCTGGATGTCACCACGCAACCTGCAACCCGTAACGCGTAACGAGCGCCGAGAAACCAGAAACAGGAGACATTAAAATTTTGAATTTTATAACTAACGTACTTGCAACATCCTGGCACTTGCTGCTGGATGCATCGATCTATATTTTGTTTGGTTTGCTTGTCAGCGGGTTGCTGCGGGTTTTTCTCAACCCCAATACCGTTGTCAAACACCTTGGCCGCGGTCGGTTTGCCTCCGTTTTCAAAGCCGCCTTTCTGGGCATTCCCATCCCGTTGTGATCCTGCGGTGTCCTACCGGCAGCCGTGTCGCTGCGGAAACAGGGTGCCAGCCGAGGTGCCACCACCGCGTTTCTAATCTCAACCCCGGAATCCGGTGTGGATTCCATATCGATAACTTACGCCCTGCTGGATCCCCTGATGACGGTGGCACGGCCGGTTGCCGCCTTTGTTACGGCCTTTGTCGCCGGTCTTTCCGAAAATCTTTTCAGTTACAAAAAAGAAGCCCGGAAAATCATACCGGATCTCAGATGCCCGGTGGACGGCTGCTGTGATGGCGTCAATTGTAGTCCCGAAAAACACAGCCGGCACCACACCTTCTTTGAAAAGCTGAGAGCCGGATTCGGTTATGCTTTCAAAGATCTCTGGAACGATATTGCTGCCTGGTTTCTTCTTGGATTGCTGCTGGCGGGAATCATCACGGTGCTCATTCCGGAAGACATCTTCAGCCGCTATCTCGGATCGGGTCTGCCGGCCATGCTGCTCATGCTGGCCGTCGGTATTCCTTTATATATTTGTGCCACAGCCTCGACGCCTATCGCGGCCGCGCTGATTTTAAAAGGCGTCAGCCCGGGCGCGGCCCTGGTGTTTTTGCTGGCCGGTCCGGCGACTAACCTGGCTTCTCTGACGGTGCTGGTCGGCACCCTGGGCAAACGCGCCACGGCTATTTACCTGTCGTCGATTGCTGTCTGCAGTGTGATTTTCGGACTGCTGCTCGACCGAATTTATGGGTACTGGGGTTTTTCAGCTCAGGCCATCATGGGACAGGCCTCTGAGTTGGTTCCGCTCTGGTTGCAATGGACAGGGGCGCTGGTGGTGGTGCTGTTGTCAATCAAACCGTTTTATAACTTAATTTCTTCACTTCTAAAACGCAGAGCTGAAAACCCACCCAAGCCACCGGAAACGGTGACAGTTCAGCCGGAAGTGGCGCCACTGTCTTCATCATCGAGTTGCGGGCCTACATGAGAGTGTTCTTAAGGATCGGGCGATCCTAAAAAGCTGTCTCAAAAATGCATCTTACACTCAATAGCTGCGTTGTCCAACGAATTGAAATACTCACGTACTAACGTGTACGCTCCGCTTTAAATTCGCCGGACGCCTTGCTCTTGAACGTAATCTACTTTTTTGAGACAGCTTCTCAACTTGATTTATCCGATTAAGCGTTTGGCGCCGCAGAAAATATATAAACCGGGACCGTCCGCCAGTGACGCCAGGGTGATGTTGAGTTCAGCGGCCAGTTCTACCGCCAAAGCGGTGGGGCGCGATATGGCGAGAATGATGGAAATACGGGCCCGGGCTGCTTTTTGAACCAGCTCATAGCTGATGCGTGATGACAGGGTCAACAGGCTTGCCTGGTCAAGTTTGCGGTCCAGCACGACCTGGCCGATGACCTTGTCGAGTGCATTGTGGCGCCCGACATCTTCTGCAGCCGCCAAAAACTCAAATTGCGAGCTGTACAAAACAGCGGCATGCGCGGCACGGGTTTGTTTGCGCAGTGGTTGGTATTGATTAATATTTTCGAGACAGGCCAGCGCCTTTTTGCCGTTTAGGCGGACATCGTCTGCAAGGGGCTGGATAATCTGGAAAAGGTCCTTTACGATTTCTTTACCACAAAGACCGCAGCTTGTCTGACTGATAAAACCCCGGCGGTCCAGAATTTCGGCTATTTGATCCCGCCGGCCAGGCTTTAAGGTGACGGCGATGACATTGGTATCCTCGCCGTCGCAGAAAGCCATCGAGGTATAATCATCCGCTGAATCGATGATGCCCTCGGTCAGACAAAATCCTGCCACCAGGGCAATTTCGTCTCCCGGTGTACGCATCACTACCGAGTAAGGATTTCCCTGTACGCGAATCGAAAGCGGTTCTTCTCCAAGAAGCTTTTTGTCTTTTTCTTTATGGGATGCCGTGTCCCAGTGAATGAGTTTGTAGTTGAGGGTAGTGTTCAAAACGCCTCCGGTGTGTGGTTGAGCGGTTGATAAGGTAAATATATGAATGATAGATGATATGTCCCTTTCTATACTAAATTGCAAGACTCTTAATAATCTACCGGTTGGCAAAACCCTATTAAAAAATAGCCGCACAGATCTTTATAAAATACAAATTTTTCTTGACAAATGCTTCGTAAAGATTAATATTTGCAAATTTTGGAAGGGATATTAAAATATAGGTTACAGGAGGCCAATCCCATGTACGCGGTAGTGAATTCAGGCGGTAAACAATATAAAGTCCAGCAGGGCGAAGTATTAAGAGTTGAAAAGATTTCCGGGGATGTTGGCAGTCCCGTGACCTTTGAGCGGGTATTGATGTTTTCTGACGGAGAAAACGTCCGCATCGGCCAGCCGTTACTCGATAGTGTCGCAGTTGAGGGACACATCGTTCAACAGGCCAAAGCCAAAAAGATTATTGTGTTCAAATATAAACGGCGTAAACGGTTTCGCCGCAAAAATGGACATCGCCAGGAATTTACAGCGGTACTGATAGACAGTATCAACGCCAAGGATACCAAAGGCCCTAAAGCGGCCGAACCTAAAGCCGAGGCCAAGGCGGAAGTCAAGCAACCCGAGGCCAAGGCAGAAGTCAAGCAGCCCGAGGCCAAGGCGGAAGTCAGGCAACCCGAGGCCGTGAAAGAAGGATCTAAGAAAGCGGCTGCCAAAGAGACTGCTGCCAAGAAAGCGGCGCCCAAGAAAGAGACGGCCAAAAAGGCAGCACCCAAAGAAGAGGCCAAAGAGTAATAAAGATCCGATATTATTCAGTATCTAAAGGTTAAAAGGAGTCCAACGATGGCTCATAAAAAAGCAGGCGGCAGTTCTAAAAACGGTCGCGACAGCAATGGACAACGACGCGGCGTTAAGCGCTATGGTGGCCAACCGGTAAAGGCCGGCAATATTCTGGTCCGACAGCTGGGAACTCGAATCCATCCCGGTGAAAATGTAGGAATGGGTAAAGATTATACCCTGTTTGCCAAGATCGACGGCCGGGTTACCTTTGAAAGGTATGGACGTTCGCGTAAAAAAGTCAGTGTTTATGCAGAGTGAAATTTATTGATGAAGCGTTCATTACCGTTCAGTCCGGAGACGGCGGCCGTGGATGTGTGAGTTTCCGGCGTGAAAAATTTATTCCCCGCGGTGGACCCGATGGTGGCGATGGGGGTAAGGGCGGTGATGTAATTTTTAAAAGTTCATCGCACCGACGCACGTTATATCCCTTTCGATTCAAACGCCAGTTTAAAGCCAAAAACGGGTCACACGGCCAGGGAAAGCAGAAGACCGGCCAAAAAGCCGATGATCTTATCATCGAAGTTCCGCCCGGAACGCTCATCATCGATGAAGAAACCCTTGAAATTATAAAAGATTTTACCTTTCCTGACGAATCCTTTATCATTGCCGAAGGTGGTCGCGGCGGCCAGGGCAACAGCCGCTTCAAATCTTCCACCCACCGTGCACCGCGGTTCGCCCAGCCCGGCGAGCCCGGACAATTCCTGAAACTTAAACTCGAACTCAAACTTCTGGCTGATGTGGGAATCATCGGTCTGCCCAACGCCGGGAAATCGACCCTAATCAGTGTCATTTCTTCGGCAACCCCCAAAATTGCGGATTACCCTTTTACCACCCTGACGCCGACCCTTGGTGTGGTTCAGGCCGGCTGGGGGGAACCGTTTGTGGTGGCCGATATACCGGGTTTGATTGAAGGCGCCCACAAAGGGGTGGGACTCGGTACGCGCTTTTTACGCCACATTGAACGCACCCGGGTCCTGGTCCACCTTATCGACATCTCCACCATCGATCCGCAAAACCCTTTGGCTGGATACGAAACCATCAATCGGGAACTGGCCAGTTACAGCTCACAGCTTATGGAAAAGCCCCGGATAGTGGCTTTAAATAAATTGGATTTGCCCGATACAAAAGAGGCGGTCGAAGCTTTTCTGGCAGCCGTCAAAGATCGTGAAGTGCTTCAAATATCGGCTGTCACCCGTAAAGGGATTGATAAGCTGAACTCAACGATGATCAAGTATCTTGATCGTATTACAACCTAATCGGAACAAGCTGGATGAAACTAGGCTGAGATAGCGCTTTATAGGGGAACCCTGAAAGCAGAAATGAATCACGAAATCACGAAAGGACGAAAACACGAAAGACGATAAAGTAAATTTCGTGCTTTCTCCGCCGAAGGCGGATGTTTTCGTGATGAAAATTTTATTCCACAAAATGCAAAGAAATTGTCAAACCGCTTCTAAGGGAAACATTGGAAAGAATTCCAGTTCATTGCAGGACCAGATTAATGACATTGAACCATAAATTAATTTTTGAGCAGGCCAAACGCGCCGTGGTTAAAGTGGGCAGCAATGTGTTGACCGAAGATAATGGGTTGAATTTAAAAGCCATGCGGTCTATTGCTCGCCAGGTCTGCAAATTAATTGACAACGATCTGGAGGTGATCCTGGTGTCTTCCGGAGCTATGGCCTCAGGTGTTAAAAAACTGGGTCTTGCCAGAAGACCCGATGAGCTTCCAAAACGACAGGCGGTGGCCGCCATCGGCCAGGCCGGTTTGATGTTGGAATACGAGAAGGCCTTTGGTCGTTACCGTCAGAAAGTTGCTCAGATCTTGCTGACCAGTGAAGATCTCTCCAGCCGCAAACGCTATTTAAACGCCCGCAACACCCTCAATACCCTGTTGTCATGGAAGGTGGTACCCATTGTTAATGAAAACGACACGGTGTGGGTCGAGGAGATTAAACTGGGCGACAACGATAATCTGGCCGCGATGATCGCCCTCCTGATGGATGCTGATGTTCTCATCAACCTGACGGATATCGACGGTTTGTATACCCAGGATCCGCGGGTGTATCCGGCAGCCGAATTGATCACCAGGGTTACCCGCATAACTAAAGATACCGAGCGCTACGCCGGTGACATTCCCGGTGCACTGGGAACCGGCGGCATGATCAGCAAGATTAAAGCCGCCCGCAAGGTCAATTCGGCCGGCGTGCCCATGGTGATTGCCCGGGGTGATAAACCGAATATTCTGCTCAAACTGTTTGCCGGACAAAAACACGGGACCTTCTTTGTGCCCAAAACACAACGGCTGGCCAGTCGCAAGTGCTGGATCGCTTTTTCGCTAAAACCCCAGGGGACCCTCAAAATAGATGACGGGGCCGCCAACGCGCTTTTAAGGAACGGCAAAAGCCTGCTGCCCAGCGGTATTCTGGAAGTGGCAGATGATTTTGGGGTGGGTGCGCCGGTGAAATTTGTTGACCGGCACAATGAGATTCTGGGCATCGGCCTGGTCAATTACAGTTCTTCGGAAATCAAAAAAATCATGGGTCTGAAATCCAATCGTATAAAACAGGTCCTGGGGCATAAATCCTACGATGAGATCATTCACCGGGATAATCTTGCCATTACAGCGGTGATTGATGTATGAAAATAGGGTCGGCCTCTGTGCCGACCAGTTCCAGGAGCCAGAGACAAGTGACCAGAGACCAGTAACCAGAAGCCAATGACCGGTTAGCAGTATCGAGTATCTTTCGTAAATTGCCCATAAGACGCATAAACACCATATTTCAGCTAGCGGATAATATCAATGACAATACAAGCCACCATAAAGGACATGGCCAGGACCGCCAGGGATGCGGCCGAGAAACTGGCCCGTGCTTCCAGCGAGCAAAAAAATACCGCTTTATTCGCCATTGTCGCCGGACTTGAAAACGAAACTGATTTCATTCAATCAGAAAACAAAAAAGATCTTTTAAGAGCAGAAGAGATGGGGCGTTCCGGCGCTATGATCGACCGGCTGACCATAAAAGATGCGACCATCGATGCCATGGTTGCCGGGCTCAAGGAGGTCGCAGGTTTAAATGATCCGGTCGGCACCATGAGCCCGACCTGGATTCGGCCCAACGGTCTGCAGATTGCCCGCATGCGGATTCCCCTGGGGGTTATCGGCATTATTTATGAATCAAGGCCGAATGTGACTGTCGATGCCGCCGGTTTGTGCTTGAAGGCCGGTAACGCCGTCATTTTGCGCGGCGGATCAGAGGCTTTTTATTCCAACCAGGCCCTGGCAGCCATCATCAAACAAGCCCTGGAAAATTCCAAACTGCCGGACAAAGCGGTTCAGGTGGTGCCGGTTCGGGAGCGCGAGGCGGTTTATGCGCTTCTAAAACAGGAAGCGTTTATCGACCTTATCATTCCCCGGGGCGGCGAAGAGCTGATCCGTTCGGTGGTAGAGAAATCAACAATTCCGGTGTTAAAGCATTACAAAGGAGTCTGTCATATTTATGTAGATAACGATGCCGATCTGGAGATGGCCCAAAATATTTGCTTTAATGCCAAAGTTCAGCGTCCCGGTGTCTGCAATGCCATGGAGACCCTGCTGGTGCATCAGTCGGCGGCCGAAGCGTTTTTACCGGCCATGGCCGGGCGGTTTGGTGAGGCGGGCGTGGAACTCAGAGGTTGTGCTGAGACCTGCCGTATTCTACCCGATGCTCAAAAAGCACAGGCGTCTGATTGGCCGGCGGAATATCTGGATTTAATTCTGTCCGTCAAGGTGGTTAAAGATATGGATGAGGCCCTGGCCCACATTGCCGCTTACAGTTCCAACCATTCAGAGGCCATTGTCACCCGCGATTATGAGCGTGCCAAACGGTTTGTGCGAGAAGCTGATTCATCGGTGGTGCTGGTGAATGCTTCAACACGCTTTAATGACGGCGCACAGCTGGGACTCGGTGCCGAAATCGGTATCAGCACTTCCAAACTGCATGCCTTCGGACCCATGGGGCTGGAGGAATTGACCACATCCAAATTTGTAGTACATGGCAACGGTCAGGTCCGGGAATAGCATATTGCCGCAAGATGCTTGCTTGATGACCGCAATTTATATTGAATATTGAAATTTGAATATTATTTGGAATTTGGTGCTTGTTATTTGAATTTTTTTTTGATTAAGCAAACATGTCGTCTATTTCGAATAATGCATAGCCATTAACAAAAAACGGGTATAGCATCTATGCGCATTGGCCTATTCGGCGGGACATTCAATCCGATTCACCTGGGACATCTGCGGGCAGCTGTGGAAGTCAGGGAAGGGTTTGAGCTGGATGAGATTTATCTGATTCCCGCTGCCTTGCCGCCTCACAAAAAAACCGCTGAGCTGGCTGCGCCGGCTGACCGGTTGCGGATGATCGACCTGGCCCTCGGAGCTGATAGCGGTCTGAAGGTCTCCGATGTTGAGCTGAAGCGGTCCGGTCCGTCTTATACCATCGATACGGTGCACCATTTCGAGCATGCGCTGCCGGCTGAAACCCGGTTGCATCTTATCATGGGACTGGATGCTTTTCTTGAGATTGACACCTGGAAATCCTACAGGGAATTGCTGACACAGATTCCTGTAATTGTCATCAACCGGCCGAATGCCAAAAATAATATGGGTGGCGTCCCCTGGAAAATCATGGATGATTACATTGCATCAAAATTATCGGCGGATTATTCTTTTTCGGCTTCCCGGTCCGCATATCTTGCCAGGCGCCGGCAGCTGATTTATGTTTTGGAAGTAACGGCCCTGGATATTTCTTCAACCATGATTCGCCATGGCGTCCGCAAGGACCGCCGGATTGACTATCTGGTGCCGCAGAAGGTAGCTGAATATATTGGAACTGAAGGAATATATCTATGATGAAGCCAGAGGATCCTGCCCTGGATCTTTATGTGAAGGCCGTACTGGGGAAAAAAGCATATAATGTGGTCGCTTTGGATGTGGCTGAATTGACGTCCTTTGCAGATGTCTTTATCATTTGCAGTGGAAGATCAAACCGCCAGGTGGGCGCCATTGCCGAACATATTAAAACGGACCTGAAAAAGCATAAAATCAAGCCCCTCAGTGTGGAAGGCTCCAGGGACGGTCAATGGATGCTGCTCGATTACGGGCATATTATTATCCATGTTTTCTATGAACCGATGCGTGAATTCTATGATCTGGAGGGACTGTGGGTGGATGCCAAAAGGATCGAGACGCCTGCTATGAAAAAGGTTGAAAAATAGATGAAAAATATGGAGAGATTCGCATGGCAGATATTTCAAAGCCCTACAGCATGATCACAGATTTTGTCACCGACAACCAGGTGCCCAATGTCGGCGCGGAAGAAAACCGCCAGGTAGTGGAGAAATTGTTGGTGGAGCAAAAAGGCTATCTGAAAGAAGATATCAAAGTCGATGTCGATATCGCCGTCACCGTTGCCGGCGAGTCCTACCGTTCCCAGGTTGATCTGGTGGTAAGTGCGGACAGCGGTAAGATGCACTTTATGGTCATCAAATGTGCCGCCGGATCCCTGGCATCCCGCGAAAGGGAAATTGTGGCGGCCGCCAGGTTGCTGGCTGAATATCAGATTCCCTGTGCGGTGGTTTCCGACGGCAAGACGGCCATAGTGCTGGACTCGGTGACCGGCAAAAAAAGCGGTGACGGGCTGGAGGCCATCCCCTCAAAGGCGAAGGCAATTACCCGATTACAATCTTATACATATGTTGGGTTTCCCGAAGAACGTCGGGAGCGTGAAAAATTGATTTTTCGGACCTACGACATTGAAAATGTGAATGTGCAAAGGAAGGTTTGAAACTAATTAATCCGCCCTGGAAATTTGAAAATTTAAGGTTATCAATTGTTTTCTGATAATGGAATAAGGCTGTTAGATTTGATATCCAGCGGATAAATTATTTCATGCTGCGCATGTTTTCATTCTTCTTTTTGATTTTTGAATTTCAGCTCAGAAGCCGATGTAAAAAAGCCCTTTGTAGAAAATCCTTATACTATGCGCCGGTTGGACCAATTTGAGTAAACCCGGGACAACCGGTCGGGATAATCGGAAATGATACCGTCCACACCGTAATTGAGCAATCTCTCCATCGTTTTCGCTTCGTTTACAACCCACGGAAGCACCCGTATACATTTTTCGTGGCAACAATGAACAAATGCTTGATTTACATATAGAAAATGGGGCGAGATGATATCCACCGCCAGGTCCGCTGCATTTTGAATAATCGAATCCCGGTTGGCATTGAAACCCAGTTTCAATAAAAATCCCTGAAACGCAGTGGGTTTAAAAAGTACTGAGGTCTTGATCCGGGGATTCAGTTTCTTGATTTCGGGAAGGACCTCCGGGACGAAAGATTGCACAGTCGATCTTGCCGCCATGCCCGCCGCTTCGATGGTATTTACCATCAACCGGGCAGTTTCATAGATCTCTTCTAAACTGTGATCATTCCTGAACTTGGTCTCGACATTAAAAAGGATCGGATGTGGTAGCTCATGATCGCACTCGTATGCGCGGACAAAATCAAAGAACTCATCCAGGGTGATCAAACGTGCGCCGGCAACCGGAATCTGTTCGGGAAAATCAGCATTGGCGGCTGAGCCGCAGTCAAGCTGTCGTAACTGCCCAACCGTTAAATCGGTTATTGGTATAAACTCTGCCGGCTCACCATCTTCATAACGACATATTTTTCCGTTGACGGTGGTGTCGTGATTGATAATGAGCCGTTTGTCTTTTGTGACGTTCGTATCCAGCTCGATGGTCGTCATCTGATGTTCGATACAGTATTCAAAGGCTGGTATTGTATTTTCGGGCCTTTTCCCCCGGGCCCCTCGGTGTCCCTGCAGATCGTGCGTTCCGTCCAATGAGCGACCGATTGCATTTGAACTGCTGCAAAATTTGGGTAAATCTTTCATTGAGTAAAAACAGTTTTCAATGGTTACCGTTAAAAAAGCCGCTGATAATCTCAGCCATTTCCGGCGTGCGTAAATAGCCGTAGGACTTGTGGGGGTTTTTCAGGTCCTCAAACGTATAGTCATTGGTTACGATTTTATCGACCGGACCGATCTGTTTGGTATTTTCTTTAAAGTCATCCTGCAGCGTGTAATTGATAGCGATTTTATCCCTTAGATCCGCCAGATTATACCAGTGCGAGCATATATTTTCCGGTGTTTTCAAGATCCCCTTTTGTGAAGGGTCCTGTCTATGCTCGGCAACGATCCGGCTTTTAATGATGGGCAGCCCCAGGGGGGAGCCGATGGTTACAAACGTGTCTATGGGCACATCGGAAGCATCCAGGGTTAACACATCATAAGCGATGATAGACCCCATTGAATGGGCGATCAGCATGATTTTTTCGTTGCGGTGTTTTTTGAGGGCATTCGTCAGTTCCGAACATATCATCGCTTTGGCATGACAGTTCGCTTTGGATGGTATGACGCAGTAATTATTATAGTATATTTCCAGATCTCTGAAAAAATGATGAATGATAAAATCAACGATGTATTCGTAATTGACCGTCAGATCTTCGTTTAAAAATATATTGTCCAGCTGCTCGCTCACATAGTCAGCTAATTTTTGGCGAAACCCACCTGGTTTTTCCTCAACCGCGTCTGAGGAGGCGGGGAAATAAGGATTTTCTATGTAAAGCGGGTGTTCTTTGTCTTTTATTCTGGGTTTCAGCGGGGCCGGGTGCAGATTATGCGCCCAGTAAACCAGCTGGAAGTTTAATGCCAGCTTCGATTTTTTGATCCTTTTCAAACCTTCCCGAACGGACGCTTGCCACCATCGCGTCAGGGTTTTTGGCGGCGGCTTGTTGCCCATGCCGTGGATGCCGATAATTATCTCAGACATACGTATCGAGGCTTTAAAGTTCCCGGTTTTGCACCTGATGGTCTTGGTCCATATTCGGGCAGATAAGCTTTTGCTTTTGCGAGTGAAGTTTATTGAAAAATGAGCCTGTTGCTTCTGCCCCTATGGCACAACAAAGTGCGGGCTTCAACGAACATGCCGCTTTTTAAGCACTATCGTGATTTAAATGCAACTTCTGATTTCCCCTTTCCCTTCGGAGGACACAGATTAACATCGATTAATACGGATAAAAAGATCATTAAAGCTACCCCGGTTTAATTGCCTCAATGTAGGCTGAAACAACATAGTCGCCGGCATTTTTACTATCCCCCGAAGTCCATTCTGAAATGAGCTTGCGGCTTTCATCTTTGGGGGTAATTCTTATTTTCTCAAAGCCGGCCTTCGTGAGCATATCCTTCGTTTCATCGATGGTTGCAGCACCTCCCACGCAGGCGGATACAAGGGACAGGTTCTGCTGAATTTCTTCCGGCAGCGGTTCGGTGGCGACAATGTCGGAGATTGCCAGGCGGCCCCCGGGTTTTAGAATACGGAAGGCGTCACGGTACACTTTTTGTTTGTCGGGGGAAAGGTTGATCACACAGTTGGACATAATGATGTCTGCGCTGTTGTCGGCCACCGGCAGGTGTTCGATTTCACCCAGTCGAAACTCAACGTTTTCAGTCTGCATTTTTTCGGCGTTTGCCCTGGCCTTGCTCAGCATGTCCGGCGTCATGTCGACACCGATCACCCTGCCGGCGTCCCCCACCTGTTTGGCCGCCAGAAAGCAGTCAAAGCCACCACCGCTGCCCAGGTCTACCACCGTTTCGCCATCTTGAAGCGAGGCCAGGGCCACGGGATTGCCGCAGCCCAGTCCCATGTTGGCGCCTTCCGGGACGCTGGCAAACTCTTCCTTTGAATATCCCATCAGGGCCGACAATTGCTCCGATGATACGTCAGACCCACCGCAGCAGGCTGACGCCGAATTTTTCCTGCCAGCAGTTCCAGACTCCCCGCAGCAAGACCCACCCGGGCTTATTCCGGAAACTCCGGATCCCGTATTGGCGATTTTGCCGTAGCGATTTCTCACCGCTTGCCGGATTATCTCTTTGGCTGCCTTATCCATAATAACCTCCTGTTTTCTAAAAAAGTTTTATTTTCTGGAAATAATCATAAAGCTCTTAAGATCCATTTTACCAAATACCAAACACTTAAACACCAATCTTTTTCATTATTCGAGAACTATCGAAATATTTATCCAAAAAATAGCCGATTCGTTATCAGGAAAAAAAGCTTTGCAAGGCCTTCAGGGTCTCCGGATCAATCCAGCACTCCATTTTTTGCCCCCGCCGCTCCATGCGAATCAATCCCGCCTGCCGAAGCTCCTTGATGTGGTGGGAAATCGTCGAGGGTACAATCTCCAGATCCTGGCCGAGCTCACCCACACAGGCGCAGCCCGCCTCGCCGGTACCGGCGTTGATGCTGGTAACCGTTCCCGGCAGGCAGCAGGAGCTCAGGCGCATGAAAATTTTCAAGCGGTTCGGATTCGAGAGGGCCTTGAACATTTCGGCAAATTCTTTTATGTCTTTATCTCGATAGTTCGACATATCTCGAAATATAGGTCAAAAAATAATAGCCGTCAAGTATTTATTTGGCTACTTCGGCCTGTCTTAGCCTTTCAGCTGGACAACCGTCTGAATTTCGTGAGTCTGATAAGTTGGAGCCGGTCAATACATCTGCGGCCTCTTTCATAATGGCTGCCGGTTTGTCCTTGACGAACTGGCCGATTTCTACAGCCTTGCGAATATCGGCCTCCGTCACTCCGGCCGCGATCAGGTCGGGGACAACTTTGTTCAGACAGGGTTCGCAGTTGGCCGCCATGGCGGCTCCGGCTGCAATCAGCATTGTCACCTTGAAGTCAACGATTTCGTGTGCCGGTTTTGTGGCCTGAAATTCTGTGATCCGGTGCTCTTTTTTTTCTGAGTTCATTTTATACCTCCTTTTTTAAGTTATCTTGATCACGTAGACGGAGGCACGGATCAAAAGGATACAGATTCAAAAAAACTTTTCGGATTTTATGCGCATTTGCTTGAATCGCTTCGTCACGGCAGGCAGAGCCGAGACAGGTGATGTGAAATTTTGGAGGCAGACAAATATGTGATTTCGTTGTTATTGAGGGAACGGTCTATTGGTGGTTTCAAATCCCTGTCTAGCGTCCGACAGCTTTGATGTAAGCCCTTTCAAAATTGCTCACCTGAAGACAACTTGGCCTTTTGAGCCCGTTTGCCGGTCCAAAAAATACTTGTTTTACCGGGTTAAACCGGCTTATCCGGCACAAGTTTCAATTACGTTTGTTAATCAAACAGGGATTGGTTTTTTCAGGAATGTTTATTAGCCGGAAGGTGCAATTCTCTAAAATTATGTATAGCGTTAGCTAATCTTAACCGGTTCAATACTATCTAATGAAGAGTTTAAAGAATAAAATTGGGCAACAGAGGAATCTATTTGTCATTCTTTGTACTTATTGTTGCCCATAATAAGAGGACTAATGGTCGTAGTGTGCAGTTTCGGATATCTCTCAGATGCCACAGGTTCACCCAATGGTTTGATAAGCTGGCGATAGGCCAGTTTGATAAGACAAAATTCAATTGTGACGTGTCAAAAAAGTTACAGCCCCATACTGAAGGCTGTAACTGACACATTGGATAAGTCACCAAATTTTAGGAATCGGTTTTTTATTTTCCACTCCGCACTGGTAAGACGCTACCCACGCCTGAGTGTGTTTTGCGCAGCCAATAATCTCGCCCATAAGTAAAATTAAAGCGGGCAGCTATCTCGCCACGAGTTTCCGATGCCCAACAAGTTTCGGCAGTAGTGTTTATAAGTTTAGGAATATGGTAACCACGTTTGTTCTGAACTTCAGGATCATAAAGACTCTTGAGCTCTGCTAATGTTGGCATGCGCCAGTCTGTGTGACCGCCACCTTTGTAACTTTGGCAATAAGAACGGGCATTCGTCCAGTTAATGTGCCCTCCATTGTCCTTTGCTGCCCATATCAGGCCAGTTTTGGTGTCGGTGACGGTACCATCGCCGTTGTCCACAAAGCGATCCGATGCCATTGCAGGTATGCCAATAAATCCATGAAGTATAAACAGACCAACAGCCAAAGTTATGAATAGCTTTTTCATATCATTTCCCTCCTATATTGAAATGGATGCTTAATTGCACCTCAACTATAAATTTAGGAATTAGTGAGAGGAAAATTCGATGGTAGTTCTGAATCAGAATGAAAATCGGAATTAACTCTGGGCGAGGGAGACCGTTTCAGATCTGTTGGAACATTAAATTCTGGAATACCTTACAAGCATTTTTATCTAAAAAATGGCATTGTGTCAATAAAAACTGAACAGTACACCACATTGTGCTATCTTGTCATAACCTCAAATCCACTAAATCTTAATGTATATTAAGGATATCTGAACCGAGTAATGTTGCCAACAACCCTCATTTGGGTCAGATTGAAAACCGCACAAGAATGGATACGGTATTATTCGGTCTGACCTGAGATTGCCAGCAAAGGATTACCCAGTATATACTGCTCGGTCAAATTGAGGTTTGCCCTAAGATATCATACCGGGAAATATACCTATCACATGTCCCCACAGTCTGAATTTAGCTTGCCATTTCATTTATATATCGTCTAAATTCGAGCTATTACGATTTATAGTAGAAATCTATAACGTGCAGATGAGGCTTCCCAATGGAGCGTAGCGGAATTGGGATAGCTTCTATCTGCCTGTTGGCAAATCCTGTTGTTACTTCTCTGGCGCTGCCTGAAGGGCAGCCACATCCCTGAACGACAGCTACTCGAATTCGATCGTTGCCGGTGGCTTGATGCTGATATCGTACGCCACCCTCGACGCGCCGGTGTGCGCGGCAATTTTCTTGCCTATCTCAAGGAGCGCCGCCTCGTCTATCCGGACCGGACGCGCCAGCTTCGCGGCCGCGCTCTCGACCGCCCGCATGCCGACGACGTAACTGGTTTTCGGCGCATCGTTCGCGCAAAGCTCGAGAAGAATGCGCGGAAGCTCGAGCTTACTCCACGCCTCGACACAGAGCGCGTTCAGTTTGTCATAGTCGATATCGCCGTCGACCTTTATCCACGAGACAGGTTTGTATATAGGGATCTCGGGGCGCGTTCCCTCTTCGGGGACAACCGTCGTCTGGCTATCCATTTTGAAGCACTCCGCGTTCGCGCCGAGAGTGCTGCGGGCCAGGTCTGCCAGGGCCGGATCGGGCTCCATGTTCGGGTCGAGCGCCATTCCGAAGTACTGAAAGGGCGTCCGGATGCCGGTAGCTTCGTCGTAAAGGTAGGGTTTACCGTGTTTCTCAGTGTAGTACTTCTCAATCTCCTGCTCGATGATGTCGGACGCGAGCTGGCCCGTATGGAGCTTCTCTTCAGTGAATTCGCCGACAGTTCTGATGATTTGCGCGGGACCGGGACAGGGGATCCGATGCGTGAATGACGGAGGGAGGTCGAGGTACTCGCCGACCCTCCTGACCTGAGGCTTCGCGAGCGACGCCAGCGGCTCGATCTTCCCAACAGAGTAATTCCAGCCGACGTTATGCTGGCTCTTGAAGCCGCCTTCGGTTTCGATAATGTCCGGCGCGATCGTGCCGTCCGCGATCCAGGAGGCGCCTACCTGGCCAATATGCCTGTCTGATACTTTCCTGTAGTTGCCGATAAACGTCTTGCGTTTCTCTTCACCGTCGGAAAGCCCCACCAGTGGCGGGAGAATCTCGTCCCTCACCTCCAGGACCGTGAAATTCAGTTTGCTGAAGATCTCACGCGTGACTTCCCCCTCGGGCTTGTCGTTTATGAGGCGACGGCAACCGTCTTCGATGAAGAACGCATGGAGGTCTTTGCCGACGATACGGTCGAGGAGAAATGCGGCGATCGTACTGTCGACGCCCCCGGACGCGGAGAGAGCAATTTTCTCGCCCGGTTTCACCAGGCTTTTCACCCAGGAAATCGCTTTCTCAACAAAGTCCGCGGGATTGAAATCTGCGGGATTCTCGGGAGTGGCGTATTCAAATCTGTGCGTCTGGATCTTGTTGGCCTGAGTCGACATGTTGCCTCCTGTTTGGATGGATGGATTTGGTTGTTGTAATGTAATTCACTAAAATTTAAAAACACTGATCTCGGCACGGAATCCCCAATTCGAAACAACCCAATATATTTAAGATTAGTGAAAGTAAGAACCATATGGCAGTCTTGCATGGCAGACGAGCAAACAACTATTCCCCTCATACAAAGGAAGCTTCACCGGCCGCCGGTAACCAAAGACCATTTGCATCGGGACGTCTATTAGACCAGCTCAAAAAGAACCGGCAACATCCGCTGACTCGGTTTTGGGCATCGACTGGTTACGGCAAGAGCACCTTGTTGAGTTGCTGGCTGGACTTGTTGCACTGCAATTACATTGAAACTAACGTGAGCCACGCCCCCCCCGGAACCCCATCTCTGGAATTCTGGTTGCCAAGGTGTCGCGTTGCGAAAAGTAGCTCCCCCTTGACAAACTGACAATGTATCAGTATATTCTGACATTATGTCAGAAATTGAAAAGTCGTTGTCTCCTCTGCGCATGAGCCCGCAACCGACGCTCAAGATCGGTAAATCCGAGCGTACGCGTGCAGCAATTCTGAATGCGGCCTTGGATCTCATCTGGTCACATCCGTTTCGTGACATGACTGTCAGCTCGCTGATGGCTTCAACCGGCGTGAGCCGCTCGGCGTTCTACCAGTACTTCAACGATCTGCACGAGTTGATGGAGACCTTGCTGGACATGCTGCAACAGGAAATCTTTGACGTTGCCGAACCCTGGCTTGCGGGCGTCGGTGATCCTGTCACTCTGTTGCGTGAGACGTTGGCCGGGTTGGTTCACGTCTGCTATCAACGGGGCCCGTTCCTGCGGGCCATAACCGATGCCGCCACCACCGACCCCCGCCTCGAAAACGCCTGGTTGCAATTTCTCGCCGGATTCGACGACGCGGCAACGGCCCGCATCGAAGCCGACCAGAAGCAGGGTCTGATCCCGGACTTCGATGCTCGCCCCGTCGCCTTTGCGCTCAACCGTCTCAATGCCTACACCCTCCTCCAAGCGTTCGGGCAGCACCCGAGAAAGCAGCCGGAACCGGTCCGCGAGGCGCTGGCCCGGATCTGGATTTCCACGCTTTATGGCAGCGAATGGTTCGGGAACGAGTCCTCGGATCTAGTTCGCAAATGAATAAATGGGCGAAGCAACAAAAAAGAAAAACGTGAAATACACAATGTAACTGAAACTAGGAGGACTTTCAAATGAACAAGTGCCCCCAGCCCGCAGTGTGTTTATCGAAGAAAAAGATGCATAAACCATATGTCAGATTCTGCCTTAAACTTGCAATAGCGTTTGTCGCTGTCCATTTCATGTGCCTGCCTGTCGGCGCTCAGGTCAGCCAGGAAACGCTCAATTCTATATCGACTCCCAACACAGTCGAGACCTCCATCGGAACCCTTGGGTTTCTCGATGGGGCTCCGCTGCCAGAAACCGCTGAGAAAGTCTACGACTTCCTCGACACCATGCGCGGAGTAGATGCCTTCCTAAAGGGAATGCCCGGCGCCTCCCTTCACGGACTGATTAAGGGGGCTCGCGACACCGGTGCTGTCGAATACAACCAGGTCTTGATCTTCGACAAGCTAATGGACTCCAATTCGCTCTTTCTGACCGGCAACACGTCCACGATGTATGTCCTTCCCGACTTTGATCTCGAGGAGACAGGTCCGATAGTTCTCGAGGCTCCGGCTGGGATGCTTGGTGCTTTCAACGACGCGTGGTTTCGCTACATGCAGGACATCGGTCCGGCCGGGCCCGACAAGGGCAAGGGCGGCAAGTACCTGGTCCTGCCGCCCGGTTACGAGGGCGATGTGCCCAATGGCTACTTCGTGGTCCCGTCCAGAACCTATAGTGTCTGGGTCTTCATGCGCGCCTCCATCGCCAAGGGCCTTGATGTCGCCAGAAAGAACGTGGAGGAGAACCTCCGCATCTATCCCTCTCGAAAAAGAACAACCCGCCGAAGCTGGAACTCATCAGCGGCTCGGGCAAGTCCTTCAACACGATCCATGCGAACAACCACAGCTTCTATGAGCACCTCAACGAAGTCATCCAGAAGGAACCGCTCGATATGATCGATCCGGAAACCCGGGGCCTTTTTGCCTCGATCGGCATCGAAAAGGGCAAGCCCTTCACGCCGGATGCCCGGATGAAGAAGATCCTCATCGATGCTGTCGCCATCGCCAACGCGGCTGCCCGTTCCATCGTCTGGTACCCGCGTGTCGATGGGACCATGAAGGGCATCGAGATCTATCCCGGCGAGGATAGCGCCTGGATGATGGGATGGGTGGACAAGAACGTGTTCTTCAATGGCGCAGACGGCAAGACCATGAACTCGGATGCCCGGGTCATGTTCCATTATCCTTACACGGCAGTCACACCAGCGATGGCGGTCAGCAAGCCCGGGGTCGGTTCCGACTATGGCATGGCTTTCGTGGATTCAAAAAAGCAACCGTTCGACGGTTCCAAGACTTACAGGCTCCATCTCCCGCCGAATCCTCCTGCCAAGGATTTCTGGGCGCTGACGATGTATGACAACCAGACCCGCTCGCAGCTTCAGACCAGCCAGAAGTTTCCGACCGTCGGTAGCCAGACCGAAGGTATTCGAAAAAACGATGACGGCTCCTACGACATCTATTTCGGCCCCAAGGCACCAGCAGGCTATGAGAACAACTGGCTAGAGACGATCCCCGGCAAGGGCTGGTTCGTTGCGCTGCGGATGTATGGCCCGCTTGAGCCCTGGATCGAAAAGACCTGGCGGCCAGGTGAGATTGAACTCGTTAAATGAGTTCGAAATATTTATAACAGGAAAATCAGGTATGAAAACACAATCGATTTTACAGCGAACCCTACAAGCCTTGTTTATAACAGGAATTTCTATCTTTGCCTTGGCACCAGCTCTCGCGAGGATTCCGTTCAGGTCACCGCCGACAACTACGTCCGCGCCGAATCAGACTTTCAGATGAAAGGCTATATCGAGCAGCTTCAACTGCTTTGGAAAGTTCACCCATAGCCGCAAGCCCTATGACGTCGATAACCAGGTTACCGTTCGGGGCAACCGGGACACGCTGTACTCATTTGGCGTGTTTGATCTGACGTCTCCACTCACGATCACGCTTCCAGATCCCGAGGGGCGCTATCAGTCCCTGATGATCGTGAGTCAGGATCATTCGATCTGGGGGCTCTACGGTCCTAAGAAAGGCACTCTGACCGAAGACAAGGTCGGCACTCGGTATGTGTTACTGACCGTTAGAACTTTTGCAGATCCGAACGATGAGAAAGATATGAAGGCGGCCTATCGGCTCCAGGATGCGGTCGGCGTCGAGCAGGCTGATATAGGGAAGTTTGAAGTGCCCGATTGGAAGAAGGACGAGGTGGAGAAGATGCGGGAGACGATCAATGTGGTCGCCTCTACGGTCACGGATAGTTCAAAGATATTCGGCAAGAAAGAGGAGTTGGACCCCGTCTATTGGATGCTGGGCGCTGCTCTCGGCTGGGGGGGGTTGCCGGCAGAGGCCGCAACATACGTGAACGTGGTCCCCGAAAAGAACGACGGGAAGACCCCCTACACCCTCACCGTGAAGGACGTGCCGGTGGACGCCTTCTGGTCCGTGACCCTCTACGACGACAAGGGCTGGATGCCGGTCAACAAATACAACGCCTACTCCTTCAACAACGTCACGGCAAAGAAAAACGAAGACGGAAGTATCACCATCCACTTCGGCGGTGACCCCAAGCAGCCCAACTTCCTGCCGATCGTACCGGGCTGGAATTATATCGTGAGGCTGTATCAGCCGAGGAAGGAGATCCTGGACGGAAGCTGGACATTCCCGAAACCGCAAGCCGTTGAATAAAGTTAAACTGCAGGCGCCTAACACTATAAGCGAACCACTGTTTGGCTAGGTGCCCAATATGTCCACATAGCCACCAGCCGCAGCGTTGAAAGTGCTGACCTATGACGTGCTCGAATTCATCGAGCGGATGGACGATCTGCCATACGACGCGAGCGGCGACCCGGGCCCCGGGGAGTAACGCACTCAGTTGTACTGAATTGAAACGTAAATAAAAAGGAGGCGTGAATTACATGCTGAGATCACAACTTACAAAGCGAATTATGGTTATTGTCCAGCTGGCTGTTGGCCATCGCTATCCTGTTGCGGTTGCCGGCGCCAGTACTCCGGCAAGGAACCCGGTACCAGCGGAACTGACCTCACAGGTAGGGATTGAAGGGATTCCTGATGCCCGCTTCTGGGGAGATGAATGGCCTAAATTCTCCATGGAGCGATTCGAAACCTATACCGATGACGATTTTCGGAAACATTTTAAAGGAATCTACGGGAAACCACACAACTACCTGGCAATTTCGGGCGGCGGTCCAAACGGCGCCTTTGGCGCCGGACTCTTTGTGGGGTGGACGGCATCCGGCACTCGCCCTGAGTTTACCATGGTGACCGGGATTAGCACCGGCGCGCTAACGGCACCTTTTGCTTTTCTCGGATCGGACTATGACGACACGCTCAAGGAGGTTTACACAACCACGTCAACCAAGGACATCCTGAAAGAGCGGAATATACTTAGTGCAATTTTCGGTGATTCGATGACCGACACAACGCCACTTAAGGCACTGATTGCCAAGCATGTTACGATCGACGTAGTTAACGCGATAGCGAGGGAGCACCAGGGTGGTCGTCGTCTGATGGTCGGTACGGTCAATCTCGATGCCGGTAGATCCGTAATCTGGAATATCGGGGCCATCGCCGCAAGCGATCATCCAGCCAAGTTGGCGCTGATCCACGATATTCTTAGGGCTTCGGCGGCAATTCCGGTTATTTTTCCACCGATAGACATCACTGTGGAGAACAATGGTATACAATATGAGGAGCTGCACGTCGATGGTGGCACAGGGTCCCAGGTCTTTGTCTACCCGGCAGCAGTTGATTGGAAACTCATTACCAAAAAACTTAAGGTTCAGGGCAAGCCCAAAGTTTTTGTGATTAGGAACTCCTTTATCGGACCGGACTACAATGGTATCAACCGCAAGCTGATGCCGATAGCGAACCGCTCGATAGACTCGTTGATCAGGACACAGGGGATCGGTGACCTCTATCAGATCTGGGTCTTGTGTGAACGCGATGGCAACGACTTCAATCTGGCATATATCCCGGCGGAGTTTACTGAAGAGCCGAGCGAAGGGTTTGACCCGGTATACATGGGCAAACTTTATGAACTCGGATACCAGATGGCACGCAAGGGGTATCCATGGGTCAATGTCCCACCGGGATTCATAAGGTCAGAGTAAAGTGTGGATGAGTGACCTGAGTAAAAAAACGATTCGAGGGTTATATCGAAAGTATTTGAAAACTGAATGATTTCGAGCTGGTTTCTCAATAAGCTTAGATGAGATAGAGTATGCTTTTCATTGATGCCCACTGTTTAATTTGTGCTTGACTGTTGGCTGCCAATATACCACTAACTAGCAAAAGAAATCGTTAGTTGCATCATAGTAACTGCAATCTCATATTGGGTTAATTTCCCCGTCAATTGGTTTATTAGATATTTTATATTAGCTATACGAAACCCACACTTTGGCTGAAGTTTATAAATCGGCTATACTGGTGAAATCTCGAAAAGCCGAAATTTTTCAGGTTGGCAAAAGAAATATAATAAATCAGAAAATTATAGATAAGTGGGGCAATGCTAAAATTGCATTGCCTCGTCAACGTTAGGTACCCAAATTTTCAATTCATTTTATCGCTACCACGTAGGTCATGTCTTTGTTTCCCACCCGGTTAAGCTGCTTGTAGCATTAAAATATGTCGATGATTGCGGTTACATTCAAATCTGGAATGCCACGATAGGCCTGGGAATAATGCCAAGGATATGGAAAAAGTTCTTGCCCAACCATTTAATTTTTATGTAGAACAATTGGCAATAAATATTGTTGGGAATATGAATATATCAGGAAAGGAAAAAGATGAAAGCTATCGCATTCAACGGCAGTGCTCGTAAAGACGGCAATACAGCCATAATGGCTCGCTGGGTTTTTGATGAGTTGAAAAAGGAAGGCATCGAAACCGAACTCTACCAAATGAAAGGCAAGCAGATCAACGGCTGCATTGCCTGTTACAAATGTTTTGAAAATAAAGATCAGCGCTGCGCAGTGAAAAAAGATGATTTAAACGAATGCATCGAGAAGATGCTTGCCGCGGAAGCGATCATCCTGGCTTCCCCGGTTTACTTTTCGGATGTAACGTCTCAAATCAAGGCTTTAATCGATCGCGCAGGGATGACAGCTATCGCCAATAATGCCATGTTTCGCCGCAAGCTTGGGGCTTCAGTGGTGGTTGCCCGCCGAGGCGGTGCCAGCCATACCTTCGCCTCATTGAACAACTTTTTTTTTATCAGCCAGATGATCGTGCCTGGCTCGAATTATTGGAATATGGGCTTTGGCCTCGAAAAAGGTGACGTCGAAAAGGACGAAGAGGCCCAGGGCACTATGCGAACACTGGGACAGAATATGGCCTGGCTTCTAAAGCGGATTCAATAATTATTTCTATGGGCCAGGTATTCTCAGGTAAGAAAAAGGGATTATAATCCGGTTAAAACAGCACATCATTATCAATAAGGGGCGGACAGAAATAGGAATTCGTTTCTTTTTTTATTCTTTATACCTCCACATTTCGATCATATCAGTTGAGACCGGCATTAGATTCAATTATCCGATGCCGGATTTTTGCTTTTTAGCTAAATTCAAGATTTAGTCTGAAAATTTTTGGATTAGCAAATGAGATATACAATAATTTTGATGTGTTCTAAAAGTTTCGGCTCAGGCACGGAATCCCCATTTTATCTTGGCATGGAACATACACAATATCTTGTATCGAGAACTGACAGATAAAATGTGGAATTTTGATGTCATTCCTCGGGCTTTAATCCGTTTTGGTAATCTAAACAATGATGGTCACAACTCTTTAATCAGCTCTTCATACTTTAAAAAATAAAGGGAATAAGCATTTTTGTATTGGCGGCATAGCATATGTATTCATTACCATATTTATCCTTGAGATAATTTTCCTTCAAGGGAATTATAATAATAATAAAGAAAGATGCCATTGCAAAGGGTATAATTAGAAGTTGAATCTGATGGGCGACTGTTGCCAGCCCAGCGAAAAGTACGATATCTCCGAAATAGTTAGTGTGACGAGTGTATTTGAATAACCCGCCCGTGTATAAATGACCGGCGTTTTCTTTCTTTTGTTTCCACGAAAAGCGAAAATATTCAGAAGCTGTATTTAGAAATGATCCTGTGAGAAACAGTATAATACCAATAAGTTCCATCCATCCTATCGTGCCAGTATGATCTCCGCTTTTATACGCAATATAAGGAAAAATCCATGGCATGATGTTCGCAATGACAATTGCCTCGCCCCAATACAGTTTGCGCTGAAAGAAAACAAATAAGGTAAATAACAAGCGTAAGAAATAGATGCTCATGCAAGATAGGATAAGGATATTCCTTACAGGATCTCCGTTTACTTTGTAAAGCTTGAATAATGGCAATATATTGTCGGCGCTGGTGAACATCAGATAGCCAGAAACATATATAGATCCGAGGATTGCTGCCGCAATAAACACTTTAGGCAAGTAGGATTTTTCGTGTATGTTTTTGAATATCATACAGTCGCACCATGGTCATTACTTATGCCAGAAAGCAGGCGTTTTTTATAGCGTCATGCCATACTGCATACTGTGGTGTGATGAAATAATGCGTAAAGGAAGACTTCACTAATTATTCTTAGGTCAATTTCGATCCCGGCCCACTGTAACATACTTGCCATAGTTCTCAAAACGTCTGACTGTATAATGCATAAGCAAGCCCTTAATATTCTACATGTGCCCAAATTGTAGACTTCGTCTGCCCAAATCTTTGGAACCTCCTCAAAATTATTGCAAATTTCACAGTGCAATCCTAAAATCGACGCCATATGATGGTAGGACCCCACATCCAGCCAAAAAATCAAAGGAGGTTTCAAATGAAAGTATCACATGCAATAGAATCTTATCAGAAGTATCACAGCTTCAATTCGAAAAAAAAATACAATAAAAAACTATGAATTTTTGTTTTGTCGCTTCAAAGAGGAATTTGGTAAAAGAGACTTGGAATCCATAACCCCGGATGAGATTCTTTCCTTTCTGACCCGGCTTACCGAAGGCAACAATCAAACCACCAAGCGCAATCGTTACTCCAGACATGCTCATTTATCAACGACACAGCGATACTTGGGAAAGGTGACAGACGTAGAAGCGATGAGATGGATTGAAAATCTTTATGGCTAAATACTAAAGGCAGGGTGAATCAGAAAATGGGTCGCCCTGCTCTTATGTTGTCTTTTAATACAATTTTAAACCAGATTCTGCTGGATTTGAACGTTACCGCATTTCCGAATGGGTTTTAGTAACAGAATGAAACCTAATCCCAGGAGTGCAATAAAAGTGCTGAGCCAGAAAGCCGGACTGTAGCTGCCAGTGACATCGAAGATATGTCCCGCCAAAATAGGACCTACAGATCCACCAAAACACCCACTGAAAACAATAGCGCCAAAAAGCACACCATGGGCACCGATACCGAAGTATTCAGCCACAATGGGTGAAATAGCAGTAAAGAAACCTCCATGAGCGATACCGTAACAGGCTGCGAACAGATAAATCATCCAGAGTTTATCAGCAATCTGTAACCACAAAAGCGTGAAAATGAGCAGCACAAAGCAAAATATCATTGCCAGCCGACTGTTAAACCGATCTATAAAAAGACCTGTAGCAAATCGTCCCAGCATGCTGACGCCGCCGATGGTGGAAAGCACCCCTGCTGCTTTAGTTGCTGATACGCCTAAATCTCTGGCAAAGGGAACAATGTGCACCAGGACGATCAAAAGGCAATAAACCAATGCGAAATTAACAATAAATATTAACCAGAACTGATGGGTGCGTATGGCCTGGCCAAAAGAAAGATCTATGCCCTTAAACACCTTAGGATCGATTTTTGAGCTGGTTTTTTCTTTGGAGTATAGTCTCATCTCTTCAGGATCGCGGCGAAGAAGTCGGCTGATCAGTATCAGCAATATCATCCCGGAAATGCCGATGACCACAAAAGAGGTTCTCCAGCCAAAGCCGGTGATAAGTAGACTGGCTGTTAGGGGTACGACTAGTTGCCCTGCGCCAGTTCCCACTTTTACCAGTCCGGTGACGATTCCTCTTCTTTTTACAAACCAGCGAGCCGTGGTGGATAACGCTATTACATCAATGGAACTCATACCGATCCCAACTAAAATTCCGTAAAACAGATATAATTGCCAGATAGATTGGGTTTTGGAAGTCAGAAAAAAACCTAACCCGATAAAACAGCTGGTGACAAGCATCACCTTCCTGGGGCCTATTTTGTCGTTCAACCGTCCAACAAAAATTCCTAAAAGCCCCATAAGAAAGAACGATAGGGAGGAGGCTCCCGAAATAGCGGCACGGGGCCAGCCGAATTCTTCTATCAGGGGATTAATAAATACACCATAGCTGATGAAAAGACCGACGCCTACTGCCTGAGTTCCAAAACAGGCTGCAGCGATTATATATTTGTAGGAAATTTTGGTAGGTTGCATTTGATTTCCGTTAGAAGCTCCAACCCGTTTTTACATTTAGAACGTTCTTTCTGACCGATCACCTATGTTTCATGATTTGGCTTTCCATTCAACAAGTTTATAGCCTGTCGACTTTAACCGGTACACCGAAAAAAACAGCATTGGCATTTGAGTTCTGTTACATTATAGTCTCTTTTATCCTAATTTGAAGATGATTTCTGTTCATTTTTTCTCTGTGGAATTGTCAAAGCTTACAAACGGAAATATCAATTATAAAGAGGTAGCGTCGATAAAGATTTCTTCTATATTGGGGATTTTATGAAATTGTAGACTTTATGATTAAATCCACAATTCTCGAATTTTTAAGCAATTTCTATATATTGTGTATGCGAGGTGCTAAAGCAAAGTTTACATTGCGTGCCTGAATCCCTACTTCCAGGAATTTGAAGGTTTCAATATAAAATCGCAACTATATTTCCAAAGCGAGCGCTTTGAATTCAAGAAAAATAAGAACCCTTTGCGCCCACTGCGTTATCATTTGAAATAACAAAGCCTAAGAAATCAGATTATGAGCTGACATCATAGGCTTCTCAAATCAGCCATTTGTGACTGATATGCTCTTAGAAGTGGATTCAAAACCCCATCTAATTCACAGCGGATCTTAGAACGTGATCTGAGGCTTGCCCTCCTTGTATGGTTTTGAAACCACTTAAAGTCAGGTTTTTTTAGATTCAATAAGTATCGGCTTGCGATCACAGGCAAGGGTCCCCTCTCTGTCGTGGTAGAAATCGCAGCCGTCATCCAGTTCTTCCTTCAGACGCAACCTTGCCCGGTGAAGTCTTACTTTTACGTTTTCAAGTGAGATATCCAGAATATCGGCTATCTTACGGTTTTTGAACCCTTCCAATTCGCTGAGAATCAGTACCGCCCGATAATCAGGCGGAAGCCTGTCGACATACTCACGCACACATTCGCTCATTTCTTTGCGGATGACTTTCTGGTCTGTTGGTGTATCGTTTGGAGTAATTGTTGAGGTGATATTCCCGGCTCCGGGGTTGTCTTCCAATGAGGTATGACCGGATGCATGTTTATAGGCGGGAGTTCGTAATTTGTCGATAGCCGTGTTGGTGGCGATACGGTATACCCAGGTGGAAACTTTGGATTGGCCTTTAAAGCTTTCGAGGCCGCGGCTGACCTTGGCGAAAACTTCCTGTACGCTATCTTCAGCTTCCTGATCTCCAAGCAATCGCGAAAGATAGTTGCGTATTTTCGGTTGGAGTTCTTCGTAGATTTCGTCGAATTCCAATGCCTCTAACCTCAGTCCCTATGATCTTTGCAGCTTCTCAAAAACCGCTTAAAGCAGAATGCCCCTTTTCGCAGAAGCCTATGGGATCTTCGACCAACACGGGGTTCGAGGGACTAGATCCCGCTCACTTCTTTTCCGCAATGCTTGCATATCTCTGCCCGTTTTTTAATGATTTCGGCACAAAACGGGCACTCGCGGGTAAAATTTCTTTGGTGTATTTTCGAAATGGCTGCATCGACTTCCTTTTGGACCAGCTCATTGCCGAATTTGGCATTGCGCAACGGTTCAATAGCTCCCACTTCGCCGATGTCCCCGATCATTTCAGCTGCTTTCTGGCGCACCCGGTTCGGATGGGATGAATCCAGCAGGATGGTGAGAACGGTAGGGTCGTCCTTTCTGACATAGCATTCGGCCAGCATGGAAAACCCGTTTTTGATGGCCTCTTTGATGGCTTCCTGCTCGGCCATGGCCTGATCATCTATAATTTGGCCCCGGCCGCCCTGGTTGCTGAACACTGGAATCAGCTCATATTGTTCGGTACCCGGATAATTCATGCAACGATAGGATGCCGTATGCGCATAGTTTTCCTTCATGTGCCCCCAGCCTTCCTGATACAACGGGCAATCATCATTAAAGCATAAGAACAGGAACGGGGCCCCCCACCCGAGACCATCACCGACGTTCATCGGCGGAACCTCCCACAGGTTCATTTCTTCCCCGCAGTGAGGACAGCTTGGTTTGGTTTGGGTCATTATTTTTTCAAGTACTTGTTCACGGGTTTCGAACATTGGTATCTCCAAAGTCAATCGCGCAGATATTATTAAGGATTACACTTGTACAGTAGTCGTAATTCTAAGGCGTCCCGGGACAATTGTCAATTTATTTGGTATAATGAAGTCGCTATGGAGATTAAGCAAATAATGATCTAAAACCTGAATTTTCAGGCATAATCAGGCAAGGGTCGGATAGAGCTCAAGCAAGCGGTTACCCAGCATTTCTGACAGTCTTCTGAATAGCAGCGATTCATTGGCGGGGTTTTTGGTCAGGGTCTTGAGAAAGTTCTCCCGATCAAATCTGAGTAAATTTGTGGATTCCGTGCATTCAGCTGAAGCCGAATAAGTTTTACGGCCGATCAGACACGACCAGCCGATGATTTCTCCCGGATGCCGCACCTGATACACCACCGGTCCGGTTTGGCCTAAACTGAGCTGGACCTGTCCCTTGAGCAAAACATAGAAGTGACCGGCTGCATCTCCAACATTAAAGATAATATTTCCTTTGTTGAGAGACAATTTTTCTGAGATATCCATGGCCTCGGTGGCAAATTCTTTGCCCATCCCCATGATGAAGTCACCCATTTTTAAATGCATGGTCCATTCTCCCTTTTCTCCGATGATATTAGAATCTAGCTCTTATCTTTATTGGGATACAGGTTCGTAAATCTAAAATAGTGCGCAATCTCATTTTGTCGATAGATGCCAGTGCTCTTCTCTTTGTAATATATATCCAAGCTCGCCTGAAAGTTTGATCGAATCCACTCTATACCTTTACATATGTTAACATGTTAAGTTAACATATGTTAATACCTGTAAATAGTGTTATCATCCACGCCTTAACGCTTTATTAATATTTGAAATAATTACAGTATGTTATAATGTTAACAGATCTGGCACGAAGCTTGCTATTTCAATTCACCTGCTATCGGTCTTGATTGGAGACGATACATCGGGATTCCTTGATTAAAATGGAATTCATTACAATATCAAATTCTTATTTTCGATCAGCAATATTAAGAGGAGGAATTATGTTTAGAAAAATTCTATTGGTGTTAACGGCAATTATTTTCGTGTTTAGCACTGTCGGCATCAGCTTAGCGCTTGAAAAAGGCAACAAGCGCAAAGGCAAATACAGCTACCGCAAAGTCTACAAAGCCTGTTTTGAACGCGGAGAAGTGGATTCCAAAACGCCGCCCATCAGCCCGGCCGACAAAACCATGACCGAGTGGACGACTATTTTTGAATCCAAAGACTTAAAGCAGTTCGGTTGCGAAGAAGAGTGGGGCCAGTTGTCGGATGAGGCTATGACCGACATCTATACCTATTTGCATGACCATGCGGCGGATTCATCGACACCGGCTAAGTGCAAATAAGCGCATTATTCCATGATTGAGGCCAAAACGCAGGTTTCAAAAAATATTTAGTAGTTACATTGAGTTATAGAAATTTGAATTAATTAAGAGAAAGGAGATAATTATGGGCGTTAAAAGATTTTCGGCATTCATGCTGACCATCGGCTTTGTTCTGGCCCTTACAGCAGGTTTTGCCACCACAACCCTGGCAGCGGATACCAAGAAAGATGCATCCAAAGCCGACTGGAAATTCCATGACATTGTTGATGTTGATTTTGTCATGCAGCACATCAGTGTTCCCATGGCGGAAGGCGTGATGCTCATCGATGCCCGGCCGAAACGTGCCAAATACGATAAAGGCCATATTCCCGGGGCGGTCAGTATTCCCGACAGCCAGTTTGCCAAGATGACAGCGCAACTGCCTGCCAGTAAAGATGCATTGCTTATCTTTTACTGCGAAGGTCCCACCTGAAAGCTGAGCCACAAATCCGCCAGGAAGGCGGAAAAACTCGGTTACACCAATGTAAAAGTATTCGCCGATGGTTTCCCGAAATACATGAAGGTCCCTGGCAACTATCCATCGGTTTCCGTTGAGTGGGTCAAAAAAGAGCTCGATAAAAGTGCCGGCATGGTTCTAATCGACTCCCGACCCAAGCGTAAAAAATACGACAAGGGCCACATCCCCGGAGCGATCAGTATACCGGACAGCCAATTTGCAAAGATGACCGACCAGCTGCCCCAGGATAAAAGCCAAACGCTGGTTTTCTATTGCGGTGGCTTTAAATGCCGATTGAGCCACAAGTCCGCCAAAAAAGCCATTGATCTGGGCTTTACCAATGTCAAGGTTTATGCGGCCGGATATCCGGCCTGGAAAGCGGCCTATGGTGCCGGCGAAACCGGATCGGCCAAAATGGCGGCAACCAAAATTAAAGCCGGTACCGAAGAAGGCAGTATCGATACGCCTACCTTCATTAAGATGGTCAGCGAAAATCCGGACAGCATGATGCTCATCGACGTTCGTGATGCCGATGAATTCGCCGGTGGCCACTTTAAAACCGCCGTCAATATCCCGGTTGACCAACTTGAAGACCAAATCAAGACCCTGCCGGCCGATAAGCCCATTGTGTTTGTATGTGGCACGGGTGCCCGCAGCGGCGAATCCTTTTACATGGTTCAGGATGTTAGACCGGAGTTGAAAAATGTATACTACCTTGAAGGGTATCTGACCTTTAAAAAAGACGGTTCATTTGAAATTACCAAAGAACCGACGTCTTAAAATTAAATCTGGATCAATCAAGTTCATGATTGCAGCCGTTCATAAAGGGCGGTTGCAATCTTCTGGGAGCCGATAATGAAAGCAACAGAGGGGAAATTTCCTTTTCTTAAGTATATAAGTCTGATGGTTGTGGGCCTGATAATCTTTCCGGCAATGTTGTCTGCTGCTCAGAGCGATGAGAGCCAGGCACCCGGCCGGACCATGGCCCAACAGGCAACCAAAGATAAAAAAGTCTGGAATACGACCGATCACACCAAGCATAAAGTGCTGCAGCAGGATTTTAAATCCGGGATGGAAGTCACCCGGGCCTGTCTGTCGTGTCATTCCGAAGCCGAGGCCCAGTTCCACAAAACCGTTCACTGGACCTGGCTGGCCGACCCGACGGATACCGACAAACAGTTTGGCAAGGCCGGTAATTCATTGAACAATTTCTGTATTTCCACCAATAAAAACGAAGACAAGAGTTGTTTGGCCTGCCATCCGGGATGGGGCACTTCAAGGGAAAGTGGTATCAACTGTCTGGTGTGTCACAGTCAAAAGGAAATGAACTTTGATGAAGCCATGACAGATATCAAGGGTTTTCTCGAAGAAGGAGACGAGGAATCGCTGGAAATCGCTAAAGAGATTCAGGCTGAGTTAAAAGAGGCTGCCCAGAGTATCGGTCGGCCCGGTCGCAAAAACTGTGGTTCCTGCCATTTTTACGGTGGTGGCGGCGACGGGGTGAAGCACGGCGATCTGGATACATCCCTGGCCAAACCGAATAAAGTCCTGGACGTCCACATGGGTAACGACGGTAAAAATTTCGACTGTGTGCGTTGCCACACAACCACCTTGCATAACATTGCCGGACGGGTTTATACGCTGCCGGCGGCCCGGGAACGCAAAAGCCTGGTGGAAGATGATCTGGCTGCCAAAATTACATGTGAATCCTGTCATACCAGTACGCCTCACAAGGCCGGTTCCAAAGCCAATGACCATACGGACAAGGTGGCCTGCCAGAGCTGCCATATACCTGAATTTGCCCGGGTCAACCCCACCAAGATGTCCTGGGACTGGTCCCAGGCCGGTAAAACCAAAGACGGCAAAAAATACAAGACCAAGGACGAATTCGGCAAATTCGACTATATGTCCATTAAGGGCCAGATGAAGTGGGCCAAGAATATCAAACCTGAGTATCACTGGTACAACGGTATCATCCATTCAACTACAGCCAAGGATCAAATTGATCCCGGCCGGACGGTTCGAGTTTCCTGGCCCGAGGGAAGCCGCTCGGATGCCAACGCCCGTATTTATCCCTTTAAAGTTCACCGGGGCAAACAGCCATACGACAAGGTGAATAATACGCTGCTGGTGCCGCTGCTGTCAGGCAAAGACGGTTACTGGACAACCCTTGACTGGGATAGAGCCCTGAGCAAAGGACAGGCAGCCGTAGACATTCCTTTTTCAGGCGAATTTGACTTCGTGGACACCACCTATGTATTTCCGATCACTCACATGGTGGCGCCCAAAGATAAGGTTGTTGCCTGCACCGAATGTCATATGCGTAAAGACAGCCGCCTGGCAAATCTCGAGGGGTTTTATATGCCCGGCCGGGATAGTACTAAATGGCTGGATATATTGGGCTGGATGGCGGTACTGAGTGCTCTGGCCGGTGTTGTATTGCATGGTTTTGGGAGGCTATTTACAAACAGCAACGGCAAAAAATAAACCCATTCACTAAACGCCGATATAAGAAATGAAAAAATAAATTACAAACATCGCTGAAACTCCGAAGAAGGTCAACTGGATCCGTTTTTTATAGACCGCCACATTGGCATCATCGGAGTCTTCTTTGTTAAAGATGTAGGGTATAAATTTCAGAGGATGAATTTGATAAAAGAAAAGATCCTGTTGAGATATTCCAAAAAGACGTTCGAAAGAGAGTTGCGCCCATCGATGAGAATGATATTTTTTCAGGTATTCAATAAAATCGATGTTAAGGTATATGCTAAAGGCACCAATCGCAAAAAAAAACAATAAACCGATCAAAGAAAACAAAGCTTCCATAGTGATATACCCCCCCTTTTTTTATAGTCCAATATTTATTTTATCGGTATTTGCCATCAAAAACTTTAAACAAAATTTAGCTGATCTTCGGCCGCTTCTGGTTCAGGTTGTGATTCTATAGTGCTCATGGAAGGCGGTCCTCACCTAAGGCTATCTGCCGATCAAAACCATTTATTTTAATTTCATTAATAATAATAAATAGTTATAAAATATTGCTTGAAATATTTCAAAAACGCGTTATCATATACCTACCGGTAGGTAAAAAGAATCTTGACAACTTCAACTGTCTAAATTAAATAGCGTTGTCTTGCCATCAGGGGGCTTCACCCTGTTTAAGAAAAGTCGAATAACGGATGCTCCGGTTATGAAACAAAGCAATGAGATCAACGAACTGGAACCCAATGCCAGGCAAAGGCTTTTGGAAATGGCCACCAAACTTTTTGCGGAGAAGGGCTATGCCGGCACTTCGGTAAGGGAAATTGTGGACCGAGCCGGGGTCAGCAAACCGGTTCTGTACTATTATTTCAAGAGCAAAGAGGGGCTTTTTTATGCCCTCCTGGAATGGGCCGCAAATGTCCAGCAGGAGATAATAAATGAAATTTTTTCAACATCGGGAACGGCACTGGAGCGGTTCATTTATTTCTATCGCCGGGTCTCAGAGGGCGTTGAAGAACACCAGGACCTTTATAAAATGATCCACGGACTAATTTACGGTCCGCCCCAGGGCACGCCCGAATATGATTTTTCAAGATACCAGCGCCACATGTTCGATGCCGTTAAACGAATATATACCAACGGGTTAACACCAGGAGAAGCCAAACCGGCGGATGAGGATGAGGTGGCGTTTTTGGTGCTCAGCCTGATTGATTTCAGTTTAAACATGAATCAGGTATTGCCTGAACTGGCGGACCCGCAACGCCCTGAGCGTTTGTTGCGACTCGCCTTTGAGGGGTTAAACCAGGGAGAGAAGCTTTAAATGAAAGCCAGAATTACTCTTTTAATAATTGTTTTGATGGCCCTGACCGCAGCCTTTGTACTGGCCGGCTGTCAGGATCAGGAATCCATGGCCATTGCCGAAAATACATCGCCGGAGGCGCCGGCGACCCCGGTCGCGGTGATGATCGTGGAACCGGTTTCTATGCGGGATGTTATATTTTTACCCGGTGAAACCGAAGCTTCCGAAGATGTCAAAGTGGCAGCCAACACGGCCGGCCGCGTTGATTGGATCGGTCCCCGCGAGGGTCAAAAAGTCAACAAGGGTGACCTGCTGGTAAAAATAGACGTCTCAGCGCTTAAGGCTTCCCGGGATCACGCGGAAGCAGCCTACAAGCTGGCCGACGACTTATATCAGCGACGGCTGCGGCTTTATGACAACAAAATCATCGCCCGGGAAGAACTCGATCAAAGCGAAACCCAGCGCAAGCTGGCCTTAACCGATCTTGCGCAAATCAGGGTCAGGTACAATCACGGATTTCCGAAATCTCCCATAACGGGCATTGTCAACCATTTGTACTTAGATGAGGGTGAATATGCGGATACGGGCAAGCCCATTGCTGATATTGTTAATATTGACAGAATCAAAATCAACGTCCGGGTGCCGGAGCTCGATGTTCGATTTGTAATAAAGGGTCAGCAAACACCGGTTAAAATTGATGCCTTTCCCGACCGCACCATAATCGGAACTGTTGATTTCGTGTCGTTTAAAGCCGATTCTGCCACCAAGACTTTTCTGGTAAGATCGATCATCGACAATCCCAACCATGATATCCGTCCGGGCATGATCGGCCGGGTGGCATTTGTCCGCCGGGTTATTGCGGATGCTGTTTCTGCCCCCTTATTTGCCCTGGTGGACAAAGGCGGGGAGCGGATTGTGTTTGTTGAAAAAGACGGTGTTGCTGAATCCCGTACCATTTCCATCGGGGTGATTGAAGCCGACCGGGTGCAGATTACCAGCGGGCTGACAGCCGGCGATCATCTAATCGTAAAAGGTCATACCGAAGTCGAAGACGGGATGAAAGTGATTGTCAGATGATTCTGAATCAGGCGGCTCTTAAACGGCAGGTAACGGTTTTGGCGCTTCTGGTAATTATTGTTATTGCCGGCCTTTACTGCTATGCCACATTGCCGCGCGAATCTTTTCCGGATATTACCATCCCCTATGTATTTGTTACCACGACCTATGAAGGCGTTGCACCCCAGGACATGGAGCAGCTGATCACCATTCCCATCGAGCGTAAACTCAAGGGGATCGATAATGTCGAAGAAATCCGTTCCACATCAGCCGAAGGCCTTTCGACGGTGGCTATTAAGTTTTTGCCCAAGGTAGACCTGGATGATGCCGTGCAGAAGGTCAGGGACAAAGTGGATCAGGCCAAAAACGACCTGCCTGCCGACCTGGCCGATGACCCGGCCATTCAGGAGGTCAATTTTTCGGATATGCCGGTCATTCGGGTGGTCCTTTCAGGACCCTTCAGTCTGCGCCGGCTGCAGAATCTGGCGGAAGATATCCAGGACCAGATCGAGTCCATCACCGGTGTTCTGGAAGCCCGCATCAGCGGCGGGCTGGAGCGCGAAATCCACGTTGAGTTTGACCTGGATCGAGTCGGGGCCTACAACGTACCGTTTTCCAGTATCATCAGCTCCGTGACCCGGAGCAACGTCAACATGCCCGGCGGCAGTATGGATATCGGCGAAGGCAAGTATCTGGTGCGGGTCCCGGAAGACTTCAAGCATCCATCGGAAATTTTTTCCATCGTCGCTTTTGTGCGCGACGGTAAACCGGTCTATCTGCGCGACGTCGCCACCATAAATGATTCCCATAAGGATGCCTTGACCCGCAGCCGGATCAACGGGGATAAGAGTGTCACCATTGCGGTGTCCAAACGCAGCGGTGAAAATATTGTACGGGTGACCGACGAAGTCAAACGAATTGTCGAAGAAATGCGGCCCCAGCTGCCCCGGACCCTGCAAATTGACCTGACGGCCGATATGTCCAACGACGTGCGGCTGATGGTGGCCGATCTGGAAAACAACATCATTTCGGGACTGCTGCTGGTGCTGGCCGTCATTTTTATCTTCATCGGCGGTCAATCGGCCATTTTCGTTGCCATGGCCATTCCCTATTCCATGTTCATCACTTTTGCCCTGCTGACCGGTTTTAATGTGACCCTGAATATGGTGGTCCTGTTTTCATTGATCCTGGCCCTGGGCATGCTGGTAGACAACGGCATCGTGATCGTGGAAAATATTTACCGGCACATGCAGCAGGGTAAATCCCGCCAGGAAGCGGCCCGTATCGGCGCTGATCAGGTGGCCTGGCCGGTGATTACCTCCACCCTGACCACCCTGGGTGCCTTTTCACCGATGATGTTCTGGCCGGGTATCATGGGCGAATTCATGGGTTATCTGCCCATGACCCTGATCATGGCCCTGAGTGCCTCACTGTTTGTGGCCCTGGTCATTAATCCGGTTCTCTCCGCCCGCTACCAGAGAGTTAAAATTGCCAAAACGAAGAAAAAAAGCTCCCGTGCCAAAGAGCCTTTTTTAAAACGGATCTATCTGTTTTTGTTGCAATGGTGTCTGCGCCATCGCTGGGTGGTTGTCCTGACCAGTATCCTGTTGCTCGTTGCAGCCACAGCGAGCTTTATTCTGTTCGGCAAGGGGACCGAATTTTTTCCGGAAACCGAGCCCAAACGCGCCTATGTCAACATCAAAGCACCGGTAGGTACCAATTTGAACACTTCCGACAAGCTGGTGGCCGAAGCCGAAAAAATAGTTTCCGAATATGAAGACATCCGTTATGTGATTTCCAATATTGGTGCCATGGGCGGCGATCCCTTTTCCCAGGGAGGAACCGGGACCCACATCAGCCGGGTGGTGCTTGATTTTAAGGATTTTCACGACCGCTCGCGGCCCTCTTCTGAAATCGTCAATGAAGTGCGGCAGCGCATTCTGGCGACCATGAAAGGTGCCGAGGTCCAGGTGGAGAAAGAAGAAGAAGGACCGCCCACCGGCGCGCCCATCAATATTGAAATTTCCGGTGAAAACATTCTGATTCTGGGGGAGATGGCCGGCCGGGTGCGCCAAGAAATCAGAAATATTCCCGGCCTGGTGGATTTGAAGGACAATTTTGTAAAAGGCAAACCGGAAATCCGGGTAAGGGTGGACAAGGAAAAGGCAGCGCTGCTGGGTCTGGACACTTACACAATTGCTTACACAGTCAAAGCTGCTATCAACGGGGTCAAGGCCGGTGTTTATCGCGAAGGCAAAGATGAATATGACATTATTGCCAGGCTGCCGGAACGCGATCGGCAATCCATTGAAAACCTTAAACGAATCACGGTGTCGGGACCCCTGGGAGAGCCCATTCCGTTGACAAGCCTTGCGAAAATTTCTATCGGCAGCGGCATCGGCGCCATCATGCGGCTGGATCAGAAGCGGGTGGTGACCATTACCGGGGACGTGTCCGGACGCCTGGCCAACGACGTGATCAAAGAAATTGATCAACGACTAAAAACCAACCTGACCTGGCCCCGTGGCTATAACTACCGTTTCAGCGGCGAGCAGGAAGAACAGGCCAAAGCCCAGGCCTTTCTCAGCAAGGCGTTTTTTGCCTGTATTGCCATTATTTTGCTGATTTTGCTGACCCAGTTTAATTCATTTGTTACCCCGCTGATTATTTTGTCATCGGTGATTTTGTCGTTGATCGGCGTTTTTATCGGTCTGCTGGTCACCGGCACTGCCTTCGGAGTTATTATGACCGGAATCGGCGTTATCAGCCTGGCCGGCGTGGTGGTCAACAATGCCATTGTTCTCATTGATTACTACAACCAGCTTCTGGCCAGAGGGATATCTTCGGTGGATGCCCTGATGCGTGCCGGTGCGGTGCGCTTTCGGCCGGTGATGCTGACGGCCATCACCACTATTTTGGGGCTGTTTCCCATGGCGACCGGCATCAGCATTGATTTCCGCAAACTGGCCTGGGATATCGGTGGAGAGTCTTCCCAGTGGTGGGGTCCCATGGCGGTGGCCGTGATCTTCGGGCTGGGATTTGCCACTTTGCTTACTTTGATCGTTGTACCGGTTCTCTGCTCATTGGCCCACGGCCTGAAAAACCGCAATGCCGGAATAAATGGTCAAACGAAGACCGCCTAGTCACTTGGTTCAAGGTTCTGCCTTCGCCAAAAGGCTTCACTGAAAAAGGGCGGCCGGGCCAAAATGAAATTTTAAGATGGCTTATAGAGTGGTGTGGAGCTGTGAAGAACAAAAACAGCATAAAAATCTTATCGGTCTCGGATGTGGTTGAGCCCACGTTGAAGCGGCCGTCAGACACCAGGCAGATTACAGGCATCGATCTAATTATTTCATGCGGCGATCTTCCGCCGGAATACCTGTCCTTCCTGGTCGATTCGATCAAAGCGCCCCTTTTCTATGTCGGCGGCAACCACGATATTCGCTATAAGGCCAAACCGCCCGGTGGCGGGTTAAATCTGCACGGCAGGCTGTTAAAATTTGAGGGGATTAATATTCTTGGGTTGGAGGGCTCGCATTGGTACAATGGAGGACCCTATCAATACACCGAGGACCAGATGCGGTCCATCATTCGCCGGCTGCGGCCCAGACTATGGTGGCGGGGCGGGGTAGATGTGGTTGTTACCCACGCCCCGCCCCGGCACATTCATGATGCGCAAGACCCCTGTCACAGGGGGTTTGAGTGCTTTCACCAGCTGATTAAAAAATATCAACCGAGGTATTTTTTACATGGGCACATCCACCGTGTCTTTGACGACCCTTCGGACCGGGTAACATTGGTTGGCAATACCAGAGTAGTGAACACATATGGGCATAACATCCTGGAAATCGAAAATTCGTGAAACGCTGAACCGGTTCGGGCACTTTCAACCCCCGGCAGATGAAGCCCTGGAAATTAAGAGTTTCAAGGATCAGCAGAAAGCGGAAGCGGCCTATGATTCGCATGACCGCGGAATTAGATCTGTGGCCCTGGATCAAATTGTGGGCAGCGTCGGCCGTTATAAGGATTTTGACAGCCAGTTCAGATTAAAGCGGCGTGCAGCATCCTCGGAGCGGCTGCAATGGATTAAGGATGCCATGCGACAGGGCCGCAATCTCGGGCCGGTAAAGCTTTACCAGATCAAAAACGAGTTTTATGTCCTGGATGGCAACCATCGGATTTCGGCAGCCAAGGAGCTGGGCCAGGACGAAATTCTGGCCCACATTGTCGAGTTGGTCCCCACCGATGACTCGCTGCAAAACGTTCTTTACCGTGAACGGGCCGAGTTTGCCGATCGAACCCAGCTGCCGGTTGAAATAAATGTAACCGAAGTCAATCAATATGCCCATCTGCTGGATCAAATTTCAGAGCACCGGGAATTTCTGCAGCAAGGCAATGAGAAAGACGTTGCCTTTGAAGATGCGGCTCTGGACTGGCATAAAACCATCTATCGTCCCCTATGCAACATCATCAAAAAAGGGCAGTTGGGGGAATCTTTTCCCGAGCGGACCATCGCTGATCTGTATGCCTATATTACCCTGCACCAGTGGAAAGAGGGTCGCAAGCGTCGCTACGGCATTGGGATAGAAAAACTTATTCAAAAAGACATGGAGGCGTTTCGAAAAAAAATGGCAGAGCTAAAAGACTGCGAATATCCGGAAATGAAACACGGCATCACGGTTTTTATTTTGATGAACGTGCAGGCCAGAAAAGAGATAAAGCTGATGGAGAAAATCTTCGAACTGGAGCCGGTCCGGGAAATCCATTCGGTCCACGGCGACGTGGATATCCTGGTGAAAGTTGTGTTGACCCGGGACTTACTCAGCTCGGATGCTGAAATCATCTCCCAGTTCGTACACGAAAAAATCCGTCAGCTGCCCGGGGTCAACAGCACCACAACGCTGATCCCCGGCATTTCCAAAATCAAGGAACCTGAAGTCGCCTGAACAATGACGGACAGCTACTTTGATATCTACAGAATTTATCGGTCGACACTGATGAAACCACTGAGAATTTGTTGTGACGCATATTGATCGCATCAATGCCGTCTGCCCCGGTATTGTTCAGACCCCGGGTATGGAAAAAACATTTAGCCGGATTCCCGGCTTCAGTTTGGAGGAAGTAAAACAATGGGGGCTTAGCCAGGTACCGGTAAAACGGTTTGGTTCGGCAATCGACCTCTGATTTAATGGCGGCATCGTGGCGCAGTTCGTAAAGATCATTACCGACTTCCAGTAGACGCTTGCGGTAAAGCCCGTGATGGCTTTTGATGGCCGGAACATCCTGGGAAGAAAGGGAGTTGGTGATAATCTATGAATTCTTTACCACTTTGACAACCATGAGGGTCATGTCGTCTTCGGCCTGATTGCCGTACTGGAAAAGATCCACCGCAGTGAAAACGGCATTCAAAAGATTGGCGGCGTTTGCGGCAGCGTTTTGGCGGATGATCTTGTAAAGAGACTCCTTGCCGAACAGCTCACCATAGCGATTCTGGGCTTCGTGGATGCCGTCTGTGGCAATGACAATGATCTGACCGGGGGCAATGGCCTGTTGTGCTTGCGTGTATTTAAAACTATCTGAAATCCCCAGCGGCAAGCTGCCACCGCCGTGCAGCGCTTCAAAGCTGTCAGATACAGGATCATAGATAATCGCGGGTTCGTGGCCGGCGTTCAGCCAGTGCAATTGATTGCTTTGCCGGTCTATTTCAGCATAAAATAAGGTCATGAAGCGACCGGAGTCCTCCACATCCGCGGTGAGTTGCCGGTTGGTATCGGTGACAATTTCCGCAATACTGCCTGACCGTGAAGAGCGCTGTCGGATAAATGCGCGGGCAGTGGCCATCAGCAAAGCCGATGGGATTCCATGATCCGAGACATCTCCCACCACGACACGGACGGCGTCGATCCCCCGACTTGCCGGTATTAGAAAATCAAAATAATCGCCGCCGGTTTCATTGCAGTAGACACTTTTCCCGGCGATGTCCAACCCCTTGACAGATGGGTTGCTTTTGGGCAGCAGGTTTTGCTGGACTTCCATGGCCAGTGAAAGCGATTGGCGCACCTTGCGATGCTCCCGGTCCAATTCCGCCATGGCCTGCTCCCGGGCGTGAACGAAAAATTTGAGGAGAAAAAAGACGATGGCCGAAACGGCCCCGATGTTCATCACAAAAGAGATGATTATGATTAAAGGCGGCAGTGCCGGATGTGAAATATCCCGCCCATCAAGAAACCCTGAAAGGGTCATGAGCAGTAAATAGGCAAAAAACCATGGGGTTGCCCGGGTGGTGCCGGCAAACATCAGCGCACCGATGGGCGCGAGAATAGACCAGATAATTACCGAACCGGAGGCTGAAAAGCCCCCCAGACTCCACTGAAGCAAAAAGGGCAAAATCAGGATTAGAAATAGCTGGCTGCGGCAAAAAAATTTATAGCGCTTTGACACCAAATAGTAAACAAGGCTGCCGGCTGACATTACAGAATATCCCAGTGGGAAGCTGCCTGCCAGGGGGCGTCCCAGGGAAAAATAGGTAATTCCCCAGAATATTCCCAAAATCGTGCAGATAGCGGACAGAAGGATGAGAACCGCTTTGCGCAAGCGCATCTGTTCCGGATCCGACGGCACTTCGCTGTCCCCTGCCAGATTTTTGACCCAAGCATTCAGATGGCCCTTAATTTTTTCCATCTCGACCTTCCAGAAATTGGCGCTTGATTAGTATAATGGAATTATTAAATAGTCGAGCAAAAAATTCCGAATTAAATTCGCCATCGCTGCGCAAAGTTATCAAATGGTAATGTTTGTGTAAGCTTTCGGTAATTATTTTGTGGCTAACATGAATAACTTTCGTTAAAATGGTATGACTGATAAGGAAACGAGATCTAAAAATTTCTGAGAGTATGTGCCCGGCACGGGCTGTGAGCCGCTCTTTAGCAGGGGCCCGGTTTGGTTGCAGCATAAGTTGTAGCTGGTTTGAATCCCAAATAATTTACCTGAAATTAAAAACATGGCGAACAGAAGGGTTGTGTTTTCAGTTGTGCTTGTTTTGATCCTGGGGCTTATTTATTCGGCCAAGGCTGAAGACAGTAAAGCGGTCATGATATCAAACAACGTTTAAAAAAGATTGAAGAAATAGAAGAAAAAAAAGAGGAGGAGGAAAAGGAAGGCGAGGAATTTCCAGGCGTTGAGCAAAAGTCCGCAGAAAAGATCAGGCTGTTAGGCTCTATCGAAACTAACTTTGAATATCTTGACGTGAAAGATATAGATGACAAAAATAGCGGCAGCAGTTCTGATTTGTTTATTAGTTCACTGGCAATCGGCCTCAGCGTTATTATTAACGAGTGGAGCAAGGCCCTAATTGTGCTGGAGTTTGAAGATATTGGCAGGAACGATGGCTCTGAAAGACTCACACTGGACGAAGCCGTTGTTACTTTGAAAGCACCATGGATACCGTTGTATTTTATCGGCGGTAAAACGGTGATGCCGTTCGGTGTTTTCGAAGACCACCTGATTGAAGGCACCCTTGCCGAAGATTTATACGAGATCGACGAATTGGGCGCCACCCTTGGCTTTGCCCCGGATTTTTACGGGCTGGACATCTCATTTTCAATCTATGAAGACGCGAGCATCGCGGATAATCTTCAACGATTTTGATGCCCATGAGTTCAGGCCCGACCACCATAAAGAAGATCGCTTCGGTTCTTATATCGCCAATGTAACGCTTGCGCCTGTAGGAGACACACTCACCGTGAGCGCTTTTTACGATAGCGAACCCGGTGACGGCAGACGCAACGAATCTATCGGAGGTGCTTTCACGTTGAATTTCTGGAAGTTCATCCTGGACACTGAATATATAACCGCCCTGCAGCGGGAGAACGGAGAAGACGGCGAGGAAAACAAGGAGAGTACCGCGGTTGTGGGGCTTGCCTTTGATGTACTGGATTCGTTGCAGTTGGCTACACGCTATGCGGTTTTCGATGATGATAACCCGGGAGATCAGGACGAAGTTCTTGATTACCGGTTCGTTGCCGGATTCAACTACTCTTTTACAGACGTTGTTGATATATCAATTTTAGAGGATGCTGTCTTTTCCTTTGAATACCGGTTTTCAAAATATGAAAAGGAAAAAGGCAGCGAAGCCGCTGATTCACAAAATATGCTCCAGTTCCAGGTGGCTCTTGAATTTTAGTAAGCAGCGTTGAATAGGCGTTCAGGGCGAATTTATACTCATAGATTACCAAATAGTAATTTATGAATAATTCCATCATAATGTTTTTTGTGATTAAATTAATCCAATGCGATTACTATTAGTTGAAGACGATCAAAAAATTGCCTTGTTTGTCCAAACCGGCCTGAAAGAAGCCGGGTTTGCCGTGGATCATGTCACTGACGGCGAGGACGGATTACACCTTGCTTTAACCGAGCCTTATGATCTGGCCATTATCGATTTGATGTTGCCGACCGTCGATGGATTGACGATTATCAGAGAAATGCGCAAGCAGAAAATTGATTTCCCGGTGCTCATTTTAAGCGCCAAACGCTCCGTGGACGAGCGCGTTGAAGGTTTGCAAACCGGCGGCGATGATTACCTGGTCAAGCCATTTGCCTTTTCCGAGCTTTTGGCCCGGGTTCAGGCATTGATGCGGCGATCATCCCGTGGCAATTCACCGGTCGAGTTCAAGGTTGCCGACCTGGCCTTAAACCTGCACACCCGCAAAGTTTTCAGGGCTGACCGGGAAATAGACCTGCAGCCGCTCGAATTTTCTTTACTGGAGTACCTCATGCGCAACTCCGGGCGGGTCGTCTCCAAAACAATGATCATGGAACATGTCTGGGATTATAATTTTAATCCCCAGACCAATGTAGTTGAAGCCCGCATCTGCTACCTGCGGGATAAAATCGATAAGGACTTTGGCACCAAATTGATTCATACCGTAAGAGGGGTTGGCTATGTTCTTAAAGAAATTTAAAAATCTGGGAAACTCCCTTTTATTTCGCCTGACAATGCTGTTCACCCTGGCTTTCACACTGCTGGCCATTATCTAGCTTTGGGGTTTTTTACTACCGAATTTATTCGATGACCATGGAACGAATGGATGAAGACTTGCTGGAAAATGAAATCGAATACTATTCCGAATATCTGGCCAGAGCGGGTTTGGAGAGGCTCAAAAAAAGGCTGATTGAAGAAGCAGAACCAGAGGATCCGGAGGAAGAATTTTTTCGCATTATCGATTTCAACGGTAATGTTTTGGCGGCCTCGGATATGTCCGCCTGGGGTCCTGTTGATATAACCGGTGTTGTTGGAAAGTTAAAGGGCAATGAAGTCAACCATATTTTTCAGACCATAACCCTGGCCGAGGATGATGACAAGGCCCGCATGATCACTGCCGTCATTGGGCCGGATACTATCCTGCAAATTGGCGAATCCTTTGAAGATGCCGATGAATACCTGGAAATCTTCCGCAATCTGTTTGCAATTTTGACCGGTGTTTTGATAATTGCTTCGGCCTTTTTCGGGTGGTTGCTGGCAAAACGGGCCCTGAGGGACATGGCCGATGTCACCCAAACCGCTGAAGAAATATCCCGGGGATCCTATGACCAACGGGTTGAGGTAAAAGGCCAGTTCAAGGAAATTCAAAAACTGGGCGTCACTTTTAACACAATGCTGGATCGCATTCAGATTTTGTTGCGATCCATGAAAGAAATCAACGATAACATTGCCCATGATCTCAGAAGTCCGCTGGCACGGATACGCGGTATTGCTGAAATGACGCTGACCGATGAGAAATCCATTAAAGATTACCAAGATATGGCTGTCAATACGATTGAGGAATGTGACAGCCTGATTGAGATGATCAATACTATGCTGGACATTACCGAAGCTGAAGCGGGCGTAAACGGCACAACGGATGAAGAATTTGACGTGGTCACCATCATATCGGAGGCTTGTGAACTTTTCCGTCCGGTCGCCGACGAAAAAAGAATCGAGTTGACATACAGTCTCCCCGATGTCCTGCCGTTTCAAGGCGCCAAAAAGAAGATGCAGCGAATCGTAACCAATATTCTGGAAAATGCGATCAAATATACCCCTGAGCAGGGGAAAATTGCCGTTTCGGCCACAGCCGAAAATGGCAAGATACAAATTGTATTTAATGATACCGGTGTCGGTATTTCCGACGACGATCTGCCGCATATCTTCGAGCGTTTCTATCGTTGTGACAGAAGCCGGCCCCAGGGCGGGGTCGGCCTGGGCCTCAGTCTGGCAAAGGCTTACACGGATGCGATGAATGGTTTGATCAACGTCACGAGTGCTGTTAATAAAGGCAGCACCTTTATGCTGAGTTTTGTTCAGTGATAGGTTTCAAGGGTTCAGCGTTCAGGGTTCAAAGGTGACTTGTTTGACAGACCAAACCTGACTCTACCGCATGCGGAAATGTTTTTAGACCTTGAGTCCGTATATCTCCACCAACTCTTCCGCAATTACACTTTCATAACCTGCAATTGAATTTCCACCTTAACCTCTTCAAGATTACTAAATCATAATATTCGGGTAATCTTCTGATAAAGTTTTTTCACATTACGAAATAATAATCCTTCCGTAATATTGCCGTAAGAAATCTTTGATATTCAAGAGATAGATATCAACCAGGACTCCCCAAGTTGAGGGCGTCCACAAACCACAAACAAAGGAGGTTGTTATGTTTTCAAAAACATTGTCAAGGTCTGCAGTTTCGGTTTTAGGATTCGTGTTTGTCATGTCTATTTTCATCGGGCTATCTGGAAATATTGCGATAGCGGAGAATCCGCCTGGGTTCCCCGACCTACCCGACATTTGTGGAAATAATGCCGAATTCACCACCGATTTTCGGTTAGAGGATTGCAAGTTTAAAACTAAGGGCATCAATCCCTATTTCATCCTCAAACCAGGCTACAGATTGGTCCTTGAAGAAACAGGAGAAGAAAAATCTGTGGAAACCGTACTGCATGACACAAAATGGATCAATCTCGATGGTCGCAGGATAAAAACCAGAGTGTTGGAAGAACGCGCATTCGAATGGGATGATGAAGAAGGTGAGTGGGTGACAATCGAAATCTCCCTGAACTGGTTTGCCATCTGTAAAAAGACCAATGCGGTCTACTACTTTGGGGAATGGTCCCGTGACTGCGACAGATGGCTTTGATGAGAATGATGAATGTGAAGATGAAAGTAACGCCGGATCATGGGAGGCCGGGGTAGACGGCGCACAGCCTGGTATTATGATGCCGGGCACCCCCCTGCTTGGCGCCAAGTACTTCCAGGAAATAGCACCTCCGGGTGCCGTGGATCGGGGAGAAATCGCGGCAATGGGTTTGGCTTGGCCGGAGGAAGAGCCCGAGTTCACCGGCTGTATCAAAATCTTCGACACAAACCCAACACCGGACGGTGAATGCGAGGACGGAGATGCTAAAATATACTGCCCTGGAATCGGACTTGTCCAGGACCAAGATCTTGAACTGACCTTCTCTGGTTTTGTAGACGATGATGATGACGACGATGACGATGACGACGACGATGATAGGAGAAAGAGATGGAGTTGGTGGAGATAGTGCAATAGTCGGCATTAGATTCGGGTAAAAATCTCATCTCTCAGTTAAGCCCAAAAGGTAACATGGGTTTGAGAATTACCGGGTTGGGGTCGGCCCTCTGGTGAGCCGGAGGGCCGACTCCTCCTGAAAAAGATAATGAAAGAGCGCTGCCATGGAAATAAATCAGAAAGAAAAAAACGGGATAGTGTGTATCACCATCAAGGGCAGAATGGGTGCCGAGTTATCACCGGAGCTTGAAAAAGCGATCCAAAAAATTATGGCGAGCGATAAACGGCGAATTCTGTTTGATCTGGGCTCCCTTGAATATCTAAGGACCCCGACCCTGCGGGTGATTTTGAAGGCCGTCAAGCAGATAAACCGGAAACGGGGCAAGGTGGCCCTGTGTGCTTTGAATGGATATGTCAAGGAGATCTTTGAAGGCAATTGCTTTCAGGATACCTTTGCCATTACCGATTCGGTTGAATCCGGCATTCAAACCCTTCAAAACCGCTTAAATGCCGCCTGACCGCCATATTAACCCCACAGTAAATAGCACCGACTCTGATTAAAAATCTGTGGGAGCGGCATCCTGCCGCGATTTTCCCATGGTCCCGTGGCCTTTAAGCCAATCAACTCGAACAACTCAATAAACGCAGAACCTATTCGACCCAATCGAAGGTCCGATCCACCGCCTTTTTCCATTCCCGGTAGTATTTTTCCCTGACTGTCGCCGTCATGGACGGATGCCAGGTCTTGTCCTCGGCCCAGTTCTGCCGCAGCTCATCCAGCCCCGACCAGAAACCGACTGCCAGACCGGCGGCATAGGCCGCCCCCAGGGCAGTGGTTTCGGAAACCTTCGGCCGTATGACCGGCACATTTAACATATCGGATTGAAACTGCATCAGGACTTCATTGGCCACCATTCCGCCGTCCACTTTCAGGCGGCTCAACTCTACGCCGGAATCCTTGTTCATGGCCTTGACGATGTCACAGGTTTGATAGGCGCTGGCCTCCAGCACGGCCCGGGCAAGGTGTCCCTTGTTGACATAGCGGGTGAGCCCAACGATAACGCCGCGGGCATCCGAGCGCCAGTAAGGCGCAAACAGTCCGGAGAAGGCCGGGACAAAGTAAGCGCCGCCATTATCGTCAACTGTTTGGCCAGGGTTTCAATTTCCGGCGCACTGGATATCAATCCAAGATTATCCCGCAGCCACTGCACCAGGGCGCCGGTGATGGCGATGGAGCCTTCCAGGCAATACACCGGCGCCTGGTCATTAATCTGGTAGCCCAGGGTGGTGAGCAGACCCTGGCGGGAGACGGTCGGGGTGGTGCCGGTATTGAGCAGGAGAAAACATCCTGTACCGTAGGTGTTTTTAGCCTCGCCCATATCAAAACAGGTCTGGCCGACCAGGGCGGCCTGCTGGTCTCCCAGGGCCCCGCAAACCGGGATTTCAGCTTCCAGGGGCCCGTCTTTTAAGCTGGTGCCCCAGGTGGTCTCGTCGGAGGAGGGCACAATCCGGGGTAGAATCTGGGGCGGGATGTCCAGGGTTTGCAGGATATCGTCGTCCCATTGAAGTGTATATAAATCCATCAGCATGGTGCGGCTGGCATTGGTGACATCGGTAACATGTGACCCGCCGTCGGGCCCGCCGGTGAGCCACCAGATGATCCAGGTTTCCATGGTGCCGAACAGGGCCTCGCCTTTATCGGCTGCGGCCCGGGCTTCGGGCACCTGATCCAGAATCCACTTAATTTTCGGCCCGGAAAAATAAGTGGCGATGGGCAGACCCGTCTTGTCGCGAAATCGGTTTTGTCCCTGATCCCGGCTTAGATCCCTGCAGATTTCATCGGTGCGGGTGCATTGCCAGACAATGGCATTCATATATGGCCGGCCGGTGGTTTTGTCCCAGATGCACAGTGGTTTCCCGCTGATTGGTGATACCGACGGCGGCCAGATCCGAGCCGGCAATCCCGGTTTTGAAGAGTGCGCCATGGATAACGTCCTGGGTGTTTTGCCAGATTTCCGAGGGGTTGTGCTCCACCCAGCCCGGCTGCGGGAAAATCTGTTCGTGCTCTTTTTGTTCCCAGCCGACGATCTGACCGTTGTGATTGAAAATGATGAACCGGTTGCTGGTTGTGCCCTGATCTAATGCCCCCACATATTTGGCCATGGGTTGGTCTCCTTTCGTTTGTTTTTTTCTAAATAAGGTTTTTGAGAAGCGGTCCACTCATTTTTGGTTTGCCGACCAACTGGGGTACGGTTTTGTTAAACAGATAAATAAGTGGAATACAAAACGCCAAGCTGGCCAATGTCATTACAGTCCCGACACAAGTTATCACCCACGCCGAACTCGGCAGATTGTACACAACCCATAGCGCCGTTCGACCATTGATGAAGTGGTAAAATATCCCATTCAGGCAAAAAAGAATCAGAGCATTTTGACCCAACCAGCCGATTACCTTCCATTTAGGGGTGGCCCTGGCCAAGAAAAAAATAAACAACGAACCCACAACGGCGGTTAGTGGGAAAAAGAAAAAATTTCCATGAGAGGACATCATAATTACCACGGAATTAAAGAATATGAAAGGACCTCGGTTTAGCTTGTAGGTGAACAGGATCACCAGAAAAGTGACAATCAGACCGGGTATCAAAAATTTGAGTGACACCTTGTCCATGAGAAATCTTCGGCGCTTTAGATAAATTCCTATCAGGTAAAAGGAATAAACGGCCACTGCTTCATGTATATACAAAAAATTCCGGCCAACCACTTTGCCTTGCATGGGATTGAAAATTTCGAACTGCCAGTTTATGGCATATCCGACGATGTAAAATACAGCGGCGCCGAGCAAAATCATGGTATCGGATTTAAATAACCTGAACGCAAAAAAATGAACCAGTTCAACCGAAAAGAGGCACAGTAAAAACCATGTTGGGATATTAAACATGGGAAGCCCAAAAACGGTAAACTTGAGCCCCTGGAGATAACCGTTGAGGCTTGGCAACTTTAGATTAAAGAAATCACCGGCAATGAAAAGCGTCAATACCATCATCAACCCGGTGAAGAATACATACGGGATCAGACGGGACACCAACCGCTGTTTCAGGTATTTAGCAAAGCTCAGCAGCAATGCGCTTTCTTTGGCGATATAGCCGGCCAATACGAAAAACAGCAACATGTGAAAGGAATATATGAATTTATAGTGAGCGGTGGCGGCAGGATTTTTCAAATACATAATTCGCTCAATGAAGTGGCCGTAATACACGAGCCCAATACCGTAAAACCGTGCGGCGTCAATCACCCATATTCTTTTCTTTTCGGCTTCGGGTTCCATAACGTAACTTATACCCCTGCAGTTATTCGGCGGGCAGTACTCGTCTTTTGACAAAGAAGTTATACAACACAAGGCTAAGTGGACTTATCCAAACCTCAACCTGGAGCCGGCGTGCCGACCAAATTTTCATGAGTACGCAACAAAAAAACCGTATCATTGAAAACCGCTCGAGACCACCAAAAAAATTGAGGGGCTAAAGTATTCGCTTTAGCCCCTCAAGGTAAAGCAGTCTAGCATTGCATGGCGGGCAGGTGCTGGCGCGGTGTTAAATATCGATTCGCATTCCGCCCACAACGCTTTGCAGTTATTTCACACGACCCTCACGCCAGGCCTGAATGAGCTTGTCATAATTGACCGTCTCACCCTTTGGTTTTTCATTGACCTTCGCTTTGGGCGATCCGGGCTTATTCAGCCAATAGGATTCATCCTTTTTGGGGTTGAGCTTCGGTCCGCATTCCGCCTGCACATTGGCGCGCTCGATGCGTTCCATAACGCGGTCCATCTCATTGGCGAGATTATCCATGGCCGTGCTAACGGTCACCTCACCGGATACCGCCTCGCCGATATTTTGCCACCACAGCTGGGCCAGCTTCGGATAATCGGGCACGTTGACGCCGGTGGGTGTCCAGGCGACCCGTGCCGGGCTGCGGTAAAACTCCACCAGTCCGCCGAGCTTGGGTGCGCGGTCGGTGAAGGATTGGTGACGGATATCACTGTCGCGGATCGGTGTCAGGCCCACGTGGGCCTTTTTCAGCGAAGTGGTCTTGGCCACGCAGAACTGCGCGAAGAGCCAGGCAGCCTTGCGGCGATCGAGTGGTGTGCTCTTCATAAAGGTCCAGGAACCGCAATCCTGGTAGCCCAGCTTCATCCCCTCTTCCCAGTAAGGACCGTGGGGGGAGGGCGCCATGCGCCATTTCGGGGTGCCGTCCGCGTTGACCGTGGGACCCGGTTCGACCATGCTGGGCACAAATGCTGTGTACCAAAAGATCTGCTGCGCGACACTGCCGCCTGCCAGAAACGGCAGGTAGGTGTAGAAATCCATTCCCAGGGCGCCCGGAGGAGCGTATTTACGCAGCCATTCCATGTATTTGCGCAGCGCGTATTTGGCTGCCGGGCCATTGGCGGCACCGCCGCGGGCAACGGTCGCGCCGACCGGTCGACAATCTTCCATGCGGATACCCCATTCATCCACGGGGATGCCGTTGGGAATACCCTTGTCACCGGCACCGGCCATGGACAACCAGGCATCGGTGAAGCGCCAGCCCAGGTCCGGGGCCTTCTTGCCATAGTCGTTATGACCGAAAATGGCTTTGCCGTCGATTTCCTGGATATGCTCGCTAAAGAACTCGGCAATGTCCTCATAGGCCGACCAGTTGACCGGCACGCCCAGCTCATAACCGTAGATTTCTTTAAACTTCTTTTTGAAATCCGCACGGTTGAACCAGTCGTAGCGGAACCAGTAGAGATTGGCGAACTGCTGGTCCGGAAGCTGATACAGTTTGCCGTCCGGGCCGGTGGTGAAGGACTTGCCCATGAAATCGTCTACATCCAGCGTGGGCAGGGTCACGTCCTTGCCTTCACCCGCCATAAAGTCGGACAGGGGAACCACATACCCGTATCGGGCGTGGGTTCCGATGAGGTCGGAGTCGTTAATCCAGGCATCATAGAGGTTCTCGCCGGAGGCCCACTGTGATTGAAGCTTTTCGATGACATCGCCCTCCTGGATCAGGTCAAAAGAGACCTTGATGCCGGTGATCTCTTCAAACGCCTTGCCCAACACCTTGGCTTCATACTCGTGCGTCGCGATGGTCTCGGACACGACCTTGATGTTCATCCCCTTAAAGGGTTTGGCCGCATTGATAAACCACTCCATCTCCTTCATCTGTTCGGCTTTGCTCAGAGTCGAGGGCTGAAATTCCTCATCGACCCACTTCTTGGCGGCTGCCATATCCGCGCTCGCAGTACCTGCAAAAAACGCGAACAATACAGCGAGGACACCTGCCAGTAGCATGATCCTTTTACTCTTACTCGATAAAATTCCTCTCATAGGGACACCTCCAAATGTCGGCCTTCATTATGTTATCCTTTGGTTTTAGGTCTATATTGCCGGCGAGAAGGCCGTTAACGCCGGACGACATATGGCCTCTTATTAATCCGCCCTGTACAATATGACATTCAAGGTTGTAAATTGTTCATAAAAAACTGAATAAAATCGTTTGATCGAAAGTCCGCCTGAGGCGTGCCTTAAATATTCAATCTTCAATCGAAAATTTTCAATTACTTTCATCCCCAGCGCATAACGATAATCATCCAGCCAACGAAATAATCGTCGCGATCCACAGCGCCAAATCCGTCAATCCGAGCCACGCGAGATGGATATAGGCACTACCCAGCAACCCTAAAAAAAATCTCGTCCCCCGCGTCGTCGGGATCATCAGAAAACCGCGACGTTCGATGGTCGGCGACACCAGTTCCCAGACAAGCATACCGCCGATCATCAGGAAAATGCAGATGAAAAAAATGGCCGTCGGTTTGGTCCAATACATCCATGCGAGACTCATGATGACCCCCGGGCAATTGAAGATTTAAGATTGAAGATTGAAGATCTATGGAATTCTGTCATTTTTATTATTTGTGATCGCGGTCTTTCTCGAAGATGCAAAGATTGCAGTCAACTCATTTGCTTCTTTTAGCAGAGGCTTGACCATGTTTTCTTTTAACAATTTTTCGTCGATAATAAACTCCAGCCAAAAAGCCGATTCATCGGCCTCTTCCAAAACGATACTTATCTTCGCAATAAAGCTAGCCTTGGATTGTGATAAACAAGTTGCCCGATAGTTTGCGGCAACCGACGTTGAGCACCTAATAACTTGTCCCTGAAGATGTCTGCCTAATGGCGATTCCGGCAAAGCCATCGCCAACTTAACGCAGCGATGAGCAAACTTTTTTGTTCTTTCTGTTAACTCCTCACGGTTCATTCTCACAGACCAAATCTTATGGAACTACACACGGATAACCTACGGATTAAATGATAAGATTCCATAATTCTTCAATCTTCAGTCTTCAATATTCAATTTTTGTTTACACCCTTCCTAAAGCAAAGCCCTTGGCCATGTAGTTTCGTACGAACCAGATCACCAGCGCTCCCGGGACGATGGTGAGCACACCGGCTGCGGCCATCAGGCCCCAATCCAGGCCCGTCGCGCTGATCGTACGCGTCATGGTGGCGGTAATGGGTTTGGCCTCGGTAATCGTCAGGGTCCGGGCAAAAAGCAGTTCGACCCAACTGAACATAAAACAGAAAAATGCGGTCACCCCCACCCCGGCTCGAATCAGTGGAATGAAAATGGTGACAAAAAAGCGCGGAAAACTGTATCCGTCGATAAAGGCGGTCTCATCGATTTCTTTAGGGATGCCGGACATAAAGCCTTCCAGGATCCAAATTGCCAGGGGCACGTTGAACAGGCAATGGGCCAGGGCTACTGCAATATGGGTATCCATCAACTTGATGGTTGAATAGAGTTGGAGATAGGGCAGGAGAAAGACCGCCGGGGGGGCCATGCGGTTGGTCAGCAACCAGAAAAACATCTGTCCGTCGCCCAGGAATTTATAGCGTGAAAAGGCATAGGCCGCGGGCAGGGCAAAAGCCAAAGACAGGGCGGTATTCATGCAGACATAGATCATGGCGTTGATGTAAGCCATATACCAGGTTGGATCCGTGAATATCCTGATGTAATTTTTTAATGTCGCGTCGGCCGGGTAAAGGGCGAAATTAGCAAGGATATCCGCGTTGGTCCTCAGAGACATGTTGAGCATCCAGTAGATCGGAAGTATCAGGATTCCGAAATAGATACAGAGCGCGATGGTTCTTTTTTGGATCTTCATGCCTTCTCTCCTCTTCCAACGTTCAACAGTGCCTGGTAGAATGCGAAACAAAAGAGCAGTATAATGACAAAGTAGATAAGCGAAAAGGCCGCCGCCGGGCCAAGATCAAATTGCATGGTGGCAAGCTTTACCAGATAGATGGACAGAAAGGTGGTCGTATTGCCGGGACCGCCTCCGGTCAAGGCAAAGGGTTCGGCATAGATCAGGAAGCTGTCCATCCAGCGCAGCAGCACGGCAATGGTGAGCACACCGCGCATTTTGGGCAGTTGAATATAGAAGAATATGGCCCATGATGACGCGCCGTCGATTTTGGCCGCCTGGTAGTAGGCCTCGGGGATGGCCCGCAGTCCCGCGTAGGCAAGCAGCGCCACCAGTGGGGTCCAGTGCCAGACCTCCATGGCGAGCAGGGTGATCCATGCGTAAATCGGTTTTGCCGTATGGTCAAAGGGCACCTCCAGTAAGTCCAGGCTGTTAATCCCAACGCCGAACAGGCCAATATCCGGCCGCGTAAAGATGATCCAGATGGTTCCGATCACATTCCAGGGAATGACCAGGGGCAGTGCCAGTGTCACCAGACAGGCGGAGACGCCCCAGCCGCGTGTGGGCATGGCCAGCGCAATCATTATCCCGAGGGGTATCTCGATCAGCAGGACGAGTCCGGAAAACAGGAATTGGCGCCACAGGGCATCATGCAGGCGATGGTTGCCCAGCATCTCTTTGAACCATTCGGTGCCGACGAAAACGCTCTGGCCCGGTCCAAAGATATCCTGGATCGAATAGTTGACCACGGTCATCAGTGGGATGAACGCGCTAAAGGCGACGATGATAAATGCAGGTAGAACCAGAAACCAGGCTTTATTGTTTTCCCACTTTTCCATAACAAATGATCTCTTTCAATCTTCAATGTTGGTTTACTTATTCACCAGACGTCCGTCAACAAACAGTTTGGTCCACCGTTTGGGAAAGCGAAGCCAGGCTTCATTTGGCGGGACGGCTTGTCCCTCTGGCAGCCGGGTGCGCAAAGTATGGCCGGCCATGTTGACGGTAAGTATTTTGAAACTGCCCTGGTCTTGCACTGATTTAACTGTTGCCGGTATCCCGCCTTTAACGGACTCAGCGTGGACTTCCAGGTGCATGGGGCGAATGCCGATTTCCATTTTGCCCTGCGCTTTTTGTGCCAATGCTGCTGTGTCGTCATCCAGCAGGATGCCGGCCCCATCCACCCTTGCGGTATTGCCGTCCACGGTGCAGGCTAAAAAATTCATTCCGGGGCTGCCGATAAAAAAGCCGACGAATTTATGCTTTGGATTTTCAAAAAGCTCCTGGGGCGTGCCGATCTGAACGAGTTCACCTTCGAACATGACCAGGACCTGATCGGCAAACGTCAGCGCTTCCACCTGATCATGGGTAACGTAAATCAGGGTTAGCTTCAGCTGTTCGTGGACTTCCTTGAGTTTGCGCCGCAGATGCCATTTCAAATGCGGGTCGATTACCGTTAACGGCTCGTCGAACAAGATGGCCGCCACGTCGCTTCTGACCAGACCTCTGCCCAATGATATTTTTTGCTTGGCATCGGCTGCCAATCCGGCGGCTCTCTTGCTAAGAAAAGGGGTCAAATCGAGAATTTCGGCAACTTCCAGGACCCGTTTTTTAACTTCGCCTTCTTCAACCCCTCGATTACGCAAAGGAAAAGCCAGATTATTGAAGACCGACATCGTGTCATAGAGCACGGGAAACTGAAATACCTGGGCAATATTGCGCTCTTCCGGCGGCAATGCGGTGACATCTTTACCGTCATACAACACCCGCCCCTGACTGGGAGTCAAGAGACCGGAAACAACGTTGAGCAGGGTGGTTTTGCCACACCCGGAAGGTCCGAGTAAGGCATAGGCGCCGCCGTCCTCCCATTCGTTATGAATGCGTTTGAGGGCATAATCTGATTCGTTTTTTGGTTTTTTTAAATAGCTGTGGGCGATCTGATTTAATTCGATGCGCGCCATAACGGTCTCCTATTGTAGCCCCTTTTCAATGGTATACCGGGCGGGTGATGCAACTAAAACGCCCGCTTCATCGAAGACAAAAAAACAACTCGGATGGACATAAATCGATATTTCCGTGCCCATCCGATGAGGATACACGCCGTCTTCCTGCACCACCAACCGGGAATTGTCGAAGTTAGCATGAATGAAGGTCTCCGATCCATTGATTTCCGCCAATTGGACTTTGGTGCGGATTTCGGTATCATCGGTGCTGGTGCGGTTAAGCGACAGGTGGTTGGAGCGGACACCGAACGTGTATTGTCCGCCAGGCACAGATAGCAGATGATTGGTCAACAAGAATTCGATATTTTCGCCCAGCCGCGCTGTCTGTCCCTCAATAGTGCAAGGAAGATAGTTGATGGGCGGATCGCTGAATACTTCCGCCACTTTGGTGTTTGCAGGATTGTGATAGACATCAGGTGTGGCGCCGGTTTGCAGAACGCGCCCTTCATCCATGACCACCACATTGCCGCCCAGCATCAAGGCTTCGGCCGGCTCTGTGGTGGTGTATACGACGATCGCCTCACGCCGTTCGAAAATCTCCTGAAGCTCAATTCTCAGATCTTCGCGCAGTTTATAATCCAAATTGACCAGGGGTTCATCGAGCAGGAGCAGCTGCGCGTCTTTTACGAGGGCCCGTGCGATAGCAATTCGCTGCTGCTGCCCGCCGCTGAGCTCAGCCGGCAAACGATCGAGCAAATCATCAATGTGCAGCATTTTGGCAGTTTCTCGGACCCGCCGGTCGATTTCAGGTTTGGGCACACCGCTGACTTTAAGCGGGGAGGCGATATTTTTATAAACGGTCAAAGACGGGTAATTGATGAATTGCTGATAAACCATGGCGACACTACGTTTGCGCACCCACACGCCGGTGGTGTCTTTGCCGTCGATCAGAATTTTGCCATGGGAGGGGCGATCTATTCCGGCCATGATTCGCAGGAGGGAAGTTTTACCTGCCAGGGTGCGGCCCAGTAAAACATTGCGGGAACCGGACTCAAACTCAAGGTTGATATTTTCGAGATGGATTTCTTGGCCTACCATCTTGTCAATATTCTGCAAAGACAGGCCCATAGGGCATCCCCATTCTTTTTGTTAGGGCTGGATGTTCAAAAACAAAATACGTTAAAAGGCGTAAAAGCATTAAACATCCCGATAACATCATTAAAAAAAAATCGCAATTGAAAACATAGATATTTTTTTTGTCCTTTGCAAAGTAGAAAAAGTTCGAATCCAATGTTGAAATTTTTCTACTTTTTTCCCCTCATCATTAAGTTTTGGTTTCTATTCCTTCAGGGGATACAAACACATCCAGCCCGGTTCTCTGCCAGGTTGCCCGGGCCTGCGCCACCGTATCCACCAGGGGTTCCTGGCAGTTGAATGAGGTGTTGAGCAAAACGCTGCAACCGGTCCGCTGCTGCCAGGCGGTCAGCAATTTTACAACGAAGGGATCGTCGCCGGGATCGACAATCTGGGGTCGGCTGGTTCCGTCGACATGGGTTACCGCCGGAACTTCCTCGGCACTGGTGGGGACAATGTAAGACATAAATTTACTCGGGACCCCCCAATCGCCAAGCACCATGGGGGCAAAGGGGCGATACCATTCGCGGTGTTTGACGTGGTTGTTGAGGCGGTCCTTGCCGTCTGCCAGTCGCGGATCTAAAAGAATACTGCGATGGCCGAGGGCACGCGGGCCGGATTCCGCCCGGCCGTAGCACAATCCGACGCTCTTGCCCTGTTCGAGATAATCTATAATTTCGGGAATGCAATCCTCGCTGATATCACCGGCATCGGTTCCCAGATAGGGACTCAGAGCTGAAGGTTGGCGGGGATTGCCGAGCACGTGATGCCAGACAAACAGGGCCGCCCCGAGGCTCAGGCCGCCGTCATGGGGCTGGGCTGCTACCCAGGTGTCGTCGAAAAGGCCGCTATGGTGAATGGCGGTGTTGGCAATACAGTTCATCGAACATCCGCCGGTCATCACCAGATTTTTAACCGGTCTGCCAGTCCTTCATACGCTGTGCGGCTTCAAGATAATAATCCGTAGTGGCCTTTTGCAGGGAGGTGCAGACATCCTGGGCAAAAGTTTCTTCCGGCTTCAGGGACAGCCCGTTTTGCCGGTCAAATTTGTGACTTGGGAAGGCGGCAAATGGATGGTACAGCATCAGTTCTTTTATAACCGCAACAAATTCTTCCCGGACCGTGCCATAGCTGGCCAGCCCCATCAATTTACCGGCGCCTTCCAGGCGGTTCATACCAAAATTGTATTCACCGATCGAGGCCCAGACCGAACCGATGTTGAGCTGCTTATTTTTAAATTCATGGCCCCAGCCGTATTCGATTTCATGAATTTTGTTGCCGGCACCGTAGGCCAGGGCGCACATACGAAAATCGCCGCCGCCGTCGGCGGTCAAAATGCCGGATTCTTCAAACGGTGATGCAAACAGCGCCCCGGCAACATGTGCCAGATGATGATCGACCGCATAGCCCTTGTACCAGCGACCGAACATCCGGATTTTATGCCGGCTGAAGCGACCCTCCGGCGCACCACGCCAGCCGTCCAGCTTGTAGTCGGGATATCGGCGATAGGTATCGCCCTTCAATTCCCACTGCCACCATTTGCCGTCCAGAGTGGGCCGCACCCAGGGATTGATGACGAATATATCGATCGTTTCAGGTTTCCAGCCGTAAGACGCCAGGATGCCGTCAAGGTCCATCATGCCCTGGTCGTGCTTGGTGCGTGTCAACCGTTCTTTTTCAAGCACGGCCACCGGTTTTCCATCCTCAAGCAGGGTGCAGCTGGCATCATGGCCGTAATACACTGATAAAATCCGCATTCATCCTCCTGATCTTTCATCGATCCAAATCGTATTTCAAGTCCGGTTGATCGATTAATCAGCGCAATATATGAGCTTGCCATTCGCATGTCAACAGGGCTTGTGGAATGACAAGGGACGAATGAAGTATGAAGAATCATGGTATTTTGTCATTTTAGTCCTTAATTATGGATTCACCAATATTCGATCGACAATTTTCAATCGTTTCTGCTATAACATAAACCTATCTCAAAAATGCATCTAACGCTCAATAGCGGCATTACCGACCTCTTCAAAATGCTCCCATACTGGCGTGTATGCTGCGCTTTTTCATAGGCCGGCGCCTTGCTATTGAGCGTGATCTACTATTTTTTAAGATAGGTTTCAGTAAATCCATACAAAGAGGTTAAACATGGCACGCTCAGATGTACATCCGTTCCACCAGTTTGAACCCTGGCAGGTTTGGCCGGGATCTTTTGACAATCCCCCGGTGGATGGTCATTTTCCGACCCCCGCCGATACCGGTCTGAAAATAACACCAACGACGGCGATTGCCTCGATCGGGTCCTGTTTTGCCCGGGAAATCAAGCGACGGCTCATTCAGAGGGAATACAACTATATAACCGAGGAAACCGATCATCCGGCGGCCATTCACGCCAGTGCGGCCTGGGAAAGGGTTTACAATACCTTTTGTCTGCGCCAGATATTCGAATACTCCTTTGAGGGTTGGACAACCCGATCTGCGCTGGTGGATAGCTCCCCAATCCCAAAAAGTGCAGGATCCATACCGGCGCGTCATTTTATACGACACTGTTGAGGCGGCGGAAACAGATTTTGAAGCGCATCGCCGGCATTCCCGGCGCGCACTGCAGCGGGCCGAGGTGCTGATCTTGACCCTCGGGCTGACCGAAATCTGGCAGGACCGCAAAGACGGATCGGTTATCAGTCTGCCGTCGGGACCGTATGTCAATGAAGGCGGGGATATGGATCGGTATGAGTTTGTGGTAAGCCGCTACGGGGAAAATCTTGAAAATTTGGAACGGATTCATGCCATCATGAAACAGCACAACCCCGGCTGCCAACTGCTGGTTACGATTTCACCGGTTAACCTGTGGGCCACCTTTCGCAAAGACCGGGATGTCATCAGTGCCAGCTGCAACTCCAAATCCACCCTGCGGGCCGCCGCCGACGAATTTGTCGATAGGCATGCAAATGTGTTTTATTTTCCGGCCTTTGAAATGGCCACTATCTATCAACCGCTGGCCGGTCTTACTCATTTTGCCGACGGCCGGGAAAACTATCACGTCAATAAGCCCACTGTAAAATTTATCATGCGCCATTTCTTTGAGTTTTATTCCAAGACGCCATGAGGTTATTTATCTAGCAGCTTCTTCATACTTTGGGCAAGCTCCCGGACCAGATCATCGCCCATACGCAGGTGATCGGGGTCGGCCCATGGATCTGTGAGCTGGTGCATCCAATTGACGGGTACGGGCGGAGTTTCATGCCATGTGCTGCCGGCGCTATAAAACAGATAAATATCCCAGGCAACCCTACCCTGCCAGCCGAGACAGTTGGCAACCGCCTGGCCGGAAAGCTGTTGAGGGTCGTAAAACTGGCGTATCCGTGGATCGTCGAAAGTGTCGGAAGATTTTTCGGCCTCCTTTCTGGAATCGGCCGGAAGTTTGTTTATCCAGACAATGGCGACACTGATGTCGGCGTCTGGGAATGATTCGATGATGGATTTCAGCACCGCCCGGGTGCCAACTTTACTTCAGCGGGGTCAGGTCGGGGACAGCAAGGCCAGGAATTGGAGCCGGTCACTGTTTTGATTGAAGTATTGCCTCAGGGGCTGCAGGGAGTCGGCAAGTGATAACAGGGGAAATATTTTGCTTTGTTCACTAAATGTTTTGATCTTATCGATTAATATTTTTGTATCAGATTGGCCTTTAATATCATCCACAACACGGCGGACGTCTGCCAGGCATCAGCGGCCTTTGGGGTTTTTGGTTGTGCATTGGCAGTTGCCGAATTTCTTTTCTGCCTTAATTCTATCCATAATCAGAGATCGACCGTTATTCTCCACATCTTCCTCGATATCCTGGCGGGTATATTCAAAACAGTAACAGATGTATTCGTTCATGTATGAATCCCATTAAAGGTCGCCTCAGGGTGTAAAATTGGGCTGACATTTTTTCTTTTCCATCTCTTATAAGACATCACCGTTGCCCTAATCCATAAACATCCAGCCATCCACGCCGGCCATTTTCACGCCAACTTGGGTGAACCATATCCGAAAATTACCATCGACCCCCTGATGATTTAATGAAAAGGCCATCGGACCCAGATAACGGTGATCATCCCAGGTAGCAATTCTTGTGGGCGTTTCCGATCCGCCGCGTCGATAAACCCATTGCACCAGTCTAAAATTTTCATCCAGATAGAGTTCATAAACATCACCGGGCGTGAGACCACCCGCGGGAGGATAGGTAACCACCACACAGGCGGCCTCCCCATTGCCCATGGGCAGTTTTTTCGGGCCCAGATCTTGTATCTTCGTCTGGGTATCCATGGCTACGTGATAGGGAAACAAAAACCAGTGGTTATCGTTTATAAACCAGGCGTCAATGCTCTTGAGCTTACTCGAAGGGCTGGTTTGCAGGTCCTGGCGGTAATAGGTGATGGGATCCTGGTAATCCATGCCGTCATAGGTAACCTTGTCAAGTTTTGGTTCCCAGATCCAGAAGCGGCGGGCATGCTGATCACCATTCCTCATATTAAAGGTGTACTGAACCTGTTCTATCTGGTCAAAGTACTGCAAACCGTATGATTGGGCAATGCGCTGGCGGACAGTCATGGCCCGAGATTCCCTGTCGCCGCCGGCGCAGGCAGCCAATCCGGTTATGAGCAAAACTACGATGGAAAATGATAGAACGGGTTTCATTATTCTTATCCCCTTTCATAAGGTAAGACATCAGTTCCCTACAAAGGTGCCGTTTCTCAGATCTTTGAGCGCCTGCTGGATTTCTTCCTGGGTATTCATGACAAACGGCCCGTATCTGGCAATTGGTTCATTCAAGGGCTTTCCGGAGACCAGCAGAAATCGAACTGGTTCGCTGGTGGCGCTTGCCTGAATATAGTCTCCTTCGCCTAAAACCACAAGTCCCGGTTGGGATACGGAATTTTCCGGCGCGGTTTCAGGTGTTCCAAAAAATCCGCGGCCTTCAAATACATAGGCAAATGCCGTGTGTCCTTTTTCCACCGGGTGGGAAAAGGAACCATTGGTCGGAATCGAAACGTCCAGGTAGGCCGGATCGGCATAAATTTCGGATATAGCTCCCCGAACACCATCGACTTCCCCGGCGATTACCCGGATTTTCACCCCGTCTTCCCGGGTAACTTTCGGAATCTGATTCGAGGTGATATCCTGATAGCGCGGTGTTGTCATCTTGAGCCTGGCAGGCAGATTCACCCACAACTGGAACCCGACCATCACTCCCTGAGCGGTTTGGGGCATCTCCTCATGCATGATTCCGCCGCCGGCCGTCATCCACTGGATATCTCCCGAACTGATGCTGCCCGAATTTCCGATACTGTCTTTATGATTGACGTGTCCGTTAATCATGTAGGTGACGGTTTCAATTCCGCGGTGGGGATGCATCGGAAATCCTTTGATGTAATCCTCCGGATTGTCGGATCCAAAATGATCGAACAGCAAAAAGGGGTCGAGATGATCCAGGGTCGCAGTGGCAATACTGCGCTTGAGCCTGACACCGGCACCCTCCATAACGGTTTGTGGTTCTATTGTCTTTACTACTTTTCTGGGCTGTTTTTCCATATTAATTTCCTATAGAGGGGATGGATTAGAAATTCGAACCACGAAATCCGAAATACGAAACAAAATCAAAATCCCAATTTTCAAATATTCTAAACGAAAAAACGATTACAACCCAACAATATAGAGATTAATTGATTTAGCGTTTGGGATTTAGGTCATTTGATATTCGGATTTGTTTCGAATTTCGATCCGCCTGCTGCGCCTGAGCGCAAGCGATGGCGGGCAGGTATTCGGATTTCGAATTTATTGCCATTGATAGAGCAACGTTAGATTCAAATTAATCAAAATTTTTTATTAAAGCATTATTGGGCCAATTTTGATGCAATGCCAGCCACATGCTTGCCCTGAAACTGGGCGGCTGCCAGTTCGTTTTCACTTGGCATTCTGGAGCCGTCACCGCCGGCAATGGTTGAGGCGCCGTAAGGGGAACTTCCGGTAATTTCGTCGATCCGCATCTGTCCCTGGAAGGCGTAGGGAAGGCCAACCACCACAAATCCGTGATGCAGCAAACTGACATGAAAGGTAAGGATGGTGGACTCCTGTCCGCCGTGCTGGGTGGCACTGCTGGCAAAAACACTGCCGACTTTGCCCACCAGTGCGCCTTCGGCCCACAACGAACCGGTAGCATCCAGAAACTGGCGCATCTGCCCGCACATATTGCCAAAGCGCGTGGGGGTGCCGAAAATCACGGCATCGGCCTGGGCCAGTTCTTCAACCGTGCAGACCGAAACGTGGGAAAATGCTTTCTGAGCGTCCACTGCTCCCATTTTTTCCAGAACCTCCAGCGGCAGGGTTTCCGGCACCCGCCGAATTTCGACTTCCGCCCCGGCAACTGCTTCAGCGCCTTCGGCAATTGCTTCTGCCATTTTGTATATATGTCCGTATGTAGAATAAAAAACGACTAAAACTTTCATGGTTTTTCCTCCTATTCAATCAGGTTTAAAAAATTTCCATTTTCAACACCTGCCTTTCAGCCCAAGTTTCTTGCATAATCTTCCCAGGGTTTGCTGCTCGGCAGGTGATAACACATCCAACTCCCTTTTGATTTTAGCGGCATGGGAAGGAAAAATGCTGCTGATCAGTTTTTTCCCTTTGTCGGTAAGATGGATAATAAAAAAGCGTCGATCCGCTCGATTGCGTTCGCGTCTGACCAGTTCGCGCTTTTCAAGATTATCGATGACCATGGTCATATTGCCGCTGCTTCGAAGAATTTTTTGCCCGATTTCACTCTGGGACATCGGCCCCAGGTGATAGAGGGCTTCGAGGACCCCGAACTGGCTAAACGTGATGCCTGAGGTTGACAACTGCTGGTGAGCCCTTGAGGTCACAGATTCTGTGGCTCGCATCAGCTTGACATACGTCTTTAATGCTCGGGCTTCTTCTGTGGTGCATCGCTGCATGGCTGCCATTGCTACCTCGATGTTAATTAGTTTAACATCAAGCTAATATTAAACCCGTATTTGTCAAGAAAACCACCTCGAATATTTTGAAATGATCAGATACACACAAAAGAGGTCTTAGGATTAAACCATAGCCGGATACGGACTCATGCGACTGGCTCCTGCTCTGTTAAACACGGATTTCCTTCACATGAATTAACTTCCACAGTGACATGGACAATCTCATCATATTCGGCTAAAAGCTTTTTATAATGATCGGGAGATTTGGGATAATGGGTGACGATGGATAGAATGACTGACAGATGGCGCGATCCCACCCGCCAGACATGGAGATCCGTTACGCGGGTATCCGAATCGGATTCGACGATTGATCGTATTTCCTCCACCGTCTCCCCATCCACATCCCGGTCCAGCAATACCTTGCCGGTGTCGACCAGCAAACCATAGGACCAGCGGCTGATAATCAGGGCACCGACAATGCCCATGATCGGATCCATCCAGACCCAGCCGAATGCTTTGCCGGTGAGCAGTGCGACGATGGCCAGCAAAGAGGTAAGTGCATCAGCCAGAACGTGCAGGTAGGCAGCCCGTAGATTGTGATCGTGGTGATGACTGTGGCCGGGGTCATGGGAATGGTGGTGTTGACCGCGCAGCAGATAGGCACTGATTAAATTAACTGCCAACCCAATGACAGCTACGGCGATGGCCTCATTAAAACGGATGGTTACAGGAGATAAGAGCCGCCCCACGGACTCAACCCCTATCAGCAGGGCGATCACAGCCAACACGACCGCACTGCCGAATCCACCGAGGACACCCACCTTGCCGGTGCCGAAACTGTAGGTGGGATTATTCGAATGCTTGCGTGCAAAATAATAGGCAAAAGCGGTGATGCCCAAAGCAGCGGCATGGGTTCCCATATGCCAGCCGTCGGCCAGCAAAGCCATGGAGCCAAAAATGTAACCGGCCGCAATTTCGATAATCATCATCGAAAGGGTCAAGAGGATAACCCTTCTGGTATTGCGTTCGGCATGGCCGTCAACAGTGTTATACCGGTGGCCGTGTTTCCAGCTCTGCAGATTGTGGGTGCGCATGGAATTCTCGATTCATCAAATTATTAATTCGAAATAGTTTTGAATATTTTCATAGATTAAGCAGTCATAATTGGAATGCAAATGAACTGACCGAAACCGGGTACCGGCCGTTGGAAATATATACCGTATTGGTTTTAGAATATTTGATTCTTATTTTAATGGTTTCGTGGATGGTGCGATGGTTGGAAGCAAGCATGGGAGCCAATTTACAGACGGCACGAAACTAATTTCTGGATTTTATCAATTTTAGATAGGAAGCATGACCACTTATTTTCGATAACTTGAGCTTTCGATCAATTTCACTGGATCTGAGCCACAACAGTCCCTGTTGACCGTCCTTTGAATATTGCAGCATCATATCATTGGGCACGGCAGTCCATAGATATTTCTCGATGGATGGGTCGACGCGAAGACCTTTGCCGAATAGCCGAAACACTTCGTCGCGCAGGGCGATGAAATTTGATTGATTTTTGGTCCGGATGGTCACCATGTAGAGTCGGTCCCGCCAGAATGCACAATGGATTGAGGACAGCGCAGCCGGGCCGAATTTTAAATTTTCTTTTTCGAGCAAATATTCTGCAACACCATCCTGCTTATCTGGGCCCTGAACTTTTTCGAGACCTTTAACAGCGGAAATTTTGGTTCCCCATCGCAGATCAGGAAATATCTCGCCGGGAAAAATCCAGCCCTGATCGTTATTAAATTTAGTTGGCTGAGGAGTTGAAATCGTTTGTGAGGATAACTTTGCCTGAAGGCGGGGAGGGGTGGCCTGGGGAGTCGACCTGGTATTATTTTTTAAATTGGCTTTTTCTTCTTTTTTCAGGTTTAAGTTGCCGGGGCCACTATCTGAATTGCTTTCTATGCGTTCTACTTTGCCTTGTGGGATACTGACCCTCAAACCGTGGAAGACGATCCATATTTTACCATTCTCCCGCCACACTTTTTCAACTTCAAATTTTTTACCGGTTTTTAGGACCACCTCGTCGGCCCGGACGGAAAGCGAAAATAAAGCCATACAAAAAATGATGGTGGGTATAAGATATCTTTTGGAAACCATAGTGGCAGAAATTGAAATATTGATTTGAAATCGATACAATAGTTATGTGACACCTTACATGGTCACAATTATTTCGACCCGACGATTTTTTTGACGGCCTGCGGCCGTATCATTGGATGTCAAAGGGCGATATTCGCCAAATCCCATGGTTGATAACCTTTTGGGATCAATGGTTCTGGAGCGCAGTAAAAATTCCGCAACTGACCCGGCGCGGGCCATGGACAATCCCAGGTTGGAGCCAAACAGACCGCCTGCCAGGGGGACATTGTCGGTATGGCCGGCGATGATGATTTCACCCCTGGTTTTTCCCAGGACCTCGCCAATTTTGAGCAGCAGGGGGAGAAAATTCGATCTTAGATCGGCTTTGCCGGTGTCAAAAGTGGCCTCTCCCATCATACGGATGGTGACTTGATTATCCTCTGCCTCTACCTCAACAAAGCCTTTCAGTTCTTCGTATTCATTATCCAGTTCATCTATGATCTCTTCAACAACTTCTTCTATCTTCGTTAAAATAATTGCCTGATCAAATTCTCTGGCAATCATTTTTGAGCCTTTCGGGGATTCGAAAACCGGTTTTTTGCGTTGAATTCCGAAAGCGTTTTTTACGGATCCGGAAACCACCCGATATCTATTGCGGTCCATTTCAGAAAATGACAGCAGAAGTACGAAAAAGCACAGCAGTAGACTCATCAGGTCGCCGAAGGTTACCACCCATGCTGGCGCACCTTCTTCTTCCTCGTGGATGGGAGGTGCTTCATCGCTCACTATGCACCTCCGCCACCTTTGGCCTTGGGAACGATCTTCAGGCGGTCTTTGGGTGAAAGATGGATTTTAAGTGTTTCCTGGAACACCATGCCGGACAAGCCGCGGGCGATACCCAGAGCGGCATCGAGGATCAGGTTCTTGGTTATCAGTTCCTGCTGGCTTCTCAACGCAAGTTTATCGGCGAGGGGAAGAAAAATCAGGTTGGCGAGCAGGGCACCATAAAGGGTTGTCAAAAGGGCCACCGCCATGGCCGGACCGATGTCCTGGGGATTGGCCATGTTGGCCAGCATTTGAACCAGCCCGATGAGGGTTCCGATCATACCGAAGGCGGGGGCCGACGACCCCATCCCTTTGAACACTTTTTGTCCGGTGGTGTGGCGCTGAACCGTCAGGTTGATGTCCTTTTTCAGCAGTTCCTTAATCTGGTTTTCGTCGAAACCATCAGCCAGAAACTGAAAGGCTTTGGCGGCAAACACGTCATCCGGCGCCTCATTTTCCAACGCCATCAACCCGCGCTCCTTGGCGACCTTGGCAATGGCAACCATTTTTTCCATGATCTCATCGGGCGGATTAATCTTAACCATAAAGGCCTTCATTGCCACGCTGACCGAATTGATGACATCGGTCATGGTGAATTTGATAAAACAGGTGGCAATAGTCCCGCCGACGACAATCAACAACCCCGGTATATTGAGGAAGATGGTTACACTGCCACCGGAAACAACAGCCAGAAAAACCAGAACTGTTCCGCCGACCAGGCCTATAATAGTTGCGATATCCATATTAGCAGTTCCAGAAAGACAACGATGCCAAATCCGATATATAAATCATATATGCGTAGATCTAACTAAAATTATAAGAAATCGTTATGAAAATAATTGGGATATAACGATTTAAGCCTCTGCCCTTTAAAAAATTTGGTTAAAAATTGTATCGGCCAATCGGGTCAAAACTTAAATGAAAACAACAATTAATTCTCATAATATTTGGGAGCTTTTCTTATATTGACTTATCCATTAAATTGATTCTATTATGATAATCAAAATCACATTAGCATAAGGAGCAGACCGGCAAATTCTTATGATTCGAATCTTGTATATAATTTTATGCCTGCTTATTTTTAGCCAGCCGTTAATGGCCGACGATAAGCGTGATGCCGAAGAAATCGTAAAACGCAAGTTGGATGCCGTATTCGCGGTATTGCAAAATAAAGACCTCGACCAGAAGGCTAAAAAAATAGAGATCAACGAAATCGTCACCCCGATGTTTGACTTTGCGCTGATGGCCAAACTGACGTTGGGCAGACAATATTGGCCCGACCTGCCCCGGGAGAAAAAAGAGAAATTCACCCAGCTTTATATCGAACTTCTAAAAACGTCATATCTGGACAAACTGGCACTTTATACAGATGAAAAGATCATTTTTGAGCCGCCTGCTCAGGTTAAGAAAAAAGTTCAGATCCCCACCCAATTAGTTTCAAAAGACCGAAGAACTTCCATACTATACAAGCTTTATAAACCGGCTGAGGACTGGAAGGTCTACGATCTGGAAATCCAGGGCGTCAGCATTATTCGAAGCTATCGATCTCAATTTGCTGAGATCCTGGAGAGCGGGACGATTGATGATCTGTTGCTGAAGATGAAAAGGCCTGCCGATAGTTAGTAGAAATGATTTCAAAACCCCATCTAATCCGCCTGCGGCGGATCTTTGGACGCGATCTGGGGCTTGGCCCGCCTCAGGTGTGGTTTTGAAACCACTTCCATTGATTTGCTAATCTCAATCCGCGATTACAACTGAACATATGACCAAACGTCATTCCTTTCTGACACGATTTTATGACAAACTGATCCTCAATCATCCGGGAACCATCATCCTCTGCATTCTGGCAGCAATCGCTTTTCTGGGTTATAAAGCCAGGGATTTCAAACTGGATGCCTCCGCCGAAACCCTGCTTCTTGAATCTGATGAAGACCTGCGATATTCACGTATTATCAAATCCCGTTACGGGGGCTATGATTATTTGTTGATGACCTATGCTCCCAAATCCGATATGTTTTCAGATAAGGCATTGGCCGATCTGGCACGGTTGAAAAAGGAATTAATGCAGCTGAATTCAGTATCGTCGGTTGTTACCATTCTGGACATCCCGCTGCTGGAAAGCCCGCCGGTGCCGGTCAAAGAGCTGGTCTCCAACCTTCAAACCCTCCAGTCACCAGGGGTAGATCGCAAACTGGCCCGGATGGAGCTGCAAAACAGTCCACTTTACCGAAACCTTCTGATCAGTCCCGATCTTAAAACCACCGCGCTTCAGATTAATTTCTGGACCGACGAGATTTATACAAACTTAATTACCCGCCGCGACCGTATTCTGGCAAAACAGATCACCGGCCCACTGTTGGCGGCAGAGATTGCCGATTTAAAAAAAATTGACACAGATTTAAAAAAGAGCAGGGACGAACTAAAAAAAGGTCGGCATCAGGATATCGCAACAATCCGTGCCATTATGGACAGCTACCGTCAGGATGCCCAGCTCTTCCTGGGCGGTATCAGCATGATTGCCGATGATCTCATCAGCTTTATCAAAAACGACCTGAAGATCTTCGGCCTTGGGGTCCTGTTCTTTTTGATCGTCGCCCTGGGCTTTATCTTCAAAAGTAAGCGCTGGGTGATTTTGCCGATTCTTTGCTGCGCCTTTTCGGCCATTGCCATGATGGGGCTTCTGGGTATGTTTGGCTGGCAGGTGACGGTCATATCCTCCAATTTCATTTCTTTACAGCTAATCATCACCATGGCGATTACGATCCATTTGATCGTGCGGTACCGGGATCTCGCTTTAAGCAATCCCCGGGCAGAGCAACGTGAATTGATAGAACAAACCATTCGCTTGATGGTAACTCCCTGCCTGTTTGCCGCCCTGACAACCATTGCCGGGTTTGGCTCTTTGATGCTCTGCGATATCCTGCCTGTCAGAACATTCGGCTGGATGATGATCGCCGGAATTGTCGTTTCTTTGGTGGTAACTTTTCTGCTTTTTCCCGCCGGCTTAATGCTGGTGGCTAAAAAGACACCCAAGATCAGAAAAAAATCAAAATATTCATTGACATCTTTTCTGGCCGGATGGACCGAAAACCACGGAAGAGCCTTGCTGTCCATCAGTGCTGTGCTTTTTGTCCTCAGTGCGATCGGTATCTCCAGGCTGGCCGTTGAAAACAGCTTTATTGACTATTTTAAAGACACCACCGAGATTTACCAGGGCATGAAAGTCATTGACCAGAACCTGGGCGGCACCACTCCCCTGGATGTGATTGTCGAAATTGAGGCCAACGACCTCCCGACACAGGCTTCGGGGTCGGTAGAAGTTGCCACCGGTGACGGTGAGTTTGACGAGTTTGATGAATTTGAAAAAAAAGAAGATGACGGTCGATACTGGTTTACTTCCGACCGGATGGCATTGGTTAAAAAAATCCATGACTATCTGGAAAGCGTACCGGAAATCGGTAAGGTTTTGTCTCTGGGAACCATGTTGAAGATTGCAGAAAAGCTAAATCACGGCAAACCGCTGGACAATTTCCAACTTGCCCTGCTTTACGGTGAATTGCCGGACCGCTTTAAAGCGTTGGTATTAACTCCCTATGTATCGGTGGGAGACAGTCAGCTGCGATTTTCCGTGCGGGTCAAGGATTCCGAAAAATCTTTAAAGCGTGACGCCTTACTCAAAAAAATCCGTCATGACCTGATCAACAGGCTGGGCCTAAAAGAGGAGAACGTTCATCTGGCAGGCTTGCTGGTGCTATATAACAATATGCTGCAGAGCCTTTTCGAGTCCCAGATTTTAACGCTGGGAGTTGTTGTCATGGTGCTGCTGGCTATGTTTTTACTTCTTTTTAAATCATTTAAAATAGCACTGATTGCCCTGGCCCCAAATCTGCTGGCTATCGGAGCTGTTTTAGGGTTCATGGGCTGGGCCAATATACCGCTGGACATGATGACCATCACCATCGCGGCCATCAGTATTGGAATTGCTGTTGATAACACGATTCACTATATCTACAGATTCAGAAATGAGTTCAAGATCAGCCAGAATTACATAAAGACAATGCATTACTGTCATGGCAGCATCGGTTACGCCATGTACTACACATCGGTGACGATCATTATCGGTTTTTCTATTCTGGCCTTTTCCAATTTCCTTCCCACTATTTACTTTGGACTGCTGACAGGATTGGCCATGCTGATTGCCTTGTTGGCAGCCCTGACCCTGTTGCCGCGCCTACTGATAGTTTTTAAACCGTATGGACCTGAAAAAAGCTAACTCAAAAATGCATCTTGCGCTCAATGGCTGCGTTGCCACGCAAAGCCTGATTCAGCAGCGATTTTAATTTTTAAAGGTGCATCGCGATTTGATTTAAAATGAACGCTCATCCGCCTCCGGCGGACTCCGCTTTTGAACCGAATCGATCCGCCTGAGGCAGACCCTTGAACGCAATCTACATCTTTGAGATAGCTTTTACTGTTTTATACCGTTCCAGTTGGTTTTTGCGCAGTTTGTCCCGGAAAACAAAATCAGACTGGCCATGAGTAACCCGATCCTGGCGGTTACGGTTTTAATCATTTTGCTTATGGGACCCATTTTCAATTATATCTCCCCGTTCAAACCCCTAACCAATAACAATTAACCCCCATTTGATTGCTCAACCAATGGGATCTGCTTTACCAGCGGAAGCCCTTTTGACATCCAGCCCCTGATGCCCGATGACAGGTGGTATATTTTATTAAACTGCAATTTATTAAACAGATCCATCGAACGTGCCGAACGGTTTCCACTGCGACAGTATACCAGATATGATTTTTTTTTATCCAGGCGGCCGATTTCATCCGTAAAGGTTTTTGAATAGTAATCGATCATGATGGAGTCTTTAATATGCCCGCTTTGATACTCTCCCGGTGTTCTAATGTCGAGGATAACAAAATCGGAATCTCCTGTGTGCTTTTCAATCAAATTTGAAGCTTCTTTGGGCGATAAGGCTGTGAAATTCTGATCCTGCTGTGCACTGCAGGATGGCAGCATCAAAAAGAATAAGAATATAAAAAGCAGGATTGTGTATCCGGGCAGCTTTTGTTGCATGGCAATCATCTCCTTGTTATTTTCCGCAGAATCAAACCTTATCCAAACATTTTAATCACTATACAAGAACCGGCAAGACGCAGGTATCAGAATTTAAATAGTTCCCTTTCAGTGATTCACAGCCCATACTGGCTTTTTTTTACGGGTTTTGTAGGTGTTAATCTTCTCCAATCTTCAGTTACCGGATTTTGTCCGCTTGCCGTAATTCTAAAAAAGGCCGGCGTGAAATCAGGGCCTGCCTTTGGCTGATAGATAGTCGATTTTGCTCATTTCATCTTACATCATCTCTTTTTATTGGGGTGGCACTAACTGCCACCCCATTTTTATTTACAAATCTTTATTCACATTATATAAATTTCTTCCTGACTCTGGCGCCTTTCATAAATTATCTTTGACGGGGTATGGCCATGCTATATTTACCGAACGATGATCCCCGGGTTGCCCAAATTATTCGGCAGGAAGAAGCGAGAATTGAAAATTCCCTGGACTTGATTGCAGCCGAGAATCATGCCCCTCGATCCATTCTCGAAGCCCAGGGGTCCATTTTCAGCACCAAGGCTGCAGAGGGCTATCCGGGCCGCCGGTTTCATGCCGGCTGTGTCCATGCAGATGAACTGGAAAGTTTAGCTGTAGACCGGGCCAGGCAATTATTTGGCGCCGATCATGCCAACCTTCAGCCCCACAGCGGGGTTTCGGCCAACCTGGCGGTTTATTTCGCGGTCCTCGATGTCGGCGACCGAATCCTTTCGATGAAACTGTCCCATGGCGGGCATCTCTCCCACGGCGATCCGGCATCGGTCACCAGCCAATGTTTTAAATTTCGGCACTACGGATTAGACGCTCAAACTGAACGAATCGACTATGATGAGGTGCGTGAGGTAGCGGCAGTTTTTAAGCCTCACATGATTATAGCAGGTGCCAGTTCATACCCCCGGCTGATTGATTACCAAATAATGTCGGATATATCCAAAAGTGTTTCAGCCTATCTGCTGGTGGACATGGCCCACATTGCCGGCCTGGTTGCTGCCGGGGCTATTCCCAGCCCGGTTCCCCATGCGGATTTTGTGACCTTTACCACCTATAAAACATTAAAAGGAGGCAGGGGCGGTGTGATTTTATGCAAAAAAGAGCATGAAAGAAACATCAGCAAAGCCATCTTTCCGGGTGCCCAGGGAACCCCCTCTCTTAATCTGCTGGCAGCCAAGGCTGTATGCTTGAAGCTCGCAATGGAACCGGGTTTCAAAGAGGAACAAATAAAGACATTGGAAAATGCCGCCGCCTTTGCCGCCGGGTTTGAAAAGCAAGGCTATCGTATCGTCACCGGCGGGACGGACAACCACCTGGTCCTGGTTGATTTGAGATCAAAAGGTTTAACCGGTGACATCGCTGAAAAAACACTGGAAGCGGTGGGAATTGTTGTCAATCGCAATGTCATTCCGGGGGATCCCGAGAAGCCCGATGTCACCAGCGGTATTCGAATCGGCAGCCCGGGTATTACTACCCGGGGTATGGGAGAAGCTGAAGTTGCTCAGATTGTGGAATTGATGGATACCGCCATGGTCAATGGCGACACGCCCCATGTATCAGAAAATGTAGCAGAGGGGGTGGCCGGGTTGTGCAGACAATTTCCGGTCTATAAGGATTAGAAGCTATTTCAAAAGGCATTGTTTGAGATAGTTTCTAAAATTGTGCGGGCCATTGTCTGGCGCCATGTAAAACCCGAAGGATCTGGACGGTATTTCTAACCACACGGTATGGCAAAATAAAAGGTGTGTCGGCGATGACTAATTCCCGGGTGCCATGAACGCGGCCGGGGCGACCTGCATTTGGCTGATCTGACAATAGTCGGGCTGCATCCCGTACACGTTTTACTGCTCTTTTGGCAGCTTCGGGATTGTCCTGGGAGATAAATGCCGCTGCTTCATCCAGATCTGTCAGGGCAAGTCGAACCCACCTAATCTTCATTCACGCCCCAATTCTTAAAGGCTTTTTTTACTTCTTTGTCTGTGGCAAAATTATCGTTGTTTGCTTCTTTGACGCCTTCCTGAATAGCTTCAATTTGCCAGGCCTGATCCTTTACATATGTTTCAATGGCTTCCGCGACCAGAAATGATCGTGATCTGGCTGTCGCCTTCGCCAACAAGTCGAGTTTTTCTGATATGGAAGGCTCTAATTTTGTTGATACTGTTGCAGATTTCATGAGTACCTCTTTGTGAAATCAAGATTAACGTATAATAAGTATACTTTTAATACAATATATTCTTTTACATTGGAAGTCAATATGGAAGTCAATAAGATTTATACGGCGATTCAAACATTAGAACATTGAATTTTTCCTCAAAACAGTGTTAAGGACTACAGATATTTTTTTTTGGATCGATATGCAAAGGATTCGATATGGCAAAAATAGTTGATCTCAGTCACCCCATTGAAGATGGTATGATAACCTATACCGGTTTGCCGGGGCCCCTCATAACCGATCATATGAGCAGGGAAGCGTCCCGGGATCATTATGCCGAAGGAACTACATTCCAGATTGGCAAGATCGAAATGGTGGCCAATACCGGTACTTATATTGACGCACCATTTCATCGTTTTGCCGACGGCAAGGACCTTTCCCAGTTTGAGATTGCTTCGGTGGCCAATCTTGATGGTCTGGTGTTTCATGCCGACCCCTTGACCAGGACTATCCTGCCGGATCTTTTTAAAGACCGGGCCGTGGGTGGCAAAGCCGTTCTGGTCCATACCGGCTGGGACCGGCACTGGTCAACCTCTCAATATTTCGAAGAACACCCCTTTTTATCCCGGGAGGCGGCCGAATACCTGAAATCAGCCGGCGCCGCACTTGTTGGCATCGATTCCCTGAACATCGACGACAATACCGACGGTACGCGACCGGCCCATACGATTTTGCTGGAGGCTGAAATTCCCCTTGTTGAGCACCTGGGCAATTTGGGCAGCTTGCCGGAGACCGGGTTTAAATTTTTTGCGGTGCCGGCGCCTGTGAAAGGGATGGGATCCTTTCCGGTGCGGGCATTTGCGGTAATTGATTAATTTTGTCTCACGCAAATGCGCCAGGGCGTAAAGAAAAACCCAACGTTGCATAAATTCGTTATCGTATGGTGGTAATTACCCACCAATGAATGCTCACAATTGAAGACTGTTTTTCGTCCTCGTCCTCGTTATCGAAAAGCAGCGTTTTGAAGAACAAAGAGAAACGGATCGAGTACGAGTACGATGACGACATCATAGGTGGATGTGTCCTGACTTTCGAAATACGAGGGAAAAGATTGGGTCTATTATGAGAGAAAATGAAACTACAAAAAAAGGACACGTATACGAACAGACCTACAATGATTACCTGAACCGGATTGCCGGGCTTGATTTCTATTTCATTGCCGATACCCTTGGCGTTGAAGTAGACGGTGAAGTTGTCGTCATTCCGTTTTTTGGCCGATCCTATCGGGTATCAGCGAAAGGCATTACCGATTCCTCCGGCCAAAAACCCCACCTGGCCATCTGTGTCATCCTGTGCAAATATCTGCTGATGTGTCCCATGATCGAACCCCTGGGCGGCAACTGGATGGCCTTCAAGGATTTTAAAGATGCCGCCCCTCTGGTCCATGCCTTTTCCAATACGGTGACAAGGCCCATTGCGGAAACATTTTCCGGCCGTGTGTCGGAACTGGAAGCGGCGGGCAAAAAGATGGGTGGATACATACCGAATGAAAAATTTCCCTACGATCTTTGCATCCAATTTGACGCCCTGCCGAAGGTGCCGCTGTTGCTGCTTTTCAATAACGAGGATGAAGAATTTCCCGCCCAATGCGGGGTGCTGTTTGAAAAACGGACCGAGAAATTTTTAGACATGGAATGCCTGGCTATGGTGGGGATGCTGTTTTTCGAATATTTGAAAAAAGAAAGCGGCCTTTAGTCTATCCGGGGGTGCACGCGAAGGATACCTCCTGATTACAACACCGATTTCCCCTTGCGGATTTCATGAAATTGGTTCAATATTAGCCACTCGATCGAAAAAATTTATATCATTTTAAGATTTAGCCTTGAATTGATGCTGTCGGCAACCTGTCAGGGGATGGGTATTGAAGATGGATAACCGGAAAATTCTGGTGGTGGACGACGAATCGGACATGCAGATTTATCTGTCGACCGTCGTGGAAACCATGGGATTTGAACCGATCGTGGCCGGAAACGGCTCTGAAGCATTGGAAAAGGCCCGGGCGGTCCTTCCGGCGCTGGTGATCCTTGACGTCATGATGCCTAAAATCGAAGACGGGCTGCGAACCTATCAGCAGCTCAGAGAGGATGAAAGGCTTTCATGCACACCCATCATCATGGTGTCGGCCATTGCCAGGAAAACCTTTTTCCATTCTATTAGATTGTTAAAACCTCTGAGCGGCAAGCAGTTACCCGAGCCTGAAGCCTACATGGAAAAACCCCCCGATGCCGCTGAACTCAACCGTTTAATAACAATGCTTTTGCCGGGAGACTAATGGTTACAATCATAAAATTTACACTTCTTTCTTCAGGGCATGTCCCTGTCTTACAGCCATGGTGAAATTTTTAAAAAGTATTCGCCGCAGCCTGATTTCCAAATTGCTCATCCTCGTTGGCCTGAGTCTGTTTCTATGTGTTTCCGTCTGGGCCTACTATAATATCAAATACCAGAAAAAAAAACTGATGAATGGCATCGTTTCGAACGCCGACACACTGACCACAGCCATTAAGCTCGGTGCCCACTATGCCATGATGAATAATTTAAGAGAGGATATTACCCGGATTATATCGAAATTTGCTTCTGAGAAAAAGGTTAAAAATTTAAGGATTTACAATAAAGAGGGCCAGATAAAGTATTCAAACGACCCTGGTGAAGTCGATCAGGTCACCAATATTAAAGACGAGGCCTGCTATGTTTGTCATCGGTCGGAACCGCCCCTGACAGAGCTGCGCCTGGGCGAAAGGACCCGTATCTTTTCTTCTCCCAAAGGGCACCGACTGCTGGGAATACTGAGTCCAATTTACAGTGAGCCCGGATGTTCATCCAATTCCTGCCATGTTCACCCTGAGGACAAACTGGTTTTGGGGGCTTTGGATGTCGTTGTATCACTTGAAGAAACTGATAGGGAGATATTGCTTTTTCAAAAATGGTTGTTGGGATTTGCGGTCCTGATATTTGTGTTTACATCCTCAGCTGTTTTATTTTTTATTCTGCGATTTGTTAAACGCCCGATCAACAATATAATGAATGAGACCCGGCTGATTGCCAACGGGGAGTACTGCTCCCGAATCGAAATTGACCAGGAAGATGAAATCGGCCAGTTGTCTGTGGCGATTAACAAGATGAGCAGCAAGATCGGCGAAAAGCAGCAGGAGCTCAACAAGCAGAGAAACGAATACCAGACCCTGTTTGAGCGGGTACCCTGTATTATCACCGTCCAGGATCGCGACTACCGGCTGATCCGTTACAATCGTGAGTTCAGTGATAAATTCAATCCTAAACCCGGCGATTACTGTTACGCTGCCTACAAGGGGCGGACACAAAAATGTGAGATCTGCCCGGTTGAACAAACCTTTGAAGATGGCCGGCCGCATTTTAGTGAAGAACGGGGACTCAGCAAGGATGGCAAGCCGACCCACTGGATTGTCAATACCGCTCCCATCAAAAACGAGAGTGGTGATGTCGTTGCCTCCATGGAGATGAGCCTCGATGTGACCCACACCAAACTGCTGGAAGAGGAACTGGAGAAATCCGAAAAAAAATATTCTGCCATCTTCGACAACATCCCAAACCCGGTGTTTGTTCTCGACATTGATACCCTCGAGATACTCGACTGTAATGGCAGTGTCGCAAGTGTCTATGGATATAAAAAGGATGAAATCATCCAAACTTCTTTTTTGGAGCTGTTTAGAAAAGAAGAAAGAAGCCACTACGAGGAATCAATTAAAACATCGACCGTTATCAACCAGGTCCGGCAATATAACGCCAGCGGTGAGCCCCTCTTTGTAAATATGCGGATTTCACCCTCTGACTATCCGGGCGCCAAAGTATTGCTGGTCACCACCAGCGATATTACCAAACGACTTGAAACCGAACAGCAATTAATCCAGGCCAGCAAGATGGCCACACTGGGCGAGATGGCCACCGGGGTGGCCCATGAACTCAACCAGCCCCTTTCGGTGATCAAGACGGCCAGTCGCTTCTTTATGCGCAAGATCGCCAAAAAAGAAAAGATCGAAGATGAGATTTTGTCTACCATGGCCACCGAGATCGATTCTTATGTCGACCGGGCTACCAAGATAATTAACCACATGCGGCAATTTGGCCGTCAATCGGATGTCACCCTGGAAAAAGTCCAGGTAAACAAGGTCCTCGAAAGAGCGCTGGAAATTTTAGGACAGCAGTTAAAGGTCAGGGGGATAAAGGTCGTATGGGATCTGGCGCCTGATCTTCCCCTGGTCCTGGCCGATCCTGATCGCCTGGAACAGGTCTTTATCAACCTTTTGATTAATGCCCGGGATGCCATCGATGAAAAATGGCAATCCCAGCCGCAGCAAAGCGGGGAAAAGAAAATTACACTGAAAACCAGGGCCGATGACAGGGTGATTACGGTTGAAGTAAACGATACGGGACCCGGGGTTCCGAAATCGATGTTAGAGCGGATATTCGAGCCCTTTTTTACCACCAAAAAAGTCGGCCAGGGCACCGGCCTGGGGCTTTCCATCAGTTACGGAATTATCAAGGATTGCAAGGGTAGCATCCAGGCCGTTTCCGGAAAAGACAATGGTGCCGGCTTTATTATCAAATTTCCAATTGCCAGCGAGGGCTGATGGACAGATCGATCCTGTTAGTCGATGACGAAGAGGGTATTCGAAAGGTATTAGGCATCTTGCTGGCGGATATGGGGTATCAGGTGTATACTGCTGCCACCGGTGCGGAAGCCCTGCGTACTTTTGAAAAGTTGCGCCCGCCCATTGTGCTGACCGATATAAAAATGCCTGAAATGGACGGTATTGAGCTTTTGCGCAAGCTGAAGAAGATCAGCCCCGATACCGAAGTCATCATGATTACGGGACACGGCGATATGGATCTGGCCATCAAAAGCGTTAAATATGAGGCCACGGATTTTGTGACCAAACCCATCAACGACGAAATTTTGGAAATTGCCTTAAAAAGGGCCCACGAACGGATCGACATGCGCCAAAAGCTCAACGACTATACCCACAACTTGGAGCAACTTGTCCGCGATAAGACGCGCAAGCTGGTTGAGGCCGAACGGCTGGCGGCGGTCGGTCAAACAGTTGCCGGTCTGTCCCACGCCATTAAGAATATTACCGGGGGCCTTAAAGGGGGAGCCTTTGTCCTGGAAAAAGGGATTGAACTGGGTGAGCAAAAGTATCTGATGCAGGGTTGGGAAATGATCAAGGGCAATGTAGACAAGATAACCAACTTATCCATGGATCTTCTTAATTATGCCAAAGAGATCCGACCGGATTTTCAGGCCTGTGATCCCAATCAACCGTTGCGGGAAGTTGTCGACCTTATGCGCCCGCGCGCCAAAGAGCATGGAATAGATCTGAGCACCCAATTCGATACGGATATCGGTCCCTGTCAGTTTGATCCCGACCTCATCCACCATAGTTTGCTCAATCTGGTGACCAACGCACTGGATGCCTGCATCGATGATTCCGGTAAGAAAGAAAAAAGGGTGATGGTTCGTACAACTAAAAAACCTGGATGGGGCGTGGAGTACCAGGTAGAAGACACCGGTTGCGGGATGAACACGGAGATCAAAAAGAAAATTTTCCAGAGTTTTTTCAGTACCAAGGGGACCGAGGGTACCGGCATCGGGTTGATGATTACCAAGAAAATCATCGACGAGCATAAAGGTGAAATTACTGCTGAATCAAAGGTCAGGGTCGGGTCTACCTTTGTGATTAGAATACCCGAGGGGCTGAAAAATAACGATTTTAAAATTCCAAAAAACAAACCCCAAATTCCAAATAAATCCCAATAACCAATGATGGATGACATCCTCATCAAATACAGCCAGCTTGGTGATATTTTCGATTTTTTCTCCATGGGGATTATGGTGCTGTCGCCGGAGCGCAACATTATATCCTTGAATCAATCGGCGGAAGTAATTACGGGGTACAAGGCCTCCGATCTTGTTGGTAAAAACTGTAACGACCGGCTGATGGGCTCGCTATGCGGCGGGAGATGTTCCTATCTGGAAGCGATGGAAGATGGCCGCAAATCCGGCAGCATGGATGTCAAAGTAGCCGGTGAGGATAATGAAACCCGCAGTATCACCCGGATTGTTTCGCCCATCTATGGGCCGGACAACTTGCCTTCGGGATGTATCGAAATTTTCCAGGACCATTCCGCTTTAAAGGACCTCCTTGAACGTGTCCGACATGATGACCGCCGAATAAAACTTATCCTGGACAATCTTGATATCGGTGTTTTGACCGTGGATCGCGGCGGGCATATAGCCTTTTTCAACAACACGGCCGAGACCATCACGGGATTCAGCCGGGGGGATGTCCTGGGAAAATCCTGCAGCACGGTATTCGGCAAGACCACCAGTCCGGGGATGTTGCTTTTCAATGAGACCATTGCCGATGGTCAGGCCCGCTCCAGTTCCGAAGGAGAACTAAGAACCCGGGATGGACAGATCGTACCGGTGCGGGCCAACTTCATGGCGCTCAAAAATGAGGACGGGCGGATTGTCGGTGGTCTGGCAACCATTTCCGATTTATCGCTAAAGTATCAATTTAACAGTGAAATAAAGGGACGTTATACCTTTTATGACATGGTCGGTAAGGACCCGGCCATTCAGAAAATTTTTGAAATCATTCCCGTGGTGGCGGCCAGTGATGCAACCATTCTAATTGAAGGCCCCACCGGCACCGGTAAGGATGTTCTCGCCAAAGTTATCCACAATGCCAGTTCGCGTTCCAAAAAACCCCTGGTCAAAGTCAACTGTGCGGCCCTGCCCGATAACCTGCTTGAATCCGAAATGTTCGGTTATGTTAAAGGTGCCTTTACGGGGGCGGACAACGATAAACCCGGACGATTTCAGGATGCGGACCGGGGAACCATTTTCCTGGATGAAATTGGAGACCTGCCTTTATCCCTGCAGGCCAAACTGCTGCGGGTGCTGGAAGATAAGGAATTTTATCCCCTGGGTAGCCGAAAAACAACCAAAGTGGATGTTCGCATTATTTCAGCGACCAACCGGAATTTGGGGCAGCTGGTACAGGAAAGGCGTTTTCGCGAAGATCTTTTCTACCGGCTGAATGTGATGCGCCTGGAGCTGCCCCCGCTCAGAGACCGTCGAGGCGATATTCCGCTTTTGATCTCCCATATTCTAAAGCGCCTGCGTGTCACCCGGGACACCCGGGTGGAAAAGTTTTCAAACGATGCCATGGACGTTCTTTTAAATTATGATTTCCCCGGCAACGTCAGGGAATTGGAAAACATTATAGAACATGCCTTGATTGTTTGTCAGGGTGAAATAATCGATCGTAACCACCTGCCCCTGGCACTCCAGCAGGGCGTTACACGAGCGTTGCCAGTTGATGACACTTCGTTGCCGGGTGATGCCGTTGGACTCAGCGAAAAAAACATAATTATGGATATGCTGCAAAGATACAACTGGAATAAAGGCAAAACGGCCGCCGCCCTTAACATAAACCGCACCACCTTGTGGCGTAAAATTAAAAAATACAATATTTCTCTCTAATCATCTCATATTCCGCCCGAACACATTGCTGCCTTAAAAGTCAGCAATGAAACGCCCTTACAGCTGCAAGCATGAGTGATGCAACAAATGTTGCGTTTTGATGCATTATCGCAGCATTCTGTTCAACTATCTCCACAATACCGAGTACTTTTCATAAATATTTGAAAATTTTAGTATTAAATTCTTAAAATCATTTTTTGACCCGATATAATTTAAGTTAGTGTTGCATTTATGCAACATTTATCATTTTGCTTCTATTCCTAGTACACAATTTAATAACAATATAACATATTAAAATAGTTATAAATATTTTGTAGGCAATTTTTCCCCGCTAGTTGGCATGAAAAATGCTGAACAAGAGGGTAAAACAATCGCATGCAACATCTTAATTATCAACCCGGTAAATTCAATTACCGCATCAGAGAGAAGCTTTAATGTATGACGTATCATTAAAAAGGGACGGAACGATTCACTACAAACAGAGCGCGGTGGATTCCGATGTCCTGAGATACCTCAGCTATCAAATCAATCTTGAAGAAGCCTACACGTTGAGAAGTTTTTTTGAGATGATCGACAAATACGCACTGCTTGGAAAGCTGAATTCGTTTTTCCCCACGTATATTGAGCAGTATGTGAACTGCCCGGAACAGGGGTGTGATTCAGAAATTATCGATCATCTTGAATTTGTAAAAACGGTTGAAATGATAGGATACCCTGAGAAGGGCCTGGAAATATACAGTTCGATTTTCGGGATCAAGAAAAACGATACGGTAGAGATTCGATCGTTACAATTAAACCGTCTGCTGGATGTGCCGTTAAAGCTTGGAAGACTTAAACATGTGGTTTTCGGGGACCGTGTAGACATATTTGAATTTGATACAGTGTTCACCCTGTTTGAATTTATTGACGGAATTACCTGGGAACTCAGCTTTCACGTTATCTCTGAACAATGTGAACTTAGGAGGTGAGTCATGTTTACCAAAATCCTTTTTGCCACAACCGCGTCACCGACTTGCGATAATGCTGCTAAAGTGGCCTTTGATCTGGAAATGAAATGGGAGGCCAAGCTCACCGTTTTCCATGTGCTCGGCATCCCCACCCGGGGATACAGTCCCTTTGTCACCGATGTCAGAACCGGAGAAAGGGAGCAGCCGGATCCGGATTATATCGAGTGGGTCAAAGAAGAGATGAAAAATACATACGGTGACCTGTTGAAAGACACCGCGAATGTTGAAATTGAAGCCGCTGTTGGAGTTCCTCACCGTGAAATATTGAGAATAGCGCGCAAAAAAGACGTCGATCTGATCATTATGGGATCCCACACCCGGCAGGAGGACATCGGTGCCACTCGCTATCGGAGTGTGGTTGGCAGCACCATGCAAAAGGTTGCTAAATCCGCCCGCTGCCCGGTGGTTATCGTCAGTCGTCCGTGCACGACCTGCTGGAGACTGTTTTCCAACATCGTATTTGGAACTGATTTTTCCAAAGCTTCTGATTCGGCCTTTATGTTTGCCTCCAAGCTGGCCAATGAAGTCGGTGCCAAACTGCACATGTTCCACGCCTGCGATATAACCTCGACCTCCGCCGGCCAGGTGCTGGGACAGGAAGAGATCGAGCAGCTGATTGAAAGTGCCCGCAATAAAATGAAAAAGCGCTATGCCGCCAAAATGAACGGCTATGACAATTTTGATATCGAGGTGCGCGAAGGTGTTCCCTATATCGAAATATTGAAGTTTGCCCGCGAGAAGATGGGCGACCTCATCGTTATGGCTCACCACACCCGGGAGATTGATCCGGAGGAAGCGGTCCTCGGCGGCACCGTGGAACAGGTTGTTTTACGTTCTGCCTGTCCGGTGGCCAGTGTAAATCATCCTGACAAAGTTGCCTGATCATCATTGGTGTGACGGCTACTTCAGCTCGAAGGGATGGGGATTTTGCATGAATAAGAAGACGGTGCTCATTGTAGAAGATGAATTGGATATGCGCATCTTTATATCGACCCTGCTTGAAACCAGCGGTTACGCACCGGTGATGACCAGGGATGGAAAAGAAGGCCTGATCAAAGCCAGGGATGTTTCACCGGATCTGATCATTCTGGATGTGATGATGCCCGGGGAAGGGGGCGTCCAGATGTTCCGGCAGCTTAAAACGGACCAAACCCTTAAATCCATACCGGTTATCATGCTTTCGGCCGTGGCCCAGAAAACGTTTTCGCACTATTTGAATATGGTAAACGCCCGGCTGGATGAACCGATTCCCAGACCGGAAGCTTATATTGAAAAACCGCCGGAGGCTGAAGAGTTGCTGAAAATGACGGCCAGCCTGATCGGTCAATAGGCATGTGGCGTAGTGCCGCGTCTTGCAAGATATCGACGGCGGAATGAAGCAATAGGGGAGAACAGGTAATGGTTAGCAAGAGCGAGTGGGATTGGAATATCGGCCAAAGAGACATAGCAGATACGTCGCAGTGGCGCAACAAGTTCAATTGGATCGAAGAGCCTTATGTGAGTCCGGATGGAGAGAAAATCGCGGCCATCGTCAATCTGTCGGAGGGGGAGTTCTCCGTTTGTGTCAACGACCAACCCTGGGAAAACGTTTTTGATAAAATCTGGTATCTGCGATTTGCCCCGGATGGCCGGTTGACCGCTCTGGTCTCGGAGACGGGCGAGTGGACGGTGGCAGTGGACGACGCTGCCTGGGAGAACAAGTTTGGTTATGCGTGGAATACCATGTTCAGCCCGGATGGTAAAAATATCGCCGTTGCCGTCCAACAGGACATGACTTACGGCATGGCGCTCAATGATGTGCCCTGGGAAAAAACATTCGCCAACATGACCAATCCCACCATCAGTCCCGATGGGACCCGGACGGCGGCGGTTGTGCAGGTCGAAGGGTTCGGCGAGGGGGAAATCCAAAAGTTTCAGGCGGGCGCCTTTTCGGCGGCCATGGACGGAAACCCATGGGACACAAGGTTTATCAACGTCTGGAAAATGGCGATCAGTCCGGATGGTCAAAAGCTGGCAGCCGAAGTCAGATTGAACCTTTACGATTACACCATTGCCGTCAACGGCACGCCCTGGGAGCAGACCTTTGGTTGTGTCTGGGAGCCGGTGTTTAATCCCATCAACAATTCGGTGGTGGCACCGGTCCGGATAGACGGCCAATGGTCTTTGGCCGAAGATGGTCAGATAATCTGGGATCAACGTTTTGTGCAAGTCTGGCATCAGATGTACAGTCCCGATGGCAGTAAATTGGCCGCTATTGTTGCGCCTAAATATGGGCGGTGGACGATTGCGGTTGACGGACATGCCTGGCCGGTCACCTTCAACGACATGGTATCCGATGCGGTTTTCAGTCCCGACAGTAAAAAAATCGCGGCCGTGGCCAAAAAAGATGCCCGCTGGTTTGTTGCGGTCGACGGCGCTGTCTGGAAAAATAACTTCGATATGGTATGGCAGCCGGTCTTTAGCTTCGACAGCAATTATGTGGCGGTAAAATTTGAGAAAAACGGTAAATACGGCATCGCTTTAAATGATCAATTGTGGGATGGCGAGTGCGATGAAATCTGGGATCCTGTTTTCAGCTCCACAGGAGACACCATTCTTCTGCGGACCCTGAAGGACGGCACTTATTGCAGGCATGTCCTGTCCGTGACGGACATGCTGCATTAAAAGGGGGGAACATGCTCGATGTTTATCAGTTTGTCAGTGGCCCGTTGGTCTGGTGCGCCTTTATTATTTTTATCGGCGGCAGCCTTTACCGGCTCATCAGCCTGCTTGTGTTGGTCCACCGCAAAGAAAGATTCATTTATTCATATATGAGCTGGAAATACAGTTTGCGATCTATTTTGCGATGGAGCACACCGTTTGCCACCGAAAATATGAGAAGGCACCCGGGGATGACAATCGTTACCTTTGCCTTTCACATTTGTTTGCTGCTAACCCCGCTTTTTCTGATGGCCCATATCATTCTTATCGAGGAAGCATGGAACCTGAGCTGGTGGGCCCTGCCGGATGGCCTGGCGGACGCCATGACCTTGATTGTCATCGCCGGTTGTATCTTTTTCTTTGTCCGGCGATTGACGAATCCGGAAGTTCAGTACGTCACTTCAGTTTCTGATTTTGTACTGCTGGCGATTGTGATCGCACCTTTTGTGACGGGCTTTCTGGCCTATTACCAGTGGTTTGGGTATCAATTTTTTGTCATTTTGCATATCCTGGCCGGAGAAATCATGCTCGTGGCCATTCCGTTCACACGCCTGAGTCATATGCTGACGGCCCCATTGACAAGGGCCTATATGGGGTCGGAGTTTGGAGGCGTGAGGCATGCGCAAGACTGGTAGAAGCAATCTTAAAAATGCATCTAACGTCCAATGCCTGCGTTGTCACGCAAAGCCTGATTCCGCATCGATCTTAATTTTAAAAGGAGCATCATCGCGCGGATTGATGCATACTTTAATTTGTTTAGATTAGACAATCCGGCTTTGAGGGCCCTCGAACGTGATCTGCTAATTTTGAGACAGCTTCAGGTGCCGATCATTTATCTTACAAATAAAAAATTTCTCTAAATTAATAACAGGAGAGCAGCAATGACTGAGGTTGCCAAACAAGTCGAAAATAAAACAGTGGACGAGGGTTTGGAAATCGGTGCCCAAAATCTTACCGAGGATCGGATCGAAAAGGTAATCAAGCGGGTTTTTAAAAGTGAAAGCGGTGCCCGCTTAAAAGCTTATGTGGATACATGTATCCACTGCGGGCTCTGCTCCGAGGCCTGCCATTATTACCTTTCCCACGATAAGAATCCCGCCTATTCACCGGTGGGCAAAGTCAAACAAACGATTTGGGAAATGATAAAAAAGAAAGGCAGGGTCAGTGCGCAGTTCATAAAAAGGGCTTCTGAAATTGCTTCCACCGAATGCAATGCCTGTAAGCGCTGTGCCATGTACTGTCCTTTCGGAATTGACATTGCCTACATGATGCTCACGGTGCGTCGCATCTGCCATTTGCTCGGGGTAACTCCTCTCTATATTCAGGACACGGCCCATAGCCATGCGGCTACTATGAATCAAATGTGGGTTAAAGATGATGAGTGGATTGATACCCTCCAATGGCAGGAGGAGGAAGCCCAAGCTGAAATACCTACCCTGAGGATCCCCCTGGAAAAAGAAGGGGCTGACATCATGTACTCGGTAATCGGTCCGGAACCAAAATTCCAGGCCCAGCTTCTTTATCAAGCGGCGGTCATCATGGACATGGCTGGAGTGGACTGGACCATGCCGGCCACCCCCGGCTGGGACAACAGCGATATGGCCATGTATACCGGAGATAATGAAATTATGGGTCGCGTAAAACGGGTCCATTTTGAAACTGCCGCCAGGCTGCGGGCCAAAAGAATTGTCATGGGCGAATGCGGTCATGCCTTCCGTTCGGTTTATGACATGGGCAACCGCTGGCTGGGGTGGCGCATGCCCCCCATACCGATTGTCCATGCCATTGATTTTTACGACGAGCTGCTCCGGGAAGATAAGATCAAAATTGCCAAAAAATTTGAGCAGCCGGTTACGCTCCACGATCCGTGTAACGTCATTCGAGGAGGAGGGCTGGCGGAAAAGTCCCGCAATGTAGTCAATGCCATTTGTGAGAAGCTTATCGAGATGCACCCCAACCGTGAGCACAATTATTGCTGCGGAGCCGGTGGTGGCGTGATCAACTGCGGTCCGCCCTTCAAAAATACCCGCATGGATGGCAACCGCATCAAGGCTGAACAGCTTTTTGCCGCCAAGTCCCGCGGAGCCAAAATTTTAATTGCTCCCTGCCACAACTGCCACAGCGGCCTGGAGGATATTAATCATCACTACGGACTTGGTTTTGAAATTAAGTTTATCAGTGATATATTATATGAGGTCATGGAAAAACCTTAAAAGTTGTTTCAAAGTACCATCTTTCGCCCGATGGCGGCGTTGTCCCACAAATTGAAATGCTCACGTACTGCATGTACGCTCCGCTTTCAATTTGCAAGACGCCTTGCCATCGAACGAAACCTGGCACTTTGAAACAACTTTCAAAGATTCAAAGGAGAAAAGAATGAGAAAACAATCGGCAATATTTATAGTGATAGCGATAATCTCTATTCTTTTTGTTTTACCGGCTATTGCGCAGGAAGATATGGTGGTGGTGGAGGGGGACAGTTTTGAGAGTCAGCGGCGACCCCCGGCTGTTTTTCGACATGATGCCCACAATGAAACCGCTGAGATTGAAGAATGCAATGAATGTCATCATGTATACGAAAATGGAGAGAGAGTGGCCGATGAATCTTCTGAAGATCAAAGATGCTCTGAGTGCCATACTGAAAAAAACTCCGGCAACCAGCCGGGATTGCGCAAGGCATTCCATTTAAACTGCAAAGGTTGTCACCAGATTAAAAAGAAGGGTCCGGTCATGTGTGGAGAATGTCATGTCCGCGGGGCCGTTACTATAGATTAGTTAATTGTTCCTGATAAATAGTATTCGTGGAATAAAACCCAAACTTTTAGTTCGATCATCATCCAATTGTCCCCCTTTTTTAAAGGGGGGATCAAGGGGGGATTTCATATAAAAACGGAGCATATATCTTCAATAACCTTGTTGCTGCATATCGAAGCCATATGCTAATAGCAATTTATCCAGAATTGAACGGTTTTTTCTCAATCCGGTTTGAAAGAGAGGGACGCCATGCCAAAAAAGATTCTCATCATTGATGATGACCCGGTAATCGTGAAATATCTTATGGCTGTATTCAGCGATAATGGTTATGCTACCTGCAGCGCCGGCAGCAGCATGGAAGGGTTGGAACTAGTCAAAAAAGAGAAACCTGACCTGATCTGTCTCGATATACAGATGCCGGGTGAGTGGGGGCCCCGATTTTATCGCAAGCTCAGAAAAGACAAAGAAGTAAAGGACATACCCATTATTGTTGTCAGCGGCATTGACGGCGATCATGCGGTCAAGGATGCAGTGGCCTTTGTCAAAAAGCCGTTTGATCCCGAAAAACTGATCGGTATTGTAAAAAATACGATTGGGTAATATGCTTAGGCTATGGATAACAAGCTTTTGCTGGTAGATGATGAAGAAGGTATTCGTAAGGTTCTCAGTATATCCTTATCTGATATCGGCTATCAGGTGTTTACGGCCGAAAATGGTGAGGAAGCCCTCAAGATATTTCACCGGGAAAACCCGCCAATCGTTCTGACCGACATAAAAATGCCGGTGATGGACGGCATCGAACTTCTCCGAAAAATAAAGGACGAAAATTCCGACACCGAAGTTATTATGATTTCCGGTCACGGAGACATGGACCTGGCCATCAAAAGCCTCAAGTATCGGGCCATAGATTTTGTCACCAAACCAATCAACGATGATATTCTCGAAATTGCCCTGGGCCGGGCCCATGAAAAAATTCGTATGCGACAGAAGCTCAGGGACTACACCGAAAATCTCGAAGCCCTGGTGCAGGAAAAATCCGCCCAACTGGTAGAAATCGAAAGACAGGTCGCCGTGGGCCAGGCCGTGGAAGGACTTGCTTCCATGCTCAGAAACCTTGCCGGCGATCTGGAGGGCGGCCTGACCTATTTTAACGAAATGCCCTGCTTTGTAGCCATTCACAACCCCAAATTAGAAGTCATTGCGGTGAATCAGCTTTACAGGGATCGCCTGGGTGATAAAGTCGGCTGCAGCAGCTGGGAAGTTTACGGTGGCAGGGCAGGTACCCGCTCGCAGTGCCCGGCGGCTGAAACCTTTAAAACCGGCAAAGGACAGCGGACAAAGGCCAGCATCAAATACGCCGACGGTCAGGAAGCCCCGGTGATTGTCCATACGGCCCCCATCCGCAACCAGTCCAAAGAGGTGGAGCTGGTTGTGGAAATTTCGGCCGATATTACCGAGGTCAATCGCCTGCAGGAAGAATTGCGCCAGACCCAGCAGCGCTACCAGCAGCTTTTCGACGAAGTGCCCTGTTATATATCCTTGCAGGATCGGCAGTTCAGACTGCTGGCAACCAACCGGCAATTCAACGACGATTTTGATGTCGAACTGGGTGCTTATTGTTATGAGGTTTATAAGCACCGGGATGAGCCCTGTCCCAATTGCCCGGTAGCCAAAACATTTGAAGACGGCCGGTCCCACCAATCTGAGATGGTGGTCACGCCGAAGTCCGGCGAACAGCACAACGTTTTAATCTGGACAGCCCCCATCCGCAATGCAGCCGGGGAAATTAGCCGGGTCATGGAAATGTCCACGGATATCACCGAGATTCGCGAGTTGCAGGATCACCTGTCCTCGCTGGGGTTGAAAATCAGCTCCATATCCCACGGAATCAAAAGCCTTCTGGCGGGCCTGGACGGGGGCATTTACCTGGTGGAGTCGGGCCTGTCAAAAGATGACCCTGACCGGGTCAAAGACGGCTGGGAAACCGTTAAAAACATTATCAGCCGCATTCGCAAACTGGTTCTCAATATCCTGTTTTTTGCCAAGGAACGGGAATTAAAACTGGAACCGACCGACGTCTTAAATTTTGCCTACGATGTGTCCGCCGGTGTTGAAGCAAAAATCAAAGCCGCCGGCATTGGGCTGACGTGCGATTTTGATACCGCTCTGGGAGAGGTCCAGATGGATGCCGGGGTGGTGCGCCTGGCGCTGATCAATATCCTCGAAAACGCACTGGATGCCTGTGTCGAAGATACCGCTAAAAAATCCCATAAGATCATTTTCAGCCTAAAGCCGAACAAAAATAATATTGTTTTCGAGATCAAAGACAACGGTATTGGAATGGATCGCGAGACTCGCGAGAGTTTGTTTACCCTCTTTTTTTCTTCCAAGGGCAGCAAGGGCACCGGGCTGGGCCTGTTTATCGCCAATAAGATCATCGGGCAGCACGGCGGCAAAATCAATGTAGATTCCAAACCAAAACGGGGATCCAGCTTCAGGATAACCATTCCGATGAAGCCCCCGGGCAGTATTAAACGCCCGTCCCTGTAGCTTTAATCCGCCAGAGGCGGACGAGTCCACCTGCCGCGGATAAAGTATTAATTCCCCGCCCCTTGGGGCGATAAAAATATTCCGGTTGATACCCCGATGCTTGCGGCGGGGTAGTTCATTTTCTGCAGTTCAAATTCCGCCATGGCGGGATTCCTCTCCTGGTTGCCAGTTTAACGATAAGCCTACTGGCATGTGCTTGACTCAGCCAATTTTTTCTACCATTCTCCACAAACGGTTATCCGCGTCCGATAATTTTCCCCTAAGAAACGGAGTGTTTTCCATATGGGCGCATTTATTGTGTTTGCTGAAAACAATGATTACAGTATTCTATATACCGCCTTTCAGCTTTTACTGTAATTTTTACCACTTTTCAAAAATAAGTTCCGAAATACGAAAGTCAGCTATAAGTGATTGTAGAAAAAAACGTTCCAATAACGGAACGTCTTTTCGACAACCGCTTTAAACACATTTTTTCTTTTTAAAATTTGGCCGGGGAATCCCAGATGAAAAAAATACTCACTGCCGATATCGGTGGGACAAACAGTCGCTTTGCCTATTTTCAACTGCAACCCAATGGCTCCCTGTCGCTTGTGGAAACCCACTGGTTGAAAACCCGGGACGCCCGATCTTTTTTGCAATTGCTGGAACAATTAGGTGCAAGCGAATTTGCCTTGTCACCGGCGCAATCTGATGTTGCGGTGTTTGCCATTGCCGGCCCGATAGAAGACGGTGTGGTCAGCGATCCGCCGAACATTGCCTGGCACATCGATGTGTCGGATGCCTTGGAAAATTATGATCTGCGGCGCTGTTTGCTGATCAATGATTTTGTGGCCCAGGCCTACGCCTGCCGCTCCCCTATTATTAAGGACGCCCGGCTGATTCTACCTGGAACCATTGTACCGGATGCACCCCTTGCAGTCATTGGCGCGGGAACCGGTCTTGGACAGGCGGCTTTGATTTCCGATGAGAACGGCAATTTTTTGCCGGTGCCCTCGGAAGGCGGCCATAACAATTTTGCTTTCGAATCCAAAGAGGAATACGAATATATGCAGTTCCTGCTTGATAGGCTCGGCAGCGAGTATGTGGAAACGGAAACGGTCGTTTCCGGCAAGGGTTTGAGTCTGGTCCATCAATTTCTGACCGGCGAGAAATTGGATCCTGCCGGGGTTACCGCCGTTATCAATCGTGACTCACCGACAATGCGATGGATGGCGCGATTTTACGGCCGGGTGTGCCGGATTTATGCTCTGCAGGTTTTTGCCAGAGGCGGGGTGTATATTGCCGGGGGAGTTGCAGCCAAGGTTCCAGGCCTGGTGCTGCATGCCGAGTTTAAAAAAGAGTTTTATAAATCAACCACCATGGATCATGTGCTGAAAAAGATGCCGGTTTTTTTAAATTCCAACGAGGACAGCGGGCTATGGGGCGCGGCCTTTATCGGGCAACAAATCTTAAAATCGAAGAATTAATTATTGCGCCGAACTATTCATCACCTTTTCAATGAGAAGATATCATGGAAACCACGAAAGAACACCAAAGACTGCTCGACTACCGCAATCGCAAAGCCAACTGGAAAAAATGGGGCCCCTATCTCAGCGAACGTTCCTGGGGAACCGTGCGTGAAGATTACAGCGCAGACGGAGCGGCCTGGGAGTATTTCCCCCACGATCATGCCCGCAGTAAAGCCTATCGCTGGGGAGAAGACGGCATTGGCGGCATCTCCGATCGCTATCAGTACATTTGTTTCGCCCTGGCGCTGTGGAACGGCCGGGACCCCATTTTAAAAGAGCGCATGTTCGGCGTGACCGGGTCCGAGGGTAATCATGGCGAAGATGTCAAAGAATATTATTATTACCTGGACAGCACGCCGAGCCACAGCTACATGAAAATGCTCTACAAATACCCCCAGGCTGAATTTCCTTATTCGGATCTGGTAACTGAAAATCGCAAGCGCGGCGTTTTTGATTTTGAATACAAACTGCTGGACAGCGGCGTGTTTGAAGACAACCGCTATTTCGATGTATTGGTCGAATACGCTAAAGTTGATCTGGATGACAATTTAATCAAAATTACAGTCACCAACCGGGGCCCGGAGGCAGCCAACTGCTATGTTCTGCCCACCCTCTGGTTTCGTAACACCTGGAGCTGGGGTTATGAAAAGGGGCCCATGGGAGATGTACCGGGGAAGCCCGATCTCAGTCAGATCGAAAATGGGGCCGACATTGCAACTGTGGAAGCCGCACATCCGGCCGCCGGAAAATACTACCTCTATGCGGAAAAAGCAGAGAGCCTGCTTTTCACCGACAATGAAACCAATGCCGCGCGTTTCGATAATTTCGCCAACGGTAATCCCTATGTGAAAGATGCCTTTCACCGCTACCTGATCAGCGGCGAAAAAGAGGCGATTAACCCGGCCCGGGAAGGCACGAAAGTTGCAGCCCTTTACCGCGGAGATATTGCGCCCGGCCAATCCCGGGTGTTGCGGCTGCGTCTTTCAAATCAAACGCTCTCATCCGCCTTCAAAGAATTTGAGGAAATTTTTGAAAAGCGCCGGGTTGAAGCAGATGAATTTTACGCGGCCATTCAAAATCCCCATCTGAGCACCGATGAAAAACGGATTCAGCGTCAGGCCCTGGCCGGTATGCTCTGGTCCAAGCAGTTTTACTACTACAACATCGAGCAGTGGATACACGGGGACCCCGACATGCAGCCGCTGCCGGAGAGCCGCCCCGGGGGACGCAACCACGAATGGGAGCATCTCAACAATTTTGACATTATCTCCATGCCCGACAAGTGGGAGTATCCCTGGTATGCCGCCTGGGATCTGGCCTTTCACTGCCTTCCCCTCGCGCTGGTGGATACCGATTTTGCCAAGCGGCAACTGGATTTGATGGCCCGCGAATGGTACATGCATCCCAACGGACAGCTGCCGGCCTATGAATGGAAGTTCGGGGACGTCAACCCGCCGGTGCACGCCTGGGCTGCCTGGAGGGTGTACAAGATCGATGCCAGGCAGCATGGCAGGCCGGACCGATTGTTTTTGGAGGGAATATTCCACAAACTGCTGCTCAATTTTACCTGGTGGGTCAATAAAAAAGACCAAGACGGCAACAACGTGTTCCAGGGCGGCTTTCTTGGCCTGGACAACATCAGTGTATTCGACCGCAGCGCGGCCCTGCCCACCGGCGGGCACATGGACCAATCCGACGGGACCGCCTGGATGGGGTTCTACTGCCTGATAATGCTGAATATTGCGCTGGAGCTGGCAAGGCAGGATCCCATTTATCAGGACACGGCCAGCAAGTTTTTCGAACATTTCCTGCGCATCGCCCGGGCCATGACAGCTGACTACCGTGGCGGCCTGAGTTTGTGGAACGACGACGACGGCTTTTTCTATGACGCCCTGCACATGCCCGACGGCCGGATCATTCCTCTCAAGGTTCGCTCTCTGGTGGGTCTGATGCCGCTGCTGGCCGTTGAAACCCTCGAACATGACCTGGTCGAAAGCCTGCCGGTCTTTAAACGCCGCTTGAACTGGTTTTTTGAAAATCGTTTGTATCTGCGCGACCGCGGTCAAGTCGCCTGTGCGAAAGCGCCGGGCGAACATTCACGGCGGCTTTTATCCATCGTCAACCGCGATCACCTGGTAAAAGTACTACAGCCGATGCTGGATGAAAACGAGTTTCTATCCGAATTCGGTATCCGGTCCGTATCCAAATACCACAAAGAAAATCCCTATACCTTTAATGTCGATGGTCAGGCCCATACCATCAACTACCAGCCGGCCGAATCCGAAAGTGGCCTGTTTGGCGGCAATTCAAACTGGCGGGGTCCCATCTGGTTTCCCATCAACTACCTGCTGATCGAGTCCCTGCAGAAATTTAATCACTATTACGGAAACTCCCTCAAAGTGGAATGCCCCACCGGTTCAGGAAGGATGATGACTCTCGGTGAAGTGGCCACTGAACTCTCCCGGCGTCTAATCAAACTGTTTTTGCGCAATGACCAGGGTGAAAGACCGATTTACGGCGGACTGCGCATTTTTCAGGATGACCCCCATTGGCGGGATTATATCCTCTTCAATGAATACTTCCACGGCGATAACGGTGCCGGCCTGGGCGCCAGCCACCAGACGGGTTGGACCGGGGTGGTGGCCAAGTTGATCCAGCAATCTGGAGGGTGGCAGGACACAAAATAAATATGCCTTAGGCAATTTGCTCATGAACATCGGCGACGAGATTAAATGCGATGCATCTTAGGCCGTATATCGGAGTAATAGATTGATGGCGTATTGGAATGGACAGAGGACAAGATTTCTAATTTAATTATAATACAAATAAGGACCTCATGATGAGTAATGAAAAATATCCGGAAGTTGTGATGCCGCAATGTGAGGCCGACAAGGTTTTAAAAGGTCAAAAAGCGCTGGTTACCGGTGCCAACTCGGGGATCGGCAAAGCCGTGGCCATCGGCCTGGGGCGGGCCGGCGCCGATGTGGTGGTCAATTATGTCCGCGGTGACGACGAGGCCAACGAGGTCGTCGGCGAAATCCACAAAACAGGCAACCGGGCCTATGCGCACCGGGCCGACGTTTCAAAGGAGGACCAGGTCCAGGCCATGTTTCAAAAAATGTTCAGCGAATTCGGCACCATCGATATTTTAATCAACAATGCCGGTTTGCAAAAGGATGCACCCTTTGACGAAATGACACTGGCGGACTGGAACCTGGTGATCAATGTCAATCTCACCGGCCAGTTTCTCTGCGCCCGGGAGGCAGTCAAGGAATTTAAACGAAGGGGAGTGGTGAAAGATGTCTCCTGTGCGGCCGGAAAAATCATCCACATGAGCTCGGTCCATGAAATTATCCCCTGGGCCGGCCACGTGAACTATGCCGCCTCCAAAGGAGGGGTGATGCTCATGATGAAAAGCATCGCCCAGGAAGTGGCCCCTTACCGTATCCGGGTCAACAGCATTGCGCCGGGAGCCATCCGCACGCCGATTAACACCACCGCCTGGCAAACCCCGGAAGCCTATGATGCCTTAATGAAGCTGGTTCCCTACAAACGCATCGGCGAAACTGAAGACATCGCCCGGGCCGCCGTCTGGCTGGCGTCCGATCAGGCCGACTATGTCAACGGCATCAGTCTGATCGTGGATGGCGGTATGACGCTGTACCCTGGGTTTGCAACCGGTGGTTAAAATGGCAAGTCTATCCGGCTTAAATTGAGGAACATCCGTTAATCATGTGCAGGTATTATTCAAAATGGCCCAGCGGTCCTCCGAGGTGATCGACCCAGATGTCAACGAAGTCATCATATTCGCCGGTACCTCTGAGAATTGGGACGCATTGAATTCCGGCTTTGGTTAAAATAGATTTCCAGGAATCGTCCTCATCACCGGCCATGTCATTTTTGGCATGGTCGCCGGCAACAGACATTAAGGGCATTAAATAGGCTTTCTTTATTTTCTTCTTAAGCAGCAACTCCTTGATCAAATCAACCTCCGGGTAGCCTTCAACCGTGCCGACGAAAATGTTGGGGTCTTTAAGTTGCAGCTGGAACATCAGGGCGGCGTAAAAGGCATTGGATGGATGATGGGTACCGTGGCCCATCAATACCACGGCTTCATTTTTTTTCCGGTCTTGGGGAATGTTTTTCAATATCGCATCCACCGTGCGCTGCATATCTTCCTGGGTGGCCAGCATAGGATATCCCAGAATGACACGCTGGAATCCGCCCATCACCCTGAAGGCGCCCACGGTGCGGCGTAAATCATGATATTCCGAGCCGCCGATGGTGTGCAGCGACTGCACTGCCACGTGGGTAAAGCCTTCATCCTGCATTTTAGCAAGGGCCACCTCGGGTGAGTCTAAATGTTTGCCCTGTTTAGCCAGTTTCTTCCGAATAATGTGAGATGTATAGGCCCAGCGGATGGGCGTTCCGGGATAAGCGGCCCTGGCCTTTTTATCAATATTTTCAAATGACACCTGGGCACTGGGTTCGCTGGATCCGAATGCCACCAGCAAAATACCCACTTTTTTAGGCGCTTTTCGACCATGTCCGCCTGCCATGGCTAAAGCACAGAGACCGACGATTAACACAATAGCCAGGATCGGAATAATAAGCTTTTTTCTCATCTGCTAAATCTCCTGTAATGTTGGGATTAAAATTGTCACTTGCTAAAATTCAACTGTCATCCGGATACCGCCAATGAGCCCTTCCTGGTCATCCATACCCGGGACGTCGTATTTGTCCTTCATATACTGAATATCTGCTGTGACTGCAAAATAATCATTTTATAATGCTCTCCTTTCGTATGTCAGAGACACGGGTATGCCATTAAGATCCCTCCATATTCTTCATTCTGCACCCATTATGGGAATAGAGATCTTTTTAGCCGCACAATCTTAATTCTCTGCCCGTAAATTCAATTTCTCCGGATTCACTGAAAACTGCCATTTTACAGGTAACCCGTGACATACCCTTTGAAAGCAAATCCCGCCAGGCATCCAGAACATCGAAGTGTCCCGTTTGGGTTGTTATTATTTCAATCAAATCGGCCTGAGACTCTGTGTTTCTGATGCGAGTCTCATCATCTTCTGTCCAGTCCTGAGGTGCATTTCCGGCCACGTAAATAATTACTCCTGACTTCATAACAATTTCCTCCTTTCGAATTTTTTTTCAGTCCCGCCGAAATAAAAAACCCTTCGAGAATGATGCTCTCGAAGGGTTGCACCCAGTTTACTTGACCCTTTGGCAGTAATTTCTATGCAGGCCTATTTCCGCGTAGAGGCATAGATATGGTTGAAGGCAGGTCTTCTGGCTTCCGGATCAATCTACTTTTTGCACCTTCCCACCTGATTAGAACCAAGCAGTGGTATCTTGCAAATTTCGTCCCCGATTACAGCGGCGGGACCGCTCCCGATTTACACGGGATTCCCTGTTAAGCCCTTTTGGGCACCTTGGATACGGGATACAGGAGGTGAGAAATGATGTCAACAAAAAATGTGGGTTTTATGTGAATCGTTGTAGTTTCGCAAAAATGGTAAAGTGTTGCTGTTATTATTGGTCGGTTTAGGTTAATTTACCGGAGGGTGGCACCTCACCGGCGAACGAATTTATTTAATGGCCAGGATGACTTCCGAAGGAAACCACCATTGTTGATAATATTCTCTGGTTTTGACTTCAAAGCCGTTTTGCTGCAATTTGTCGGATATTTTCACGCCGCGGCAACCACCAAAGGACTTGGGTGATATGCGGTAAAGCATGCTGTAGATACCACAGCCGAATCTTTGTCCCTCTGTCATATTCACCAGAATTATTTTTCCGCCTTTTTTGAGGACACGTTTGAATTCTTCAAGGATGCCATCCATTTCATCAAAGGCGATCAGGTCAAACATGTAGTTGTTCACCAGCAAGTCATAGTGTTCGTCTTTTTCTTCAAGATTAAAGGCGTTGCCGATTTTCAGTTCATAATTGACAGCTGATAATTGGCCCAATCTTTTTTCAGCTTTTTGCAGCATGCCCGGTGAGATATCAATCCCGATATTGGTTCCCTTGGGATTGCGCTGCACAATTTCGTAAAAACCCAGACCGGTACCCAGCCGCTACTTCGAGAATATTCTGATCGTCTCTGATGTCCGCCAATTCTATTGCCCGGTCGCGAGCACGGGTCTCCGCCAGTTTGCCCCAGATATCATAGGTTTTCGACAGGGAATCATATACCTTAGGGATTTCGTTCTGAGATACTCTTGCATCCACAATTATCTTCTCTACTCCTCTAATTTTTCATTTTCACAACAATTTTAAATAGACTCCATCCTTTATTGTGGACTTGAGTTTAAATGAAGTCGTTGCTTGCCAAAATCTCATTCACCTTGCCAAAGGTTTGGAAAGATAATCGATCCGCAGATCTGCTTACCGTCATCTGTGCCGACGAGATCGCCGACGATTTCCTTGCACCGGGTGCCGGCGTATTTTGCACCGATTTTCAGCTGGAACCAGTCACCCAATTCTTCGAGCATGGGCAGCAGTTTTTCTGACTCCTCTTCATCGTCTCCACCCTTGCCGGCATACCAGGCCAGGATGCTGGCGGCACCGGTCATGATGCCGCAAGTTTCCTTGAAAAAAGCCGCAGCCGTCACCCAGACCGGACATGGCCCTGACAAGTTCCGGGTTTTCCCTGCCTTCCTGCTCCAGGGCCAGAACCATCATGATCTGGCTGCAGTTGTACTTATTCTCGGCCAGCTGAATCATGCGATTCACCATTTCATCTGCTGATCTTTGTTGCGCTGTCATTTTAACTCCTTAAGGGACACGGACCCGCCTGCCATGCAAGGCACGAGCGGGCGGGTCCGTGTCCCAATTAATAGTTTGCCACCGTTACGACTCATTTCACTAACCGTTATCTATGCCATTGGAGATACCGCAGCGGCAATCCCGCAGAAGTTTCTGAAAAGCATCATTATTCGGGTTGAGAAGGCTTGCCAGTTCCTCCATAGCGTCAACAATCGCAACGCGGCGCTCTTTGGGGATCAAATCCAGTAAATCGGAAATCATCTGTGAGCCGGCCGCATCCAAAAATACATAGGTCTGCTTGCCGGCATCTGTCAGACGCACCTCCACACTGCGCTGGTTGTCGGACTTTCTTGTGCGCTGAACCAGATTTTGTTTCTCAAGCTTTTCCACCACCCGGGTCAGGGTGCTCTGGTGCAGGGCCACCTCGGCGGCCAGTTCTTTCATGGAAAGCGGGCCATCCGCTAAAGCTTCCAGAGTGTAGCATTGCTGAACCGTGACCGGTCCGCACCCGAGCTGTTCGCGCATCAGCTGGTTGAAAAACCGAGCCAGTCGTGTAAAGGATTGTCGTGAACGTTTAACCAGGGTTTTTTGAGCCATTTTCATTTCCTCAAAGTGCCATTTGCATGCCATTAACAATATATGCTAAAAGCATAATATGTATTTAGCAAATGTCAAGTGATAACTTCTTTTTTTATTTCTTCCTGCAATGGGTGGACACCGGTCGAATTTTGATACTCTTTAATAGAAAAATCCCTGTGGTTTTATATTCCTTCTGTAAAGTCTTGACAACCATGAAGTTTTCCTTCAAAATAAATAAATATTAGAATTGAAGGAAAACCGTCGGTTCTATCATTGTCGGCGATGGCTTTCCTTCAAATAATGATATTTATTAAAATGAAGGAAAACCGATGGACTTTAAAGAAATGAGTGATAATCAGCGGCGCGTTTACATCGATACGGCCCAGCTCTACGAGGCTTATTTATCTGCTTATCATAAAGGTCGGGCCTATCGCGGTGGGATGCATTGGAAAAAGGCCAAAGGTCGGGAATATTTATTTAGATCTCGTGATCGTTACGGCTATGGCAAAAGCCTGGGACCGCGATCGTCAGAAACTGAAAAAATACTGAAGGAATTTCGCAAAAATAAACAGCAGGTAAAAGAACGCCTGGAGAATTTTAAAGATCGATTGAAGGAACAGGCCAGATTTTGTAAAGCTGCCATGATCCAGCGAGTCCCCCGGGTAGCTGCCGAAACATTGCGTCTCCTTGACCGACAAAAACTCCTCGGTCGCAATGTGTTGATCGTCGGAACGAATGCTCTGTATGCTTATGAAGCTGCTGCCGGTGCGTATGTGGATACTTCCATCACGGCAACGGGAGATCTGGATATTCTATGGGATGTTCGTTCAAGACTTACGCTGGTCGCCGACAACGATATTAATCAAACCGGTCTATTGGATATACTTCGCCACGCCGATAGATCGTTTGAGCTGTCTGGTCCACGTAGCTACCGGGCGGTTAATCGAGACGGCTATATGGTAGATTTGATAAAATCAGAACCCAAGCACTTGCTGATGCGAGAACGGACCCAAATGGGCGGCCTCGGAGATTTAAAGGCAGCTGAAATAAAGAATTTACATTGGCTGATTTCATCTCCAAAAGTCTATCAGATTGTTATTGGAGAGGATGGATTTCCAGCAGCAATTTCTGCTCCAGACCCGCGGGCATTTGCGTTACATAAATTATGGTTAAGTAAACAGACCAGGCGAGCAGCGGTCAAAAAGCAACGTGACCATGATCAAGCAATAGCGGTTGCAAATCTGATTGTTAAATATTTACCGCAGTATGAATTTAAGGCAACCGAGCTTCGCATGTTTCCGAAGGCCATTTTAACAGAAGCTAAAAAAGATATATCTGAATTGGAATTGCCCTCAGGTTTCGACACTGAATGAAGCAGCTTGCTGGAAAAAAACCGCCTCTCCTGCTATTCCCAATCTAACAATCGGTTTTGCCCTTCCAGCTTGCGAATTTCGGTCAGGTCCTGGCTGACTTCGAGGCATCCCCGGTAGCGGCCGCCGGCATCCCGGACCGGGAAATAGCGGATGTAAATAAACTTACCACCCAGTTCGATCCAGAACGCGGCTGAGTCCCGGGAGCCGGATTTAAAGGCGTCCAGGATCTTGTTGACCATGTGAACGCTGTTGGGGGGATGACAGTTGCGCACTTCCCGGCCGATGATCGCCGGGCTGCGGGGAAAGATTCGCTCTGGTCCTTCGGAATAGTAGGCCACCCGGTCGTTTTCATCGACGAAAGTCAGGTCCACCGGCAGGTGGGTCAGCACGAGATTGATCTGCTCCAGGGTCATCCGTCCGGTGTCCAGACCTATAGCGCCGGCCACATCCTGCAGGACCTCTTCCGGTTCGGGGGCGGGTGCTGCGGCCTCTTTTAGAATTTTATCGGGCCAGCCGTCATCGGGTTCCACCTAGGCAAAACCGATATCCGGCTCACCTTCCTTGACTTTAATCCACTCGCTGTCGGTGAGCATGTCCAGGCTGGTGGGAAACAGGATGTGCTCTTCTTTATAAATCATGTCCCGGATGGCCTGGACGGCCTCTTTCAGGGAATCTACGGTAAGGACGGGATCGTTGCCGGCAAAGGCCTCCCGGGCCTGTTTCATCCGGGTCCGGATGTCATCATGAATGGACCACATGACCTGGGAAGGGCCGGTGAAGTGGTGAGCCTCCAGCATAGGGAAGAGCTGGTTTTCCTTGCGGGTATAGTGGGTGTTGATTTCCGACAACTGTTTGATGAGTTCTCCCAGTGCCGGGCGGTGTTGTTCAAAAGCCTCAGGTGCGGGCGGTTGGCCCAGCAGCCCCATGAGAATACTGATATCACTTATAATTTTTTCAGACGTCCGATTTTCCTTCATGTAGGTATGAATCGGGTGACCCAAAGGTGGTTGCGGTCGATCCTGCTCTTCCAGGGCCTCTTTGAAGATTTCCACATGAACGTCGCAAAGACGCTTGATCTCTTCGGCGGGCATGCCTTCGTTCATAAGCTCCTGTTCTATTTTGGCGATTTCAGGGGCTTCCACGCCCTGGATCAAATCTTTGAAGCGTTGCTTGAGAACCTCCATGTCTCCACCGTCGTGGAGATCTTTGATGATTCCCTTGAGGGCGGCCTGCCGCTCTTTGGGATCTGTCAGGGTTTCAATCTGAGAAGCGGGGGCGGCTTTACCTGGGGTTGCATTCTGGCTGCTTTGCTTTTCGATCTCGACCGTCAGGGATGCTATCAACTTATCGAGGTTCAGTCCACTGATCGGCGCTGCCATTTCCAGGGTGGCCACTTTGCCCATGGTTTTGCGCATGATGGGATTTTTCAGGCCCTTGAACTTGGGAGACAAGGTGATTAAGAAATCTTCTAAAAATGGGTATTGCTTCAACAACTCATCGATCTTGGTTTTGGCGGTTATTTTCATGGGTATATCTTCCTTTGATAGAGGTTAACAGGGTCAGGACTTGCTTGCCCCCCCGCCAAGGAGGGCAAGCCTCTGACAGGTTCACGGTTGCTAAAAAATGACCATACGAGGGACAGCAACAGCGATGGGGATCATGTTGTTTTTGCTGTCGATGGCCTTCTTGGGTACGGGGCTATTTTAACCCATATAAAGTTTTAGCAACAGGTTCACTGCCATGAGTGCAAACAGGGCCGGAAGGAGCATGGCCCGGATCTGCGCCCCGGGGTCCGGCAGCACATCTTTGAGAGCCATAAAACCGCGGCTGATTCCCAGATATAGACCGGCCAGTAAAACAAACCCTTGAATTACCGGTATCCAGTCCGGAATCAGCGCTTTAAAATGAGCATCGGCGGTTCCTAGAAGGTCCCACCCCAAACCCAGCGGATCGGAAAATACCGAAATAATGTAACCATAGTTAACCATGATGGTTGGCAGGCTGAAGGCAATCCAGGCAAAGATGCCGATGGGTATGAAAATATAGGCCAGCCGCAGGGTCAACAACCGGCTGTCTATTTTGGACCCTGCCCGGCGGCGGGCTCCTTTTGCAACCAGCATAAAGAGGCCTGGTGCGATCAACAGGGCCGTACTCCAGATTATTGCCAGGTAGATAAGAAAGGGGATGACCTGTCTGCTTTCATTCACATTGGCGGCATCCTTGATAAACCCCCAGGGGCCGAGCATGACGATGCTGAAGGCGACGGCCACCACCAGCATGATCATGACGTTGAACATTTCGTCATAGCCCTTCAATTTTCGGTCAGAGCCAAACGGTCTCAGAAAAATGCCTACATTATCCTTCGGGCAGCTTTTGATGCACTCGGTACACAGGCCGCAATAATTGTTGCGGCTCATGTTGCCGACATACTGGTTCCAGGGACAGGCCCAGCCCTCTGGGCCGCCGGTTAAGCAGGATTTGTCTTTGTGTTTGATACAGACTTTGGGATCAATCGAGCGCACTTCGGTCATTGAGGCCATGGAATAGGTGCCCAAAAACCCGCCCACCGGACACAAATACAGGCAAAACACCAGGTGTCTGAAAATCAGGGATAGAATCAGGGTGCCGGTTAAAATGAATAGGAATAGGATCGCAGTTGCCAGGGGCCGCGTAATCAGAATCATCCCGAATGAGATCAAAGCCAGAAACAGAACATTCTGCAGCCAGATATTGCGCATTTTTCGAGGCCAGTCTTTTTGAAGGCCGAGATAGCGATGATGCAATCCTCGAAAGGGTTTTTTAAAATATCTGACCCCTGTCAGACTTTTGCGGAATATCCATTCAGCCGGCGCTGGCAGAGGGCACATCAGGCACCATAATCGGCCGCCCAGCGGTACCAGAATGGCCTTTAAAATGAACCACCACAGAATCCAGACAAAAACAATGGCGATATTGCGGTTGCCCACCGGGCTGCCCCACAGGCTGCTGAGAATGAAGAGGTAAAAGCCAATAAAATTGAGCACAAGCAACCAGAATTGAAAACTGCGACACTTTACCAGCCATTTTAACCACGGTAATTTTTCCAGGAGATTGATGCGTCTAATATTGCCGGAGCCGGCAGGGTTTTTGAACGGCTCCCATACAAAAATCGCAAAAACCGCCCATATGGATAGCGAAATAAAAAAATGGTACGCTATGTTGGGTCTGACGATCAACTCTCCCGTCATGAAGGGATGTAAATTGCCGCAGGTTTCGGTACAGCGGAAGATGAATTTACCCGTGCGGTTGGCCACAAATCTAACAGAGGAAACCCGCTGCCAGTCGATTTTCAGGTGGCCTTTATCGTCCTGCCGGACATTGCGCTGGAAAGTGACCCCTTTGCGGGCAATCAAACTTAAGGGGTAGCCGTCCAGCTGAAAACCGTGGGTGACATCTGTGCTGTAAAACCTTAAACTTACAGGGTCACCCTTGTTTACAATGATGCGCGCCGGTGTATATCCGAACCTCCTGGCGTTGATGTCGATGTGTCGCGTCATGGAGGTCTTTGGCAGCAGGGCAATTCCCAGCGGTACCAGCACGGCCAGCTCAAGACTGAAGAGTATCAAAATAAGGGCTCTCTTTTTGCTCATTTTACCAGGTGATGTTTGGAGGAGGAACAAAGGAATTTACAATCAGGATAAGGGTGATCGCCGCACTGGTTGAGGTGATGGCGAAGACTCTCAACCATCAGGCACTGGGAACGGACAAATCATCTCTGACAATCAACTTGCCTTCCATATGGGTATGGATGTCACCGCAGAAGACATTGCACATAAAAATAAAAGCGCCGGCTTTGTCGGCCCTAAAGGATACAAAGATGGTTTTACCCGGTTGAATGCCCTTGGCAATATATATCCCATATGCCTTCAGATTAAATCCATGCGTCACATCAGCGCTGCGCAGCTTGAGCACTACCTGATCACCTTTAGATACCTCGATCACCGGTTTTACCGCCGAGCCTTCATCCCGCCAGAGGGAAAAAATATCATTGGCCTGGACCTCTCCCAATACCCAGCCTTTGTGAGCATGACCGGTCAGTGTGAATACTTTGGCACCGGGGCTCAGCTCCTCGGGCTCCAGGTAGCGGTCATAGGCACGGATACCAGAGGGCAAACCAATGATAATTATCAAAATAAAAAAAGGCAGGTTTATGGATACCCCGCCTTTTTTTAAACCAAGGAATAACCAATAGAATATTTTTTGGGTCAATCCGGTGTTGTCCGCTACCAGCTGATATGCGGGACATTCATCAGTGCGCCGATAAACAAATACAATCCGGCAGCAATCGCTGCGAATCCGAAAACATAATAAATCACGCGTTGAACCGTCATGGCATCGGATACCAGAACACCGTCCAACTCGCCGCTTTGCTCGAGTCGTGCAATCCAGGCCGGCCGCTCGTGTCGGGCAGCATCGAGGTTGACACTGCCTTCAAACATCGCCCTGTCCATTGGGAAAGTTATGCCGGCGCAGATGACCGACAAAAAAGTGGATCAAAAATACGTGTGCCATGGCCAGGATGGCTTCGATGCGATGCACCCAGAGCGCTACGTTCAAACCCCATCCCGGCATAATGCGGCTGGCCGCCATTTGATAGGCCAACAGCAGCCCGGTGACGCCCAGGATGATCATTCCCCAAAAAACAGCCCAGTAATCAAATTTTTCCCAGTAACCCCAGCGATCAAACTCTGGCGCCTTTTTAAGACCAAAAAACCAGGCGACGTGCTGGAAAAAATCCTTGACATCCTTAAAACGAAACAAAAGCGAATCGGGACCGTAGAGGCTGGACAGGAAATTGCGCCAGTTTATTTTCAACAATATATAAATGATATGCAGCGCCAGCCCGCAGAGCATAATGATCCCCACGTAAATATGGACGGTGCGGGAAGCCTCGTAGCCGCCGAAGAGATAGCCCAGATTTCTGCCCCATGACGTTTCAACAAACATGCGGGCCAACCCGGTCGCACTCTGTATCAGAAAGGTCAGCATTAAAAACAGATGAAAAACCCGTTGCAGGGGCGTAAACCGTTTAATCCGCGTTTTGGCTGTCGGGTTCAATGGTCTTTTTCTCCTTTGTTTTCTTTTTTATAAAGAGCTCCCGTATGCCCCACAAAATGGTATGGGGCAAAAACAGCACAAAGGTACCCACAGCAATGGCCACCATGATCCAGAAGGCATAGGCCAGTACCGGAAATTCTTTTAAGGTGCTGGACAGAGCCGGATTGGGCGCATGCACCACGTAAGCCGCGTAAGACGCACTGGCGCCTTCATGGCATTTGGCGCACACATAAGCGTGGCGCCGAATTGGATTCATCGGAGACCAGTAATAGTTGATACTGGCAATCGGCTCACCGCCGTGGCATTGGCGACAGGTCAGATTGGCACGCGTGGTGTGGATATCCAAAGCCGCCGCCGGGTGGCAATCTGCACATTGACGGCCCGCGTAAAAGCGGATTCCCTGATGGGAATCCGCCAGATGGGTGCGGCTGCGCACTTTGGCTACCGTCGGGCTGTAAGGAAAGATCCCCGAGCGAATATTGGGAACGCCAATCAGGGGCCGCTGGCGACGCGGCAGGACTTCATACTCTTCATAATAGCCGGTGCTGGCCTCGTAGGCTTTGTAGCGCCGGATGGCCGAGGCGACCTCCTCCTGGGCGGATGCTGTACTTCCAGAGAGGATCAGCCCTGCAAAGAGGACGCCTGCCAGCCATAATTGGATTGCGCGAATGCGGTCCATTTAACGTCTCCTTCAATTCACCTTATTGGTAAGGCATCGAATCAATACTTTTGCCTACCGGTTTCGGCCGTTGGGTCAGCAGATCGTAGGTTTCCTGCAGTTTTTGTAGATCCGCATCCTTATGTCGGTGACAGGTGGTGCAGGAGTTGGGAATCGTCGGATCTGCAATGGTCTCTTTCGGCAACAGGGCAATGAAGGTGTGGCTGCGAATGTCGCCAATTTCAGCACTTTTGGCAATTCGGGGCATGTGGCAGCCCACACAATTGCCAAAGGAGTGAATCGAATGTACGCCGACATTGGCGGTTTTTTCGTGGCATTCGCCGCATTGTTTGGAACCGGCCGCCCGTGTCTGGGCCTGTGTCGGCGGTATCCCGATCTGATGCACATAATGGCAGGAGGTGCAGGTAACGCCTTCCTTGGCATGCGGGGATTGTGACCAGTCGATGTGTTGCTGATGGTGGCCTTTTGAAAATTCATTGGAATACAGATGCTTCTTGTCACCGCCGGCATAGGAAGTCGATTCATAATATGATTCCAGAGATTTACCGGGCTCATAGCCGACCGGCCAGCCGGCGCCTTTCATCTTTTTGGCCTTGCCGCGATTGTGGCAGGAGCCGCAGATTTGCTGGGCAACCCCCAGCGGCAACTTGGCCGGGTTGACAATCGTATTACGTTTTTCAAACACGGCGGTCTTGGGCAGGGCCGCATGCCAGGAACCTTTGCCATGGCAGGATTCACAGGAAACGCCCGGCTCGTTGAAAGTCTGCTTTTCCATATCCACACCGGTCGTATGGCAGCCACCGCATTTCAGCAGCCAGGGGCGTTTGTCCCAGTCTGCTTCGTGATAATTCACCCAGCGATGGGTTTCCACGTTGTATTGAATCGGTGATATGAACAGTGTATCTTCTTTTTTTACAATGAAGCGCTGCTTCCATTGGCTGCCGATGGTGTAAAGGATTTCGTCAATTTTAGGGACGTAAATCTCATTGGCCGGAACTTTCAGCTTGTCCCCCAACTTGGCAAGATCCTCGCGAATCGTTTTCTCATCAATATCGGTGATAATAACGTCCTGATTTTTTTGAGCATCCTGAATCATCCGGCTGTGCTGGGTCATTTTCCAGGAATCGTAATGCTCGAGGTGACACATCTTGCAGGTGTCGGAACCCACGAAGGTTTTGTCTTGAGCCAGAACCTTGTCGATATCAATCGGCTGCTGTTCTCCACATGCCGAGAAAATCAACACCATGAGGCCCAGAATTAAAATGGTTGTCAGCGCCTTTGGCTTCATCTTTTTTCCCTCCTTGATTTGGTGAAATTCTCTTCGTTTATAATGCAAATTAATTTAGCTGGTATACACCCCCAAATGAAAGCTTACCCATCCAGGGCGTCATTATTTTCGTAGATTGAGTTCAGCCAGTAACCCAGTTCTTCTGTATCAACCGGTTCGGCCAGGCAAACAGATATATATTCTCTTAAAGCCTCTTCCAGCTCGGGATGAAACTGGCGTTTTGAGTGCGCGATGATGTTGATCAAGGGTTTTTTCCGCTTCAAATCCCTGAGGATTTTGTTGGTCACCGTGATGTTGTCGAGATTTAAGACAACCGCGCGGCAGTCAGTCTCTGCCATATAGCAATCCATATTTGCCAAAGAATTCATCGGGGTGGCCGTATAAGAATTGTCTTTCAAAAATGAAACCAGGTTCTGGCTTTGTGTTGTATCAGAATCCAGCACGATGACCTCTTTTTCTTTCATCGGGGCGCTGCTCCTCGCTCAGCGAAGTATCACATAGACGGGCTGCAGGCCATGTGGTCTCATAAACTAATCGCAATATATATGCCATGTAACAGTTTCCAACCGATAAATGGCGATATATTAAGTAGCTATCCATCGGAATATTGGTTTAAATATTTGAAATCAAGGTATAAAACTGCCAGTATCCCAAACTGAAAATTTACAAATGAATTGCTTAAAACCCATACCTTCGTAATATAGGTTGGCATTAAGTTTTGTTCAGTATGCGCTGATGTGGCACACTAAAATCGATAAATATTAAATTAGTTGTAATGACAGTGGGTTATTTGTGTGCCTAAACGGGACACTTTTTGGTGAATTGATGCATCAATATTGAAATGTCACACATTGTAACCGTTCATAGGTTCAGGATTCATCGTTCCCTCCGGGTCGCAGGCCTCTTTTGGGCTGGAGGCAGGGTTATCCTTTTAAAACAAGAGGCATTTGAAATTATTATGTGGGAGCGGCTTTCCAGCCGCGAATCGTTCTTTCGCCGGTGGTTTAGATCGCGGCTGGAAAGCCGCCCCCACTATTAAAGAGAAATCTAAGGTCCTTAAATTGACGCATATTCGCCATGGCGGCACTTTAGATGGCAAGAATTAACAGTTGGGATTTGGAACACGACTCGGCTGAGCTTGTCGCAGGCTGAACCTCTGAACCCCTGAACGGCTAGAACACTTTATGTGACTCCGAATGCATTTCGGGATGGGTTGTCAGAATCTGTTAATGGAGGGTGGGGGAGCTGATCCGATATTTCTTTAGTTTGCGATATAAGGTGTTGCGGCTGATACCCAGACGGCGGGCAGCCTCTTTTTTGTTCCAGCTGCATTCTTCCAAAACTTCCCGGAGTAGCCGGGCCTCGTTTTCCATTATTGTGCCCGGGGAATCGGTCTCAGTCGGAGCGCAGGTATCCTGAAGCAGGGCGGAGGGAAAATCCGAAACTTCAATTCGCTTGCCGTGGGCCAGCACCACGGCGGCCTCGACGCTGTTTTCAAGCTCACGGACATTTCCCGGCCAGGGATAGTCAAGGAGCAGCCGCATGGCCTCCGGGCTGAAATCCTTAATCTCCTTGCCCTGCTCCTCAGCATAACGCATGCAGAAAATAGCGGGCCTGCAGGGGAATATCATTGCGCCGATTTTTAAGCGGCGGCAATTGGATAGGAATAACGTTGAGGCGATAATAGAGATCTTCGCGAAACCGGCCCTCTTTGACTTCCTGCAAAAGATCCTTGTTGGTGGCCGCTATGATGCGGACATTGACGGCGAGGGTCTGCTCGCCACCGATGCGTTCAAATTTCTGGGTCTGAATGACACGCAGCAGTTTGATTTGAGCCGAAGGAGGAATTTCACCGATCTCATCCAGGAAGACGGTTCCACCATCGGCCTGCTCAAAGCGTCCGGCTTTTTGCCGCACAGCACCGGTGAAGGCCCCTTTTTCGTGACCGAAAAGCTCACTTTCAAGCAAGTGTGGCCGGATAGGCGGAACAGTTGATGACAACAAAAGGGTTGTGCCGGCGCAGGCTGTTTTGATGGATGGCGGCGGCCACCAGTTCCTTGCCGGTGCCGCTTTCCCCCTGAATCAAAACGGTGGTGTCGGTGGGGGCGATGTCTTCAATGAGTTTGTAAATAGCCTGCATTTTGGGGTCTTTACCGACGATCCCGCAATACTCGGTGGTGACATCGATGCGTTTTTGAATATGAAGCATTTCCTCTTCATGCCTAACCGCGCGTTTGATCACCCCGGATGAATGATTCAATATCAGATGAATTACCTCCAGTTCCTTGATATCACAGCGGCAGGTACCGGGGCAGGCAACCATCATGGCCCCCAGAAATTGTTCTTCATGATAAACCGGAAAGGCCGCTAACCGGGAAGCAGCCTGGAAAGCGTCCGGCAGAAGGAGCGAATTGACAGCGCCATTTTTTAAAAAATTGATACCCTCCAGTTGCCTTAAAACAGGCAGGCTGTTTTCAAAAGCATCTTTAGTAAAGGTCTTTAACTCATCCCCGGAAAGAACGAAAAGGGTATCCCTGTTGGTGCTGAAAATAAACAGTCCAAGTTCGCTGCATGATACCAGGTCCTGAAATTTTGAAATCAGATAAGAGGAGACCTCCTTGAGACTGGATCGGGCGCCAATTTGCTGGATTATTTCAAAAGAGCTTCTTGTCTGGCTATAAGCGCGGTCCAGTTCGAAGGCTTTCTTTTCCAGTCGCCGGGTACGTTCCCTGATGCGAATGACCATTTGATTGAAGGAATTCGTCAATCGGCCGACTTCATCGCGGCCAGTCGGTTTTAAGCTGAGTTCCATATTTTTTTCATTAATATTTTCAGCGGCCTCGGCCAGAGCTGAAAGCGGTCGGGTGATCCGTTTAATAAAAAGAAAGCTGGCGCCCAGGGCCAGAATCAGGATACCCAGAGTAACACCGGTCATCTGTAGCCATAAATTTAAAACCATGTGATTGGTATGGCTTTTCGGAGAGCCCGATACGCAGGATCCCGGCCTTGCCCGAAAAAATCGGCCAGGCAATATCAAGGTAGTTTTCACCGGTTTCGGTGGTAATTCGTTTAAAACTGCCTCGCGCGCTGTCTAGAGGGGAATTGAAATTGACCAGATTCACCGGGATGCCGTCGGAGAACGTGTGGGACAGAACTTCACCGTCTTTGCTGATAAAAAGATAGGATACGGAAGGGTTGCTGTGGAGCTGGTGGTTTAAAAGATTTTGAAGCCCGATCAGGTCATTAATCAAGATTTTGTTGGTGGCTTCCAAGGCCACCGCCCGGGAAAGGTATTCCCCCTGGGTGACGGCTGCCTGATGAAGGCTCTTACGGAAGCGGTTGGTTTCCAGCAGAGAAATAATCAAACCGCTGCCAATCACGAGGACCGCAACTGCCAGAAGTAATTTACTTCTCAAATGATGGAATTTCATATATCACTCAACTTATAGGTTGCATTCGTGCTTCATGGCGACAATTGACTCATACCATTTATCCTCAGGAAATAAGAAGCGATCGATCCTCAATTCATCCAGGATATTTTTGCCTGCCGGATCCATGTGCATGGTCAGCAGTAAACGCTGAATGTCTGCTTTCAATTGACCGGAAAGTTGTTTAGAAGCCACCACCGGCGGGTTGCCGAAGGGTTGCGATTTTTTAATAATGCGGGTGCGGGAGGTAAAGGTGGGGTTTTTCTCGTTATAATATTCCCATATCTGTTCATGGACCGCAGCCGCGTCCACAAGGGAAGTCGCCACTGCCATTATGGAGTTGTCGTGGCTGTGGGTATATATTATTTTGCCAAAAAATTCTTTGGGTCGTTCTTGCTGCTGAACCAACCAGTAAGTGGGCACCAGTTTGCCGGTATTTGATTCCGGATCGGTGAAGGCAAATGTTTTACCCCTGAGATCCATAAGATCCTTAAAGCTGCTTTTCTGATTGACAATCAAATAGGAATGGTAGGAATGCTTGCCCTTGACCTGGGGTACCGCCAGTGCCTCAAAACCATAGGTTTGCCGACCCGTTGCATAGGGGCCGGAACAGATAAAGGCCAGATCAATTTTTCCGTTCTTCAGAAGTTCATTTATTTCACCGTAGGTTTTACGCTGGACGAGCTGTATCTGATGCCCCAACTGGTCGGCGATAAAATCCAACAGCTGATGATAGTAGACCATGGATTCTTTGGCCGAAATCATGGAGGCCACCGCGACGCGGATTACCGAACCGTCCAGAAGTCCATCAGGGGATTGATCTACGACCGTTTTCTTGGAAAAATCAACAAACGCGGGATCTTGATCGCTTGAGCAGCCGACAAATAAAATCGAGGCAGCAATTATAAGGACACAAAAGATCATACGATTGTTAATAAAGACAGGCATACCTTCTTTCCATGGCAGGGTTAAATTTGAGTGTAATTCCCAAGAATATCCAAGTGGGCTTGAATATCCAACTTTGCCTTAAATTATAGTGCAGTGCTACCACAATGTGCCAAACTTATCAACATGCTTTCGAGTTTTAGAATAGGGCTAACGTCCTTCCTGGATCTGAT
>CAWGCM010000005.1:0-206061 GCA_963821065.1 uncultured delta proteobacterium | reverse complement strand
ACGGTATCGGTTATGAGAAAGAGCCTCAATCCAGAAAGCCGTTATCATGCAGAGACTGGGGTTTGAACTCGAAGCACCTACCGAAGCGGCAGCAGAAACCATGACGAGGGTATTGCCGAGCGTTCTTTAAAAGAGGATACGGGCTCCGCTGAGGCTGCAGGCTCTAAGGCGGCTGAACCTGCCGAATCTCGCAACCCGGATCTGTTCGATTTTATCCGGGAACATGAAGAGGCAGCTAAGGCTGACGAGAGCAACGAGGCGATCGTCACTGAGCAGTAGATAGTCCATTTCACCCGGGGGCAGGAGAACCAATTTTTCTCCTGCCTCTTTTTTTTGTCAAATTTTCAACCGGAGCGGAGGATATCAAATCCAATGCTCCGAAATATAAGGAGGCATATCAAATGGATACAAGCGAATGTGCCCAAACTGTGCCCATGAAACGGCTATATTCGGTCAAAGAACTCGTAAAAGAGATCGGGGCTACCGAATGGTTCTGGCGCAGTCAGATCTGGGATGGCCTGTTGCCTTGCGTGCAGGTTGGGCGAAAGATGCTGGTTGATCATAATGATATCGAAACGTTTATTCACAACCACAAAAAGGAGAATTAGCAGAATTTCAACTTAATTTAACTAAGGCAGAAACAAACAGAGGAAATACCCCCGGTCGATTCGGCCGGGGGTATTTTTTTTTGTTCAAATTTTATCAACCAATAGGTTTGCTCTTGAATACATCGCTGGTTCATGGAATAGATCCGAGTAACAAATAATTTTGTTTCTGGATCTGTCCCCGAGCAAACCATGCGGGCAGATTCCGGGGACATTTTTATTTGTTCCCATCTTGTGCCCGTCAAGTTACAAGATGGAGGTGTATTATGGGAATGATCTACAAACGCGGAAACGTCTGGTGGATCAAGTATTACAGAAACGGAGAACCTTTAAGAGAAAGTTCAGGGAGCACCAAAAAGATGGTCGCCAAAAAACTCCTGGACAGAAGGGAGGGTGAAATAGCGATCGGCAAGATCCCCGGTATTCAATTTGAAAAGGTTAAATTCGATGAGTTGGCCGAGGAATATCTCATTGATTACAGAATCAATAACAGAAAATCCCTCGACCGGGCGGAATTGTGCGTCAAACACCTGAAACAGGAGTTTGAAGGAACAAGAATACCGGATATCACGACGCCGAGAATTCAGAAATATGTATCGGATCGGATGAAATGGAAATGTGCGGGATGTCATAAAGAGTTCCATGTGGAAGGTCAGCTCAAGTGCCCCAAATGTGGCGGAGAAAAATTGGACAAGGGCGCGGCAAATGCCACAATTAATCGTGAATTATCGGCATTGAAGCGAATGCTAAACCTTGGCGCCAAACAAACCCCTCCGAAGGTGAACCGCGTACCATATATTCCAATGCTTAAAGAAACCAACGTTCGAAAAGGTTTCTTCGAGCATGATGAATATCTTGCGCTGTCGGACGCTTTGCCGTCTTATTTAAAGCCTTTTGCAACCTTTGCTTACAAGTTTGGATGGCGTGATGAGGAAATTGCAGATTTGACCTGGAGTCAGGTAGATCGGGCAAAGGGCATCGTCACTCTGGAAGTCGGCGAAACGAAAAATGATGATGCCAGAACGGTGTATCTTGATGGTGAGTTGAAAGAGACCTTCAACCAGCTATGGGAAAACCGCAAAAGAAACGGCATACTGATTCCCAATGTTTTCACAAACAAAAAGGGAAACGGGCCGATCGTCAACTTCAGAAAAGCCTGGAATGCTGCCTGCAGGAAAGCGGGCCTGGGGTATGGTTATAAGATCGGAAAAAAGTATGTCGAAAAATGGGCGCTAAAGCTACCGGCCGGTCCAACCCTGCATGATTTCCGGCGCACCGCAGTTAGGAATATGGTCCGATCCGGCATTAACGAACGTGTGGCCATGATGATTTCAGGTCACAAAACAAGGTCCGTATTTGACCGGTACAATATTGTCAGCGATGCGGATTTAAGACTCGCTACACAGCAGCAGGAAGCGTACTTAAATTCCGTCGCGGGCACAATTACGGGCACAATTGCCGATTTCAATGAAAAAAGGGCTGATCGCGGCGACGATTAACCCTTTTAAATAATTGAAAATTTCATGGTGCGCCAGGCAGGATTTGAACCTGCGGCCTACGGATTCGTAGTCCGGCGCTCTATCCGGGCTGAGCTACTGGCGCTTGCAAAAACATTTGAAATTTATGTGGTACATAAGCTAAAGTGCTATTGTTGTCAATGCCTTTGTTTGCTGATAATAGATGTTCGAAGATCGAAATTGGCCCCTGATGCTGGCCCCTGGACAAAACCAAATTGAAAGAAATCTTAGATATAATGGACCTATCGCATGAAAAATACATGGGGCTTGCAGTGTTGGAGGCTAAAAAAGCTGGACAAATGGGGGAAGTTCCGATAGGTGCAATACTTGTCTCTGAAAACGGGACTATATTATCCGCCACTCACAACCGGACGATTGACCGGGCGGATCCCACCGCCCACGCGGAAGTTTTAGCTCTGCGTGAAGCTGCACGAAAGATTAATAATTACAGATTGTTAAATACAATTCTGTATGTTACCGTTGAACCCTGCATTATGTGCATGGGGGCTATTGTACATGCTAGAATTTCAGAAGTCGTTTTCGGCACTATAGACCCCAGATGGGGTGCTGCCGGTTCATTGTACAATTTTTCTGAGGATGACCGCTTAAACCACCAGGTGGCTATCACCAAAGGTGTTTGCGAGCAGGAATGCCGAAGCTTGATCCAGGATTTTTTCCGTGCCAAACGGATTTAGCAAATCTCCAAATCGCTGGGGTATTACAATTATTTTAATACAAAATTTAAGGAGACAATGTTGTGGCAAATGTCGTAATTGTCGGAACCCAATGGGGGGATGAGGGCAAGGGCAAAATTGTCGATCTATTGGCCGAACATGCTCATATGGTGGTTCGGTTCCAGGGGGGCAACAACGCCGGTCATACCATGGTGGTCGGCGGTGAACAATTTATCTGTCATCTGATTCCATCCGGGATATTGCAGGACAAAACCTGTATCATCGGCAACGGTGTTGTGGTCGATCCCGCCGTTTTACTGGAAGAAATCGACAATTTGAGCAATCGGGGAATCAATATGGGTGAAGACCGGTTGGTGGTCTCCGAAAGAGCCCATCTGATCATGCCTTATCACCGAAGCGTCGACCATGCCCGGGAGCAGTTTAAAGGTGACAATAAAATTGGGACCACCGGACGCGGGATCGGTCCGGCATACGAGGACAAAGCCACCCGCAGAGGGATCCGGTTTGTCGATTTGCTGAATCCCAAAGTTTTTGCTGAAAAAGTAAATACCATCCTGGATGAGAAAAATTTTTATTTAAAAAATTACCTTTCGGCTGACGTTTTGGACGCCCAAGAGATCATCGATCAGTACCAGATATATTTGCAGCGACTGGCACCCCATGTGGCGAATACTTCAGTTATCATTAACGAAGCAATTAAAAACGGACAGCATGTTATGTTTGAAGGTGCCCAGGGAACCCATTTGGACATCGATCACGGCACCTATCCGTTTGTGACGTCCTCTAATACCATAGCGGGCAATGCCTGCTGCGGGTCCGGCGTCGGCCCCAAGCAAATCGACGAAGTCATCGGCATCGTAAAGGCCTACACGACACGGGTAGGTGCGGGGCCGTTTCCATCGGAATTATTTGACGATATCGGCGATCAAATCCAGGAAAAAGGTGCCGAATTCGGCGCCACTACCGGCAGAAGGCGACGCTGCGGATGGCTCGATACCGTCATTTTGAAAAATTCGGTCCGTTTAAACGGCCTTTCCGGATTGGCCATCACCAAATTGGACGTGCTGGACGGTCTGGAATCCGTGAAAATCTGTACGGGATATGAGTACAAAGATGAAATAATGAAAGATTTTCCGGCCAGCCTGGGTGCTCTTAGCTGACTGCAAACCGGTATATGAAACTTTGCCGGGTTGGGCTGAAGATATTTCAAATATAAGGAAACTTGAGGATTTCCCCCCCAACGCCAGAAGTTATCTCGATCGTATCGCAGAACTTACCGAAACTGATATACATATTGTTTCTGTGGGACCGGACCGAGATCAGACGATCGTCTTGAAACATCCCTACCGATAGGTGTTTCGCATATATCTGGTGGTTGATTTAGTTGATTGACCGAAAATTCAAGCTGTCGGTACGCAAGCGGTCGTTGACGCAGTGAAATCAATCAACCGAATCAACCCAAGAAAAACTCATTTTACCGGTTGACAACTCATAGACTTTGTCCTAAATAGAAAGTTTGTCGGGACGTGGCTCAGTCTGGTAGAGCACAGCGTTCGGGACGCTGGGGTCGGAGGTTCAAATCCTCTCGTCCCGACCAAAGAACAAACAAATTAGCCCGGTTTCCTATCAGGAAATCGGGCTTTTTTAATTTTAGATATATGAAGTGGCTTCAGAACCCCGATTTAGGTTCAAAGGCAAGGCGTCCAGTGGATTGGAAGCGGAGCGTACGCGCTAGTACGTGAGCATTTCAATCTGCTGGACAGCGCGGCCATTGGGCCTAAGGCGGGGTTTTGAGGCCTCTTCTACTCAATTAAGCCTGCCAGCCCTTGAAGCCCCAGCAAATAACCCCGGGAACCGAAACCTGCAATCCGGGCCGCGACAATATCTGCTATCAGTGATCTGTGACGAAAGGTTTCTCGTTTGTAAATGTTGGAAAGGTGGATTTCGATTACGGGGATATCCAGCAGGGACAGGGCATCCCTGATGGCAATGCTGGTATGGGTATAGGCTGCCGGATTAACCAGTATCCCGTCACATGACCCGACGGCCAGTTGAATCCTGTCGACGATCACCCCCTCATGGTTGGATTGAAAGGACTCAACTTGCAGACCAAGATCTTCACCCAGAGCTTTTAGCTCTTTATCGATCTCATCAAGTGTACGGTGGCCGTATATCTCAGGCTCTCTTTGGCCGAGCATGTTCAGATTGGGCCCGTGGATAACCAGGACTTTTTTGTAAAAAGATTTATCCGCCATGTTCTTGACTCCAATTGGGGTTATAGATTTGTTTGGGTTTCGTAGCTCAATCCATCTACAAAATCTGAACATCCATCAAAATATCGTTTCAAAAACGATGCCCAACAAATAAGACTCAGTCAGTCAAACCAACTTGCTCCAGTCTATCGCTGATCTTGTTCATTACATCCATAAATTCGATGCGTCTCTTTCTGGCATATGGATTATAACGATGCATATCCATGAACAGCTGCCAGGTATCCCGTTCAACGACTTCTAATATGTGCAGCAATCTTTTGTAACCTTCCGTATCAATATCCATTGGAACGGCCCCGCATTCCGATAATGTCCTTCCGATTAAATGGGTCAGGGAAAGACTGGTAGCGATTTGCTCGTCATGCTCCCTGGCGCTTGCTTCGATGACAATCAATCCTTTTGAAGCCAGATAGTTTTTAATTTTATTGTACTGTTTTTCCGGCACCCTCACCCTGCACAAACAAATTTTTCTATCCTTCAACGAATCGGCGGCACTGTCGGGACCGAACATGGGATGAGTTGCCAGAATGGATACTGAGTCCGGTAGTTCTTCCAACATCCACTGCACGGGATATTCTTTCACCGAGCAAACATCGATAACAAGGGAGTGAGGTTTAAGCAAGGGGGCGATGGATTTCAAGTTCTCTCGAAAGGTTGAAATAGGGACACAGGGTATGACAATATCCTGCCGGCAAACCGTCTCCAGGGACGCCGCATGGGCACCGGTTCGGGCAATCTCCGATGACTTATCGGATCTGTTGTAGACAAACACTTCAAAATCCCGGGCAAGATAATGCGACACCAGTTTTCCGAAACGACCAAACCCGATAATTCCAATCATAATGCCTCTGCAATTTTATCAAAACCGCTAACAAGGTTTTCCTCGGAAACGGCATAGGATATTCTGATATGGCCCGGCATTCCGAAGGCCTCACCCGGCACAACGGCAACACCGTAATTTTCAAGGAGCTGCGCGGCAAGATCTACAGCCGTCATACCATCCTTAAGATGCTGGTGAAACATTCGGAAAAAGATAAAACGCACCCCGGGGCTTTATACAGTCAAATAGCTTGCTTGCACGGCTGTAGGCATAGTCTCGTTTTTTCTCCAGCTCATGGCGCCATCCGGTAAAAATGCTTTCATCCATATCAAGGGCCGCAAGAGCACCGTATTGGGCGAAAGTGCAGACATTGCCGGTCAAATGACTTTGCAATTTGTCAACGGCTGAAATGATGTCAGGCGAAGCGGCCATGTATCCGATTCTGAATCCAGTCATGTTATAGGCTTTTGAAAAGCTCCGAATGACGATCAGCCGATCACGGGTCATCTTAAAATCAAAAAGGCTCTCTGCTTTAATTCCATCATAAACCAATAAGCCATAAGCTTCATCGGAGATAATATACAAATTATGCTCAAGGGCCAGATGAGCAATTTTTTCCAATTCCTTCACGGGATAGACCGCTCCGGTGGGATTGTTGGGCGAATTGATTAAAATGGCCCGTGTTTTTGGAGATATTACCCGTTCGACGGTTTCACAGTCCAGCTGGTGATTGCAGGTATCCACAAATATCGGTTTGCCGCCGGCCATTATGACCTGCTGCGGAAAACTACCCCAGTATGGTCTGGGAATAATAACCTCGTCGGAAGGGTTGCAAATGAGCTGAAATATCGAAAACAAACACTGTTTCGAACCGTTCGATATGATGATGTTATTGTCGTCGTATCCATCAAACTGCCGTGCCAGACCGGCTTTTAACTCATGCAGACCGGATACCGTGCCGTATCGGGTCATACCGTCATCCAGCGCCCGCTTGGTGGATTCAATCACCCCGGCCGGGGTGTTTAAGTGCGGCTCTCCCACCGCCAGGTTGATAACCTCCCTGCCCTGATTGCGGAGCTGCTGCAGCAGTCGTGTATACTGCACAGTTTGTGATTCTTCAACACTGTTTATGCGGTCTGACAATTTCATAATTGAGGTCATCTCGTTTGTTATTATCTCCTTCAGCGGGGCATTGCTCAAGCACATCTGTTTGGATAAGTAAATTAAACTGCGACAGGCCATCTTTATATATAACCGCGTTAGTAAAATCAAACTACCGCATTCGCTGCTGGAGCGTCAGATCCGCAATAACCAGGGCAGCCATACTTTCGACAATTGGTACGGCCCGGGGAACGACACAGGGGTCATGGCGTCCTTTGGCCTCCAGGCTTACGTTGTTGCCCTCGAAATCGGCTGTATTTTGCGCTTTGCCTATGGTCGCCGGTGGTTTAAAGGCCACCCTGAAAAAGATTGGCTCACCATTGGATATACCGCCTTGAACGCCACCGCTGTGGTTGGTAGCAGTGCCCAGGCGGCCTTCTTTTTTTATAAAAGGATCGTTGTGCCGGGAACCGGGCATGCGGGTGCCCCCAAAACCCGATCCGATTTCAAAGCCTTTGGTGGCCGGGATCGACAACATGGCCTGGGCCAGGCATGCTTCCATTTTTTCAAACACCGGCTCCCCCAAGCCGGCGGGAACATGGCGGCAAACACATGAGATAATACCGCCCAGTGAATCTTTATCTTCTTTGGCCGCCATGATGGCCCGCATCATTTGCTCGGCTTTTTCAGGCGATGGACAACGTACCGGGGTTTCATCAGTCTTTTCGCGGGTGATGAGATTTTCATCTATTTCGTCGGCTGTGATAGTGCTCACCGAACTCACCCAGGCAACAATCTCTATCCCGTATTCTTCATGAAGGAATTTATCAGCGATCGCACCCGCGGCCACGCGGCCGATGGTTTCCCTGGCACTCGATCTGCCTCCCCCGCTGGATGTCCGGATGCCGTATTTCATCTGGTAGGTGTAGTCGGCGTGAGACGGGCGCGGAACTGACTGCATTTGCGCGTAATCGCCAGGCCGCTGATCTTTGTTGGCCACACACATGGCGATGGGTGACCCCAGAACCCGACCGTTTTCAACACCGGATAAAATGGTGACCTGGTCCGCCTCTTCCCTTTCGGTGGTCAACCGGGTCTGACCGGGTCGGCGACGATCGAGCTGGGGCTGGATGTCCTTTTCGCCGAGGGTTAGGCCGGGCGGACAGCCGTCCACGACGGCACCGACTCCTTTACCGTGGGACTCACCGAACGTCGTGACCCTAAATAGAGTTCCAAAAGTACTGGACATAGTTTGACTCTCCATACCATTTAAGTGTTTACGAAAATCTCAGCTTAAAAAAAAATGAACGCCTTAAGCCGCTCAAGGATGAAATCGGTAATCGCACCGATATCATGATCATCGGTATTCACAAAAAGATCCATGGCTTTTTGGTAGAAATGCTCCCGTGAATGAAGGGTTTCTTCAATTTCTGAAATGCTATCATCTAGGGTTAGGGCCGGCCGAAATTCCCGGGAATCTTGATCCTTGAGCATCCTGGTTTTGATGGTTTCAATGCCAGCTCTCAACCAGACGATTTTGCCGCTTTGCCGCATGAACACCACATTCCGGTCGTCAATAACAATACCGCCGCCGGTGGCCACAACCTGTGATTTGGACGTACACACTGTCTTTAACACTCCGTGTTCCATTTGTCGGAAGCTTTCCCAGCCGTGAGCACCTACAATTTCCTTAATACTCATTTGCTGCTGTCTTACGATCAAAGAATCCGTATCGGTAAATGACCAGTTTAGTTCTTCCGCAAGGGATCTGCCCACGGTGGATTTACCTGTACAGCGATATCCGATCAGAAAAAGGTTGTTGATGGTCATAGGTTCAACGTTCCCTTTCATCTGGAGGTTCAGCGTTCTGGGTTCAAGGTCTCGGGGTTCGAAAGTCTTGAGCCAAACCCTCTTATGAAACTACATCTCCATGTCCCAAAATCAAAGGTGTTCCAATCGTCCTCGTCGTCGTCCTCGTCCTCGAAATCGAAGAAAGGACAACGGCGTCGAGGACGAGGACGAACCCAAGGACGAGCTAATTCCGCTCCCTGGAACTCTCAAATGAAACTAAAAAGTTTCTTTTTCGATCGAACTGGCCGCTCCGCGGCCAGTGGATGGGCTGAACCCCGAACATTGAACTCTGAACCCGGAACGGCTACGCATACATTCCTTCAAACACTTCCCAGAAATTCGGAAAGGATTTTTCAACACAGTGTTCGTCCCGGATAATCGTTCCTGGGGCTGCAAGTCCTGCCACCGCAAAGCTCATGGCAATCCGGTGATCACCGTAAGTTTCAATTTCAGCCCCCCGGGGTTGCCCGCCGGTAACTATCAGTTCATCAGCGGTGCAGCGGGCCGTGATACCCATTTTTTCAAGTTCGCTGGCGACAGAAGTTAAACGATCACTCTCTTTGGATTTTAGGTGGGAAACGTTTTTAATGACGGTGGTCCCCTCCGCAAAGGCAGCCACAACCGCCAGCGTGGGAACCATGTCCGGCATGTCAGCCATATCGATTTCAATGGCCTGCAGCCGGTTTCCGCCTGACACTGTAGTTCCGTCAGGTTCGTGCATGATCATACAACCCATGGACGCCAGAACCCTTGAAAAATTAATGTCTCCCTGACAGGAATCCTGGTTGACCCCCTTAACCTTGACAGCTTTTCTGCTGACAGCTGCCGCGGCCCAGAAATAGCCGGCCTGGGAACCATCCGCTTCCACATCATAGGCCCCTGCCCGATAGGCCTGCTTTCCGGCAACTTGAAACCGTTCGTAACCCTGGCGATCAACCACTATACCAAATTTGGACATAACCTCAATTGTCATGTCTACGTAAGGCCTTGAAACCGGCCCCTCGGTTACTTTGATTTGCAGCCCTTTTTCGGTACAGGGGGCCATCAGCAACAGTCCGCTCAGGTATTGGCTGCTGGTCCGGCAGTTGACGGCTGCAGTCGTTCCGGACAGATCCTTCCCGTTGACTTCAACCGGCGGACAACCATTGTCTTCGGCAGAACGGGCTTGCACTCCGATCTGCTGCAGGGCATCGATAAGCGCCTGAATCGGCCGTTGGGCCATACGATCATTTCCCACGAGCGTATAATTATCTTTCCCCAAAGCAGCAACAGCCGTTAAAAGACGGATGGAAGTGCCGGAATTTCCAAGATAGATTGGTTCCAGGCTCTGCCGCAGGTCCCCACCGCAACCGTAAACCATCAGGCGACTACCGGGTTCTTCCTCGATCCGGATGCCCATCTGCCTTAAGCCCTTTATTGTCAAGACCGTATCTTCGCTGAGCAGTGCATTTTCAATGCTGCACAGGCCCTCCGATAGGGCCGAGGCAATCAGAATTCGGTGGGTAAAGCTTTTTGAACCCGGCACCGTGACCTCACAGCGAGGTTTCATTTTATGGGGTATAATTTCGATCATAATTAGCAACAAGCTATTTGCTATTATTGGAGCGTCAATTTCTTCCTAACAATGGCTGGCATAATTCACGGCTGGAAAGCCGCGATGCCCGAAAGCTGGGAAGCAATCAAAATTATAAGCTTTCAAGCCTTCCCGCCTGCTAGCCGCAAGCATTATTTGCTCTTGAGCTCTTCCAGGACAACCCTGCGCATAACGTCTATCGGTGCTTTTTTGTTGGTCCACAACTCGAACTGAATGGCCCCCTGATGGACAAACATTGAAAGGCCGTCAACGATGGTACATCCGATGCTTTCCGCCTCTTTCAGAAAGCGTGTCTTCAAAGGGCTGTAAACAATGTCCATGACAACCATATGAGGTTCCAAAAGCTTTGGTGTCAGCGGCATGCGGCCGACTTCGGGCATCATCCCGACCGGCGTTGCGTTAACCACGATGTGAAAGGGCAGTTCTTTTATTTTCGCGAGCGGTAAAAACCGGCATCCCAGATCCCGCGCCAGCTTTTCTCCCCGTGACCTTGTGCGATTCATAATCGTAACGATGCCCCCTTCTTGTTTTAGGCCGAAGCCTATGGCACGGGCCGCGCCGCCCGCTCCAATAACAGCCACCTTTTTACCCTTGATCACTGTCTTTTCGGATAACGCCTTAACGGCCCCCGCCCAATCCGAATTATAACCATAAAGGACCCCGTCTTTGTTGAAAACCGTATTGACGGCACCGATATCTGCGGCCATCGAATCCACTTCATCCAGATATGGCAGTACAGCAATTTTGTGGGGGATGGTAATACTGGCGCCACGGATACCCAGGCCTCGGATTCCGTCGACAGCCGCAGCAATATTTTCGACCCGGAAAGCGTGATAGCACCCGTCCAGTCCTGAATGGGCCAGAGCGCTGGTGTGCATCACCGGACTCAGGCTGTGACCTATCGGGTTTCCAACAACAATATACAAAGGAGGTACGTCTGCTTTATCTCCAGGGACCTGAATACCCCGGCCTGCGGCAATAACTTCTCTAAATACACGATGAAGTGCATTATCTTTTAAAGGCCCTCCATTTAATAAAGAAAGCCGTTGGTAAATTTGGCTTTCGCGCATTGAATCGACAACGGCTACTCCCGACCGGTTTTTGATTTCTCCGATCTGCCTGGCTGCCAGGAGCCGTTTGTTGATCAATTTTAGAATCTGATCATCGATCTCATCGATGCGCTGGCGTAATTTTCCAATTTCTTTCATCTCAGTTCAGTTTATAATTCTAAAGTAAAATGGATCTGCGATCCCAATTGATTTAAAATGGAATTGTGGTTGTCAGTTATTCATGATTAGTTGAGGGGTCGGAAAGTTTTTCTCCAACCGCATTTTGAGTGAAACGTCAGCGTTGCAGTGATCTTCAGCAGTCCGCCGGGGGAACAGCCCGACTCCTTGATTAGTTAATAACCATTAACGCCAAATTTAGTGCCTTTCACTCAATTTGGGTATCTTCCAGCAATTCAACTATATCCTGAATGAATATTTCCCTCACAACCGCCTCACCCAGTTTCTTTAGGAGTACAAAATTTAACCGCTCCCCTTCCCTCTTTTTATCTTTTCCGATTGCTTCGACTACCTGTTGCCTGTCAAATTTAAGCCGCACCGGGAGTTTAAATTTTTCAAGCAGGCTGGCAATCCGGATCGAATCTTCCATCGGCAGGTTTTCTTTTTTTTCGGAAAGTTTTGAAGCCAGAACCATACCGACGCTTACCGCTTCGCCATGGGGTATCTGCAGCACTTTCTCGATCGCATGACCGAGGGTATGCCCGAAATTAAGCTTCCGCCGTTCGCCCTGCTCCGTTGCATCCCGGTTGACAATAGTGGATTTGATGATCACCGAATCGTGCACCGCCTTTTCGATTACTTCCGGATCATGCTCCAGAGCCCGGGCCCAATTCCGTTCGAGGTAAACGAATAGCTCTTCGTCGGCGATGGCACCGTGCTTGACAATTTCGGCAAACCCGCACTGGAATTCTGCGGGAGGAAGGGTCTGCAGTAGATCCTGGTCACAGATGACAAATTCGGGTTGCTTAAAAACCCCTACGATATTTTTGTAGCCTCCAAAATTGACACCATTTTTACCGCCAACACTGGCATCAACTTGCGCAAGGAGGGTGGTGGATACAAACCCGAACCTGATCCCGCGCATATAGGTTGAGGCAACAAATCCGGCAACATCACAGACAATTCCCCCGCCGATACCGACGATGAATGACGATCGATCGGCATCCATTTCCAGCAACTGATCGTATATATTACCTACGGTATCAAGGGTTTTTATCTTTTCTCCGGTTCCAATGGAAATTACAGCTCCCGGTGGGAAATAGTGTCCCCAGTGTTTTTGAACATTGGCATCTGTAATAATGATCGGCATTTTTACCGGCAGGTAGTTTTTGAGATTTTCCAACTGCTCGCCAATCATAATGATGGATTTGCCAATTTTGGTGTCAAGTTTGACGGTTTTCATAGCGACTGTACCCATCTATCGTTGCTGCTTAAATTAGATGAATTTACCAGTTTTTCAGCAGCCGACAGCAACAGGTGTTCGGTAGTTTCCCAGGAAATGCATTCATCCGTGATAGACACTCCGTATTTTAGCGCCGATAGATCGCCGCTATATTTCTGGTTGCCTTCAAAGAGATTGCTTTCGAGCATAAGACCAATCAGCGAGTCATTACCGGCAATATACTGATCGATCACGTTTCGCCACACAATTGCCTGCCCTTGAAATTTTTTCATTGAATTGCCGTGTGAGCAATCCACCATAATGTTCTCGAGCAGGTTTTTCTCGATCAGTTTCAGACGGGCCTGTTCAATACTGATCGGGTCGTAATTCGGTTGCTGGCCACCACGCAAAACGATATGGGCCCACGGATTACCCCCGGTTTTCACCACGCAGGTATGCCCGTTTTGATCGATGCCCAGAAAACTTTGGGACGTTTTGGCAGCTACAATGGCATTTATGGCCCCTGAGAGTTTGCCGTCGGTTCCGTTCTTGAATCCGACCGGCATGGAAAGTCCGCTTGCCATTTCACGGTGGGTTTGTGATTCGGCCGTCCGTGCACCGATGCACGCCCAGGTTACAAGATCCGCCACGTATTGCGGGGTGATGGTCTCAAGGAATTCGGTGGCAGCGGGAACTCCGATTTCATTTATCCGGAGCAAAATTTCCCGTGCTTTTCGCAGGCCATCGGGAATATCACAGGTTCCGTCCAGGCGGGGATCGTTGATCAGTCCTTTCCATCCCACACTTGTTCGCGGCTTTTCAAAATAAACCCGCATGACAACAAAAAGTGCTTCATTGACCTCTTCACTGAGTTTCTCTAATTTTTCGGCGTACTCATAAGCGCCCTTCTCGTCGTGAATTGAACACGGCCCGACAATCACCAGGAGTCGCTTATCTTCTTTAAGCAAAATTTTCTCAACGGCGTCTCGTCCAGAAAGGACAGTGGCGTGCGCAGCCTGGCTTATGGCAAGCTCCTGCTTCATAATGCCCGGTTCCATGAGTTGTTGGTAGCCTTTTACGCGCAGATCGTCAGTTGGTTTCATTATGTTTCACCTTAGCGTTTTAGTTGTGAATTTTTTACATATTTTTTTTGAAAATTTTATTATCACCAAAGCACAAAATTACGAAGATACGAAAGAAATGAAAAAATTCGTGCTTTCCAGATTTCGTGTTTTCGTGATCATTTTTTTTTGGTTGCGTCGTGCCCGGGCTGAGTATTGCTAATTTGACTACCAAAATAAAAAACCGTGGGGTTGAAGGCCTGCCCACGGTTTAGAACGCTTTTTAAATTGTTTTTACTTTTCAGCGCACTTCAGGCAGGCCGGTCGTATGAAAATAATACCGGAAGTAATAATAGCAAAAGCTGCCTGAAAATATGTTCATCAATTATTGATCCCCTCAGTTTAGCATCTGGGCATCGTTTATATGAATGCCGAAAGTGTGTCAACAAAAATATGTTGACATTTAGTTAGAAACTTATATATTTATCCTCAGTTGTCAATGGAGATGCAGATATGAAAGCCAATTACTCTACAAAAGGATATTTTAATTTCGGGCGCTTCTTTTTTAGCTTTAGAAGCGTCCATCCGGCAGGTTAACGCCAAAATTTGATCGTTAACACCCCGGGTGGACCTGGTCGCCACCCGGGGTTTTTTATTTTTGAAAAGCCCTGGGAATGCTCTCGGGGTTTTTTCATTTTTTGTCATTTGCACTAGAATTTAACGGGACTGACACCTGACACCAAAAAATTGAATTAAGAACAAGGCTAAAATTATTCGAACATAATTTAATTTGGAATCAATTTATTAACCCCAGGAGGCACTATGAAACTAAAACAGATTTCAGTACAGATTGAAAATTCCCACGACCGACTGTATGAATTTACCCGGGCATTGGGTGATGCGGGTATCAACCTTAGAGCGCTGACCCTGGTGGACACAGGAAATTTCGGTGAACTTCGTGTTCTGGTATCCGATACGTCGACAGCCAGACAAATTTTGATGAAGAAAGACATCCCTGCACGGGTTGATGATGTGGTGGCGGTCCAAATGGAGGACAAACCGGGCCAGTTGGCCGATCTGCTGGAAAGGTTGATGGCCGCCGGAATTAAAGTTAAATACGGTTACGCCCTGGCGGGAATGGATTCGGGAAAAGCCATAATGATTTTCCGTTTCGACGATAATGATCACGCGATTGAACTGCTTACCCAAAAAGATGTTCAGCTTGTGGATCGTGACAGTTTCAACAAACTAGCAGCCGCAGGCTGATGTGTCCATCTGTTAATCTGATCGGCCCCATGAGCTTGGCAGCAGTGGCTGCAGGTGCTGATGGGATTATTGTAGAGGTTCACCACAAGCCTGAAGAAGCTCTGTGCGATGCGGATCAAGCCCTTACACCGGCAATTTTTGCGGACATCATGGATCGACTGAGACCCCTTAGAACTTTTATGGACAAACTGCCTGTTGCGAGAAAAAAAAATGAAGCTTAACGAAATCAGCAGTAAAATTAACAAAATTGACCGCGAATTATTGGTCCTTCTTCAGGAGCGCATGGGGCTGGCGTTGCGGTCAAAAAAATACCAGGAAACTATCGATTTTGCCCAGAGCGAAGAAAATGTCCTGGAGCGGGTAAACCGAATGAATCTGGACCTGATTAAAAGTTCCTTTTCCCGGCAGTTGCTGAAAACAATCATCGAAGAAAGCAAACGACTTCAGGATGAAGACCGTCACCTGGTCGCCTTTCAGGGTGAGCATGGAGCCTATGGTGAAGTGGCATCTCGCAAACTGTTACCTGCCGGTGCTTATATACCCTGCCTTGAATTCATTGATGTATTTCGAGGGGTTGAGCAAGGCCATTTCGACCTCGGCGTGGTGCCGGTCGAAAATTCCCTGGAGGGAGCCGTCACTCAGGTTAATGACCTACTTACGACCACGGAGTTGAAGGTCATCGGTGAAGTCAAGGTCGTTGTCAATCATTGCCTGCTGGCAACCGAAGCAACTGATTACCGTGAAATTCGGGTGGTTTACTCACACCCACAGGCACTGGCCCAGTGCCGTGATTTCATGATGCGCAATAAACTCGAACCGCGTCCCTATTACGATACCGCCGGGGCCGCCAAAATGCTGGCCCGGGAAAATCCCAAAGCCGCCGCGGCTATTGCGAGCGCATTATGCGCAGAACTTTATGATCTTGAAATTATAAAAGAGGGGATCGAGGATGGACCTTCCAATTCAACCCGGTTTTTACTTCTTTCCAAAACAGCCACTACGGGAAAGAGCGATAAAACATCGATCATCTTCGCTGTTGCCCATGAAGCCGGTCAGCTATATGGCGTGCTCCAATTATTTAAAGACGCCAAAATCAATCTGACCCGGATTTCATCGATGCCCCTGCGCTCGGATCCAAGCAACTATAGCTTTTTCCTTGATTTCGAAGGCTCTGACGAAGATGCCAATGTTGCCCAGGTACTCGAGCGTATGAGTAAGATGACTATATCCCTGAAAAATCTGGGCAGCTATCCGGCGTATATGGGGAAAGCTTAAAAGCTGATAGCTCATAGCTGATAGTCTAAAGGATTGAAATCCTTTTGCTATGAGCTTTGAGCTCTATCCTATGAGCTTCAAATTGCCTTTTCATTGGACAAGATCTGAGGTTTGGAAACCACTTCAACTGGGTTAAATCAATTGATCATGATGCTCTACAATTTGATAGCACCGCTAATCGGCGCTTGCCAATCCAGTGATTCATACTCGGCCAGGGTGGCATCGAATTTTTTTACTATTTGAGACGGCATGGGGGCAGACCGTCTAATTTTCAAGTCAGCGTGAGTTATCAAGGCCTCAAATGTGGAGGCCAGCTGGGTGGTGGTTTCATTTATCATAAACAGCATGAAATGAAATCGTTTATCCGAACGAGCGATGAGACGGGCATTAATAGCAACCGTCTGCCCGACCCGCACCTCCGCGAAATATTGAATAAAATGCTTTAAGGCAAAAACCCCAAAGTTCCCATTTCGAAAATAGTCCTCATCCAATCCATGAGATTGGAAAAACTTGCGACCGGATCGGGCAAACAGGTCAAAATACCATCTGATATTCATGTGACCCATTATGTCCTGATAATCGGAGGGAATGGTTTTACGGTAACACACCGGCAAAGTCTCCAGTGATGCCAGCGGAATCATGCAGTCACCCACCGTGTCCCAGATGCCGCATTCAAACTGATCACGCTTATCTGTCATGACTTTTGGGTATCTCCTGTTCCGATTCTCAATGGAATTTGAGATGGTTTATAATAATTTTAGGTCTTCGTCGCAAAACTCGCCTTAAGGGAGGCAATCAGCTCCTTCGGATCCTTCGGTGGCACCGGAAAACCGGGTTTGGGCTCCATCACAATGGCTTCCGAAGGACAGCCGGTGGCACAAACCGCACATCCAAAACAGCGGTCCAAATTCACTTCCGGAACCTCATTGTCGCCCATCACCAGGGCTTCCGGAGGACATCGCTCGATACAGGTCTCACAAGCGACGCAAAGATCCGGATCAAATTTTGGTTGGAATCCCGAGTTGAAAAACAACGCCGGTTTGGATTGCTTTAAAACACCTTTGATGACTTCACAGTGCCAGCGGTCGCAATTGCAGATAAAATTTACATTTTCCGTTGTATTGCGGCTCATATGGACCAGTCCGGCTTCCTCTGCCGTGTCTAATACTTTTTTGGCTTCCACTTTGGTCATCTGGCGGGCCCCCAACCTCTCGATGGCATATTCAGCCATGTTCCCGAACCACATGCACACATCCATGGGCATGTCGTGGGTGTCTTCACCCACCAGTTTTGAAGCCTGGCGGCAGTAGCAGGTGCCGACGCCGATCGTTTCATTTTTATCGATATAAGTTGACACCTGGTCGTAGGTGTGAACGGTGTTGCCGGCCTCGATTGTCCGGTCAACGGGGATAACCCGAGTGACCGGAAAAGTCAATTTAATCTCTCCCCTGGCAGTATTAAAGGCATTTTTATAGGCTTTAATCAGACCGGCGATCTTTCTATCCCTGTCCGTGGCCGTCCCGGACATGAACTGATATTCAAAAATTCCCGGCATAAAAGGTTCCCCCTGATAGAGCCGGACTTCATCTTGCAGATATGTTTTACACAGACCTTTATCAGCCATGGTTTCAAGGATGGCCTTTATTTCAGGTTCATCCCTGTTCATTTCTCCGGCAATCTCTGCGGCGGTTACAGGTTTTCTGGGCATCATATTGTTGACTTCGGCCTCTTGGGGAGTAAACAATTCTGCTACCATGTCGTAGAATTCAGGAATTTCTAATCCGGTATAAGGACCGCGCCGGCTCTTCATCACTTCATACAGTTCTTTGTAAACCTCTTGCGCCATTATGTTAATTTCTCCTTTATTTTACAGCTTGGCTAAACTTTTCGTTAATAATTTTTTCAGCATCCGCCATGATTCGATCCAGCAATTCCTGGCATGTGGGAATATCGTTTATCAGTCCCATACACTGTCCGGCGGACATCACGCCCTTTTCCATTTCTCCGTCTTCAAGCATTTCTTTGCCCACGAGTCCGGAAACGTAAGGGACGATATCCTCGATTTTAGTATCGCCTTTACTCTCGATTTCAAGCACCTTGTCCACGGTTTGGTTTTGAATGACGCGTTCCGTGTTGCGCAAGGTCCGCATGATCAGTCGGGTATCGCGCTCGCCGTGGTCAATAAGAGTCTGCTTGACATTGTCATGCACCGGTGCTTCTCTGGTGGCGACAAAACGGGTCCCCATGTTCATGCCGTCCGCACCAAGACCCAGGCAGCCGACCAAGCCGCGCCCGTCGGCAAAACCACCGGAAGCGATGATGGGGATATCAATGGCATCGCGGGTTCGGGGAATCAGAATCAAAGAGGTAACATCGTCTTCACCGGGATGCCCTGCAGCTTCGAATCCGTCAATGCTGACCACATCGCATCCGATTTTTTCAGCTTTCATTGCGTGGCGCACCGACGTGCATTTGTGAATCACTTTTATGCCGGCCGACTTGAGCTGATCCATGTAGGGTTCCGGATTGCGGCCTGCAGTTTCGATAAATTTTATGCCTTCCTCAATGCAGACCTTGATGTAGGCCGGGTAGTCGATGGTGCGCAAAGAGGGAAGAAAGGTGAGATTAATGCCAAAAGGCTTTATCCGTCATCTCACGGCATTTGTGAATTTCGGACCGCAGATCCTCTGCTTCCTCGAAAGTGAGGGCCGTCATAAAGCCGATACCGCCGGCATTGCCCACAGCTGATGCCAGTTCTGCTCTGGCAATCCACATCAATCCGCCCTGGACGATGGGCCGTTCGATACCAAAAAGTTCGGTGATACGGGTCTTAAGCATAATCAAACTCCTTCAAATTAGAATGGTAAATTTACCTGTACACAGCTGTAATTATCCGCACCCTTGGAACTGATTTTGTTTTAGATATTTTTTCATAAAGTGCCCGGGTATCCGGGTCCATCTCTGCGATCCTCTTTTTGCCTTCCGCGGGTGTAACTGCCTCCAGGGATCCATCCGAATTCTGGACGACAACTCCGCTTTCGACCAGCATTTTATAGCGGGCTTTACGAACTTCTTTGTCGGGATGACAGATAAGCTGGCAGTTACCACAGGTTAATCCCACCTTGTCTCCGGGCATGATGACATTGAATAATGGCGGGTCCGGTTTTGGGACGCTTAAGATAGGGACCGACCGTGTTCAACAACACCGGATAAAAATCCTCGTCCCTGTCCGGTATGGGAAAGCGGCCGGGTGACCAGGTCGACCACTTGCCGGATTTGTGCAGTCCGGTAAAACCGCCGCAAACATAATCGCAACGGCTGTGGTGGTGTTTTTTGGAATAGGAGAAGTCAAGGCCCCCCATGGTGACGGATACCTGTTCTTCTCCATCAATAAAGCCCGAGGCGCAGACAGCCGTGCACAGGCGACAAAGATCACAATAGTTCTCGCCGGCCGGCAGCGGATCAGTCGGTATCAAGTCGGCTTCGGTGACCACCGAACCAAGGATGATGGCAGCACCTTCGTTTTTAGTGAGAACATTGCCGGACAGCCCGAAAAACCCGACACCGGATCTTACGGCCAGGTATCGATGCGAAATGGGCGGAATTTCATCATAACGCCCGTTTTTGCTTTCCTCGCGGTAGGCCGTGTTTGCGTTCAAGGGGATTGAAAGGTAGCCCTTCTGCCCCAGGTAGTTGGCAAGTTCCAGAGAAATACCGCTGGCAATTACATTGGCTTGAATATTGTCTTTAAAATGCTGCTCGTGACTTTTTTTGCTGAACCATGCCTCGATAAACGCCTGGTTTAAGGGGACAGCAAAACTAATCGCCGATCTGGCATTGGGCAACACATAGGTTAAATCTGTAGACGGCGGCCCCCCTTCCAGGGATTCAAGGGTCGCAACGCCAACCGCACAGGCGCCGTAACTGCGAGCAAGCGCCATTGCTCTTCGGGTTATTTTCTCCATTGGGCAACTCCTAATCACCACTAACAAATAACAATCAATCGGTCATTTTAATGATGGTGCGGCCGATATGTTTTCCCTGCAACATCAAATCAATTTTATTCTCTAGCTCGTCAAAAGACGCTTCGGTCGTCAAGGTATTTAGCCAATCAATTTTCCAATCAGTGGATAACTTCTGCCAGATTTTTTTTCTAAGTGGCATCGGGCAATTCTGCGAGTCAATTCCGATTAATTTAACACCTCGTAGTATGAAGGGAAAGACATTCAAAGGCAAGTCCGGTGAGGCCACATTGCCACAACAGGTGACCGTGGCACCGTAATTCGTTGATTTGACGGTCGTTGCTAATATATCGCCACCAACCGTATCGATGCCGGCCGCCCATAGACTTTTCAACAGCGGGCGCCCGCTGGTATCGCAGGCTTCATCAATACTGATGATCCCTTTGGCACCTATCTCTTTCAGATAATCAGCTTCATCCACCACCCCATTGACCGCAGTCACGGAATAACCCAGCTGTGATAAAATGGATACTGCGATGCTACCGACTCCGCCGGTAGCCCCGGAAACCAATACATCGCCGTCATCAGGTTTTACACCGTTTTCAGTCACCTGCCAAACTGACAACGCAGCTGTAAAGCCTGCCGTACCGTAAACCATGGCCTCTTTGGCCGTGAGGTTTTCCGGCTGAGGCACAACCCATCCGGAGGGAACCCGGATGTACTGTCCAAAACCTCCGGCGGTGTTCATTCCCAGGTCGTAAGAGGTAACGATCACCTTGTCACCGGGTTGGAAGTCTGCATTCGAACTGACGACAACTAAGCCCGCCGCATCGATTCCAGGTGTGTGTGGAAATTTTCGGGTGACGCCTTTGTTGCCGGTCGCAGAAAGAACGTCTTTGTAATTGAGTGAAGAATAGTGCACCTGAACAACCACATCGCCTTCGGGTAGATCATCGATTCTTTTATGCTCAATAGATCGAGCGAATTGTTTATCAGCAGTTTCGGTAATCACTAAGGCCCTGAATTCATCCGGTAGAGTCATTTTAAGCTCCTGTCTGAATATGTTTTTCAAAATTGACGGTTCCTGTTTCTCCAAATTTGTTTTCATTCACACTGACAATATCGCCGCAAGCGGTGAGAAATTCACAGTGACTAACAATCTCATTGGCGGCCATGATACTGCCGAATCCCTCCAGCAAACTTTCTTCGAAATGCTCCCGGGCCAGTTCGTCGGCTGTTTTCGGACCACTTCGCAGGATTTCAATAATGGCCCCACATCTTTGCACATGGTGTTCCAACAGTTCGCTTACCCGGTTTGCGAGGTGCAAGCCGTTCCATTGACCCTTGTAGTAGAAACGATGGGCCGGCAGCACAAGTAAATCAGGATGTTCTGCTGCGATCTTTCCCAATTTCTTTAAGGATTTGATGTATCGACCCAGACCAAAAATCTGGTTAGGTTTCGTGTATCGTGGTTTGATAACATCGGCGACTTCGCTGAACATTTCTTCACGTGTGGGCCAGGGCGTAATCTCAGGCAGCACGATATCGCCCACGATGATCGCCTCACTGCCCAACAGGACGGCGATACAATCGGGGCTATGGCCCGGCAGGTGATGGGTATATATGTCCGGCGCCAATTCATTCTTACCATCACCGATTGGATCAATCTTCAACTCCTGCAATACTTTGTGATATCCGAGGCAATGCTTAGAGTAAAATGATTCGGGCATCGGACAATGCCAGCACTTGGCAGGGAAGTCCTCTTTGTGTCCGGCAGGGGCCTGTGAAGAATATTTGCGAATTAAAAGTTCATATATCGCATGAGCCTTTACCCTCAGATCGGTTGATTTGACTAATTCTGCCAACCCGCCGTCATGATCCTCATGTCCGTGGCTGATCAGCACAAAATCAAGATCTTCAGCTAGGATCCCGGCCGATGCCATCATATCAACCAGATTTTTCCCCTGGCCAAAGCGCCCGGAATCCACCAGAAATGGTTTATCAGCCAGAACCGCATAATTCCAGGTCGGTCCCAGATCCCAGTGACCGCCGTAAAAGTTTTGGGTCGGCAATCCGACAATTTCCAATCCTGACGGCAGTCCGAACCTGACCGTCATGCCATTGCCGCTGTCATCTCCCTGGTTGAAAATTTCTTTAATGAAATGTTTCATTTTAAATTGACTTTTCCCACCCCTGCCCAAAATCCGCCAGCGGTCTGATTTCATGAATTTCAAAGGTGACCGCTGCATGTATCATTTTTCCGGCTCCCTCACCGGCGTGTTTGGCAATGGTTACCCTCATTTCGTCCAGTTTCTCGCCGGCTGTCTGGCAATCTGTCATTTTGACATATATTCTTACCCCTTTCCAATCCACAATCGTTTTGCCAGGCTCCATGACCATAAACATAGCATGAGGATTATCCTGCAAATTGGCAAAGGTTCGGTTGTTACCAAGGCCCATAAATACGGTTTTCTCGTCAACCATCCGGGGAGATCCAAAATAGGCGGAATTGACTTTTCCGGTTTTATCAGATGTACTCAGTGTGCCAAGCCTGGGTTGTTTATTAAAGTACTCTATTAACTTTTCACTCATAACCCACCTCCTTTAAAAGTTATTTCTTATGTTTCACTAGTTATCTGTGCGGCACTAATATTCCTGCACATCGCAACGTTATTTAAAAACGCCTAATATCCTAAAATCAAGAGCCAGATAATATTCCGTTAATAAATCCGATATCCGCAATCTAAAATCCCAAATCGAGGAAATCCGCAATCCCCAATCCGCAATCCAAAATCTACAATCCCCAATCGAACCTCACTCTCCCTTAAACAGCGGTTCGCGTTTTTCTTTGCGGGCGGCCAGGGCCTCCCAAAAATCCGCGGATGCGATGGTTTTATTCAACCCTTCATTTTCGATGTCGAGGGCTTTGGTTACCGCTTCGATTAGCGGCTTGTGCATCGCCTGTTTTGCCAGTCGTGTTGCCAGGCCTGCTCCCCGGGGCGGTATCAGTTTGAGGGCCATCTGCTTCGCATGCCGAATAAGGTCATTATGGGGCAGCACTTCATTCACCAGGCCCATTTCATGCAGTTTCGAGGCCGAAATTTTTTCTCCGAAAAATATTATCTCTTTGGCCCGCTGAAATCCCACCAACCGTGGCAACAGATAGCTGGAAGCTAGTTCAGGAATGAGGCCCAGGTTGATGAAAGGAAGCTTGACCCAGGCGTGCTCGGATACATAAATCAGGTCGGCACAGGCCAGTGGAATGGTAAATCCCCCGCCAATGGCCAATCCATTGATGGCAGCAATAACGGGCTTGTCCAGCTGCCACATTTTTAAACACAATCTTTTTTGGGCGATATCGGTCAGGTCGATGTCACTCTTTGTTTTGTCATCAAGGGCTTCGAGATCCGCCAGGTTGAAATATCCACCGCTGCTGAACGCTTCGCCAGCCGGATCGTTGCTATCCAAAGGTTTGGCGCCGGTGATGATCATGGCCTTAACACTTTCATCGCTTTCTACAGCATCCACCGCCCAGTATAGTTCCAGCAGAACCAACAGCGATAATGCATTTTTGATTTCCGGCTTGTTGATGGTGACCGTTACAATTCCGGTTTCATCGTCCATATCATAAATAATATTTTTAAATTCACCTACCTTCATTCCCGTCCCCTTTTGTCAAATGCGTTAAGAATGATTCTCCTTTTTAGTATATTGCATAGGTTACCAACCCTTTCGCAATTAAATTGCCTTCTTCATCCTTGACCTCGACATCACCGATGGCCGTCATCGATCCCTTATGGACAATTTTTGCTTCAGCAATGATATCCCCCGCCGTTAGCGGCCTCAAGTAATTTATCTTCATCTCCAGGGTTGAAATGTTTTCATTCTTATTAACCAACCCTATCAGCGCCATACCCACGGCCGAATCCGCCGGTGAGAAGATTGCGCCCCCATGGACCACCCCGATGCCGTTGGCTAATTTTTCGGAAAAGGGCAACCGTATTTTCGCCCATCCCTTCTTAATTTCTATGATTTCCATGCCGAGAAGGGACCAAAAAGGGTTTTTGGTTTTCATCCAGTCCAGCAAGGCATCTTTAAAGCGGGGTTCGAGCTCTTCGTACGCGACCATCTAACCTTCCACCCATTTTTTTTTAGAATCATGAAACGGTGTTCCAATTTGACCTATTCCCGCGTTGGCAAAACAAACATCCACCCGGTCCAGCTCTTCAATTGTTCGCTCGAAACATTCTTCGACCTGTTTTTCATCGGAAACATCGCATTGTAAGGCCAGCACCCGCTGACCATACGATCCCAGTTTGTTTTCAGCGGCTTTATTCTTATCTGCATTACGACCCCACACACAGACATCGGCACCGGCCTCGGCCAGCGCTTCGGCCATGCCCAGGCCGATACCACCGTTGCCGCCGGTCACCAGGGCAACTTTTCCTTTAAGATCAAATTTTGAGTTTGCCATCGTACTTTCCTGTTTGAGGGTTCAAAGGTTCAACGTTCAGGGTTAATTCTGAACCTTAAAAAATCTATTTTATGAAATTCCGAATCAATGAATTCACCAGTTCCGGCTGTTCATGACTCACCCAGTGGGTGCCGTCGGGTATTTTTTTAACCGTCAGATCCTCAATATATTCTCCGAGTCCATCCAAATTGCCCGTTAAAAGTGCCCGGTCCGCTTCCCCCCATATAACCAGCGTGGGAACCTTTATTTCAAACATCTCTTTGGGCAAACTCAGAATACTTTCGATCTGCTCTTCATCATTTTTTGAAGTCGGCGGATAAAGCGGGGACGCTCGGTAATAGTTAAGGCTGCCGGTCAAAGCCCCCGGTTGGGACCAGGCGGCGATATACTTCAGGCGTTTTTCCTCCGACAACTCCCATTTACTGCCGAACTGAACCAATAAATCCATCAGCCTGGCAAAGTTGTTTTCAGATAATACCCGCTCCGCTTCAGCCGAACGCAACATCAACATATACTGGCTGGCTTTTTGTTGATCGGGGTTTTTCAACAGTTCCCTGGCAAACACGGCCGGATGGGGCGAATTGATGATAATCAGCTTTTCCAGTAATTCCGGATGGCGCATGGCAGCAGACCAGGCGATCGCTCCTCCCCAATCATGAGCAACCATGATAAATTTTTCATGACCCAGATGTTCCGCCAGCGCCCGCAAGTCCTCAATAATTTCTTTTACATGGTATTTTTCGATTTCTGCGGGTTTAGACGAAAGGTTGTAACCCCTCATATCCGGGGCCACGGCCTGGTAGTCCCTGCCGAACTCAACCAGTTGATTATCCCATTCGTACCAGAACTCAGGAAAACCGTGCACAAACATGATCAGCTTTCCCCGGCCAGAACTCACGTAGTGCAGTCGGATACCGTTAACCTCGGCGTATTGGCTTTGAAAGTCGGGCATTTTCGCATCTCCAGTTTCTATGTCATTTGAGGGTGAAGAATATTAGATATTGCCAATAGAACCTAATTGCAATAAAAATCAGGGGACTTAATAAAAACGGGTCGGGGGAGAAATCTTATGATTGCAAATGAAATGAAAAATCAAGCCATATTGACACAGGTTCGCGATGCGCATCTTTTCGATGAGAAAGCCTTAGTCGACTTTCTGACGGTCAATCTGGAGGGATTTGGAACTCCGCTTCAAGTCCAGCAATTTGAGGGCGGCCAATCCAACCCGACCTTTCTTTTGAGCAGCGGGGGTATAAAATACGTGCTCAGAAAAAAGCCGCCCGGCAAACTCCTGCCCTCCGCCCATCAGGTGGAACGCGAGTTTCGGGTTATGAAAGCCCTTGAAAAAACCAGTGTCCCGGTGCCTGAGATGCTCCTGCTGTGTGAGGATGACACCATCATCGGAACACCTTTTTTTGTCATGGAATATATACCGGGCCGCGTGCTGGGAGATTTAACCCTGCCGGACATGAAACCCCGGGAACGCCGGACGATATATCTTGACATGATCCGGGTGTTGGCCGCATTGCACACTGTGAATTATGTTGAACTGGGTTGGAAAATTACGGCAAGCCGGGCAACTATTTCAGCCGCCAGATCGGCCGCTGGTCAAAACAGTATGTAGCTGCCAGGACAGATGAGATCGATTCCATGGAAAAACTCATGCAATACCTGCCCGAAAATGTTCCCCCAGACGATACCAGCTGCATCGTCCACGGCGATTTTCGCATGGAAAATATGCTCTTCCATCCCACCGAACCCAAAGTCGTTGCCTTGCTGGACTGGGAACTGTCGACCCTCGGTCATCCTCTTGGCGATCTCGGTTACAGCTGCATGCCCTATCACGGCGGGGTCGCCGGCAAACTGAGCCTGGACGGCCAGGCCGGACCTCATACCGGTATTCCGACGGAATCCGAATTTGTGGCCGAATACTGCCGGCATACCGGAAGAGAGCAGATTCCCAACTGAAATTTTTATCTGGCCTTCTCCTTTTTTCGCCTGGCGAGTATCCTGCAGGGGGTATACAAACGCGGCATCATGGGCATTGCAAGCTCGAGCGAAGCGCTTGAACGGGGCAGCCTGGCCCGGGATGTCGCGGATGTTGCCTGGTCTCTAATCGAACAAACCGAATAAGGAAAGCTCAGTTATGTCATCGAAAACAAAGGTTATACTGGACGGGCTCCTTTTTCCGGAAGGACCCGCGATGGCATGCTGGAAAACTCTGGTTTTCCGATATGCAGGGTCTCCATGTCATGACCGTGGACGAAAACGGCGATGCCGAAAAAATCATTGAAGTAAAAAATCGCCATCCGGGCTGGGATGGCTCCCTGACGGCCGACTCATGGTGGTTTCGATGCTCGATCGGCGCCTGCTGAGGCTCGACCCTGAGGGACTGGTGGAAGTTGCCGATTTAAGTCGCCTGGCATCGTTTCACTGCAATGATATGGTGGTTGATAAACAGGGCCGGGCGTACATTGGCAATTTTGGCTTCGACTATGCGGCCAATGCGCCGGTTGAACCGGCGGAGATTGTGTTGGTGACGCCGAAAGGCCATGCCCGGGTTGTGGCCGAGGATCTGCTTTTCCCCAACGGAACTGTTATCACACCGGATGGGCAAACCCTCATCGTGGCCGAAACCTTTGGAAATCGGTTAACCGCCTTCGACCTTGAAGAGGACGGTTCCCTTACCAATCGCCGGTCTGGGCCAATCTGGATGGTGTGTTTCCCGGATGGCATCTGTCTGGATGCCGAGGGAGCCGTCTGGGTTGCGGCCCCCCATCCTGGCGAAGTTATGCGGGTTCTTATAAGCGGAAAAATTTCCGATCGTGTCAACGTATCAACCAGACCGTATGCCTGTATGCTTGGCGGCGATGACCGCTGCACATTGTTTATCTGCACGGCAGGATCGGCCATCCCCGATGAGGTTCGTGCCATGCCGGGTGGAAAAATCGAAACAATTGACGTAGAAGTCCCCGGTGCCGGCTTCCATGACTCGAAGACATAACTTAAGATGCCATATTCTAAGCAGATCCGCCTATTTGATAAATTCCAATCCTTGCGCAGAATCTCCTCGGGATTTAGCCCCTTGTTCGCCGTAAATTTTTCCATTCTTTCCGGGGTCATGATCACGGCCCTGTCCCCGCCGCAGCCGGTGCAACCCAAAACCAGGCTTTTGACCTTTGTCGGGTAATTCAGGGCGAGTTCCTGGGCGATGTAACCACCCATGGAAATTCCCAGGATATGGGCCTCTGATATATCCAGGGCATCCATTAGTCCGGCGGTGTCATCGGCAAATAGACGAATGGAGTATTCCATGGCGGGTTTGTCGGAGCGTCCGGCACCGCGGTTGTCAAAGGCGATTACCTGAAAATTTTCCGAGAGTGCGGGTATCTGGCGATACCACCATTCCACGTTGCGCCGCAGTCCCATAATGAGAACCAGCGGATCGCCCTGCCCGTGCACTTCATAATATAATTCGCACCCGTTTACGGATACTTTTGCCATGGCTTATTTCCTTTTATATTTTCAGTTGAAAAATTACACCCGATTGGCCATATTTCTGCTCTAATTCAATAAGGCAACGACGAATTAATTGTCAAATCTAATTTTTAATCATAATTACCTGGCACCCGCAATTCAGAGCTGTTAATGCCAATTGAAAAGCAACATTCAATGATTATTTTAGGCATTAGATTTAACATCTACCCCGGACTATCCGGGACCAAAAAGGATTAAGTAATATTTTATAAAATGCAAAGGATGTAAAACTAAATCTCTAACAAAAGACACTCAAGGAGACCCGATGACTGCAGCATCATCACAAAAATTTAATTTTGAAGTCGGCGTTTACCGACCACCCAGCGAAGGCGGAAGTTTTTCGTTGCTTCTCAGGATTACCCGCAACTGCCCCTGGAATCGCTGTGCCTTTTGCAACATGTACAAAACCGAAAAATTTGAGGTCAGGCCACCCGATGAAATCAAGCAGGATATTGATTCCATAGCGGCCATCTGCAATGAATTAAAAGAAATCTCTTACCGACTCGGCCTCGATGGCCGAATCACCCGCGACGCCGCCATCGAACTGATCAATAAACATCCCGAGCTCAATTTCCATCACGGATTCGGGATGGTATTCAACTGGCTGCAATCCGGCGCCAAAACGGCTTTTTTACAGGATGCCAACAGCCCGATCATGAAAACGGACCAATTTATTGACGTATTGCAATACCTGCGCAAAACGTTTCCCTCCCTAACCCGGGTTACCTCCTATGCCCGCTCTAAAACCCTGGGACAGAAAAAATCGGAAGAGCTCAAAGCCATCCGTGAAGCCGGACTTGACCGGCTGCATGTGGGTTTGGAATCCGGTGACGATGAATTACTGAAAAAAATTAAAAAAGGCGTCACCGGCGAGGGCCACATTAAAGGCGGTCAAAAAGCCATGCAGGCCGGATTTCAGCTTTCTGAATATTGGATGCCGGGTTTGGGCGGCAGGGAAATGTGGGAAAACCATGCCAAAAATACCGCCCGGGTTTTAAGCGAGATCAGCCCCCACTACATTCGGTCAAGGCCGCTTTTTCCCCAGCCGGGAACCCCGATCCACGAATGGCAAGAAAGCGGCGAATTCCAAATGCTGTCACCCGATGGGCAAATAGCCGAATTGAGGCTGATGATCGAGAACTTAAACGTCACCTCAAAGGTATGTTTTGACCATGCCGCCAATTACTGGCTCAACAGCAAAGGCGGTCTAATGCTCAGCCACAGCTATGAGGGCTATCAATTCCCGGAAGAAAAAGCCAGGGTTCTTGAATTAATTGACGACGGACTGACTGCTGAAAACCAGGTGCCGGAATTTCTGCACCTATAATCAGAACAAATTGTAATTACATTATTATTATATGGTTATGTCATATACTTAATCTAATGAATTATGTTTTATAGTGTTTAATTATAGCTTGGTCAGGAGAACGCGATGCCTAGAAAATAGCACTAAAACAGTGGTAAGTTCATGGAATGAATGGGATCCTTTAAAGCACGTTATTGTCGGGCGAGCGGATGGCACCCAAATTCAGGCGCCGGAGCCTGCGGTTCAATTGGATTTCCCGGATCGTGGGTACCCGCTGGGAACCTTTGGTCCCCTGCCGGAGGAGATGGAAGAAAAAGCCTGCGAATTATTGGACAATTTTGCGGCTACTTTAGAAAAGCGGGGCGTTCGTGTCGACCGCCCTGCCCCCCTGGACTTCAGTCAACCCATCCAGACCCCCGACTGGCAACAGGGCACCATGTTCGGCTGCATGCCGCCAAGGGATGTCCTCCTGACCGTGGGCAAGGAAATTCTTGAGGCACCCATGTCTTTTCGAAGCCGCTGGTTTGAATACCTGTGCTACCGGCCGTTGCTGGAGCAGTATTATAAGGAAGACACTAATTTCCGGTGGGAAACTGCACCGAAACCGCGCCTGACCGGACAATCCTATAAAGATGGCTTCTGGCAGAAATGGAATATATTAAACGAAGAAGAGCAGTGGAAAATCACGGAAAAAAGCGACTGGATCATAACGGAAACCGAACCCCTGTTTGACGCGGCCGATGTGGCCCGTTTTGGCAAAGACCTTTTCGTCCAGAAATCCATGGTGACCAATGACGCCGGCATTGAATGGCTGCGACGTCATTACCCGGAACATCGGGTGCACAGGGCAACCTATCGAGAGATGCTCCCCTGGCATATCGATGCCACCCTCATACCGCTAAGGCCAGGTCTGGTGCTGATAAATCCCGAGCGCTACCCGCTGGATGAAGCGCATAACGATCTGTTTAAAAAGAATGACTGGGAAATTGTGGAAGCCCCTAAGTCGGTTCGCAAAGAAAAAATGCCGCTGTGCACCTGCAGCCTGTGGCTGAACATGAACTGTCTGGTAATCGATACCAAAACCATCTGCGTGGAAGCGGCTGAAACGCCTATGATGGAGTTGCTGGATAAATACGGATTTGAGGTGATCCCGGTACCATTATTTGAAGTCTCCCCGTTCGGCGGCGGATTACACTGCGCCACCGCGGATGTTTATCGCGAGGGTACCCTGGAGGATTATTTCCCGAATCAAATGGAAGGGTTCTGACGGGTTATTCGATTTGGGATTTGGGATTGCGAATTTAAAATAAGGAAAGACATCTAATCAATACATTCCGCAATCCGAATTCTAAAATCCACAACAGGAAGATTCTAAATTGATTGGTTCCTCTTATCCAATCCGCAATCCCAAATCCGAAATCCATTGACTGATGGACACCGCCATGGCCGGGAACCGGGCAGGTTCCCGGCCATGGATGGTATTTTATAAATCCAGAGTTTTGTCCAGTTCTTCGGGTGATATTTTGAACACCACATTATGCGGTGATAGTGGCTCATCGTAGAAGAACTGTGGCAGACGGTCGTCTTCTTTGGTTAGACCGGCTTTACGGTTAAACTCCATTTCAGCCTGGAGCGTGCGAACGCCCAGGGCAATTAAGTCGTCCGGGGTCAGTGACGAGCCCCAGCGGGCGTTGATGGCTTCGGTCAGGGCCGGCAGCACGGCCGGATCACTCATGGCGGACGCGGCCAACAGGCACAGCCCAATGGTGTCGACCATGGCCATGCCGATCTGGGCTTCCCGCGAGGCATCCACCTGACCATCGGGTTCAGTGGCCTGGAGTTGACCGGTCAGGTATTCACCGACCAGGTTGCCTGCGGTATGGTCCGCGCCCATGGGCGAGGTGGCGTAGGTCACTCCGTTGCCCTGCATGCCGCGGGGGTCGTATGCGGCAATGCTCTGGTTTTTAACGGCCGGTATCCGGGCGTGATTGAAATGCCGGCCCACTGCCGCAGGACCGTTACCGATAAGTTTACCGATCTCGGTTCCCCGGGCCACTTCTTCCAGCATGTCAATGGCAGCCTGGGCGTCGCCGAACTCTTTGTACCCGGCGTCCATGGCCACTCCCACGGCAACCCCGGTGTTCATGGTGTCCAGACCGATGTCGTCGCACAAAAAATCCAGCCGGGCAATGGAGTCCAGGTCAGTGATACCGGGCATACCCCCCATGGACCAGATGGTCTCGTACTCCAGCGATGCAGTGACGTATTTTCCGTTTTGGTCCATGTACTCGTTGGAACAATGAATAATGCAACCGGTGCATCCCTTGTGCCCGGTGCGGCCGCCACGTTCGGCCACGGTGGCAGCCAGGGTCTCGCCGGAAATTTTATCACTGCCTTCCAGCTGGCCTTTGGTGGCGTTAAAGCAGGGAAATGCGCCCATGGCGTTGACCGCGCCGACCAGTCCGGCCGTACCCACCGCACGCAGCATCTGCCCGGTAAACGGGTTTTCAGAAATAGCCTTGGCAACTACCCTGGCCGCGTCCTTGAAGGCGTCAGAAGCAGATGAGGCGTCATCTGTGGATCCTTCTTCGCTGACCACTATGGCTTTTAGCCCTTTGGCGCCCATGACAGCGCCCATCCCGCCGCGGCCCGCAGCCCGGCAGGGCCGCTTGTCCAGATCCGTGCTTTGTATCGACGCAGACGCCAGCCGTTGTTCACCCGCGGGTCCGATAAGCATAAGGCCGTTTTTCTCACCGTACCGGGCCAGCATTTTTTCAGCACAATCATAGGTCCGAAACCCGACAAACTCATCGGCCGGCTCCAGGAGCGCGCTGCCATTAGCATCAATACGCAGGACCCAATACTTGCCGTTCGGGGCCTGGCCCTCCACCACAATGGCCGCGATGCCGGTTTTGTTGAGGGCGTGCGGGGCGCTACCCCCCACATTGGACTCTTTGATGCCACCGGTCAACGGGCTTTTAGCGCCGATGGAAATCCGGCTGGTATTTACCAGCTTGGTGCCGGTGAGCAGTCCTCCGGCAAACACCAGTTTATTGTCCGGCCCCAGAGGGTCGCAGTCGGCCGGAACCTCGGTGTTGATCAGGATCGAAGTCAACCCTCTACCGCCTAACCCGATGTATTCCTGCGGGAAATCAGTCTCGGAAATACTCTGGTCGGTCATATTTATACGAATAAATTTCATGCATCCCTCCTTTATTTTTTGGTACCTAGTTTCGGCATCGGTTTTATTATATAAAGATCCATCACAAGTTTCTTCGAAATGTATCGCGGCTGGAAAGCCGCTCCCACATCGAATAAATCATAAATTCTTACCTCTTTCTTCTTTCAATTTCGAAATCCCAAATCGATTGATTCCTTTAATTCAATCCGAAATCCCAAATCCCAAATCCGCAATCGAGTACTACTTTCCGGTGAACACCGGCTCTCGTTTTTCCAGAAATGCAGTAAATCCCTCCATGCAATCCCTGGAGCTGCCGACGATGGCACTGCCCTCTTCTTCTACTTTAAGTCCTGCCTCTAACCCCTTGTAATCATAAGCAGCAACTGCTCTTAAGACTGCGCCGACGGCAAGGGGCGGTCGTTTGGCCAGGACTTCAGCAAAAGCAATCGCATCATCCATCAATTTGTCCTTGGTGGAAACCTGATTGATTAAACCAATGGACAGCGCTTCTTTCGCATCAATGCGTTTGCTGAACAGAATCATGTCTAACGCTTTGGCTTTGCCGATGACACGGGTAAGTCGTTGGGTGCCGCCCCAGCCGGGTATGATTCCCAGGTTTAATTCGGTCAGTCCCACAGTGGCTTTGGGATCGTCTATCATGATTCTGAAATGGCAACTCAAAGCCAGTTCAAGCCCACCGCCCATGGCAAACCCGTTAATTGCGGCAATAACCGGTTTGGAAAATTGATCGATGCGGGTCCAAAGATCGCGACCTTTGGGGCTCGTTATATGCGAATTGGCGGCATCACTGACATCAAAACCGGCCGAAAAACATTTTTCGCCGGCACCGGTTATGATAAGCACCCGAACATCTTTATCGTTTTCAATTTCATCCACAGCCTTCGCGAAATCTTCCATCAACCCCAGATTCCAGGCGTTTACCGGAGGATGGTTGAGGGTGATGATGGCGATGTGGCCCCTCTTTTCCAGGATTAAATTATCGTAAGCCATTTTGTCACTCCTTCTCCTACGTTTAGGACTTGAAAGCCAATGCTTTAGGATTCAGGTGTCAGCCCAGCCGCGGCCCCCGGAGACGGGCAGTTTGATCTAAAAAAACTGGGCTTTGGTTAGTTCCAAGCGAGAGGTTAACTCAAAAATGAACATCGAACGTCCAACATCGAATAATGTATTCTATCAATTTTAAAAAAGACTCTACAACAAACGGCGCAAACTCCTTCGCTGCGCGAAGGAACCCACACCTCGAAATCATTCGGGGTCAGCATTCTGCTGTGTATAGATCATGTCTTCAGTGTGATTCGCATATACTAAAATAGATAAAGCATGGCGTCATCATTATTCGACGTTCAATCGGCTCACTGTCCCATACCCTTGAAGTTTCATATGCGGTGGCGGATTAATTATTGAACCGGTTGCATGGACTCGATAAACGCCTCCAGCCGCGTCTCCACCTGGGCATCCGAATATACCCGGGGATCGTTTTGATCGGCTTCGATAACAACCCCCGGCTTGCCGGTCAATCGGGTCAAATCATCCTGCAGACAGTACATCCCGACTGAGTAAGGCTTGCAGGAACGATTGGAGTGCATGATAAAACCGGTCAGTGAAAATTCTTCGATCAACTCGGCCAAATATTTGATCCGTTCCTTAAAACCCAGGTTTATGTAAACATCCAGATAGGACCGAGCGAGGGCTTCGTAGACCTCACTGGTCCGGGTAACATCAATATTGCTGTAACCGCCCCAGCTGTTGGCATAGGTCGTTACCACCAGGGTGGTTTTCTTTTCTTCAAAAAAACTCTCAAGCCGCCGCATTTTAAACCAGATGGGCAGATTGTCCCATAAAACGCGGTATTGCTCATCGGGGATGGTACCGATTTTTTTGGCAGCCCGTTCGGCAACTTCATCATAAAGCATTTTATAGTAATCCACGCATTCCCGGGTCCCCCGCAAGGTTACGATGGGTCCCAGATGAATAAAGGTGTCCAGGCTGTTAAAGGGTGACGGTAACGTCTGGCCCAGATAAAGCATGTCTTTCCAATATTTTGAAGCTTCCCGGCTAAGCTCGAGAACTTCGATGAATCGATCGCGATCAAAGGCTTTACCGGTAAAATCGGCTAAAAATTTCTCCAGATCCTTAAACTGTGAAACAGTGTAATTTACCAGATCGGTGGTCAGTCCGTCATGCAGAAAGGGTGTGTCGACGATGAATAAGGGCACATCATATTTGCGGGCAATGACTTCATACCATTTTATGACCGTCTTGCAAATATTGGTGGAGCATAAAAGAAAATGCGGCGCAGGCAGTCCGGCGGCCGGCCCTCCCTGTTTTATATCGGCACCGAAATCGGTGCGGGCATAGGCACAGAGGTCCATGGAAAATCCTTCGGCCTCGGCTGCTTCCATCAACTCGATGGACTGATGATTGGCAGCGCACATGGCGGCATAATTCTCCGGGTAAATCGGCAAGACATCCATGGCATAGAGAAACTCAACCGGAGCGCCGCTGGTTATCCAGGCAATCGGCTTGGTGGTGGTGGTTTTGGCCTCAATATAATAGTTTGTCAGAAGCTCCTTCATTTTGTGATAAGCGTTGAACTTAGTCATGCTTCAATTTCCTTGCCAGGAGTTTATCCTGTTTCTTAAATAAATAATTAATCACGAAAACACGAAAATTAGAAACCACGAAACTTTTGATTTTTCTTCGTGTTTTCTTTCTTTCGTGCTTTCGTGATAGGATTTTTTTTTGTCTTTAAACTCAAATTTTAGCCACCAGCGATTACAATTGACCTAAAATTTCACAAAAAGCGCCAATCCTCGTTCTGACAGCGTCGAAATTGGTCATGGTAAGTTCCAGATCAATAAAGGCCACCGGAATGCCCTCATCTTTAAGCCGCTTCATGAGCTGGGGTCGGTCAAAGGCATCCGGCTCGCAAAACTTTATGTACCAGAACAACACGCCGTCAACCCCGGACGCTTTCACCTTCTTTAATAAATATGAATGCCGGTCATTATCCGGATGGTAAACACAGCAGCAAGGCACTGGATTAAATAAATAATCGGTGATCCCTTGCACCAGGTCTTCGGTTTTCAAATCATCCTTGGCCACCGTTCGCCACCCGTTGGCAAAGTCGTCATCAACAATACAGATTTCTGATTCATCAAAGATTTTATAAATCTCAAGAGGATCAAAAACCATCCCGGAGAGAAGCAGTTTGGGTCGGCTATTGTTGTTTCCTTCAAGCTTATCCAAATCCTTCAACAACTCCTCAAGCATTCCGTTGTAATGCACCAGGCGGTAGAAAAAAGCCCGCCTTGATAACCGTGTAGAAATCATGATTTTTTACAAGCCCCGGGTTTTCACGTCGGATCTGGTAAAGCCGGCGTTGAAGCGCCCGGGTGCGGCCAAATCGCTTTGATGACAGTTGCAGCGTCTCGGCCGTTATTTTCTTTCCGGTGATCTCTTCCAGCCCGTTGGTTACGGATTGAACGACACTTTTCAGATAATTGTTGCGGGCTTCCACGGTCCGGGTAATGGGAATCGAAAGTTCCAGAGTCGGTTTGGTGAAAATACCGCGATAAATTTCACGCAAATTCACCAGTGTGTCACAAAGGGAGGTGAAGGCATATGCTTTGACCATTTTGCCAATCCCCCTCAACTCCAGCTCAAGAACCGACCTTGCCACTGAGCAGCAGTAGGATTGCAAATAGGCATCTGAATTTTCAATCGGTAAATTATTGCCCCATAGCTGAACCGGATACCCTCCAGCCGCATCAATCAGCTCCATCGGGAAATAAGCCGGCATGACACCGATGACAGGACGGTTCAGCTCTGCTTCATATTTTCCGATGGTCTTTGAAACATTGGTTACAACGTCATGAAATGGCTCAAACATATTTTCTGCCTATATGATTTTTATGTTTTTATACATTCTCTTTTGATTGGTTCAGTTATCCGACTCTTTTGCTTAAGATCAGAAAATATATCAAAAATAATCTAACATATTTTCTGTATACAAGACTACAACGTTTCAAACTACTAAAAACGATTGGTCAGTCCTCCTAACTTGCATAACCGGAAATCAGAAAATATAAATATTACCAATCGTACTCTTCCCGCTCGATGATGGTGGCCACACCCTGGCCGCCGCCGACACAGGCATTTGAGCAACCATACCTGGCAGCCTTGGCTTCCAAGATGCGAGCCAGTGTGCCGGTCAGGCGGATACCGGTCGCTCCCAGGGGATGTCCGATCGCAATGCCGCCGCCCATCACGTTGACACGGTCGGGATCAAGACCCAGTTCTTTGATACAATTGAGCGCCACAATTGCAAATGCCTCGTTGATCTCCCAGATGTCGATGTCTGACGCTTTAAGACCGGCCTTATCCAGGGCCTTCTGGCTGGCCGGAACCGGACCGTGCCCCATGATAGTGGGATCGACACCGGCGAACCCAATGGAGCGAATGGTTGCCAGAGGTTTGATCCCTTTCTTTTTGGCGGTGTCTTTGGACATCAAAACCATGGATGTAGCGGCGGCGTTTAAGGGAGAAGAGATCCCGGCCGTGATGACACCGTCCTTTTTAAATGCCGGTTTGAGCGAGGCAATGCCCTCCAGGGTTGAATCCCCCCGCACGGCCTGATCTTTGTCCACGACCATCATGGAACCATCGCCTTGCTCGGCTTCAATGGGCATAATTTCACCATCAAAGAACCCTTCTGCCTGGGCCGCCGCAGCGCGCTGATGGGAACGCAGGGCCCATTTGTCCATATCTTCCTTGGTATAGTCTGTCTGGGCGAAAAGCTTTTCGGCCGTCAACCCCATATTTGTGGCCGTCATCATGTCCCAGTGCTGATACTTCGAATCGAGGTAAAGGGACATATTCGGCATAATGGCACCCCTGTCAATCAAGGGGCCACCCATGGGAACCCGGGTCATGTGCTCCATGCCGCCAATCAGCACCACATCGGCAAATTCCTGGGCAATTTCCATAAACCCGATGTGAATCCCGGCCATGGCCGAACCGCACTGCTGATCGACGAATTTGGCAGCAATCGTATTGGGAAGATTGGCTAAAAATATAGGATTGCGTCCGCCGTAAGCCCATTGCTCGCTGACACCGGTGGCACAGCCCACCAGAAAATCATCAACTTCCTCGGGTTCCACGCCACTGCTCTGGATCACTTCAGGTAAAATTTTGGCCAGCAGTTCATCGGCTCTCATTTTACAAAACCAATCCCGCGCCGGGATCATTGGGCCTGGATCGGGTTTGAGCTGTTCTTAAATATCCGGCAATTACTACGTCTCTCATGATATTACCTCCTTTAATTTTTTATAATATCTGGTTATTAACTTTTTTGGGCTATCAGAAATTTGAAGCACGAAACACGAAACACGAAACAAATTCGAAATCCGAATGATCTAATGTCAAATATCACTCCGATTTCCCTATTAAATACAGGAAAAAGTTTTTGTCATTTGAATTTAAGATTTTGGTCATTGTTTCGGATTTCGAAATTCGATTTTCGGATTTATCTGTTCTATAGTTGACTTTTTAAAAAAATTACATTGCTGAGTACCTATTCTGTGTAAAATAATTTGCCCTCTTCTGCCATTTCTTTGATCAGATCGGCCGGCTTGAAACGCAGACCGTATTGCTTTTCCAGGGCCACCAGTTTCTCGTATACGTTCTTAATTCCCCACTTATCGGCATACCTCAGAATGCCGCCCCGGTATGGGGGAAAGCCGGTGCCGTAAATCATGGCCAGGTCCATGTCCTGGGGACGGTCACAGATGCCCTCTTCGATCATGAGCGCGGCCTCATTGATTCCAAGGGCCAGCATGATGTCAATGACTTCCTCCTGTGACATTTGCTTTGGGGACACGTTGTTGTCTTTGAGATATTTTTGCACCGCATCGGCCACTTTAGGGTTAGGAACCGGCTGGCCGCTGCTGTAATCAAAGTATCCGGCACCGGTCTTGCGCCCGTAGCACCCGGTCTGATAGATGACCTCGGTGAGCGGATGGACTTTGTAGCGCTCTCCCAATCTCTTTTCAAACGTTTTGTTGACGTGATAATTGATGTCAATGCCGGTAAGATCGGACAGGGTAGCCGGCCCCATGGGCATCCCGAATTCAATCATGGCCGTTTCTATGACCGCGCCGTCCACACCGTCGGCCGAAAGAAAGGTCGCGCCGCCGAATAGCCCGCCCAGCTGTCTTGACACATAAAATCCCGGCCCGTCATTGACGACAATGGGTATTTTTTTGATGGCCCGCGCAAAGGACACACTGGAGGCCAGGGTTTGATCGGATGTTTTTGCGGCACAGATAATTTCCAGAAGCGGCATACGGTGGGCCGGATTGAAAAAGTGCAGGCCGATCATCCGGCCGGGATCATCCAGTATGGAAGCCATCTCGGTTATGGGCAGGGCCGATGTGTTGGTCGCAAAAATCGCATCTGGTCTGCAGATACCCTCGAGTTTTTTCCAGATGTCCTGCTTGACCGTCATATCTTCCAGAACAGCTTCGATAATCAGGTCAACATCCTTTAAGTCATCCAGGGCAGATGGTGGTGGAGAGCTGATTTTCGAGCATGCTGTCCAGATCCGCCTGTTTCATCTTCCTTTTCTTGATGGGGTATTCAAAGGTCTTGCTAACCGCACCGACACCCTTTTCCAGGGCCTCATTATTGATATCCCACAGGACGGTCTCAAAACCGCCCTTGAGTAACAGGTTGACGATACCGGATCCCATGACGCCGCCGCCCAGCATGGCGACTTTTTTAATCTTGGCCGGTTCGAGGCCTTCAATGCGGGGCAGTCTGCCGGCCGCACGGGTGTTAAGAAAGATGCCGATCAGGTTTTTGGCCACATCCGACACGGCACAGTCGGCAAACAGGTCTGCTTCCCGCTTCAAATCTGCATCGATGTCATAGCTGAGGCCTTTGTCGATGGCTTCGACCGCTTTGAAGGGCGCGATGTAACCCTTGGCCTGGACCGCCATCATGGCCTTGGTGAAGTCCATCATGGCTTTTTTTTCGGCAGCACTGGGGATCCAGTGGTGACGGTTGCGGGTGGCCCGGGCTTTGACGTTCAACTCGCCTGAGATAAAGCGGCCGGCCGCTTTGACGGCGGCGGCAACCAGCTTATCGGGATTAGCCAACTCATCTACCAGTCCCCGCTGATGGGCCACTTCAGCTTTAATGGGTTTGCCGATGGTAATCATCTCCAGGGCGTGGCGCAGTCCGATAAGACGCGGCAGGCGCTGGGTCCCGCCGGCACCCGGAATAAGGCCGATTTGGACTTCCGGCTGTCCCAGGTTAACGCCCTTGACAGCCGCCCGGAAATGACAGCACATGGCCAGTTCCAGTCCGCCGCCCAGGCAGTTGCCGTTGATGGCCGCCACCACGGCCTTGGGACCGGTTTCGATGTGGTTCATAAACTTCATGCCCTCCATCATTCCGGACACGAGTTCTTCTTTGTTCTCCACATGCTGAATTTCGGTGATATCCGCCCCGGCGATGAAATTTTTGCCGGTTCCGGTCAAGACGATGGCTTTGACGTCATCATCACCATAGGCTTCACCGAAGGCTTCTGCCAGATCAGATCGAAACTGGGTCGACAGCTGATTCACCGGCGGATTGTTCATGGTGAACACGGCCACATTGTCCCTGATTTCCACCTGGATTGTTTGGTAGTCCGTTTTCATTCTCACACCCCCTATCCTGCTTATTTATTCGTTTTGGTTAAATGCTTTATTTGTATTAAAAGGTGTTTAGGTTTCTAATACCTGAAACCTTTTTCTATATAACCAATCCGCCGGCGGCGGATTAGCTATTTTTCCTGCTTGGCCGCCTCCTCATCCCGCAATACTTTCCGGAGAATCTTACCCACCGCCGATTTGGGAAGCTCAGTGCGAAATTCGACTATTTTGGGCGCTTTGTAGGCGGCCAGTTTTTCTTTGCAAAAGCCGATGATATCTTCCTCGGTTAAGTGTTTCACCTTCTTTGGGCACCACAAATGCTTTGACTGTCTCACCCCTGTACGCATCCGCAATTCCCACCGTCACTGCATCGGCAATCTTGGGGTGCTGATAGAGCACCTCGTCAATTTCACGGGGATAGATGTTGTATCCCCCGGCAATGATCATGTCTTTTTTGCGGTCCACAATGGCAAAGTAGTCATCCTCATCCTGCACGACGATGTCGCCGGTGTACAGCCAGCCATTTTTCACCTGTCCGGCTGTTTCCTCCGGATTGTTCCAGTACTCTTTCATCATCAGCGGGCTGCGGATGATCAATTCCCCCGGTTCACCCCGGGGGACGTCCTCCTCACCGGCTTCTATATCGACGACTCTGACGTCCGTATCCGGGAAGGGGATGCCAATGCTGCCGGCTTTACTCATTCCCAGCAGCGGATTGGCAATACCCAGGGAGGTGGTCTCGCTCATGCCCCAGCCTTCGCCATAGCTGATACCCATATCCTGGGTCTGCTCGATAAGTTCGGTGGGCAGGGGACCGCCGCCGCTGTTGAACAAGCCCAATTTTTTACCCAGTTCCAATTCCTCGGCCTTGGGATGGTTGATAACGGCATTGATCATGGTCGGTACGGCCGGGAAAAAGGTAATTTGTTTCGAAATTTGCCAGAAGCCCCATAAACTCATCGATTTCAAAGCGTGGGACCAGGATCTGGGTGGCACAATTGAACATCCCCCAGCTTAATACCACAATGGTGCCGTAAACATGGAAAAACGGCAAGAGCGCCATAACATTGCGTTTCTCAGGAGGTGTCAAATCTGTAAATGCAGAACCCCACAGGGAGCATTGCATCGTGGCGGCAACGAGATTCCCGTGGGTGAGAACGGCCCCCTTGGGCAGGCCGGTGGTACCTCCGGTAAACTGGATCAGGGCCGGGTCGTCCGGCAAAATGTCAATCCGGGGCAATCGGGTACCGGAAGCATTTTCGAGCAGTTGCGAAAAATGATGCCACCCTTCTTCCAATTCCAGTTCCTCAGGCGTGCTCTGCCCAAATCCTTCGATGTAATCGGTTACCCGGGTGACGACAACCCGGGCGATATCCACCTCCTGGCACAGGGGCCGGATATTGGGCAAGACCATATCGAAGGTAAAAAGTGTGGAAACACCTGGTGTCAGCCGTAAGTGCTTTTAATTCATCGACCGTATACATGGGATTCAGATTGACAACCACGGCACCCAGATTCAAAGCGGCATAATAGGCAATGATGTACTGGGGACAATTCGGCAGGTGTACCCCGATGCGATCACCTTTTTTAACGCCCATCTCCCCCAGGGCATTGGCCATCCGCTGAACTTGTTCTCTGAGTTCCCAGAAGGTAATTTCGGTACCGTAAAAATTGGTGGCCGGTTTATCTGGAAAACTGTTGGCCGGAATGTTTAAAAAGTGGTGGGCCGGAACGCGCGGATAGCGTATGGTCAAAGGAACATTGTAGTCATAATGACGCTGCCATGGTCTGTTATCCATTGTTCACCTCCCAAAATAAAAGCTGATAGCTCATAGCTGATAGTTCAAAGGTTGACATCTTAAACTTATTGTTAGCTTCAGAAGAACAAAGGCTTCTCATATCCCAGTATTTCAGAGGCCGTGCCATGGGATTTGAATTCTTATTTTAAGCTGCGACACACTCTGGAAAGCAAACACCTAATCAACTTAGTAAACTTAATCAACTATTCAACCCAATCAACTTAATCAACTTTCTTTTTTCTACAACCCACCAAAGCCTTCATCCGAAATCTCAATGGCAGCGGCACAACCGCCCTGGATGGCATCCATTTTACCGGATGTCAGCGGCAGCTCCGTTTGAATAAAAAAAGCGGCTGTTTTGATTTGGCCTTCATAAAAAGCGACATCCTTTTTTTTGGGTTTGCCGGCTAATTTCTCAGAAGCAACCACGGCGCGCCACAACAGCATCCAGGCCATGATGGTGTCGCCCATGGCGTATAAAAACGGCAGGGCATGGGCAAAGCCCACTTTAAAGTTTTCCGACATGGCCATTTGGCCTATATGCATGGCAACTTCGCCGAGACGGTTGGCGGTGTTTTCAACCCTGACAGCCAGATCGTTCAAGCCGTCAATCGCTTTGGCCTGTGAGGCTGTTTGTTGTATTTCCCCCAGAAAATTCATGAAAACCAGGCCCTTTTTTGGTCCCGATTTTACGGGCCAGCAAATCCATGGCCTGGATCCCGCTGGTGCCCTCATAAATGGAAGTGATTTTGCAATCCCGGGCATATTGCTCCACCAGGTAATCCCTTGTATAGCCGGCGCCTCCGAAGACCTGGATGGCCTGAATGCAGACCTCATGACCCTTGACAGCCATGTAATCTTTGACAATCGGGGTCAGCATCGAAAAAAGATCACCGTATTTTTCCTGTTCTTCGGCCGAATCGGTGATCAGTGCCTGGGAGCCGCAGCGGGTCATGTAGTAAAAAAAGCTGCGCATCCCGTCGACATAAGATTTCATCCACAGAAGATTACGGCGCACATCCGGATGCCTGATAATTGCCACCGAGGGTGCACTGTGATCCGCAAAATTTTCAAGGTCGCGCCCCTGGATGCGTTCACGGGCATAGTTGACCGCCAGCAGATAAGCAGCTGATGCGTAAGCCATGCCCTGCAAGCCGGTGCTCATACGGGCGTGATTGATCATGTTGAACATGACCTTCATGCCCTGGCATTCCTCGCCCAGCAGATATCCGATGCATTGGCCCTTGCTGCCCAGGGTCATGCTGCAGGTGGCGCTGGCATGAATGCCGTGCTTTTCTTCAACGCCCGAGCAGACAATGTCATTGCGGTCGCCAAGGCTGCCGTCATCATTGACAAAATATTTCGGGACAATAAACAATGAAATACCTTTGGTACCGGCCGGATCGCCTTCGATGCGGGCCAGAACCGGATGGATGATGTTATCAACCAGGTCGTGCTCGCCGTTGGTGATAAATATCTTGTTTCCCGTCAAAGAATACGTGCCGTCACCGTTGCGTACGGCGGTGGTTGTCAGTGCCCCGACATCGGATCCGGCATCCGATTCGGTCAACAGCATGGTGCCGCCCCATTGGGCCGAAGTGAGCTTTTTGACATATTTCTCTTTTTGCTCCGGCGTGCCATACAAATTAATGATATGCGCGGTGCCGTTGCCCATGGTGGTATAGCAGTACAGGGCCCAGTTGGCACCCAGAAAATACTCGGCCGCCGCAGCACCGATGAAAGCCGGGGCCCCCTGCCCTCCCATTTCCTCAGGTACGCCCAGGTTGTTCCATTCGCCTTCCTGGATCAGTTTGTAGACCCGGTGGAAACTTTCCGGCACCTTGACGACGCCGGCATCGAAACGTACACCCTGCTCGTCGCCTTCGGCCAGAAGAGGCAGCAGTTCTTTGACGGCCAGCGCCCGGGCTTCGGTTAGGATCATATCACAGGTTTTTTTATTAAACTCCCGGTAGGTTTCGTGCTTTAAAATTTCTTCACAATTCATCTGTTCCCAGATTACAAAATCCTGGTCTCTTCGGTCGGCTACTTGCTGTGGCATAGTTTGGACTCCTTGGTTGTTATTAATCTGATAAAATATTGCCGGAATAATCGGCATAACGTGCAATGCGCTACATGAATAACATGCAATTTGCTACACACAAATATCATTTATAATATTATGAAAAATTGTCAATATAAAATTTTTTAATTTTTCCTTGACAATTTTTGAGCCGTTGGTTTATGACCAAACAGTCAGTTCTTTAACGCCATATTACGATCACTTGCCTCACCGAACCATTCGAGGTAATCATGAAGATTAGCCAGCTGGTCAAGCGCACCGGTGTTCCCAAAGAAACCATCCATTTTTACATCCGTGAGGGCCTTTTGCGCAAACCGCGCAAATCCGGCGTAAACTCCGCCGAATATAATGAAACCTACGTGGACCAGGTTCAACTGATCAAGGACCTTAGAGACAATTATTACCTTCCGATCCCTGAAATAAAAAAAATTGTCAAGGATTTCCGCAAGCAGTCCCCTTCGGACCAGGCCATATCCCAGTTTCACAGCCGCTTCTTTCGGCCGGCCGACCGTCTGTTCGCCAATGAGGTTAAAGGCCGGGATGCCTTTCGCCAGGCAACCGGCCTGGGAAAAAAATGGCTGGCCAAGGCCGAAGAATGGAGGGTGATCACCCCTGAGGTGCTCGAAGACGGCGAAGCGACATATTCGCCGGACGATGTTGCCATCGGCAAGTTGATGGTGGATATGGACCAACTTGGTTTTGGCCCCAAGGATGGATATGATCCGGAGGATCTTCGCCATATCGGCGAATTCGTAAGAAATTACGTGGTTGATATCTTTAAGAAATACTACCAGAACAATCTGGAGAAAATGACTTCAAAGGAATACGTTGAAAGAGCCAACCAGTATCACGAACTCATCAGTTTGTTTTTTTACCATCTCTATCGCAAATTTATCCGGGAATCTACCAGACGGTAGCTTGAATACCGTGAAAATTAAGAAAGGAGGTGCTCGGGAAGCCGCCTCAGATACCTCCCATGACCAGATTCGGGACAAAATAAGCGATATCCTGGCCCGATACACGCTTAAATACCGCCTGGCAATAGTTTGAGCCTATCAGGTATTATTGAGGCAAATGCAATGATAGAACTCGCTCCGAATATATTTTATATCCCCGGGGAAAATGACTCCCGGTTTCCTTATTGTGCCTGCTTATATTTAAGAGGCACAAAGCTGCGGGTCCTAATAGATGCCGGCATGGGAGCTGAAAATATAGCACCGGTAAAACAGATGGGTATTGACCTCCTGATCCTGACCCACTGTCATATTGACCATCGATTGACCCGGATGGAAATAGCAGATGTGCCGGTGTGGTGTCATGAAAAAGAAGAAATATATTTTCAGAACAGAGATCTCTTTTTTACTGCCATGGGTTTAAAAAGAAGCGGTCTGGACTTGAACGGACTTTTTGACTTTGCCCACGGAATGTTCGAGACTGAAATTGACCATCGATTGACCCATGGCGAACGCATCGAACTGGGCGGTATAACGCTGGAAACCATCCACACTCCCGGACACACGCCTGGACACATGGCGTTTTTCATCCCGGAGCATGATTTGCTCTTTGCCGGAGATATCGATCTAACCCCTTTCGGCCCGTTCTACGGGCACGATTTTGCTGATATCAGCGATTTTCTTTCTTCAATCGAAAATCTAGGGCGGGTAAAGGCCAATACGGTGGTCAGCGGACATGCCGGCCCGTTTAAAGACGAATTGCCTGAGAGATTCAGGACCTATGGGGAAGTTATTTACCGCAGAGACCAACTTTTGCTGGAAACGCTAAATCACCCAAAATCTATCGAAGATTTCACGGGCGGCAATCTTTTCTACAAAGCCTACCCGGACTTTCCGGATTTGATTCGTTGGTTTGAACTGGTTCATATAGAAAAACACCTGAAGCGGCTAAAGGCCTTGGGAAAGGTTCGGATGGAAGGTAATAATTGGATAAGGGCATAGAAGTGGCTTTAACCTACAAATCTAGAAATATAAAAAATATGCGAAGCATAAAGTAATTAAGTGGCCGGCTTTTAAATCTAACAACTTTCTTCAGTTTTCAAAAATCAATCGACAACACTGCAGGCGCTATTTATGAGGGCGGATTAATTAGGAGAAAAAAATGAGCACTGAAAATATCAGTCACACCGGTGGTGAGGTTAAAATATTCCGAACCACTTCCACCTTTGACTGCGGCGGGCGCTGTCCGCTCAAGCTGCATGTGAAGGACAATCGGATTCTACGGGTTGAAGGCGATGATATTGCCGAACCCGAGCAACTCAGGACCTGCCTGCGATGCCGGGCCCTCCGGCAGTACGTCCACCATCCCCAGCGCTTGATGTATCCTCAAAAACGTGTCGGTGATCGTGGCGAAGGCAAATTCGAACGCATCTCCTGGGACGAAGCCCTGGAGATGTTGACCGGCCAGTTGACACGCGTAAAAGAAACATACGGCAACGAGGGTATCTTCCTGGCAACGGGCGGCGGCTATCTGGCCGGCCTTCACAACGGCGGATTTGCGGCCCAGCGTCTGATGAATCAATTCGGCGGATGTGTTACCCATTACGGCAACATTTCATCCGAGGGTGCTGTATGGGCCTCACTGACCCAGTATGGATCCGTGATGGTGGGACACAGCCGGGAGGACATGCTCAACTCCAAACTGATCATTCTCTGGGGCTGGGATCCGGCGCGCATGATTTCCGGCACCAACACCATGTATCATGTCATCAAAGCCCGCGAAAACGGCGCCAGGGTAATCGCGATCGATCCGCGCTACCACGACACGGCCGCAACCATTGCCGACGAATGGATTCCGATCCGTCCCGGCACGGACACGGCCATGATGGTGGCCATGGCAAACGTTATGATCACCGAAAACCTCCACGACCAGCCCTTCCTGGACAAATACACCGTCGGGTTTGACAAATTCAGAGAGTATGTCCTCGGACAGGAGGACAGTACAGAGAAGACACCCCAATGGGCGGCGGAGATCTGCGGTGTAGATGCCGACACGATTATACGACTGGCCCGCGAATATGCCGGCACCAAACCCGCGGCCCTGATGGATTGCCAGGGACCGGCTCGCAGTGCCATGGGCGAGCAATACAATCGTTGCGCGGCCACCCTGAGCGCCATGACCGGCAATGTCGGCCGCGCGGGCGGCAGTGCCTGCGGCGGTTTGATGGGAATCCCGGTCGGTCACATGTTTCGCATGTCCGCCATACCACCCGGCAAAAACCCGTTTGAAATGGAGGGTCCCAATGTCAAAGGCACCCTGGATATCCGCAAGAGGGTGATCAAGCGGGTTCACATCAACAAAATTTTTGATGCCATCCTGGAAGGCAAGCAGGGTGGATACCCGGCCGACATCAAGCTAATGTGGTCCATGTGCAATAATTATTTAAACCAGACCGGCAACAGTAATAAAGCCGCCCGGGCGCTTCAGCAACTCGAATTTTTCTGCTCCCAGGAATTGTTCATGACCGCCCAAGCCCGTTACGCCGACTTGCTGCTGCCGGTAACATCCGCAGCAGAACGCAGCGATCTGACGCGCCCCTGGCCGTCGGGGCCCTATTTCACTTTTATGAATCGTGCCCTGGAGCCGCTGGGCGAATGCAAATCCGATCTCGACATTGTCAGTGAACTGGCGGAGCGACTGGGTATCGAAGGATTCAATCCCCACACGGAAGAGGAATGGCTGAAAATGTTTGTGGATCTCAACCCGGAGTACCAGGAGCACATTAAGGACTACGATAAATTCAAACAGGAAGGCATACACCGGGTAAAATTGGATGAACCCATCGTCGCCTTTAAAGAGCAGATCGACGATATTGAAAACACCCCCTTCCCTACCCCGTCGGGGAAAATCGAAATTTTCTCCCAGCGTGTGGCGGACCTGAACAAGCCGGATACACCGCCCATTCCGAAATACCTGCCAACGCCGGAAGACCGAAGTGATCCATTATTTGAGAAATACCCGCTACAGCTGCTCACCCCCCACCCTAAAAACAGGGTTCACTCGGAGCTTTACCTTGTGGACTGGCTGCGGGAGGTAGAGGAACACCGGGCCTGGATCAATCCGTTTGACGCAAAACCGCGGGGTCTGAGTGATGGGGATGAAATCTTTGTCTTCAACGATCGCGGCAAAATCGCTATTAAAGCCTGGGTTACCGAAAGAATAATTCCCGGGGTGATCTGCATATTCGAAGGGGCCTGGTACAACCCGGACAAAGATGGCGTCGACCGCGGCGCCTGTGCCAACACGCTGACGAAAGACGCCTATTCGGGTGGGGGTGCCGCGGTGTTGAATACCAGCTTGTGGAAATTGAAAAAGATTAATATATAAAATCTCACCGCAAAGACGCTGAGGACGCAAAGTTAAATTGATATCCTCTGCGTTCCCTGTGCCTCGAGCGCAGCGGGCGCTGAATTTAACACAATATAATGGAGATTGCTATGCAAATTGGATTTTATTTTGACCAGACCAGATGCACCGGCTGCAGCGCCTGCCGCGTGGCCTGCAAGGACTGGAACGATATTCCGGCCGGGCCGGAAAACTGGATGCGGGTTCTCTACACTGAAAAAGGCAAATTTCCGCAGCCCTTCGTCAGTTATATGATCGCTTCCTGCTGGCACTGCGCCGAACCGGTGTGTGCCGCAGCCTGTCCGGTTGATGCCATAACCAAGCGCACTGAAGACGGCATCGTACTGGTAAACAGTGACACCTGTCTGGGAAAGGCAGAATGTGACGTCAAGTGCCTAAAAGCCTGCCCGTACGATGCGCCCCAGTTTGGACCTGAAACCGATGCCAAAATGCGCAAGTGTAATTACTGTCTTAATCGACACCTGGAAGGCAAGCTGCCGGACTGCGTCGAAGCCTGTCCCGTCCGTGCCCTTGATGCAGGACCTTTGAACGAATTGGAAAAAAAATATGGCGCCAACAAAGAAGCCGTCGATTTCCAATATTCGAAACGGACAAAACCGGCAGCAGTCATTAAAGCTAAAAAGGTTCCGGAAAATATTAGATGGATTAGGGTTAAACAACAAGTTGGTGTCAGGTACCCAAAGGTTTCAGGTGTTCCGCCGCAGGCGGATCAGGTTTCAGGAACGACGCGGGTCAGTAGGGTCGACCTCTGTGCCTACCGTTTTCTGCTTTACAAGATGCTCTGAGTCCGGCGGGCACAGAGGCCCGCCCTGCTTTTTCGAACACTCTGATGTTCGGCCTGACACCGGACACCTGAAACCTAAACGATTAAGGGGTGAGTTATGGGCAAAGTAGACTTAACTGTAATTGGCAAGAAAACGGAGCCGATTATTTTCGAATACACCTGGCGGGACGTTGTGCTGTATGCGTTGGGAGTCGGCGCAACAGCCGAAGAGCTGTCGCTGGTCTACGAAAACGCACCTGGTGGACTCAAGGTATTGCCAAGCTTCTGTGTCGTACCGGCCGTCAGGGCATTTCCCTATTTTGGTGAAGATATCGAATGGTCGCTCATGCTGCATGGCGAGCATACCATACGCCTTTCCCGCCCCATTCCTCCGGAAGGCAAATTGTTCCAGACCGGGGTCATCACCGACATATTCGACAAAGGCAAGGGCGCGGTTTTTCATGTCAAAATAACAGGTAAAACCGAGGACGGCAATCACCTTTACGATGCCCATTGGGCCATTTTCTATTTACACGCCGGTGGTTTTGGTGGTGATCCCGGACCGAAGGTAGAGCCAATTGCTCCGCCTGAGGGCGTCGCACCTGATTTTAGTTTTATCCTGCAAAGTAGCCAAAAATCAGGCTGCACTTTACCGGTTGAGTGGCGATCGCAACCCTTTACACATCGATCCGGCTGCTGCTAAACGCGGTGGTTTTGACCGTCCTATCCTGCATGGTCTGTGCACCTATGGCATTGCCGACCAGGTCATTGGTAATTGGACCCTTGAACGGTGACGTCGGCCGGCTAAAGGAATTCAAGGCCCGATTTTCCAGCTCCGTTTATCCCGGCGATACCTTGACCACCGAAGGTTGGAAAACGGATGGCGGATATATTGTCCAGGCGAAAACAGAAAATAATATAGTTTTGAACAATGCAATAGCCGTAGTTGAATAAGAGGAATGGATTTTAACATTATCAGGACACGGATTTTCACAGATACTCACAGATAATTAAATATGTAATTCTGGCTGCCAGGACTTCTCACTTTTAATCCGTGTTAATCTGTGTTCATCCGTGTCCAAATAATTAAATAAAGAAAGGAAAAAAGACATGAACATCGACGACATCAAAAACATTGCCGTTATCGGCGCCGGAAACATGGGGCATCAGATCGCCATGCTGTGTGCGATTCACGGTTATAAAACCGTGTGCACGGACATTAACGCGGAAATTCTAAAAAATGCGGAAAATTTTGCCGACACTTATCTGGCCGGCCGCGTGAAAAAAGGGCGGCTGACCCAGGAGCAGGCCACAGCCGCCCGGGAACGGATATCATTCACCGCCAGCATGGAAGATGCCGTCAAAGATGCGGACTATGTCATTGAGGCCGTCCTGGAGATCCTGGACCTGAAACGCAAGATCTTTGCCGACCTGGACAAAATGGCCCCGGCCCATGCGATCCTGGCGACCAACAGCTCGGCCATCATCAGCTCCAAAATTGCCGACGCTACCCAACGTCCGGGAAAAGTCCTCAACGTTCATTTTTTCAACCCGGCCCTCGTGATGAAACTAGTCGAAGTGGTCCAGGGGCCCCACGTTTCCGACGAAACTCGGGAGATCTCCATGGCGCTCTGCGAAAAACTCGAGAAAGTGCCGGTTCACCTTAAAAAAGAAGTCGACGGGTTTCTGCTCAACCGCATCTTCCTTGCCATCAACCGCGAGGCCCTCTGGCTGCTCGAGATGGGTGTAGCGAGCATGGAAGACATTGACAAGGCCCAGGTGTACGGTGCCGGCCACCCCATGGGAGCCTTCCGCCTGATGGATCTCACCGGCATCGATCTGGCCTATATCATGGGAATGGAGGCCTTCCGCGAAACCGGTGATGTGCAACATCTACCCAGCCCGAGTGTTGTCGAAAAGTACTGTAAAGGTGAGTACGGCCAAAAAACCGGCAAAGGGTGGTATGACTATAGTAAAAAATAAGCCATAGCGTCTATTTTGGATTGCATTTATTTGAGACCATGCTTAATGATCTAGTATTGTTATTAGTTATTGGTATCGATTTAGATCGGCATTATGGTTATACTTCATTAAACTAATATTAGAGACTACAACCGATTCCGAATACATAACTATAACCATTAACTTTCCGAAGGAAAATGGGGGTAACAGTGGCCGTCAAGTTTGTAAGCGAAAGAAATATAAAATTCCTGCTGTACGAAGTTTTCGATGTCGAATCCCTGACAGAGTACGAGTTCTATAGCGAACATAACCGCAAAATGTTTGACATGGTGCTGAAAGCAGCCGTCAAACTGGGCAAAGACCTTTTGTTCCCCATATTTGAGGAAATGGACCGCAACCAGCCTGAACTGCTTAACGGGGAAGTCAAGGTCGCACCCGTCCGTCAAAACCATCATGAAGGAATTCGGTGAAGGCGGCTGGATCTCCAGTCGGGCTCCCTTTGACCGGGACGGTGAACAACTGCCGAGCATGGTGGCCGATGTCTGCGAGTTTATTTTTGCAGCAGCCAATTATTCGGCCAATGCTTACCCCGGCCTCACTTTCGGTGCCTCCCATTTGATCGAATCCTTCGCCAGTAAGGAATTGTACGACACTTACGTACCCAAAATGCGTGCCGGGGAGTGGCAGGGCACCATGGCCCTGACCGAACCTGAAGCCGGTTCTTCCCTATCGGATATCACCACCATGGCCGAACCAACAGACGAGGGCTATTTTCGCATAAAAGGCCAGAAGATATTCATTTCCGCCGGTGACCACGATGGAGTGGGCAACGTCGTCCACCTGATGCTGGCCAAAATAGAGGGCGCTCCGGCCGGTGTGAAGGGCATCTCGCTTTTTATCGTGCCCAAGAAGCGCATCGATGATTCCGGCCGGCTTGTTCCCAATGATGTTGCCGCATCCGGTGTTTATCACAAACTGGGTTACCGGGGTTGTCCCATCGTACAGCTGAGTATGGGCGATAAAAACGACTGCCGCGGGTGGCTGGTCGGAGAACCGCACAGTGGTTTAAAATATATGTTTCAGATGATGAATGAAGCGCGTATCGGCGTGGGGATGGGGGCCACGGCCATGGCTACGGCCGCCTACTATGCCTCCCTTGACTATACGCGGTCACGGACCCAGGGTCGCAAAATGGGCCAGAAAGATCCGAATCTGCCGCCGGTTCCCATTATCGAACATGCGGATGTCAAACGCATGTTGCTTCTGCAGCGGGCTGTGATCGAAGGCGCTCTTGCACTGATCGTGCAGTGCAGTAAATATGTTGATTTTCAAAAAGTGCTTGGCGGAGAGGATAAAGAAAAATATCATCTTTTGCTGGAAATCCTGACACCGATTGCCAAGAGCTATCCGTCTGAAATGGGGATTATTTCCATCAGCCAGGGCTTACAATGCCTGGGCGGTTCCGGTTATTGTGACGACTATCCCCTGGAACAGTATTATCGCGACTGCCGCATCCATCCCATCCATGAAGGCACCACCGGTATCCAGGGAATGGATCTGTTGGGCAGAAAAGTCGTTATGAAAAATGGCCAGGCTTTTCTGTTTTTTATAAATGAAATCGAAGATACCATTGGAGAAGCTCAAAAATACATTGAGCTCAGGGGGTTTGCCAACGACCTGAACAGCACCCTGACAGAGCTGCAGGATGTCACCCAGCATCTTATCACGATTGCCCAGCAGCAGGGGCCGGAAGTCTTTCTGGCGGATGCCACTCTTTATCTCGAATTTTTCAGCCTTGTAACCATTGCCTGGCAGTGGTTGCTGCAGGGTGTGGCGGTGCAAAAAGCCCTGAATAATGGTGCCAAAAAAGCGGATCAGAATTTTTACCAGGGCAAGATGTTTACCCTGCGCTATTTCTTCGCCTATGAGTTACCCAAAATCCTGGGCCTGGCCAAACGCCTGATGGGTGAAGACCGACTGACGGTGGAGATGCAGCCAGAATATTTTAATGACTAACTGCATTATTAGGACACGGATCTGCAAGGTAACAACGAATAAAAATAATTCTGCAGGCAGGATTGCCTGCGATACTATCCGTGTTTATCTGTGTTGATCTGTGTCCCAATTTGGTCACGTTCAATTCGTAGACCGCACCGGAGACACCTTTGATGGAAAGGTGAAAATGTCTGCGAGCGGAATTCGGAAACCATCGACCGATTATAGGATGTGGGAGCGGCTTTTAGCCGCGATGCCCTGTCCGGTTGGAGAAGCATTAATCGCGGCTAAAAGCCGCTCCCACATAACTTTAAATAATCGAAAACTGCAGAGGACCAAAATGAATAAAAACTTAGTTGCGATTGTAAAATACGAAAAACCTCTCGACTCGGTGCGCAAGGCCGTCGAACTCTCCCACGGCCTCGACCACTTGCCCTCGGGGGCGAAAGTGTATATCAAGCCCAATATCGTCTTCTGGACCAAGGCCACCAACTTTCCCAAATACGGGGTTATCACGACTTCCCGGGTAGTGGAAGACATGGTTGTCCTGCTGAAAGAACGCGGCATCAATGAAATCTGCATTGGTGAAGGAACAGTTCTTAGGGACCCCAAAGATATGGAAGCCCAGATGCATGCGTTTAAGACCCTGGGCTACGGGAAATTGGAAAAACGTTACGGCGTCAAATATATCAACATCTGGCAGCGGCCGTTTGAAAAAGTCGATCTGGGCGACGGGGTGGAATTAAAATTTAACAGCGACATATTAAACTCCGATTTCGTGGTTGACCTGCCCGTAATGAAAACCCATTCCATGACCGTCGTCAGCCTCGGCATTAAAAACCTTAAAGGTATGATCGACATTCCGTCACGCAAGAAATGCCACAACACCCATCCGCAAAAGGACCTGCATTTCTGGGTGTCCAAATTAGCAGATAAAATGCCGCCCATGTTCACTTTGATAGACGGGATTTACACGGCCGAGCGCGGACCGAACATCGACGGCACGATGCACCGCAGCAATCTGCTGGTGGCATCAGCCGATGTTCTCTCCGCCGACATGGTCGGATCAAAAGTGCTTGGTTATGAACCGACTGAAGTACCGCATCTTGTCCATGCAGCCAGGAAAAACAAACGGAACCTGGATCTATCGGAAGTTGAAATAGCCGGTGAATCTTTAGAATCCGTAATCAAACACCACCAATATGATTTTGAATACAATCAAGCGGGGACATTGCCGGAGCCCATGGATAAAATGGGTATCCAGGGCCTGTCGTATTATAAATATGACCTCAGTTTATGTACCTACTGCTCGGGCATGACCAGTACCATTATGGCTGCCATTGCCCGGGCCTGGAAAGGAGAGCCCTGGGATGAAGTCGAAATTCTCAGCGGCAAGGTGATGACACCGCAACATGGAAAAAAGAAGACGATTTTATTCGGCAAGTGCATCTATCAGGCCCATAAAGACAACCCCGATATTAAAGAAATGATCGCTATCAAAGGCTGCCCTCCTAAACCCGAGACGGTATATCAGGCCCTGCAGAAATCCGGTATTGAAGTCGACCGGGCTATTTTTGACAACCTGGATCTGATTCCGGGGAAATTCCTGAAACGCTATCAAGACAGACCGGAGTTTGATGAATCTTTTTTCATCATCCCATAGGGTTGTGATCCAGATATAGCTGAAAAAATATATCCGAAAATAGATACTTACTGTTTCCTTGTCCACTACCTGTCACTCCCGCGAAGGCGGGAGTCCAGGAAACCACTACTTTCTGGATTCCCCTTCGACGTTGCTCAGGGTGGTGAGCCTTTCGAAACACCGCATTCGCGGGAATTACAAAAGTCAAAATTAGCATTCAAATTTTTATGGTTTCTTTTGACGACCATATTGTAAATTATCTGCGAGATATGACACCAGTGAGTTGACTGAGGAGAGTCATCATTGTTCGAAAATGGAAAGCTAAAAGCCCATCACCGACAGTACCGATGGGTCATACTGATACTGTTGTGGTTGCTTTACATCTGTTTTGGCATTGTCTCACGTGCCATATTTCCGCTGGTCACCCCCATCCTGAATGATCTTCGCATGATCTATTCTCAGATGGGCCTTATTCTCGGCTCCTGGCAGCTGACCTATATCATGATGGCCCTCGCAGCCGGTTCAGTCCTGGACCGATGGGGTGTTCGCCAATCCCTGTTTGCCGGAGCGGTAATTATCGGTCTGTCATCGAGCCTGCGCTATTTTGCAAACGATTTTGCCGCCCTCTTGATAGCGGTCGCCTTATTTGGTGTCGGCGGCCCAATGATATCTATCGGGGGCCCCAAAACCATCTCCTCGTGGTTTAGCGGACCGGGCAGAGGCACAGCCATCGGCCTTTACACAAGCGGGAACTGGATCGGTGGCCTGCTGGCGCTGGCCCTGACCAACAGCCTGGTGATGCCGCTGGTTGGCAATGATTGGAAACAGGCATTTGTTGTTTACGGGATGATCACGTTTGGTGTCGCTCTGCTGTGGATCCTATTCGCACGGGAAACCGAGAACAGAGAAACATCGAATAGTATGGCTATCATCGACGTGTTTCGCAACCTCGGCAACCTTTCCAATGTTCGCCTTGTGATGGCGATGGGCCTGCTGGCCTTTGCGATCGGCCATGGGTTCTCAAGCTGGCTGCCGAAAATCCTGGAAACAAACGGAATGTCGGGTCAGCAGGCCGGCTTTGCGGCATCCATTACAATTGCGGCCGGTATTCCGTCAATTTTGCTCCTACCCTCACTGGTGCCCGCCTGCTATAGGGGCCGAACAATGGCAATGCTGGCTATTTTGACCGCCGTGAATATCATTCTGGTGATGAAAATATCCGGCATGGCCCTTTATGCCGGCCTTGCCGTGCTGGGGTTGATCAGTTCGCCCTTCATGGCGCTGTTGCTCCTGATTCTTATGGACAGTCCGGGAGTGGAAACCAGGTACATGGGGTCCGCCGGGGGTATGTTCTTTTGTGTGGCCGAGATCGGGGGCTTTGCCGGTCCTTTTTTCATGGGAATTCTGATGGATCTAACCGGGACTTTTATGGCGGGCGCCGTATTTCTGGCAGGCTTGTGTGTTGCAATAGCCGTGCTGACCCTTTTTCTGAAACGTGGAACACCCTGATTGAACGATAAACGCTCAATTAGTCTTAATAAGCTCCTTTAACCTGGCAATATGGGCAGGCCGTGTACCGCAGCAACCTCCAACGACAGTAGCGCCGGCCTTTAGCCAGTCGCTCTGCATGGGCCGCATAACTTTCCGGGTCCAGGTCCTCGCGCAGACCAAGGGATCCATCGGTCTTCTTGTCTCCCCCAATATCCCAATTTTCAGGAATCGGTCGAAAGGTATTCGCATATCCGCCGACGTATTTCATTCCGGTTTGCTTCAATTGGGGCATCGCTTTGGTAATACTTTCCGGTGCGCAACAATTCGTCAATACTCCAGTTACCGGAAGATCTGATAGCGACCGGGCAGCTTCATCAATAGCTTCTCCGCTTCGCAGACGGCCGGAGCGATCCTCATGCAGGGTCCAGCACACCCAAACGGGTTTGCCGGTCCGGGTTGCAGCTGCGGCGGCTGCCCGGCTCTCATCTCCACTGGACATGGTTTCACAAATTAGGAGATCGACATGGGGTGCCAGTACTTCGGCCTGCTCGCGGTACAGAGGCTCTATTTCTTCAAATCTCCCTACCCGATCGGGCCGATAACTGCCGGCCAGCGGCGGCAGCGAGCCGACAATCAATACGTCCCGCCCGGATGCATCACGTGCCTCCTTTGCCAGATTACACGCCAGCAGATTAAGCTCCTCAAAGCGATCTTCAATCCCTGCCCAGGCCAGATTACTTTTGACGATCCCATAGGAATTGATCGTGATAATGTCCGCGCCGGCAGCTATAAAATCGCTGTGAACCTCCCGGACCACCCGGGGTGCATCGATCAAGGCCTTTGCCGACCAGATGGAGGTCATCACATCGACGCCGCGAAACCGCAATTCCCGCCCCATTCCACCGTCGAGCAAGATAGTTCTTTCGGGAAGTTTTAATTCAGACATTCTTTAATCCGCCTGCGGCGGACGAGGGTTTAATTCCCCGCCCCTTGGGGCGTTTAAAATTTTCCGTTTGATACCCCGTCGCTTGCGGCGGGGTTGTTCATTCTCGAGAAATCGTCGCCCTTTAAGGACCAACAATGACGCTTATTTTTTGCCAACGGGGCAGGCAGTTTCACATAGCCGACAGCATTTAACTACTTTTTCCGCCCGGTCCTGATTTTCATCTTGCGTGATACTCGCATTTTCCCTATCGAGCTCCATTTGATTTTTGCACAACGGTCGGCTATAAACGCCTGTTCTGGCCGGCAGCTCATTGACCCCGAGCGGGTTATCAATCTGAATTTTCTTTTGAAAAGCTGTCTGCGGGCAAACTGTTCTGCAGGGCATATTGCACTGCGGGCATGGATCGAAATCAGAAGGTCCTGTCCCCGGTAAATTAATGTCTAATAATGCAGCGCGGAGACGAACCCGTGGCCCATATTCCGGCGTCACCAGCATGTTATTTTTGCCGATACATCCCAGACCGGCCATAACAGCGGCATCTTTAAGAAAAATGCCTCCCTGGACAATATAATAAGGTAATCCCCGTGCTTCGCAGCCTATATCCCTTCTGAGCCATTCGGTCAGACCGGAAATTATCCTTATTAGCATCCAGTTGCCGGGTGTGCCCCCCTTTAGACCTTTCTGCCACCAATCCAACTCGGGTTTATCTTCGGGGTGTTCGACGGCAACGACAATCGCAGATCTGGCATATTGCGGCCACAACACTTTGCCGGCATCCCTGGGAACCTCATCATTCAAAAAACTTTTATAACCACCGATTTGAGGATAGATCAGGTGGGAAGGAGATTGCTTAAGCGCTTCAACATCGGCGATCCCAGCCGCACAGGCGCCGAATTCTTTGGCTTTCTCTATTATCTGACTGGTTAATCCCTTTTTCGTATCGATTTGCATAATATGAGTCTCACTTTACAGTAGACCATCATTCGTGTATCCGCATAGCGATTATCAAATGACTCCAATTTTTTTACTCTAATAACCATAACGATAACTCCCCTTTTTATCAATGGGGTTAAGCTTCCCGTGCCGGACCACCTGCTTCAGAGGATTGAAACCAATTCGGTAGGCAAGCTCAGCCGGTTCGGTAATATCCCAGAGAACAAAATCAGCATCTTTCCCTTGCTCAAGGGTTCCAATTCTATTCTGAAGTCCAAGCGCCCGGGCGCCGTTACGGGTTATTCCGGCAAGGGCTTCTTCCGGTGTCAATTTAAACAGGGTGCAGGCCATGTTAAGCATTAACAACAGTGATGTTGTCGGACTGCTTCCTGGATTGCAATCGGTGGACAGCGCAATGGGAATCCCATGGCTGCGCATAAGATCTATCGGGGGTAGTCTGGTCTCGCGAAGAAAATAAAATGCGCCGGGCAACAGAACAGCAACCGTACCGCTGGCGGCCATGGCCTTGACGCCTTCTTCCGAGACATGTTCCAGGTGATCCGCTGACAGCGCTCCATAACGTGCAGCCAGCATTGCGCCCTGCAAATCCGAAAGTTGTTCGGCATGCAGTTTAACCGCCAGTCCCAGTTTTTTTGCAGTCTTAAAAACCCGTTCAGTCTGGGCAGGGGTGAACCCGATGCTTTCACAAAAGACATCTACGGCCACGGCCAATTTTTGGGCCGCCACCTGGGGCATAACCGTTTGACAGACAAAATCAATGTAATCGTCGCTCCTGCTCTCAAATTCAGGTGGCAGTGCATGGGCGCCGAGATAGGTCGGCACAACTGTTACCGGGTATTTTTCACCCAGTTGCCTCGCCACCCGCAGCATGCGCAATTCGGTTTCAAGATCCAGGCCATAGCCTGATTTTATCTCCACCGTTGTAACGCCTTCCTTCAACAAGGCCTGGAGCCGGGAAGAACTCTGATCATAAAGAGATTTTTCATCAGCCTCACGGGTGGCGGCAACCGTTGACCTTATCCCGCCACCCTGACGGGCAATTTCTTCATAGGTTGCGCCCTGGAGACGCAACTCAAATTCGCGAGCCCGGCTGCCGGCATAAACAAGGTGGGTATGGCAATCCGCAAGTCCCGGAGTGATCCAGCCACCTTGGCCATCACATACTTTAGCAGCCCGGGATTCGAAATCAGCCGGCAGATCAATTCTTTTCCCTATCCAGGTGATCTTGTTCCCGCATACAGCCATCGCGCCGTCATTTATCATTCCGTAAGGACCGACGCCTGTCATGGTGGCCAGATGGACATTAACCCATAATGAATCAACCTCCTCCGGGATTTGTTTTTTGGTCGGACTCATTTTATGCTGTCTCCTTTACCAACGGAAACGCGGTGATAGGTTAAATTTTTCAGGGACATCAATACATGGCTTCGATTAAATCAGCAAACGCTTCGTTGATAAATTTGCGTTTGACTTTCATTGTCGGCGTCATTTCACCGTCTTCCTCGTATAATTTTTTAGGCAAAATGCTGAACTTTTTCACCTGCTCGACCCGTGAAAGGGCCTCGTTCAGCCTTTTCAATTCCCGCTCAACCAGCAGGTTTATTTCAGGGTTCTGCGCGAGGTCTTTATAGGTCGAAAACTGGATTTTATTATCCTGAGCGTATTTGACCACATTATCTTCATCAATCATTATAAGGCAGGAGAGGTACTTCCGTTTATCACCGATGACAACGGCATCGTTGATATAGAGGCTGGCCTTCAGCTTATTTTCAATATACTGGGGCGTGATGTTCTTACCGCCGGCCGTGACGATGATATCTTTTTTACGGTCAGTGATGGTCAGATAACCGTCTTCATCGATGGTGCCTACATCACCCGAGTGCAGCCAGCCGTCCACAATCGTTTCCGCTGTGGCTTCGGGGTTTTTGAAATAGCCCTTGAACACACCCGGCGACTTTACCAGAATTTCGCCGTCATCGGCAATTTTGATCTGCACGCCCTCCAGTGGTTCGCCTACCGTGCCGAACTTGACCTTGCCTATGGTGCTGGTGGTGGTAACGCCCGTTCCCTCGGTCTGCCCATACCCTTCCACCAGGTTAACGCCGATGGAATGGAAAAAGTGCAGAATTTCAGGAGCTATTGGTGCAGCCCCGGAATAGGCCACGCGGATGCGGTCGAATCCCAGACGTTCTTTCAATTTACGAAACACGGTGAAATGCGCCAGTTTATACTGCATCTCTAAAACAGCGGGCACCGGTTTGAATTCCATCATCAGACTGGCGCGCTTTTGGCCGATGTTCAAGCCCCAGTTGAAAATGAGTCGTTTGAACCAGGTGGCATCGGCCATGCGGATCATGATGGCCGAATAGTATTTTTCCCAAATTCGCGGAACGGCATGGCCCACGGTGGGGGAAATTTCTACCATGTTGTCCGTGATGGTGTCCATACTCTCGATAAAGTTGACGACATACCCCAGATCACTATGGGCGAGTACGGTAAAGAGCTGCTCGAAGATATGGCAAAGGGGCAGAAACGACATGATCGCGTCGTTGTCATACATGGGGTTGTTAGACGTAAGGGCCTTACCCATCCAGACACAATTGCGGTGAGTGAGCATGGCACCTTTGGGAGGTCCCGTGGTTCCCGACGTGTAGATCAGCACGGATAGATCTTCGGGTCCGATTTCCCGGATCCTTTGGTCCAGCATGTCGGGATTTTCCTGGGCCGCTTTTGCTCCCAGCTCAAGCAGGTCGACAAACGTCATGACCATGGGGTCCTTAAACTGGCGCAGTCCCTCGGTGTCCCAGACGATGATTTTTTCCAGCCTGGGGGCCCTGTCCCGGAAATGAAACCACTTGTCGAGCTGCTCCTCGTTTTCGACAAAGAAAAATTTGGAATCCGAGTTGGTCACCACGTATGCGACTTGCTGCCAGGCATTGGTGGAATAAACGCCGGCGGTGGCGGCACCGCAGCACTGAATACCCAGGTCGGCGTAGACCCACTCCGGGCAGTTGTCGCCGATGATGGCTGCGCAGTCGCCTTTTTGAAGGCCCATGGACATCAGGCCATAGGCCACATGGGTAACATTTCTGTCATAATCGTTCCAGGTAATATCATGCCAGAGGCCTAACTCCTTTTTTCGCATGGCCACCCGGTCGCCCCAGCGGGCAACAGCTGTCTTGAATTTGGCCGGTACACTATGGTTGTTACTTTCAGACATATGCTGACCTATTTATTTGAAATATCATGAACTGATCTAAAGTAAATCGGCGAAGCCGTTGATCGTCAAATCGCACAGCGATTTTAGCGCCATGCTTTCTTGCGCTTCCAGCGCTGGTATCCCTTGGCGGATGTTTCCGATTTAACGCCCATGTAGAACTCTTTGACATCCTTGTCTTCCATCAAATCGCAGGATTGACCTTTCATGACAAAACGCCCATTTTCTGAGTATCAAACCGGTCTGGGAAACACTCAATGCCATCTTTGCATTCTGTTCCACGAGCAGAATGGTGACGCCTTCGGCATTGATCGTCCTGATAATCTCGAAAATTTCTTTAACCAGAATCGGAGAAAGTCCGAGGGATGGTTCGTCCAAAAATAATAGCTTGGGCCGGCTCATCATGGCCCTGCCGATGGCCAGCATCTGCTGTTCGCCACCGGACAGAGTTCCCGCCCACTGGTTCACCCGCTCTTTCAGGATGGGGAAGTAACTGTAGACCCGGTCAAAATCATCATCAATACTTTTTTTGTTTTTGCGTGTGTAGGCTCCCATGAGGAGATTTTCGCGGATGGAGAGTTCTTCGAATACCTCGCGCCCTTCGGGAACCAGGGTGATGCCCATGCGAACAATCTTATCAGTGTCCAGGCCATCGATACGCTTGCCCATGAACTCGATGGTTCCCTTGTCCGGCTGGTCTTCGATGAGACCCATGACCGTTTTTAGAATAGTGGATTTGCCGGCACCGTTGTTACCCAGAATGGTCGTTATGCTGCCCTCTTCGACGGTAAGGGAAGCCCCCCGGATAGCGTAGATCAGGTCGTAGTAGGTCTCGATATTTTTTATCTCAAGCAGCGCACTCACCTTCATCTTCTCCTAAGTAAGCTTTTAGAACTTCCGGATGCTTCTGAACGTCTTCGGGATTACCTTCAGTGATGGGGCGCCCGAAATTCAAGGCCAGGATACGGTCGGAAATGTCCATGACCATGTTCATGTCGTGTTCGATCAGCAGGATGGTGATACCCAATTCATCCTGGATATCCTTGACCCAGAATATCATGTCCTGCTTTTCTTCGGAATTCATGCCGGCGCAGGGCTCATCCAATAAAAGGAGTTCGGGTTCCAAAGCCAGTGCCCGACCCAGCTCAATCTGCTTCTGAGTACCGTAAGGCAGTCCGCCTACCAGTTTGTTCCGGGCGGTCTGCAGATCCAGAAAATCGATGATCTCCTCCACCTTTTTGCGGTGCACGACCTCTTCCCTGCCGGCAAAGGATTTTTTGCCCCACAAAAAGCCGCCGCGGAAAAGGCCGGTCTTCATATAGAGGTGGCGGCCCAGCATGATGTTTTCCATGGTGTTCATGTTGTTGAACAACTCGATGTTCTGAAAGGTCCTGGCAATGCCTGCCCTGGCCACTTTATCCGGCTTTTTACCCCGGATGTTCTTGTCCTTGAACAGGATTTTTCCGGAATTGGGCTGGTAAATACCATTGATGCAGTTGAAGAGGGTGGTTTTCCCGGCCCCATTGGGGCCGATAATAGCGTAAACTTCACCTTTTTTTAGTTCAAACGATATGCCGTCGAGTGCCTTTATGCCACCAAACTGTATCGACAGATCTGTTACTTCAAAAAAAGCCATGGGCTGATCTTTCTTTGCGAGCCAATTAAATAATTCGGAGGTTGGAGAGCGTTGGGTCTCCAACCTCCTGACGGACTTCTCTCCTTATTTATCCATCGGAATGAATTCAGTCGTGTACCAGTCGGTTAATATGGTCGACGTACCGTCTGCTTCGGCCCGTACGAGAAAGACTTCCTGCTGTCCGATTCTGCAGAGCGGATCTTTGGGATCAAAGGGTTTAAAACTGACGGTCCCCATGATGCCGTGAAAATTCCCGATTTTTTCCATCTCAGCCACCAGTTTTTCCCGTGTGAGCTCCCGGCCGCAACGCTTAAGCGCTTCGACAAATGGCTCGACATAACCGATACCGGCGGTGAAAGTCATCCCCCAGCGTTCTTCCTTGGCGGCGAATTTATCAAAGGCATCTTTTTTATATTTTGCCATCAGCGGAAGTGACGGGTTATTGGCATCTTCCTTATTCCCGATGCCTATCGCCTTGGGATCCATCATACCAAAACTGGCCGAAATCGTTCCGGCATAAAGCCCTTTGGTAATTGCCATCATCAGAGGATGATCACCGCAGGTGGTGGACGTCATCCACTGGGGCTCGAACTGCATGGCCTTGCCGGTGCCCTGCAGGCGGGCAACATGCCCCGGTCCGACAAACAGCAGAATTGCTTCGGCTTTGGCTTTGCGGAATTTCATGATGTGCGGTTTCATGTCCGTGTCGGCAACGTTGACCGGGATTTCCTCAACGAGCTTCAAACCCGATTTGGCCAGCTGTTTCTGGGCCCCTTCCAACCCCTGTTTCCCGTAGTCGTCATTCTGGTAAGCGATGGCAATCCGCTTGAAACCCAGGGTTTCAACCGCATACTTGCAGAGCAGCTGGGCATCGCCCAGGTAAAGCGGGTAGGTGTTGAACAGATATTTGTTGGGTGGTTCGATCCAGTGCCTGGAACCGGCAGAGGGCCCAATCCAGGGTATCTTTTTTTCCATGAGGTAGTCTTTTACAGCCAGCCCGGGAGCTGTTCCCACGCCGGAAACCCAGGCAAACATGCCGATGTCTTCCTGGAGCTGTTTGACACCCGCTTTGGTTTTTGCAGGATTGTAGCCGTCATCGAAATAGTGATGAATCAGTTTTCGGCCGTGGATGCCGCCTTCGGCATTGATCATCTTGAAGTAAGCGTCGGTGCCCCGGGCTACTGCTCCCCAGGGGGCAGCCGGACCGGTCTGCGGACCCCATTGACCGATATGGATCTCGGTGTCCGTAACGCCTTCTTCCGCTGCTGCGTTAAAGGTCAGGCCGAAAATCACAACCGTCATAACAGCCAAAACATACAAAAGATACTTTTTCATGATAGCTCTCCTTTTTGGTTAGTTAATTGTGTTTTGTGTTTGGTATGCTTCTTACCCATCAAGGCGAAACACTTAACACCAACTACCAAACACTATTTATTAAACCTTCTTGACATAATGTCTGGCGAACAGGCCGCTGGGCTTGAAGCAAAGCACCAGCACGATGATTGCAAAGGCGACCACCGATTTAAATTCGATGGATACGTATCCGCCGAAGAGATGCTCGACGATGCCGATAATGTAGGCGCCGAAAACTGCCCCGGGCAGTGATGTCATCCCGCCGACCACCGCACCGGAAAAGCCTTTGAGCATGGGATCCCACATCATATAGGGCTCTACCAGCACAGGGGCGATGAGCAGCCCCGCCACACTGCCCACCGCGGACGAAATACCCCAGGTGACCATGCGGATCTGCTTGGTTTTGATACCCATCAAAGCGGCGGCATTTTCATTTTGCTGGGTGGCTTTCATGGCCAAGCCCATTTTGGAAAAACGGAAAAAAAGAAACAGGATCAGCATGATCACCAGGGCCACCACCAGGGTGAGCATGTCCAGGGTGCTGATGAAAATATCCCCGATGACGATACTGTCGTAGGTTGAAATCGGAAAGGGCATGGCGCGCTGGTCGGCACCGAACTTCCAGGAAACAAAACCAAGCAGCATCATCTCCATGCCGATGGTGATGATGATCAGACCCAGGATATTGGGCTCTTTGGCCCGTCGCAGAACAGCAAATTCCAGAAAACACCCCAGAAAGAGGGCAAAGATCAAGGTAGCGGGAAAGGCGATGTAGTAGGGGACACCGTAAGTGGCAAGCAGCATGAAGGCAACAAAAACCGGCAACAAAGCCATCTCCCCCTGCACAAAGTTGGGCACCTCCGAAGTCTTGTAGATCAATACCATGCCAAGCCCCATCAAGGCGTAGGAACTGCCGACGGCAATACCGCTGAGCACCATCTGTAAGAAATCGACCATCGTCATCCTCTTAAATTATCATCATGAAAACATGGAAAATTAAAACATGGGAATCCCATTTATTTAAAACGGCCACATCTTCCAATATTTCTTGGTGCGTATCCATATCCCGAATATCCCCAGGGGCTCGAAGAGCATGATTAAAATCAGGATCAGACCGAATACAATCAACTGGATATTGGATACCCCGGTCATGGTGAAAAAATTTTCCGACAGGGCTTTTATCCACTGCCCGATGTAAGGTATCTCAAGAATATTTCGGAGTTGCAGGTCAAGAAGAGCGAGTAAACTGGCGCCGGCAACAGGTCCCATCATGGATCCCAAACCGCCGACCACCGCCATGGTCAGGAACATGACCGACATGAACATATTAAAAAGCTCGGGCTCGATAAAGCGCAGCACAAAGGCGTATAAACCGCCGCCGACACCGGCATAAAATGCGCTGAGGGCGAAGGCCAGCGTTTTATAGAAAGTCAAATTAACCCCCATCGTCTCCGCAGCGATATCTGCATCCCGTATGGAAATGAAAGCCCGGCCGACTTTTGTTTTGACGATATTGCGAGCGAAAACCACAAGGAAAATAGTAATGGGGATCAGGACGAAATAAAAGTCCTTGTCGGTTTCGATATGCCAGGGGCCGATCGTCAATTCCGGCGCATGCAGGCCCTGGCGTTCGCCGAACATTTTGATTTTGCCGATGATCTGGGTGGCGGTGATACCGAATCCGAGCGTGGCAATGGCCAGGTAGGGACCTTCCAGCCGCAGTGCCGGCAGGCCCAGCAGAAACCCGAAGACGGCTGCCACAAGACCGGCGCAGGGCAAGGCAAGCAGAAAAGGGAAATGGGCCTTGGTCATCAGGACAATGGTTCCGTAGGCGCCGATGGCAAAAAAACCGGCATGCCCCATGGAAATCTGGCCGGTGTAGCCCACCAGAAGGTTCAGACCGACCACAACGATCACGTTGATGGCCATGTAATTGACGACATACACATAATAATTTTTTGCAAGGAAAGGAAAGGCGGCAAGAAAAACGATCGATATACAAAACCAGAATGCAACTACACCGGATGAGAAAAACTGAACATCCTCATAATAGTCCCTTTTCATATCCATATTCAATTTCTCCAGGTGTCGGAATTAAGTCAGGCGGGAAGATAGGGCATTCTCCCCTTTTGAGATCAGCTCCACGATAAAAAGGGTAAGTTATCCATGTCAAAAACGTTGTATATTGTCAATAAATAACATGTTTCATCAATAAAACAAATGCGATTCATTTTTCTGCGACGCTTCATCAGTACGTCCCCCAAAGCAGAGAGACACGTTAGCAGCTAAATATTATTTATGCAACAGTCGTGTAAATTGTTGTCTCCACTTAACACAATGTTTAGACTTGCTAAAGAGTGTTCCGAAACTGTATTGTTTAAGAAAACTATGATACGGTTAGACCGTGTTTAAATTTCAATATAGACAAATTATGGAGGTTTCCCATGCCCCTGATGACCGCCGAACAATATGAAAAAAGCCTTAGAGGATTAAAACTGGTGGTATATATGTTTGGCAAACAATTGGATAATGTGGTCGATGACCCCATTATCCGGCCCTCCATGCAGGCGGTTGCCAAAACCTACGAAATGGCGCATCGCCCGGAGCACGAAGACATCATGACCGCCACCTCCCATATCACCGGGAAAAAAATCAACCGCTTCACCCACATCCACCAGAACATCGACGATCTGGTCAAAAAGAGCAAAATGGGACGGCTGCTGGGACGGGAAACCGGCTGCTGTTTCCAGCGCTGTGTGGGAATGGATGCCTTAAATGCCCTGTCCATCGTCACCTACAATATGGATAAGAAATACGGCAGCGAATACAATCAGCGGTTTTTAAAATATCTGGAATATGTGCAGGAAAACGATCTGACCTGCGACGGCGCCATGACCGACCCCAAAGGTGACCGCAGCCTGCCGCCCCACAAGCAGGCCGATCCCGACCTTTATCTTCACGTGGTCGAAGAAAAAAAGGACGGTATTGTCGTCAAAGGCGCCAAGGCCCACCAGACCGGTGCGGTTAATTCCCATGAAATCATCGTCATGCCCACCATGGCCATGCGGGAAGAAGACCGGGACTACGCGGTTTCGTTTGCCCTGCCGGCCGATGCCGAGGGCATCGTCTATATCATGGGGCGCCAGTCCTGCGATACCCGCAAGCTGGAGGAAGGCATGCTGGATCGCGGCAATATATTATTCGGCGGGCATGAAGCCCTGGTTGTTTTGGACAATGTCTTTGTGCCCTGGGATCGGGTGTTTATGTACAAGGAATATGATTTTGCCGGCCAGCTGGTTGAAAAATTTGCCGCCTATCATCGCCAGAGCTATGCCTGCAAAGTCGGCGTGGGCGATGTTTTGATCGGTGCCTCCCAGACAGCCGCCGAATATAACAATGTCGCCAAGGCCTCCCATGTGAAAGATAAAATAATCGAAATGAATCATTTGAACGAAACCCTGTATTGCGGATGCATCGCCTGTGCCTCCGAGGGCAGCAAAGAGCCCAGCGGCACCTATTCCGTCAACACCCTGCTGGCCAATATTCACAAACAAAATGTCACCCGGTTTCCCTATGAGATTTCACGCATCGCCCAGGACATTGCCGGCGGATTGATGGTGACCATGCCGTCGGAGATGGATTTAACGGCTCCGGAGACCGGCAAATGGTTGGAAAAGTACTTTACGGCCAACTGCGATGTGCCGACGGTTAACCGCATGCGCATTTTGCGATTGATCGAAAATTTGACCCTGGGAACGGCGGCCGTCGGTTATCTGACCGAATCCATGCACGGGGCCGGGTCCCCCCAGGCCCAGCGGATTATGATTTCACGACTGGCAAACATGAATGAAAAGAAGAGAGCGGCGAAGAAGCTGTGCGGCATCGATGACGACCAAAACAGCTCATAGCTCTTAAGTCCCGCCGGTGGGCATTGATGCTAGTCCAGGTTATCCATTTTTTAGATTCGTAAAATGCTCAAGGTAGGAATTAAATATTGCGGGGGCTGCAACCTTACTATGATCGGGTCGCTCTTGTTAAACGGATTGAAAGCCGCCTGCAGGGGCAAAGTTGAGTTTGTTTCGGCGGAAAATGACGATGTTGATCTAGTTCTGTCGTGGAAGGATGCAACACTGCCTGTGCGGATTTAAGTGCTTTTGATGGGAAAAAAATTCGAATCATTACTCAAAGCGATGACGCAAAGATTTGCCAGAAATCTTGCTGAACTTTATTTCACTTCTAAATTGGCTTGATCTGCTCTTTTGCGAGTATCTCCCGCGTTTAAATGCAGCTGCCATGCATTCGACCGCCCGGTAGAGTTCCGGAAAAACCGGCACACCCAGATCTCTGGTGTGCAGCCGAAACTGATGGACTTCGTCCCGTTTTCCCATGACCCAGCCAAATAACGGTTTGCCGCCTGACCTGGCAATCTCAACCAAATTTGTAATATCCGCTTCGGATGCAATCCCGCCAATAAAACTATGAAACAAAACGGCATCTACATTAGGGTCGGTGCAGACGGCCTCAAACGCCGTCTGATAGACTTTTTTACGCCCATTGAGTTCGACGGCGGGCCAAAGGTCAACGGGATTTGAAACCGGCATCCAGTTTGGATAAACTTGCATCAGCGCCCTGACAGTATCGCGGGACAAATCGGCCACCCTTAAACCCAGGGTTCGATAAAATCGGAGGAAAGAATTCCGGCCGCTCCGCTCATTGTCAGAATCGCCACCCGGCCAGCGCCATTTGTTGGAATTGCCGGATAATCAGATAGTGTCCGGCAAAGGTCCATCATTTGTTTGAAATCATTGGCTTCCACCACGCCGACCTGGGCCAGTGCCCCGCTTACCACCGCATTGTTACCGGCCAGACTGGCGGTATGACTCAGGGCCGCCCGGGCCCCTTTCCGGCTTTTGCCCCCCCTGAGCACAACAATCGGCTTGGATGAGCGTCGCGACAGCTCAACGAAGCGCCGCCCATTCTGGATGGATTCAAGATAAAGCCCGATGACACCGGTTTCCGGATCATCGATTAAATATTCCAGAATATCGCACTCGTCCACATCGACTTTATTACCAAGTGAGCATGCCTTGCTGATGCCCATGGTAGCATGGGACATGATATCGATCAGAAACCCGGCTGACAACATACCGCTTTGCACGACCAGAGATACGTCGCCCGTGACAAGCCCCCCTTCCCAGATTGAGGGCAGGACGAACGAGAACACCTGTTTGTTGACGGCATCCACCAGGCCCATACAATTCGGCCCCCAGATACGAATTCCTGTTTCGGTGCGAATAGCGACCAGTTGTTCCTGAAGATGTTTACCGTTGTCGCCGATTTCGGCAAAACCGGCAGACTCGATCATGACCCCCTGTATTCCGCGTTCGGCGCACTCACGTACAATTGCGGGAACTGCCGGGCCGGGCACGAAAATAATCGCAAGATCCAGTGGATCCGGGACTTCGGAAACCGAGGGGTAACAGGTGAGCCCTTCAATCTCAGTATATCCCGGGTTTACCGGGTAGATGCCGCCCTTAAATCCGTTGATTACATTCTTGAGTATAAAATGGCCGCCTTTGACAGGATTGGCTGAAGCCCCAATTACAGCAACGCCTCTGGGTTTAAAAAAAAAGTCCATCTTCCACCTTCGTGTCTTCTCAACCTCCAACCTTCTGTTTTCTGACTTCCGCATTCCGAATTCCCGCTTCGGGCTTCAAAAAGCCCCCACCGGCATATCAATAACCTCCCTGCCCTGTCTCAACGCATTCTCCATTGTGGCCAGGGTGTGCGGCAGCGTAACATCGGCAAAATAGGTGGCCTGCAGGAGTTTGCCGGTAAAAAAATGGCTCTTTTGGCCTTTATCGATGGCACGGATGGCTATAACAGCCATATCCAGCAAGCGCCAGGCCATGGTAATTTCGCCGAAGGCCATCAGGGCCGGATAGGTGTTGGAGGCCCATTGCAGTGGATCGGATTTGATTTGCTTTTTCATCTGACCGGCAACTTCGGCCAACTTTTCAAAAGCTTCAGATAATACTTTAATATTGTTTGATAACACTTTGTTATTTATACTATTTTGAAAAAATTTACTGATCTCTTTCTGGTAGGCAGCAAAGGGGCCGCCATTGTTGACACGCATTTTCCGGCCCATCAGGTCCATGGACTGAACCCCGTTGGTACCCTCGTAAAGCGACATGATCTTGGCATCTCTTAAATACTGCTCGAGGGGATAATCTTTGCTGTAACCATAACCCCCGAGGCATTGAATGGCGGTTTCGCAGACCTTAAACCCCATGTCCGAGCAATAGGCCTTGATAATCGGTGTCATGAAATCAACCAGGTTCTGATAGTGCTGTTTATCTGCCCCTTCGGGAAGCTCCAGCGCAAGATCCTGCCAGAACGCCCCGGTGTAAATCATCGAACGCATGCCGTCCACCATGGCTTTCATCCACAGCAGCATGCGACGCACATCCGGATGATCAATTATCGGAACATCCCCGATCTTTCTGCCGGCGATGTCCCTGCCCTGCCGACGCCCCTTGGCATATTCCAGCGCATTTTGATAGGCGCTGCCGGCCAGCGTCATGCCGCTGACCCCGGTATTGATGCGGGCGGCATTCATCATCTGAAACATGTGCGACAGACCGTTATTGGCCTGCCCGCATAAATATCCGATACAGTCGCCCCCCGACCCAAAAGCGAGGCTGCAGGTGGGTGAGGCATGCAGGCCAAGCTTTTCTTCGATACCGGTGCAAAGCACATCGTTTGAACCTCCCAGCGAACCATCGGATTCAACCCTGATCTTGGGAACTACAAAAAGTGAAATTCCCTTTACGCCTTCGGGGGCGCCACTGATCCTGGCCAGCACCAGGTGAATGATATTGTCCGTCAGGTCATGGTCACCCCAGGAGATAAAAATTTTAGACCCTTTTATTTTAAAGTGATCCCCCTCCGGATAGGCAATTGTTTGAATACCAGCCAGATTGGAACCGGCATCGGGCTCCGTCAGGCACATCGTACCGGACCAGGTTCCGTCGAACATCTTCGGTACAAACCGCTTTTTCAGCTCAAGCGCACCGAAACTTTCGATCAAATGCGCAGCCCCGTGGGTAAGACTGGGAGCCATATTGAATGCCTGGCAGGCCCCGTACATCATATCGTTGATGACAATGCGCATCATGTGCGGAAACCCCTGCCCACCAAATTCGGGATCCCGGGCTGCTGCGGTCCAGCCGTCGGCACCGTACTGCCGGAAGGCTTTTTTAAACTCAGGAGGACAGCATACCTTTCCATCCTCGAATCTGACGCCATGCGTTTCACCGATCTCCTGCAGCGGATCCAGCACCCCTCTGGCAAATTGAATGGCTTCGCTGACAAGCATGTCCAGGGTTTTTTCATTAAGATCCTTGTACCGATCCAGGCTGCATAAAGATCCATAATTGAGTTGATCTTTTAATATGAAAAAAATGTCTTTCTGGTTGACTTTAAAATGAGGCATGGTTTGCTCTGAAAAAGTTCACTTCGCGAGGTCATCATTGGATCGTCCCTGGTGTTTAGTCTCAATGACTGGCGCAATCTGCAAACTAAATTCCTTCCAAATTCCGCATTCCGCATTCCGAATTTCAGGGCTCCAGCCCTTTCTTACTCCCATCCTCGTTATATTCATACCAGCCCTTGCCGGCTTTGCGGCCGAGATGCCCGGCTTTGACTTTGCGCCGCAACAGCAGCGGTGGATACCAGCGCGGATCTCCGGTTTCTTCATACATGGCCTTCATGGCGCCGTAAGTTACATCCAGACCGACCATGTCGCCGGTTTCAAAAATGCCCATGCGCCGGCCGGCGGCCAGACGCAGCCCCTTATCGATGTCTTCGACCGAAGCAACCCCCTGTTCAACCAGATTCATCGCTTCGATGGCTGACGGAAAATTAATTCGATTTATGACAAACCCGGCCACATCCCGATTGACCATAATCGGTTCTTTGCCGACTTGAATCACAAATTCCCTGCCAATGGCGGCACTATCATCCGCCGTAGCCGCCCCTTTAATGACTTCGACGGCCTGCATCATTGGCACGGGGCTGAAAAAATGCAACCCCAGTACTTTCTCCGGACGATTGGTAACAGCCGCAAGTTCGGTAATCGGTATGGCCGATGTATTGCTGGCAATCAAAGTATCCGGATGGCAGATTTTATCAAGCTTTTGAAAAATTTCCTGTTTCAATTCCATCTTTTCAAATACAGCTTCAATGGCCAGATCAACCTCTTTGCCGTCCTTAAAATCGGTAATCAGGCCGGATGCGGGCCATAATTGAATCCTTGTCTTCACTCAATTTTCCTTTTTCGACAAATTTGCCCACCGACCAGTCAATGGTTTTAATGGCCTTTACCAAAGCCTCTTTGGAGACATCATGCAAATACACTTGAATACCTGCCTGAGCACATACCTGAGCAATCCCGCTTCCCATTAGGCCTGATCCGACCACCATAACTTTTTGAATACCCATAGATTACTCCCATCCTAATTGAACGCTAACCGTTCAAAGATATGAAAATACGTGTTTGGTAATTTCACCACCCGCTTCGCTCGAGGCACAGAGGACACAGAGGCGTAATTTTTTTCCGGGCGGACAAAATAAAACTATTCTCTGTGCTCTCTGTGTCTCAGTGGTAAATCTTAAATTGAAAGAGTGCTAAAGGTTTCAGCCGCCAAATGCAGCTTCGGAAATGTCGACCGCCGAACTGTTGCTTTTGACAATACCATCCATTTTGCCAAGAGTGGCGGGAAGAATGGTCTGAATGAAGAAATCAGCCGTTTTAAGTTGCCCCTCGTAGAAGTCAACGTCTTTTTTCTTGGCACCGGCATCGAGTTTCTGCTTTGGCCAAAACCGCCCGCCATAACAGCATCCAGGCCATGATGACGTCACCCATGACTTCCAGAAACGGAAATGCAGCTGCAAAGGCCACCTTAAATTGGGCCGACATGGCGTTTGTTCCAAGGTGCATGGCGACTTCGCCAAGTCGATTGGCCGCCTTTGCAACATCGGTGGCGATCTCTTCCAATCCCGCGGTCTCTTTGGCCAGCGCCACGGTTTTTTGAATTTCACCCAGCAAGTTGATAAAAACCTGTCCCTTGGCCATTCCCAGTTTGCGCCCCAAAAGATCCATGGCCTGAATGCCGTCGGTACCTTCGTAGATCGAGGTAATCTTGCAATCCCGGACGAGTTGTTCGACCGGATATTCCGAGACGTAACCGTAGCCGCCGTAAACCTGAACGGCCTGAACGCACTGATCAAAGCCCCGCTGGGCGCAGTAAGCCTTCACCAGGGGGGTCAGCAAATCGCCGAACCCCTTGTAATATGCCCGTTCCTCATCAGTGGTCGCCAGGGCCTCCTTTTCAAGGCACTGCCCGACGTAGTGAATAAAGCTGCGCATACCGTCCACATAGGATTTCATTTCCAGCAGCATCCTGCGCACGTCCGGGTGTCGGATAATCGGCACCGGTGGAGCGTTCAGATCTTTGCCGGCTTCCAGGTCCCGGCCCTGAACCCTCTCGCGGGCATAGTTCAGCGCATACAAATAAGCAGCGGATGCGTAAGCAAAGGCCTGAAAACCCACTCCCAGCCGGGCTTCGTTCATCATGTAAAACATGATTTTCATACCCTTGCACGCTTCACCCAGCAGCAATCCCCGGCACTTGCCTTTACCGCCCAGGGTCATGCTGCAGGTGGGACTGGCATGAATTCCCATTTTTTCTTCGATGCCCGTGCAAACCACGTCGTTGGATTCCCCCAGACTGCCGTCTTCATTGACCCAGATTTTGGGAACAATGAAAATCGAAATCCCTTTAGTACCGGCCGGGTCCCCTTCGATTCGGGCCAGGACCGGGTGAATGATATTTTCGGTGAGATCGTGTTCACCGTTGGTGATAAAAATTTTATTGCCGCTGATCGAATAGGTGCCGTCCGGATTTTTTACCGCGGTGGTCGTCAGGGCCCCCACATCGGAACCGGCCTGGGATTCGGTAAGCAGCATGGTACCGCCCCAACGCGCCGTATAGAGTTTTTCCAGGAACAGTTCCTTCTGCAGTTGCGTCCCGAAGATTTCAATCATTTTACCTGTGCCGTGCCCCATTCCACCGTAATTCGTCAGGGCCCAATTACTGCCATACAAATATTCACCCACCGCCAGGGCAATGTTGGACGGCAATCCCTGGCCGCCCCAATCAGGGTCCTCCGTCAGAGATGTCCACTCGCCCTCGAGCAGCAGTTTGTAGGCACGCTGAAAGCATTCCGGAACCTTCACCTGCCCGTTTTCAAAGCGCAGCCCTTCCTTATCACCTTCCGCATTGGCAGGCAGCAACTCTTTTACCGCAAAATTGCGGGCCTCGGTGATAATCATGTCAAAGGTTTTCTTGTTAAAAACTTTGTACTGGTCGAGTTTAGTCAACTCATCAACCCTTAATTGCTCATAAAGTACAAAATCAAGGTCCCGTCGGTCTGCAATTACCTGTGCCATTGTTATATCTCCCTGTATTTTATCTTCAATCTTTTGCTACACTTGTAGCTACGTAATTTTGTAAATATTATGCGAAATTAAGAACCAAAACCCGATTTTTAAATAGTTGCAATAACAAAATCCCAAATGAGATACTAAAACATTGGTCTCTTTTTTCAGATATCCATTTCGCGTCACCGAAAACGTAATATTGCAGGTATATGCGAATTTCCTGCTTGTGAATAGGAAATTTATGAAGGCGCCACAAGGTATAAAATGGATAGGCAGAGAAATTAATAGGAGATTTAAGTTTTATTTAACATCAAATATGCGTTTATAACCCCAGGTAAGTTTTACGCAACACTTCATCCTGCATTAATTCGTCTCCGGTACCCTCAGCAATAATTTTACCCGAAGACAGGACATAATTGCGGTCAGCCATGGCAAACACCGCGCTGACTTCCTGTTCCACGAGCAGGACGGTGATTCCCATGTCACGAATCTCTCTGATCTTATTAAAGACTTCTTCTTTCATAATCGGCGCCAGCCCGGTGGACGGTTCGTCGATACACAACAGTTTGGGATTGGACATCAAGGCACGGCCAAGGGCCAGCATTTGCTGCTCACCGCCGGACAGGGTGCCCGATATTTGTTTAACTCTTTCCTGGAGTCTGGGAAATAGCTGATAGACGTTTTCAAGGTTTTTTTGCAGCTGATTTTTATCTTTCACCAGGTAGCCGCCGGCATAGAGATTATCAATCACGGTCATTTCGCGAAACGGTCGTCTCCTTTCAGGGCAGTGGATTAACCCTTTTTGGGTAATTTCATGGGCCGGTACCTGCTCGATCGATTCGGCCTTCAAAAACGACCGTGCCTTCTAGTGTAATATCACCTGCAGTTGTACCCCGATGGATGCCCTTCTCCCAGATCACCAGGCCGGTGATGGCCCTCAGAAGGGTTGACTTGCCGGCACCGTTGGGGCCCACCAGGCTGACCAGCTCGCCGTCGTTGACGTGCATGCTGAGATCGTTGATGATCATGGCCTTGTCAAAGCAAACCGTTAGATTCGAGACTTCCAGCAGCAATTTACTCGCCTCCTTTTCCCAGGTAACATTCGATGACGTTTTTATCAGCACAAACTTCTTCGGGCGTTCCATCTGCCATCATGGTCCCAAAGTTCAGGACGATAATGCGATCGGCAATCTTCATCAACTGCTGCAGCTTGTGCTCGACAATCACCATGGCCGGGCCTTCGCTGTGCAGCCGGCCGAAGCGCCCTCCTTTGTGTAAGCGTTTAATCGACTTGGCCATGAGCTCTGTTTCGGCCGGGCTCAATCCCCCAAAGGGCTCATCCAGCAACAGCAGCTCGGGCTCGGTGGCAATGGCGCGCGCCACTTCAAGGCGTTTGAGATCTCCCTGGGAAAGGGTTGAGGCCTTCTCCAGCGCCATATCCGATATGCCGGCAAATTCAAGCGCGTCCATGGCCTTGGCTTCAACCCGTTTCACCCATTCGCCGCGTTTCATGGATCGGGGAGACAAACACGACACCATGACATTGGCAATGATCGGCAGACGCCGAAACGGCCTCATATTCTGAAAGGTACCGGCAATTCCAAGATTGACAATGTCCCAGGTTTTCATGCCGACAATTTTTTTGCCTTTAAAACTGACCGTGCCGGTGTCCGCTTTCAGAATTCCCGTAATCAATCTCAGGAGGGTGGTTTTCCCGGCTCCGTTCGGTCCGATCAAACCGACAATTTCATCCCGCCGCATACCGAAACTGACGTCACTGACGGCTTTCAACCCGCCGAAACTCTTGGAAACAGTGTCGATTTCCAAAAAAGGGGTGCCCATTTCAAATCTCCTCCGCCTCTTCTCGCAACTCCCGCCGTGAGACTTTGCCCACATCCGTTTTCGGAAGCTCGCCTCGAAATTCAACGATACCCGGAACTTTGTAATGGGCCAGGTTCTGGCGGCAAAATTCCATGATTTCTTCTTCGGACACCTTGCCCCTGGCCTCACTCTGCAACACCACATAAGCCTTGATAACATTTCCAACCTTCGGATCCGGCACCCCGACCACGCCGGCGGCTTTCACCTGCGGATGGTTATACAGCACCTCTTCCACATGGCGGGCAAACACCGAATAGCCTTTAAATTTAATCAGATCCCGTTTGCGGTCAAAGAAATGAAAATAGCCTTCTTCATCCATCCTGACCAGATCACCGGTCCGCAGCCATTTTTTCCCATCGAACTCAACAAATGTTTCCTGGTAGCTTTCAGGGCGTTTCCAGTAACCCTGCATGATGTTCGGGCCATTGAGAATCAACTCCCCCACTTCATCTACCGGCATAAACTCGGTGCCATCCACATCGACAATTGCAGCATTGACATTGGGTAAAGGAACGCCAAAAGATCCGGTTTTGGGCCTGTCATATGGGGTGCTGTGACTGACGGCGGTGGTTTCCGTCATACCGTAGCCTTCCAGAATTTTTGAACTGGTACGTCTTTCCCACTCTTCAATCGTGGATTGATGCAGGGTATCAGCTCCGCAGGCAATTAACTTGAGCCGCTTCCAGTCAACCCGATCGGTTTTTTCGTATTCTTTCAGATATTCAAACAAAGTGGGGACACCAAAAAAACCGGAGGCCTGATAACGCTCCATAGCTGAAAGAATCGCATCAATGTCCGGGGTGGTGAAAAGCACAATGGTGGATCCCTGCGCCAAACCACTGAGCATCACGACAACCTGACCGTAAATGTGAAAAAACGGCAAAAACGCGATGATCTTTTCCCGGCCCTCCTCAAATATGGGCCAAAAAGACTGGGTCTGCATCATGAGCGCTACCATGTTGTAATGGGTTAAGACGGCGGCCTTGGGAAGTCCGGTCGTCCCACCGGTGTACGGCAGGGCGGCAATGTCTTTTTTTGAATCGATTGTGATATCAGGTTTTTGGTCCGGGTATTTTTTTATCAAATCTTTAAATAGGAGCAGGCCTGCCTGTTGGATCTGTTCCGGTGCAGGGACTTGCATTCCGCTGTAGGCTTTGCCCAACGCGCTTTTGCCAAAAGTGCGTTTGAGGGCCGGGAGATAGTCACCGATGCTTGACAGGATGATATTGTCCAAATCGACGTCGGCTTTTTCAACGTTGTCATAAAGAATGTCTTCGCAGATTACCGTTTTGGTTTCACTGTCCGTTATCTGGTGTTTGACTTCCTGGCTGGTGTAAACCGGGCTGATCGGCGTTATTTTGGCACCGACTTTTAAGGCGCCGATATAAGCAATCACGTACTGGGGACAATTTAGCAGGTATAATCCCACCGTCTCCCCTTTGGCCACCCCAAGATCTGCCAGCGCAGCCGCAAATCGATCGGTCAACTTTTTCAATTCTCCGTATTTGATCTTTTTGCCGTAGAAAATCAGAGCGACATTACCACTGTATTTATCCGCCATCTCGTCGAATAATTGCGGCACGGATTTCTCGGGGACTTCCACCTCATGGGGAACACCTTCCGGGTAGTACTTTAACCAGGGTTTGGACATGTAGACGTCTTTTGGTTCCATACGTGTTGAATCTCCTCCGCAGTGGATATAATCCAAGATCCACCTCATTTTTTGTAATGAACGTCGAACATCGAACATTGGACGTTCGATGTTCGACGTTCAATGTTCGATGTTCAATCTGTCTTTAGACCACGTCTTCAGCGTGGTTCACTGTTCCATATGAGATAAATAAAACTCAATCAATTTCTACTATGAGCTATCAGCTATGAGCTATGAGCTAAACCGTTCAGTGCATCGATGCGTCACAAATCCGGCAGCTTTTACGAGTGGCCACGTTTCGGATCTTGCACCGGGGGCACTCGTTTTCGATTTTGTCCCTGATCCATGGCAGCAGCCCCTGGGGCATAAAAAGCAAAATGAGTAAAATGACGATGGCAAACAGCAACATTCTGAATTCGGGCCAGAATCGGAAAAATTCCAGCAGTGGGAACAGTATAAAAACGGCGCCGACCGGCCCCCAGATAGTCACCACGCCCCCAAAAACCGCCCAGATAACGACCTGGAAGGACAGGGACACCTCCAGGGTTGAGGGACCGGCAATCCGCATGAAATGGGCGTACAATCCACCGGACATCCCGGCGAAGAAACCGCTGAGACAAAAGGCCATCAGCTTGTAGCGGGTGGTGTTGATGCCGGAAGCGCGCACCGCAACCTCATCCTCCCGGATGGCATGAAAAATAATCCCGATATTGGAATCGGTTATTTTCCACATAACCGTCACCAGGACAACCATCACGACCACGGTAATATAGTATTGTGCAACCCGGGACCGGACGAGGCGGTCGATACCGGATATACCCAGCTCCCCGCCGGTAACCTCCGGAATGGCAAAAACGATACCCATTAAAATAATGGGGAATGCCAGGGTGGTCAGTGCCAGATAGGTGCCCCGCAGCCTGAGGCAGGGAATGCCGATAATCAAACCCGCCAGGACGGCGGCCAGGGCACCGAGGGGAATGCTGCCCCACGGCGGAATGTGTAAGTGCAGATTCAACAATGCCGCTCCGTATGCCCCGACACCAAAGAAAAGGGCATGACCGAAATTCATCTGACCGGTGAAACCGGACAACAGGTCCCAGCTGGCCGCAAAAATGGCGAATATGCTGGTCAAAATCAGAATTCGCAACATATACGGATCATCGGTGATAAGGGGCAACGCCAGTAATGTGAGAAAGAAAAGCAACACAATCATCCGGCTGGGCAATACAAATACTTCAGTTTTTATTAATTTGAAGAACTTTCGAATATAGTAACGAATCAGATCCATTTCTATCTCTCTTCCTCAAACGCGACGCCGAATAAGCCTTCCGGCCGGATTAGCAGCACCAAAATCATGATGGAAAGCGCCACCGAACCCTTGAGAAACGCGCCCATGGGAATCAGGAAAACCACCGCTGCTTCGGCAAATCCCAGAATATAGGCAGCGACAAAACTCCCCTTAATGCTGCCCAGACCACCCAGGACCACCACCGCCATCATCATAATCAACGGATGCAGCCACATGAACGGCTCCACGATGGTCAACGGTGCGATCACCGCACCCGTGAAACCCGCCAGCGCAATGGATATACCAACCGTATACAGGGCCACCCGGCTCTCATTCATCCCCATGAGGTTGGCCACCTCCCGGTCCTGGGCCGTGGATCGTATCGCCAGACCCAGCCTGGTCTTCATCAGCAGGAGCCGCAGGGCGCCAAGAATGACCAGGGCAGCGATAAATGTAATCAGCTGCTGATAAAAGACTTTGACACCGATAATCGTAAAAAAGCCCTGTACCAGAGGGGGCACACTGCGGTAGTCTCCGCTAAAAATAAGCAGCATGACTTCCTGGAGGGCAATGGCCAGGGCGATGGTACCAATCAATACGGCGGCCTCGTGCTCTCGGATAGGGGCGATAAATATCCAATAGGTGACCATACCCAGAAGGGTCACCACCGGCACGCCGATCAGCATGCCCACGATCGGGTGAAATCCCAAATGGTGGGTCACAAAAAAGATACAAAATGCAGCCACCATGTAAAAGGCCGTATGCGCGATGTTCACAATGCGCGCAACGCCGAATATCAGGGAGAAACCGATGGCTAAAAGCGCGTAGGTACTCCCGTTGATCAGGCTGGTGATGATAATATCCGCAAACATACCACCTCACTGTCAGTGTCATAGAAGCCATCTCAAAAATTTGAGATGGCTTCTAATAAGGCCCCTCCCGCTTGGCAGGGAGGGGCAGTTTTACGTCAGGGTTACCCTATTTTTTATAGGCCTCAATGATCCACGGCGCAATTTTATAAGGAACAATCCCTTTATAGGTAACTTCGGGAGCTCCCTTGGCAGCTACCCACTTGTTGGGCCAGACGCCTTGCTGTTTGCCGTCCTGCCATTGGACCCCCAGACTGGTTAGATAGCCCGGACCCCACTTTAGATCATGGAGTGGGCGGCCCTGCTCGTCTTTAATATACGCGACCGTTACCCGCCAGGCATCTTAAACTCACGCGTTTCCATCACTTTGATGAGTCGATCCGCATCGAGTGTCCCGGTCATTTCGATCGCCGGCACAATATTGTAAATGATCATGCCGATAGGTGTCAGCTGTATACGTCGGTGTCTCACCGAACCTTTTGACATACTTATCCACATAGGGTTTCGTAAGGTCATTGACCTCGACATTTCGGTTATAGGTATTGAGGGTCATCACATAGTTGCCGTGTCCCTGGGTGGCCTGCCAGAAACCATCCTTTTGCGCTTCGACATTGATGCCGACCTGCGCTGCCGGAATTTTGAGTTCACCGGCCTGACGGGCAAAGGGAATACCCACCGAAGATGAAAAGAAGGTTAAAATGACATGGGTGTCGGCCCGCTGAATGGCCGAAAGCTCGGCCATCACATCCGTAGCCACGGGCGACGGTCGCCAGACTCCGGAAACCTCATGGCCCAATTTGGGGATAAATCCTTTTGCGGCAGGAATTAAGGGATCTGCCCACATGGCCTTTTCGGCCACCACGGCCACTCTTATTTTGGGGATGTTTAAAGAAGCTTTCATGATGCCGGCCACCGTTGCCATATGGATGAAGGCTGTTCTGACCAAATACGAGGAATTGAAAGGTGTTCCCCGAAAAAAGTATTTATAGGTGTCATAATCTTCGGCGACCCGTGTGCAGAGTTCGGGATGGGCCGCACCGCAACCGATAAAAATCTTTTTGTAATCCATGGCGATATCCTGCATGGCAAGCACCGCCTCGCTTCTGAAACCGCCGACGACAAAATCGACCCGATCTCTTGACATCAGCCGCTCCATGGCATTGGTGGCATCGGTGACGTTTAAAAATTCATTGGAATCGGCCTTGACCAGTTCGATTTTCATTTTCTTGTCACCGACCTTGACGCCACCTTTAGCGTTGATTTCTTCGGCCGCCATGACCGCGCCGTTCCAATGGCCTTTGCCCTGCACAAACTGCATGGGGCCGATCACACCAATTTTAATCGTTTTAGCACCCCAGGCCGGGAAACAAAAAGTCACTACTAAAAAAAACGCCAGGGTAATGACCAACAATGATTTTAAATTTTTCATGATAGCCCTCCTTATGGGTTAGGTTTGAATCAAATGATTAGGCCAAAGAACACCAATGGCAAAAATAAGGAGATAAATTTCTTTGCACAACACAAAAAAAATAGGTTTGGAAGCGATGTAACGTAAGATATTTCTCGGGTCGAGAAAAAAAGCAAACCGTGTTGAAACAGTCGTTGGTATTCCGGGATAGAGTTTTTGACGCGCAATTTCAGGCTCCAGGTGTATCTTGTTGTAAAACTAACAATGCGTACACACTTTCATTCGCTCCAACTTCGGCAATTACAGCGTCAGATAAAGTTTATTGATCAAAATTTTCTCTATAAGTCAAGACAAATAATATAAGCGTTTTAAACAACTGAACAGCATACAGACAACTGCCAGCTGGTGAAACAAAAAATTTTCGAACGATTTTGACTTTTGCTCACCTTTTAATTACAACAGGGATGACAAAGCGACAAATTCAGGAAAACGGAAGGAGACCCTATGACAACGGTTCTGGTCATTGGCGCAGGATTCATGGGTTCGGGTATCGCCCAGGTATGTGCCCAAACGGGCTGCCGGGTGATTCTTATGGATATAGACAAGGGGGCCTTGGAAAAAGCCATTCAGGGAATCAAATGGTCGCTAGGAAAATTTTTTTCTAAAGGCTTTTTAAAAGAAGCCCCCGAAGCGTGTCTGGAACGCATCACCATTGCTACGGATCTAAATGCAGCTGCGGAAACTGATTGGGTTATCGAGGCGGCATTCGAAAATGAAGACCTGAAAAAGGAAATCTTTGAAGAATTGGATCGCCTGGCGCCTTCACATATTCCACTGGCTACCAACACCTCTTCGATACCGATCAGCCGACTGGCCGAATTTACCGGCACCCCGGAGCGGGTACTGGGGTTGCATTTTTTCGGGCCCGTGCCCTTTATGGGTTTGGTCGAAGTGATTAAGGGAGAAAAAACATCGGAGCAGATTTTCAATCGAGGTGCTGACTTCGTCAAATCCCTGGGTAAAACACCGGTAAAAGTTCTCAAAGACATTCCCGGATTTGTCATGAACCGGATATTTGGCGCTGCTTTCCGAGAATGCGTGGACCTTGTGGCGGATGGCATTGCCAGTCCCGAGGACATCGATATCGGGATGAGACTGGGATATGGCTGGAATATCGGACCATTCGAAATTGCCGACAACGCCGGTCTGGACACGTTTGCCCGGGTGGGCGAAACCATGCTGGCCCTGGGCGAAGATCACCTGGTGGCCAGATCTGATCTGATAATGAAGATGGTCGAAGACGGTCGACTGGGAAAGAAGGTCGGTAAAGGCTTCTATCGTTATACGGATGATGGCAAGAAGATACCTTGGGATAAAGAATAAGCGAGCTTGGAAGGCGAAATATGGACCGGTATAATGTTTGAGATTTTGGTCATTTGAAATTCGAATTTGTTTCGGATTTCGTAATTCGGATTTCGGGTTTTCTTTGAAAGGATGACAAGGTGCCATTTGAAAAAGAACTAAAAGAACTAGAGACTCGCCGGATGAAAGCCCTTCAAATGGGCGGCGCCGAGAAAATCAAAAAGCAGCATGACAGGGGCAAGTTTACCGCCCGGGAAAGAATCGATCATCTTTTGGATCCGGATTCCTTCCTGGAAGTCGGCATGTTCAATCATTCCGATGTGCCCGGAATGGAAGAAAAAACTCCGGCCGACAGCAAAGTGGCCGGTTTCGGCAAAATCGACGGCCGTCGGGTGGCGGTTGTTTCAAACGATTTTACGGTACTGGCCGCCACCTCGAGTAGAATCGCGGGACGCAAGGAAGGCGAGCTTAAAGTGCTTGCCGCCCAACGCGGCTATCCTGTGGTTTATCTGGGCGAGGCCGGCGGTGCCCGCATGCCGGATATCATGGGCTCCGCCGGGCTTGCTTCCTATGGCGGCGGCGATTTTGATACCTACCTGCAGATCATGAGCCGAGTACGGCAAACCCCCATGGTAACGGCCATCCTGGGGGAATGCTACGGCATGCCGACCTGGATGGCCTGCCTGTCGGATTTCGTGGTACAGGTTAAGGGAAGCGCCATGGGTGTATCCGGTCCCCGGGTGGTTGAGCTGGCCCTGGGAGAAACCGTTACTGATGAAGAACTCGGCGGATGGCAGGTGCATGCAGAAATTACCGGGAATGTGGACCGGGTTGCCGAAAATGAGGAAGAATGCTTTCAGATTATCCGGCAATATCTGTCTTATATGCCGTCGCACTGTGATGAAGGGCCGCCGGTCATGCCGGTCCCGGATGGTTCCGGTTCGGAAATGGATCAAATTCTTGAATTTCTCCCCGAAAAACGCAACCGTGGTTACGATATGCATCGGATTCTGCATTGCATTGTGGATAAAAAAAGCCTTTTCCCCATAAAACCAGCCTTCGGCAAATCGGTGATTACCTGCCTGGCGCGAATTGATGGCAACGCTGTGGGCATCGTCGCCAACCAGCCCATGTTTAATGCCGGCGCCATGGATACCGATGGGATTGACAAGGTTATCAGTTTTCTATGCCTATGCGATTCTTTTAACATACCATTGCTGTTTTTTCATGATATTCCGGGGTTCCTGGTGGGCAAAGCAGCCGAACGCAAACGGGTGGCAGCCAAGGTCATGAATTATATGAATGCCCTGGGCCTTCTGACCGTTCCGAAAATCTCCATTATTGTGAGAAAAACTTATGGAATGGCATTCTGGAATATGTGCGGTTCGGGATGCGGCACCGACTTTCTGGTGGCATGGCCGTCGGCCGAAATGAGCTTTGTGGATCCTGCCATCGCCGCCAATGTGGTTTACGGCGGCAAACCGTCCGCATCGGACAAAGAATCCGATGAATGGCAGGCCTTGAAGAAACAACTGGTGGACGATGCCTCTCCTTACGGGGCCGCCGGAAAGCACTTCATTCACGATGTGATCGATCCGAGAGAAACCAGAGATTACATTGTCAAAGCCCTGGAGATCAGTTACAATGCACGCCGCAAAGGCATCGGCGAACACCGAATAGCCAACTGGCCTACAAAATTCTAGAATTGGCTTTGAGAGGGCGTATTATGCCCGTATACTGCGTTGCCCCGCTGAGCGGGATTCCGCATCGATTTTATTATATTAAGGTGCATCTCAAGCGATTGAAAATGCTCACGTACCATAACCGAGGACAGAAAACAGAAGACAGAGGACAGGGAGATATGAACAAAACTGAACATAATATGATTTGCAATTGAGCAGTGGCTCAATTAGAGGAGAGACCAATGGGAAGAAGGGTGTTAAGAACAAAGCTGTGCGATATGCTGGGGATTGAGTATCCGATTTTGAGTGCCGGGATGGGGCCGACCCTGATCGGCGAAAAGGCTGGCGCACCGGTAGAGCTGGTGGTGGCTGTTTCGGAGGCCGGCGGGCTGGGGGTGCTGGGCGGCAGCGGCTACACGGTCGACGAACTCCAACAGGCTATCCGCGAAATCAAAAGGCAAACCGATAAGCCATACGGTGTCGATCTGCTCCTGCCCAAGTACCTGGATCTTAAGGGGGGGATGGGTGGAACAGATGCCAGCGAGCTGCCTTTGAGCAAGGTGCTTAAAACCATCCCCCGGGCACACCAGGAATGGATAAATAAAATAAAGCAGGAGATGGGTTTGCCCGATGTGGAGATTATGATTCGCAGAAACACCACCACCATGTTTCCCAAAGAATCCATTCAGGTCTGCATTGAAGAAAAGGTGCCGCTTTTTTGTGCCGGCCTTGGAAATCCCGGTTTTATGGTCGAAGATGCCCATACTGCCGGGATGAAAGTACTCGGCATCACCGGCAACGCCAAAAACGCCAAACGAATGGCAGATGCCGGCATTGATCTGCTTGTGGCCCAGGGCCATGAAGGCGGTGGGCACACCGGTCGAATCGGGACGATGGTGTTGTTGCCGGCCGCAATCGATGCTGCTTTCCCGGTACCCGTCCTGGGTGCCGGCGGAATCGGCGATGGGCGTGGTTTGGCGGCCGCGCTTGCCATGGGTTGCGTAGGTGTTTGGGTCGGAACCCGTTTTCTGGCCACCCATGAAGGTGGCGCATTGGATGTGAACAAACAAAAAATCGTGCAATCCAATGATGAAGGCACCCGGGTCAGCACGGCGTACACCGGGAAGACCCTGCGTGCCAGCTATAACCAGTTTCACGATTTATGGGAAAATTCGGGACTTGAGCCCCTGCCCTTCCCCACCCAGGTTTTAATTTCATCCGCCCTTCTGGCAAGCTTCATAGAAGCCAACAAAACTGACTTTGTCGGCGGCCTGGCCGGACAGGTATCCGGAATTATCAAAGAAATAAAACCGGCCGCCCGGGTTTTGGAGGAGATGGTTGAGGAAGCAGTCGATATTCTAACCCGACAACTGTGCGAAAATGTTGTCGCCCGATAAGAAAAAGAAGGTTTCAGGTGTCAGCCCCGCCGCCGGCGAAAAATACTGCCGGTCTAATCGAAAAAGAAACTTTGTAATTTCTCATGTGGGCGCTATCAGACGATCGAGGTTGATACTTTTCGTCCTCGTTCTCGTACTCGTGCTCGAAAATCAGGATTTTATCGAGGACGAGGACGACGACGAATCCCGCACCTAGATACCGGGTGTAGAACTTCACAAAAATTGACATCGGCTTAATGCAGTTTCATATATGTCAGTGCTCAGCACCTGCAATTCTGGCAACGACACCTGAAACCTGAAACCTTCTTCCATAGGAACCTATTTATCCGTAAGGGCGGCTACCCCGGGCAGGGTTTTACCTTCGATAAACTCAAGTGAGGCGCCGCCGCCGGTGGATACGTGGGAAACGCGGTCTGCCACCCCTGCTTTATTCACGGCTGAGGCGGAATCACCACCGCCGATCACGGTCGTGGCCCCCCTGTCCGTTACATCGGCCAGGATTTTAGCAATTGCGTAAGTTCCCCGGGCCGTTTCATCAATTTCAAATACCCCCATGGGGCCGTTCCAGACTATTGTTTTGGCAGATTTGAGAACAGTGCTGAATGACTGGATGGTTTGGCTGCCGATATCGAGTCCCATCCAACCCGCGGGCATGTCCTGCGCATTCACTTCTTTGAGAACACCGATTTTGCGTGCCTTAAAATCAAACTTATCCGACACCAGGCAATCCAACGGCAGGACGATTTTATCCCCCCCCTGGGCTAATATATCCCTGGCATAATTAACCTTGTCATCTTCCAACAGGGAATTTCCAATTTCCAGGCCCTGGGCTTTAAAGAATGTATAGGCCATCCCTCCGCCAATAATCACCCTGTCAACCTTGGGCAGCAGGTTGGTAATTACGTCAATTTTACCTGATATTTTGGCGCCTCCGAGGATCGCAACAAACGGTCTTTCAGGATTTTCCATTACCCGGCCCAAATAGTCGAGTTCTTTCATCATGAGATAGCCGGCCGCACATTGATCGAGAAAATGGGTCACCCCTTCGGTAGACGCATGGGCCCGATGGGCGGTACCAAAAGCATCGTTGACATAAAGCTCACCAAGCCCGGCAAGTTTTTTAGCAAAGCCGGTATCATTGTCCGTTTCTTCTTTGTAGTAGCGAAGATTTTCCAGCAGCAACACATCGCCATTATCAAGTTTTGCGATGGTTGCCTCAACCGATTCTCCGATACAGTCATTTGCGAAACCGACTTCTTTGTCGAGCAAGTTGCCTAAAACCGCGACGCAGGGTTCTAACGACATTTCCGGTACCCGCAGACCCTTGGGCCGTCCCAGATGAGACATGAGAATCAGCCTGCCGCCCCGCTCAACGATATCCTTAATTGTCGGCAAAGCGGCTCTGATCCGTTTGTCATCGGTAACTGTACCGCCTTCCAGCGGGACATTGAAATCAACCCGCATTAGGACGCGCTTGCCTTTGGGTTCCAAATCATCAACGCTTAGTTTCGACATGGCCACCTCCCTATTCCGGATAAACCGGAAATTCGAATTATGAAAAGCAGTATAATAGCAATATATGTAAGTGTGAATTGAAATAATTTCAACCTTAAACGATCATTCAGAAAAAAGAAGCCACATGATAAATTCAATTTTTTTCGAATTCATCATAATTGACTATCCCGAAGAGGTGTGAAATACAAAAACCTATGAAAACAGCCCATAAAATCTATTTTGACAATTCCAAAGACATGGGTGCAATTCCTGCCGGAACAGCGCATCTGGTGGTAACATCACCTCCCTACCCTATGATCAAAATGTGGGATGACATGTTTTCTGATAAAAACCGAAATATTGCGAAGGCTCTGGATAAAACCGATGGCCTGCTGGCCTTTGAATTGATGCACCGGCAACTGGATCCTGTCTGGAAGGAAATATATCGAATTTTGGTAGATGGCGGTATTGCCTGTATCAACATCGGCGATGCGACCCGGACCATCGGCGGTGATTTTAGGTTGTATCCCAATCATTCCAGAATCCTGGCCGCTATAACCGCTGCCGGTTTCAGCACCCTGCCTGCGATATTGTGGCGAAAACCTACCAATGCCCCCAATAAATTTATGGGGTCCGGCATGCTGCCGGCCGGAGCCTATGTCACCCTCGAACATGAGTACATTTTAATTTTGCGAAAAGGCCCAAAAAGAGAATTTAAGAACGAGTCCATGAAACAGCAGCGCCGGGCGAGCGCCTTTTTCTGGGAAGAAAGGAATGCCTGGTTCTCGGACATCTGGCTTGATTTAATCGGAGCTACCCAAAGTCAGGCCGCTGCAAACACCCGTTTGAGGACCGCAGCCTTTCCCTTTGAACTCCCTTATCGCCTGATAAATATGTTTTCAACCAAGGATGACAGGGTCGTGGATCCGTTTCTGGGTACCGGGACCACCATGGCGGCGGCCATGGCAACCGGAAGAAACTGCATTGGTTTTGAAATTGACCCCGGTTTCCAGGATCAAATCTTATCCATTGCGGAGAAGATCGTGGAAAGCGCCAACCATCGTATTAATCAGCGGATCCACAACCATATTGAATTTGTTGATCGACGATCTGACGAGAAGTATAAATTCAAACACGTCAATAAACACTATGAATTAGCGGTAATGACCCGCCAGGAAATCGACCTTTTCTTCAATCCTCTCAAAAGTGCTGAACGGATAGATGAGCACACCATGGAAGTAACCTACAAGGCCACTCCCGACAGCAATTTCAGAGGGGATAGAACGGAATTGATACCACCCCGGATAAAAAAAGCAGGCAACCAGCTAAAGCTGTTTTAGCATTCCCAAATTATTTGTAAAATACATTAAGTTTTGCGATATTAGCCATCGTAATAACTGTTAATAACATAAAAATTAAGTTATCCGGCGAGTATGGTTTTTATTCTTTGCAAAACCGGCGGATGCGAATAATTTAAGAATACATAGAACGGATGGGGCAAAAGATTCGACAGATTGTGAACGGAAAGCTTCTTCAATGCATCTACCATACTTTGAGCATCCCGGGTAGTTTTTATCGCAAATCGATCCGCTTCAGTTTCATTTCTGCGTGATAGACATTGCATGATTAAACCTATGAAAAAACCCAGGGGTGAAAACAACATGGCAAAAAAGATCAAACCGGCATATACGGAGGTCCGGGGCATATAAAAAGCATCGAAAAGCCCTTGATATGAAATGAAAAAAGAAAGCAGGAAAAGCATAAATCCCATTTGAAGTATGCCGATGACCAGGGATTGAATAATATGCTTTTTTTTGTAGTGCCCCATTTCATGAGCCAGAATCGCAACCAATTCCCTGGTGGTATGCCGCTTAATCAGGGTATCAAATAAAACGATGCGCCTGTGTGCACCGAACCCGGTGAAAAAAGCATTGGATTTGGCCGAACGTTTGGAGCCATCCATGACGTATACATTTTCGATGGGAAACTTTATGGATTCGGCATAGGACAGAATCGCTGACTTGAGCTCACCGGCCTCCAGGGGGGTATATTTATTAAAAAGGGGCATGATCCAGGTCGGAGCAATAAATTGAACTCCCAGCATGTATAAAGTAACAGCAATCCAGCAAAACCACCAGGCGTTGGCACCGGCATATTCAAAAAATGCAAGTATGCCGGCTAAAAGCGGTGTTCCCAGTAAAATGGCAAGAATAAGCCCCTTCAACAGATCTAAAAAATAAGTTGCCCAGGTGGTTTGATTAAACCCGAAACGTTCTTCGATGACAAAGGTGTGATACATACTGAATGGTAGCGAAACCAGCGCTTTAAACAGCATCAAAGCCGCCATATAGACCAGACCACAAATGATCGGCCCGTAATTAAAATTGCGCACCCATTCATCGAGGAGAGGAAATCCTTGGCCGAACCAGAAGGCCAATAGTAAAAATAAATCAAAGGATGCTGTCACCCAGCCAAAGCGGGTATTGACGTTTAAATACTCCTGGGACTTCCGGTAGCGCTCCGGATCGTAAACCCCTTCAAAGTCTCGGGGTAAATGGTCCTGCAGCCTGGATAAATTTAAATAGTCGGCCATGCGATTGAGGGCAAAATCGAAAAGCAGAGCAAAAAGGATAATGATAGCGATAATATTCATCTATAAAGTTGGGATTTCGAATTTTGAATTTGTTTGATTTTTAGTGCTTGTGTATCGGTATTTGGCATTAGCCGCAGAAATACAGCTGTGTATTGACCGGTTGGGATTAAGCTATGATTTGCATTAAGTCTTCCTGTTTAACCCATGGTTCTCAACCATTTGAGTCAATTTTTCATAAGGCTGGGCACCCACAAGGGACATTCCGTTCATCATAAACGTGGGTACAGCAGTGACACTCATCTGATGGGACCGGGTCCAATCTTTGTCGACCGCTTCTTTGAAGAGTCTTTTTTCCAGGACTTCCTCAACGGTTGCTGCATTCAGTCCTATCGACGCACCTATCTCCACCAGAGTAGCGGGCAGACCGATGTTCAGTCCTTCAGCAAAATAGGCTCTGAACACCGCATTGTGAAATGCCTCCCCTTTTTGCTGCTGTTCCGCAAATTTGCCCAGCTCCTGAGCCAGACGGCTGTTGAACGTCCTTTCCCGGTTTCCGAATGGCAAACCCAGTTCTTTTGCTGTGCTGATTAATTGCGCCATCACCTGTTTGATATTAATCGGTCGGCCCGCAAACAAATCTTCCAGGGTCCGCCCCGCTTCGGGTGTCTCGGGATGGAGGGGAAAAGCCGTCCACCTGATGCTGATAGCATACTCTATTTGCAGTTTTTCAATACGCCCGGTAATGAAATAACACCAGGGTCAGACGTAATCGGAAAATATTTCGAGGGTGGCAGGTTCGGACATGATTGACCTCCATCTTTAAAGCTGGTCTTAAAAATAGTTGGGATTTCTTAATATCTTAACAAGCGCCTTGTTGAAAATCTCAACTCCATCTTGATTTAAATGATGTGAATCATAAAAACAACTGGTGCTGGGCAATTCAAGAATATGGTTGAAATTATAATAATCTGCTAACGATCTGAAATATAGATCAAACTCTGAATTATTGGAATACGAATCATAACGTTCTTTGGTAACGGGAGCCTGAACCAGAATCACATTTCTCTTAAATTTTTGCAACTTTTTTATAATTCGTTCAAATGCTTCTCTTTGATATTTTAATGACTCCCATTTTTTTGAAGGAGGCGCTATGACCTTCTCATAAAATGAGATCTTTTTTTCCACAAAACCACCCTTTACATACTTATCGGTCCCTTGATGGATAGGTTCAACAAAATCCCTGTCAAAATCCAATAGATCCCGAATTATCCCGTAAATTAACGAATTGTATACGGTTGGATGGTTTAGATCTATGGCCATCTTTATGATTGGAAGATCTATCCTATCATTTGCGATTAGATCCAAAGCAGATTCAACGCCGTCGAGTGAAAGGGTCGATGGATACACTTCGTAAACAATAAGCTTCGGGTTTAGTGAATTCAAATACCTTTTTAATAAGATCTCAGTCTGGATGGGTGTTTGGGCACTTGAACCAAGATTAAAAGATTTTATGCCATATTTACGAAAAACTCTTGGATCAAACCCCCTGTATGCATGGGAAGAACCCAGAAAAAGAACATCGACATCGCTGCAAGTTGCTGAATCCCGTATTCTGCTATTCAAATAACCGCCTGGTCCAAATATTTTAAGATTCTTAGCAATATTGGGTGGAAAAATAATCCCCCACAGAAAAACAGATCCAAAATAAAAAATTGTTAAAAAGCATATAAATAAAAGGATTCTAATTAGAAAATTTTTCATATTCGTATTAAAACTGAAAATATATGAATGGCCTTTCGCCCGTCGGCATATACATCCCGACCATGAATATGATGGAAGAATATATTGCCCATCTGGCCATCCGGGGGATTTTTATCATTTCTATTTGCATAGGGTGCTGCTTATCTCGCTGAATCCATTCGATGATAAAAAAGACAACGATAAATAAACATATCGTGTCAAGGGGCAATTGGGCCGTAGCAGGATAAATACTGGGTATTGAGAATAGTGATAAAGAAAAAATCTTGCCTATATAGGAAAATGCATCTGAAATACTTTCGGATCTAAAGAAAATCCGCGCAATAACCCCTTGTGAAAAAGTAACCCCGATATTGATAAGATCTCTGAAGGAGGGAATCAGTTTTTCCCTCAGCCACAGCGCCCAAGTTTATCCTATTTTTGTTTAATAGAAGAAGCGGCAAATAATACAGGGCATATAACGCCCCCCAAAAGATGAATGTCCAATTTGCACCATGCCATAATCCGCTGATTAAAAAAATAGCAAAAATATTTCTAATTTTTTTGAATAAAGTTCCCCTACTTCCGCCTAATGGAATATATAAATAGTCCCTAAGCCACGTTGCCAGTGAAATGTGCCAGCGTCTACAGTATTCAGCAATGTCTCTTGAAAAATAAGGGACAGCAAAATTTCTCTTTAAATTAAAACCAAATAACCTGGCGGTACCGATAGCAATATCCGAATAGCCCGAAAAATCTGCGTAAATCTGGACAGAAAAAAATACTGCTCCCATTGCCAGGGTGCTGGCGCTATAATCGGAATAGCTGCTAAAAATAATATCTACAAATTCTGCACAGTTGTCGGCAATTAAGATTTTTTTCATTAAACCCCAAAGAATTTGCCTCATACCGTCAGCAGCTTTGGCGTAATCAAAGATCCTCTTATTATAAAATTGCGGTAAAAGATTAGTGGCTCTCTCAATTGGGCCGGCAACCAATTGTGGGAAAAAACTTACAAAAGCAGAAAAAGCAATTAAATTCCTAGTGGGTTCGAATTTACCCCTGTAAACATCGATCGTATAGCTTAGAGATTGAAATGTATAAAAGCTAATACCGACTGGTAGAATTATATTAAGTGAACTATGGCTTATTTCCTTTCCAAAAAATGAATAGCCTGCCATAAAATTTTCAAGGAAAAAATTATAGTATTTGAAAAAACCCAAAAGCCCTAAATTTACTAAAATACTTGTCCAAAGCAGTGCCTTTCTGGCTCTTGGAGATTGATGGCAAGACAAACCCAAACCAACAAAGTAATCAACCAGCGTACTGATTGCAATTAGAGATAGAAATCTCCAGTCCCACCAACCGTAAAAAAAATAGCTGGCGACTACAATTATTAGATTTTGGACTTTTAGATTTCGATTGGCAATAAACCAATACAGGAAGAAAACCGAAGGCAGAAAAATGGCGAAATCGATAGAATTAAATAGCATAGCCTGTTGGCATCATTTTGTAGCAGTTGTCACAAAAACGTTCCGCTATTCGAAAAATTTTTCTACTACAGCTTATACCATCCTTTCGGATTTCGGGACTTATTTTTGAAAAGCAGTATAAAACGAACGATCATCTATCAATAAAACATGATTCAAAACAAGATTGTCGCTAACGGCTAACTAAAGCATCCATAAATTCATTATAATCGATGATCTCGGCGATCCATTGGGATATGAGTTTAGTGGTTGCCTTATGAATGGATTGATTCTGCCAGGTATCACCATATTCGATGGCTGCAGAAGCCTCTGGTATAAAAAATATCTTGAATCCCTGGTGTATCATGGGAATCATTCCCACCCTTCTACCGATAACACACATATTGGAAGAAACCCCAATATAAATGATGGTTGTAATGCCTTGTGATCGCAAGGAGGTAGCAAATCCTTCATCATCTATGTCCTGATGAAACAATAATCTAGCTTTATCGTTTTGGACAAGTGTTTGAAGTTCCGGGTGAATTTCAGTATTATACGTAACCGTGGAGGGCTTGTTGGTCAGTACAAGGATTGGATGCCCACGGTTGATCGCCCGCTTGACAAGGGGAATAATTCGGGACTCGATAACTTCTGCAAAGTATTTGTTCAGATGGTCTGATGCATAATCTATCCAGGGATCCATGACAATTATTGCAGTCCGATCTGGATAAATTGTTCGATCAAAATGATAAATCATCTCTGATCGATACGGTAATGAATCCTGCAATAATAGGTCACCATTTGTATCAAGTGCAAAGTAGGAAAGCCGGTAAGTAGCAAGTGTGTAAGTTGATTCCTCAGTTTTATATCCCTGCCGGTGTGGATCTAGTTTTGGTTCTGGGCTATCTTTAATAGCCTTTAGAACAGAAAAAGGAGGCCAATGGTAAACACCGACTCCAACACCAAAAAAAAATATGACAGAGAAAGCAATCAATAGGACGATTGCCCCGACGATCTTAAGGCGCAAGGCTCGACTTTGGGTTAAGTCTTTGTCCATAGCAGTTATTAATCCTCTTTACGGCGGGGGCTATATCTTAAAAACCCTTCATTTTGAGGCAATATACATCAGACAGCACCCAAATTCAAAGATAATAATATATTTATGGGGAAGTTTATATCGCTTTCAAAAATAGGTTCGAAATGCGGATGGGTGTTATCTGTGGATAGGATAAGACAAAAATAGGGTGGCTCATGGGGAATGAGCCACCCCGGATAGAGGAAAGTGTTAAGGGTTAGTTTCAAAAGTTAACCGATTAACAATTTCGCAGCATTAACTGCCGCTATTTAGAAGGATAATACCACTCAGTGTCATGTCAAGGGGTAAGTTGGAAGATCCCCCCTGGTTTTAGATATTCTGTGAGGTTTAGTTTAAGCTTGCCTTGATTTTATAAATTTAACGCCAAAGCCGCTAAATTTGGTTCTGGTAACCTGCCCGGTAAGGCGCGCGATTTTTCCTTTTTTCTTGAGGGGAATCTCCAATTTGACCGTCTGCCCAATAGACGGCGGAAAATCAGTCTTGATAAAAGCCCCACCACTGCTTACGTCTTCCGTAATTCCCTCGTAGGTCCCGCTTTCGCACTCAAATTTTACTGCGATGGCGGCCTCTTTTCGCGGATGTTCTCGGGTCCCATCATACTGGTTCGGCTTGGATGTCTGAGCAACCTCTTCGATTAATTTGACGCCGTAGCCATAGTAATAAGAAGATCGTTTAAGTACCTTGCGCCATTTAACGGTGCCGCGATACCGTTCGTATTTGTCGGGTTGGGAAGCAAAAGGGGAATCGCTGATACCGACGAGAATTTCGGTTTGAGGTTCCAGCTTAAAGTCGGCTTCAAAATAAATACCAAAATCGCTGAAATTATACATCCGGGCATCACGCCGGAAACCTAAATCGGAATTTTCCAGTGTAACTTTCGACTCATGTGCAAAACGTGTTTTATTTCGGTTTTCGGGATTTGAATCCATTTAAATTCGCGACCTCGCTATCATCCCTGGAAGAGATTGGCTCAAAGAATCTTTGGGCTTGATGCATAATAGCCTGTCAAATCCGGACGGTGCTATGGTTCGGCCCTGTTTGCATATTTTTTGAGAAGGTCCTGGATGGCCTCCTCCAGCAGGTCATTTTGCCGTTTTTCCAGCTGCGCCGCAAGAATCTTAATTTGTCTAATCAAATCAGCATCTAACGTCGTATTATACATTTTTCTATTATTCATTTAAACCATTACCAAGTAGAATTTTATAAATCCATAACGACTCATATTTCTTGATTTCCATCCGTGCAGCCCAAACCCAGGTCCCGAGCAATACGCTAAAATTAGGGAAAATTGCACATCTCCCGCGGGATCAAATGTTCATGACGCGTTTATTCCTCACAGCGGTAGGCAGAGCCGGACGAACCGAGCGCATAATTATAAAGCCATACCAGATGAGTGGCCCCCATATTGTTAGCACGTTCCAGCACTTTTAATTCGCCATCATAATATTTATAGTATTTGTAGTTAATGGCGGCCTTTCCCGGATCGGAGGTTTCAGAAATGGTTTCCAGGTAGTTGCATGCATTGACCATGCCCTCTTCAGCGATTACTAAATTCGGAAAACGATTTTGAGTACAGGCAACATAAAATGGGATGATGATTAAAATCATCCATTTTGTCCAATCGCTTCTCAACATCATATGGTTGCCTTTCTCAAAGGGGTGCTCCATGATTCAATGCTCAATTTTGGCTATTTGTATTTATTTTAATAAAAATAATCGATTATGTCAAAAAATCGGCCTATAAATTACTAAATATAGGCAAACGGAATCTACCTTTTTGAAAGATCCATGCGGATTTTTAAATCGAATAAGGGTGCAGATAGAATGAGAAATTTGAGTGGAGATAGGTTTTAAAATCGATTGATAAATTCACCGATAGCTTTATGGACCCGTTGGGAGCCATCGCCTAGCAGAATCCCATGACGATCAAAGTTGAAAAGGCGATATTCTTTATCTTCAGTACCAAGCAGTTTAAAAATTTTTCGGGACCCTTTCGGTTCAACAACCGGGTCTCTGCGGGACTGAACAATAAGAGCCGGTACATCCAAATCCGGTAGCTTGGGTTCGAGGTCATCCATCAGCCGTTCGATTTCTCTGACCCCTGATATGGGGTTGCGTAGGTAATTAATGTGAGGGTTTTCCGGTTTATTTTCGACAAATTCCATTTTCGGACCCACGCCATAGGCTTTATCCATAATCCGATTCCACATATCCACAGCCGGGGCAAACTTTGAAGAAAAATCCTTAAGCGTCATGGGAGCTGCCACGGCAAATACCCCTGCAACTTCCTTTACCCGGGCAGCCAGATCCAGGGCCAATCCGGCACCAGTAGAAAACCCACCCACTACAACCCTTTTGCAAATACTGCTGATAGTGGCATATCCTCGATCAATGGACACCACCCAATCCTGGAAGGACCGCTTGGCAAGATCATCCGGTGAGGTTCCATGACCTTTTAAACGCGGAACATAGACCCAGAATCCGATGCTTCCCAAATAGCGAGCCAGGGTCTCGACCTCACGGGGGGCAGCCATATATCCATGGGAAAGCAACACCCCAATATTCTTGGATTTTCCTTTTACGAGAAACGGCATTCCAACGTCTATGGGCTTGGATTCCCCCTGTATGTAATATTCGTGATAGTCACTTTCGTATTCATCGACAGCCTGGGAAATAAGGTAATCGGCTACTTTTTTTCTGATCCAGAAGCCAGGCAGAATAGCCAAACGGCGCAGAGTTCTCTGCAACTCTTTGAGGGGTTCCACGGCATTGGCAGTCACATCAATGGGATTGTCAATACGGGCCCGATGAAATTCATAGGGCGATGTGAAGGTAGACTTATCAACAAACAATGTCCCGTTGGTTTTCTTCAAATTGCCCTTTTCTTCAGCGACTTTAATAAAGTTATCCACTTTGCCGAAGCGATCATCGGTCAGCAGGTGCACCTGATCATTCTTAAGACTGCGGTTGAGAAACACACCAGGATGTTGCTGGATTTGCGAAGCGGCCAAAAACACCCTCCGGCACAAATCAAGTTCGTCAATTTTCTTAAACCGCAGGAACCGAAGCATCGAGGAAAAAAGATGATCCAGGTTGACGGTGGTCATACCGTAAATGTCCGTCATATAGCGCTGCATGAGTTTAAGCGCTTCCTTGCGCATGGTGCTTTTAGACGCGATGGGATCATCAAAATTAATTCTTTCGGTCGTTTCAATATCTTTTTCAATAGCCGCGTCTTGCAAATACTCACGGATAAAAATCGGGTTTCCAAAACGGACGTCGATTTCAACGCCGGACAACAGCATGGATCCTTCGGTCATGAGTTCTTCAATCATCCGCTCGGGCAGGTCATCGACCAGGCGCAGGGCCAGTTTGCTTAAAATGTTTTCTCTGGCCCTGATGGGGTAATAGGTTAAATTGACCGGCACGATATAGGTCTCGCGCTTTAATACCGGATCAAGTGATTCAATTTGAAACAGATCCATCAAGTATTGGGCTTCATCCGGTTTTTCTTCTGAAAGACGCCGCAAACGCTGACGATAAAATTCTGTCCGAATGGCAAGGGTGCCCGCACCGGTATGCGGCGGATGCTTCCCACCGGCCCAGGAAATCATAAACTGACCTTTTTCAATGATTTTTTTGTTTTTAACCATGCGGCCTTCTGGAAATATAATCCAGTCGGCCTCTCCGGTCAGCAATGTTTTTACGATAAGTCGATCGCGGTCGGGACTCTTGGTTGAAAGGGCACCGACCTTTTCCAGATAATTGCCAAAAGCGCCTTGAAAAAGCTCATAGTCCGCCAGCGACCATACAGGCACCTTTGTCAGAGTAAAAATCTGGTATGGCATCAAAAATGTTTCAATCCTGGTAAAATGATTGATTACGAAAATGATGGATCCATCCGGAATATTTTCCTGACCATGAAGAACAATATTGGCTTTTGAAAGATTGGAAAGGGTTTTAATGGCAAACCCTGTTGATCGGTAGGCGAATCGGTTCATTGTTTATTAAAAACCTTTTTATAATCTTTCTGCAATCCACATTTTAATAATCGATTTCCTCTTTGCGGGATCGGCGAACTGAAATAATCCTTATTAATTATATACCCAATGTCAATCAATAGTAAAGGTTTTGGCTTCAAGTTAAATTTTTGAGAAATTTTTTATCAACTAAAGCGGCACCTGGCAAATCGGGACTGGATTTCCCGATCCTGATTGACAGGTGACGACGCACTTTATATTGACAGTCCATAGATTTACGATTAGATTATTTCGGTCTGTTAGAAAATCATCGATCACTTTGGAGGTCCGGCGTGTATTCAAAAATACTCATCCTTCGCTTTCCGAAAACCGAAGTTCATAAACCCATTGTTTACCGTTTGACCAAGGACTACGACCTGGTTTTCAATATTCTCAATGCAGCCGTTTTGCCTCGCAAAGAAGGGATCATGGCGCTTGAACTTTCCGGCACGCAAAAAAATCTAAGCGAAGGTGTAAAATTTCTCAAAGCCCAGGGCGTAAAGGTCAAAAAGGCATCCCAGGAAATCAAACGTAACAATAAAAAATGCACAGATTGCGGGGCCTGCACGGCTGTGTGCCCCACCGGTGCCCTTGCGGTTCAACGCCCGGATATGAAAGTGATTTTTGATCAGAAAAAATGCAGCTTATGTGAGTTGTGCGTACCGGCATGCCCCCCCCGGGCCATGGAGGTGCGTCCAACCCACCAGACTTTTTTTGAATGAAGCCAACAACAGCAGTTGCCATAAGCGGTGGCGTTGATTCCTTAATGGCCGCCTGTTTACTGAAAGAACAGGGACATCAGGTAATCGGAATACATTTCATCACCGGGTTCGAAGCTGATTCATGCTTGACACACGACCCGCGAGCACCAATTCAGCATCCCATCCTTGATATCGGAGAGCAACTGGGAATACCGGTCGAGACCGTTGATATCCGAAGTGAATTTCAGGAAATAATCGTCGACTATTTTACCCGAACCTATCGGCACGGCCAAACCCCGAATCCGTGCATGCGATGCAATCCCACCATTAAGTTTGGCATCATCCTGTCACTGGCCCTGGAACGGGGAGCTCAAAATTTAGCCACCGGGCATTATGCGGTTATTAAAAAGGATCAGACCGGTACCTATCGCCTGTTCAAAGGCGTTCGACAGGCAAAAGGATCAGTCTTATTTTCTGGCCCGGCTTACCGGAAACCAGCTTGCAAGCGCCCTGTTTCCGCTGGGGACAATGAAAAAAGCGGAAGTAAAAAAAATGGCCCAGCAAAGAGGGTTGCAACCAGCTATCCGCAGTGAAAGCCAGGATGTTTGTTTTATCAAGGACAACTCCTACGGTGAATTTCTGCGCTCCCAAAACGGGTTCAGGCCTCAACCCGGTATAATCGAGGATTTGAACGGACAGGTTGTCGGCCAACACAATGGATTACACCTTTTTACCATCGGGCAACGCCGTGGGATCAATTGTCCGGCGCCTGAGCCTTACTACGTAACCCGGCTGGATATCAAGCGCAACCGTTTGGTGGTCGGAACCAAAAAAGATTTGTTGTCATCCGAATGCAAGGTGGTTGATATCAATTGGATAGGTGATACACCCGAATCGCCGCTGGAACTGCACACCCGGGTGCGGTACCGCAGCCAAGAGGTTGCGGCCACGGTCATTCCTGGAAATCGAAACACAGCTGTTGTCCACTTTAAAGAGCCGCAAGCGGCTGTAACCCCCGGCCAGGGGGCGGTCTTTTATCGGGGGGATGAGATATTAGGTGGTGGTTGGATCAGTAGGATTGAAACCCGAAGTCCTAAATCCGGTTATTTAATCCTGCTGTTTGACGGCGTTCTCCGCGGTATCTACTTCGTCGACGTACTAACCAGTTCGCCTCCTCGTAAATCCTTGTGATCGGCCTTGTCCAGTTCGAAATTAAATCCCTCATTTAAGACCGTAAATATCCACCAAAACTCATATATAAACCGGATATCAATTAAAAAAGAGATATGCCTAAATTTAACATCACAACATTGGGTTGCAAAGTCAATCAGGCGGAGTCCGAGGCCATTGCCCAGGATTTGTTGTCTTCCGACTGGTCGGCAGCCGCGGACTGCGACAAGGCCCAAGTCTGTATTGTAAACACCTGCACGGTGACCCAAAAGGCATCCATGCAGTCAAGACAGGCGGTACGCAAAGCCATCCGCACCAACCCGAACGCTCGCGTAATTGTAACAGGGTGCTATGCCCAAACCGCACCCCAGGAAATTAGAAAAATCGATGGTGTTGATGACGTCGTCGATCATGACCAAAAGCTGTCCATCAGCCGAATGATCCGTAAAGATGGCAGGCAAGCTTGCGAGAATCAGGTTTCATCATTCGGTGGTATCCACCAAGAATGTCGTTTCCAATTGATGCCGACAGCAACTTCAGCGCCCCGGACACGGCCGTTTTTAAAAATTCAAGATGGCTGTGACGCGTTTTGCACCTACTGCATTGTTCCCTATGCAAGGGGTCGCAGCCGCAGCATGCCGCTGGAAAATGTCCTGCAAAGTATCGAGCAGCTGGCCCGGGCCGGCTTTCATGAAGTCGTGCTGACGGGAATCCATCTCGGCGCCTACGGCCATGATTTAACTCCCGCCACCCGTCTAGCGGAACTGATGGAACGTATCGAGAATAGAAAATCAATCCCCCGGGTCCGCATCAGTTCCATTGAACCCTTCGAGCTCACCGGAGAAATTATTCAGCATGTGGCGAAATCCGAGATATTCTGTAAACATTTTCACATCCCGCTTCAGAGCGGAGATGATGGTATTTTAAAGAAAATGCAACGCCCCTATTCTCCGCAGGACTTCTATGAACTTATCAGCAGTATTCATAGACTCATGCCGGATGCCGCCATCGGTGTGGATACGCTGATCGGATTTCCAGGAGAAAGTGAGGCCGCCTTTGACAACACATATAAGTTGATAGCCGATTTGCCTGTCAGTTATCTGCATGTCTTTCCGTTTTCTTCACGACCGGGAACCGCGGCCGACAAACTGTCAAACAAACTCAATCCCCCGGTGATAAAGGCCAGATGCGAGCGCATCCGCAAACTGGGCCATCAGAAGCGCTTGAAATTCTACCGCAGATTTACCAGGAAGTCACTGCCGGTTCTGATTGAAACCAGAAGGGATGGCTCTACCGGTTTGCTGAAAGGGATTTCTTCAAACTATTTGCCGGTGTTGGTTGATGGCGATGATAACTTACAAAATAAAATCGTAGAAGTTAAAATTGAAAAACTGGAAGGAGATAAATTATTCGGTAATTCATCGATTGAAGGCTTTTGAATAAAAATTGGACACAGATTAACACGGATTAACAGGATAAAAGCTTCAATAAATTAATTTATCCGCCTTTCGGCGGTAAAAGATTTTATCATAAAATATTATTCAGCATTGAATATTTAAGAAATTCTGTATTATTCTTTTTCAAGAAATCCTTCATAATCCGTGTTCATCCTGTCCCAAATAGTAGAAATAGAATACAGAAAAAATTAATAAAAGGAGACTAATTATGACGACAAAAAGCGACTACAAAGAAGACATCGAACGGGTAACGGCGGTTTTTGAAACCAATCAGGGTACTTTTGAGGCTGAACTTTATGCCAAAGAGTGTCCTGAAACCGTATGGAATTTCATCAACCTGGCCGAAGGCCGCCAAGAAACAGAAAGGGATGGAAATTTCTATGACGGCCTTATTTTTCATCGGGTCATCGCAGGCTTTGTCATCCAGGGCGGATGCCCTTCGGGAACCGGCACAGGGGGCCCGGGTTACCGTTTCGACGATGAGTTTGATTCATCCCTGAGACATAACAGCGAGGGAATTTTTTCCATGGCCAATGCCGGACCCGGGACCAATGGCAGCCAGTTTTTCATCACCCTCGGCCCTACCCCCCATTTGGACAACAACCACTCAGTTTTCGGTAAAGTGACGGAGGGTATGGACGTGGTAAGAAAAATCGGGTCGACCAAAACCGGTCCGGGTGACCGTCCGGTGGAAGATGTGGTGATGGAAAAAGTTACCATCCGCAGATGATAGATGGCGCTTAGCAGCGCCCTGGGTTTCAGGTTTCGGGTGTCAGTGAGCAGATGACAGATATCAGAAGACAGAGGGAAATTCAGAATCTCAGGCTTTGTTTCCGGACCAGCACTCTGACCATGCAGATCGATCATCTGACCACTGTCGACTGACACCTGATCCGCCTGCGGCGGAACACCTGAAACCTTTTCTATTGCTATGAATATTGTTGAAATCAAGAAATTTGGTGCGGTGGAGGCGGTCAAACTCGGCTATGGCCCTGTCGGTCCGCCATTCATGTCGGTCTACCTGTATATCCTTGATGGACTTGTCATCGATACCGGCCAACGCCATATGCATAAAACCGTTATCGACCTGCCTGGCGAAAAAAAATTGCAGCAGGTCCTGCTTTCTCTAAAAAATTTTGCTGAAATTTTGAAACTATGATTTTTTAAACTTTCGTCTCCCGAATCCCACAAGTCCGACTAAACCTGTGCCGAGCAAGAGCAGCGTCGCGGGCTCAGGGGCAGGAACCGGGTTTCCATTTAATTCAAAAAAATCGACATAGTGGCCGTTCTTAGCTCCCTCCCCCATATACGCAATGTTTATCGAATGCTTACCAACACCTACATCACCCAAAATAAAATCTAAAACTTGATAATTTCCTTCGCCAGGACCTGATATAGTATGAGGGTTGCCATTGTCGTAAAGCTCTGAAAAGAGTTCATCCGATTCGGAGCCGTATCGCCCATAGGTAAAGAGCATATCAGTGTACGGGGAAGTCAACTCAAATTCAAAACCATAAGATAAGGTGGCATAAGTCAAAGGCCTACCGTCGCTTACGATATCTCCTAACGGTCGATCTGATAAATAACCGGGTAGAAGTTCATTTTGAACATCTCCCGTAAAAGGAAAAGAAGTGCCGAAATCAATTGTATAACTATCAATGTGTAGGTTGTTAACCTGGAATTCATTAGCACCGATTATTGGATCGACATTTCCATTTACCTCGCCAACTCTAAATAACAAGGTTGCTGAAGCATTACCGAATAAAAATATGAATGAAAGAAGAACAAGAACGTTGATACACATTAATTTTCTTTTCATTTAATTTCTCCTAACACAGGTGAATTCAGTTCAACGGCTGTCGACCTGTACAATGCAAATATCATGCAATATCCTTTAAAAAAAGTAAAATAAAATAAATTCAGATGGTTGTCTAATTGTACGGAATAGTTACCGGAGGGCTTTTGTGAAGTAAATTCCATAAAAAAATGCAATCTATTTCACATTTACTGGAATTTGGCAGTTGATTTGAGGTGGTGCTTTTAATGCCAGTACATGCAATTTGAACAAATTAAAGATACAATCTTAGTATCACAGAATTTTATGTATTTATGGTGTTTGGGTACATAGAAGCAGTTATTCAATATTACAACCCCACCGTAGAGAATAAATTCTCAATAAGGCATTAAAAGCTCTTTAATCCTTTATAATCCAAAGCTTTGGCGTAGTTCATCAAGTCTTCTTTTTCTAAATTGGAACCTTTGACTATTACCAAATACTTTTTATCCACATTGATCATTATTTCACCACTCCGATTGTCTTCACTGTAATTTACAATCGCCTTGTTTCGCTTGATTTTTTGGAGTTTTCCTCCGGTAGACCCGGCGATAGCAGGATTGAACATGCGCATCATTCCCTGAAACATTGGGGATTCTCCCATAATGGTCATGGTGACACTACTTCCCCCTTGATTCCCACTGCCGGCTTTCCAGTATTCCTGCTCAATTCCTGCAGAGCCCCCCATCATACCCAGGTTCTGAGATTTTGCCTCTTTTGCTTTCCACCCTTCTAAAGGTTTCGGCAAAAAATTCTTCAGTCCCTCGCTGGTCAGCTGTTGAATGAGCTGTTTCGCATATTCAAGGCTTTCAACGGCTTCCGTGTATGCCTTTTCGTTGTAAGCTTCAGTGGCCTCCTGAATCGCTTCTAAAACATCATCGGCATACGCCGCATCACTGCATAAAAATGATCCCAGAACAAACACCAAAATTATCATTTGTTTTGAAAACATAACTGCCTCCTTTCGATCTGCTTGCATTGTGTCCGGTTCATATTTAGGACGTTGCTTTTCGTGAGTCAAAAACTGACAAGCCGGTGGTTTTAGGTCAACGATAAAATTTAACACACAAGGCCATTAAATTCATTGAGATAGCAGAAGCGCAGCAGGTCGATGCCGGTCAGATTCTGCAGGAGTTAGTGATTGAGAGATGTAAGTGTTGACTTTTTATTAAACTTTAGATTTTTTCATGTCAAGAAAAAAGCAATAAGTGCTACCATGTAGCAATTAAAGACGGTGATTTAAAGAGGCAACGCATAATGGTAGACAGGCATGGTCGTCGAATCTACTTTCGTATATCTCAGGTTTATTACAAATGAAAAAGCAGAGTCATTTCTGGCCCTGCTTTTTCAAACCTTGCGTTTTAGTAATTATTTTCAAGGTATTATTCAATTCGTTTGAGCCGTCACTTCCTTAAAGTGTGGAGTCGCACGAATTGAGGGAATCAAGGCAATGTACTAGCTACTTTTGTAGCACACGCCAGGGTACTATTCGTCTCTGTATTATCGGTTCACTATTTTTTTATCCTGTGGTGGTAAAGTCTGAAAAGCTGATATTTATTAATCATTTATCAACAGCATAAACAATACGATTATACTTTCTACAAAATAAAGCTATCTTGGTGCTTTCCGACAAATTCTATTTTTTCTGACTGCTTTTTTACAGGTCCAAGATTGTTCTGGAAAACATCCCTACCAAAAGAATAAATATTGTTTAACTCTCCAGTGTGAATATAGACTTGAGTTGAGTTGGGCGCATGGTTTTGAATCGCCGTTATTAATTCATGAGCCGATGTGCCATCAAAGTCTCCGCACATTTTCATATGAATACTATCTTTTGTTTCATGCAATAGAAGTTTGAAATTCGACGCCATAGGTCCCCCCTTTCATTACATCATAACACCGCCAACGCTCAAAAATAATTGAATAGAACGCCTATCGTTGAATGAAAGCTTTTCCATTGAATTTGAAATTATAGGCTTCATTATTGGCAGCCTCACTATCCTATCTATTTTAACATTGTAAGCAAAGGACCTTTCGCAAATAATTAAAAGATCCTATTGATCAGAAATCATATTTTGGGAAGATGGTCAGACGCATACCGATATTGGAAAAATACCTACCAAATGATGGCAAGCCACTTCATGAGATCCTAAAATTTCGCACTCAACGCCATTCGAATTTGCGGTCTATCGGCTAATATTGGCAGGAAGCGTACTTTCAAAGTGTACGGTTAAGCGAATGAATTTCAACACAAACTGGGATTATAGCTGAGTGATATACAAAAGCTGAAGCAAGAACCATGCAAAATTGAGCGGTAATATCCAATTAGTAATTTTTTGTTAAAAATCAGATATATAAAAAGAAATGAATGAATGAATGATTATAATTTTATGAAGTTTTCTACTTAGAACTGTGAAATTTTTGTTATATTGTGGTATTAACGCAACAATGAACTGCCCCGCCGCAAGCAACTGGGCATCAATCAAAATATTTATACCGCTTTTCAAAAATATCTTCCGAAATACGGAAGGGCGGTATAAGTGGTTGTAGAAAAAAACCTTCCAATAACGGAACGTTTTTTTGACAACCGCTATATAATCGCCGCAAGGGGCGGGGAATTAAATCCTCGTCGACTGATATTTTTTAAGATACCCTTATAATTATCATTTACCAAAATTAAAATTACTGCTTTGTAAAACCGTCTTCTTGCATTCTTCCTTAATTCTGTTTTTACATCTGAATCTAAATCTTCCGCTGAAATATTACATATCGATCGTGGACTGGATCTTTTTTCAGTATAGTTGACCTGCAGATTTTTATTGTTAATAGAATTGATTAACATTGAACCGGCCGATCTTGAAAGGTACCAAGCCAAACGGGAACCGGTGTTGAAAAGAACGTGATAATGGTTATTATGGGTCACAGCGCTGGAAATGATATGAATTTCAGGTATGACAGCGTTGATAAGACAGATTTATTGGATGCCAATGACAAAATTTGGATTTATTTGGAAAGTGTTGTATGGGTCACAGCGCTGGAAATGATATGAACTTCAGGTATGACAGCGTTGATAAGACGGATTTATTGGATGCCATTGATAAAATTTGGGTTTATTTGGAGAGTGTTGACCAAGGGCACAAAAAAAGCTCACAAAACAGAGAGCATTTATAGCTTAACTTATTGATTTTATTGTGGTGCCGAAGGCGAGAGTCGAACTCGCACAGGCATACGCCCACTAGACCCTGAACCTAGCGCGTCTACCAATTCCGCCACTTCGGCACGTTAAAAAAGATTGATTCCATCTAAAGTTCGGTCTAAATATATCTTTTTTAGTATTGATGTCAAGCCATTTAGAGAACAAATTGTATGAAAATTTTCAACCATCTTGATAAAATTCATGAGCCGTTTAAAAACGCAGTTATTACCATCGGAAATTTTGACGGCGTTCATATCGGACATCAGGCCCTGTTTCACGAGGCCATCGAAAAGGCCGAGACCATCGACGGTACATCGATTGCCATGACATTCGAACCCCACCCTATTCGGGTATTAAAACAAAACGGCCACCCTCCCCTGATTACCCTTTATGAGCAAAAAGTCGAACTGATTGGGCGAACGGGCATTGATGTCCTCATCTGTGTTCCATTTTCAAAGGCCTTCGCATCCCTGCCCGCCGATCTATTTATCAAAGATTTACTGGTCAAAAAAATCGGCATGAAGGCCATTTTGGTCGGAGAAGACTACCGTTTTGGAAAAAATCGTGAGGGCAACATCGCTATGATGAAATCCTATGCCTCTGATTATGGCTTTGAGGTCATCGTAGCCAACTGGATTAAGACATCCAAAGGGATTGCGGGCAGGATCAGTAGCACCAAAATCAGAGAACTGGTGACAGACGGCCATATGACGGAAGCAGAAAAAATGCTGGGGCGCCAGTACCAGATCAGAGGCCGCGTGGTGACCGGACGTGACCGCGGAGGCAAGCTTTTGGGCATCCCAACCGCCAATATCAACCTGCACGATGAACTGTGCCCCAAAACCGGCATTTATGCCGTTACAGTTGAATGCAAAGGCAATCAGCACAACGGTGTTGCCAACATCGGATACAGTCCAACCTTTGAAGATCATGAGTTCACAGTTGAGGTGCATATTCTCGATTTTGATGATAATATATATGGAGAAAAAATTCGCGTAAATTTTATCAAACGCATACGGGATGAAATCAAATTTTCCAGCATCTCGGAACTGATCGAGCAGATTAAAAAGGATATCGCCGCGGCCCGGGAAATTTTTTCGAAATGACAAAAAAAATGGTCGCCTCCTTTATCGGGGGCATTTTTATATCGGTAGCAGCCCTCTATTTTGCTTTTAAAAATGTTCCCCTGACGGAACTTTTCAATTATCTGGCATCGATTAATTATTTTTGGGTTCTACCGGCAGTTGCCATTACGTTTTTATCGTTTATGTTAAGGGCCTGGCGGTGGCGTATCATTTTGGAATCAGAGAGTAAGATCGGTGTCTGGCGCGCATATCACCCCATGATGATCGGGTTTATGATCAACTGTGTGCTGCCGGGACGGCTCGGTGAAGTCGCCCGCCCGATTATCCTGCAAAAAGAGGAGAAAATACCTTTTACCACCGGCCTGGCTACGGTGGTTGCTGAACGCGTTTTTGACATCTGCATTTTACTCTTATTGTTTATGTTAACCGTTGGCATGCTGCAGATAGATCCCGATCAAAATATAACCTTTGGATCCTATCAGCTGAACCTTGAAACGCTGCAAACTGTTTTCAATGGTTTGCTAAAATTAGGGGCCCTGTTAATCGTCGGAATCGCACTGTTCAGCATCGGTAAAATTCGTAAACATTATTTACAGTGTGGTGATGTACACACCGGAGTTGTTGTTTTTTTCAGGAGAAAAATTTAAGTCATCGGTTAGAAAAAAAATCTGTGAGCCGGTCGTCCATATACTGAAAAACATTGCCCGGGGTTTCACCCTGATTCGAAACCCAAAAAAAGTGCTATACTGTGCGGTTCTCTCCGTTCTTATCTGGGGACTGGCAGCTTTCTCATATTATTTATTTTCACTCGGCAGTCCGGGCGTAAACCTGACGTATCTTGAAATGGCAACCGTTATGGTGATTGTTTGTTTTTTTATTTCATTGCCGTCGGTTCCCGGCTGGTGGGGACTTTGGGAGGCAGGTGGTGTTTTTGCACTCTCCTTATTTGGTGTCACGGCTAAAGATGCGGTCGGTTTCACCCTGGCAAATCATGCCATTCAGGTCTTTCCGGTAATCATCGCCGGTTTTGCATCAGCCGTGCTTCTCAGCGTGAATATACGCCAGATGTCCTATCAGGGTAAAGAATATCAAAAGCAGCAACCGTCGGCAAATAACGAATAACGAAAAGTAGTTCGTAAATTGATAAGCTCATGAGCTATCTAACGGAGAACACCAAAAAACATTATGAGCAAACTTGACATCTTAACATATCCGAATAAAACCCTGAGCCAGCCGACCACACCGCTGGAGAATATCGACGGGAAGGTCCAGGAGATGATCGATGGCATGGCCAACACCATGTATGAAGCGCCGGGCATCGGGTTGGCGGCAATTCAGGTCGGCTGGGATAAGAGCGTATTGATTTATGATATTTCTCCCCGCGAAGAAAGCCGCGCGCTGCAAGTTTTGGTCAATCCCAAAATAATCACCCAGGAGGGCCAGATGATATCGGAGAATGAAGGGTGCCTCAGTGTTCCTGATTTTAGGGCGGATGTGAAACGATCAGAATTTATTTCGGTCGAAGGTCATGATAGGGAAGGCAATCCCATCCGCCTGGATGCTGAAGGAATGCTGGCGATCGTACTGCAGCATGAAATCGATCACTTGAACGGCACCCTGTTTATAGAGCGAATAAGTTCCTTGAAAAGACAAATGTACAAACGACGGGTAAAAAAGCAAATAAGTAAAAATTAGCGAACTTCGATTAAGGATATTGGACTGCGAAAGTTAAAAGTAAATTTCGTGCCTTCAATATTTCGTGTTTTCGTGATTGATTTATCTTTTTTGGATTCAGCTAAAATGAAAAAAAAATTTAAGATCATATTCATGGGCACACCGGCATTTGCGGTACCGGCCTTAAAAGCCCTGCATGACAACGGCCATGATATCGCCGCAGTGGTCACCCAGCCGGATCGCCCCAGAGGAAGGGGCCGCAGGGTATCGGCACCGGCGGTGAAGACAGCAGCGCTTGATCTTAAATATCGTGTTTTGCAACCGGCATCGATCAAAACCACCGAGTTTAACGATTTAATCGCTCAGCGGAAGCCGGACCTTTTAGTCGTCATCGCCTTCGGGAAAATCCTGCCCGAAAATATACTGGCATTGCCCCGTTTCGGAACGATCAATGTTCATGCCTCCCTGCTCCCCAAATACCGCGGTCCCGCCCCGATCCAGTGGGCTGTGATGAACGGTGAAAAAGAAACCGGTGTTTGCACCCAAATGATGGAAAAGGAACTCGACACCGGTGATCTCCTGCTCAGCGTTCGTGAAACCATAAACCCGAATGACACCGCCGGGGACCTTCATGATCGTTTGGCTGTCAAAGGAGCAACCCTTCTGATCGACACGCTAAAAGGATTGACAGACAAAACCATCCAGCCTGTTAGCCAGGATCACAGCCTGGCGACCTATGCGCCCATGCTCACCAAAGATGACGGCCTTATCAATTGGAACAAACCTGCAGAATCCCTGGAATGCTTTATCCGGGGTGTCACGCCGTGGCCCGGAGCCTTTACCTTCCTCGGCGATAAACGTCTTAAGATATTTAAATCCCGATCCGTCCAGACCGAAATATCAGGGCCCCCGGGTACGGTCCTGAAGGGTTTCCCGGATGAATTGCGGATCGCTGCCGCAACAGGGGCGTTAGCGATTGAAGAAATCCAGGGGGCTTCAGGAAAACGACTTTCAATTAAGGATTTTTTGCGAGGACATCCCATACCACCCGGGGCAGTATTTGGTTAACGGCGGATCAAATTGGTCCAATTTTCACCATTATTCCATCATTCCACCATTCCATTATTCCATTTACTTTGATAACAGGATAATCTTATTGTAATCTAAAGTATTCCATATAATTATAAATATATTGACTGGTCAACCATGCCCTTCGATGCTCGCAAAGTCGCGCTTGATACATTAAACACCCTGGACCGGGGCCATCAAACCCTGGATAACATAATTGAAGCAATGGTAGCTGAAGAGGCCAGCGTGTCCAAGCGGGATCGGGCCTTTATCCAGGCCCTCGTCTTTGGCGTTTTGCGCTGGCGGGGTCGACTGGATTTTATTATAAAGCATTTTTCCAGCACCCGGTTTGATAAAATCGATCCCGTGGTATTGAACATTTTGCGTTTGGCCCTGTTTCAGATAATCTATCTGGATCGCGTTCCAGAATCTGCTGCCGTCAACACAGCGGTTGAACTAGCGAAAACAACTGTTGCACCCTGGGTGGTTGGCTTTGTCAATGCCGTTTTACGGAAAGCTGCACGTGATTATAAAAACCTTCCCATTCCGGCTGTCGGAAAAAATGCGGTTGCGGCCACGGCTGCGGTTACGTCATTTCCCGAATGGATCATTCGCCGGTGGACAGGACGCTACGGTCTGGAAGATACCACTTCTCTGTGTGATGCCTTAAACACCATTCCCGCCATAACCGTCCGCACCAACAGTCTGAAGACATCACCGCAGGATCTAATGAAATCACTTACCGGCGAGGCCGAGCAAATAAAGCCAACGCTTTATTCTCCGGACGGAATCACCTTTGTCAACCCGGCAACATCGATTCCCGGACTGAGTGCCTTTAAAAAAGGCTGGTTCCAGGTTCAGGATGAAGCCGCCCAACTGGTTTCATTGTTATTAAATCCACAGCCGGGTGACACCGTTCTGGATGCCTGTGCCGGCCTGGGCGGTAAAACCGGCCATATCGCCCAGCTCATGAAAAACGAGGGATCTATTGTTGCCCTTGATATTAACGAGCACAAACTCCTACGGCTTGAATCTGAGATGCAGCGCCTGGGAATTTCAATCGTCAAAACATCCCGTCAGGATCTGGAAAATAGAAACCTTCAACCGCAATTCAACCCCGTTGACCGCATTTTATTGGATGCGCCCTGTTCCGGATTAGGGGTTGTGCGCCGTAACCCGGATATTAAGTGGCGAATGTCGATAAAAAATCTGGCAAAGTTCAAAGGCAGACAATTAGCGCTGCTGCGCAATTTATCCTCACTGGTCAAACCATCCGGGATCCTGGTCTATGCCGTCTGCAGCCCCGAGCCTGAAGAGAATGAAGACGTCGTTAATGAGTTTTTGAAAAATCACGCCGAGTTTGTTATAGATAAACAGTTTGAAGGGCCGCCTGACAAAATGCTTTCTATACAGGCGGCCGATGGGTGGTATAAAACCTTTCCGCATTTTAGTCATATGGATGGATTCTCTTTTGTTCGACTTAAAAGGGCCCAATGATGGCAAAAATCTTGAAAATAGCGGCGCTTTGTGCCGCATTTTTACTGGTAGTCGGCGTCAGTGCTTATTTAACTCTGACGTTTATCATTAGAAGCGAAGATACGGTCATCGTACCGGACCTTGTCGGCAAGGATGTGGTGTCCGCGCTGGAACTGTTAACTGACTTGCATTTGAATACCAAAGTCAGTGGATCGGAATACAGTCATCAATTCCCCAAAAATCATGTGACCTTTCAAGAGCCGGAAGCCGGATCGGAAATAAAAAAAGACCGTGACGTCAGGATTATGATATCAAAAGGGACCCGCAATATTTTAATGCCCAAATTAGTCGCCCTATCCGAGCAACAGACCCGTATGATAATGGAAGAAAACGGCATTTCCCGGGGGCACCTGTCTCGGACTTTTAACAAGGATATTGAGCCCGACCATATTATAGCCCAGGTTCCTGCAGCCGGCGTCATGATCACCCGGGGTACTTCTGTGGATCTGTTGGTGAGCATGGGGCCCAGAGCTGTTGATCTTAAAATGCCGGACTTATCCGGGCTTTCGCTGGATGAAGCCGTACTCAGGGTTGAAAAAAGCAACCTGGCAGTGGGTGCGATTCAATCGGAATTTAATCAACAAAAACCGCGCAATATTGTCATCCGCCAGGAACCGCTTGCGGGCTACCGGGTAATCGAAAACAGCCCCGTTCATCTGATCATCAACCGCCCCCCGGGTAAATCGACAAATGGAAATTTTCACCGGCCCTTATACGGCAGCCTGCTGCAACACAATATGAATAGCGGCTTTTTGAAAAAGAGGGTAGTGATTGAATTGGAGCACAAAAACCGTACGGCGGAAATATTTGATGACTACGTGAATCCCGGTGAACAATTGTGGATCCTGGTTCCAAGGGATCGGGATGGTGCTATCTTTATTTTTGAAGATGATGAACTGGTTAAAACCCATTTGTATGAGGCGTGGTAAACTGCAGCTCGATTAGCTGATTAGCTGCATAGCGCGTGATCGGTCAGCAAGGCTGGGAGGCATTGGAAGCTTGGATGGCTGGAAGCGGCTGTAGATGGGCTCGAGCGCAGAGTTCTAAACTGTAAGGCTTTCGGACAAGCTGAAACCAGGATTAAGCACGAGCGAAAATTGGAAGGCTCGAAACTTTCTGTGCTTGGCCTGAAACGTCTGTTAACCGGGTCATCAGTTTCGAAAATCGTCTAGACAACTTAACAATCAATGAACCCAATAAACCAATAGACAAACTAAAAAATCGGAGATTTTTTATATGAAACTGATCGCACCATCTATTTTATCGGCTAACTTTGCCAGGCTGGGTGATGAAATCAAAGCAGTGGAGGCGGCCGGCGCTGATTGGATCCACGCGGACGTCATGGATGGCCATTTTGTCCCCAACATTACCATCGGACCGTTGATTGTTGATGCGGTACGGTCGGTGACATCATTGCCGATAGATGTACACTTGATGATTGAAAACCCTGACAACTACATCCCCGCCTTTGCTAAAGCAGGGGCCGCATGGATCTCGGTTCAGATCGAAACCAGTGTCCACTTGAACCGTTCCATACAGCTGATCCGGGAATGCGGCGCGAAGCCGGGTGTTGTATTGAATCCATCAACTCCGATCCAAACCCTGGAATGGATAATTGAGGATGTCGATTATGTGCTTATTATGAGTGTTAACCCCGGATTTGGCGGCCAGGCATTCATCAAAAACAGCCTCGCTAAAATCAAAGCGCTGCGCCAAATGATCCAGAGCAAAAATTTGAACACGCCCATACAGGTTGATGGCGGCGTTAACGAAAAGACGATCGCGGATATTGCCGCCGCCGGTGCGGACATATTTGTCGCGGGTTCTGCTATTTTCGGAAGTAATGATTATCAGAAAACCATAAATAGTTTCCGGGAGAAAATCGGCGGATGAAAATTGAGGCTCCAGTAGATTTCGATTATATTTTGAACATATGCGCGAAAAGTATCTGTTCTATCGTCAGATGCGTCGGTTTCCCGGTCTAAAAATTATAAAACCAAACCCGGGACCGGTCCAGTCCCGTGAACTTGCGATGGCCACATCGGCCATGAGCGCAAATGATCTCGATCGAATGACAGATCCGGATATTTATTTCCGGAGTGCATACCATTGGATGCGTTTTTCCATGGAGGCTCTTGAAAAAGTCCAGTTTGATTTTCGAACCGTTGATACCATTTTAGAATTTGGATGTGGATCAGCTCGTTTGCTGCGCCTGCTGCGTTGCATCCCGGACGTGAATCTGATCGGAACCGACATGAATTCTGTGTGTATCGACTGGTGTCGCAAGAATATAGCTGGAGCAAAATTTTATCAAAACGAAAAACAACCACCGCTGGCTTTCGCCCAGGAGTCTGCCATTGATCTGATCTTCGCCTGTTCGGTTTTTACACACATCGCGCTTGACCTTCAAAAGCTGTGGTTAGAAGAGCTGCACAGAATCCTTCGACCGGGCGGGATTTTTCTTTGCACGGTTTTGGGTGAGCGCTATATTGAATCGATGTTAAGCCGCAAAGATCAGGAAATTTTAGCGCGAGATGGATCTTTTGAACTGGGTCCGGATCACACACGCGTTTCACTATCCAGCAGGGAAACCGGTCAGGATGATGTATTTCAGACCCGTGAACAGGTGCTAAAATCCTTTGGATCGGTTTTTATGGTAATAGATTACCTCGAGCGCGGCGCCAAGCTGCAAAACCTGCTGGTTCTGCAGCGGCCCAAAAATTAACGGAACGCTTTTTTGACAACCGCTGTAAAGTGAGAATTCTCCGAATACCTGCAGTCAGGGAATATTTTAGGATTTGTTTTATTTATCTTTGCGGTCGGCAGGATATTCTATTATCGACAAGAGTGTTCCCAGAATAAAAGCTAAACTGTATTGTGAATATTTCGAGTAAAAGGGTAAGGTGAAACCCGTGTGGATCAGCCAGCCTATAAATGCTACGATCAAACATATTACAAGCATACGAATCTTTGCATTGTCTGCCTGCTTAGCTGCTTTTATGGCGTAGATCAATAAAGACGTTATACCGCTAAAAACTAAAACTATGGCGATGACACCGCTGTCATAGAGTATTTCTAATCCGTGAAAATGAGGAAAGAGAATTGTTCCCCCCGGAACAGGGGTGAACAGTTTCGGGTAGACAGTTCGAAACACCCCTATTCCATTGCCAAAAATCCAGGTCATCAATGAATTTTCCTTGAGCAGTGTCCAGGAATCCGACCAAATCTCTATTCTTTCTTCCCGGGGCAGAGTGACAATGAGTTCTTCAAACCGGGTATACAGATCACCATAGTTTGTGATTAAAACACCTGATAGAGCAGCGCACAAAACCAAAAGGCCGCCCCATCTTCGCCGGCCTTTGGTCAAAAAAATAAGAACAAAAAAGACCCCGACAGTTATACCCAAGACTGCCGGCCGTGATGGCACCTTCAGAATAAGGCCTATATCTAATAGGGCAACCACAATAAAACAGATATCTGTACCAACTTCTTGTGGACAGAAATGAATATACAATGCCGGGTAGAACTAATATCGCAAAACTGGAAAGATAATGCACATTAGAAAAAGTCCCGTAAGGCATTTTGAAAAAATAGTAAGCAACTGATTGCCAGCAAACTGCCAGTGACATCATTGCAAACAGCAAGATTGCCATCCAATTATTGTATTTTTTAAGGCTTAAGCAATGAATAGCGAAAGCGATGACCAGCATTCTGACCATGTACCCCATCCACCCGAAATGCGAATCCATAGGATGAAAAAGAACGCTCACTACCAATAAATAACCGCAGATAGCAATCATCGCCCAGAAACCCAGGGGTATGTCCTTTGGCCGATAGGTCCCTGATAAAAAATTAATTAATAAAAATACAAAACAAGCATCAATAAAAACAACCACGCCGCCGCGGTTGAGGGCAAAGAAGGAAAAAAAAGCCCCACACAATGACGCAATCAACCAATATTCACTGGTGAAGATAGTCTTTAGCGTTTCAAGTTTTGATCGAGACATAAGTGCCCTGCACAGGCCAAGCGGCAATCTGAGAAAATGAATTTATCTATATTTAAGTATCGGCCACTGATTTTCCAGGGCCACATTCTTTAGTGGCTCAGTAGGTTCAACCACATAAGGATGACCGACAGATTCCAGCAGTGGTAAATCCGACTGATGGTTGCCATATGCGTATGAAGATAGGAGATCGATTTTGGCCTCTTGGGCCAGTTTTGCTGCCAGTACCCGCTTTGTGCTGTCCAGGCATAACGGCCCTTTGGCCTTGCCGGTTAACAGGCCGTCGGGCCCTATTTCAAGATCTGTGCAAAGCAGATGATGAAAACCCAGATCCTCTGCAACCGGTTCCAGCAAATAGCGGATCGAACCTGAAATAAGAACCAGCACATGACCTTCCTGATGGTGGTGCTCAACCCTTTTTAGAATATTAGGTGCCAGGCGCGGTTTTAAATGTTCCTGATAAAAAGCGGTCGCACCCTGTTGAAATTCCGCCAGTTGCTTTTGGTGGTAAAACTTGAGCATAATTGCGGCAATCTTTTCATCCGACATCCAGTGGCGCTTGTAGAAATAATTTGCGACCATCACTTTAGCAATAAATCCCAAGGATACCAACCGCCGCTCCCAGAGATACTTGAATCCCAATCGGCTGCTTTCGGTATCCAGCAGGGTTTCATCAAAATCGAAAAATGCGCCAATAGAAGACATATTGTTATGTGTATTCATATTTAATACGCCGGAGGCGGACGAGTCCTCCTGCGGCGGATAAAGTATTAATTCCCCGCCCTTTGGGGCGTTTAAAATTTTCCGTTTGATACCCCGCTGCTTGCGGCGGGGTTGTTCATTGGAAAGTCTTTTTACTTTTATAACGGTTGTCAAAAAAACGCATCGCTATTCGAAGGTTTTTTTTACAACCATTAGTACCGCCCTTCCGTATTTCGGAACTTATTTTAGAAAAGCGGTATAGTTTCTTAATAGTTATTTTTTTCAATATGCGGCAAATCTTTTTATCATGAAAGCACGAAAAAAGAAAAAAAATTGTGCCTTTCTGATCCGTGTTCTTCGGTGATAATCTGTTTCCATAAAAAAAAGCCCAACCACTTGGAATACTCGTTTGGTTTGGACTTTGGAAACTTTAAAATAAAGCTACTTGATGTCTTACGGTAAGGCACCTTGAACGGCGGTCCCAAACCGTTTAATTTGCTAAATCCTTCAATAGGTGCGTGACCGGTTCAGATTTCGGTTTTGGATTGAGTACCAATCGTCGTAACGACTGCAACATGAGGATACCGAAAAAACGAAGAGAGAGTCCGGCAATGATCAACGGCTTTATCAACGGTTTGGGTGACTTCAAATATTTGACAAAGTAAGCATATGCACTTTTGTGAAACTCGAAAATTGAACGAATTAAATTGCGCTCGCTGCTGCCTCCGACGGTGTGCTGAATGGTTGCCCGGGGATAATACTTAACTTTCCATCCCTTATTCCACATGCGTTTGCACCAGTCGACATCCTCCCAGTACATGAAAAAACGTTCGTCGAGTAGCCCGACATCATCCAGCGCTTCTCGCTTCACCACCATACAGGCTCCGGAAACCCAATCAACTTCGATGGTGGTCCTTCCGTCACTTGTATTCGATAATAGATTGGCGCAGGTGAAACCATTGTTTGGGAACATTCTCGTCAACAAGGACTTGCGACCGAAAAATGCGGAATGAAACGTGGGAAATGCGCGCGCCGATGCCTGGATACTTTGATCAGGGTTAATTACTTTCGGGCCTAAGATTCCCACATCGGGATTTCTTTCCATAAATGCAATCACAGACTCAAAAAAATCCTCAAATACGATGGTGTCCGGGTTAAGTATCACGATGTAAGGGGAGGATGTTTTTTTGAGGACTTGATTGACGCCTCCGGAAAACCCGAGGTTGCAAGGGTGCATGAATAATGAAGTCTTTGGAAAAATTGTTTCAGTCAGATCGACATGGTCATTGGAGCCATTGTCAAACACATGCACATTGACCTTCGTCCCGTTAAGGTTGTCATAGACCGAGGAAAGGCAGGTATGGAGAAAATCCGTGCTTTTGTAATTAACAATGACAAGATCGATCATCTGCCCACCATCTTAGAGCCAAATTGTAATTTTAATCTTTAATGCTTATGCCTGGTGTTATCCCTAAAAGACATGCCCCGAGCCTTGAACCCCCCGTTAGTCAAGTATTTATCAATCGTCGGGACAAACGCGGAAGGAAGTTTTCGTTTTCTAATATATTCCACACCTATTCGTCAACAACTTTTTTCGGCATTGAATCTGATGTCGGTTGAGTTTTGGACAGGAATTCAGTCAGAGTATGAAGTCGCCATGGCAAAAAACAGGATAGAAGATCGTCTAGACCGGGAGATCCGTCCATATAAAGCAGCTTAGACGGCGGATAGGCGACCGTTAATTCAGGGTGATGGATTTTCTGTCCGATCGATGAAAGCTTCCCCCGGGCAATGTTCGCCAGAAAGTAATAACCTCTTTTTTAGCTGGAATTTTTCGAAATACGCCGTGTTAACCGCGGCAGCAGGCGTTCTCTCTCAAACAGGCTCCAGATATAGTCGTCTGCTACTGTTCTGTTTTTTTGAATATGCTTGCGTTTGGCCAAAGCCCGTTTCAACCCCTTGAGCGCATGCCATTTGGCCCTGATGAAGACCTCTTGTCTCACGGCACTAGAGCCCCCCCCATCCCGGATGATTACTTTGTAAACAGGAAACTCAGTGAATATGTCATGTTCCATTCTTGCGAGGAAACCAACACGGGGCTGACGATCACGCCGTATTCCATACCCACATCGAACAGTACCTCCACCATGGCTTTTTCTTCTTTCCAGTGAAGTGTTCGGGCAGTGATTAGCAGCAAATCAATAAAAGTATTGGTTGACATTAATAATGGAAACCATTATTATACGCAAATGATAAAGTCCTTTAAATGCAAAGAGACAGAAAAAATCGCAAATTACCAATTTTCAAAAAAATTACCACAATCGATTCAAAGGACTGCTCTAAAAAAGCTGATTCTTATAAAAAGATCAAAAAAACTTAACGATTTAAGGGTGCCGCCGTCTAACCACCTGGAAGCCTTGAGCGGTAACCGTAAAGGCCAGTATAGCCTCCGCATCAATGATCAATGGCGTATCTTGTTCGCTTGGAAGGACGGCGATGCCTATAATGTTGAGATTGAGGATTACCATTAGGAGGAGACAACTTCATGAAAAAAAATATGATACCACCGATCCACCCGGGTGAAATCCTTCTTGAGGAATTTTTAGACCCGATGGGGCTCAGCCAATATCGGCTGGCTAAAGACATCAATGTTCCGGCCGTGCGCATTAACGATATAATACTCGGCAAACGCGGCATTTCCGCTGATACGGCCTTACGCTTAGCCAAATTTTTTGGTATGTCGGTCGAGTTTTGGACAGGAATTCAGTCAGAGTATGAAGTCGCCATGGCAAAAAACAGGATAGAAGATCGTCTAGACCGGGAGATCCGTCCATATAAAGCAGCTTAGACGGCAGATAGGCGACCGTTAATTCAGGGTAATTGACACAAATCATGCTCCGTTATAAATTCCAATAAGAAAGGTCATGAAATTTTCGATCTCCTTGGTAAAACGCGGAAAAAGACTTGTGGCGAGGGAAATCAAGGTTTCAATGCGTTCAGGTTTCAATTCGAATCCATATATATTGCGCACGATATGTCTGAATCGGAGCAGTTCTTCTAGATCTTTCCTTGTTTTAAGCGAGATCACCGCCGGCCGGATGTCTTCTATTTCAAGTGACACTTGGGTGAGCATACGTTTATGCCAATCCAGTTCGTGAGGGACTCCGCCGTTTACTTCTGAAACAATTAGTTTAAAAATGCGCTCACAACCCGTATAGAAATTATGCAAGCGTAAAGCGGCGCTCTCGGCAATTTCCTCTTTATTTGTTCTGTTCACTTGAGACGATAATTTCTGCGAGAGCATGTCCAGCTTTGAGAGCTCATCTTTTATTTCAGCAACAAGTACCGGTATTTCTTCTTTATTCTGCATAGATTAGTTCTCCCTTCCTATTGATCATGTCACAGAATAAATCGTCGAGCTCTTCAAGCGGTTTAAGATCAATCGGCAAATCTGTAAACATCATTAGATCGGCAGCTGCTCGAATAATGCGCTGCGGGGGGATACCCTCCACGGCGAGGTCGATATCCGATCCGGAATGAAATCGGCCGGTGCGACATAGGGACCCAAAAATAAAAATCCTTTTGGCGCCATATTTTCTTAAAATCTCAACAGCCCCGACCAATTCCGTCCGCGCACGGGCTGCAAGTTCACGCGCTTCAGAATCTCGCTTCGCAAAACGATTTCGCCAAGCGGTCAGATATTTAGGGTCGACCTTTTCCATCGGTGATGTTCAATCCAAAAATTAAAACAAACTTGTTACATTCGCAAACTATATACACTTCTATTGTTTTCTTATGGTTCAAGCTACAAGCAGGGCAGAAATTATCAAAATTTCATTTGTAAATCAATAACATTCCGAACTTGCCGACTGTAATCATAAGTTTATCGCCTTACTAAATCTCCTCATATTTGAAGCGAGAAATATTACCGCTTGACAAGATCATCTAAATGATCTATTAAAGATACTAAATAATAGACCATATAAAGGATATTTTATCATGCTTACAAAAATCCATGCAGATTATACCGTCAGCATCACCGACCTCAAGAAAAATCCGCAGGCACTCATCGACCATGCCAATGGCGAGGCAATAGCACTGCTCAACCGGAACAAACCAACCGCATATATTATCCCGGCAAAAACCTATGAAAAGCTAATGGATCTGGCTGAAGATATAGAGTTGGGCCGAATCATAGAGGAGCGCAAAACTGAAAAGGCTGATGCCGTTGAGGTTAGCTTAGATGAGCTATAAGTTGAAATTTCTGCCAAGCGCTCTAAAAGAATGGCGCAAACTGGCTCCTGAGCTAAAGGAGCAATTCAAAGCGCAGTTGGGCCGTAGGCAGGAAAACCCCTATATCGATAGCGCAAGAATCAGGGGTTACGAACATCATTACAAAATCAAGCTGAGGTCCGCAGGCTATCGGCTGGTTTACGAGGTCGAAGAAAAAGAAGTCACCATTTATGTAATATGCGTTGGCCGAAGAGACACGATTTATAAAATCCTAAAAAAACGAAAATCAGGATAATTGATGTAAATTATGCTCCGTTATAAATTCAAAAAAGAAAAACCTTGCTGGGAATATCCCATTATCACGGCTTAACTTTTTTTGTGGGCAACTTTTTTCAGATACGGCGATATTAGATTGGGATTTTAAGGTCACTGCTGGTGTTTTTCGAAACACGGCGAGTTAAACGCGGCAGCAGGCGCTCTTTCTCAAACAGGCTCCAAATATAGTCGTCCGTTACAGTTCTGTTTTTTTGAATATGCTTGCGTTTGGCCAAAGCCCGTTTCAACCCCTTGAGCGCATGCCATTTGGCCCTGATGAAGGCGGCCCCCCTGCCCCGTGCGACAAAGAAGAAAAAAGCAGCAATATTGTAAATGATATGATTTAGTATCGTTTTTTGTATCAATTTGTCGGGCATATTGTGAATGTAAACCCATTCCAGGTTCCGGTGGCTGTAATAGACGGCAATCGGGGAGTCGTCGCCAATACTGCTGCCGGCCTGATGGTAAACAATGGCGTCCGGTACGTAAAGACATTTATAACCTCTCAACTGGGCCCGGAAGCTCAGATCCACATCCTCGTAGAGCAAAAAGAAATCCTCATCAAAAAGACCGATGTCATCGAGCATATGGGACCGATATAGGACGGCCCCCGCACAGGCCCCGAATACCCGCTCCAGGTTATCGTATTGATCCGAAGGCTTGCCGCGACCGCGCAGCAAAGCCGTGCCTGCCGTTGTGTAAACATCTCCCACACGATCAATTTTCCCTGGATTATCGCTGAACAGCATTTTGGAAGCCACAAACCCTGCCTTCGGGTGATTTTCCAGGACTTTTACAAGATTGGCTAACCACTGAGGATGGGGAACCGCATCGTTGTTAAGCAGCGCCACATATTTCGTCTGCACAGATTGAATGGCGATATTGTTGGCGACAGCAAAACCCGAATTGTAAGAAAGGTCGATGGTCTTAACCTCCGGGTAATGCGTCTGGACATAATCGAGGGATCCGTCATTCGAGCCATTGTCAACCATAATGACTGAAAAATCTCGATACGTTTGCTGCCTTAATCCATCCAGGCAATCAGCAAGGAAGCTTTTGCCATTCCAGTTAACGATTATAACGGAAACATTAGGCACCGGGGGAATCCTGACGAAATAATCTGGCTCTAAATATGTTCATCTATTTTGTTTTCAAAGAACTGTTGGTAAACTGATACCCTGGCATCTTCATGGTTTGGATCTAAAGGCATAAGGATACGCCGGGCTTCCGCAAAGTCACCCATATGAAAGTAGATAACTCCCAGATTAATTCGCACCTCTGAAAATCCCGGACAAACATCAAGTGCCTTTTCATAATACTTGACGGCGCTTTTATAGTCACCCAGTTTAGCGTAGCTGGATCCGAGATTGTTTAGCACATGGATATGGTTGGGATGGATTTGATAGGCTCTTTTGAAATCATCAAGGGCTTCCCTAAAATGCCCCATAGAATAGTTGGCAATGCCTCGATACCAGGCCAGGGGAACCGATGCCGGGTCTATCTGGTAAAATGGGGAATCCGCCTTGTCGATTTCAGACCGTAGAATTTGCCAATCACCTCGTTTGGCGGGCGGCCAGGGCGTTTTTTATATGAACTTCGGATACCAGACGGGTATAGCCGACGACCGCACAAATAATTAAAAAAAGCATTGCAAGACAATTTAAGATCCAAATTTTAGAATAACTGACTTTAACATGCTCGGGAAAGATTTGATGATAGGTAGATACAATGCAGGCTAAAATGAGCATAAGAAATATATTATGCACAATTCTTTCTTTGGGGAAACTGAAAAAGGCTATGACCATGTAGCCGATGATTCCAAATAACATACAGATAGCCAGTGCTCTGTTATCAGCGTCATCTGATTTAAAAAAAATTTTCAAGGCATAAAAAACCGCAATCCCCAAAATCGCCATATAAGACAAAACCCCGAGAATTCCCGATTCCGATAAAACCCAAATAAAATCATTGTGAGGTCTTTGAAAAAAAATCTCAGCCAGCCCATCATCCGATTTTCTGAATTTTTGAGCCTTACCGTAAACGGGAAATACCAGCCGCCATTGCCCCAAACCAACCCCCAATAGCGGATTGGCTTTAGCCATTGACAGTGATTTTTCCCACAGGAAAAAGCGCTCATTCAAAGTGTTCAGACTCCAGACAGGCTCGGCGAAAGGAGTTAATTGTGCGGCGCTTACCTGATTTTGGCCTGGCGATGGTCGCGTATTTGCGATCTCATCATTAAAATGAATCAACGCAACAGTTAGAATAGCAAGGAACATTAATGCACCGACGCTCTTAAATCGATTGAAACGGAACCACCTTTTCCAACCCAAAAGTATCGATTCTTTGTGTCTTATGACAACCATCATCACCACTGCAACCGTTGCGACGATGATGGCCGCCCAAACCGTGCGAGCCCTGGCATAGAACGATGCTAAAGGACATGGAAATGATGGCTATCCAGCCGGCAACCTGCCAGAAGCGGGAGAACCTGTAGACGCCGTAAATGGCAAAAGGAAGCATTAAAAACAGCGCGGATGCATACAGATTCTTATGTGCCAGGGTGGCATAAATGACATAATTGCCGGGAATGGCGGTGAAAGCCAACCGGAAATACTGGCAAATTCCAAGGGCAGACAGAATCGTTGTCGTTAAAATGACCCCCCGGACCAGAAGGGGAATTCCATTTTTATTATTTAGAATGATTAAAACGGCCGAATAAAAAAAAGCAGTAAACAAAAACAGCTTGAGCCATTCAAATAATCCTTCGGAGAGGTTTATGGCGTTTATCAAGGTTAGGCCGGAAATCGCCAAATAAATGATGAAAACCGGGAAGATAGCTCTGTGAATGACGCCGATATCAAAACCGGTCTGGGATCTGATCATTTGAATTGTGATCATAAATACGAGCCCAAGTACAAAAATCGACCATACCAAAAACCGGGGAAGCAGCACGGGATCAAGCGTAAGGTTGGAATACAGGCCCGAGATTAAAAACAACATGATGGCTATACAAATGGACATTGCCTGTCCGGACTTACGGGCCGGCGGTTGTTTCAGTAGCGAGTTCAAAAATTCTGTTTACTCCTGTTATTGAAACTGGAGGGTTTTTATTGTCGAAAATAAATAATCCTATTTCTTTATTCTTTTCATCCCAAACCGCAACATGGTTGTATGGTTGAAGTACCCTTGTAATTGCCTCCTGCAGGGTCACATTATCCAATTTTACGCTTATATTTGCCCCACCGTATTTAGAATTAAATCGAATTTTATAGCCAGAAGCTTTTGAAATCATGTTAAATACTTTTCTGAGCGGTTCATCTTTTATTTCTAATGTAAAAACATCTTTCGGTAAAGTTTTTCCCGAGGCATACACACCTTGAGTCGGAATCAACATATTAAAATAATAGCCTGCCAATACTGTGATTAGGCTAAAGATGATCCATCTGCCAGGTACAATCCCCATGAATTATACTTAATACCTTTCTGTTTCTCATTTGAACGTATGTAGTGGATTTCACATTGAGAAGTTATCTTCATAGTTTTCGATACAAAAAGTCAACCAAAATTTAAGATTTAACGACCGTAGAGGCCTTGCCAGGTGACTCTCCATAAACAAAATTCGGCAAAAACCAGACGATATTTGGCAGAATTTTAAATCCTATCAGGCCTTTTCAGGTATCACCAGCGCTGGTCGCCACCAGATAAAACGCCAATTTTCAACAGATTATTAATATCTTTGATATTCAAAACTGGATTGGCACGAAAATTGTATAAATATTTGAAAATAATATTGATAACAGTTGAGCGCAATAAATTCTGTTTCTACGGCAAAGAACAAATCGACTAATTATAAGGCTGGCGTTATTTTTGCGGTCGCAGCAAAGCAAATTAAGATAAGGAGGGTTATTTTCGAAATTTTTAATATGTACTAAAATATTCTTGACAATAGGTGCGAAGTTTGGGTAAGCTTACTTTTAATATAGAATAATTGGAGTTTCATTTACTTTTTCCGTACCCGTATTTTTTCTCAAAATTAAAGCAGACTTAAGCAAAGGAGAAAACGATGAAAAAACAAAAGAGATTTTTGGTATTTATGTTAGCGGCGTCACTTATTGTGTTGTTTTCCTTTGGCTCCGCAAATGCAGCCTGGATGTCTGGTGCAACTATAGATGAAATTACCGTGACCGCCGATGGGAATTATACCCTTAAAGCGACTTTGGCGCCTGGACGAAATATTTTACAATCCTAAGCTCTGAGCGCGAACGCAAATGCGATATTAGCCGTACTTCTGACTGCACAAAGCTCTGGGACTGACACTATCACCATTCTATATACCGGAAGTAACATAGATGCAGTTTACCTCTAGGCTAATAATATAGTTGCCAAAGTTCACATGATCGTTTAGCGGTTGATAGCGGCTTAAAAAATAACAAACTTGAGACTTGGATAGATAGTTTGTTCCCATAAAGAGTATATTTCTAGCCCATAAATTCTCAGTTAAGTTCTAAGTTGATTGGGTGTTTGTGGGCTTATTCTTTTGTGCTACACCAACGCAATACTCATCAACATTCTTTGTAAGGCATGACCTTATGGCCTTTCCGATGGCCTGGATATTTTAGAATCTTTCCCAATTTTCACATCTTTCTAAAGCCCAACTTCAAGGACACCACCTGGTTTGATTCGGCATACCGTCTTAACGATGTATTGGAGGGTTGAATGGTAAGCCATTTATGCAAAGTAGAGTCATTTAATGTTGCATATGTTGGTTTGAATTTTATAGTCTTGATATCCATTATTTTCTTGTCGATCAACGATAGACCTGCTTCTTGTATGGTTGAAAGGAAAAAATTGGTCATATAAGAAATATCCTGAATTGTTTCTCTGATAATATAAGAATTCTCATCACCAACAAAAAAATCTATGACATGATATGATTCACCATTCTTTTTCAGAACCCTCTTTATATCAAGAAAAGTATCCTTTATTTGTTCCTTTTGAATATGTTCCACGACACTGATTGAGTAAACCACATCAAAATAATCGTCAGGTATCTCGTTTGAAAATTCACCTAAATACGATTTAACCAATTTAACATTTTTTAACGGCGCAATTGGACCAATCGGCCCATGTCCCAATCCTTCCAGCTTATCCACATTCCAGCATTCATTTTTTTTATTTAACACTGGTAAAGTGCGGGATCCTCCGCCTCCCATTTCAAGAATCCTTTTCTTTGAAAAATTTTTCAAGATCGATAAGATAAAGGCATCTTGAAAATCTTTTAGAGAGCCCATTATTTCCTTGCAAAGTCCCTGTTCGATTAAATCAAAAACTTCGCTTTTCAAGATAATATCTAACATTCTATTAGCCTCATGCTCCAAGTTTTATTATAGTGTTCATATATTTTTAGCTGAGCGAAGGTTAGGGTCGGAGTTGTTGTGCTCTTCCGGGGTTAGCCTCAGATTCGGTATCCAAGGTTGGTGCTTCGGACTCGGTCATAACCATATTGTCGAAGAATTTCAGCAAAAACAGAATTAAGTTCTCCTATAGTTTCTGGTGCAAGATGTTTGCGAAAGTTACCAGGAGAAACTTGGCGTATATGTTTTGATGGGTCTTCTATTAAAGGATGGATATCATGCTTTTTGACGATTCTCTCTAATAACTCAAGTGGAAGCTCTATGCCAACATATTTTACCATATCTATAAGCCATTCATTTTTATTGTAGACGACATCCTCGTATCTGTATACGCGGGTAGTTTTGCCTGATAGAAATGTCTCATATTTTGTGAATCCGTTTTTGAAAATGTTAATTAATGCTGGACGCAAAACATACTCATTGATATCCGCGGCAATCAGTTTTGCTCTGGTCTCGGACATAATTTTAGAAATTGGTCCTGTCGCAGGGATGCCATGGCTGTAAAGATAGGAGAAGTAATGCGATACTAAAGAATCCCGAGGGTCACGGATGAGCAAAATGCACTTGTTGCGGGTAACATCAAAGATGTTTTCGATCCAAAAGCTTCGGAACCCAAGATAGGCAAAGCCGCGTTCGAAAAAGAGGGATGAAATGTTTCCATTGATATGCCCAGGCATGTATCCCTTTCTGAATAGGCTTCCCTCAATATCTATGTAACTTAACTTGATGTGTTTGCAGACATCGACAAAAATATTATTGATCAGGGTACTGCCGGATTTGTGTAATGAAAAAACAAAGAAGCTTTCAATATCCGAGGGTGGTGGAATCTTGAACGTAATCTTCTTTCCATCTTTAGCTGTGATATTATACCTTTTGTATTTTTCTCCGAATATCCGCATAACAATCATGCTATCATTTAATTTTTTAAGAATATCGATTTAAAGTGTTGAGTGAGGAAATACGGCTCAGGGCCTGTTTCCAGAGAAATGATTTCAAATTGCGGTATTTATCGACTAATTCTTCAGGAATAGCCACGAAATTATTCACGTGGTGTTGAGTGACAAAGTATTCATGACAAAATGGTTCACCCAGAATATCTATCAATTCGTACTTATTTTGTATAAAAAAATCAAGAAAATCCTTAAGCAGATAGGAGAATCTGTTCGCTGCCTCGAACCAACCATTTTCAAAAACGAGGACTGGGCGATGTCGGGAAACGAGGCCTTCGGCTCCGAGTAAGGCATGGTACTCCCCACCTTCGATGTCGAGCTTGATAAATTTGACATATCGGTTCTCATCAACTATCTGATCAAGACGTCGCACTTTTACCGGATGCTGGCGAAGGGTAATTTTTTTAGGATATTTTTCGTAGGGCACAAGACTGCTCCATCCCGGAAGATTATTTACCGTGGTAAAGGTTGCTTCTCCTTCCCAGTCTGAAAGAGCACAGTTGAATAACCGAATATTTTTTGTAAAATACCTCATTTTTTTTTTATATTTGCGCAATGGATTCTGAACGGGCATCAATTGCATAAACGAGTCCTTTAGATCCAACTATTTTGGCCAGAGGAAAGGTATGGTGCCCTATTTCTGCACCGCAATCAACTGCCAAATCTCCCCGTTGAAGATAATTCGTATAAAATGCCCTGATAATCTCTTCGTATACTCCTCCGAGATAATGATCTTTTTGAAAATTTTCAAGTATTTTTCCTCTATTTTGAAGTAAATAAACTTTTTCGGGATTTGAATTTTGTTTGATATTATAAATAAATTCATTATTCCCGGATATTATATCTTCCCTGGCCATTCTCCGGGGAGGATGCGATGAAGGACTATCCAGCGATACACATGGCCTTTCTTCTTGAAAATTTTTTAGTGGGGCTAAATTCCCGTTTTTAATTTGACCTTGCTCAATAGTGTCAAGGTAATGCCGCAAAGGGTTTATCCTATGAGGATCGATATTCGGGTTTATCTCCATGTACTCCGTCATCGAGATATACGGAGATGGTTCTCTTCCTTCCTTTGCTCCGCTGGTGATATAATGGTAGAGTGGATTAACTCCGGATGCAGCCACATCAGGATTCTGGTCAAGATAATACCCAGTATCGAAAAAAGGATTTGGATTTTTTCGTTCACAGGCTCCCCGCCGAATGTAATGTAAAAGTGGCTTTATGGCATCGCCATTTATTTCATTATAATAGCGGTTGCGATAATATTTAGACGAAAATAACCCGCTTCTCCATATAACCGCATATGTTCGCATCGATCGCAAGGTGTTCAGAAATCTTGCCATATTTGAACTGCTCTTTTGATCTCCAAGAAATTTAGGGGTAAACCAGTAAGAAAGTTTGGCGGCCCACATTGTTAACTTTGCCGCCAAGCTGTCCTCCATGATGATGAAATTCTTGACCGAAATACCTACCGGTCGAGGATCGTACAGAGACAGTGTTTTTGATTCATTTTTGGAGGTCAGGTTAAGTTTGTGCACCCTTCTATCAAGTTCCACCCGCATTGGACCAAAAAAACAATACCGATCTGAAAGCGGTCTATTTATAAATGATAAGCCGTTCAACTCAACATTAAGAACATTGTCAGAAAGAAACGAGCGAGCCTGGAAACATAATAGAAAGATTGAAGGTTTTTCGGTTTTGAAGATAATATCCCCGGATTTTAAAAGCCATCGCATCCAGCCGCCGAAACAGGCTTCCTGAAAATACCATTCTTTAGAAAAAAATAATGGAATTCTGCTTTGGTCCTTTTTTATCTGTCGGAGTGGTTTTCGATAAAATTTGTCTACCAATTTGCGCAGCCCATATTTGCGAGCTATTTGCCATTGTTCCCGCATGCACTCTGCCCGGTTCTGCCAGGAAAACCCCCCGGATGTGTATACGGCGATAGTCAGGTTAGTATGGTGAAAAACGCAACCCTCTTTATTCAACCGAAAAAGAAAATCATGATCGGCCGCATAGCTGAATTGTTCGATGTCATATCCGCTTTTTCTTAAAAGAGCTGTTTTCGTAAGCGTTGCTTGATGTCCCGGTATACCAAGTACCCATTCTGTGGTGAGTTGTCCTTTTTGCAACATTTCAGAGGTCCACTCAAATGAGTTAGCCCTGCGCCAGTCTTCTTTACCATCGATGTGGCGGTAATAGTGGTGACCATAGATGATGTCCGCCTCCGCAGGAGAATTATTGACGACTCTCGTCTAAAATATCATTATCTAATGAACCAGTCGCCGGCATTGAGAAAGATGATCCACTTTCCGCGAGCAAGTTTGGCGGCCTTGTTCATGGCATCATATGGACCTCTGTCCGCCTCACTTATCCAAAGATCGATGAACTCTCATTATTCTTTTATGATCCGCAGTGTCCCGTCCGTTGAGTTTCCGTCAACAATGATCAACTCGATGTTTTCGTACGTTTGGTCAAAAACGCTGTGCCAGAGTCCTCGGTAATTCATTTTCAGCATTTCTGAGTTACTGTAGCAACGGTAACCAGCGGCTTTTCCTTCAGTGTGCCTTTTCACCATCCCTGATGTCCGAAGACCACCGATTAATTCGGCTTCGGGTAGTAAATGCGAAGTTTCTTCCTCATGAACACGATTTTGAAGTGTGCTTGGATCCGAATTCACGCAAATACCTCCTTCTGGAAAATATGATATTGTTTCATGATTTCTTGCTCAACGACTTGCCGTCTACGAAATCAAGAATATCATCAATGGACTTTACCCATCGCTTGTATCCATTCTCAACAGATTTCCGGGCTCTGGCACCAAACCGGTCGGCATGTGAAAAATCTAGAGGAAAAGGATCTTGCGGATTATATAGTAATCCGTTCACACCATGGATGATATATTCGTTCATTGTAGCCGTGTTCGGAGCCACAACGCACATCCCCATAGCCATTGCTTCCAGAAAGGACAAACCGATGCCTTCATATAATCCGGGGGCAAAATAAACATTGGATTTAGACAACAACTCGAAAAATTCCGCCTTTGTATCAAACCACTCGTGATGGTGATTTTATATTGTTTTCTGTCTTTTCTTATCAGGGAAAGATTTCCTGGAAACCTCTATCCGGGGCTGCATGTAAATAGAACTGCAAAATTTCTTGTTGTTGAAATCAGTTTCTCAACCGTTCTCCAGCTAATTTCCTTTCTTCTCGGCCAGAAAAAACCGACAAGCTCATCATAGTTTTCAACAGGATCAAATTTTAGGGGATCGGGAAAAAATTGAAGTGGCAGAGAGTTCAATCCGAATTGGATGCAGGCCTCATGCTGGGCACGGCAAAAGTTGATAAGACTGAATATTGTTATTCCCGGCAAATCGTTGAAACTCATTCAGGTTATGGGCATGACAGTCGAACATCGGTACGAGAATGACATTGGGATGCTGGCGTATCGCTGGATGCAAAAAATAGTTTATCTGCTGCCATAGGATGATTTGATCATATTCAGAAACACCAATTCATTTATATCCAGAGGCGTGCCACCCATCCAGCTTTCGTCATAAAAATAGATCAACAAAAAATTCGTTTTTTAAAATTTCATAAAAAAAATCGAAGGATTTTGTTTTTTTATGGTATGAATGCCCTATAAATGCAATTTTTTTCATAAAGATAAAAAAAATTATCTACTTGGAAATATGTTTCTACCTTCGAAAATCCCATGTGCGAAATAATGAAGTAAAGGATTCATTCCGCTGTTTTTCACATCTTCATAATAATCCAAATAGTCATTTGGTTGAAAACTCTGGATGGGGATCTCGACCCTCTTTCCAACCATGGAGCATAAAATGACGCAAAGGATTCAGTCCTGATAAATGGACATCTGTATATTTCGTAAGATACCAGGAAGAATCGAAAACAGGGTTGGGATTCATATTCTCCCATGCTCCATAAAACAGGTAATGAAATTCAGCCTGAAAATTTTTTAAATACAATTCAGCGGATTGAGCTAAATAATAGTCTCTAAAAAAAAGCTTGGAATTTTTTAGCTGCTTGACCATTCGTGTTATTGCGACTTTTTCTCTAAGTCCTGGTACATATTTTTCATTAAGAGAAATTCGAAAATTTTTTACCATAAATATTTGAGATTCATGTCCGCCTGGAGTTTTCTCAATAAATTTTTTCGGGTAAATGCTGACAATGTTCGTTCCCATTTTAAGTTGAATTTCCAGCGGCCCATATTCTCGAGGATCAAGATCAATTTTTTCATTAAATATTTCTTCACCGTTTAGACAAATTGATATTTCATCTTTTTTATTAAAAAAATTTAGCGTTATAAACAATTCTGATTTGTGAGCTTGAGCTGTCCTAATGTGAATTGTTCCTAACCCGGAACACCATCGCCACCAACCGGTATCATCTGATCCATCGCTATGCCATCCTTTAACAAAAAAAACATTGGGTTGTTCAGATACCGGAGACAGTTCCAATCCTGAACTTATCGTAGAAAAATTCAAAGCACTCAAATTAGTTGCAAAATCTAGTCCATCTATATTTCCATTTTCGGGCTCAAATGCTTCTTCATTTGCAGCTACAGGCGTGTATTGTATAGGTGACATATTTAATAGTGTTTTCCCCAAGTCAGGACAATTCAGCCAGGTGCACCCGGGAATGTTTTCATTGTCGAGGTAATTTTCTTTGACTTCATAGTTTTTATTTTGCGTTCCAGTCAGGACTTGTTTAGATATTTTTTCTTTTGTTTGTATAATTTTATGCAATTCCTCTTGTCTTTTATTAAAGGATACCCAGTTTTCAACTTCACTGTTGTAGGCATCCAAATTTTTTGTCATCTGGTCGGGTCGACTCCGAAAACATCCTAGCGGCCACTCTGTTTGAATGGGGGTGCAGTATTCAGCAAAACGCCTCCAAAGGTCCCAGTCCCCGGCGAATTTATATGAAATATTAAGACCTCCAACTTTATCCCACAAAGATTTTCTCCAAAATACCCCCTCCTGCTGAACATGCTGCCAATGATAGCCATCGCAAAGTCCGGCACGAATAATTGTTTGTGGGAAACTATATTGATGAGATGCGACCGGATAGCTGTTCTCAGTGCAAGTGTGGACTGATCCGATTATCCAGGAGATCTTATCAGAAATAGAAAAGGCTTTTTGAACCGTAGCCAATGCGCCTGGCATAAGATAATCATCAGAGTTTATCCAGGTCATTGCGGCGTTTGTTGGGATATTCATGTATGAAAAACCCTTGGAAATCGCATCATACATCCCATGATCTTTCAAACTTTCATATGTAAATACTATATTTCGACAGTGCCTGAAAAGGCATGTCTCGCCATACAAATAATCTTTCCATTTCTCAAGTTTCGATAGTGTACCGTCGGTGGAAAGTCCATCCTGGATGTGATAACGAATTGAAAAATTACCTGCTTGAGTAACAACACTCATAATGGTTTGATCAATAGTATTCACCGAGTTTAAACTTGGAGTCACTATATAAAGGACGGGCCAGGCAAAATTTTCATAATTTGAATTCTCACCAATATGATTTAAAAATTGCTTCGAAAACTCAGCACCTTTGCCACGAAATTCGTTAACTGTATCGAAAAGATTATTACTTATATTTTTTTTATCAACCTTTAATACAAGTTCGTTTAGAACAGGACGCAGTTTCTCTGTAAGCCTATCGGTATCTTTTTCATTAAAATCTTTTGTAGAAAGCAGAATTTGAGAAACGCCGTCCCAAAAACCATCTCTAATTAAAGCTTCTTTTGTCACACGTTCTTCAGAAATAAAATGATGAACTTTTAGATCAGGCGAATATTGCAACTGGTAGCCTAATTCCAAAATCTTTTGGTTTATTGCAAACTCCTCTTGCGCCAAGGGAAGCTTTCTTTTACGCCCAAGATGATTCGGAAAACCACCAGCTTTTTTTAATACAGCCAAACGGTATGCTGCATTAGCAGTGAGAAGCCATTTCCTATCGGAATGTGAAATCGAAGCTGGCTCATCACCCCAATCAATAAGTGCAAGCTGGTGCAGAATCTTTTCGTCCACCCAATCGGGTACTTCGGATTGCCACATCGGCAAAACACGTCCTCCAATTACGCCCACACTTTGATTGGCTAAATTGAATTCTTCTAAAATCCTGCTAACCCAACTATCAGGAACAATGCAATCATCATCTGTGAATGCCAAATATTGGGTACGACATCTTTTAATAGCTTCATTTCTAGCAATAGCTATACCGCATTGTTCAGTAATGATATATTCTATGTTTTTATGGCCTTTTAAAGATTCCTTAAAGGCATTGGATTCTTTCGGTTGAAGAGAATTATCGATAACAAGTATTCGGTAATATCTCTTTTCAATATTTTGATTTTTAAGAGATACCAAACAATTTCTAAGGAGGTCAAACCGTCGATATGTGCATACCGCGACAGTAATAAGCATCGATCGTTCATCCTTTATTTGAGTTGGATTAGAATCCATTTCAAACTTTTCCTTAATTTTGAAATCTATTGCAATTTAACTATACTTTTTTAAATCGTAAGTCGGTTACTTTATTTTTGAGCTGCCCCATAGATTATGACATTGTCAAGTTTGTTTTAATTACCTTTATTGTAAAGTTCAAATTTTTTACCATATTAGACCATTTTTTTATTGCGCTACAATTTTTTTCTTAAAATAAATTTGAGAGTGAATAAAATTGGATTTTTTTAGTTCTTAGAATTTTTCTTTTCCCATTTTTTGTAGAAACCATCGATTTCATGGTCTGAATAAAATTTTTTTACTACTTCAGAAGAATATATTTTATCTAAAATATTTTTTTCTAAATAAAAATTATTTTTTGTAGCCTCATATGTATTAGCATACTTTTTTTGTGAGGATATGTTAACCCGCGGCAGCTCTATTCCAGAAATACCAAAATAAACTTCTATGGCGAATGGAAAAATTTCAGGTAAATTTTCGAATCGATATATTAGTACTTCAATGTTTTCTTTTCTAATAATGGTATATCCCTTTTTGTAATCAAAACTACAGTCAAAAATATTTATATCGAAAGGTTCCTTATAGTTTAAATTAAAATAATCAAATGAAATATGTAGTGCAAATTTGGTTACAGTACTTTTAAGTTCATTAAGCGGTATATTGATTTTCAAAGGCACTAGAAATTGCAGCGGCAACTGGTTCGCGAATTCCCGTAATAAATTTCCATTTGAGTAAATCTCCTTTTTTCAAAAATAAATGGTTTAAGGCTAATCCAACAGCAGCTTCCGCGCTATAAGGCAGCCGTGAAGGAAATGAATATTCAGCAGCCTTTGCGTTAACAGAATGGATGTGATATATCTGGGCTGGTAAGAATTTTATTAGGAATATTTTTCAAAGCTTGGCAGACAGCCTTGCTGGCAACTTTTCCAATTGTAAGAACAGGAATAATCCAATCTTCTTTTGACGCAATACGATCAAATTCTACAAAGCCACTGCGGCTTTTTATTGAATCCTCTTCATCTTCCGGCAGAAAAAAAATTTCATTTTCCTTAATAAGTTCCTCTTCTTTACCGATTCGTCTTGCCTCTTGAATAGACCAATTCCGTCTCAACTGGTAGCCTCGCTGTTGCTCCAGTAGATAGCGTTCACGGTCATGTTCATCCATTTGATTAATAAATTTCTCTATAAAATAAAAGTTTTCACGACGCCAATAGCTCGGCCGAATCTGTTCATGAAAAGTTTTTGTTTTAATGAAGTGGGAAAAAACCCCAAGCACGAACATCAATTTTTTTAATTTTATATCTGGCAGCTACTTCAATCAAAAATTCAAGATCATGCTTGTCGTCATTATCCAGATTAAAGGGTATCGTCTCTTGTACCTCTCTTCGATAAAAATATCCAACCGGATTGACGCAAAAGGCATTCAATTCCCAGTGTTTGAGAATTTTTTCAAATTCGAATGCAGGATCATTGATCCATGTCGTCTGATTGTGCTCAGAAATTACCTCAACTTTGCCCATCACAAAGTCTTCACCAAATTCAAAATGCGACAAAACATTCTCAAATGCATCAGGTTTGTAATAATCGTCGGTATTTAGATTTCCAATAATCTCTCCAGAGGATAATTGAAAACCCTTTTGCATGGCGTCTACCTGGCCGTTGTCAGGCTCAACAACCAATTTCAGATGCGAATATTTTTTTAGTATATCCACTGTACCGTCGTTTGAAGCGCCATCGACGACAATATGTTCAAAATTATTATAGTTCTGCTGTAATACGCTTTCAATCGCCTTTTCTATTGTTTCACTACTATTGTAGGAAGGCGTTATAATCGAAAATTTCATTATATGTCCTTTAAATAGCTGCGGATTTGAGTTGAAATTCCACCTGGGGATTAACTCCATTTTATTAGCTAATTGAGATAGATACTCATGTGCGCTTTTTACCAATTTTTTGTTTTCTGCCTTTGCGACAGCATCATTATAAAAATAGTAGTAAAATGGATATTCATCCCCAAGGTATTCTCTAACCGCTGGAAGAGGATTCACGAGAATAGGAGTGTGGCGGGCAATACATTCTAGAACAAAATCCGGTGCACTTACGTCGTAATAATGAATAAATGCAATATTTGAACACATAATCTCTGCGTATTCTTTTGCAGTCAGATGATTATAAACTGTGACCGATTCGTCCATATAATTAAAAAATAAGTTACGGTTTTTCAAATATTCCCTCTCTACAGCGAAAGCATCATCCGCATTTTTATCAGATTTATGAATCCATATTTTTTTATATAATGAGTCAGGAAAAATATGTATTGCATTCATACGCATGAGCCACCACCCTACTTGAACAATTTTCCGTTCAGATTTCGATTCAAAAGCTTCCCAAGACCATTTTTCAGAAATTTCATAATTTGGAATTTTAATCACATTTGTATTTATACCTGTTTTTGACTGAATTTTTTCGGAATGGTCCTTTGAAAAAGCTATTAAGCTTTTGCAGTTAGTTTTTGCAGCTCTCAATACTTCATTTGAAGTCAGCCATTTGGCATAGGGAATGTAGGCTTTTGTTTTAACAAGCCAATCTGGTAATTCAAAAGGTACGTGACAGATTCCAATCCACTCTGTTTTTGGAAATGAAAATTTTAAAGAGAGTAATTTTTCAGTATCTAATACTAAATCATATCCTTTTTTTGAGCTTTCCTCTCGAATAACGCTTGTAACCATTCTAAAATTTATGGAAAAAACAGAAGGAAAATTTTTTAAGTATTCTATATTTAAATTTTTTTTTGTTATCTCCTTATCGGAAACAGAGTTCGGATTTTCTATATTTGTTTTAAATTCATTTTTGAAAAAATTTTCTTTTAAAGAAAAAAATATTGGGAAATGATCGAGCAGCCTAAACCATTTTTTTTTATTTAAATTTAGATTTTTTTGTTTTACGCATGCATTTAAAACCCCATATTTTTTCTCTATAATACTAAATTTATTCAACATTTTCCGGTTCTTAATAGTAATATTTTGATTTTGGTAGTTTAGTTTATAATTATCACTTATTGCCTGTTTTAAATTTAAATCTTTCTCTGCCAAAGAGGCACTTAATGATTTGTATTCTTCCTTTCTATTTTTTAGTTCATCTTTAATTTGCGCGTTTTCATTTCTAAGTTTATTGTTATCTTTTGTTGCCTGTTTAAAATTCAATTCGCTTTCTGCCAAACAGGATTTTAACGATTCGTATTCTTTCGTTCCTTTTTTTAGTTCACCTTTAATTTGCGCGTTTTCATGTCTAAGTTCATTGTTATCTTTTGTTGCCTGTCTTAAATTTAAATCTTTCTCTGCCAAAGAGGCACTTAACGATTCGTATTCTTTCTTTCTATTTTTTAGTTCATCTTTAATTTGCGCGTTTTCATTTCTAAGTTTATTGTTATCTTTTGTTGCCTGTTTTAAATTCAATTCGCTTTCTGCCAAACAGGCTTTTAACGATTCGTATTCTTTCTTTCTATCACCAAGTTCATTTTTGATTTCCTGGTTTTCACCCTTAAGCTTAGTGTTTTCCTTTATTTTTGAATTAATAAGAATTTCTTTGTTTTTAGCATCCTTTTTTAAAAACAGATGTTCTTTAGATAGATTTTTAAATTTTAAATCATTTTGCTCGCACATATCATTTCAAACTTGAACATTCTTCAGAAACTTTTTCAAATTGTTCCTTTAGGGCTATAGTCCTTTCTTCCAATTTATTATTATTAGTTTTCAAAATATCAATTTCTTTCACCGCACTATATACTGTAAAATCATCCTGAATCAATGTTATGGGGATTTGCAAAATATTTTTTCAAGTGCTCATCTTCTTCTCTTAGATAGTATCTGTTGAGGCCATCATAATATACTAAAAGATATTTTGATTCAAAAAAAAGTGGCTCCCAATCATGCCAAGAGGCTTCAGCCTCGATGTTTTCCCAATCTTCGATAACAGCTTTACAAGGGTTAGCTGCCTCTATAACAATCATTGTAGGTCTATATTTGGCAAAATCGGCACCGAGAATTACTTCTTTTTCAAAACCCTCCACATCTATTTTTAAGAAATCAATAAATGAATCGCAATGCTGGTCACATACTTCCTTTAGAGTTCGTGTCTCAATTATAGATTTAATAACCCTTGAACCTGTTAGTTTTCCGGAAATTTCTGCAATTTTTTTGTTCAGACTTGAATATTCAGGATAATTTTCAACTTCATAAATACTTAAAAAATCATGTTTTGCACCTAAAGCAATATTAAGATTTATATCATCGGGTCTGTTGATTTCAAATTTTTCGTAGCTCTTTGGTATCGGCTCTATATTAATACCACGCCATCCTAAATCGTAGAATAGTTTAGTTACCGATAGTTCAACTGGATCATGTGCCCCAACGTCAATATAAAATCCCGTTGGTTTATTCTGAAAAGCTCGGTTTAATACTATATCCTCTAAATTTTGTGCATATGAAATCATAATCAATATTCCAGAATAATATTTATAGTTTTATTTAAAAACATAGAATTAATGTTTACCTTCAATTACTTTATAATAAAAAGACGAAACTATCGCCGCGCTTTTAGACCAGGAAAAATTCTTTTTGGCAAAATTTCTCCCACCTGTTCCAATCGCTGTTCTCATCTTGGGATATTTAGCAAGTTTTTGAATCGCTTCTGCTATTTCCTGTGCTGTTCCATCCTCTACTAAATATGCATTTTCTCCGATCTGTTAAATATTTCGCAAAATTTACTTTGGGAAAAATGACGGGCCTTCCACTAGCCAGAAACATTGGCAGCTTGCTCGGAAATCTTAATTGGTTGAATGAATTACGCTGGCCGGGCTGAACCAATATATCCGCCACAGCTAAATATTCCGGTATTTTCTTTGGAGGAATATCTCCTAATTCGAGAATGCTTTCATTTGACTCTACGAAGCCGGGGCAATTTTTACCTGCATGATCTTGACCAATTCTGATAAGTTTCACATCTATCCCATTGTTTTTAGCCATGCTTACCGCTTCATAGAGGTTAATGATATCCTGGACATTCGCTTTATGCACGTTTCCCGGATAGGTTAAAACAATGTCTCCAGGACTTATTCCAAGCCGCTCCCTCATTTTCAGGTCAGTTTCCAAAGGAATTAAAAAGATATTTTCCTCACATGATGGCCAAAACACGGTGCTGGGCAGGTGAGGTGGAACGTAACTATTCAAATTCTCAAATATAAGCGTAACTCCGGCAGAATTTGAGATGAACTGCTTATACCGTTCTGGGTGGCATATCGGTTTGGGCCGCAGTGAATAGAAATACTTAAGAGTATTAAAAAAAAAAGCCTTATCGCCTGCTTTTCCCAAGTAAGAATCAATAATTGCCTCTTCGTTGTCCTCGATATGGACGATATACGGTATGCTAAATCTTTTTGCTAAGGATTGAGTAACTTTTCTTGTTGTTTCCCTCGGGGTCCAGGCATGGATCAGATCTGGTGTAGTTTGGTTGCTGAAATATCTTTTGGTTTCTTTAAATGCGATTACCTTAAATCGAGGAGTGCCGAAGATATTCGGGCTTCCGACTTTATTGGGCACAATAACAGTTGATTTTATATTATTCTCCGAAAGTGCGTTGGCAAGATGGAATATATGTATCCCACTTGGCCCCTGAAATTCCTCATAATTAACAAAAGCAATATGCATGGCGTATCTAAAGCAAAGAGATCATATTTTAATTAATTTGGATTAATAAATTTTTTATTAATCTTTTTTTGACTTTCTTCCTGGTATAATTTTATAACTCGATCAACCCCCCCCACCATTTGGATTTCTCCCTGGTCGAGCCACGCCACCCGATCACATAATTCCCGGACAGAACTCAGGCTATGGGATACAAAAACAATTGTCATTTCTGACTTGATTTTCTCCTTCATTGCATTCATGGATTTATCACGAAAACTTTGATCCCCCACCCCAAGCACTTCGTCGATTAACAGTACATCGGGGCTCATTTCGATTGCAACAGCAAATCCGAGTCTTGCACGCATTCCTGTTGAATAGGTTTTTATGGGCTCGTGTATCCATGCTCCGAGTTCTGAAAATTGAATTATGCTTTCTAATTTTGCCGAAGCCTGCTTTTTTGTAAATCCTAAAAACATTGCGCTCAATACTGCATTCATTGTACCCGGTAATTCAGGATCGAACCCGGCCTGAAGACTCAATAATGATATATTAATTTTTTCGTGATAAACCACCTCCCCTCGATTTGGTAGATAAATGCCATTGATAATTCGAAGCAGAGTTGATTTTCCCGACCCATTCCGACCGATTATACCTAAGGTTTCCCCTTTGCTGATAGATAGAGAAATATTTTTAAGGGCGGCAAATTTTCTATAACGGAATCTGCCCTGCCGCACGCGAAACAGACATTCAACGGAATCTAAGGTAACTAAGGGTTTGTTCTTCATTGATGACAGACTTTAGGATAAACATGGTTGAATTTAGTTATGATTGCAAAGGAAATACAGAACAAGAGGATCGAAAATACAATTAGAAAGCCAAGATACGACCAGTCCGGCCATTGGCCATTGATTAAAATCATTCGGTAGTTTTTAATAATACCGCCCATAGGATTGAGATAATAAATCAAATCGCGGTGAAAAGGAATGGGAAGCTCATCGAAATCATAAAAAATTCCAGAAGCGAAAAACATCAAATGAACGCCGGTTTCAATCAGATAGGTTAAGTCCGGCAAAAATGGTACAAATGCAGCGCATAGCATGGTGCAGGCTGCGACCAAAAGGAGCTGTATTGCAATAAGAATAGGCAAAGCTATCCAGCAGGCAGTTACCGGGGTTGGATAGATTATTAAAAAGATAAGCATTAGACAGACGACAAAAATTTGTTTAAAGGCATTCCTGCCAACAACAACGAGAGGGAAAAAGGACTTGTGCGTATTTACCTGCGTCATAAGCATCCTACCCTGATAAATGCTTTGAGATCCGTTTTGGACTGTCTTGGCAAACCATTGCCAACTGGTAATACCTACCAGCAAAAATGCAACATAATTCGGAATGCCTCTTTGCAGCAAAAAACCAAATACTAAATAGTATACCCCCATGCTTAAAATTGGGTTTATGACCCACCATAGATAAAAAAGATAGTGACGGGACACTTCATTTCGAAGATCAGCTTCAATCTTTGCCTTGAGGAGATTAAGAAAGTTTCCTTGATCAATCATATCTACCTGCTACTTAATGTTAATCTGGTAAAAAGACCATCTGTTTAATATTGATAAAATTATCATCCGATTCCTGGCTCCGCCGCTTCGATTACATGCTAATTATCCGATAATCAACCAAAATAAAATAAAATTGCTAAGTTTCGAACAGCCAGTGATTATAGAGAACCCTCCAAATAGTGTCAAGGGCATTAGAAAAAAATTCTTAACATTTCAAGATGTTGATACAAATCATTTCGAAATGCAAAGGGAAGAGAAACTTGTATTCTGACTGCAACTGGTATACAAAGAGTATCTGACGATTCTAAGGGATCCAATTTAGACATTTGTAAATAAATTCGATTTATGTTAATTGCCCAGTTGTTAAAATTTGAAAGATCCCTTCCAATTCGAAAACCCGATTCGAAATTTTTGATTTCCGGGTGTTGTAAAGACGCCTGGCATCTGTTTACATAAATGAGAACCTAAAATAATGAAAACAAAACCCCTTTTAACCTGGTTAATACTCTGTTTTATAATCGTTTTCTCCCAGCAAAATGTCATCAATGCGTCCTCCACAAGGATGCTTAAAAAATTTACATTTTATGGCATCGGTGTCGGAGACACTAAAGAAACGGTAGCAAATAAACTTAATACTAATGGGTTTCAGTGCGGAGAGGGAAAAGCCTCAGATGTGGGAATAAGAAATGTGATAGAACTCAGGGGAGAGCATAAACCAACGGAATTAATCGGAAAACTTTTGGCAATAGATAAAGACCTCAAAGATCACGGCCAAGGATTAGCAATTAAAGATATGCCAGTAGATGTAATTGGCTGCAGTTCAATAGTAAACAGTCCATTTACATTCTCGGAATACTTTTTTTCAAAGTTTGATGGTAATATTGTGGCTATCGACATTGGAATCGAAAAAATCAATATTGTGAAAGAAAAATTGACCTCAAAGTTTGGTTCTTGCGTTTCGGAGGGGTATTGCGAAAGTGATAACAGCGTTTTAATTTTAACTCAGAAACGAGGCTGGAGCCTCCATGTGTACTTTTTCGAAAACCTAAAACTACACCACAATAAAATCAAAGGACTTAAAGATTTGAGAGACAAAAAGGTTAAGGAAAAAATTGATGAAGCATTTTAATAATTACGAGCGTCAGTTGTCGGTGGACAAATATGATTTGACGATAGTCTAAACCGAGATCTACTTAACTTGGCACCCACCAAACGTGATATCTGCTATTCAGGAATTTTTCAGCATCGTTGATAATGTTATCGAAATTCGGGTTCGTCTTTGCGCCAATCGACATTGTTTCAAGATATTAGCGATAGACCGCGTCTTGTCTGAATAGCGGTCATTTCTCAAAACCCCAGCCTTGTGACGCTGAAGATCAATCCGCTACCTGCCAACTTATGAAGTGTAGGATATTCTTCGCAGTTTTCTCGTTGAGCCTGGAATGAATTTCAGGCAATGCTTCAACCCACAACACAGGCTTATTTAATTCGCAGGAATACACTGCCTCCTCCCCCAGATGATCACCCAGATGTAAAACCCTATAAGCCATCGGCATCGGAGGCTATTCAACCGTTGACCTTTGAGCCTTATTGGTTTACATCAGATAGGGAACATAGGTCCCAGTTTCTAACTTAACAAAAGGTACCAAAACTGGGGACAGGTCAGTGTCTTTAATAAATATTATAATAATAGTTGATTGCAAATAAAATGTTGGTTAGCCACAGAAAACAATTTATTTATACAAAAACGATTAAGACTGCCGGGACCTCCATCGAAATATATTTTGAACCGTACTGCCTGCCAGAAGGTCAATGGGATTGTTCGCATATACGCGAGCAATTTGTAGGCGATACTGGCATAATAGGTTACCGGGGTGGAGATATCACCGGTAAGAAATGGTATAATCATATGCCGGCTGAAAAAATAAAGCAGCAACTCGGTCAAACAATTTGGGATCGATATCTAAAGTTTTGTGTCATTCGGAATCCTTTTGATAAGATAGTTTCTGCATATGTTTGGTTTGAGCACCAGATGAAGGAGAATCCAACCTTTAATTTTGAAGTTTTGAAACAACTCAATATTATTTGCCCCATGGATAATGTTGTGGGGAGCAATATAATTGAACGATTCAGGGATTGGATTGCCAAAGGAGGGTTCGTTGATGATCGCGATAAGTATATGATAGATAATAAAATTTGTGTTGATTTTTTTATTCGTTATGAAAATTTAACAGCGGATTTGCGAAGTGTCTGTAACCGATTAAACATATCCTATGAGCATACGAGAATACCCAAGCTTAAATCCGGAATCCGGAGCGCAAAATATAAATTAGCTGATTATTATGATCGAAAAACATTTGAAATAGTAGAAGAGAGGTATCAAGATGATATCCATCAGTTTAGATACACCTTGCCATTACACAATTTATAATTTTGCAAAAGTCTGGCATTAAGTTGATTGATTTATTTTCAATATCATAGTTATAAAAAGTGGGGGTTCCAGCAATAACATTTGGAGCTCTGAGTACGCAAATTGGGGAGGGAATCTCACCGAGAAAAAAGGGCTGGTAATCAAGCATGAAGACAGAGCAGGATGCAGCCTGATTCCTTGTGAACGTGCAATGGTTCCAGTCATTTTTTACGACGGTCGCGTTGGACTATGTGCTTGCGCTGACTATGAAGCGAGATTTATAATTGGGGATGTGAAACATCAAGAATTATCTGAAATTTTATCAAATAATCAGCGAGTTAGGCTAATTCGTTCTTTTCTGAAAGGCCGCATGCCTGAATACTGTGCAAAATGTACATTTTATGTTTGTGATACTGACGTTGATTTCTGGAGGTCGCTCGAAGCCTGAGGTTATCCAAACAAAGCCATTAAAAAAAAATAGGATCTATAGATTGCTTTAACGCACCGGATCATCAGATTTGGCAATCTTTAAAATAGAAAGAATCTATATGGAAAAAGAATCTAACTGCCCTGAAATTATCTTGGCAGCGGGAATGCCGCGTTCCGGTAGCACATGGCTGTACAATGCAACAAGGCTTCTTATAGCGTCGAAAACAGGTAAAGCAGATTTCAGCGCAGGGTGGATCGAAGATTTTAATGCTATGCCGAAGGCCCAACTAATGTTGTTGAAAATTCACAATTTCGATGAAAGCTGGTCCAAAAAATCAAGGCTGATTCTTTACTCTTTCCGGGATGTTAGAGATGCTCTGGCGAGTATGAAAAGAAAATTTGGCGTTATGCCCACTTTTCAACTAGCACAAAATATTATCGAAAATGATTTCAAGTGGAGATCAGTTTCATCGTATAATTTACGATATGAAACGATGTTGAGGATGCCATCAGCCATACTCGAAGAACTGTCAAAAGTCTTGGCAATCCCGTGTGACAGCGAAACAATTTTGTCGAGACTGAATCTCCTGGAATATAATGACAGTGGTCCAAAAAACGACCGATACCATATGACAAATCTCTTGCATAAGAATCATATCACTGATGGTCGACAAGGATCCTGGAGGGGCTCTCTCGATGAAAGTGTAGTTAGGGAAATCGAGCAGACGTTTCGTGGTTGGTTTCAAAAAAATGATTATTCTCTGAGTATTTCTTAATTCTTCGATTTCGAACTAACCCAGACTCAAATTCATAAAAAAAATTTTCATCTTCAAAACTGAATCGACGTTTCCGAGGACCAAATGTGCCTAAACGATTTCTAAAAATCAACCATCGCCAATTCGAGTCTGGCACCGACCGCGTTCGTTGATGCCGTCAACGCTGACCGGTTGCCCGAAGCCCGTACCATGAAAGCAGTGATCCCTGCCGGTTCCCATGCCAAGGTTACAGACCCGAATGCGCGGGTTCAGAAAACCGCCGACTGGTGCCTTATAATCAAATACAACAACAAACAGTAAAAGGTGCCAATTACAAAATGCGCAAATTGGAGTCTGCAACCATATTTTATAGTGATATTGTACATGCATTAGGACTAATATAGTGTTCCTTTCATTTGACACAAACTGCAAATTCCTGTATATTATTGATTATAATAAAGAATTTGACCATTTATTTTTCTAATAGTTGGTTCGGGGTTTATCCAGAGTTATCCCCAATGACACATTGAGTTGGTATATGGCCAAAAATTTATCATTTCGGCCTGTCAAGTCCAGGGACAACGCATTTTTGTTGGCCCTTTTTTCAAGCGCCCGCAAAAAGGAACTCGACTCTCTTAAATGGGATGCGTGCAGGCGTCAGACATTTTTGGAAATGCAGTTTCAAGCCCAGCAGAGTCATTATCAGGAAAATTTTCCGTCAAGAGATCACCGGATCGTTTTGCTGGATAAACGCCCCATCGGCATAACGGATATCGCCCGTGATGAAAAAGAAATCCGGGTACTGGACATTATTTTAAAACCGGAAAACCGGAACAAGGGCATCGGCACCACCCTGATGCAGGCTATATTGGACGAAGCCGACCAATCGGGTATGGCCGTACGGCTGTATGCGGAAAAATTCAATCCGGCCATCAGTTTTTATCGCCGGCTTGGTTTTACCGTTATTGGTGATACCGGCGTTCATAGCCACATGGAGAGGCTGCCCGCAACCGGCTATAATCCACCGGGCAATCTGAAAGCTGCAGGAGAATAAAATGAGCGAACCCTTTCTGGCAGAAATTCGTATCGTCGCCTTTAATTTTGCCCCCCGGGGGTGGGCTTTCTGTGACGGTCAGATTTTGCCCATCAATCAGAACCAATCGCTGTATTCGCTGCTTGGTACGACCTATGGCGGTGACGGCCGTACGAGCTTTGCCCTGCCGGATCTGCGCGGACGGATCCCATATCACGTCGGGAGTCAAATGCGCCAGGGGCAAAAAGGCGGTGAAGAAACGCACACGCTGGGTGCCGCCGAGATGCCGTCACACATTCATCAACTTCAATGTTACCAGGGCTCTGATAGAGATAATAGCGTCCGCCCGGACGATGGCCTGCTGGCCGAATCGCCCCTGGGCGACATTCAATATTCACGCGGTGATCCAGACGGATATATGAGCTCCTCGTCTCTGGCAAACACAGGCGGTGGCCAGCCCCACGACAACCTGCCGCCATATCTGGTGGTCAACTTTGCAATCGCCCTGCAGGGTCTGTTTCCTTCCCGCAGCTGAAACCAGTTTTAGAGGGTGTACCATGAGCGAACCTTTCTTAGCTGAAATAAGAATCTTTGCCGGTAATTTTGCACCGCGCGGTTGGGCATTCTGCAATGGCCAGCTTCTGCAGGTTGCCCAGAACACGGCCCTGTTTTCCCTGGTAGGCACCACCTATGGTGGGGACGGCCGCACAACTTTCGGTCTTCCTAACCTTCAAGATAGGGCCCCTATGCATCCGGGACGGGGCCCCGGTTTGACCTCACGCAGCCTTGGCCAAAAAGGAGGACAGAGCACCGTCACTCTTACAGAGGCTCAGATGGCGTCGCACAACCATACCCTTCAAGGTTCATCTGAGCCGGCAGACTCGGCTGATCCGGAAGGTGCCGTATTGGGAAGTTCGGCCCCGCTGGAAGACCGGCAATACAGTACTCAAACGCAACAGGCTGCGATGCACTCTTCGGCCTTGGGTACCTCCGGGGGCGGTCAGCCTCACAATAACATGCCCCCGTATCTGGTGATGAACTTTATCATTGCCCTGACAGGATTGTACCCATCAAGGAGTTGATACCTGAATCTTGCATGAAAATTAGTGAGATGTATAAATAATTATAAATAACAGCAGGGTGAGAGAATAAGAGCAGTAAAGCCAAATACCTAATCAGTAAATAAGGATGATGGTCGATCTTATCTCATTAATTTTCACCCTTTGGGCTTTGCTTTCAGCTACGACCCAACAGGGCGGGCGAGCCGGAGGCTTTCATCTGCTTTGTTATTAAGGGCTCGGCATAGTCCACTATAGCCTCGCCCTTAAGTGCCCCGCTGGGCGGGATGACGCATCTGATCTTTTTAGATTAAGGAGCGCCTCCGTGCATATGAAAGCCTCCGACTCGTGCAAAATCCAGGTGATAACATGTTAATGGCAGATTTAGCCGGGAGAAATTTTCATGAGTGAACCATTCGTCGGAGAAATCCGAATGTTTGCCGGTAATTTTGCTCCCCGGGGATGGGCCTATTGTGACGGGCAACTTCTGGCAGTTTCTCAGAACGATGCCCTCTTTTCGCTATTGGGCACGATTTACGGAGGCGACGGTCGAACCACTTTCGGTCTTCCGGATCTCCGGGGACGGTTTCCGATGCATGCAAGCAGCACCCACAGATTAGGCAGCAAAAGCGGTTCGGAAAAAGTTACATTAACCGCCCAAAATCTACCATCCCACACCCATGGGCTGCGCTATAATTCAGATAGGGCCGATTCGGCCAGCCCTGTAAACAATGTTCCAGCAACATCGGCATCGGGTGACCGTCAATATGTCAAACAGAATCCAACTGTCACGCCGATGAATGCCAATGCTGTTTTATCAACCGGCGGCAGCCAATCTCATGACAACATACCGCCTTTTTTGTGCGTCCATTTCATAATTGCTTTGTTTGGAATATATCCGTCACGCCACTAGCATGGTGTGCTACAGGAGGATAAGATGAATACAAAACATGTCATTCCGGCCGTCATTTCGCGCCGTGGATTTATGAAGCATCTGGGCCGGTTAATTGGAGGTGGGGCTCTCATCTGGTCCGGAATCATATGGCCGCTAAAAAAATCAATTGCTTATTCACCCGTTAACGGAGAAACACCTATGGACCAATTAACCTATTCATCCTTTAGCGATATCATCGGTGAAAGGTTTCTGGTTAGAATCGATTCTGCCGAAACCATGAGCGCAGAGCTCATCGAGGCCACCGATCACACCGCCAATACTGCCAATAATAAAACTACCCGACAGGATTGTTTTTCGGTCCTCTTTCGCGGGCCACTCGAACAACCTGTGGAACAGGGCACCTATACTTTCAACCATGGCCGGTTTGGAGATATTGCCCTTTTTGTCGTTCCCGTGGGTATGGATGATAACGGCCGGCATTATGAAGCAGTTATCAACCGATTAAGCGCTTGACCAATGTTCCGCAGCACGGGAGAAATAAAATGATCCGATATCCACAGTTTGGCACTTACGTGAGGATTATGGTGATTGCATCCCTGTCTTGGTGGCATATTTTCCTGCCGTCGCCCGCGGACGCCCTTGAAACGACTTTCAATGTAACCAACATTACGGACCTGCGCCTGAAAATTGATACGGCCAATAGCTCGGTTGTATACGACAAAATTACAATTAAAATGGCTGCAGGCACTTACCTTTTAAGCGGCACACCCGCAGAAGACCTCAACCTCAGGGGTGACCTGGATATTCATCCGCTTGGAACTGTCGACACACTGACCCTGGAACCCGATGCAAATGGCGGAACCGTTATAATAGATGGTGGGGAAGTCGACCGCGTTTTTGAAATTTTCTCAAGATCCACCGGGGAGTTGACGGTATATTTCAAAAACCTGACCATTCAAAACGGTAAAACCGATGACTATGGCGGCGGGATTTTCATTCGACCGGGCACCGTATCAGACCCGGTTACCATCAACATGGAATCGGTTACCGTTGCCGACAACACGGCAGCGGCCAGCGGCGGGGGTATCGCAATTGGCCCGGACAGTTCTCTGGATTTTACGAATGGGGAGATTTCCGCAAACGTCACCGGCTTTAACGGCGGCGGTCTGTTCTGCTTCGGCGGAACCGCAACGCTGACGGATACCGACATCCTATATAATACTGCCAGCCCGCCGGAAACCGGTATTGGCGGCGGCGCCGTGTTCAATGCCGGGGGAACCGTGGTTATTCAAAACGGCTGCACCATCAGCGATAACCTCACAACGCCGGAAGGCATATACGGCGGGGCAATCGCCAATGCCGGGTATGGAACCTTGACCGTTAATGCGCCGATACTATCCTCTACACCATACGGCAGTGGAACATTTAATCAATTGGGGGACATGGCCATTTCCTTCCTTGAAACCAATCCTGATTTGCCCGGAGATGTCATTATCCTCTCCGGATCGGTGCTGTTTGATGTTATCGGGGTGCTGACCGTTTATGGCGATTTAATCCATACAGGTGGCGATTTTACACTCAACGGCCGCATTCGATTTTCCAAAGCCATGCCGTGGATACCCTTCCTTTTGTTTAGTTATTAATTATTCAACGAACCGATTGGCCGGATCAAATTCGGAACCCTAATTCAACAAATCAGACAGACACAAGGCAGAGGTAATTCGACTCGGCCTTAGTTTTTGGAAAAGTCATCATTTTTAAGCAAGGGTTTTCAACCTTAAGCATCTTCCAGGGCATTTCAATTTTGCCATGGCCCATTTACCTCACTGTCGGCAAAAGCAATATTTCTGCTGATGAATCTGCTTCTCGATAGTGACGCACAGTAGCAGGGTAAACAGGGCCGTGGGCAATTTTATTTATCCGCCTATCCTTTTTGCTTCATAAAATTCCATTTGACAATGTGTATACAATGTGTATAATGCGTATGAAATATACAATTGGAGGCTATTATGCGCACCAATATCGTAATTGATGACGAATTGTTGAATGAGGCATTTTCGGTCAGCAATTCCAAAACAAAAAAAGATCTTATCCATGAAGCTTTAAGGGAGTTCATTCGGTTAAAAAGCCGCAAGCCACTCACCGATCTGGCAGGTTCTATCAAGTTCTACAAAAATTATGACCATAAGCAACTCAGAAAGCTAAGAGGATGATTTTTGTTGACACATCGGTTTGGATCGAAATTTTCAGGGATAAAACCGGCCGTGTCACAAAAACCTTTCAGGAAAGGATTGGAGCTGAATATTATGCTCTCAGCAGATTCAATCAACTGGAACTTCTTCAGGGTGCAAGAGATGAGAAAGAATGGGGGTTGCTCGAGGATTATCTTTCGAATCAATATTACCTTGAAGCCGGTAACCATACCTGGCGAGAGGCTGCCAGAATTTATTTTGAGCTAAGGCGAAAGGGAGTCACCATCAACAGCCCGGTAGATTGTTGCATCGCCCAGATCGCAATAGAGCATGGTATAATCCTGTTGCATCGCGATAAAGATTTTGAAAGAATATCTCGGATTCGGCCATTGGAACAGGAGCGCTTTAAATTGAATTGATTTTAACAACCCCTCGTTTAACATCTATTTCATTCATATTATCTCGCTTTTCAAAAATAAGTTCCTGAATACGGAAGGAGGGTATAAGTGGTTGTAGAAAAAAAGTTCAAATAACGGAACGTTTTTTTGACAACCGCTATAAGGGACCGATTGGCAAGACTATATTCAGACACCATTTTTACCAAGCCGGCTGACAAAAGACAGAGTTAATTTCGACTCGGCCTCGCCGCGACTATGAACCAAAATCCTATTTTTAAGATGGCTTCTGAGATAACGGCTAATTAATCGTCAAGAAGCAGTAGATGAACCCCTGGGGTGCCCCCGGCTTGATATTTTGTAATCGAGAACTGATTTCCGCCACCGCATGAGTCGATACCATCCGTCCAATTCCATGTGGTGACCCCCGTACCGATGGTGTCAGAAGTAAGGGTGAATGTCGTCGTCAATGTGATGGTTCCCTCGTCGTAAGGATAAGAGGTTGAATAAATATAAATGGCACCGCTAATGCTCCCGGAATATGTTTCCCCCTCCTCCGTGATTTTGAAACTGGTTCCGGTTTGATTTATGCGGACATAGCCCGCTTCCGGTTCATCAGGCTCGCCGGGACAATTCGTCCAACAATTGTATGTCGAGTATTCCCATCTGCCTGTAGCATTGTACGCGGCCGGCTCTGGTGCCGGCAAAATGGTGAAATAGGCTGTAAACAGCTTGTGCCAATCCTGCACACCATCTTTCCAGCCATACGCATAATGTTCCACCCGCCACTGCCCCGGTTCTCGATTTTTTCCTGTAATAACCATCTGGGCCCAGAAACCAATTAAAAGTCCGGAGCTGCTGCGGACAGGATGCGCCACAAGATTTGTACCAAGATCGTTTTCCTGCCCACCATCCGGCTGGTACCACTCCATACGCATCCATACATTTGTTATTGGTTCGGGAATATGAGAAGCAGCAACATTGATAAACACAGAATCTGTAGCGGTGGTAAAATTTGTAGTTTTAACCCCCCAACCCTCCGCAGATGTCCAATAGTCGTTTACCTGATAGGCCTCAGCGGATGCGCACCACCCAAGGAGTATAAAAAGAAGCGTAACGCCATAAAAAAGCCGTTTTTTATACATCTCGCAGCCCTCCCCTATGTTTATTCTTGTAAGAACAACTCTGGTTGAAGAAATAATTGATCCGGAGACTTACGGCCTATGTATATTGTTTGAGCGAACTTTTATCAGGACAGGTCATTCGGTCAGGATACGTGCCGGCAGTATTGGATGGCCATTTTCGGTCAGCAAGAAGACGCTATAGGAAAATTCGGAAATTACAGATGGCGAAGAAGCGTAGATTTTAATTCAGTATGCGAAACAATACAATACGAGCGCAGACTATAATATCCAATTACCGAAAACGGACATCGTTGTCAAGACAGGTTTTTTGGCAGCCTTTCTTTGGGGGGGCCAGATGTTGATCCCAATAATCTTCCTTAATCATCCAGCAGCAACGATGGACTTGATGGAAACTAATTATCGAGCAGCAATGCCGGAATCGACGGCGATGGCGGAAGAACATATTCACGTGCACCTATATCAGGTCCTTTCCCGCTGAATGTATCATTAATCCCCGGTAGCCATACCCCTCGGTCCACCAGGGGACTCCGGCGGGTGGGAGCAAAATCGCCACCGGCCGGATCGGAAAATCCGGGTTCAGCGGCCAGGCCGTTTAATTCCTGGCTGATAGCAGCCTGAAAATCAGCAAGGGTTGAATATCTTATTCCCTGCCAGTAAACAAAACGGCTTAAATCCGTGGTGTACAGATTATCCCGATCCCAATCAAGAATGACCGGATTCACCTTGTATAAGGCGTACCGGGTGCCTGCAAAGATATTGTTGCGGGCTTTTATAAAGGTGCTGAAGCCGGGGTTTAATAGGGCGATGGCATTCGTGTTCGGTACATCGGTGACAAAGGTGTTGTGGTACAGATATAGCGGTCCGATGGGGGTCTGGTAACCACTGTTGATCTTGATCGCACTGGCCGTATAGCCGTCTGTCAAACTGGTTCTGGTATTGCCGAATTGAAACGCAATGTTGCGCAGGATGTAAACGGGGCCCGGTGCCGCAGGCGCCACCGCAAAAGCCATATGCACATCCTGGATATGGTTGTTCCAGAGCCTGACATTGGCACAATAGCCTTCCGGTTCAATGGCGTCGTCCGTGTGTTGATATATGATGTTGTCGTAAATGTCGGTTTCATTGGTAATGCCGACCGGCGGCGCTGCAGATCCACAGGGACCAATGCCGTTGAAGGTGCCGTGTATGGTGTTGCGGCGCACGACGTTTCCCCGCCCGATATCATCGGTAAACGAGATGGCGTTATTTTCGGCGCTGCTGCCTTTGCTGGAGCCCCAGGGCCAGGAAAAGATGGACGTGTCCCAGATTTCATTATCCTCGATGAGGTGCCCCCCTCCCCCCTTCAGCCAGACGCCGGCTGACTGGAATCCGTAAATCTTGCAAACCCGCACGACACAGTCGCTGCTGTAACGAAGATATATTCCCTTGCCGTATGATCCGGCACCAAAGTGCCGGATCTCCAAGTTCTCCAAGCGAACATGGGACAGACCGCTCAGAAAAAACCCGTTTTCATGCCGGGCCACATGCATCTCATGGTCAACAGGGCTGCTGCCGTCTGCAAATTTGACGTAAAGCCGCGTCCCGTCGAAAAAGAAACCACCCGGAGCGCCGGCTGCCAGTGTTTGCAGTTCCGGGAGGCCCGGGTACATAAACAGCCGTCCAAGATCAGCAACCACGTGGCCGGTTGAAAACCCGGTCTGGTAAGAATAGACTCCGTTTCCCTCGGCAGTCCACAACACCCCGGCGGCAATGGCTTCGTCAGCACCATCGAGAATCACACCGGGACCGGCCCCACGAAAGACGATTGGTTGATTGCCAGTTCCGGAAACAGCCAGGGCAACACTTTCCCGGTAAATCCCGGGCTGGATCAAGATAAGGTCGCCGGGCGATGAAATGTCAGCGGCGTGTTGAATGGTCCGCAGAGAAGTGGTCGGGTCAGTCCCGGAATTGGTGTCGCTGCCGTTGTCGGCTACATAGAGCGTCCTGAGGGTTGGATCGGCAAGCATATCCTGCCGGGTCGTCAAGGGAGCAACTTTTGAATATTCTCCTGAAATTCCATCGGGATCGGCCAGGGTGACTTTAACTTCGTAACCGCTGGCGGGATTGAGCCAGAAAAGGCTCCCAACGAAATGAGTTTCATCGATGCGGATTAACGGATGCCCGGGATCGAAATGAGCCTTCTCCCTGCCGGCGCCATTCAAGGGACGCGGCAGCATCGTCGTTATCGTCGCCATTGATTGTTGCCATGACGCCAGCGGAATGAAAATTCCCGTATGCTTCTACCGACAGTAAAGCAGAATCATTGGCAGCCAACGCCACAGAAGTTCCCAGCAGCCAGATTCCAAGGCTCCAAAAAACTAATATTCTAATTTTAAAATCCGTCATGGCGAACATTCGTTATTACGGCGCTGAAATGAAATGTCATGCTTTATGAATTGAAGTGGCACACCGGTTATTTAATTTCTAAAAGTTCAATATCAAATATCAAATTGGCATCCGGCGGAACGATGTCCCCGGCTCCTTTGGCACCGTAGCCAAGTTTGGCGGGGATCATCAACCGTCGACTGCCGCCGACTTTCATGCCGGCCACGCCTTCATTCCAGCCCTGTAACACTTTTGCGGTGCCGAGCCTAAAAGATACCGGCTTTCCTCGATCGTATGAACTGAAAAATCTCACCCCCTTATGGCCCTTGTCATCCAGCCATCCGGTAAGATGAACAACCACTACCTCGCCAATCTCAGCGGCCGCGCCGGTCCCCACCACAAGATCTTGATATTTCAGACCGCTGTCCGGCACTGCAGTAGCCTGCTCGGCAAAAGAAAACGGGGTTAAAACAACTATCAAAATAAACGCGCCAATGAGGGTCACCAGTTTTTTCACAGCATCCTCCAGCTTATGCAGCTATATTTCCCGTCAACCGATCCCCGGAAATCCGCATCTCCTCGTCACTGATTTTGACCATCAAGCAAAAGCAGCGGCATCCATGGTGTTGACCGCTTTGGTGCGCAACCAGGGCCGTATAAACCCCACGGCGATCGCGCCCATAGTTCTTCGGCCAGCAGTGCATGCCCATCAAGGCTCGGGTGAAAGCAGTCACCATCGTTGATGTGATCCGATGAAAAACGGATATCGGAAATGTCGACATAATAGGCATTGGGAAGCCGGCCGTCATCTATGTATTCCTGCAGCACATCCCGGAGTATGGGGTTGTATACCTCCTGAATTCTGGCATGAAAAGTTTTGCGGCGAACGCAATCCGGACCATCATCGATATGAATCGTATCTGGATCCAGATAAGAATCATCGGTCCCGCAGTCATTTTTCGGCTCTGACAGCAGGTTTTCGCAGGGCACAAAATTCCATACCAGAAGACACCATATATTTTTCCGCATGGCAACCCAAAGCCAGTAAATGGCCGGAATGCCTGAAACCTGGATATGGGCCTTCTTGGTGGCATTTGAGGCAGCCAGAGCATCCAGACCGGAACGATACTGGCGCTCGAACTGCTCCGCAGGTGTCATGTCCTCCAGGCTGGTTGCACAAACGTCGTTGTTTCCGAGAAAGACGGATACCATGCCCGCCTTGCCGGACGCAGTTGTGCCTGCCGCGAGCACGATTTGTCCGGCCTGGTCGGCGAAGTCTCCCATGTCGGAACCGCTTACCGCATGGTTGAAGGTGGCATCCCTGTCAGCAGCGTTTTCATTATATTCTGCCGGACAGACATCCTCAAAGCGCTCGTTCAGGCTGTAAACGCTGTCACCTGAGGAGTACCCGGTGGACCACACCCGGTCATGATTTGTTATTCCGATAATGCCGTCAGCCGCCTCACCTTCACCAATCGAGTCGCCAATGTTAAACAGATTCAGGGGAACCGGCATGCCGGCTTCAGCCGAACTGGCAGCCGACCCCAAAAACCATATTACCAGCAACAGTATGAAAGCGACCTGTTTTTTCATTATTATCATCATTGATCGTCAAGCAGCAGTAAGAACACCCAGGGCATGGCCCTCAAATTCCAACTATTTGGATCGGTCTCGCCGGAATCAACCCTGCCGTTTAGGTTGGCATCTTCAAATCCATCGTTAAGGCGGTCCCCGTCGGAATCGGGGTTCAAAGGATCTGTTTGGGTGGAAGGATCGAGATCCGGCTGGAAGAAAGCGGTGTCTGTGCCGGGTTCAACATCTTCGGAAGTATAACCCAGCTCAGTGCCGTCCTGGATGCCGTCCCCGTCCGTGTCAGGATTATTGGGATCGGTTTCGCCGGAATCAACTGTTCCATTGTGATTGGTATCTTCGACAACATCTAAAATCCCGTCTTCATCGGAGTCTTCCAGGTGAACAGCCGGGTTGATGGAGGTAATCACCCGGTCTATCACGACGCTGGATCCCTGTGCCCTGACATCGATGGTGTGTGAACCCGGAGCAAACAACCGGGCATCCCACAAGCCGAACCAGACCGGCGTATTCTCAATCCGCTGCATTGGATACCAATCACCGGTTGCGTCAATGCGAAAATGAGCCTGACTCACCGGATTTTTATCAAAAATGAGCGCACGGATGGGATTGAAACGACTCTGAGGGATTTCATAGGCATAGGAATTGGGACATTCACCCAGACACCGGTCGGCAGGTGCGGTTATCATGACCACCGGCCACAGTCCTTTTTGGGCCGGTATCATTGAGACACCGTTGCCGTCCACTGCCATCAAAGCATAATGGTCATTGTTTGATTTTCCGAGGGAATCAACGTTCATATAGAAAATGTTGTTGACGATGTCCTTGGTCCAGATATCTTCCCCGTAGTTGTGGGTGTGGCCGTATCCGTAAAGCGATACTCCGTATAAATCGATGAGATTCTGAAGATCATCCAGACCATTGGTGATGGCTGTCTCGGTCCAGTCGGAGGCATCGGCTTCAAAGGGATGGTGACCGAACATAAAGGTGATTTCGGCATCCGGATGGCTAGCCAGCGCCGAATTTAAGAAAGCAATTTCGCCGGCGGTGAGTTCCGCATGGTCGCCAAAATTATCCCAGGGCCAGATACTGAACTCGGCGCCATCATTGCCTGCTGTGGCAAGGCCCAGAAAATGGTATTTGCCATAGGGAAATTCTCTTGTCCATGAGTGCTGGGTGGTACCGTTGGCATTGCCCTGAATCGAGTAAAATAAATAGTAGGCGAAATCTTCGTCCCTGTAGTGGTCGTGATTGCCTGGAATGTCATAATAAAAGCCGGCGTGCATGCCGGCGGTGTCCAGGATCTGCCGATAAACTTCCCATTCTTCGGAAAACTGCTTGTCCGGTATCTCTCCACCATTGGTAGCATCGGTCAAATCACCGGTGGCCACAATAAATTGAGGATTTATGATATTGCGGGCGTCGTTGACCGCCCAGGTGAGATAATCGGTATCCTGGCTGCCGGGGGCACCGATATGGATATCGGAGATAATCATAAACCAGAAAAGCCGGTCGGCACTGTGATGATAGTAAGATTTGCCCGGCATCCCGGTAACGGTCATTGGAAATAAAATAATTAAAATCAGACATATTTGGAACATCCGGATATTAAAGTCTTTTCTCATGGCTGCGCTCCGGATTGGCTGCTTTCAAGTCCAGGCCCGGCAGCACGTTTTTCCATCTTGCCGATAAAATCGTCTATAATGCGAATGACGCGATCATCGCTTTCCAGGGCACGCAATTCCTGAAGGGCGTTAATGGCGCCCCTGAAGTCTCCGCCCTTCTCAAGCGCCGAAGCCAGCCACAAGTAAATTTTTTTTTGATGGGGGGCAATCACCAGGGCGGAACGGTATGTCTCGGCCGCCGCGGTGTATTTTTTCTGTGCAGAATAGGTACGGCCCAGATGAAGATAGGGTTTGAGCCGCTGCGGCGATTTTTCAATGGCTTTCTGGAAGGCTTTTTCCGCCAGCGCAAATTCCTCATCCGCCATGGCCCTGTTTTTTTGCGGTATGGCTTTGAAATAGGCGTTATCAAAATGCTTAAGCCCGTCCTTTTCTAAATCCTCTTCGCTTTGAGCCAGGCCTAAGGAAAGCGAACCCGTGAGGGCCAGAAAAAGAAATATACGAAACAATATTTTCTTCATAAAGTCACCACCTCCCCGCTATACGGGGTTTTTCTTCATGGAAGCAGCAACAGAGGTATCCAGGGCATGGCTTTTATTTCGAGCGCTTCAGCACTGGGTTGGACCTCGTCTCGATACCCCGCCATGCCCACTCGGGTCTGATTGATGGTGCGGGCATTATCAGCAGAATTGGGACTCGGATCGGCAATACCGGTTGGATCGCCCATGTATGTTACATTTGGATTGGAAAAATACGCTATCTGATCACACCCACCGGGGCAGTTATAGGACATGACGGTTCGAAAATTTTCATCGGGATCCTGATAGCCGTATGAATAGGGATATCTTCCGCTGCTACCCGCATGTGCCCGGTCATGGGCGCAGCCAAGATTATGACCGATTTCATGGACATAAGTCAAACCGGAGCAATAATATCCGGAACCGTCGGTTTTTGAACCATCGTGAACAACCGCATACGCCAGGCCGGCATTGTCGTATCTTGGCAGCCATGCCAAACCGCACCCTTCATCGACAAATCGGCGCAGAAGGGTCACCTGATCGGCCCCATACTCCGTTCTCAAATCCTCGACATCGCCGAACACCCCGGTGTTATCCGTAAGATCGTCCAGGGCCTCGTCCATGCCGTTGAGAGAATCATCGGGATAATTTACTTCTTCACTGTGAACCAGGTTAAACCATGTGTTGATGTTGCTATTGCTCAATGCATCATTGGCCTGATCAATAAGGTTCTGAATTCGGGTTTCTATCTCAGAACCCGGATGAGCGCTTGCCATACCGTCAGTGTAAAGTACCATGACATCGATGCGGGAGCCGTCATCGGGTGAATTAGCGGCAGGAAGGGGATCCAGTGATTCAAGGGCCGGAGTGACATCATCATCTATCAGGGGAACTTCAAAAGCCTGATCGACTATGTAGGATACGACTTGATTATCAATTCCTGCAGGTCTAAACAAAATTGTTTGGCCGTCAGCAACCACTTTGGCAAAGAAATGGTCATCTCCCAAGGTTAAAATGATCCGGGTTTTGCCGGTTTGATCCTTTCCGATCCATGTGGCGGTTTTTTTACGGATTTTCTGGAAAATCTTATGAAAAATCACATCGTCTTCAAGGACCGGTATGATCACTTGGTTCAGCCGGTTTAAAGCCAGCGCCCTTAAAACACCACGATCAACGGTAAGACGCTGTGTATCCAGACGGCCTTTGAGCGCCTGTAAAGACCTCATTTCGCTGCGAATGGCCAGGTGCGGAACATTACTGGCTTCAACAGAAGAAATCCAAAACAGGCTAAGCCCGACAGTCAAAAACCATAGAATTGATGAATTAATGAATGTTCGCATATCAGTTGTCCAATATAAGCGTTTCGTAATTATACATCATTTAAATAAAATTGCTAACAACAAATTTTGTAAATCAGCCACTATCAAAAATCTTCCAGGTGCAGTTACTATGCAGTTAGCTCATGTCACCACAATCGTATGCTGTGCTCAGATTGATCAATCGATTAATAACAACAAAAAAGGCAGCGCCAATGAAGGCTCTGCCTTTTTTATTTCAATAATTATTTCTAATGATATTCTGATATGTAAGAAACTGTTTCCTGAGATTAGTCGGCATACAGAAGAAAAACCTCAGGAGCGGTAGTGGTGCTTCGGAATTCAAATGCTCCTATTTCCGGGGCATTTCCCGCTGGCCGGGGATGTCTTAGCATATCCTCAGAGCTATAATTTTGCGGATCGGCTGCATTTATGGCAGGGCTTTGACGGACCAGAGCGCCGTATCGCTTTGCCAGCCTCTCGAAAGCCTGACGGATAGAGGTGGACCCGTCGGCAAATTGATTGCCACTCTCCTGCCATCGGGGAACGATCAAGCCCGTTTGCAATGCTAATCGTGGATCAGCTACCACACGATGGGAATCATCCGTATAATTGATGACCTCGTTGCTATCTGAGGGTATAGCCTGGGTGCCGTTCCAATACAGGTTGTGGCTGAGGGTGAAAGATGTGGTTTCACCTGAAGGGGTGTCTGAGAAATCGTTGGGCCGAGAAGGATTCTCTGCCCCCATGGTGCCGGTGGGATCGGACCAGATATTGTTATAAAATCTGATGTTCTCATTCGGGGGATTGTCTCCTTCGGTGTTCAGTCGCATGGCAAAGGCCAGGCAAGGCAAATCTCCGACGACTGTGTTGTGACGGAAGGTGATGTCCCTTCCGCCTTTGACACCTAAAGCAGCCCTCATCACGTTGGCAGAGTTGCCCAACATCAGATTATTTTCAATCAGCACATCGCGGGCCTCGTGGTAAGGTTTGCCGTCTTCTCCGATTAGCAAAAAATTGGACCCGCTCGACCCTTCCCAGTGGAGGAAAATGTTGCGGCGCAGTGTTATATAACGACTTCCCAGGTTGGTGTCATCGCTGCCGTTGCTGTCCTTGATAACAATATAACTGCTCGTATCGTTGTTGTTGACCCGTCCGCTGCCGGTGAAGTCATTGAAAAAAATATTGTCCTGGATAATAATGTCAGTGACGCTGTTGATATCGATGTGCTCGTCGGAGCCGGTCTGATTATAGAAGATGTTGCCTTCCACCAGGATATTCCCGGCCCCGTTATTAATTTTGAGGATGTCATTGTTGTAACTGTCATGAAGAACATTGTTGCGCAGCGTGATACGGCTGACAAAATCGTCGCCGCCGGGTTCCCCCCGAAGATCCTGGATTTGGATAACCAGAGCACCGGCACCCGGCCCACTGTGAGCGATATCGAATCCCTCCAGGGTGATACCTTTTCCATCGAAGCAGGTGACAACGGTATCACTATAACGCAGGCGCGCCTGATAAGGAACCTCTGAACGAACTGTGACTCCTTGATCAAATGCCCCACGGAGACGCACTCTACCGGTATATGTACCTTGACGCACCAGGATAACAGCCCCATCGGAAACATTGTCAAGTGCATACGTAATGGTTCCCCAGGGCTTCGATGGTGAGCCATCGCCGGTTGAATCACCACCATCTGGTGCCACGTAATAGGTTTGACTCTCGGCAGATAGGACGCCCGGAATGGATAATTCAACGCCTAAGACCATCGCATACTGCAGGAACAACAGGTAAAAAAAATAAATAATACGCTTCCTATTCATAGTCTGCCGCGTTATTATATCATGGCTAATTAGCTAATAGCAGTAAATGTATCCACGAATTTGACGAGCTAGTCAGCAACCTTCCCCACACACCTTCAGAGACAGTTCCCGCATAAAGTATTTCAGGATCGAATTTACTTACAGCTAGTTTTGTGATGTAAAAAGATTGCAGTCCTTTGTTAAAGGATGCCCACGAAAGCCCGGAATCCTTTGATACAAAAACTCCCTGACGCCAGACCGCGACATATAAAATACCGGGATTGACGGATATATCGATGGCAACAGCATTGATATCATCACCCGGAAGACCTGCCAGTTTTGTCCAAACTGAGCCGTTCCATTTCATCAGGCCGGCATCTGTAGCGGCATACACATTGGATTCCAAATCCACCTCAATATCACGCACTATATCAACCCAATCATTCGGAGCATTATGGCTGATGTTGGTCCATGTTTCTCCTGCGTCTATTGATTGGAAGACATAACCACGATAAGAAGATCCGAAATATACTTTCTCCGAATTTGTGGGGTCCGAAGCCAGGGTGTTGGCCCAGAAATTATAGGCCCTGTCCCAGTTGGAACCGCCGTTGATGCTTCTGTAAATTCCGCCGCCTTCATTTGCATATCCGGCTGTTGCCGCCAGAATGGTGTTTGAATCATCGGGCTTGATCCAGATGTCAGAAAATCCGACGCGAAAAGACCCCAGTATGTAAAATACGTTATTGGTGGTGGTCCAACTTTGACCACCATCTGAGCTTTTATTAAGACTAAAAGCCAAATTTGTTCGAAGATCCCGGGCTATACCGGCATAAATGATGTTCGTGTTTCCAGGATCAATGGCGATGGCAGCACGATCAGTTGGAGAATTCTGAAGGTGCGTCCATGAAAGCCCTCCATTTGTCGTTTTAGCGATATGCTGTCCCGTACCAAAGGGAACAGCAAAAACCTTTTTTGAATTAAAAGGATCAACTGCAAGATTTAAGATGTAACAATTACTTATTCCTAGACTCGAATATACCCAACTTTCCGCTGCATCAGCTGATTTGTAAATCCCGCCTTCATCCAGACCCACATATACAGAACTGTTTCGCGGGTCCACAAGAATACTTGAAGGAACCGAAGGCGGCAGCCCATTGGCTTTTATGGTCCAATTGTCTCCGCCATCATCGCTTTTATAAAATCTGCCCTGGTGGTAGTTCGATGCGGCATAAACCAAATGGGGATTATTGGGATCCACTGCCAGTGACCACGGCGGTTCGCCGGCAATAGAGGGGGCACCTGTCGGGTTCCAGCTTTCGCCTTGATCGGTGCTTTTATAAACATCCCCGGCTGTTTGGTTTACGGCATAAATTGCAGGTGTATCCGCGCCGGGCGGTGTCATGGCCAGCGCCCACACATTGTCCCGAAACAAATTATTGCCAATCCATTTATTGACCCAATCATCCCCCCCATTTGTACTTTTGCGCAAACCCGGACCGCCGCCATCACCATAAACAGCGGCATATATGCTTTGAGGTATATCCGAATCAAAGATTATGTCGGTCACGGCATCCAAACCATCGCCTAATTTTTGCTGCCAGGTATCCCCACCGTTGGTGCTCATATAGATACCGGCTGTATCTCCCGACATACCAATGATTCCCGCGCCCGCAAGAATAACAGCTGAATTAGCCGGGCTGATCGCGATGGTATTCACCGTTAACCCGGATAATCCGATCTCCGACCATGTATCGCCGCCGTTTTCACTTTTATGAATACCGGAAATAGTAGCAGCATAAACCGTATCTACATCATCCGGGGCGACTGCAGCGTCCAAAACAATTGTGTTTTCCAAATTTGTTTTACTCCAGAATGCACCGGCATTCGGGGATTTGTACAAACCATACGTTCCGGCATACACGATATCCGGATTTGCCGGAGCAATAGCAAGGCTGTTGATATACCCACCATTTGGTCCGGCTGTTTTCCAGGCACATAAAGCCTGATTTGCAATAACTAAGGAAAAAGACAAGAAACTTATAACAAGAACAAAAATAGCATTCTTACTGTGATAAGATCTTGTTTTCATGTAGAGTTCTCCTTTTGCAGATCCTCAATCATGTGACTGGCATAATAGAAAAATCTATGGGTGAGTTTTGCAGGCAGTCGGGAGAATTGGATCGGCAGCGTTCGACGTCCCATTTTCAGATTCCCTTCCATGACTTTTCAATAAAACACTGATGGGTTATCATCGGATGTAATGAAACAGTCAGGATCAAAAACCGGAACCATGCAGAATTGGATCAGCTGGAAGCGAGAAGAAATCGACAAACCCTGATTCGGACAGCTATCTGATTAAAAACAAATAGAAAATCATTGTCTGCCACGATATGATAAAACTGAGTGCGTGTCAATTCAATTACCAGTCAGTACCTATCTATGTTGAAAAAATTAAGGCAGGGTGAGGCCCCTGCCTTAATATCAAGGATATTGTTTATTCAGCGAATGATCAGTCTTCTTGAAGAAGCAGCAATGGAATCCACGGCATGGATTTTACAGCTGAACCATCTCCTTCCAATTCAACGTCCTTGCCCGTCATGATGGTCGCAATGTCAAAGGCATCGATAATCCCTTCCGGCTCGCCGTCATCCAGGGCTTCGTCTTCGTTAAAATCCATGAAGGCCTCCACGCAGTATTGGTTGCGGGCCGGTAAATCGGAAATGTTGTATGACCAGGGTCCGGATCCTGGCGGAGAGGCAATCTCGGTTTCAGCCAGGATGGTGGTCATTTGAGCATCTTCAAATACAGCAACCAAGATCGGTTGCCGTTCCGTGCCGCTATAAGAGATGTTTCCCGAAATCGTATAAAGCCTGGTATCGGTGGTGCAGTCGTAAAAAACGCCGCCGGGAGCATCCGGGATCGTCGGGTTGACATCAAATCCGTCCACATAACCGTCGTTGTCGTCATCGGTGTCGGCATTGTTGCCGACGCCGTCGGAATCGCTATCCCACCACTCGGCCGGGTCTTTGAGAAAGGCATCGCTCACATCCGGAACCAGGTCGTCGTCGTCATCCGTGTCGGCGTTATCGCCGGTGCCGTCTGAATCCGTGTCCAGCCATTCATTGATGTCATCGGGGAAGGCATCCTGGTAGTCGGCGACGCCATCACCATCTGTATCGGTCACCTTGACCTCAAATGTCAGCCAGTAACTGGAACTGCCCGTATCCGGTATTTTCGTGTGGACGATGTAGGCCCCCCTATTCAGTAAATTTATTTGAGGTGGTGATGAGTTGGAAGTTTTTTTCGAGAGTAATGATTGCAGCGGTATTCCATATGCAAAAGGCCCATTCCCACTAATTTTTGATTTCAGTCCTACTATGCAGAGTCCTATTCTTTTGACGGTTCATCGGGTAACGTTGTCGTAACCAACAATACCGTCACGGCCAACCGGGCGAATGTGGGTGATGGATTTTGTGTTCTGCTGGAAAATAATGCGGCACGATTTTACAACAATGTCATCCGCGACAACAACTACCCTTTGGGATGGGATATCGACATGAGCGGCACGGGCACTACAAGTGCCTACAACAACAACGGTTCCGTTTACGGCTCCTGGACAAATTCTAGCAATAACATTAACTTAAACCCGAAATTTAAAAACCCCGGGGCCTGGAATGACAACTCCACGCCGTCCAATCCTTTTGATGACACCTGGCTGGGCGGCAACTTTCATTTGCGTACAGATTCACCATGCATCGATACCGGAATGAATGGGGCGCCCGAAATTCGAACCCATGATCTTGAAGGTGACCAGCGGGTTGTCGACGGCGACAATAATGGGTCGGCCGTGGTGGACATTGGAGCAGACGAGTTTGTCCGGCAGGTGAATGGCGCTGCAGCCATGATTCTGCTGCTAGGGCCGTGAATTGTAATTCATTAGGGCGAATGCACCGTCAGCCGGAATTAGCACCCTGCCGTTGATGAACTTTATAGCGGGTGTCTAATAAATGTTCTGTTTGCCAGATTTTCTAACCAGCGACATGGTGGTGTGTAACAGATTAAAATTATTATAAGAGATGACAACCACTATCGAAACGTTATTTTGACTAACGCTCTAAACACCAAAAACAAGGTAGTGGTAGAGCCGTTATTCAACTAAAAAGCAAAGGCAGGGTTGGAAATAACCCTGCCTTCACTGAAAGTCCGGTTCTGTTAAACTAGTATCATTGAAAATACAGTCTGCACCAGTCAGGAGCTAAAAATGTCCTTGCGCAACACTATGGAACCGTTTGAATTTTGAACCAGATCAAAGATCGCGCAGTTCCGGTCCCGCTAACACCGCCATTCGCATTACAGGATTGAAGATCTCCCCAATTCATTATAGCAATCCATTGATCGGTGTAAATCCTGGTTTCTATCCGAGCCGTATCGTCTGCATACAGCAGAGGTACGATAGACGTGGCAGTTCCGGCCTGACTGTCTATAGTCATATTTTCTTGGTAAACAATGTCAGATTTCTCATCAAATATTCTGAATCGATACTGCTCACCATTGGTCAGGGGGGCGGTTACCGTAAATTGGCTGCCATCTGTCGTAACTACCGGGTCGACGGCAATAGGGGGTGTCCGATCGAGCATGTCTTGGGTTAGCGTGATTGATCCGGCGTATTTTTTTCCGTCGGCGACGATAACAATATCCCAATTTCCCAATACTTTTGATGAATGAGTGAGCCAAAGCCCGAAATCGCCGGATGGATTGCCCAAATAATCATATTTAGAAACCCGGGTCACTTCATAATAGTCGCCGGTGTCATTGTTAAATAAAACAAACTTTGAAATCTTGTCCGCAACCGCATCACGCTCTGCAGCGCTCGAAAATGTCCCCAACCACAAATCAAACCTAATGCCTCCATTTGGTTGGTCTTGAGAAGGTGTATAATAGTCCGGATCATAGTATCTCAGATCATATTTAACTTCAATTTGGCCGCCATCAATGTGGCCGCCGGTTTGCCAGTAAGGAAATTCGCAAATTGATTTTTTGGCGCCTGATAGAGGGGAATTGCTGACAGGAATAACATAAAAGTCAGCCATCGTGAAAGTTGGAGTGATTACGAAAATTAGAAATAAGCTGCACAGGGCAAACAGTACGGTTCGTTTTTGCATCCAATTCTCCTTTCAAAAAATAGATTCAGGTTTTCACTTCCAAATAGGTCTCCAACAAATTTTGCATACAAAAAACAAGGTCGTGGCGGCACCTTATATTTTATTAAATCAATAAAAAAAAGGTCGCACCAACGACCTTTCTGAATGCAGGGGCACCATCATAATCAATAAAGATAAAATCAGGATTAATCCCCACCTTTTGGCCAGCAATTTGTCCTTATCTCTGAGTGGTTTTTATTCTAAATCCTATCATTCGGAGGCAAGGCTGTCAAATTTTGGAATAAAAAAAGCCTTAACAGGCTTATTTTATTCGTTTTATAGCTTATCTAATAAATTTAAAGGCAGGGTTAAAAATAGATTAAGGCTTTGGAACTTGCGGCACTAATAACACCGCCATTCAAATTACAGGTTTGAAGATTCCCCGGATACATCATTGATTACGGCCCTCCACCATTAAATAAAAGCGATTTTATTGCAGGAAGCAAGGTGAAGCTTTTCGAATTTATATAAACATCACCAAAAGTTGTCATTATGTAGCCCTCTTCTCCCGTTCCGAGGACCAGTCTGGCAGTCAGGGAATGATAGGGACTGAAGGGTTCATAGGTTGGTGATGTGCCAAACAGCCTGCCGTTAGCCCAACGATAGGGGTATGATAGTTGACTCGGTCTTCAAGTATCTCCGTTGGAGCGCAGCCCCCATCTTTCATTCCAATAACAACAATGGTATCCAGGGCATGCCCTTCAAGCCGGATTGATTGGGATCGTCTTCTCCCGGATCCACCCGGCCGTTGTGGTTTTTGTCTTCCTGCCCATCGGTCTGCCCATCGCTGTCCGAATCTTCATCCAGGGGATCCGTGGTGGAGCCCGAATCACTGTCCGGAATAAATACCGACCCGTTCGTGCCTAACAGCGGTCCGCCCCCGTCGGGATCGGCCACCGGTGCGGTGATACCCAACTCAGTACCGTCCTGGACATTGTCACCGTCCGAGTCGGCATCGCAGGGATCCGTCTCATCCGGATCGATCGCGCCGTTTTGATTGGCATCCTCGCTGCCATCAGCAAGTCCGTCATCATCCGTGTCGGCATCCGCCGGATCCAGACAGGACGACGCATTTTCAACTGCATTCAAAATGCCGTCACCATCCGCATCACCACCCAGCGGCACCAGTCCAAAATCTTTGGATATGAGGCCGCCATCCGGCAGTAAGACACCAGGATAACTGGTGGGACTATAGCCAGCAGCTGTGGCCGTTAGCGTGTAGCTGCCGGGAGCCATCACTCCCAGATAGTAACCGCCGGCAGCCGTGTTCAGCGTGGAACTGCCGACATCTACCGCAGCATCCGTGATCGGCTGACCGTTAGAAGTGTCATAAACATGGCCGTTTATCCAGCAGGCAACCGGATTGGTGTTGTTGGTGTGAAATAAACGAACACCGGAATCCCGGAAGCCCCCATATTTGTCAATAGCCCGTACCTTCCAGTAGTATGTGCTCAAATCTTCCAGCCCGTCTTCGGCCGTCAGCAGGCAGGCACTGTACAACAGCCCTTCTTTTCGAATCGGGTTGCTGAAGGTGTCATCTCCTTTGGAAATCATCAGGGTGTAGGTTAACTCGTCTCCTTCAGGATCAACCGTGTCTTCCCAATCAAAGACCACCGAGGTCAATTCGGTTGCCCCGTCGGCGGGTGCAAAAACCGAAAATGGCGCCGGAGGTTGATTGCCCGCTTTGGCCTTGTATACTGTAGTCAACATCAGCGGTGATACATTGGCAGATTGACTGTCCTTGGCAAAGTAAAAAACCTGATAGGTCCCTGGATTTGAAAATCCGCTCAAACCGGTCCATTCATAACGATCCAGCACCGAGTTATAGGTGTTGAAAACCGCTCTGGTCAGGTCCATCGCGATTTGCTCGGATCCGCCCTGCCCCACCGGTGAAAACCCCGCAGGCTTGATCTCAATCCATAAGGTGTCCAGGCGGGAGTTATTGTCCACCCGGGCCCAAACATCGGTAGATGTAATGCTCCCGCCCAAAAAGATGGTCTCGGTTACAGCCGTAACTGAGACATCCTCAGGATCGTTGGTGGTCAGGGTATTGACGCCTATAAATAATTCCTCGCCGATAACGCCGTCGCCCGCAGGATCGCTGAGCTCGTTTGATCCCACCCCATCCCCGTTGTCATCCATCAGCGGATGCTGCAGGGCGTCATCATAATAGGGCGCATTGGGGGAAAGCCCGCCGGCGGAGGCCGTAAAATTCTCGGTTAAGACACCGGCTTCCTCAAAGCTTTGCGTAATCGATTTGCCATAGGCAATCGCCTTGAAAAATTCGGATATAAAATATTCGCCTTCGCGGATGCCGTCTTTGTCAAGAGGTCCCTTGTATGAAGATTCATCGGTCGCCGCACTGGCGATGATGACACGATAGCTGCCGGACAGATCATCGATAAAGGACCCGGAGCGGCAAAAACCCAACACGCTGATGATTTCCTGGACTGCTGCCTGACCGGTCAAGCCGGCCTGCAGCACACCCAGCCAGCCCTTGAGCTCCTGGGCTGTGATGGTATCCGGATGAATGTAAAAGATGTCATCAAAACCGTGGTCAATCAGAACCAGATAAAGATTGGCCGGTTTGACATTCATCTTGTCTTTGGCCCATTGGATGATGGCATTTTGAATGTTTGACTTTTCGGGAACACCGTCCACCCCCGGCTGGCCGCCATCATAATTGAAATACATGATGTCTTCATTCAAAAGGCCCCTGGCGATTAGTTGATCGTAGACAAAATTAGCAGTTTTATTGTGGGAGGCCAGGCCTTCACTGGAGGAAATTTTGCCCTGCACAACCACGGCATAACCGGCAGTCTCCACCACCTTGACATTTAACAGCTCTGATCTGGATGATTCATAGGCATCGTCTCCGGCAAAAACCGCCTCAACCGTCCAATCACCAAGGGCATCAAAACCGAATAATCCTGAAGCACATAATGGCCCCAGCGATCATTGGTGGAGACCGATTCAGTCTGGAAATGTCGCCAGGACCGGATATATGTATCTCAATGGCAGTCCCCGCAAGATCCCCACCGCAATCCGGCAGGGGCGTAAACTTGCCGCTGATGTCTACCGGAACGTCAATCTTGAGAGCCTGGGAGGTGGAATTGATTGTTAAATGCGACTCGGCCTTGATGACCTCCAAATTCTGATCATCACTGGTAGCAGGATACAAACCTTCATCACCGCTCCAACTGGTGCGCACTGCCCAGGTACCCGCCTGGTAGATATCATCGCAGGCCACCGCATAACTAAACTGCCCCAGGGCATTGGCCACCACCGAACGATGGATCTCGGAGGCGTCGGGCGCTATCAAGGCTATATCCACAAAGGCTCCGGATTGGTTGGGTTGCGGTGTTATCTGACCTGTCACCTCAAGCGGTTCGCCCCGAACAAGGCTGCTTTTGGACAACGCGCAGGTTATATTTGAAGGAATGGCCTCAATCGTTAAGGCAACATCGCGCAGGGTATCACCGTTGCCGTTGGTGGTGTTGATAAAAGAAATTCTGTCCTTATACAGACCCCAGGCAAAGTCATCAGGAGCCTCGTTGATGTCAACCCTGATATCGACAGTGCCACCGCTGTTCAAAATGCCCTGCTCAGCCGAAAGGTTCAGCCAGTGAGCCGTCTTGGCTACCTTCCAGTTCATGAGAGCATCACCGGCGTTTTTCAAGGTGAATGTCATGGTCGAAGGCGCAAACGGGCCGTGACGCGGACCCGTTGAGGAAAACGTATCATTGGGGGTTACCACCAAGGATCCTTCAGGTGTTTTTACGAGCAGGGTTACGTTGCGAATAATTACTAGATCGTTTTCAGTAACGTTGGTAAAGGTCAGGGTGTCGAAATAGGCATCTGCCGCAAGGGAGTCGGCTTGAGAGTTGACGGATATGGTTATCGTATCCGTGGCATCGGCAGCCAGGGTGCCACCCTGTTTGGATAGATCGAGCCAGTCCTCACCATTGGCAAGGGTCCAATCAATGGGATCCGTGCCAACGTTTTTAAGGGTATAGGTTATACTGGCGGGTGTAAACGGGCCGCCTTCAATACCAGAAGAATTAAGCGCATGGGAGGGAGTAACATAAAGAGAATTTTCTGTTCCGATGATCCGAATCAATTGAATTTTGTAATCGGAGACCTCATTGAAACCAGAATCCTGGGCAAGCACCCGATAGGTGCCGTTGACAGGAAGCGCTGAACTCGTATACTCAGCTGCGCCCGGGCCGCTTGCAGACTTTAGTGGTTACCAACGATCCATCCGGCCCATAAAGCCGAAAATAGGGGTCCAATCCGGTGGTGGTGCTCATTCTCACCATCACAACATTACCTTCAATTGCATCAAAGGTATACGTATCCACCTCACCGAATGCATCAATTGTGGCTGAAAGATTTTCTCCAAATCCAATTGGGGTGGTTATTTGCGGATTGTTTCTGCGCTGGACAAAGATACGATATTCACCGGTCTCATTGAAGCCACTTTCTTCGGCCAACAGCACATAGGTACCGCTGGAGGGAAGCGCATTGATATCAAGTTCTGCCCCATATGGGCCGTTTACAGCTTTAGCGCTTATCAGTGTTCCATCCGGTGCATAAAGCCGAAAATAGGGGTCCAGCCCGGTGGTGGTGCTCATCAACACATATAAACTATCTCCCGCCAGCGCATCATAGGTATACGTATCCACCTCACCGATGCATCAATTGTGGCTGAAAGATTTTCTCCAAATCCAATTGGGGTGGTCAGTTGCGGATTGTTTCTGCGCTGGACAAAGATACGATATTCACCGGTCTCATTGAAGCCACTGTCTTCGGCCAACAGCACATAGATACCGCTGGAGGGAAGCGAATTGATATCAAGTTCTGCCCCATATGGGCCGTTTACAGCTTTAGCGTTTACCAGCGATCCATCCGGCCCTAAAGCCGAAAATAGGGTCCAATCCGGTGGTGGTGCCATCAATACATATAAACTATCTCCCGCCAGCGCATCAAAGGTATACGTATCCACCTCACCGAATGCATCAATTGTGGCTGAAACATTTTCTCCAAATCCAATTGGGGTCGTTATTTGCGGATTGTTTCTGCGCTGGACAAAGATACGATATTCACCGGTCTCATTGAAGCCACTGTCTTCGGCCAACAGCACATAGGTACCGCTGGAGGGAAGCGCATTGATATCAAGTTCTGCCCCATTGGGCCGTTTACAGCTTTAGCGTTTATCAGTGTTCCATCCGGTGCTAAAGCCGAAAATAGGGGTCCAGTCCGGTGGTGGTGCTCATCAACACATATAAACTATCTCCGGCCAGTGCATCAAAGGTGTACTGGTCGATTTCGCCGACGGTGCTGATGGTTCCGGAAAGAGTTTGACCAAAGGCAATGGGGGTATCAGCGACGGCAGGTGTGACGAACATGGTAATCGAAAATAACAGGATACCGGACAAAATGAACAGGCTTTTGCGGATTAAGCGCTGGTAAGAGTCAAGCATAAATTACCTCCATAGTTTGGATCTATGTTAAAGAGACGCTTGCCGATTACTTCAGCCCAAATCGTATCGCTTTGGTTCGCATATGCTGAAAATATTTCCAGTCCCCCCGGTGTTTTGTTTGGGGCCGCATAACTATTCTCACTCCATAATTAGCAGGGGAATCCAGGGCGTCGCTATGGTATCCTGTTTATTGATAGTGTAAACTCCAACGGCAATTTCACTGGGCGTCCACCCGTCCTTATATGCTCGGGCCTTCACGGTGGTTGTCGTATCGATTGTGATCGCCTGGCCATAGGGCGTCGAACTTTCCGTTGGATCATCCCCATTGGTGGTGTAATAAATATCGACACCGGGTGTGTCGCATGCAATTTCGATCTGTTGACCGGTGTCAAAAGTGCCCGGAGTCGGTGAAAACGTTGGTGTCGCCATCTGCTGTGCGGAAGCCGTTTGCAGTGTTACCGTCGCATAATCCAGATAGAAGGTACCATTATACCGACTGGCCAGAGCAAACCAGATGCATTTGTCATTGGCAAAAGCTGCCACTTGGTTTGGTTTTAACGCAAATGAGTGAGTATAAAAATTGCTTGGATTGGGATTTGTACTGTAGGAAAAGGTTCCCACTAAATTGGCCGGATCATTCGTGACAATCGGAATTTCATCGTTGCAAACAAGATCCAGGACTCCTGGATAAACACCCCAGTACCAAACTTTAACGCTGATTTCAATTTCAGCCGTATCCGGTGTCGTCCCGTCTGGCAAATCATTGACACATTGTTCCCATGCATGGAAATAGGAGTAGCCTTGATTATCATTGAAATCAATAGTCCCGCTGTATTCCTCAGCAAACCCATTTAACCCGAATAATAACACCAACCCAGCGACCAGAATGAAAATCGTACCCTTGCCCGTCATAGCTCACCTCTCAGATCAGAATGTTAACCGGTAGATTTCAACCCACAAGAAATTTTTCAATCACCTTTAGAATGTTTCGAAATGAACTACCCCGCCGCAAGCAACGGGGTATCAATCGGAATATTTTTATCGCCCCAAGGGGCGGGGAATTAAAACTTTATCCGCCGCAGGAAGACTCGTCCGCCTCCGGCGGATTAAAACAACAAAATCAGTATAGAAGGTGTGAAGCGCGAAACGAAATCGTATAAATTAGGATCGCGTTCGCCTGCATCCAACCGGCCGTTATAATTTCTGTCCTCCTGTCCGTCCTCAACTCCATCAAAATCGGTGTCTTCGAACAGTGGATTCGTCGTGGTCAGGGGATCGGCATCGGGAACAAAATAGCCAATATCCGTTCCTTTGAGGGCGCCGCCGCCGTCCGGATCAGCAATGGCTGCCGTAACCCCTGTTTCGGTGCCGTCCTGGATATTGTCTCCGTCAGAGTCGGGATCACAGGGGTCCGTCTCACCTGTTTCCAGGACACCGTTTTGATTCTTGTCCTCCGCGCCATCAGCAATACCATCGTCATCTGTGTCCACATCCATCAGATCCAGGCAGCCGGAGGCGCTCTCAACACTGTCAAGGATGCCGTCATTGTCCGTATCCGTTCCAATGGGGGCAAGCGCAAAGTCTTTGGACGTCATGCCGCCATCCGGCAGGTTGACATTCGGTTGCTGCGCTGATTGGAAGCCGGTCGCCGAAGCGTTCAGTTGATAATTGCCGGGCAGCAGCATTCCGAGATAGTATCCGTTTGCGGCCGTGTTGAGAGCGGCCGCGCCGGCCTGTACCACAGCGTTGGTGATCGGTTGACCGGTACTGGAATCATAGACATATCCGTGCAGCCAACCGGCAACAACATTGGTGTTGTCAGTGTGCAGGAAGTTAACATTGCTTTCCCGGACGGCACCGTAAGCGTCAACGGCCTGCACCTTCCAGTAATAGGTGCTCAGATCCAGTATGCCGTCTTCACGGGTAACCAGACAGGTGCTGGATACGATGCCTTCCTTGCGGATCGGATTGGTGAAACTGTCATTGTTTTGGGACAAAAGCACCCGATAGGTAATTTGGTCGCCGTTCGGATCGGTGGTATCCTCCCAGTCCAAGACGATTGAGGTTGATTCGGTGGCTCCGTTTAGGGGAGAAAGAATATTGAAAGCATATGGCCTGGTGTTGCCAGGCTTGTCTTTGTAAACGGTTGTGGTCATCAAAGAAGAAATATTCCCGCTCAGATCATCCTTGGCAAAAAAGAGTATCTGGTAGGTGCCGGCCGTGGAAAAACCGGAAAGATCGGCCCATTCGAAATGCTGAGTGCGTTGATTGAAAATCCCGAATATTTTACTGAGGTTCATCTCGGCCTGTCCTGATCCCTGCGGGTCAAGGGGCGCATATCCCGGTGGTTTAATCTCCACCCAGATCGACCTCAGTCGGGAAGGATCATCCACCGCGGCCCACAACAAATCAACGCTGTCTTCAGCGGACTGCAAAAATTGGGGCTCAATCACTTCGGAAATGTTGACATCGCCGGGGGCATTAGCGCTGGCAGCGCCAACACCAACAAAAAGCGTTTTACTCAAGGCGCCGTCATCAGTGGCTTGACCCGACAGCTCATTGCTGCCGTCGCCGTCATCGTTGTCATCCAGCAGCGGGTGCTGCAGTGATCCATCGAAAAACGGGGAATTCAAATGATCACCGCTGGCGGAGGCCGTATATGTCTCCGTCAGCTGTTTGGCGGTCACAAAGCAGTCTCTGATGGTGCGTCCCAGGGCCGCCTGCTGAAAAAATTGGGAGATAAAATATTCCCCGCCCCGGATACCGTCCAGATCGACCGGCCCCTTGTATGAGGACTCCCCGGGTGCCGCACTCGCAATAACGACGCGGTATGGGCCCGACAAATTATCGATAAACGAGCCCGAGCGACAGAAGCCCAGAATGGCAACGATTTCCTGGACGGCTGCCTCGGGTGTTAAACCGGCCTGCAGGGTATCCAGCCAGGCGGAAAGCTCGACCGCCGCCATCGCTTGCGGGTGGATATAAAAGACATCATCCAATCCATGATCCACCATGATGATATAAAGATTGGCCGGTTTGGCGTTCATCTTTATGGGGGCCCATTGAGTGATGGCAGTCTGGATGGAAGTTTTGGAAGGGATGTCGTCGACGCCCGGCTGAGATGTATCATAATTGAAATATTGAATATCCTCATCGCTGAATCCACGAGCCTTTAACGTATCGTAAACAAACTTTGTAGTTTTGTTATGGGCATCCAGTCCCTCCTCGCTGTTGATTTTTCCCTGGACGATAATGGCATAACCGGCGCTTTCGATGACATTGACCGTCAACTGCTCGGAAGCAGCGGCTGCATACGCATCGTCGCCTGCAAAATGCGCCTGCACCGTCCAGGTACCCAGTGTATTTAGATTATTATAATCTGTTTTAAGATAGTGGCCCCACTGATCATCTGTCGTGATATCGATGGTATCCGAACCACCCGGTCCGTTAATGGATAAGGTGATCGGAATCTCGGACAGGTCGGAACCGCAGCTGGGCTCCGGGGTGAATTTCCCGCTGAATGAAATTTTTTCGCCAACTTGAACCGCCTGGGAAGTTATATCCAGCGTTACCCTGGTGCCGGCTTCGGCGACCTGAAGGGTTTGATTCCCGCTGGTGGCGCCGGTATATTGCCCGGCTCCGGACCAGCTGGTTCTTATCGTCCAGGTTCCGGCCTTTTGAATCGCACCGCAATCCAACGTATGTTGATAACTGCCGTCAATGTTCGCAAGTGTGGCGCGGTATACGGTTTCCCCGGAGGGTGGGATAAGCTCGATGCTGACGCCCTTGCCGGCTTCCTCGGGCGAAGGGCTGATCAGTCCGGATATGGTCAGCAATTCGCCCAATGTAAGGTTTGTCCGGGAGAGATCGCAGCTAATCGAGGAAGGGAAAGACAACGACTCATCGGTTAGCTGGTAGACCCGGTCAGTGTTCTGATCCACGCACCACAGGTAGGTACCGTCCCAGGTAAGCCCCATGGGCGCGCTTGCAGGTGAAGGCCATGTATTGATTACAGTGCCATTCACATCGAGCTGGTAAATCCGGTTCTGATAGAAGTCCGCCGCCCAGAGAAAATGACCGTCCCAGGCCAGGCCGCGCAAATCGGGTCCGGGTGCTTTGAACGAAAGGAGGACTTCACCGTTGTTGTCCGGATCAATTTTAGCGATTCTGCCCTGAAAGGCATCGGCAACCCAAAGGAAATGACCATCCCAGGTGAGACCGTTGGAATAATCAGGACCCAAGTCAATCGGTCCGCGAATAACGGTGCCGGATGTGTTCAGCTGGTACAATTGGTGGCCAGAGTCCCCGCCACCGCTGGCAGCGCAGACGGTCCATAAATAGGACCCATCCCAGGCCAGATCGAAAGCCAGATCGCAGGGGGAGGGAATAGGCGTTCCGACAATGTCGCCGCCCGGAGTCATTTTATAAATTTGATCCGTGAACACGTCGGACAGCCACAGGTGGCCGCTGGCGGCATCCCAGGCCAGGCCGGCAGGGGCTGCGTCCGGTGTCAGGAAGGAATCGACAACGACCGCCGGAATCACCACCGTCTTTATTGCAGACTTTTTAACGCCGGCTGGATTTTGGGCCTCGAGTTTGATAGTTTTAATGCCGGAAGAGGCAAAGCGGTGGGAAGCGTTTTTAACGGTGGTTAAACCCGTGTCAAATTGGCCGTCATTTTCCCAATCCCAGCGGACCTGAATTTGACTATTGTTGAAAATGTTATCCCAAGTGCAGGCCGCATTGACATCAAACAGGGTGGCGAGGCCGCCAGACTCCGGGCTGACCGCGAAACAGGCATCCAATCCGGGGTAATAAATTGTCACGCGGGAATCATTCCAGAGGTCGCGGCCGTCAAAACCGACGGCAACAGGGTTGGGGCCGATCAGATGGGATATTCTGAGAATAAATTTATCCCCGTCGGCGGTCGCGATATCCAGCCCTTCCAGGCTGCCGGCCAAGGGAAAATAATAGCCGGGATCAAGGGGGGGTACATAAACGTTATCCGCGGCAACGGTGATTTCTCCGCTGCCGCGATCCACGACAAGTTCAATTTTGAGGGTAGTGTCAGCCGTGCATTGGGTGACGTCAATCTGGTATGAAAAGGAACCGGCAATATCGCCGGTAAGGATGGTTTCCCACTGCCGGCCGTTGGGGTCGGTAGGTGAGACATACCACTCTGTCCAGGGAACGCTGGATCCGATTTCTTCCATCAAGAAACCACCGTACCGCAGGAAAAGCATCTCGGAGTTCACGCCGCTTGAGCCGGACCCGGTGACAGCATCCCCAACGGCTATCAAATCATTGCCGTTCATCGAGCTGTCTGTAAAAATCGTGGCCCCCGGCGCGTCGTCGAAATGCCAGAGGGCAAGGGTGTCGGCATCGCTGCCAAAAGGGTCTGCCGGCAGGGTGTACGAACTTCCTGAATAACGAATCCGGTCTGAAATACGGACTTCGTCGATACCGCCGGTAAAAAATCCGCTCGAAGGGCTGAAACTGCCGATCAGAAACGGAAAGCTCCAGTTAAAAAGACCGTCATCATCATTGACATCGCTGATCCAACTAAGATCCCCGTCGACACCGATGGCAGCCGTATTCAACGTGTTATCATAGGTACAGACAACGTGATGCCAGCCGGAACCCAATAAATCGGCCTGGCGTTTGAGTTCAATGGAATTTTCTCCGTCGAACCACAATCGGAACTGAATAACATCCCGGCCGGTGTTGGCGTCGCGAACGTAACCGATATCGTAGGCATCGTCCGATATGATGGCGCCGTACGTGGTGGGCATCACCCAAAATTCGACAGTAAAGCTTTTGCTGTTGTTCTCACCGACCTCCAGGGGCCCCTCCGCCAAAAACTGCGCATAGTCGCCATTGCCGTCCACTATTAAATAATTTCCGTTCCAGGCCAGGACACCTGTGGTGGGTATACAAATTAAGATGACTGCAAGGAAAAGTATTACCTTTGATTTGTTTATCCTAATTTTGGAAGACATGGCTTCTCTACCCTTCAGGGTAATGCCTGAATCTTGCATGAAAATTCAGGTGTTAACCTATGCTTGATATTGCCAGGCCCCGCCATTTACGCCATCACTCGAGTAAAAGCAATGGAATTTGCGGCATAAACCTGGCGTTGAAACGATTCGGATCCTTTTCGCCGGCATCCACCCGGCCGTTGTGGTTTGAGTCTTCCTCCCCGTCAAGCCATCTATCGTTGTCCGTATCATTATCGTTTGGATCTGTCTTCGTTGTTGAATCTGCATCCGGGTTAAAGATTACGCTATTCGTACCCGGACCGATAGCGCTCAAGGTGATCCCCAGCTCCGTGCCGTCCAGAATCAGGTCACCATCCGTATCCGGATTACAGGGGTCGGTCTCATGGAAATCTCGAATGCCGTTTTTATTTTTATCTTCATTACCATCAACAATCCCATCATCATCGGTATCCGCATCATTGACATCCAGACAGGCAGCGGCATTTTCGACGTAATCCGGAAGGCCGTCGGCGTCGGTATCAATGGGCGTCAAGGCAAAATCGAGAGTTGTAATGGCACCAAGATCGCCGACCGCAACCCCGGAATGACTCAAGGCATGGTAGGCGCCGGTTTTCTGGGCGGTGACAGTCCACGACAGTCCTGCATTATGGGACATTACGTACGATCCCAGGGGAGGCAGACTGATCGCCGAACCACCTCCGCTGGTTACGATGGTGACATCAATAATCGCTTGGTTGGTTGACGCATCGCGGGCATAACCTTTTATCCACCCTGCGCCCGGTTGCACCGGGCGGTAGATTTCAAGGGCGTATCCTGCATTTTTCCCAAAACCGCCCGGATTTTTATAAAAAATTCGCGCAAAATAAATTCCGTTACCCCCACAGGTCCAAATCATCAGCTCATCATCACCCTCAAAGCCGTTAGATCTGGGTCCTTCAAGCAAGGTGGTCCCGTCACTGGCATATAACTCAATGGCCGGGTCCGTATCATCGCCCACACCACTGATCTTGATCTCATACACCTGCCCGGCAATGCCATAAAATTTCACCCAATCCTGATCACCGTCATCATGAAAATTGTGGTGCTGCGGTATCGTACCGTTTAACCCGATGACATTGGCCTGGGAAAAGGTGTCATCTACCTCGTAGATGTCGGGCCCCATGGTCTGCGTAACCGTGGACTCTTTATGAAAAGATATGCTTCCGTTGGTATCTTTGGCATAGGCAGCCACACGGTAGGCGCCAAACCGGGTAAAATTCGCATAGGTTCCTTCGTAGCGCCCATTTCCTGCAGGATTCAAGAAAATGATCGGCAATTCGGATCCGACATCAAATCCGGGAGGTGTAATTACCGCCCAGAGCTTTTCAATGGTTCCGGTGGTGGTGACATCTTCGACCCATATCGTTGCAGAACTCTCTCCGTTAAGGGTTTTCTCCGGAGAGATCTCTGCGATCACAGGTGCATCTCCAAAAAGCTTGATGCCAAAGCCGATGGTGTAATTGCGTGCGATGCGCCCGTCGAGGCCCGGTTCGTTGCCGATGCCGTTGCCGCTGTCATCTAACAACGGTGTCTGCCCCTGGCCGAGATACCCGATGGCATTGGTTGCATTCGCAACCGCATCCCGGACGCTGGCGCCGTTAAACACCTGACGCCAGAAAAATGCTGAAAAGGATATCTCGCCATTGGATGCAAACGTGGCCTGCTGGCTGCTCGTGCCGGAAATGAGAATACGCTCCTTTGCGGCCGGAGGCCTTAACAGGGGCAGAAAACTGCCCCCCTGGGAGGCATCATGGATAAAGGTCAGCTTGCCCGGGATGAGACCCTGCAAGTTGTCCAGCCAGGCGTCCAGATGAGACGCCCAAAGGGTCTCACTTTGATTGATCTTAACGTTTTCCACCCCACCGGGGCCGATAAAATAAACCACCACATCCTCGGTGTTTTTTGGCGCCCAGGAGGTAAGCGCCGTCGATAGATTGTCGAGGGTTGGAGATGTGAAAGGTAAGCTCACCCCCGCAATGGCCGCCGGACTCATCAGGTAAATATCATCGTCGGTATACCCCTGAAATCTAAGTGCATCCCAGCAAAGCCGTATGTTGCGCTCAACAGCCGGCCAGTTTTCATCGGCCGTTCCGCCGCCTGCCGCAATAACCGCCCGGCGGCGTCTGGGACTTCCCACTGACACCGTGGTCATCTTGGGCAGGGATGTATTGCCGATACGGTCCTGCGCAAAGAGGGTTATATAGTGGGTGCCCTCGATGTTAAATCCGCTAAATGTCGCCTCATAGCGATTGCCGCCCACAGGTTCTAATTCGATGGACGGCAGCTCTTGCAGCGGGTTGGTCGGGGTTGACAATTTGTAATCCGGTGGTCGGATCACGGCCCAGACCCGGTCGATGCCATCGCCATCTGTGACGTCATCAGCGTACAACAGCGCGAAATTTACATTGCTGATAGTCTGATCCGGCGAAACCTTCACAATCTGCGGGCCGCTGCCAAAAAAATCGGTACCGTTGCCGATAAAAACGGCCTGGGTCAGTGTCAGATCAGCGGCCTCATTGCCCACCCCGTTGCCGTTGGCCTCCAGCATCGAATTCTGAGTCATGGGAGCGTATCCGATAGCATCCCTGGCCGACTGAAAGGCGTCTTTGACATCGGTGCCATTGAATATGCGGGTCCAGAAAAAATTGGAGAACGACACCGATCCCTGACTTACAAATTGCGCTTCCTGCCCCGGAGATGTACTTGAAATTACAATCCGTTTTTTCCCGGTCGAAGGGGAAAGAAATGATAGAAAGCTTCCTGATTCACAGGCATCGTAAATAACAATGACCCTTCCAGATATTTTCTGCTGCAGTTGATCCAGCCAGGTATTCAGATCGGCGGCCCGCAATATCTCGGTGCCGCTCATCCGGAAGGTGCCGGCCCCGCCATGGTCCACCAGGTATAACACCAGACTGTCGGCATCGCCGGCCCATTTCGTTATGGCATCCTGCAAATTATTATTTTGGGCGTCAGCGTCAACGTCGTCCTGCACCCCATTGCCGTCCAGATCGAGGGCGGTATTGGCGCTTAAAAAATAAATGCTTTCTTTCGTAAAACCTTGAAAAGTTGCTGCGCGGTTGGCGAAGTTGGTGCACGCCTGGGTGGCGTCCCATAAATTGTTGCCCTCAAAGGGACCCCCACCGGCGACGATGATCATCTTTTGGTTGGCCTTCGGGGCTGTTTCGGCAAAAAGCTGGATGCGGTGATTCGATCGCTCGGAAACATAAATTTTCCCATCGGGCCCCACCGCCAAAGCCACGGGCTGGTTCATCCCACCGGGATTGCCACCCGATGCCCCCCAGGCAGCAGTTAACTTTCCTTCGGATGAAAATTTTTGAACACGGTCATTACCGGTATCTGCAACGAAAACATTGCCCCGCTTATCAACTGTCAGGCCTTCGGGTGAGATAAATTCTCCAGGCTTGTCCCCATACGATCCCCAGGTGCGGATAAATTTTCCATCTGAATTGAATTTTTGGATGCGATGGTTACCCGTATCGGCCACATATACGTATCCATTGGTATCGACGAATAGGCCGGATGGGGAATTAAACTGTCCCCTGTCCTTTCCGGGTTTACCCCACAAGGTAACAAACTTTCCCTCCGGATTGAATTTCTGGACGCGGTGATTCCCGCTATCGGTAACATATACAAATCCATCCCCGGCAACTGCTACGCCAGACGGCAAATTGAACTGACCGTTATCGCTGCCCTTGCTGCCCCATTGGATAACGAACTTTCCATCCGGGGTAAATGCCTGGATACGGTGATTGGCTGTATCGGAGACATATAGCAAACCGCGCTGATTGAAGGCCAGGCCCTGGGGGAATGCAAACTGCCACTCTCCGGTACCGGGGCTGCCCCTCGATCCGAGAAATCTTCCATCTGGTGAAAATATTTGAATTCGGTGGTTTCGACTATCAACGACGAAAATATTGCCTGTGGCGCCGATGGCAACCCCGTGCGGCGAGTTGAATTTACCGTTGTCAGAACCGGTCAGGCCCCAGTGGGTATTGTATTGCCCCTTGGAGCTGAACACTTGCAAACGGCTGTTATCTGTATCGGCCACGTAAACACGTCCATATTTGCCCACCGCCACACCGGCCGGCGAATTCAATTGCCCATTTGCATGTCCCGGACGACCCAATTTGGAAATAAATTTTCCGGTTGAAGTAAATATCTGGATTCGATCATTGCCATCATCCGCCACATATACCTGGCCCTTTTCATCGACTGTTAAATGAAACGGTTGATTAAACTGCCCTTCATCGCTGCCTCGACTTCCCCACAGGTCCAAAAGTTTCCCACCCGGAGTGAAGATCTGAATCCGGTGATTCCCGGTATCAGCGACATACACCTCGCCTTTAATTCCGACAGCCAGACCGGAAGGTGTGTCAAACTCTCCTTCGCCACGGCCCCGGGAACCCCATTGGTCCGCAAACTGTCCCCCGGAAGTGAATTTTTGGATGCGATGATTGCCGGCATCCGCCACATAGACATACCCTTTTGAGTCTACGGCGACATCCATTGGTGCTGAAAATTGACCGTCCCCCTCGCCCCATTCGCCCCACCGGGTGACAAATACACCACTGGTCGTAAATTTATGGATACAATGATTGGCCCTGTCAGCGACATAAACAAATCTGTTGCCTTCGATCGTCAGGCCGGCAGGCAGCAGCGCCTTTTTGACAATACCCCTTGGTCCTCCCCACCGGTTGATCAACTGTCCATCTGAAGTAAACTTTTGGATACTATTGTTTTCGGTATCAGCGATATAGATATGCCCTGCATCATCAGCGGCAACGTCATGGGGATGATTGAAAAGCCAGGGCTGACGCAAAGCCGGCCACATACGCTCAAATTTTACAGTCTCTTGCGCCAGTACAGGATTGGAAAGCAATGCCGGTAATAATAGGAAGAAATTCAGAAAGTTAAGAATTGTGGAAAATTTCTTGATGAATGCTTTCAACCTTAAACCTCCTCATAAACCCTTAACAACCCCGCAGGTGTGCCCCTCGCTCGATTTTCCGCACAGATAAATACCTTCATCAACACCTAAGGTCACGGAGATCTGACTTCCCTGTAACAAAATGGATTGACCATAAAAAAAGCCGGACCACCTTGTCTCCAAGGCAACCCGGCTGTCCAGATTAGCTGATAAATAGCCATAACTTACATCCAGGTATATTGCACTGAGCTTTGAGCTAAATTGGACCCGTAGTTTTCCGTCACCCGATTGTTCGGGATTTGGCCTTATCTTGGACGACTTCCCAAAAGCCGGTATTCGTGTATTGAATTACCCCTGTTCGGACAATTGATTATTACTTCTTTCGGGCGCCAAAGTCAATATTTCTATAAGTATTTGTATTTATATAGTTAAATTGGAATAAAATTATGTAATTGTGAATATATTAGATCACCGATCAGAAATGAAATATCATCGAGCCATAAATTGTGTGCTCCCTGACGTCTTCTGAAAAATCAAGATTTTGCAGCGTCGAAGACCCAACGTTGTTTCCAAATCGATACTGATAGGCGAGATCGAAAATAAATCTTCCGATTCCGATGCCGGATCCTAAACTGAAACCGTAATAATCATCCGGACTGCCTTCTGCCGGTGCGGCGTCATAAAAGACACCCCCGCGAATCGGTAAAACATATTTGGGTTGAATAAAAAGATATTCAGCCCCCATCCGTAATTGGTAGGTCGGATCAACGTCGGACTCACTCGAAGGCAAACCGCTGATAGGGGATATCTTGTTGCCCTCGGAGTCTTTAAGTTCGAAATCATCCCATTCCGTTCTGTACGCGTCAAATGATGCCGTGAAATTATCGGAAAACCGATATGCCAATCCAATACCGTACGACATGGGCATATCGAGATCTTCGTGCTCCGTCGTACTGTCTGAAAAGGACGAATCGGCCGTCGGAAAATCAGGAAATCGAATACTGGAGCTAAATGATGATTTGCGCTTGATATCGGCGGTAAACGGTGTTTTGAAAACAGCGCCAAGGTTTAATTTGCTGGTCACATTCCACAAAATGCCCAGGTTGGCATTAAAACCGCTGAAATAAAATTTATCCTGGCTGCGAGATTCAAAGGTGAATTGGTTGCCGGCAAAAATACCGGTCCCTTTTTGAACAACGGTCTGCTTCCATTTATTGTTATAGAGACCATCCTCCCAAAAATTTAGGGTCACACCAAACGAAAATTGGGGCAGGATTTGAATGCAATATGCGATTCCCCACGCTGAAAGGGTTCCATCTTGATCATAGTCCACATCCTGAGTAACTGTCAGGCCGTCAGATGACTGGTTTAATATAAAATCCCAATCCCGGGTCAAATCGTAAAGGTTCTGGTAGTTGGCGGAGACCACCATGTTGAATCTCCCCAGGGTAAACGGATAGGTGGCGCTGAGGTAATTTATTCTGGCCTCCTGAACAGAGTTGGTGCCGCTGGCCTCCGGATTGGTGCCAAAATCCAGGTCCTCCTGACGATAAAAACCGGCTCCCACAATCGACATTTCGGGCCTCTCCAGTTGAACGAGACCGCCCGGATTCCAGGAAGCTGCCGTGGCGTCGTCTGCCACGGCGATGAATGCACCACCCATTCCTAAAGCTCTGGCCCCCGAACCCAGCGGATTAAAGGATGAAGGAATCTCGATCCGTTGAAGGGGCTGGGCCCCTGCGATGGAATGCCAACCGCCATAAACCAGCAAAAAAATGCACAGGAAATAAACGGTTTGTTTTTGATTCGAAGCAAGCTTAGGAGTCATTTGTCTGATACCTTCCCTCAGGGATGCGAACCTCAAATAAGGGCTTGCCCCCAAATTGAGGCAAACTCTTTAGGATGTAAAGATCCGGGTCCATAGGGCCCGGCTTCGATTCCGCCTCGTAGGGGTGAAAAGGGTGATACCTATTTGCCACCGTGTTCAGGTTTGATCTATGGCAGAGCCGATCACCTCTGACCTGACCCAGAGGACCCGGTTTTCAACTTTGAATAAAAAATTATCCCCTATCTTTCGCGCCGATGGCAGCCTAACGGTTCCGGCACGTTCTAATTGGCTTCAACACGTTGCCCGACTTTCAATGGTATTTCGGCCTTTAATATTTTTGCCACACAAGTATCCTCCTGAACCTCGATGACTTCCAGAATGACTTCCTCATTAGCGACTTTAAATCGTTGCTCGATTTCAACCCCGGATGTTTGACCAATATTAATTTGGACCGCCGGCCCGTTCTGATTCAAAATTTTTCCACGCAACGGAAAGTGCTTATTGAGCCTGTTTATCAGTTTTTCAGCCAACTTGCCGGTTAATACCGATACCGGAACCGCAGCGCCGATGGTTTCGGAAAAAGCGGCAGTAACCCGTCCGTTCTCGGTTTCGATCAACCGCATCGAAACATGGGTTTGCGGCCCGGAGTAGATGATCTGACCGACTAAAATCAGTCGGGCAGCCAAAATTTTGCCCAGGGCTAACGCAGTGTTGCGATCAGCTAGGCTGGAGTTTCCAAGCTTTAATTCCTGCAGAAGAGTATCCAGGAGCGTGCGTTCAACGATTTGAGCCCGGCTGGTTTGAAGCACTTGATCGGTCAAACCGGCAGCAATCAAACGTTCTTCTCCTTCCTGCATTGAATAGCCCTGGATGCTAAACTCCATTACCCATAAGGTTAGCGGGCGAGCTGTCCAACCATCCCAGACAGCGGCATTCGGTTTCGATTCCATTGTTGCCAGCAATTCCTTGACCAGGTTATCAATCCGAACCTGCTTTTCCCGGTCCTTTTGCAAAGCAATCTTTTGTCGGGTTTCACCGGCAATCGCCGAAAGATTGCCGTCATCCGGCGCCAGTTGTCCCGCCCGGGTAAAAAAATCCAGGGCCTCTTCAGAGTTGCCCATCGCATCAAGTAACAGGGCTTGGGACAGATACCCCAATGCACTTCCCGGAGCAGCTTCAGTGGCCATTTTGTAATAATTCAGTGCGTTGTCGGTTTGCCTTTCTATGGAGGCAAGGCGCCCCAGTCCGACGAGCGCTTTGGCTTTTTGCAAATCTGTTCCTTTGGAAGCTTTGATGGCTTCCTGGAATGCCGCCCGGGCGGAATCAAGCTCTCCTTTTCGGAAATATATTTCACCTTCAATCAGGTAGCCCATACGTAGGCTTGAGTCCTTTTGAACTAAAGCCTGGGCGGCGGTCAAGGCCTGCCCGTAGTTTCCCTGGGTGAAATAGGTCAGTGCTGTCTGCTCATATTGGGCCGTATTTTCTCTTAAAAGCCCCGGATAACCGAAAAACAGGACCGCTAAAAGGATAATGATGCCCGCTGCAACACCAAACCATAGGTGCCTGGCCTTCCGGTCTTTCTTCCCGGCGAAATCGATGATCTCTTCCCGTGACCTGATATCTGTCTCCGGCAGCTTAACATGCGGGTGCTCGCCGGATTCATTCTCCTCCACGGCTCTGACCTGATCCATATAATTAAAAGCCGGATCTCCATACAAGAGATAGCTCGCCCAAACGATGGTTTCCTCGCCATATTCATCAATCACGGCCAAGCGAGCCTGGCGAACCGCATCACCGATACTTAAACCCTTCAGCATGTGTTTATAAAAACCTATGGCAAATCGCCTGCTGGGCTCATCCAAAACTTCCCAGAAGGTCCCGATATAATGTTTCACCCCGGCTAGGATAAATGCATTGGCCAATCCAAATATTTCATTTTGGACATTTTCGCTGATTCCCCATTCTTCAGTTCTGGCGGATTGGCAGGCATTGGAAAAAATCAGGACAGGCAAAGATCCGGCGCCGACCATCTTTAATATGTCCTGAGCCTCAAATCCTCCGTCTGTCAGCCGCCAGCCGCTTCGTTCAGGGTTCTGCGGATCATAGTCGTGGTGACCGGCAAAGTGTATCAGATCAAAATTTCGTATCTTTTCCTTTATAAAGTCAGATGATACGTTGTCCGTTTGCAAAGAAGCATTAATAAGATCTTTCTCGCGATCGAGGTAGTCACGTATCTGAGTCCCCTCCAGATAGGCGTCTTTCAAATCGCCTTTGGGATCGGCTAATATCAGCATTTTCAAAGGTCTGGCCAAAGCTCGGACATTAACGGCGCTGATGACGCTTTGCTTGGTCCTGACCAGCCGTCCCATACAAAACCTTTGGCAGAGAAAACGGCGACCGTCATAAAGCAACTCCCATGGGATCTGAACCAGTTTATCATCTATATTGATGGCCAAATGATCCGTCTTGGTACTGTTGACGATCTCTTTGATATTTTGGGTAAAAAGCTCATCAGATAACACTTGTCCGCTATCTCTGAGCTTCGTCAGAATATCAAGTGTTACCCGGCCATATCGATTGGCCTTATTCAGGGTCTCTATAATTCCCCTGCAACGTGCTGTAATTTTATCCATTGAGACCGGTATGTCCTCATACTGTCTTACCGTGTTGGTCTGCCCGGCAAATTGTTCGTAGGCACTGATTTTCACATGTTCATTTTCGCGCGCCACATCGATATGCAGGACGGATAATGGTTGCCCCTTTTTGATGGGCTCTTTTTTGCCGGGAGCACGGACGTGTGGTTCGGCACTTAAAACAATATTTTCCTCTTTCCAGATGATCCGGTAAAGCTCTAAAGCTTCCGGTTTGCCTTTGATCCTGGCCTTTTTATGGAATCTGCACAAAATGTCACTGTCTTCGCTAATGTCCTCGTAGGCACTTTTGGAAATCAGAATTTGATCCGGCTCAGCCTCGGCTTGAATGCGGGCAGCCACATTGACCGCATCTCCAGCGATGTGATTTTTTTCCACAAATACCTCACCTGAATTAATACCGATGCGGACATGGATCCTGTCGGTTTTCTTGGTATTGGCATTATGTTCATTGAGGCTATTTTGGATGGCAATCGATGCCATGGCGGCTGACAAAGTGTCGGGAAAAGATGCCATGACACCATCTCCCATGACGTCCAACACTTCGCCGTTGTATTCTTCCATCAGGGGGATAACGATGTCGTGGTGTTTTTGAATCCAGGCCCGACCTCTAAGATCACCCATTTTATGCATGTACTGGGTAAAACCACTTACATCGGTGAACAAAATCGCCCGCTTCTTTCTAAATCTTTGCTCTATGAGCTGGTCCAGACGTTCCCTTTCCCGCAAAACACGTGCGATATCACCGGAATGGGGTGCAATATTTTTATCGTCATCCTCTCCCATTAGGCCGACTCCTTGATCTCGAAGCTATAAGTCCCAATTTTTTTCCCGTTTTGCATAAAAGCAAGGCTGTAATGCCCAAATGGTATGTTTTCAAAAATGGCAAACTTGCCGACGATTCGATGAGATGCGATCTCTCTGTTGTTGCTGTTACGTAATGTCACCCTGAAGTCGTTTTCATTGCCAAATCCATTGATCAATGTAACCCGAATAGCCGCGATCTGATGGCCCGCTTTTTCGATCTCAATTTCGGCAACAATTTCTTTGAACATTTTTCTTACGCAAAAAATATCATTGACTTCCGCGCCTTGCGAGCTTCGCACAGGTGCAAAGCGATTTTTATTGAACAGCATCAATTTGATATGTTCTGAGATTCTTGCGTATATTTTGTTAAGAAATTGGGAACCTCTAAGCTTATAAGAGTCCTTAGCACGGGAAACGAGTTGCGCTACAAGCTTAACCGCGGCTTCGGTCACATGTTCCGGAACCGGATCGGCCTCCAAATACTGCCTGCTTTGCATCATGCTGTTTGCGGTCAGGAATTCATCGCGACAACGTGTGCAATCCGAGAAGTGGGATTCGATATTTGACCTCTCTTCAGTGGCAAGGCGGTTTTCGAGATAGTCAGCAAATAGCTCTTCCGGGGGACATATAATTTTCATATTCAACTCCAAAATAGTTAATGATCAGATCCTTTTCAGCAAATTCTGTTTAACTTTGGATGCCCATAAAGAATCTTCTCCAGCTGTGCAACCCTTATTACGCTCCAAATCGCTGGAGGCCTTTCTAACTATTATAGACACGAAAATTTTGTATTTCTTACACAGTGAAATGTGATGAAAGGCTGTTTAAGATTATTGATACGACCATTGAATAAAAGGCGTTGAGGCGGGGCTAAAAATTTATGGAGTATTTTCAAGTCTGGATTTTAATTTTTGAATGGCCCGATGTTTGATGATATAGGCGTTATTCAATGAAAGCTTCATGGTCTCAGCGACCTCTTTTAATGAGTATCCGTTTTCATAATGAAGCAGTAAAAATAGCCGGTCTCTCGGGGGTAAATTCCGGATTTCATCTTTTAGCGACTGCTGCCTTTCGGCTTCTTCAATTTCGGCCAACGGCCCCGGGTCAGCCAAGCTCAACTCAGGAATATTTTCGAGGGGTATGCGTTTTTGTTGGCCGGTGATGGAATCCAATCCTTTTTTTCTGATGTGATTCAAAACGATACGAACCGTAATGATACGAATCCAGTTGCCCAGACCACAACCATTTTTGCCCTGATATTGCCCGAGCTTTTTGGCCTGATTCTCAAAAAGCTTCAAAAATACCGTATTGTGCAGATCTTCGAGATCATCTTGAATAAAATACACATTTTTAACCCAAAGTGTATAACGCACGCTCCGATACACGAGATCCGAAAATTCTTTTACGAATCTTGCGCAAGCCTTTGTATCCCCCGCCATACACTTTTTGAGCCAGCGTCGATCTTTACGAGAAGAAGCAATCATTCGGTGATGACCTTATCAAGCGGTTTTATCGTCTCGGTATTGCCATCCAGAATATTCGCCTTTGATAATTCAGGCATAACCTGGGTTACCCGGGCACGTCCCAGAATCACATTGTCCGAGCCGAGCCACTTACCGGTAACCGGATGTTTTACCGGTTCCTCGCGAAACACAATCAAACGCCGGCGAATTTTGACCTTCGCCCTTTCCAAGGTCGCTGAATATGCTGTTGTCTTTTTTTTGGACGACCACGCCGTCTATCAGAGGAAACTCTCGATGAAATTTTATTGCCATCCCCTCTGATAAGGACCTCAGTAACCTGATATCCGTAACCTCATCATAAATATCGACAACGGCCAGAATATCGGAAGTCTCGGTATCAATCATGCGGGCAATAATTTCAGATCCTAACCTGCTTTGAATAATACTTCCGGCTATAAGGGATTGCGCGGCCACAAGCCGGCCAACCTTTAAAGCGGTCTTATTATCAAACAAATTGGTGCGGCTTAATTTTTGTTCCTGCAAAATAATATCAAGCTTATTTCTTTCCACCACCTGAAACCGATCTTGATTCACAATGGCATCAATCATAAAGTCCTGGAAGGAATCGGAGGCGGCAGTCAGATCGCCTTTCTGATCAAATGGCAAAACTGTCAGGCTCATGCGTTCCGCCAGCTGCAAGGCCTTGGGAATGCGTCTGACGATAGAAATTGTTTTTCCGGCCACATGGCCTTTTTCATCCCGGGCCCGGATGACAATTTGATTTTCTCCTTCCGCAAGCTCAATAAACTGACTGAAAAGAATAAGTTTTCCTTTACGCTTTAAAATGGGTTTTCCATTTATCTCAAGGCCGGCCACAAGGTGATCATCTTTCACCTGACCTTCGAAATATACTTTTTCAAGGTAAACCGTTTGGCTATCCGTCCATCCCCTTAATATAATCTCAGGGGCCCGGGTATCCTGCGAGCCGAATGCAGCGGCTTGCACGGAATTATTCAGATCGGAAGACAGCCCGGCATAGATCACCCGGGTGTCATTGGCGGTCCTCAAACCGGTTAACGAGATCCGGGCCGTGGTAAGGTTTCCCAAAATATCATCGGCAATAAATTCGAGTTCATCCGCATCGGTTGATAACTGATAGGTGAAGGAGGGCTCTTTACCGGTCTTAATTGAAATCTGACGGCCATTGATCCTCAAATCGGCCACCCCGGCCTGATCATAAAGGGAACCTGCCATTGTAACCTGTTTACCGGATAAAGCCGCCTTTACCGCCAGGTGTTCAAGTGAGATCATCGGCCCCTCACGGTCCACAACAAAGGTAACCTGCTGTCTGGCCCGTCCTCCGACGATGTTGTGGGCTTCAACCTCGACGACGTGCTGTCCCTGGGCCAGACTCAATTTTTTTTGGAAGATCACCTTTTTTTGGGACAGCTCCAGGAAAATGGGAGCACCGTTTATTGAGATCGTTTTGATGTAGTATTCATCTTCGGCCCTGCCTGCCAGCAAAACCGGGTCGGCCCTGGTCAATATCGTCTTTGTTTTAATATCCAGACTGAGCTTCGGCGGCGGGATCTCCTTGTTCTCCTGTTCGATTAATCGCCGGCGAACACGATCAAGGTAAAATTGGGCCTTGGCCGAAGGATACTGGCTTAAAGAAAGCTCCAATTCCTTTTTGGCGCCCTGTAGGTCACCGGTTTCAAAATAGACAATCCCCAATTCCCGGTGGGGGAAATAGTCAATAAAATGCATCCCATATGTTCGGGCCCGGCGCTGATCTTTCTCACGCTGCCGCAATGCTTCTTGAAAATCTAAAACGGCATTTGGATAAAATTTTCCTTCGGCGTAAGACAGCCCCCGCTCAAAATAATTCCACCAGCGATGCCTGAAGGTGCCGCTCTTAACAATGCCGTATTGCTTACCATCTTTAACAAAACCGGTACCGGCCGGCTGTTGGGCGCAACCGATGAAATACGGAGCCCCAAAGAAAAGCAAATAATATGTACGCGGAAATGATTTTTTTGCTCATTTATTATGTCTCCGTAAGTTCGTAATCAGCAGAATACGGATACCCTACTCCCCGTCGCCATAGGGATTTTCAATAACATTAGTATTTTGGCTCAAGATCACGGCGTGTTCGAGTTTCGACCCGGAGGTCCGCCTCAGGCGGATCGAGGAGTTGAAGCAAGGCGGCAACAAATACAGTGGGCAAAAAAGTCCTTTTTGAGATAGCTTCTAAAAATATATTGCTTTAATGGATAAAAAAACCGAGCTACTTGTTTTCAAGGTAACACGGTTCTTGGTTTATTGCTGGCAATGTCAGGGTCCCTACTCAAAGCTGTGTTGATTTTATCAAGAAATTTTATTGAGCATACGCACTTAATCAACGGTTCAAAACCTGAAAAGAGTGCGATCACGAGCCATATCGACAATTTTTATAAACGCAAACTTTTTGAACCATCCGGCCGGTTGAACCACAATGGGTGTTCAACCAGATTAATTGTGGAATGATTTCATTATCATTCTTTTGATATTTCCTTGTCAAAATTCAGTGAAAAGTCCTCGTACGAGAGTGTTAAATTGCAATTATAATACGGATCCCCTTTGGATAAATAGTTTTGCCACTTATTCTGAAAATATTTTTTTTCACATTCGAATCGCGTTATTTTTTCGGGGGAGTCTTCATATCCTCGGCTGGCGGATTCGAAATGATATGCTTCACAAAAAGGTGTAAATATGTTTAACAGATTAATTTTTCTTAACTTCAAGCAGAAATCAATATCATTGAGAGCAATACCTAAATTATCTTCGTCTAATCCTCCCACCCGTTCATATAACTCCTTTTTTACCATCAGCAGAGCACCGGTAACAGCACTAATATTTTGTATGCAGTTTAGTCTATTAAAATAGCCAGGACTATTTCGTTGGGCATGTCTGTGGGAGTGCCCTGCGAAACCAGCTATTCCGAGTATAACACCAGCATGTTGAACGGTATCGTTCGGATAGTATAATTTCGCACCGACGGCGCCAATTTTGTCTCTCTGTGAATGTTCAAGAAGCGCTTCAATCCATTTATCCGTGATAATCTCAATATCATTGTTCATCAACACCAGATGTGATCCTGAAGCCAGGGAAGCAGCGTAATTATTTATTTTTGAATAATTAAAGGGGATGTTTAACTCGTAAAATCGTATCCGGTCATCGGTTTTTTCCATTCGCTCCATCATCTCAAAAGTATTGTCATCAATGCTGTTGTTGCTGATACCAATAATTTCGAAATTCTGATAATGGCTTTTTTTAAGAATAGATTCAATACACTTTTCTGTGTATTTATATTTATCTTTAAATGCAATAGTTATACTGACAAGAGGCGTTTTTGCAATTTTATATTTAACATGGTAAAAAAAATTTGTGCCGGTATGTTGTACATCTCCGTCAATCTTCTGCCGGTTCAAAGAACTTTCTAATGCGGATTTTCCGGCAGAATTTGCATAATTTTTTGCATTTTGGTTATAACTAGTCGAACTTCCGATCATCCTCCAGTGATACAGAACCTTTGGGATATGGTGGACCCTGCTTGTCCGTTCCAATAAGCGCAGCAAAAGATCGTAATCCTGCGCACCGTCGTATTCGGGTTTGAACCCTCCCACCTCCTCAAAACAGGATCTTTTAACAACAAGGAAATGTGTAATGTAATTATGGTTATACAATAAGTCCGGTGAGTAATCCGGTTTGAAATGAGCTCGAATCGCTCTTCCCTTTTTTATCAATAAAATCTTCATCGGAATATATAACATCCGGATTATATTGATTTATCGTCCTAGCTACCTCATACAATGCAAATGGTGATAGTTCATCATCGTGATCCAAAAATCCGATAAAATCACCCGATGCTGTGACTGTGGCCTTGTTGGAAGCTTCTGATATACCCAGTTGGTTATCAAGAAAGATACATTGGATCCTTTTATCATCTTCTGCTTTTAGCCTGAGTAGGTCCGCAAGATCTGGATTTTGTGAATGATCGTCAGCGATACAGAGTTGCCAATTTTCGTAAAATTGTTCTCTCAGCGATTCAATGGCACGTTCCGCGAATTGGGCTTCAACGTTGTTTACCGGCATAACAATGCTAATCTTTGGGTGCCGCTTGAAACGCTTAATCTCTTCTATAATTTCATATTTAGATTGCGCGTTTAAATTGTTAAGCTTTTTCCATCTTATATAATTTTTTCCATTTAACTGCAGTCGATTTAGGCTGGCTTTAAGAATCAGGTGTTCAAGGGCTTGTCTGAAAAAAGCTGCGTATCCCTGTCGAGCTATGGTGTCTATCGCTTTCTTAATCAATGAAGATATCACGTTATTAATTAAAATTAGTTTTTATTAGGCTGAAAGATAATATGTATCCACATCCTCTTTTAAAGCATTCATAAAGTTTCATATTGAACATTTACCACGAATGTTTCGATTAGCAAATTGTTCACAATTGTGATTCATTTTTAACAAAATTCAATGAAAAGTCCTCGTACGAGAGTGTTAAGTTGCAATTATAATACGGATCCCCTTTGGATAAATATTTTTGCCACTTATTCTGAAAATATTTTTTTTCACATTCGAATCGCGATATTTTTTCGGGGGAGTCTTCATATCCTCGGCTGGCGGATTCGAAATGATATGCTTCACAAAAAGGTGTAAATATGTTTAACAGATTAATTTTTCTTAACTTCAAGCAGAAATCAACGTCATTGAGAGCAATACCTAAATTATCTTCATCTAATCCACCCACCCTTTCATATAATTCCTTTTTTACCATCAGCAAAGCACCGGTAACAGCACTAATATTTTGTATGCAGTTTAGTCTATTAAAATAGCCAGGACTATTGCGTTTGGCATGTCTGTGAGAATGACCTGCAAAGCCAGCTATCCCGAGTATAACACCAGCATGCTGAACGGTATCGTTTGGATAGTATAATTTCGCACCGACAGCGCCAATTTCGTCCCTCTGAGAATGCTCCAGAAGCGCTTCAATCCATTTATCTGTAATAATCTCGATATCATTGTTCATCAGCACCAGGTGTGATCCTGAAGCCAGGGAAGCAGCGTAATTATTTATTTTTGAGTAATTGAATGGAATATTTAGCTTGAAAAACCTTATACGTTCATCGGCTTTCTCCAGTTGCTTCATCATTTCGAAAGTAGTATTTTCTTCACTGTTGTTGCTGATTCCGATGATTTCAAAATTTTTATAACGGCTATTTTTAAGAACAGAATGAATACACTTTTTCGTGTATTCATGCTGATCTTTAAATGGAATTATTATACTGATTAGAGGTTGTTGTGATAGCAGGTATTTAACATGGTAAAAAAATTTGGTGTTGGTGTATTGTACTTCGCCTTCTATCTCCCGTCTGCGTATTGATTTTTCCAATGCGGCTTTTCCAGCAGAATTGGCATAACCTTTTGAATCTTGATTGAAACTGGTTGAAGTTTTAATCATCCTCCAGTGGTACAAAACCTTTGGGATATGGTAAACTTTGCTTGTCCGTTCCAATAAACGCAGCAAAAGATCGTAATCCTGCGCACCGTCGTATTCAGGTTTGAGCCCGCCTACCTCCAGGAAACGCGATCTTTTTACAACAAGGAAATGAGTAATGTAATTATGGCAATTCAATAAATCCGGAGAATAGTCCGGTTTGAAATGAACATGAATAGCCCTCCCCTTTTTATCTATAAAATCTTCATCGGAATATATAACATCAGGATTATATTGATTAACGGTTTTAACCACCTCATACAATGCAAAAGGTGATAGTTCATCATCGTGATCCAGAAATCCGATAAAATCACCTTTTGCCATGCTAAGGGCATCGTTTGTAGCTCTAGAAATATGCCCATTAGATTTGCGTTGAAAAATTTTTATGCGAGTATCCTTCGAAGCATATTCGGACAAAACCTTCCATACATGATTTTCTGTCGAGGCATCATCAGTTACACACAGCTCCCAATTATCATATAGTTGTTTAAGAACAGATTCTGCCGCCAACCGCAGGTATTTTTCGGGGGTATTGTAGACTGGCATAATAACTGAAATAAGAGGCCTGTTTGTAAATGAATCAATTTCATTCCGGATTCGATCTATGTCTTTTTCAGTGACCGTATCGAAATCCAGTATCCATCGCTCATAAGTTTTTTCTTGGGATTGCAATCCTTCATCTGTGCCAGAAATGATAGAATGCACCAGTGGGTTTAACCCTATGCTGACCGCATCTGGATGTTCCTTCAAATAGGTTGAAAGGTCTAACTCAGAACTAGGATTGCGTCCTTCCGCTGCTCCAAATTGTAAAAAGTGGCACAATGGTTCGATCCCTGCCGCATCAACATCATCGTTGCAATTAAGATAGTATTCGGTGCTAAAGAAGGGATCTGGATTGCGCCTCTCTTTCCATCCATATTTCAGATAGTGGCACAATGGTTCTATTTCTGCCGCATCAACATCATCGTTGCAATTAAGATAGTATTCGGTGCTAAAGAAGGGATTGGGATTGCGTCTCTCTTTCCATCCATATTTCAGATAGTGGCACAATGGTTCTATTCCTGCCGCATCAACATCATCGTTGCAATTGATATAATATTCGGTGCTAAAGAGAGGATTTGGATTGTCTCTCTTTCCATCCATATTTCAGATAGTGCCACAGCGGATTAACTTTTGCTTCTCGAACATCAAGATTGTGGGCAAGATAATATCGGCTGTTAAATAATGGATGAGGATCCTTTCCTTCTTCTGCACCAGACTTAATATAATGAATTGTCGGATCAATACGCGAAGCTGCTACATCGGGATACTTTTCCAAATAAAATGCCACATCGAATAAACTCGATTTCTTTATTAATCTGTACTGTCGATTAAATAGATAGTAGGCAGTCACTATATTTGGCTTTATATTCCGTACTTTTTTTGAAATCCATCTCAACGGCACAGTTATCTTCCAGGAAGTTGAGTCTAAAATTGCCTCTCGCTCGCGCCTGAAGTGTTCACCTTGTGCTCGCAATAAATCAATTTCGTTTTTAGACCTTTCGGCATCAGCATTTAACTGATTAATATGCTCATTCTTTCCCTCAATCTCACTAGCAAATTGTCGGAGTTCAGTTTCTCGTTTCGATTCAGCATTTTTAAATTCTGAAAGCTCTTTTTTTAAAGTCTTAACCACAAAATCTAATTGCCGGATTTTATCATTTCTCTCATTCACTACGGATTGTATTTCATCATAACTGGCTTCCAGCGTCGAAACAGATTCTCGTGATGATTTGAGTTCACTCTGCAGCCTTTCAACATTCTCATTTAAAATATAAATAAGCTCATCTTTCTCTTTAATCCTACCTTTCAAGAAGGCAATCTCGGTATCGGTTCTGACAACTGATTTTTCTGCCTCAGTTAACTGATTCTGCAACTTCAATACTTCGGAATCTAATCCCTGAATGCGTAATTTTTTATCTTTAATGCTTGTCTCCAGGTGATTGATCTCTGACTCGCGGTCAACAACTGTTTCCTGAATTGCATTGAACTTCTTCTGCAATAAAAACCCTGCTGAATCCAATTGGAGGAGACGCTCATTTCGCTCTTTGACTTTCGCTTGCATCTCCCCAATCTTTGTTTCAGTCAACAAGGCAGCTTCCCGGAATGAGGTCAGTTCACTGCCCAAACTTTTCATCTCAGCATCCAACTGCTGAATACGTTCCTCCCTCTCTTTAACTTTGGATTCCAAACCAGCAAGCCTGGTTTCTGTGGCTATTGCCTTTTCATTTAATGATTTGAGTTCACTCTTTGAAGCCCTAAGCTCAGAATTCAGTTCACTTATACGATCATCTTTCTCTTTTTTAACGGCTTGTAAATGAATAATTACAGACTCTTTTTGCGCTTTTTTACGCTGACTTTCCTCCAGACGTTTTCTTGTATCATCGATCTGCTGATCACGTTCCTGCAAGTTGCCACTGATTAAATGGTGGCGATCCCAAAATTCACTCAATACTGGTGCATACAGCTTATCAAGTTCATTCAGCTCAACCTCAATAGATTCTAAAGTTGTGGTGATAGGTTCATCTTCTCCATCGTTAGCGTTTTTTACTGATAGGTAGGCATCACGAACCGATTTGTTTATGTTTTTGTCTCCAATTATTACAGAATCTTTGAGCAAATTGTGACGCAAGCGATTCTCGAGAAACGCTTCAATTTCCGGACCTGCTTTCTTCAGAGTTACAGGCCATCTGAAACCGAAAGATCGTTGGATCCTCGACATTACCTTTTTCCAGTTGCTGAGGAGCTCTTCATAGGTAACGAACACTCTTGATGAATTTCTCGTTCCTTTTTCCGACTCTATCAAATGCCTTAACCACAAGAAACAGGATTTCCCTTCCGAGAATCCATCTCGTTTAGCAAGTGAAGCCACAACTTCCAGAGGATTCCTTACAATAATGAGATAGTATGGTTTACACCCCATCTGTTCAATAAGAGGATGCATCAATGGTAATAACCGGCAAATTCTTGGGTCCTTGATCCCCCAAAACCGTGATTTGGCAAACTCCCGCTCTAATATGCTGACAATTTCAAGCTTATACTTTTGAACAATATCAAAATTCCACCAACCGTCTTGCAGGGAGCGCACGTCATCCCAGGATGAGTTTAAATCCCGGAACAGCATCTCATGAATGCGATGTATGGCAGAATTTTCCCAGAAGCCTTTTTCGTTATTGTCCTGCGCGGGTGGCATTAGGTTGCTTCCCAAATCGACACCGCACAGATTAACCGTACGCGCTAAGGCGGAGGTTCCACTGCGGTGCATGCCTATTACAATAATGGCCCGCCGGTTCTTTTTAACTGCTTTGTTCATTTTATTTTAACAATTGCTTTTATTAGTTATTCGACAACCACATTATCGCAAAAACCGTTTGGCGATTTTTTAAACCAATGCCACTTCTGCAAGTTCGATGCAATTAACCATGGCTGTTGAAGTAAAATTTTCCATTTCCTGTACTCGAAACATCGCTACATCAATATTCCTGTCTAAAAAAACTTCAGCTTCTCCTTTTATTCCCAACACTCCGGCATTAAGAAAATAGGTCCCAGGGTTCAACAGACACCTCAAATGGAATCCAATCCTCCAGCGCGTTTCTTTTTCAATATATTCAATGCCCTCTCCGACTAGGAGCTGATACATGCCCGGCAATATCCAAACCGCTGACTGTTTTAATTAGCATTCCAAAACGGACTTGAGAGGCCGGGCGTTCAAAATATGCTGAATAGGTATAAATATATTCACCTTTATTTACGAGTATATTGACCTGCCTGCCATTCAAAGTTGTAATGTGCGGATTTTCAATAATAACGCCTCGCTTTTCATAATAAATAGTGCTTTGAGGTATCATGTCCGGAACATAAAATGATTCCTTATCAAGTTCTTCAATTGTCTTTTCTCGGATTCCATTTGTACACTCTTTTGGATATTCATTTTCTATCTCATCATCTACATTATCAGTAGCGAGGTTAAAACGATTTGGATCCAGTCTCCACTCGTTCTTAATTTCTTCAATTCTTGAAAAGGAAGAAAAAATCATTTTATGATAACGAGAAATAACCTGCTTGGGCGAACCACCAAGGATCAACTCCCCTTGATCGAAAAGCAGGGCCCGGTTGCATAGCTCAACAACTGTTCCTGCTCCGTGAGACACAAAAAGGATCGTAGCCCCTTTTTCCTGAATCTGCTTGATGCGGGCAAAACATTTGCGTTGAAACGCTTCATCCCCCACCGCAAGAGCTTCATCAACAACCAGAATGTCAGGGCTCATGCTGATGGCAACGGCAAATGCCAGCCTGACAACCATACCGCTTGAATATGATTTGACCGGTTGGTTAATAAAATCCCCTATATCTGCAAAGGCAGCGATATCGTCAAAACGATCATCTATTTCTTTTTGCGTTAATCCGAGGATTGAGCCGTTAATATAGACATTTTGAATTCCTGAAAATTCGGGATTGAACCCGGTTCCAAGCTCTAGCAGTGCCGATATCCTTCCATTGACAAAAACCTCTCCGGAGGTGGGCTGCAAGATACTGCATATAATTTGCAGCAACGTGGATTTTCCACTGCCGTTGCGGCCAATGATGCCGAGTGTCTCTCCCTTTGACACTTCAAACTCAACATGACTTAAGGCATTAAAGTTGTGATGGTATTTCTTTCTAAAAGGATGAAAAGCTTCTTTGACTCTGTCTGCATGGTTGTCATACAGCCTGTAAGTCTTGGTTATATTTTTGACACTTATCGCGATGTCATTATTCATATCTATAAAACATCCGGAAATTGCGGTTTTAATTTCTTAAAAATCAGTGCTCCAGTGATGAAAAATGTGATTGATACACACCAAAAATACGCAGTCTGAATGGGATGATGCCAAAAGGGTGCAAAATAGATAAATGATTCCCGGTAACCCTGGACGATATAATACATCGGGTTGCACTTAAATACTGCTTGGATCTTAGAGGGCATCATTTGAATGTCCCAAAATATGGGGGTGGCCCAAAAGCCCATCTGAAGTACAACGGCTACAATCTGACCCACGTCTCTTATAAAGACATTCAATGCCGAGACAATCCACGAAATTCCCAGCGCCAGAACAATCATACAAAATAAATAGTAAATAAATTGTAAATAATAAAAACTAAATGGCATTTTTTGAAAAACGATCAGCCCGATAAGAACCAACAAAAAGATCGAGTGGGTAATGAGACAGGAAACGACTTTTGTAACCGGCAAGATGTGCGAATGAAAAAGAGTTTTTTTTATCAAATGCGCGTTTGAGACGATTAAGCTCGAAGACCCATTGACGATATCCGCAAACACAAACCAGACCGCCATCCCTGCCGTCAGCCATACGACAAACGGCACATCGTTTTTTGGCTGGACCCTGAATCCAACACTGAAAACGACCCAAAAGACAAAGATCATCACCATTGGATTGATGAAGGTCCAAATGAATCCCAGCAGAGAACCAACATACTGATTGGCCACCTCTCTTTTGGCCAGGGTAGCGATTAGCTGTCTTTGAAGAAAAATTAATCTGATAAAATAAAAAAAACTCTTTAGCAGCGTTTTTTTCTGCAACCCCTTATACCCCTAAATATCTGCCTTGCGCCCTGCGCCTGCCTTTGAATCATATTCCGCATTTTGGTTTAACCTTTTGCGCAAGGCAAGCGATATCAAAGAAAAGACCACAAAGTAAAGAAAAAATAGCGATAATACAGTCATAAGCCCTAGTTTTAAAAAATACAGAATGCCTAGCACCGACGAACAGCTGGGCGAGACCATATCCCAATGATACCTTCCAATGAGCAATGCCGTATTCATTTGCCAAAATTTGATATAAATGCCGGCGGTGTGGAGTCCACAAATTTTCGCCATCTTTTAATCGTATGATTGAGGAGGTAATTTCATCTGCATAAAATAGAAAAAGAAAGGACACAAGGCATAGAAAATTTACCAGGCTGTCTGAAAGCCAGGTTACCATTGAAGCAAAAACAAAGCCCAGCAAAATACTGCCTGTGTCCCCCATGAAAACCTTTGCTCTGGGAAAATTATACGGCAAAAATCCCAAACAGCAAATCGCAATGGAAAGATTTATAATTACAAAGTTCGAGGCCGCATTGAAATAATAGCTGTAAAAGGCACAATAGCCCAAAAGCAACGATACCTGTTATGCCCGCCATGCCGTTGATTCCATCCATAAAATTAAAATAATTGGTTGTGCCGACAATAAATATCAAAAAGAAAGGGATCAGAAGCAAACCAGCGGATGAAAACGGATGCCCCGGCCAAATTGTGATCAAAAAAATAATACTGGTGCAAATTTGAAACAAAAGCCTGAATAATGCTGAAACTTTGAAGCGGTCACTCATAAAGCTTATAATCGATAACGCCGCGGCAGACACCCAAAAGGCTGCGGGTAGCTTGAGGGTAATGGCCGCAGTTATGAACCCGACTAAAATGCCGATTCCACCTCCCTTGGGTCTGGCGGTATTATGTGAACTGCGAAAGGTCGCTTCATCCATCAATTGGAAATGATAGCCATATTTACCAATAAACCACGCGCCCACGCAGCTGAATAAATAAGGCAATATGTATAGGCCAATATACCGGTTCATTGTGATCTTGCCAGTTGAACTATATCTGCCCTGCTCTACCCATCGCGAAACCAACGGGCAGTTTGGATCAATCCTTCCGTTTGAGTGTAGATCGGCTTCCAATTCAAATCGCTGCGAATCTTAGATGTATCCACCGTAAATGAATTTAGTAGCGGCTTCACTTTATCAGACTTGCCCGCAATATTAGCGATCGTGAGCAACATAGTGGGTGGAAAAGAAAACAATCGTGCCGATTTACCCCAGGCCTCAGCAATCTTTCGAATCAGCTCCGGGGTTGAAACAATTTCGGAGTCACTGACCAGATAGGTTTGCCCGGCTGCATCCGGATGTATGATACATGTGACAATGGCATCAATTAAATTATCTAAGAAAATCATGTTGCGGCGGTTTGCAGTCCGCGCAAACGGCAGCGGAATGCCTTTGTGCACCAGTTGGAGTAGATAAAAAAAATTGGCTTTTACCCCGGGACCGTAGACCAAAGGCGGGCGGAGAATAACGACATCCATTGCCGTGCCATCGGCAATCTCATGTAGAATATTTTCTGCCTCATATTTGCTGATGCTGTAAGAGTCCATCGGCGTTGGTTTGTCCTTCTCGGTATAGGGCGCCGGTCGACCCTCACCGTTTACTTTAGCCGTGCTAAGATAGATGAATCGCCGGATATTTTTGTTGACGGCAGCCCGGGCAAGAGATTCAGTACCGGCAACATTGACGTGGCGGCAAGTTTTTGCCGGATCCGCTGCACCATCCGCATCTAGCCGTAATCGCGCCGCCAAATGAACCACGGTATCAGTGCCGTTTAAGGCCGAGTGCCAGTCCGTATCTGGGCCGATCGGGCCGACATCTATTACGTTTACGCCCGCTTGCGGGGAGCCTGCCGGGTGAGTTGTTCTGACTGAACCTCTTACCTTCCACCCCTTTTTCACCAATTTTTTGCAAAGGGCGTTACCGATAAAACCATTTGATCCGGTTATGAGGACGTTGGGCATTTTACCATTGGATTGAGTAAAGATCCGGGTCCAGGGGGCCCGGCTTTGGTCCACCCCGCAGGGGTGATAGGGGTGATTACCTTTGCCAGCAGTTTTCAGGTTTCAGGTGTTCCGCCTGAGGCGGATCAGGTTTCAGCAACCGAATTCGACCCGCCTTGTCGCAATCGCACATGAAATGGACTTTGTTTCACCGGTGTTGGTCTTCAGTTGCAACCAAATCAGTGTTCAAGTTTCAGGATTTGGTAATTACTGACACCTGACACCTCTTATGAAACTACATTAATCCAATGTCATTCTCGTGAACTTCCACACGTGGTTACATAGATCGGGATTCGTCGTCGTCCTCGCACTCGTCCCTCGTCCTCGATGAAATTTTGATTCTCGAGGACGAGCACGAGAACGAGGACGAGGACGATACGTATCAGATTCGATCACCTGAAAGCGCCCATATATGAAACTTCAGTTTCTTCTACGATCAGACTGGCCGCTGTTCAGGCCAGAGGCGGCGCTTGTATGGAACTTCATGCATCCAAGGTCATTTTTTGTGAAATTCCACACCCGGTAGCAAAGTACGGAATTCGTCGTCGTACTCGTGCTCGTCCCTCGTCCTCGAAAAAATTCTGACCCTCAAGGACGAGCACGAGGACGAGTACGAAAAGAATCAGATTAAATCGCATGCATACGCCCTGGGCCATCAACCTTGTACGATGCAGATCGTATGAAACTTCAGTTTCTTTTTCGATTAGACCGGCTGCATTTTTAGCCGGCGGTCCGCCTCCGGCGGAACACCTGAAACCACGAACAGATTTGATCTATAGCAGAGCCGATCACCTCTGACCTGGCCCAGAGGACCAGGTTTTCGATTTTGAGTAAAGAATAGTTGAGGGTTTGAGGAGTTTAAGCCAGAACCTGTTTTTTATATCCCGGGTCGATTTGCCTTTTTGAAAGGACTCAAGCTGAAACATAGATCGTCAATCCCATTGCTGCAAATGACGGCGGCTAACCGGCACGGCTTTCATTCTGATTGACATTCACCCTATCTTTTTGGCAGGCAGGGTTTCCCAAAACAGCCAGTAAAGGCCCCAGAATAAAGGCTAAACTATATTGTGAATATTTCGAGTAAAAAGGGAAAGTGAGACCTGCGTGGATCAGCCAGGTTAAAAAAATAACAACCATATATTTAACAAAAACTTGATTCTCTTTACTGGCGGAATTTTTTGCTGCTTTAACCGCAGATACCAATAGTGCGGTGATTCCCACGAAAAACAATATCACTCCGATCAACCCATTATCATATAATATTTCGAGCGGAAAAAAATGAGGAAAAATCAAATGGTCATAAGCGCGGGCATGATATGCAGGGTAAACCGTTCGGAAACCACCAATTCCATTGCCAACAATCCACTCTATAATACTATTTTCCTTGAGCAAAATCCAAGTATCCCGCCATAACGGAATTCTTTCTTCTTTCGAAAAATAGACAAAAAAGTGCTCGATTCGAGAATACACATTGAGGTAGTTCGTAACTAAAACGACGGTCAGAGTGCAACCCAGCATTAGAATGCTGCCCCATCGAATTTTACCCCTGGTCAGAAAAAAAAGAACGAAAAGAGCCCCGACGGTGATACCCAGTAAGGCAGGACGGGACCCCGCACTTACCGCACTTAATAGCAAATGAAAATCAAGCAGGGCAATTGGAACGAAAAAATATTTATACCAACCTTTTGCAGTAAATGCATAATATATGATAGCCGGTAACACCAGCACGGAGAAACTTGCAAAATAATGCGGATTGGTAAATGTCCCCCATTGCATATTATAAAAGAAATAAGCTGCAAATTGCCAGATCACAGCTGCCGCAAGAACGGAAAAAAACAAAAGTATTACCCAATTATTAAGTTTTTTTAGACTAATACAATGGATGGCAAAAACAATACCGAGCATCCTGACCATGTAGGTTATCCATCTATAATGAGATGCCAGGGGATAAAAAAGCACGCTTAAGCCCAGAAGACATATACAGATTCCGAGGGTAACCCAATATCCGACAGGTATTGAGTTGATCATATACTTGCCGAGTAAAAAATTAATGAACAGAAACATAAAACAAGCATCAATAAAAATAACCACCCCACCACGATTAAGGGCGAAAAAGAAAAAAAAAGCACCACTTAAAGCAATCACCAACCAATACTGACTGGTGAATATTTTCTTAAAAGTTTCTAATTTTAATTGAGCCACATCAACCTTAAATGATTCTCACCGGGCAGATCCAGCATGGCGTGCATTTTAATGGGCACAAGACTATCTACAGGTAAGTATGGGCCACGCAATTTCCATGGCAATATTTTTTAATGGATCAGCGGGTTACACGGCATAAGGGTGTCCCACCGACTTAAGACAACGGCAAATCCGATGATTTCCTGTGTTAATTTATCCCTATGATCTATATTCCCGCACAATCTCTTTCAATTTCAATCTTATT
>CAWGCM010000004.1:0-4377 GCA_963821065.1 uncultured delta proteobacterium | reverse complement strand
ATAAGCCATCCGGTCCTTTTCCCTTAAACGGAGATATCATTCATGGTTCAGCTAACGAAAAAGGAGTTGGTTGAGATAACCACCGACAACCTTGCTCCGCCCTATAATGACTATGAATTTTTTAAGGATTGCAACCAGCTCCCTTTCCGCTACCAGGCCAATACATTCGATATGGTCAACGCCTGGTGGCTTATTGACGCATCTACCCTTGTATATTCAGAACCGGAATTCGTCACTGAAAAGTTTCAGCAAAATGCAGGACTTACGGAAGTAATATTCTTTGAAGACAAAGCAACCCAATGTTTTGTTGCCAGCAACAACCAGTTTGCCATTGTGGCCTTCAGGGGATCAGAAGCGCGCCTAAGAGAGGGGGATTCAGATCCCGGCTATATATTTTCGGATTGGATGGCCAACTTTAATTTTTTGCCCGAACAGTGGGACCCGGGCGGGAATGTGCACCGGGGTTTTAAATCAGCTCTGTCAGAAGTGTGGCTTGATCTTGAAAAGCATGTTTCAAATTTACAGAAAGACAATTTAAAAATATGGTTTACCGGTCACAGCCTGGGTGCGGCCCTGGCCACTCTTGCTGCCGACCGTTATGGCAATGTACAGGGATTGTACACCTTCGGGTCTCCTCGTGTTGGCGATCAGGATTTTAAGAAGGACTTTAATGTAACTGCTTATCGATTCGTCAACAACAGCGATATCGTAACCAGGGTGCCGCCGGCAAGCATGTATTGCCACGTCGGAGAGCTCAGGTATATCGACAGCGAGGGCACCATTCATGACCATAGCAATCACTGGGAAAGCTGGAGTGACGATATTCAAGATAAGATAAAAAATGTGTTCAATGCCCTTAATCAGACAAAAAAGGGCTTCACTGAAGTGCTTCTTGAGCCAATAGTCGATCACGTCCCGACAATTTATGCGATCCACATCTGGAACAATATTCCGGAAGTCGGCTAATGGAAATTTGAATTGACTGCGGAGAAAAAAGCTGACGTCGATCATGAAAACAGTCTGTGTACTACGAATTTTTCAAACTTATGGTAGACGAAGAATTTCTTCACCCTGAGTGTAAAGATATGGTTTTAATTAAAGACAGGGTCGCTGAAATACTGGATAGCCTGGCAAGCTTCCGGCTTCCTAATATAGACAAATGGGGCGACCTTAACAATGCGTGACTACCGGGAATTTTCAGGAAATCGTTTGACAAGCCTGATTGCTTCGATATATCACCTATATCTTGCATGAAATTTAATGAGAAGTTAAATAATAATAATAAATAGCAGTAGGGTGAAAGAATAAGAGCAGTACCTCTAAATATTTAATCAGTAAAAAGGATGATGGTCGATTTTATCTCATTAATTTTCACCCTGCGGGCGAGCCGAAGGCTTTCATCGGTCCGCCGAAGGCGGATTATTAAGGGCTCGGCATAGTCCACTATGGCCTCGCCCTTAAGTGCCTTGCATATGAAAGCCTCCAACTCGTGCAAAATCCAGGTACCACAATTTCACGTCAGCTTTAATTCGGTCGGCCATACTAGGAAAAGGAGGATCAAAATATGGGCAAAGGTGATAAAAAAACAAAGCGCGGAAAAATAGCGCGTGGGACCAGTGGCACACGCCGACCCAAAAAAAAGAAAAAAAAGAAGTCTGAATAACTTCTTCCGCATAAGATTTCACCTCCCTAGCAGAGCTATAATTTGGTTTTTATGGAATTCCTGTCCACCCAAATAGAAGATATTATTCTCCAACATGATCGACGTGGTATGCACCTGGTTCGTCCGGCTCTGTCGTCGGGTTATTGCTACCGGGCTGCCCGGATGATTCTGAATAACCAAGGGACGGTGCTGATCGGAACCGGATTTCCGGTTTCCGGAAGCTTTGAAAGCGACGGGCCCATTGGGGCCATTGCCCTTTATCAGGTCCTTGCCAAGCTTAACTGTGAACCGGTTTTTGTCTGCGCCCCGCCAATATCAAAGATTTTAACAAAACGCTTTATGACCTACGAACTGCCGCTTGTCGATTGGGAGAAAAGCAAACCGGTAGTGAGTCAGGCTTTAGAGGATTTAGATCCGAGCCTGGTCGTTTCCATCGAACGGCCGGGGGTTACGGCGGACGGGTGTTATTATAATATGCACAAAAAAAATATTACCGAGCTCACCGCCAAATTTGACCTTTTTATGCAGGATAGCAAATGCCCCAGTATTGCGTTTGGAGATGGTGGCAATGAAATCGGCATGGGCAATGTGCGTGATATGCTGGTCTCACTGGATATTATACCGGCAATCACCACCTGCGACGAGCTGGTAATCGCCTCCGTATCAAACTGGGGCGTGTACGGTGTCATCGCAGCCCTGTGCCGGCTGTTAAACCAGGATTTATTTGAAAATTTTGATCCGGAAACCGTTGCCAAATACCTGGTTGCCAATGGCTGTGTCGACGGGGTTACCAAACGCAAAGAGTCCAGTGAAGACGGATTCCCGATCAGTATCGGCATTTCAATCATTAATCAACTTCGCGATCTGGTGTTTCCACGAAAATCTGACGGGTCTGCTTAAAAAGTGATTTTAATATAACCAAAGAAAGGAAAAATTATGGGAGGCAAGCCGCCCAATGATCGGAGAGCCGAGTGTGAAGTCGACAGCATCTTTACGGACCGCTGGTCGCCGCGTGCTTTTTTATCCGAACCACTGCCTGAGCACCAAATAAACTCTCTGTTTGAAGCCGCCCGCTGGGCGCCCTCGTGCTATAACGAACAGCCCTGGCTATTTGTATATGCAACCGAGCCCGAACAACGCCAAAAAATTGTCTCCGTTCTTGTGGAAAAAAATCAACGCTGGGCAGGCAAGTGCCCGCTGCTGATGTTCGTTCTGACGCGCCGCCAGTTCAAAGAAGGCGGAAGAGAAAATCGCCACGCGCCATTTGATGCCGGTTCGGCCTGGCTGTCGCTGGCCCTGCAGGCTCGCCGACTGGGACTTTACGCCCATGCCATGGCCGGCTTCAGCATTAAAAAAGCCTATGAGGTCCTTGGCGTATCCGACGAAGAATATCTGATAATGGCGGCCATTGCAGTGGGGCGCATAGATGATGCCGATCAGCTTCCTGGAGATCTGCAGGCTATGGAATCGCCCAACACGCGTAAACCGTTGGCAGAGGTCGCAACGGATAAGTTTCCGTTAGGCGATTAAATTGCGCGATGACATGTCACGGATAAAACTCTAAAAAAAACCCATTCCGAAGAAGTTAACCCAATTAGGGAAATGATCATTGAGCAGAGGCAGCTTTAGGTTGAGATTTCAATGTAGGAGTGGCTTTCGATTCGGCTGAGCTTTTCGCAGGCCAGGCGCAAATCATGTTGCTATTTAGAAGATTCATCGCGGCTGGAAAGCCGCTCCCACACTTAATAACTTTACTTATATAATTTAGCTGAAAAAAATAAGCGCCTGGTAATGGCTGCACCTATGATTGTTGATACCCACACCCACATCTGTGACTCAAGTTTTGACGTCGATCGGGGTGAGGTGCTTAATAAAGCCGCTGAAGTCGGTGTTGGTGCCATCATTGCGGTGGGTGAGGATATGACAGACGCCCGGCGCAATATTGAGCTGGCTGATGAGCATGCGATGATTCGACCGGCCGCCGGTCTCTATCCGACCATCCTTGACCTGGACCAGGCAGAACAGATGGGTTCGTTTATTCGTCGTGAGCACTCAAAACTGGTTGCCATTGGGGAAGTCGGGCTTGATTTCCGGGTCGTTAAAGAAGCGTCCCAAAGGGAGCTTCAAAAAGAAATCTTAAAAAGCTTTATCAACCTGTCCAAAGAACTGGGCCTGCCGCTCAACATCCATTCCCGCTCGGCCGGCCGGCATGCAGTTTCGTTGCTGCTGGAATACGGTGCAATCCGGGTCCAGATGCATGCCTTTGACGGCAAGGCTTCGGCGGCCTTGCCGGCCGTGGAAGCAGGGTTCTTTTTTTCTATCCCTCCCTCGGTGGTCCGCTCAAGGCAAAAACAAAAGCTGGTCAAGCATCTCCCCCTGTCTTGCCTTCTGGTCGAAACCGACAGCCCCGTGCTGGGGCCCGATCCCAAGCAGCGCAACGAACCTGCCAACATCACCATCGCCATTCAAGCCATTGCGGAATTAAAAGGTATTAACGAAGAAAAGGCGACAGAAGCAATTACTGAAAATACGAAACAGCTTTACGGTGATATATCGCGACCCTGTAAAACCTAAACTGCTGAATCTGATAATTCCATTGTTCCGACATCATGAACCCAATGGTCGGCACATATGCACTGATCTTCTCTACGTTGGAAAAGGGACCCGTTATAATTGGTAAGCTTGGAACCCTCCAGCTCAAAGCCGGTTTCTAT
>CAWGCM010000003.1:0-194313 GCA_963821065.1 uncultured delta proteobacterium | reverse complement strand
GTCAGCTTCGCAGTTTGCGGAAGCGATCCTCCAGGATCGCGTGTTTCGGAATAAACCATAATACCGCAATGATTTAGGAAACATCTGGCATTCTTTCTATCCAGTAATTCGGCCGTCTGTGTCCATGGGCAATGGCAATAATATAGATATAATCCTCTTCGATCGAGTAAAGAATCTTGTATGGGAACTTGTGAAGGATGTATCTCCTCACATCTTCCCTTTCTCTGGTCCAGGCAGATGGATACTCACAAATTCGACGGATTCCCCGTTTAACCTCCTCTCTGAACCTATCACCTAAACCTGGCACTTCAAATTCATAATATTCCGATGCGTCGTCCAATTCCAGCTTGGCGAGTTTATCAAATAAAACCTTCATTCCTATAGCTCTTCACCGAACACGGATTTGAAGGGGACGCCTTGAGTTTTGCCTTCTCTGTGAGCTTTTAGGCGCTTTTCAGCTTCTTCAATCCAAATTTCGTCGATCTCCCCGTCAGGTTCATCAAGGCTCCGGATAAGCCCGTCAACCAATAAGAATCGATCTTGCGGTTTCAATTGTAATGCCTTTTTTAATAATTTTTCACTGCTTTCCATCGCTTATTCCTTTTGAATCTTAAAGCTTTCTTAACTGCATAGTCCAAAGTTCTGTCATTCCTGCCCAGCATAAAGTACGGGATAAACTGCGTCAGGAATCCGTGAACATATAGCACAGCAAGTCTAATTATACAATTCGTTTCATTCAGTAAAGGGGTCAAGTCACAGTAAAGGGGTCACAGTGAAGGTGAAGGGGTCAAGGTGAATGGGTCAAGTCTGCTCTTGACTCTTAATTTTTTCATTTTTTCCGTAATAGATACATAATACATTACATTCAGATTATGAAATGGCAGCTTCTATTTCGGAAAAGAGTCAAGAGCAGACTTGACCCCTTTTCTGACCCCTTTTCGCGAAGGCAGTCATCCAAGTTGACCAGCAAAATCAGATAAACCACTGAAAAAGTCTTGACATTTTCAGAGGATTATATAAATTTGTCATATGGATCGCAGCTTATTAACAAGGCTCCAGAAGCATCATCCGCCGGAGAAAATGATACTATTACCGGGCCCCAGGCAGGTTGGCAAAACCACCTTAACCCAAATGGCGCTGGAGTCCTGGCCGGATCGGGGGGTGTATTTAAACTGGGATATCGCAAGCCACCGGGCGCGGATTTTAAGTGGAGATGACCTGCTGGCAGATTGGCGCAGGCCTTCGAAAAGGCCCTTGATTGTCTTTGATGAGCTGCACAAAATGCACCGTTTTAAAACCTGGCTGAAAGGATTTCATGACGAGTTCAGAAATGAAGCAGCCGTCTGGGTTACCGGAAGCGGACGACTGGATTTGTATCAAAAGGGTTCCGACAGCCTTTTGGGGCGGTATTTTCTTTATCGTATGCACCCATTTTCTATAGGTGAATTGCACGGCTTAGAAAATAAAGATATGTTACCCGATCCGGAGGAATCCTGGAAAATTTTTATAAGTGGTGATCTAGAGAGCGTCGATATTGGCCCCTTGCTCTCCTTTGGCGGTTTTCCGGAGCCTTATTTAAAACAGGATAAAAGATTTCACAAAAGATGGATTCGATCCAGACGCGAGTTGATCACCCATGAAGATGTTCGGGATTTAACGCGAATCCAAGACGTTGATCGCTTGGAGCATCTGGTCAGATTGTTAAACCCACGGACTGCTTCACCCCTGTCCTTCAATTCTCTGCGAGAAGATCTTGGTGTTGCTTTTGAAACGGTTCAGAGGTGGATTCAGACGCTCGAGCGCCTCTACTACATATACGGAGTCCCACCATACAGCCACCGTCTGCAGCGTGCCATAAAACGCGAACAGAAATACTATTATTGGGACTGGTCTGAAGTCAACGAGGAATCAGCGCGTTTTGAAAATTTTATCATGTCGCATCTGCTGAAGGCCTGCCATACCTGGTCCGATTTCGGTTTGGGTGAATTTAAGCTCTGGTATGTCAGAGATAGAGAAAAACGCGAGGTCGATGCTCTCATTACACGTGACAACAAACCGTGGCTGATGGTCGAGGTGAAACTGAATGATTTAAACGTGTCAAAATCCTTGCAGCGATTTGCAGAGCTACTTAATTGCAACAAAATCGTTCAGGTCGTCGGCGCCGATAATGTTTACCGCCAGGTAAAAATAGGTTCGCAGATCTGCCATCTTGTGTTCGCCGGCATCTTTCTCAGATGGCTGGAGTAGAGGGCGGAGGACAGCGGCAAACGACAGAAAAGAAATTCACCAATGACACTGAATTACACGGAAGGTTTGATTTATATGATTTAGTACTATGACACTATAAAATTTCCGTGTATCTCCGTCAACATCCGTGGTAAAAATTTAAATAGGGAATCATCCTTTCTAAAATCCACAATCCAATATCCCTGGCCCAGACCTGTTCTATATGGATCGTCTATAAAGTCCTATAATTCTCAGGCGTTCGAATTTGGTGCTACTAAATAGAAGTCGTCGCGCCAGGGCGGGCCGAAATCCCAAATCGAAGGACCCGAAACCCGTAACGCGCAACCCTTATCTCATCCGTTCAATCTTTCCAATCCGAAATCTCAAATCCCAAATCCGCAATCGAAGGATCCGCACCCCGCAACCCGTAACGCGCAACCCGGACCCCGAAACTCGCAACCCGTAAAACGAAATATTTGACATCCTTTCTGCTTTATAATATCTTCCATGGAAAATCCCATTTAGTCTTTGTTTCTCTGTTTAATTCTGATTTCTATTTAGCGTAATATTAGGTGTTTCATATGCCGGAGCGGAAAGTGAAAGAAAAAATAAGAATTGTGGATGAGCGGACAGTTGAAGTTGATCTTCCGAACGTAGATGGCTACGAACGAATTGCTATGGAGTGCTCGGCCTCTTTTGCAAAAATTGGCGGGCTGGCCAAAGAACGTATCGAAGATTTGAAGACCGCCGTTTCCGAAGCCTGCCTGAACGCCGTGGAGCACGGCAATAAGGGACGCCCTGAAGCCAGGGTTGTCATCAGCATGCATCTGGGCGATAAAAATTTCAGGGTCTCTGTCAAAGATGAAGGCAATGGCATCCCCCATATTCCACAAACCATTGACATCCGGAGAAAAGTGGAGAGGCTCGAACCTCCCAATGGACTGGGTCTGTTTTTAATCCAACAGCTGGTCGACCGGGTGGATTTTAACAAAACGACCGATGGCGGCCACGTGGTCAATATGGTTCTAAAGATCGAAAATCAGCCAGCGCCCTGCCCTCGCGATGAAGATCAAACTCCAACGCTAATAGAAAGTACACGCTGATCATGCAACAGACAAATCAATTTCAACTGGAACAACAAAACGGCATTACCCTCCTGCACATCCAGGGCGATATTACGGCCCAATCGGAGCCCTTCATTCTTGAAGCCTATAAAAAAGTGGATGAACAGGAAACTGCTCAAAAAATTCTGATTCAATTTGAAACAGACGCCTATATCAACAGCGGTGGTATAGCGGTACTCATCCAAATCCTCGCCCATACGCAGAAAAAGAACCAGGCAATCGGAATCACCGGTCTTTCTGATCATTTCAAAAAAATCTTTAACATGGTGGGGATATCCAAATTTGCCGGTATCTACAACACAGTTGAAGATGCCATAAAGGCGATGTCATAGAATTTTCATTCAAGACGTTCGGCAGCAGGCAGAAGCAGATACCTTTGAAATGTGTTTCCGACTTGGATTGGTCGGGATCAAGTTCATGGAGGTGATCTCATGCCCTTATCATTAAGTTTCCTATTTAAGGGACTTTCCGAGTCCCAGTTGCAGCGGTTGACCGCTGCCGTTAATGAAATCCAGGTCCCAAAAGGCCAGTGGCTGTTTCAAGAAGGCAAAATTGGTGATCCGGGTTTATGTCATCAAGAGCGGGGCCGTAGAAATGCTGACCAAAGTGAACGGGGAATATGAACTGCCGATCAAAATAATTCGATCAGAAGGGGGGTGTTTCGGCACATCCGCCCTGGTACCACCCTACTATATACAGTCTTTCCGCCAAGTGTGCCGAAGATGCCATCTTGCTGGAAATCAGCCGGGAAGATCTTGAAAAAATATCGGCAGAAGACAGCGCCCTGGGTTGTGCCATCATGAAAAACCTGGCCCAGCATCTGCTGGATCGGCTCAAGGAAACCCGGCAGGAGTTGAAAATTCATTTTAACACCCTGTTCCGCTCCATGCACACTTAAGCGGCCAGAAGAGATGTAGGTCGAACTACTGAATCTTTGAATTTAAAGGAATGGATTCTAATCTAATTTTTAATTAGACAGGATTAACAGGATAAACGAGATTGTTTCACGGTTTCCGGAAGAAACCGTGAAAATATCATCCGCCTACCGGCGGAAAACTGCAAGCCAGGCTTTCAATACAGCACTATTCTTAACGATTTCGCTGGAAGATTTAAACAAAAGTATAATTTACTCGTAACTAATTTTGCGAAGCAAATTGGTTATAGCCGGTTTCATCCGGAAACCGGCTATACACAAAATCCTAATGATCCTGTAAATCCTGTCTACTTAAAGTATAAAATAAGAATCCATTCATCTTTTATGTTTTGAGAGATAACAATATTAGTTCAACCATCTTGAATCTATAAAGAAAAATCGAGCAATGAACCAACAAGAAGAAATCAAACAACTCAAAGATTCTCTCAAGCAGGCTGAAAGCGTCCAGGCTGAGCTCGATTTGCGGGTGTTTAACCTGAAAACCCTCTATGATGTCAGCAAGGACATATACGGCACGGTGGAATCGGAAACGATTATCCGAAATTTTCTGCTGATGACCATGGGCAATTTCGGCGTCATGGATGGCTTTATTTTACTGCTCGATCAGCCTTCGCAGACAACCAGCCAGTTTGTCGCCATCGGGTTTCAGGACGAAAACCATGATGCCCTTGAAACCGGCGGCCTAAAGCTATTAGAGCAACTAAAACCGGAATCCTTAAAGCTGAATACCGCTGTTTCTGATCACCAAAAATTTCTTCCCGGATCAGTCGAATTCTCGATGCCGTTCAGCCTGGCGCCGGAAATCCCAGGCCTGCTGGGTCTGGGGGCCAAACTGATCGGCGAACCCTTTAACGACAATGACGTCGAACTGCTCGACACCCTGGTCAACAACCTGGTGGTGGCGCTGAAAAATGCCAGATCTTTTGAGCAAGTCCGCAACCTGAACAAAAACCTTCAACTGAAAAATATCGAACTGGAAAAGGCCCTCGATGAACTGCGCAACGCCATGCACAAAGTGGAGATCCTTGAAAGCGTCAAAGCAAGTCTGAGCAAATTTGTACCCGCCACCGTCAGCCGCATGATTGAAAAATCCCCCAACGGCGAAATGCCTGTAAGCAAGGAAAAAGACGTCTCCGTGCTTTTCCTTGATATCGAGGCCTACACCAAAATCTGTGAACGGCTGGGCGACGCCGAGATGAATGACATCATCGAAAAGCATTTTTCCGCCTTTATGGACGCTATCTATGCCAACAACGGCGATGTCAACGAAACCGCCGGCGACGGTTTGATGGTGTTATTCCTGGATAAAGACCAGGAGCAAAATGCACTGGGAGCCGTGCGCACCGCACTGCAGATCCGTGAAGACACCATTAAAATTGGTGAAGAATGCAGTTCACTCTACCGACCCCTTGAAATCAATATGGGAATCAACTCAGGCAGCGCCTTTGTCGGCGCCGCCAAGTTCGACAGTGTTACCGGCTCCCGCTGGACCTACACCGCAAGGGGCGGAATCACCAACGTGGCGGCGCGGATTGGCTCCCAGGCTAAGGGAGGCAAAGTTTTTCTTTCCAAAAGCACTGCGGATCGCATAAAAGATCATTTTACGCTCTCGCCCTCTGGGTAAATTTAATTTGAAGAATGTATCGGAGGAAGTAGAGATTTACGAAATATAATGAATTCGTGGAAAGCCGAATTCATTATGTGTTTGGCCTTATGTTGGGTTCGTCCATCTTTTCAATTTCAGACTAAAAGATTAGGAGCTAAAAGCGACACTAATAAATCGTCAGACGGGAAAGCACCATTTGAAATCTTTTCTGTGTGGGAACGGCATCCTGCCGCGATCGGTTTTGCATCCAACTTTCGTAAATCGCGGCTGGAAGACGGTCCCACAGCCTGTCTGATTGATTTTTCGCCCATTTATAACAAGGCGTAAATCATCAAATGGACAAACCAGCCGCATACGATCAAATGAGTCAAAGAGCCCGGGATCTGGAAGAAATTGAAAACCAATGCCAGGCAGTCGAAGAGGCATTGCAGGAGAGCGAAGAAAAATATCAGAGTCTTTTGGACTTGAGTCCGGATTCAGTGGTTATTTTGCAGGACGGCCTTTACCAGTTTGTAAGCTCGATGTTTACGAACCAATTTGGCTACACCCGGGGTGATGTCAATGACGGCTTAAGTTTTTTGCGGTTAGTGCAAAAAAAGGACCACGACGTTGTCCGAAGAAGATATGAAGACCGCCTGGCCGGGAAAAAAATCCCCAAAACATTTCGCATCGATCTTGTCGCCAAAGACGGCAGTATCCTCCCTTGCGAAACCTCCGCAACCTTGATTCGATTCAACGGCCGTCCGGCCGACCTGGTCGCCATCCGCGACATCAGCGAACGGATTGCAGCCGAAAAGGCGCTGCAAACAAACGAAGAAACCATGCGGGTGCTGTTGAATTCTACCCATGATCTGGCGCTGCTGGTGGATATCGATGGAACCGTGTTGACCGTCAACACCAGGGCCGCAGCAAGATACGGAAAAGAGCCCAAAGAGCTCATCGGAAACAACATTTATACCCTGATGCCGGCTAAGGCCGCTGAACTGAGAAAACGCAAGGCGCAGGAAGTGATCCGGACGAAACAGCCGGTGCATTACACCGAAGAAAACGTTGGCAGATTTTTTGATTGTAATCTCTTTCCAGTTCTGGACAATGCCGGCAACGTTCAATCCTTCACTGTCTTTGTAAAAGATATCACCGATCGCCACCGGTATGAACAGGCGCTGCAAAGCACTCGCGAAGAACTCGAGCAACGGGTAAAGGAACGAACCTGGGAACTGGAGGAAAAAGCAAAAAATCTTGAAGAAGTCAATACGGCCTTAAAAGTGTTGTTGAAACGATTGGACGAAGATAAACAGGTGTTAGAAGAAAAAATATTGTTCAACATTCGACAATTGATCGAGCCCTATCTGGAAAAGTTGAAAAAGAGTAGATTAACCGACAGACAGATTACATTGCTGGGCATTCTCGAGTCCAATCTGGCCGATATTGTGTCTCCCTTTGCGCGCAGCTTCTCCAGCTCTTTCATTAAACTGACCCCCACTGAAATTCAAGTGGCCAATCTGGTTCGACAGGGAAAAACAACCAAAGAAATCGCCGATCTGCTGAATCTGTCTATAAAAACTATAGAGTTTCACAGGGAGAACATCAGGGATAAAATTGGTATAAAAAACAAAAAGATAAACCTCAGAACTTATCTTATATCTTCGCGATAATACGGGGGAATAAGCCCGTATTTTACCGGTAAAATTATAGGGTTGTTCAGGCTTGTTTAATAGCCTGGATATTGATAACTATTACTTGTTTTTATTTATGGTGGCCACTGAAATGATTTGATCATACAACATATAGTCGATGGGCCCTGATTGCAAAATGAACTGTTGGGCGGAAATTAATTATCCCGATGATATTAATGATGAGAACATTCCAACCGGGATATAGTCTTAAATAACATTTTACGACTAACAAAGATTGCAATAAGAAAAAGCCAAATTCCGGGATATAGGGATACGGAAAACCACGGGTCTATATTAGATAGCCGGGTTGCCTTATTTGCATCTAAGATTAAGGTCACCCGGCTATTTTATTTTGGCAGTTGCTGACGATTATTACCTTGACAACCCACAATTAGTAAAAAGAATTCACAATTTAAATCTTTTTGTAACGGTTAGAATTGATATCATTCTGAAATAACTCAAAAAATAAATATTTACCTTCTTGCACGATTATTGCAGAATGTCATTCAGATTCTAATTTTTTAATATAGGATATTTTTCAATTATTTTTTAAAATTTGCTAATTCAATTTTTTTAACCTCCTTCAGTAGCCATCAAGCCGATAGGCTGTGAATATATAGACAGGGGATTTCTTTTTAAAAATTACTCAGGACAAACATTTTCCAGGATCTATCCTGAAAAGAAATAAATACTGATTTTCAGCCTTTTGATAAATTTTAATAGTTCGGATGTGGAGAAACCTAAATCAGCTTCACATTGTTAAAGGGGGAGGGGCTTAACACATCAATAAATTAACATAGCGCAATATTTCAGTTGTCGGAGGCGAAATTAATTTTAGCCCGACAGAGGAACAATACCAGCGGTAGGCTCCTTACAACAGGCTGTCTAATCTGGTTCGGTATTGATAATTCTTTCTCATCTCTCCTGAAATCCAGTAAATTAATTGCGGTTTTCATGGAGATCCTCTCCATCCTGGCATTTTTTCATAAAAAAAGTAATCTTTCGCCTGCCGGCGGGTTCATTATTGTCCGGCTTCATACCGAAAGAAATGTAGGACTATCTGTTTAATTTTATTGTGCAAAATTATTCTTTGTGGCTCATATCTTTAAGCCTATATCCAGAATTAAAAGGTGATCATCTGGCCTGAGGAGGACCAGACAGCGGATGACTACCAGAAAGAGAGCATTCGGTTAAACAACGTGGATGCCACCCGGGTGCTCAAGCTGTATTCATATTTTAAAAAGCAGCATTATCTGATGGCGTTTTTCAACAAGCAGGATGCGATCAACGCTTTAGGAGACATTCAAGTGCGTCAGTGGCACCCCGTGGAGCTATCCGGGCAGTTGACCAGTGGTGCGTTTTTCGGTGGCGCGCAAAAAATTAAAATCGTGCGGTAATAAAACCGTTCATACTATCCAGATATTTTAGACGGCACGCCAAATATGGAAAACATAATTGATGTCGAGGGGGAGCAATGAAAATTAAAGTTACAATACTATCTACAAGCAAGCGCTATGCAACAATACGATTGCTAAAGATTTTTATCTGCTTACTGGCATTGGCACTTTTTCCAGGATTACAAGTATTGGCCGCTACCTGGTATATGACCCGTCAGGAGCAGGATCATTAACCGGAGTAGATTGGGATAATGCTTTTTCCAAGCTATCAGGCTGCGGTAAATGCTTCCGCTACAACTGGAGATGAGATATGGGTGGCTTGGGGAACTTACACCATTTCGGCAGGAATTAGTCTGAATAAGACAGTTCAAATTTTCGGTGGTTTTTCAGGAATTGAGGCATCAAGGGCAGATAGAGACTGGCAGGCGAATGAAACAACTATAGATGGCCGTGTTAATGAGACATGGTGCTTTAGTATTTCCAATTTTGGAACCAATTCTACGATAGTATGGACTTACCATAACAGGATATGCGGAGGGTCTCTCAGGCGGTGGAATTTCGATAGCAGATACTACCGCAACGATTAGCAAATTGCAAGTTCTTGAATAACTTCGCCAGTGATAGCGGTGGTGCATTATACATTTCAACGCCACGGTGACTATCATTAATTGTAACTTTTTGTCTAATTCCTCAGAAGCTGGTCTGGGTGGCGGTGCAATTTTTAATGAGGCCTCCTTGCCTATTACTATTAATCTGATTGTAACTTTTCACTAAATGGTGCCGATTGAACAGCAGGCGGTGCGATGCACAACAAAAGTTCTTCACCCGTAATTACAAATTGCCTATTTTTAAACAATAATTCGGAAGCCAGTGGCGGAGCAATTTATAATACAACGCTGCTTCACCCACCATAACGGGTTGCACATTCTCCATGAATACAGCAAGTGCAAATTCTGGGGGGGCAATTGCCAACGTTCTATCCTCAGCGCCAACGATCACTAGCTGTATTTTTGATGGTAATAGAGCAGATAGAGGTGGTGCAATTCATAACAACGGTATTTCCCTAATGGTCCATCCCCGATTATCACCAACTCCATATTCTCTAACAATGTTGCAAATACCCTTAACGGTGGTGCGATTCTCAATGAAGGCCTTTCTCCTGTCATCACCAACTGCACTTTTTATGGGAATACCGCACGGTGAATGGTGGCGGAATTTATAATTTCGAAAATTTGTCTGTTATCTCGAACTGTATTTTCTGGGGAAATACACCTGCAAGAAATATTCAATCGAGTTGCCGATCCCACGTTCAATAATTGCGATATTGAAGGTTCTGGCGGCAGTGGGGCTGGATGGAATACCGCGCTTGGCAGCGATGGCGGAGGAAATATTGATATTGATCCACTTTTTGTCAACAGTCAATTCCGGTGATTTTCACCTTCAAGCCGGCTCCCCTTGCATCGATGCGGGGACGAACGGAGCTCCAATTTCGCCAGGTATAACCACCGACATAGATGGCAATCCAAGGCTGTCGATGGGAGATTACAATAGTCGATATTGGGGCCGATGAATTTGTCGGTTTCCGACACTACTCCACCGGATTCTCCGAATGTAATTGGTGACACACCTACCAATGATCCTACGCCCACCTGGAGCTGGACGCCCGGCGGTGGGGGGGACGGCACCTATCGCTACCAGCTGGATGGTGAAGCCGGAACCTGGCAAACGACAACCGATACTTTTTTTACGCCTTCAGGCTAATTTATCAGACGGCCCGCACATTTTATACGTTCAAGAAACGGATGATGCGGATAACTGGTCAACATCGGGCAGCTTTACGATCTTGGTTGACACCATCTCACCGACGACCGGCAGCCATGCCCCGGTTAAAAATCAACCCAATGTTGCGGTTAACAGCAACATTGTGGTTCATGTACTTGACAGCGGCAGCGGGGTAGATTCGACCACCATCGCGATAACTGTCACAGAGGAAGGTGCTGCTGTTTTCGGCAGTGTTGATATCAGCGGCAGCCCCGCCCCATCTGACTACACTGTGACATTTGACCCGAGTTCTGATTTTGGCAACTTAGGTCAATCGAGGTTACGGTGGAAGCCTCGGATTTGGCCGGCAATCCGATGACCACCGATACGTACGGTTTTCAAACCGCAGATGTTGGGGGCTCTACCTGGGACGCCGCCGATGATGATGGCGATGGTATTCGCAATTCGGAAGAAGATCTTTTAGGCACATCGCGCACGACCAAGACGATTTTTGTGCGTCCCAACAAGTTTAATGCGGTCACCGAAAGCTGGGAGTACTGGACGGATTTTGTGACAGTGTTGTTTCCGCATGCGACCAAGGCGGGTTATGCGGATGTGCTGGCCTTCACCGATGCGGGTATTGAAGTGGTGGTCATCGGCGCAGAAACGGCTTATTTGGCGATGCGGAATTTTGCTTACGATCCGGGTGATCCGGCCAAAAATATTGATTTAACTCTTGATCCGTCCGGAACGCCGATTGACTTTGATCCGGATACTGCCGATCCGGCTCTGTCGTTGGCAGGGGCCGCACTGCGACATATTGGAGATTCGATATTATCCACCGGATTCAGGGCGTTATTGCGAGGTTACAGACGAATGTGACAAAAACTATGGTCATTTGCACTTTACCGGCAGCAACGAGTTTCGCTGGGACACCAAAGGCTTTACGCCCAACTTCAGCCCGCATCACAACTATTATCAGCCCCATATATATGGTTTTGCGCAGCAAAACTATTTTGAGGAGGCCTGCTTCGATCAGCTCGAACAAGGGCAGGGGCCGGAGTATGAGGACAGCGGCTAGCTGGCCGGAGGGTTATGAGTGCAAAGAGACCGCCATAGAGAATCAGTGCTACCAGTTTCGTTCTTCATACAGCAGTCCGTTAAATCTAAACAAAAGCGATCCCACTGATGGTTCGCCCGATGACGGGGTTGAGTTCAAACCGATCACCTTTAACGCTGACAAAACCATTGATTGTTTTGACGAGAATTGCGCCCTCACAGAACCGTTGGCGGTCACCGAGACGCAGTTTGATTTTAACGCTGTGCTGCGGCGCACAACCATGCACGAAATGGGCTCATGCGTTTTTGACGGCCACTACCGGCATGATCACTGTGACAATGAGTACATTGCATTTTACAGGCGGGTGTAAAGGATTGGACGCTGCATCCGTTTGGCACCACCTGCGGGCACAAGGCTGCCATCCAGGGTGCGATTCATAATAGCCGACACTAAACAGTTTAAGGGGGCAAAGATGAGAGTGCGACCATCGATTCTTTCAGTTGTTTTGGCAGCGCTGCTGCTAATGGGCGGCGCTAATCTTTTATGGGCACAGCCGCCGGACATAGATATTGATTTGACCTTTGACAACCCGTCGCTTTATTTTGCTTTCGGGGAGCCGATTGCATTGGAGGCGGTGGTGCGCAATGAATCGGGAGCAGATATTTGGATCAGCGAGGGTTTTAGCAGCCGGGTATTTTATCGGCAGTTGCAGATCATTGATCCATCGGGTCGGCTGCTTTTAGCCAAGCTCAATGCGCCCAGCCCTGCGCCGCCGGATGCGGAGCCGGCATGCTGATCAGTTTGCAATAGAGGCGCCGGATGCGCCGGCCTATCCCTGGCGGCGAGTGGGCGATACGGTGGTTCGGGCCGAATTTTGCGAACAGTTGCCGGTGGGCTGGGGTTCTGAGCCCTGGCAGCAGCGGGCAGAGGATATAAGGGATTATTATGATATATCTTTGCCGGGATATTATTCGGCGCAGGTTCAGGTTGCGGTGAAGATTTTCAATGGGTCGGCCTGCAAGCTCGATGATTACCAGTGGGAAGGGCTGTTAACTCTGAGACGGTGTATTTTTATGTCGAAGGCACTACGCAGGTAAATATAGCTGCCAGAGTGTGGCGGATCGTTTGGCAGGAGGGCAAGTTTATTATCCCCAATGTGAAGGTGATCATCTGGCCCGAGGAGGGCCAGACAGCGGATGACTATCAGAAAGACAGCATCCGGCTAAACAACGTGGAGGCAAAGCGGGTGGTCAAGCTGTATTCATACTTTAAAAAGCAGTATTACTTGCTGGCGTTTTTCAACAAGCAGGATGCGATCAACACTTTAGGAGAAATTCAAGTGGGTCAGTGGTACACCGTGGAGCTATCCGGGAAATTGACCAATGGTGAGTTTTTCGGCGGCGCACAAAAAATAAAAATCGTAAGATAAAAATGATGAAATTTGCTATTTTAAATCGAATCGTTTGTTTCCTGAAAGGAGGTGAAGCTAAGCTAATTTAATGGTTAGGTGACTTTTTGCCCTTAAAACGATAGGCCAAGTTAAGGGTGGATTAATGAACGGACAATTTTTCACTAAATGTAGGCTACCTGAAAAAACTAAAGACCAATTTTAACGAAAGGAGATAAAAATGAAAAAAAAACTTATTTTCTTGACTTTGATGCTGGCAACACATTTTTTGTTTTTACGGAATTGCCCTGGCCGACGGCGGTGGGCCCGAAAACCCAGGAAGCGATTGCGATTGCTTTGATACTCAGGACCCGCAGCCTACCTCCGGCCCTTTCATTTGGGGAACATTTACGGTGGCTCGAGATAGAGAGACGTTTGGTGTGGACCAAATTTCGACGATCCTCCCCTATGACCATTTTAATGTTCATGTCACTCTGCGAAGATTTGGTCAAGTCCATTTATTTCATACTTTCAGACGTGTTCCAGACGGTATCGCTGCTGGAGACTATAATATTTGCGATCTTACCAACGCCGAACTTGAGGAGGCATACGAGAGGCTGGCATGCGACCTCGAGGTTGAACAATCTTTTAATTTAACAGGCACCCCGGTTCTTGTAAGATTAAAAGTAACCCAAAGAGAATGTTTTGTTCCTACAAACGGCGGCGATACGGCTGAGCAAATGATTAAAGGCACGATTTTACTTCGGGTTGTGCCGACATTAGATGTGTGATTGATCTATAAGATTAATGAATTTGTGTGAAAATGGTGGGGGGCGGAGTTCCCCTCACCAGGTCACCTGCAAATAATCGATACCATATTATGGTGTTCCTCATCCGGAATTATCTTAAAAATCTTTTTCTGACTTTCCTCACGGCAACCCTGCTGGCCCTCTCCTTTCCGAATCATAGCATTTATATCTTCGCATGGGTGGGACTCGTTCCCTGGCTTGTGGCAAATAATGCAAAAAGTCCGCTATGGTCTTTTGTATTATCCCTTATATGCGGAATGATTTTCTTTATGGGGATCTTTGACTGGATTTTAGAGATCTCCGGATACACGTATCTTCATCATGCCTTGCTGGCACTTTACCTGGGATCTTATTTTGGAATTTTCGGACTGGCCTTAAGTGTTATATCCAGAAGATATGGCCTTGCTGTCTCGCTCGTTTCGGCACCCTTTATCTGGGTATCCCTGGAATACCTGCGGTCCAACATGTTCTTTTTGGCCCTTCCCTGGGGACTCCTATCGCACTCCCAGCATAATAATCCGATCACTATCCAAATTGCCTCCATTACGGGTGCCTATGGGATCAGTTTTTTAATCGTGGCGGTCAATTCAGCCATTGCCGCAGGGATCCTGGCTTTAAATTCTCGCCAAAACACTCCAAAAACAGATAATTCGTATCATGGACCCTCAAAGCGAAAACTCGTCGTCTTTGCTAGTGTAGCTTTAACCTTATTAGTCTTTGATTTGGTTTTTGGGTATCTGAAGCTATCCACCCCGCTGAGCGGTGAGAACATCAAGATTTCAGTGGTTCAAGGAAATATCGAACAGGCCAAGAAATGGGATAAGAAGTATGCCGGAATGATTATGGAAACATATACTGAGCTTTCTCACAGGGCCGCAATGGATGGTCCGATGCTCGTCGTGTGGCCTGAGACTGCCACCCCCAAAGCCATCAACATTGACCGCAGCGTTTATAATCATGTCAAACGTGTTGTCCGAGACACATCCACTGCTCTTTTGATAGGAAGTTCGCAGCAACAAAAGTACGGCAGGAAAAAATCGTATAAATTGAAATACACAAACTCTGCTTTTCTAATCGTTCCTGGAAAAAGAAAACCCGAAATTCAGCGCTATGATAAAATCCGCCTCCTGCCTTTTAGCGAATACCTTCCCATGAAAAAGACAGTTCCCTGGTCATTTATCCAGGTTCCCAATTTCGCCGGGTATGCGCCCGGGGATAAGTTCAATGTTTTTAAGCTTGCTGATTTTCAGTTTGGCGTGACCATTTGCTGGGAGAACATTTTCCCGGAATTGGTCAGAAATTTTGTGAAAAATGGCGGGCAATTTATCGTCAACATCACCAATGAGGCCCGCTTTGGCCAAACTGCCGCACCCTACCAGTTTTTATCCATGAGCATTATGCGTGCCGTCGAAAACCGGGTTTTTGTCGTACGCTGTGCAAACACCGGGATCTCGTGTTTTATTGATCCTTGCGGTAGGGTTTTTGATCGGGTAAAAGACAAAGATGGCCGGAATATTTTCGTCCCGGGAGTGCTGACCAGATCGATCATTCCATCTTCCCAAAAATCATTTTACACGCGTTATGGTAACTGGCTGGTGTGGTTGAGTATGTTTTACAGTGTGATCCTTATAGTCATTTCTTTTATTAGAAAACGCCGGTTTTTAACTGGTGACTTTAAAACTTTAAAAATAGAAGGTGATTTATAGTGACTGCCGGAAGAAAAATAGCATTATCGAAAACAGCCTTTGGGCTGGTTTTAGCTTTAACCATTGCCGTTGCTCTGCTCTATCTTTACAACATCGTCAAATGGGGCAGTTATCCGGACTTCGGATACGGTTTTCGAACCGCGACCGGCGCGGATGTTGTCGGTTTGGTTACCGATAATGGCCGCCGGGCCGGATTGCAGATTGGCGACCAAATTTTAGAGGTTAATAGCAATACCTTCAAGAATATTAAAGAGTTTCGATCCCATATGTTTCGCAATCTCGGAGAAATGAATACCTATCTCATCGATAGAAAAGGCCGAACTTTTGCAGTTACCGTTCAAAATATTCCCATTGGTTTTATACGGGCATTTATAAAAAGTGGTTTTCTCTATCTGCTGGGGCTCAGTTATGTCTTGATCGGTACGTTGGTATTTTTAATGAAGCCCCATTATAAAATCAGTTGGATTTTTTTTGTTGTCGTCGCTGCCTTAGGTCTATATTTTGCCTTTCTGTATCGCATCGGATCCGTAACCCCCCCCTGGCTCGAGACTTTCCATATTTTTGCCTACGCTTTTGCCCCAGCTTTCCTTATTCATTTAGCCTTTAACTTTCCAGAAGAAAGGCTCCTTATAAAAAATCGTCCATACATACAGTTTTTCCCATATCTCATTTCCTTTGTCGTTTTCGTGAGCATTCGATCTTTAACGCCTACCATGACAGACGCGCCCAAAACCTGGCTGATTATTTGTGAAATTTACTTGGCGCTTGGCGTACTGGTGCTTGTGCTTTCATGTCTGCACCTATGGCTGACGTCCCAGTCCGAAATTGTTAAACTCAGATCAAAGATGATCCTTTTAGGTACCGCCTTGACCGCATCGCTTCCATTGCTGGACCTGCTAAGCAGTGCTTTTTTGCATCGCTACATTTTGCCAAGCTTTAATTACTATCTTCCGTTTTTTATTATTTTTCCGGCGTTTATCGGCTATTCCATCGTTAAACACGATCTTTTTGACATCGATGCCATCATCAAACGGACCTACGGTTATGTCCTTACCACCGGGACATTGGCAGGCATTTATGGAATTATTGTTTTGATATCGAACATGGCTTTTGGCGGATTTGAATTTGCCAAGTCTCCGGTGTTTCCGCTTGTTTTTATCCTGGCGGTGGTGTTTCTGTTCAATCCGATACGGAACAGGGTTCAAAAATTCATTGATCGCGTATTCTACCGCCTGGAATATGACTACCAGGAAACCGTGCAGAAAATCAGCGAAACCATGCGCTCGTTGTTGAACCTGGATGAAATCGGCAAAAACCTGATGAACTTTGCCCTGGCAGCCCATGTTCGTTGATGCCGGTTCGGTCATGCTCTTGAACCCGGATGAAAAAGACCTATAAATGCCTTATTCAGGAGGGGGAAACGAGAAGACATAGAAAGCTGGAGCAGAATCTGAAAGTGTCAGACTTAAAGAAGAGAGCTGAAGAGATAGAAGCACAGGTTGACGTTGAGGCTGAATGCTAAAAGTTTGAGAATTGCAGAATTTACGCTTCCGGCCGATGATCCGCTGATTCAAAAAATTGCCGAGAAAAAAAAGGAAGTCACTATCTATGATATTCAGGAAGATCCCATTTTTGAGGATCGAGCGGGAGTCCTGCGAAAAGGTATTTAACCAACTTGGAGCCACCCTCATCGTTCCGCTGATATACGAAGATCAGCTGACGGGCATGATATCCCTTGGGCGCAAAAAATCCGGCAAATTTTACCGGCGCGAAGACATCAACCTGCTCAATACCCTGGCCAACCAGGGCGCGGTGGCCATCGAAAATGCACGCATGGTCGAAGAAGTCATCGAAAAAGAACGCATGGAGGAGGAGCTCAACATCGCCCGGGATCTGCAGATCAGCATGCTGCCGGCGGATACGCCCGCAAATTGCACGGATTTGAGATTGCCGCCTTTTCGATGTCCGCCCGGGAGGTGGGGGGAGATTTCTATGATTTTATCGACATGGGCGCAGATAAAGCCGGCATGGTCATCGGGGATGTTACCGGCAAAAGCGTTTCCGGTGCGCTGGTCATGTCCGCCTCGCGAAGTTGTTTCGCATGCTGTCGGAAGATGAGCTGAGCGTTAACGAAAGCATGATGCGCGCCAACCAGAAGACTCAAAAAAGATGTCAAAAGCGGGATGTTTGTTGCCTTGCTTTATGCCGTGATTGATTCACAGGATAAAACCCTGACCCTGTGCAGCGCCGGTCAAACCCAGCCGGTTCATGTGTCGGCCAAAACCGGTGAGGCGATCCTGGTGGAAACCAAAGGCGACACCTTCCCGCTGGGAATTCTCGAAGATGCCGCCTATGAAGAAACACAGCTCTCACTGGAACCCGGTGATAAGGTGATTCTCTACACCGATGGAATTGTAGAAGCCATGAACGAAGAAAAAGAGATTTTCGGGTTTGATCGGCTTCTGGAAGTTGTAAAAAATTCCCATACCATGACAGCCGAAACCCTCCTGGAAGAAATCAAAAGCAAAGTAAATGAATTTGCCGGCAGCGCCGCCCAGCATGATGATATTACGATTATTGTGATACAGGCGACGTAGCCAAGATGGCCAAGAGCATCGCGCACAAAGTTTGAACCATGTCATAACCACGAGAATACCGTCCCAAATTAACATTTATCGACAAATCAAAATTTGTTTGTGATTTCGTACATCATCTGGATAACCAAACAAATCAATCTCATCTATACCGGGTGAACTCAATGGGGTGAGCAGTGAGGGTTTTAAAGTGGGTTGTATCGATTTTGGCAGTTTTGATAATTGTCTTGTTTGCAGGTGTTTACCTATATCTCCGATCAACTCTTCCTGATTACGATGGAGAGATGACCATCTCCGGGCTGAAGGATAAAGTTGAAATCATCCGCGACTCTTACGGCATGCCGCACATATATGCCCGGACGGATGCAGATGCCTTTTTTGCCCTGGGCTATTGCATGGCCCAGGACAGGCTTTTTCAGATGGACATGGTAAGACGGGCCGCCAGAGGAAAATTGGCTGAAATCCTCGGCCAGGACCTTGTGCCGGTCGACCAATTTTTCAGAACCATTACTGCCGGAAAATCAATTGAAAGCATTGCTTCATCGTATCCACCCGAAACACGCGCTGCAATAAAAGCCTACACCCGGGGCGTCAACTACTATATTGAAAATCACAAAGGTCCCCTCCCCGTAGAATTCACCATTTTAGGGTATGAACCTGAACCCTGGCAGTCTTCCGATGCGGCGGCGGTCCACTACTACATGGCGTGGGATCTCAACAGCGCATTTTCTATTGAGATGCTGCATTTAGCGGTTATCGATAAGGTTGGAGAAAAAGTCGCACAGGACCTCTTTCCGGACTATGTGAAAGGCTACCCGACGATTGCTCCGCAAGGTATGGCGGCACTCGATTTTCTTAATGCGCTGAATCTGGCCAGAAAGGTTCTCGGTACCGAAGGGGGCGGTGCCAGCAACAACTGGGTTGTCTCGGGCAAACATGCTGCGAACGCAATGCCGATTCTTGCCAATGATCCCCACCTTGGTCACGGCGTTCCGGGAATCTGGTATGAAGCCCATTTGGTAACCCCCTCGATGAATGTCTCCGGATCTGTGCTGCCCGGGTTTCCGTTCGTCGTTATCGGGGCCAATGAAAACGTGGCCTGGGGCTGGACCAATGTTATGGCCGATGATGCCGATTTTTATATCGAGAAGATAAATCCCGACAACCCGGATCAATATGAGTATCTGGGGCGCTGGGCGGATATGACGGTTAAAGAAGAAATTATCAAGGTCAAAGATGCTGCCGATGTAAAATTCAAAGTAAAGTTAACCCGCCATGGGCCGCTGGTTGATGGCCTGAGCAATCCTGGCAAACCATACGGCACGGCGCTTTCCATGCGCTGGACGGCTTATGAGATGCTTGAAACACTTCCCTTTTATGGCCTCAATACTGCCGGGAGCATTGACGATATTGAAAAAGCGGTAGAAGACTTCAAATGCCCGGGGCAAAACTGGGTTTATGCCGATAAGAAAGGAAATATCGGCTACTGGGCGGCTGTCGGCATACCCATCCGGGATGGCTTCAGCGGTGCCGTTCCCGTTCCCGGATGGGACGGCAAACATGAATGGCAGGGCTACGTTCCCACCGCTGAGCAGCCGCATATGCGCAATCCCTCCCGGGGCTGGATTGCCACGGCCAATAACAAGCATGTCGGCGATGATTATCCCTATCCTATATCCCACTATTACGTCATGCCCGACAGGTATGTCAGGATACAGGAAATGATCACCGCCAAGCAAAAATATGACGTTAAAGACTTCGAGAATATGCAGGCCGACTTTTATATGGTCCTGGCCGCAAGAATGGACCCCCCTGATCGTAAACGCATTGTCCGATAAAAAATTATCAGAAAATGAGAAAAAGGCACTTTCGATTCTTCAGGAGTGGGATTTTATAGCCCGCGCCGACGGCATCGCCCCCACGGTGTTTCATGCTACCGTAAACGAGATGGTAAAAAACAGTTTTAAAAAAAGACTTGGCGATCAACTCTATGAGCAATACATAAAAAACAGCTTTGTGGTCTTTAACGCCCTGCGAAGCCTGATGGCCCCGGGCCGATCCCCCTGGTTCGACGACCCCGATACCCCTGAAGTGGAAGGGGTTGAAGAAATGTTCGGCAAAAGCTTCAAGGAAGCAGTTGCCTATCTGAATGGTCAGATGGGCGATAACGTAAATGACTGGCAATGGGGCAAACTGCACACCCTGACCTTTTACCACCCTTTCGGCAAGTCTTCATCCCTTATGGGATACTTTTTGAACATCGGGCCCTTTCCCATGGGAGGAAGTTTCGCCACCGTCAACCCCCAGCCTTACCTCTTGTCGAAACCCTGGGAGGGATATCACGGCGCATCGCTGCGCTACATTATCGATTTTTCCAATATGAAAAATTCTCGGCGGGTGATACCGGCCGGAATTTCAGGAAATTTCATGAGCCCCCATTACGACGACCAGGTCGAACTGTGGCGCACAGGAGGGTACCGGCCCTTTGTACTGGACAGAAAAAGCGTCGAGAAGGATGCCCGCTACACCCTGAAATTGTTTCCCGGTTAAAGCAAGGCGAGGGGTCACCGAAGAGGTCACCAAAGGGGCCAAGGAAAGGGGTCAGGAAAGGGGTCAAGTCTGCTCTTGACTCTTTTTGATGTTTTTTTAGGAACCAGCCGAAAAATTACAGGTTATTGTAAAACGACCCCCCTTGGTCTATTCAGGAAGAAGCACAGAGCATTCTTTAGACGCGGTTTCACCCCCCCCTAACATCTGCTAGTCTAAAAATTTCTATCTTCTAACTTGAAATAGCATGATAACCGTGTTATTGTGTATTCATGATCCGGTCCTTTAAAAACAAAGCAACCGAGGATATTTTCAACGGCAAGACGACCAAAGTTGCCATGAGATTATGCCCAAAAAGCCTATGGAAAATTGCAGTGAGAAAACTCGATCAACTTGACTCTGTAGTGTCACTTGATGAACTGCGCATTCCTCCTGGCAACCGATTGGAGGCTCTATCAGGAAATCGACAAAGACAGCACAGTATACGCATTAATGACCAGTACCGAATTTGTTTCCATTGGTCAGAGACGGGACCGACTGATGTTGAAATTTCAGATTATCATTAAAAAATTATTAGGAGATTGAAATGATCCGTATCCCAACACATAGAACTCCGACTCACCCTGGAGAGATGCTTTTAGAGGAATTTCTTAGACCCATGGGGCTTACCCAAAAGGAATTAGCTGTGGCAATACGTGTTCCCTATCAAAGGGTGAATGAAATCATAAACGGCCGCAGGGGGATCACACCGAGTACGGCATTGAGGCTGGCTATATTTTTTGGAGTATCCCCTGACTTCTGGATGAATCTCCAATTGAGATGGGATCTTTATTTCACAAAGCAGTCTGAAGCTGACAATCTAAAGACTATCAAACCTTTAACTGTTCAACATTGATCCATTTCTTTTACCCGGGAACCGTTTGACTTTAAGGACTGGCAAATTTTATTGAAAATGTGCTGCCGCCCGAAGAAAGGCATTCTGATCTTTCTTTGATAAAGGGGCAGGCGGAAATTTTACCTTCGCAGATATCGGTATCGGTCGGGATAAATTTACAGCGGGTGCTGTCAACGCTAATGGAGAACCCGAACCTTTCGGCAAAAATCTTCATCCGCAACAGGTCGAGGCCCGCGCCTCCCGCATTAAAATCGTAGGGTTTTTTCGAAGTGTAATAGTTGGTGTCAAGCGTATGAAAAAAACCCCCGAAAATGTTTTTCTGATTTTCGCCAGTTATACCGATGCCGTGGTCACACACATCGATGGTGAACCGGGCATCACTTGAGCAAGCTTTAATTTCAATCAGTCCTTCATCCGGTGTGTTTTCGACCGCATTTTTGACAAGGCCCGCCAGCACCGTTCGCAGCATCCTTCTGTCGGCTGTAAGGAAAAGATCATTTTCGACCCGGGCATTGATCTCCAGGCTATCACGTCGCCCGGATGGCAAGTCTTTGTGGATAATTTCATCGATTAGTTCAGCCACCCGGATCTTTTCAACCCGGGAATCTTCAAAGACAAAAATGGATTCTATGCGATTTCGTATGACGCTCAGAGCCTTTTCATATTGGCCGGCATCGCTTTCTTCCAACTCCTCTAAAATGCCAATCGCATCCTCGATGATGCTGAGCATTCTCGGTTTTTCCTCAAACTGCCGCAGTTTGATAATGTCGTCGACTTTCTCCTGAAGCTCCATTAGTCTCGTCGCACTTCGGCGCCCTCTTCTAACGGCCTTCCTTATTATTTGTCCATCTGATTCACGAACCTTTCGTTCAATAATTCCGAATGCGGATAAGATGATAGACAGCGGTGTTTTGAGCTCATGGGACAAATGACTGATGACCCGCTCCTTGGCCCTGTCGGCCGTCTTCAACTCTTCATAAAGTCTGGCATTTTCGATCGCGACCGTGACGTAATTGGCAAGATAGGTGAGTACCTCCCGGTCATCATCGGAAAAATCCCCTGAATCTTTGTTCAACGCCTGGAGGGTCCCAATGGTTTCTTCTTCCCGGTTTACCAGCGGAACACATAGAATGTTCCTGGTTTTAAAACCGGTCTGCTTATCTATATCAGGGTAAAAGCGCTCGTCATGATAGGCATCGGAAACGATTAAAGGAATATTATTCTTGAAAACCCACCCGGCCACCCCTTGATTGTCGGGTATATTGATCTGGTTTCTTTTCAAGTCGGTGGAAACAAAGGCGGTCAAACCCGCACCCTTTTTCTTTTTCCAAAAATACCGAACATCTCTCCGAATTCATTATCCTTTTCGTCTGGTCGGCAATCAAATCAAACAGGACATCAAAATTCATCTCGGATGTAATGATCTGGCCGACATGAAAGAGTTTGATATGACGATCGATCTGCTTCCTGAGCTGCCAATCTTCACTTCGCCGAAAAGTTTTTCTACGCGTGGGTGTGACAAAATCGGAATCAGGCATGACGCAATCCCTCATCTTAGCGTGCCATGAACATTCAGGTAGGAGCTTTTGTTTACGCTCATTTAGGGTTTAACAGATGTTTGAAAATTGTCAAGCATCTCAAAGCAAACAGCCTATGTTTGGCCATGATGGGTTGGTGGGATCAATGATGAATAAGGAGTCAGAATAAGGGGTCATACCCCTTATTCTTTTTCCTTGTTTTTGGCTTGCTTTCACATCTGAACACAGGTAATAGAAATACTTGCTGTTACTATTTGACATTCCGGCATCGATCCCGGGGGGATTGTGTCGCCGGAGTAGCGAGAACAACAGCGCGTTTTTTGCGGTCAAAATATATATGCAATAAGATAAAGCCAACTCCCGAACAACTGCAAACGCAAGGCGAGAGGCGGAAAGCCACGGGTCTGTTTTAGTTGAGATAGTTTACTGGTCGGATGTTATTTAGAAAATACTATGGGACTTATCCAATTATCTGTAGAATGATCTGACCGGATAGCTAATTAACGTAAAAAGATAGCCGGGTTGCCTTAATTGCAGGAAAAAATTATGGCTGCCCGGCTTTTTTTATGGAAATTACACCGGGCCCCAAAATATGGGTAATAAATTTCCCATATGAAATACTTTTCCTAACGTGAAAAATCATAACATGCTGTAATAACAGATAAAATAATAATTTATGAGTTGGCTTGTATTTTGCATAGTGTATCAACTGAATTTAGTTTAATTTCTAAATGTGTCCACCCTATGGTCTTTGAATACTTTGAATGTTTATTGATTTCTGAACGTATTGGGTAAAATAGCGCCGCCATGGCGTTTTTATAGTATATATTTTAAAGCGGCTTATAAACAGGGGACTTGAACAACTGCCGCAGTCACATTCAATACGCTTTTCATTAATAGGAGAAACTTTATTTCGATAACTTCTTTAAAATAAGGGAAGTATTCAAAGGCACCAACTATTGTCTCAATGCAGCAATGTTGGTGTAAACATAGGGGGGACACATTCAGGTTTTATACTGTAATCACCGATATTTTATCTAGCGCCAGCGGATTCTATTATTTTTATTCTCGCCGGCTGTATCTCACATCTGCCTTCTTTAACAAATAATTGGTGCTATAAAACCTCAGGAAAAAATTCATCCGATTCAAGTTAGTCCTTCCCGAAACAGGCTCTTAAATTAACCTAACCCTTCGAAATTTTTAAAACTTTTGAGAAGCTCAGTTTAGCATTATACCGCTTTTTAAAATAGGTTTCGAAAATAATCCAATTAGGTCGCACCCTCTCCAATTCAACCAATGATAAGGAGGCGTGAGCTGTGAAAAAAATTGCCTTTTTTATGGCAGTCAGTTTGATGCTGTTCGTCTTTCTGCCCCCCTTGGGGGAAGCACGTACCGACATAGATAGTGATGTCACGTCAAACACCACCTGGGATATATCTGGAAGCCCCTATGTTATTACCGGAAACATTTATGTTGAATCTGGTGTGACTTTGACGATAAATCCAAACTAAAAAGGGGAAGTAATCAAAAGCACCAACTATTTTCTGATGCGGCAAGGTTGGTGTAAACATAGGGGGGACACATTCAGGTTTTATATTGTAATCACCAATTTTTTATCAGTACCGGCGGTTTCTATTGGTTTTTATCTCCGCTGGCCGTACCTCACAGCTGCCTTTTTTAACAAATAATTGGTGCCATAAAACCTCAGGAAAAGATTAATCCCGATCCAATTAGTCCTTCCCGGAACAGGCTTTTTCATTATCCCAAGTTGAAACACTCAGTTGGGGATAAAATCAGTCTGTATTATAAGAGGAAAAAACATGGGATTTAAGGGGGAAGGCAACTGCATTCCTGGGGGTTTTAAAAGCAATTTTCACACACCTTCCTTAAATTATCCAAATAAACCATTGCATGAAAATAACCTGACAGTTTCAGGAAAAGTATATTCCAGCGCAGCAAAGCGAATTTTTCAGGCATTAGGCTATATCAAGATATAATTGGCCTGCATGTTTTCGCCCAATCGCAAATTTGAAGTCAAAATATGAGCGCTAAAAATATAAAAGTTACTTTTATACTGATTAGCTTAGCACTTCTGACCGGTGTTGTATTGCATCGTATAAATGAGAGGTCAAAATCCATTCAGGCAGATGAGAAGATTTTTTTAAGATTTAAAAAGAATACGGAACCGATAATAAGAGGATTTCGATACAGTAAATACCATGAAGGCAGAAAAGCGCTAAATATAAAGGCTGCGAAATTCAGCATCGAGAAAAAAAAGATCGGCATCTTTAAAATTTCACCAATTAAAGTTGCCCGGTTCAGGGATGCTGAAATTGATTTTTTCGGGAGAACCAATCAGCCCGACGATAAGACGAGTCAACCGCGCAAACCATTATCAGGCAATGAATACGGCGCGGCTATTAGGAGTGATATCGCATTCAAGGGGGTAATATCCCAGGAGATGATGCCACCATCAGCGCTGAAGGGAAGTGTTTCCGCGATTTGCGAACCGGTTAAGATAACTCTTTATTTAGATGATGCGCCGGTGACCAGGATTCAAGCCGAGAAAGCAATTGTCGACCCGCGCAAGCGTAGAATGATTTTACTGGACAATATCCAAGTGACATCAGGCACCTCCAAACTTTTTACCAATCGTTTGGCAATCTATCCCGAAACGGGATTATTTGAAATTGATAATAAATACGTATTTGAAACGCAGGGTGAGACCAGCACCGGCGAAAAATTAACGACCGACTTTTTTTTAAATAATGCCGGTGTTCAATAGAGATGATCGCGTATTCGATATTTTACGTAAGGCATCACATTCATCCGGTTTTCGTCGTGGTTGTGGTTCAAACATTTAACACCAAATGGAAAAACTTTTTAATAATATAATTTTGCAGGCTTTTTGAAGGGCTATCTACCTGGCTTGGAATAGTTTCAAATGCTGGCGTCAAAATATAAGGAGCGCAAGATGCAAATTGCCACTCTAAAAGGGATGAGAAGACCTACCATCATGTTCATGCTTATCATTTCCTCTCTTTTCTGGATTTTTGCCCCGAACGCTCGTGCAGACCCCCAGGAATATATTAACAGTGGCGAGCAGACTTTATACTCGGAGAACATCGATAGTATCCTGGAAGCATATTCCACCTTCGAAGCGGCAGCTGCCCTTTATCCTAATGATCCCGTCATCAATGGATATTTAGCTTTCACCCGCCTGCTGTATTACGCCTTCACCGATGATTCTATCGGAGCAACTCCCCTGATGAATCAATATGGCATTACGCGAACAGGCATCGATATCGACACCCTTGAATATGATGTGCCCCGCGATGTGAATGATAAATATGATCTGCCTATGGGCGCTCCAACGGGTGAGACCATTCGGGCTTATCTGCAAAATGAATTATTAAATGCGGTCGAGGACTCCATCTCTAATCTGAATGTAATGATTGCCAACTGGACCCCAGCCAGCAAACACATTGCCGTCATTGCAAATACGGGGCGGGATACGGATATTGAAATTGACTGGGGAGACGCCTGGATTTTCAGATCGTTCCTTAAGGCCTTTAAATCATTAATATTAATAGTTACGGCCTACGATTTGGATGTCGATTTGCGTGAAATTGCCGCCCTGGAGAACCTGGAAGCACTTAAATTCGTCAAGCTGTTGGACCGCTACAATTCCTTTTTGAAAATGCTCCCGCAAGCCTCCAATCCTACTGTTAACGGTGGTGTGCTGCTCAATGAGGCACACTCAAGCCTGATCGAAGCCATTGAAGATTATATAGTTGCCTCCGATGCGATCCGAAACGATTCCGACCTCACCACAGGCGCTGAAGAGTTAGTGGAGATTGACGAGTGCGACTACAGAGTGGAAGAGTGGATGCGCAACATTCTAACAGGCATTATGGATTCACTCGAAGATTCGGCCAGTCCTGATGTTTTGATTGTTAAGGAGGAAGAACAATGGATACTGACAGACGATGCACCCGTTAGCAGTTTTCAGATTATTATCCGGGATTTGGAATCAGATAGTTCTAAGGCTAAATATTTAACCTTTTATGGCGGCGAAATCGTCGGCTCGTCCGGCGAGATCGTTTGCATCACCATCGATGGGAGCAATATTTACTTAAAATCAGAATCTTCCTCGGGGTATTACGCTGAAATCGAATTTTCCGGAACATTGAATGCTGAGGGTACTCAAATTACTGGAAGCTATGTCGGGTGGAATTGGGAAGGCGCTCTTTCGGGTAATTTTACTGCAGATCAAATTTTTTTCGAAGAGAAAACAGAGCTTATCAATCCCAACCCCGTCTTCGGCAAAGGAGGCGGTCCGTTCGACCTGAGAGCCTTTTTACCCGCGTTCAATGAATGCGATGACCCTGTTGTCGGCACCGTCGGCTACGGTCTCGGATCAGATCCAACCCTCGGCGGCATCCTGCCTGATTTCACCCAGGATGATTGGGGCCTTAACCCGGATCCATGTATTCTTTATGATAGCTCGATCTGCGGCAGTTTATCGGTTCCCGGCTACAGCGGTAGCGGAAGCATTTATATTCAGGCTTTTTGGTATACAGGATTTTATAATCTTGACCCGGATTACCGGCAAGGGATTGAAACCATATATGCTGATGGATTCACTGAGGGGATGGACTACTGCATCGATTATTTGTATGGAGACGCTGCTTGGCCCTTCTTTGTTTCTGGTTGGTGGGATTCTAATTCAAACGGCATATTTGATCAGGATGATGTGGAAACGCGTTCTCCGGCTTTCACACTCCAAACAGGTACTAATCCACTGGACCTGCTCGTCGGCGTTGATGTTTCCGGAACAGTATACCAGAGTGACGGTTTTACTCCGGTGAATGCAAATGGAATAACTGTAAACGCAATTCAAGGCGACCCCTGCGGTTCCCATTTCACTATAAGCAGTGCCGGCGTTAATCCTGGCGATGGGACCTTCATGATCACCGGTCTGTCTGTCGGCACGTATTACCTGAAAACGCAGAACAATGGCTCTTCCAATTATATCAGTGAATACTGGCGAAATATAGGAGTCGGCAGTACCTCTGACTGTTTTCTTGCCGAGATGCTCGATGTGCCCGCAGGCGGGGTGAACGATCTCAGTTTCCAGTTGGATCTTGGCGGCAGCGTTTCCGGTTATGTAACCGACGCATCAAACGTTCCTATTCCGAATCTGTGGGTGCATGTCAACGACAGCCTGTGCGGCAGTGGCCAATGGTTTGGGGGGGATGAAACAGATGTAAACGGTTATTATCAAATCATGGGAATCCGTGAAAGCGGTGACGTTTTTATCCAGACCTGCGCTGATTGCAACGGAATGGACTGGGTGGATGAATGGTGGGATGGGGATATCAATAGCGGTTCGATCGACTGCAATGGTGCTGTACCAACGAGTATAACACCCGGAGTGGATAGCGGCGGCATAAGTTTTCAATTAGAATCCGGCGGTTCAATTTCAGGGAAGATCACCGATGAAAACGCATCTCCGATTGAAGGCATCTGGGTTGAGGCATTTACGGGGAAATGCTGGGATAATTTTGTGGGAGGCGCAGAAACAGACTCCAATGGCGAATTTACCATCGAACGGCTCCCTCCTGGAGAAGTCTATGTGCACGCATGGCCGCAAAGGCAGAACTATGTCGAAGCCTGGTACGACGGCAATTCAGGAAACTATGACTGTAGTCTGGCCGCTCCAATCACTGTATTGGAAAGCCAGACAACATCCGAAATCACTATTGAGCTCGAAGACGGTCCCAGGCGTATCGATTGGTGGGAATTGGCTGTATGGGATGGGGTCCTCTCGGTCGGCTTCGATCTCCACAAGAATTTCGAAAGGTTCCTGGAAGGTGCGACCATCTCCGGGCCGAATGGATTCCATGAAAAGATCAATATTGAAAAGGATTTGTGGGATTGGCTGACGGATTGCCAGTATTACGTTGCCTGGGACCATAATATCGGCCGGAACTTTGAATATGGCGAATATACGCTAACGCTGACCTTCATGGACGGTGTCCAGGCTTCTTACTCGAGAGAGATTGCAGCAGCTGATCCATTGCCGGTTGATCCAAATACGATAAGCCACACGATTTGGCCGGACGGCCGCATTGACATCAACTGGACGCCGCCTGACCTTGACGCTTATTACCACGCAAGGATCTATGGCCCAGACGGCAACCGCTATGTTAGAACCGGCGACGTGAAGGGCGATGAAAGCGCAAATTTCTCGGCCCAGGATCTGCGCTGCCTGGAAATAGGCCAGACTTACCGTTACCAGATCAGGACTCACGATAAAGCATGGCCCCAGGATGCGGTTACCAAAAGCGCGCTAATTGAATTCGTGTACAACCCGACAGAATTTGATGAACGGATTGAATACTTTGAATTTGGGGATTGGCAAAGCAGTTTTGCCGATGGTAATTTCGCTGCCGGGTTTGATGTCCGCCCCGGATCGAGAGAACATGTCACCCAGGCCCAGATCAACGGTCCTTCGGGCGGTCTGTTCTACCAGTTCGATCTTGCAGCCGACTGGGTCGATATTTCCACTGAAAGGGCTTTCGCAAAAGCATGGTGGAAGGTACTGACAGCCACGGTTCCGACAGGTGATTATAACCTTCAGGTTCAATTTGATGATGGCTATTCGGAAACCCGCACCTTTACGAGAAGCCTGGTGGATGTCTACAGGGTGGATTCCGCCTCCATGCAGGCCGAGTACTTTGAAGACGGCAGCATAAGATTTTACTGGGGCATTCCTGCAGGGGCGTCCGCTCAACGATATCAGCTTGTTATCCGCAGCACTGACGGCAATCAGCATTTTTACTATGGACCGAATGAGATCAACCAAACCGAAGTCTGGACAGGGATCTGGGATCTCCGCTACCTCGAACATGGCCAAGCCTTTCACTGGTTCGTGCGGGCCCGTGATCCGCAAGGCAACCGGATGGAAGAAAGCGAGCGGATAGAATTTACCTACAACCCGTTTAATATCGCCCCCACCGGTTCAATATCCGGAAATGTCAGCGCCCCAGGCGGCCCCATCGAAGGGCTTACTGTCCGGGCCTACTACAACCGCTGCGGCGAATCCTTCATCAATGAAGCCAAAACCGAAACAAACGGTGACTACACCATACCGGCTGTCTTTGCCGGAGACGTGTACGTGGAAGCCTGCGCAACCTGCGACAACCTAAATTTTGTCAATAAATTCTATGACGGCGCCGCCGGCACCAGTCACTGCGGCGAAGCGGCGGCGGTATCCGTCAGCGACAACCAGGAAACGCCTAACATTAATATCGTTCTTGATCAAGGACCTCAAAGGTTGGAATTCTTCCGTTTACTGAACCTTAATGGCGAGCTGCAAGCCCAGCTTGCAGTCCTGCCGGGGTTCCGGGATCTTCTTACCAGCGCAACCCTGGATATTCCCAACCCCAACAGAGGCAGCTACACCTACGACCTTGCAATTGACCGCAGAATTTTAAGCAGCGAGTGCCGCTACGAGGATCGCTGGGAGCACAACTTCGGTGGATTCGATGAGACCTATGACTACGGCAACTATACGCTCACGCTCACATTTGCCGACGGCAGCACGGAAACATACACCCGAACGATCGATGAAGCCGATGTTCCGGCGGTGTCCGATATTAGTGTCACCATCCACGATGACGGCAGTGCCGATTTAAGCTGGAATAAAAACATTAGCGACACCCATACCGACGACTACTCCTATGTCGTGCACATTTTGGATGGCGCCGGCAAACACTGCGGGCTGTTTGATGCCGGCATCAGTGCCGACCGCGCCCGCATCCCGGCGAGCCGGCTGAAGTGCTTGGAAATCGGCCAAACTTACCGCTGGCAAGTGGCCGTCTACGACAAGATTCACCCGGTCTTTACTGTCGGCCGAACTGCCGAAGTGAATTCCGCCTATGCGCCGACTTCATTAGACCGCACCGAGTGGGCGCGTGTCAGGGTGTGGCTGGGCGTGCCGGCCGTGGGCTTTGGAGTCCGGCCCGGGTCCAGACTCGAATCCGGGAGTCATGTTTTATCTGCTTCAGTGACCGGATCCGGAATCAGCTACACCTTTGACATTGCTGCCGACCGCTTTGACGAATCGACTGAAACATACCCCTCCGACAAGGGGTGGTGGCACGCGGATCCAAGCTGGCTGCCAGCCGAAGGTGATTACACCTTTACTATCGGCTATGACGAAGATCAGGATGGAACGGTCGACCATACCGAGACCATAACGGATCATTTTGAAAATGTGCCGGCGGTGGCAGTGAGCGACGCTTCCCTAATTGCGGCAACACTTGCCGACGGTGCCATGACCTTCTCCTGGACCCTGCCTTCCGATGTAATCGGACAGAAATACGCCGTAAAAATCCGGTCCGTCAACGAGCTCGATCAATTCTACCAGACCCCAACCAACAATGATGCCTACAACATAACATCAGCAACGGCAACGGCCCGGGATTTGCGGGGCCTCAAGCACGGTCAGGCCTATCAGTGGACGGTGCGGGCCTACGAACAGTGGGATTTCACCAGCATGCGGGAAAGCGAGTGGCAGACGTTCGTCTACGACCCGTTCAACCTGGCGCAAAATGACTCGGACAATGACGGCGTTTTTGACATCTACGATAACTGCCTGAATGATCCCAACGACGACCAGAAGGACAACGATAAAGATGGCTTTGGCGATGTTTGCGATGACGACGATGACAACGACGGTCTCACGGATATTGAGGAGCAGACTTATACTACCGATCCGCTCGATCCTGACAGCGACAGTGACGGTCTTCAAGATGGCGAAGAAGTCAACACCTATAATACTAATCCGCTTGATTCCGATAGCGACGATGACACTGTAAATGATGGGGATGAAGCTGCAAATGGCACAAACCCGAATAACTCTGATACGGACGGGGATGGGATAGCAGATAATTTGGATAACTGCCCCACTGTTGCAAACATCGACCAATCAGACACAGATGGGGACGGAAAAGGCGATTCATGTGACCCTTATGATAACAGTATCCAGGCAGACGGCCTGAAAGGGGAGTATTACAACGGCTGGTCGCGGGATGCTGACGGTATGATTACTTTTTCCGGCTCACCGATTTTTGAGCGTGTGGATCAGAATATCGACTTCTGGAATGGTAGCGCATACTATCCATGGCAGCCCGCGGGACTCAGTCCTGACAACTTCAGCGTCAAGTGGACAGGCTACATCCGGGTAGACGAGGCTGGCGAATACGGATTCGGGCTCATATCGGACGACGGCAGTCAAGTGTGGATAGACGGCAGTCTTATTGTCGATAACAGTGAAATTCAGTGGTTTGATTGGGAAGACAACATCGCTGAAGGAAGCACCGTAGGCCTCTATCCTTCAGGCGGAGGGTCAGATGAACCGTTTGGACCATTGTATTTAAAAGCTGGATTTCACTCTATTGAAGTGCGGTTTTTTGAAAATGGCGCTTGGGATGGTATCGAATTGTGGTGGCTGAAGCCTAATGCCGGACCGTCCGACATCCCCTATTATAATTCTGCATCGAGCGTCTACTATAATTCCGCAACCAACTGGGAAATCGTACCGCCGGGGGTGCTTTACTCTACCTCGCCACTTTCTGATAGTGACAATGACGGTATCCCGAACGATGGGGATAATTCTGGAGTTGTGAGTGACAACCCCTGCACCAATGGCGAGACTGCGAACTGCGACGACAACTGCCCGAATATGTCCAATACGGGCCAGACCGATTACGATGATGACGGCATCGGCGATGTCTGTGACTGTGATTCCGGCTTGCCGGCCCCGGAACTGATCGCAACCGGTGAGACCTTATGACTATGTAGATGGAAACGGCAACGAATTTACCAGCTACGAGCTCGAGGTTACCAACAGATCAGTCTATCCGGATGAATTTTTTGCACCGGCCCCCCATCTGCCGCCATGCGGTGCAAACACAAACTCGGCCCGCACATGGGTGGATATCTATGACCAGGATGATAATAATATCTACGGCTATTGCGCTCTTACCAGTTCGGAAGATTTGAACAGTATCTCATTTAGTCTGCCAAGCGGTGTGCAACCGCCGCAATCGGTTTATATCATCTTAGCCGACCGGGAATGCGATGTTAGTTATACTTCCAACCTGGCAACCATCGTTGCTGTAGATACCGACGGCGACGACATCCCCGATTCTACCGATCCGGATGACGACAATGACAATGTAGCCGATGGTGATGACACGGATCCATTAAATGCCAACATCTGCCGGGATGTGGATGCCGACGGCTGTGATGATTGTTCCAGCGGAATAGATGATCCGGCCAATGACGGAGTAGATACGGATGGTGACGGGCTGTGCGACCCTGGAGATACTGATGCCGATGGCGACGGGTTTGATTCCGAGGCTGCCGGTGGGACGGATTGCAACGATCTTAATGCTTCAGTGTATCCGGGTGCTCAGGAAATACCCGGTGACGGCATTGACCAGGATTGCGACGGTTCCGACGCCATATATTACTCCTGCGTCCCCTACTACGTAGATCCTGTCAACGGCACCGACGACGGCGCCCACGGGACGGCGACAGCCGCGCGGTGCCTGGAAATCGCTGCATTATGCAATCGAAATGATCAACGCCGGCTCGCCTGGCACCTACAGCCTGACCCTGGCAGCCGGCACCTATGACCTGAGCATCGAATCTGATACCCTGCTAGCACCGGCCAACAATGTGACCATCATCGGGGCCGGGGCGGGAGCCGGCGGCACAGTTTTGGACGGCACGGGCGCGGCAGGCTGGACCGCGGGTTTGACGATTCCGACCGGTGCTGTAAAGGTGTCGGTGGAAGGTGTTAAATTACAGTACTTCAAAGAAGGGATTGCAGTTCATTCCGGGGGCGGCTGTGTGGATCTGATCGCAATTGCCATCGATGGCTGTGATGTGGGATTGCAGCTTGTGGAGAGCTATCAGGTCAAGATCGATCTTGCCGGTTCCAGCTTAAGCGGCAATAAGACCGGCATCAAGTTTGCGGGCGGAAGCTCCGGTAATACGATTCGCAACGGTGCCGTTGTCAACAGCGCCGGCAACGGGCTTATTTTCTATGGCGGGGGCGGCAACACGGTTTTAGGATGCAGCATTCGCGGCAACAATCATGAAATGTCGGCCTACGGTGGTGTGGCAGTGTTCACCGGCAACAATGTCATCAACGACAATATCATCAGAGACAATTACTGTTACGGAGTTTGGGCCGATGACGCCCTGTCCACCTCGCCTGTCCAAGCCACCGGCAACTGGTGGGGTCATGCCAGTGGTCCCGGCGAAGTGGGAGCCGGCAGCGGTGATAAAGTGAGTAACTATGTCATCTACTTGCCGTGGACCGGTGTCCTTCCCGGAGCCGATACGGACGCCGACGGCATGGAAGACGCTTTCGAGCTGCAAATTATCGATGCGGATGTAAATGACGGGATAACAACGCTTGCCGATGTCCAGCCAGGTGATGACTATGACGGCGGCGGCTGGAGCAACCTGTCCGAGTATCAGTTTGGCTCGGATCCGGTCAATGGAAACGATGAACCGTCTCTGACGACGCTTTACGTGGGCGGTTTGGGTGCCGACGATGCCAACGTCGGTTTTGAGGGCTTACCCATCCAATCGCTGCACGAGGCGATTCGGCGAGTCAACATCATGGCTCCTGCCGACTTCAGCATCCGGATGGCAGCCGGCACCTATGACCTGAGCATCGAATCTGATACCCTGCTAGCACCGGCCAACAATGTGACCATCATCGGGGCCGGGGCGGGAGCCGGCGGCACAGTTTTGGACGGCACGGGCGCGGCAGGCTGGACCGCGGGTTTGACGATTCCGACCGGTGCTGTAAAGGTGTCGGTGGAAGGTGTTAAATTACAGTACTTCAAAGAAGGGATTGCAGTTCATTCCGGGGGCGGCTGTGTGGATCTGATCGCAATTGCCATCGATGGCTGTGATGTGGGATTGCAGCTTGTGGAGAGCTATCAGGTCAAGATCGATCTTGCCGGTTCCAGCTTAAGCGGCAATAAGACCGGCATCAAGTTTGCGGGCGGAAGCTCCGGTAATACGATTCGCAACGGTGCCGTTGTCAACAGCGCCGGCAACGGGCTTATTTTCTATGGCGGGGGCGGCAACACGGTTTTAGGATGCAGCATTCGCGGCAACAATCATGAAATGTCGGCCTACGGTGGTGTGGCAGTGTTCACCGGCAACAATGTCATCAACGACAATGTCATCAGAGACAATTACTGTTACGGGGTTTGGGCGGACGATGCGCTGTCCACGGCTCCGGTGAATGCCAGCGATAACTGGTGGGGTGATGAAAGTGGACCCGGGGGTGTGGGTTCAGGACTCGGTGATGCGGTAAGCGCATACATAGACTTTGAGCCCTGGACCGGATATCAGCAGCCAGAATCCTATGAACCGCCCGCCCCGGTGGATGCCGACGGAGACGGCCTGCCGGATTGGTTTGAGCAGCACATCATCAATGCCGATGCCGATGATGCGATAGCGACCCTGGATGATGTCCTGCCCGGTCAGTCGTGTTATTTGCCCGACATCCGCTGCGACTTCGACGGTGATGGAATCACTAATTGGGACGAATTGCAGGCGGGTACTGACCCAACCAATGCGGTGGATTTAACCATTACCTCACCCCATAAGGACCCGGCCTACTACGGCCCCGCAATGGAAACAATATCCATATCGGGCTATGCCAACAATGCGGTGTTGATCTGCCTGATAAACGAGTCTTCCCTGGGTGATGACGGGCAGCCTTATCCGGCGATAACGACTTTGGTGGAACCCGGTGGCACCTGGCATTTCGATACGGTTGCGCTGATCGCAGGTCAAAACCGGCTGGTACTCAGTGCCAGTGCGTCGGAAGACTGCGCTGTGGCCGAAGCGGCAAAAAATATTTCGGTGGTTCGTGACAACACGGCCCCGACGATAACCATTGAAAGCCCCACGGCGACAAACACGTATACAACTTCGCTTGATTCCATTACCTGCGGCGGCGAAGCCTATGACAATGCCGACATTGCCAGTGTTGTCTGGTCGAATACGGCCGAAGGTGTTACCGAACAGGGCACCTGCAGCGGCGCTGAAATCTGGACGAGTACGCCGATCCCGCTGGTTGCCGGCACCGATAACCAGATCGTTGTCACGGTCACCGATATCTTCGGCAATCAAACGAGCAGTCAGCCACTGACTGTCACCCACCAGGCGGAGGTCAGCAGTGTCGAAGAGGATCTGGCTTCACAGGTGGAAGAACCGACTGTTGATCCCCTGGATCTGGATGAGGATGGGTACCTGAACGTGGATGAACTGCACCCGGATTGCAGCACCGATCCTGAATACGAAAATTCTTATCCGGTCAATACCACCGGCGCAACCTATCCGACCGATCCGAATGATCCCAATTTTGATGCGGAAAAAGTCAAACGGGATGCTAACAACAATATCATTGGCGCTTACCAGTGGCCGGATTGTTTGAATCCTGACGACGACATGGATGGACTGCCGGACAGCTGCGAACTGGCCTTTGGTTCAACTACAACCGACATTGGTCCCGACGGCGACGAAGATGACGACGATCTCAGCAATCTGCAGGAATGCCTCAACGGTACCGATCCGAACCTGGCACCGGCAACAGACTTTACCCTTGAGGTGACAGACCTGTCACCGTCCATGCGGGAATATGCCTATGATAGCAATTTGAGCGACTACGACCAGTGGATGCCGGGTTTTGGTAAAGTCCTTAGAATCGTGGCCACCTGGGAAGGTGATCAGGCGCCGGGATCGGTTAACTTCAGCCTGCATAACACTTCCAAACATCCGGGCAGGGCGGTCAATGATCCGGCCCCTGACCAACTTGATCCGGCCCGCTACCCGACGGGCTACGAATACAACGCTTTTGATTTTGGCCTGACGGATAGTTTGCCTGGTGCCGATACCTGGTCCTATGAGCAGGGGCCCATGAGTATATCCGATGCCGGCGGCGGCAGCTACACGATTTATGTACAATGCTGGGATCTTGGCGGTCGCACTCGCTTGGAAGTAACCCACCCGGACGACAGCAATCTCAAATCGGAAATCTGGCTGCCCAGAGGCTCGGGCGTCAACGGCATTGCAAGCTACTGGATTCATGATCGGGGCAACATCCGTCTGGATCCAAATGCCGACATCGATGCGGTTGTCTTTGACAATCCGGGTGCTTTCTCAGCGCAGTTGGGGGACAAGCTGAACAATCTGGAAGAATATCGCGGCATCCTGTATACGCCCACCATTGGCGGCACTCTGACACACAAGCGTCTCAATCCGCATCGCAAAGATCTTTTTTTGCGGGCCGACGGCTTTGACGACGCCATCGGCGATCCCTATCGCGAATTTGATCCCCCACGCGATCCGGTAACCGATGAAGAGCAGTGGGATGATTACTACCCGTTCAGAATCGGATTGGCCCTTCAAAAGGCCGGGGTCGATGTGCACAACACCACCGGTTGGGGGCACGACGCAACCGAAGACTACTCCTTCTTTATTTATCTTAAAGAAGGGACCATATCTGGAATCAATGGCAAGGAGGTCACCGGCGCTGGAACCAGCTGGTCGATCAACTGGCCATCACTCGAATGGGAGTTCAGATTGCAGAACCCGTCTGAAAATTGGGTCCCGATTGCCTCCTGGACCAGCCCCGAGCTCCTCGTCCTGGATTCATTATATGAAGGAGCAACCGCAGGCTTATACCAGATCCGCAGGCCCCTGCCCCACATCAACGTACTGATTGTTCGCCTGGACAAGACCACGCCATCGGCATATGACAATGAGGACGAACATATCCGGTTCCGCTTTGCCAGTCCGCCTAATGCCGGCAATCCCAAGGGCACCAGGCATTGGGCCTGGAAAACCAAGGGTTTGGGGCGAAAGGCTGTCAAAGAGCGCTCGTATGGTATTGCGGATGTTTTCAAAATTCCACTTGAGCGTTATTTTGAAGACACTCCCTTTAAAAAGGGAACTGTGTGGGATGATAGTCTGAAAATCTGGCGGATGCCGGGACCCAATGACATGATGCTTGCTCCGTTGAGTAACAGCGAGGATCCCGAAGACACATTGGTATTTGTCGATGGACTTTCTGATCCGAACATAGGCGTATTGGTTGGCAATACGGCAAATGGGCAATGGGACGGCGATCAGCGGCTGGAAACATACAATCAGTGGGAATCAGAAGGCAATCTTAATCCATTTGACATAGACAAAAATGGCTTTGTCGAGCTGCCGACCGCTTCAGATCCTCTTGACAATATAGATTCGAACCAGCACGACGACCAAGGACGACCTTACACCAAAGCCCGGGTGGTCATGCACACAATTCTGCATGAAATCTGCCACGTTCTGGCAGGATCATTCCACTCAAGTATTACCAAAGACCTGATGTATAAATATTCTAGGGATTGGAAGCGGGACGATTACCTGTCTGACTGGTATCGATCCATGCTGGAAATACACAATGAACCAAGATAGGTTTAAGAGGAAATTCTGATGAAGCGTTTTGATAGATGTATACTGAAACTCTGGCTGTTGTCTATTGGGCTAACGGCTGCCGGTATCCTCTTGATCGGCAATGTTGAAATGGCGTGGAGTATTGATAGCTCAGGCATGAGTCTTGTGCTGCGGGTCCCGGACGAGCAAAAAGATCTTCACTACCTCCTTGGAGCTGATAACGATCCGGTGACGGTGATCATGTCGCTATGCAATGAGACGGGCAAACCCCTCGCAACCGAAAGGGCATTTTCAAATATGCAGCTTTACCATGCTCTGATTGTAATAGACCCAAAGAAAAATCGCCATGTTCTGCGCCCCGAAGAAAAAGCGCACAAAATGGAACAACCCTATATTCTAAATAACCTGGAATGGGACCTTGCCCAAGAGCTACCGGCCAAACTCCCGTCTGGCAGCAAGTACTGTTCCTCAGCAACCATTTCTGATCTTAGAGAGCTAGTCGAGGTGATGAAGACAACCCCGGGAACTTACAAAATTATCGCCCAGATGCCGTTCGTCCGTTTCGCCGCCACCGGCCAGGATCCCGGCCTGGGCTTAATCGGTTTGTTGAACAATGACCAGAATTGGACAAACACCATCCATTCAAAAAACTATCTTGAAATATTCATTGATCCGCCGGCCGGAGCCCAGTTCAAGGTGCAGGTTCTCGATGCCTCAACGGATCCAGCCGGAACGCCGTTTCAGGTTCCTGTAAAGGTGTATAAAACAGAAGATGCCGACAATTATTCTTCCCTCCAGGATACCTGGGACAAGGCTTTACCGTTGATAGAAAAGACAACTGATACGCAGGGTCAGGCCATCCTGACTTTCGGTTCCGGGTGCCTGTCGCAGGGCAATTATACCATTATCGCAAACTACTCGGAAGAATTTAAAGAGAGCCTCGTTACTGCATCCGAAAGCGGATGGGTGACGGGAAGCTGCTCAGGGGAAATAGCCAAAGAAATTGAATTTACCGGAGTGCAGGAACCCGAGCCCGTTGCGGGTGATTTGGATGGGGATGGGGATGTGGATATGGATGACTTTTATATCTTTATCTCTGCTTTTGGGAAATGCGAAGGGCAGGATGGATATAATGATATTGTTGATTATGACGGTGACAATTGTATCACCTTTGTAGATTATCAAATTTGGTACGGATATTTTATGAGCCCATGACGAATTAATTTAACTAATAAGGAGAGTAAACATCATGAAAAAGAAGATTTTGATAATTTTGTTATTTTGCTTTATCCCAGCTATCAGCTGGAGCCTGCCGGTCACAGTTTCTTTAGACCCATTAGATTCAATCGTAAAAGTTGGGGATATTTTCACGGTTGATCTAGTCGCTGATATCCCTGAGCCAGTGCTTGGTTGGGGCTTGGACATATCATTTGACCCGGATACACTTAGCTTAGTCGGCACGCCAATCATTGGGCCTTCTTGGATTTCAGCATCCGCTCCGGATGGAGATGGGCTTGCCGGGCTCGCTTTTCCCTTTCCTGCCGCCGGAATTGATATTTTGCTTGCCACCTTGAGCTTTGAGGCTCTGGCATTAGGCACATCTCCTCTTGTGGCAAGTGTTACACCAGGAGACTTTACCGAAGGTTTTCCTCTGGTTTTTCCGCCGGGAAGCTTTGCCAAAGTGGCGTTTATAGATGGCTCAGTGAGCCCTGTCCCGGAACCCGCTACCATCTTACTGCTTACTAGCGGGTTGGCAGGTTTGGGAGTATTTGGAAGGAAGAAATTTAGGCACTTAAAAGCCTGAGCACGCTGATAATGTCAATGCAAAACCGCTATGGTTCGTTTTAATGTAACAGTCATTCACAAATAGAATTTGAAAGGAGTAAAAAAAATGCAGGCTAACAAGCCAATCATCTTAACCGCAATTATTGTTGCAGCTTTACTGTTTATGGCCGTCCCACAATCCCTTGCGGGTGGCGGTCCCGAACCACCCCCGCCGGATGCTCTCATACTGGATGTAGAAATCTGGGGGGTGGTCACGTTGATCGTCAATTCTGGCTGCGTAATCCCACCAGCAGGGGAACCGGGTACTACTTATGCGATCGCCAGGGTGAAACGAATAGTTGGCTGCGACGTTTTTGTGGAAACAAAGGCTATTCATAATTTCGGTGTCTGCAGCCCTGATCCGGTAAACTATATGGCTCAAATCAAAGATTTAGACCTGGTTGGTATTCAATTTTTTGATATTGATCCGGCTGCCATCCCGTACATCGACAGTGTGAAAAACTTTGACCAAGTGACTGTCGGCAACGGGGACACGGTCACCACCTTTGATGCCAAGATCAAGTTTTGGAAGTAATTTTTTTGCTAAACCGACTGTGATGCAATTTCAAATAGTGCTTGAATTTGTCGGACTTGAGGGGTCTGTCCCGCATCACAAGGCGGGGCCATCAAAAAACTAAGACCTGAAACAGCACTGGGTTCCCCTGCAACTAGTTCGACCTTGTTGCTGGACTCTGAGGCTCGCGACAGGTTTGCCCGGGATGTTGAGTCTTTCGACTGTGCTCAGAACCGTGAGCCTGTCGAACGGCCTGCCGAACCACGGATCAGGCTCGGAATGACAAAACTGCAATAACCTCAGAATTGCCAATTGCGACGCAGCCTCTTAAACAGGCACATTCTTATCCGGTGGTCGATCTGTTATGGGAAAATGGGCTATCGATTTCCCCGAATCCCGATAAGTGCCGGGAAGTCGATTATTTTTATAAAACTATTGGATTTTGTTTATCACATAAGTTCCTTGGGTTATACTTGAGGAACTTATTTATTCTTATAAAACACTTAACGCATTTTATGATTAATCTGCCTAAAATAATATTGCGAATCGTTGCGGCTGCAGCTAGCGGCGTATTGCTCTCAGCCGGTTTTCCGGAAACGGATCTATCATTTCTGGTATGGATCGGATTTGTGCCGCTGCTGCTGGCAGTTATCTCCCTAAAACCGGTGTATGGTTACCTGCTGTCGCACCTGACCGGGATAGTGTTTATTGCCGGTGTGTTTGATTGGATCCTTGTTGTGTCAGGGTATACCTTGTTGCACCACAGCCTGCTTGTGTTTTACCTGGGATCTTATTTTGGTGTGCTGGGCCTGCTATTTTGCTTTATCTCAAGAAGAAGCGGGCCTTTGATGGCCCTGCTTGCGGTCCCCTTTATTTGGGTTGCGCTGGAGTACATGCGGTCAAATTTAATTTTTCTGGCGCTGCCATGGGGTCTGCTGGCTCATACCCAATACCAAATGCCGCCCGTGATTCAGATAGCCTCATTGACAGGTGTCTGGGGTGTCAGCTTTTTGATAGTAACGGTAAATGCCGCTATTGCAGCCCTTTGTTTATCGTTTCCGAAGTTTCGCAAAGACCAAAATCTGCCGGTTCCGGAAAATACAAGGGTTCTTCCGGCCATAGCGGCAGTTTTATTGATAACCACCCTGATCTATGGCTATTGGGCAACATCAGAGCCGATTGAGGGTCAAAGCTACAAACTCGCGCTGGTACAGGGAAATATAGAACAGGACAAAAAGTGGGATGAAAAGTATGCCAAATTCATAATGGATACTTACACCCGCTTGAGTATTGAAGCCTCAAAATCTGAGCCTGATATGATTGTATGGCCCGAGGCCGCCACCCCCCGGGCCATCTATCATGATCGCCGTATGTTCCGGGATATCCTTAAACTCGCGAAATCGATCTCCACACCGCTTTTATTTGGCAGCACCAATCCCCAGAAATTCAAGCGGGCGGGAACCAAAAATTTGAAATTCCTAAACTCGACATTCCTGGTGCCACCTGATTTAAAAGGGCAGATAAAACAGAGATATGACAAGATCCGCTTATTCCCTTTTGGTGAATACCTTCCTTACAGCAATGTCATTCCGTGGGCATCAATAAACGTTCCCGAACTTACCAATTACCAGCCAGGTGAATATTATAAGGTGTTCGAACATAATTCTATGCGCTTTGGGGTTACCATTTGCTGGGAAAACCTTTTCCCCGACCTCGTCCGGCAATTCGTGAAAAATGGGGCCGAATTCATCATCAACATGACCAACGAGGCCTGGTTTGGCAAAAGCTCTGCACCTTATCAGTTTCTATCAATGGGCGTTTTCAGAGCCGTTGAAAACCGGGTGTATGTCGTGCGCTGTGCGAACACCGGAATTTCCAGCTTTATCGATCCGCGAGGCCATATAGTCAATAGATTAAAGGATGATGCAGGAGCCGACACATTTGTTCGCGGCGTCCTGATAGACACGGTAATACCCATTCAAAACAAAACCGTTTATACGCTTTATGGAGACTGGCTGGTCTGTCTTTGCGTCATCGGCTCATCGATTTTTTTTATTATAGCTGTCTTTCATAAAAAATTTGTATAAAAAATAGAGTAACCCAATTCAAATTTTGAACATCCCCTGTAGTCACGGGATACTGCAATGCCTCAGGTACCAGGCTGCGATGCACGATTGCAGCCCCCATAAAAGGTCGCCGGGGGTCCTTCATAAACGGATTCTTGACAATCGTGGCATTGGTGCTGTCAACGTCGGCATCGACATCACTCCTAAATGTCCAGTAAGGAATTTTAGCGCCGACAGATAAGCGATCCGTCAACCCATAGAATAAATAAAAATCAAAAATCTTCACATCATACTCAAGTGATACCTCGCTTTCTCCGATGCTTGCCGATCCCGCCGGCCTCCCAAATGCCTGTTCGATCAGCCCCAGCTGCGGGAAAACAGAACTGTTTAAATCCGTGCTAAAATCCGCCGCAAGATCTTCGGTATTGCCGTCAACATCAAAACGTTTCTCTATGGGAAAGTAAAATTGGGAGTCCAGACGGAGGGAAAATACGCCCTTCGGAAGCGCCGTGGCATCATCGACATTTATGGGTTTATTAAAGCAAAAAAAGACTGCCTCAACAAATATTAGAAAAAAAATATTAAAGCGTCTCATGGCTCCCCCTTTCGTTTGAATTACAGACAAAAAAATATGTCCTTACCGTATTCAACCAAAGGAACATACCATTGCTATTAGTATACGCCTCCCTGAAGGGAGGCATCGCAGCAAATTTAAGAATTTTCCCCATCGATGATATCTTTCAGAGCAAAATTTAAAAAAGAGATGATTATCCAAACAACAAATGAAAAGCGGTGGTATTTTCTATCGCGCAACAGGAAGTTCAGATGAGGCACAAGAAGCTTGAGGATCGATTAATGGATATTATAATGAATCCTTCCAAAAAAAATCAATACTTTTTTTGAACCGAAGCCGAAGGGGTCAAAGCCAAAGGGGTCTGCTCTTGACCGTTAATTTACTGTGTCATCTTTGGTTACGGGCACTACCCGGATCTCGACCCGGCGGTTCTTACTTCTTCCTTCCCTTGTTTCATTGTCGCCGATGGGGTTTTTGGGACCCAACCCAACAGCATAAATTCGGGATAAATTAACCCCCTGTCCGGCAAAATAACTTTTTACTATATTAGCCCGCAATTGTGAGAGGTTTTGGTTGTAAAGAAGATTGCCATATGAATCGGTATAACCTTCAACTATAATTTTTAATTCGGAAGCCCGAAAAAGATAGTCAGCTACTTTTGAAAGTACTTCAAAATGCTCGTTATCAATCTCGGTTGAGTCTCGATCAAAAAAGATTAGAAATTTTTTCTCCGGGAGCACCAGTGACAGCGGCTCTCGCTGGGTTGTGGTTTCTTGATTCGCTGGCGTGACTATGGGAGATCCTTCTTCATCGATTTGGGATTGCACCGGCTCAGCGGGTTCAATTTCCGATAATTGATTGTTCGAAGCCATGTTTTGTGCCAACGCATCAGTCTTATTTTCTTCCACTTCTTTATTGGTTGGTTCGGGTATCGCAGTTTCAGTTGTTGCCTGATCTGCAGGGGTTTCTTCATCTATTTCTGGTTGCTCATCTTCGGTGACTTCCTTATCCGGCGTTTGATCCTCTAAAATTTCATTTTGAGCTATTGCCTCGGTTGCGAATATGCTTGGATCTTTATCGGATGGTTTATGATTGAGATCTAAATTTTTAGTATTATCATCGACATCTATATCCTCAGATGGAGCGCTACTTTCCGGGACATCTTCGGTATCGCCCTCATTATTTGTAATTTTCGTCGGCTGCTCAGTTCGCTCTTCAGTTACACTTTTTTCAACGGCAGTTTTCGTATCAAGTTTGGCCAATCCGCGGGATTGCTCAGGTTCAGAGGATCTGAAAAGTGAGTATATAACTACAATAAAAAAAATGCCAATGAGTATAAAACCAGCTATCCTGATAAAAGACACTTTCGATGAATCTTCGGGCTTTTCGTGGTATTCAGCGGGTGCTTGTTGTTGGATTGGCGGTTGGTATGCCATCGGGGCTTTTTCTTTTAGGGGCAAAATAACGGGATCGTTCGATATTCGTAGCTCTTTAGCGCATTCTTTGATGATACTGCCATCAATCATCGTTACACCAGCCGAATAACCCGACATAAGCGCATGATCACAGATGACATTGATTAATCGCGGAAATCCATTGGAAAATACATGAATCTCGTGCATGGCATCTGCAGTGAAAAATCTTCTGGTAGCACCGGCAACTTTTAGCCGATGTTCGATAAAAGAAACTGTATCTTTCTCGTTCAAGGGCTCAATGTTATAATTAATTGCGATCCTTTGCCTAAACGGCCTGTTCCTTTCCTCCAAAAGCATTTTTTTTAATTCAGTCTGACCCACCAAAAATATATTGATAAGCTTTCTGCCACGCAGATCAATATTTGATAAAACACGGACTTCATCCAAAAGACCATGTTCAAGGCGCTGGGCTTCATCTATGATCAGCAGCACATTTTTATGTTCACCATACGCTTTTATTAAAAATTTTTTGAAATGGATTAAAAATTCACCTTTTTGGGTGAATGTGCGGCCCATTTTAAATTCGTCAGCTAAAATATTATAAAAGTCGATAAGGCCGAGGCCAGGATCCGGAATTGTTGCGACGATAACTTTGAGATCCAAATGTTTGATCAGACGATTGATCAGCACTGTTTTGCCGGTACCAACGTCACCGGTCAAAAGGAGATATCCCTTGTCTTCCTGGATTCCATATTTTAAAGTAGCCAAGGCTTCCCTATGCCTCTCGCCTAACCAGAGAAAATGAGGATCCGGGCTTATGTTAAAGGGTTTTAGTTTCAAACCATAATGTTCAAGATACATGATAACCTTTCTTTAAAAATTAACCGTTAGGGTATATTGAATAAATAAAAGATCAATTTGTCAAATTATTTATTGCTTTTTAGGAAGTATTAGGATAAATGTTTGTTATATTTAGATAAATGTATATTGCGTATCCCTCGCACCTGGTCTTGCCAGTGGTAGTTATTATTATATCAGCTATGCTAAAAAAGTTGCTAACAATCTTATTGATATTTTCCTTTTTTATGGTCGCCGGTTGCGCTGTTGCTTTGATCGGAATTGGGGCGGCGGCGGTTGGGACAGTTGCCTATAAAAATGGGAAACTGATCAAAACTTATCAATCGGAGTACCATAAAACGGTAAAAGCGAGCCGTGATACTTTGAGCAACCTTAAAATCCCGATAAATGATGACTTATCTGACAACCTAAAGACTAATATCAAAGCCAAACGCCCTGATGGAACTCCGATCGAAATCGAAGTGGTAAAAATTAGCCCCCAACTTACTGAAGTTGCCGTGAGAACGGGTGTTATCGGTGTTTGGGATAGGGGGGTATCGGAGCAGATTCAAACTTCTATCAGAAATAGATTATCTTCCGGTCCCCGAACGCCATCAAGCCCAATTGCTAAATCTGATAGGTCAAATACAAAATCCGTGGATGAAGATGCCTCACCACCGGCCGCTGATGTAAAAGGAAACGGTAGGAAACCTGACTCGAATGCAGCAGGCAAAACCTCAACTGCCGGGGAGGTTCCAGAGATTGTCCAGAGATCGTCTATCGGCAAGCCCGATTATATAATTTATTTCAATGATAACACCAATGAACTTACCGAAGAGGCCTTCGAGAAACTCAACGCGATCGCTGCGGTAATTATTAACAGGCCAGTGGCTGGAGTAGATCTCAATGGATTTTCGGATTCGACCGGATCAACTTCCTTTAATAAAATGGTTTCTGAAAGCAGGGCCAATACGGTAAAGATCTACCTGATAGGAAAAGGAATCCAACCGGAAAAAATCACCTCAAAAGGATTAGGTTCCCAAATACCTATCGCCAGCAATAATTCTGAAAATGGAAGAAAATTAAATCGACGGGTCGAGATCAAACTTATCTATCAATAAAAATAGGGTGGATCTGGCTTATAAAAAATAGTTGAGAATCATATTTCTATATTAAAGCGGGTAATTTTGTTGAGCAGACCCTGGCGTGTCAGACCCAGGTTGCGGGCCGCTTGAGAGCGGTTGCCGCCTGTCTCGCGTAAGGCCGCGGTGACCATTTGCCGCTCTATTTGTTCGGTGACTTCCTGGAGGGTCATTGCATCTGGGTTGGCGGCTGTAACCTGTTCTCCCGGGCCGGTGATTCTCTCGGATAGATACCCTTCCTTTATCTCGCTGTCCTCTCCCGCAAGGGTTAGAGCGCGCTCGATTTCATTTTCCAATTCCCTCACATTGCCCGGCCAGTTGAACCGCATTAGAAGATCCAGTGCCGGCGGTGTTAAACGTTTGACCGGCTGATTTGCTTTCTTTGCCAGTTTTTCAAGAAAATGCGTGACCAGAAGAGGAATGTCTTCTTTTTTCTCTTTTAATGCAGGAAGGACGATGGGAAAAACCTGGATACGATAAAAAAGATCATCCCGGAAGTTTCCCTTTTTTACTCCTTCCAGTAAATCCCGGTTGGAAGATGTAATCAGCCGGAAATTCACCTGGAGATATCGACTGCCGCCCACCGGCCGTACCTGCCCTTCCTGGAGAACCCGCAGCAGTTTAATCTGCATGGCCGGGGACATATCGGCAATTTCATCAAGAAAGACCGTCCCGCCTTCAGCCAGTTCAAACAGCCCTTTTTTATCTGCGATCGCCCCGGTAAACGCGCCTTTGACATGGCCGAAAAGTTCGCTTTCCAGCAAATTCTCGGACAGAGCGCCACAGTTTTCGGCAACAAAGGGTTTGTCCTTTAAGGGGCTGTTGTAATGAATAACTTTGGCGATAAGCTCTTTTCCCGTGCCGGTAGGGCCCTGTATCAACACCGAGGTGGTTGTCCCGACAACCCTGTCCAACAGGTCAAACACCCTTCGCATCGGAGCGCTTGAACCGATAATCCCCTGGACGTTATACCGGTCCTGCACTTCGGATTTGAGCCGGCTATTTTCCATTTCCAATGAACTGGCATACTGCTTTATTTCGCCATAAAGTTTTGCATTTTCAATGGCAACGGCTATTGTACCGGATATAATTTCCAGCAACATCCCTTCCTTGGGCGTGAATTCCCCTTCCAGTTTGTTCAAGGCGTAAAGGACCCCTATGACCCCTTTGCGCGTCTTCAAGGGCACGCAGATCATAGAACGGGTATTAAAATCTTTCTGGATATCAAGCCCATCGAAAAATCTTTCATCCCGGGAAACATCCAAAATCGTTACCGGGCGGCATTCGCGCATTACCCAGCCGGCCACACCATAATCATCGGGGAACCGCATCTCGTACATTTTCTCCTGTGCGCCGTTTTGCTGCTCTTCCACGGTGCGGATAAAATAAAATTCCTTATTCGTGGCATCGTGCAGGGCAATGGAGGCACCTTCCAGGGCGAAGACCGCTTTTATCTTGAGCAGGATATTTTGAAGCATCTTGTCCGGATCACCGATGGAGTGGATGGATATGGATACTTCGTAGAGCAGATTAAGGTCCTCATTGGTCAGGCTGACTTCTTCAGTATGGGTGGTCATGGGTAATTTCCTGATATGGATACCAATTGGAAACTAATTTGGGCCTTCCTTGATTTTCGGATGGGCATCAACAAATCGATATGATTGCAGATTTTAAATGATCACAAGCTGTCAACTAAGTTTACACTTAACGGCAATCTATGTCAACATACTTTACAGTTGGACGCAAAAACGACTGTTCCGAGAAGCATCCAATATATCGCATATCCCATATAATTTAAGTATACTATATTGATCTATACCCAGATTTTAGCCCACCACAAATTCTGGCACTAAATCTGCACTACCGTTTATCAGAATACAGAAATTGCGGGCAGAAAGCTTGATCGGGGAAACAGGGAAAATAGAAAAATGGTCATCGTTCAAAACTGTATTCCAGGTTCATCGCACAAAGGGAGGTGATAAAAACCAGTTAGATGTGCGGACGAGGCATCAGGAATGTGGTTTCAACTACTCCAAATTATGACATCAAATCTAAATCAGAGGAGGTCATTATGAGAGTAAAAGCATCCATGGTACTATCGGCAATCGCATTAGTATTAGTTATCTTTGCCATGCCAGCTATCGGTGATGACTCCAAGCTCTTGGAAACACAGGCGCAACTTGAGACCCTGGTTGACAGGTATATTGCTTCCTGCGGGGCTAAAAGCGAAATGCTCAATTCAAGAAGTGAAAATATTCGCAGATCAGCCATTCGCTCTTGCAGGATAGCCAATTTTTGCGTAACCTCTAAAGAAACGCTTGTTAAAGAAATGCTAAAAAACAATATTGAGCCGAAACCCTACAAAGTTAGCCAGTTTCTGAATGAAAAGTACCGGGGCGTCGTCCTGGCAAAGGAATAGTCTGCAAAATGATTTCTCATACGGTTTTAACCAGGCATAGTGGGTTGAACCTTTCGATGAAGTCCCGCCGGCGTCAATGCTTCAGAAGGGCGAGACCCACTATAAAATGCGTAATTCAAACTTGCTGAAAAAATCGGAAAAAATCATAATAAACTTTACGGCTATTCTGTTAATTATGACAGGGTTCGCCCAGCCTGCTCTTGCAATTCATCCGGCAGCCGGTCCCACCGATTCCGTTGAATTGGAGGCGTTCATGGATGGTGTCATTGCGGCACAGCTTGAAGCATATCATCTTGCCGGAGCCACGGTTGCAGTGGTAAAAGACGGCGCCCTTTTCTTCGCCAAAGGATATGGATACGCTGACCTCAAAGAAAGAAAACACGTACAAGCCGATAAGACGCTTTTTCGGATTGCATCGATCTCGAAGCTGTTTGTATGGACTGCCGTAATGCAACTCGTTGAGCAGGGGAAACTCGATCTCAACACTGATATAAACACCTACCTCACCCATTTTAAAATACCGAATACCTATGATAAGCCGGTTACACTGGCCCATCTCATGACCCATACCGCCGGTTTCGAAGAATACGTCATCGGTCTTTTTGCAAAAGACTCGGATCGCCTGCTGCCGCTGGGAGATATTCTCGCACAGGAGCTTCCGACCCGTGTTCGCCGGCCAGGTGATATCGTTTCCTATTCAAACCATGGGACCGGAATGGCCGCGTATATTGTCGAACAGGTATCCGGAAAATCCTGGGACAACTATGTCGAAAAAAACATTTTAGGGCCGCTGGGGATGGCTAATACCACTTTCCGCCAACCCATTCCTGAAACGTTATCAGCGAACATCTCAAAGGGCTATACCTACAGCCAGGGCGAATTTCAAAAAGAAGCCTTCGTATATGTGCCCCTGGCTCCGGTGGCATCAGCCAGTACGACGGCCACAGATATGGCCAACTTCATGATCGCTCATCTCAACCACGGCCGATTGGGTAACTCGCGTATCCTCAATACAAAGACAGCCCAGCAGATGCACAGCGCTTTGTTCCGCCATGCACCGGAAGTCAACCCCTCAGGGCACGGATTCTTTGATATAAGCAGGAACGCACAATGGGTGATCGGTCACCCTGGGAATCTTTTATATTTCCATTCCCTAATGGCCCTGCTGCCTGACCACGGAGTCGGGCTCTTCGTATCCTATAATACCCAGGAGGGAAATAAGGCGGTTGCCAATACCTATGAATTATTTCTTGACCGCTATTTTCCGCCCGGCAAGCTTCAATCGGAAACACCGAGTGCGAGTACAAAAACCCAACTGCAGCGATTTGCCGGCAGCTATTTCAGCAGCCGGCGTGTGCACCGGAGGTTTACCAAACTTGGCGCTTTGATAGGGACCGTCAAGGTTACACTCGCAGAAGACGGTATGTTGAAAACCATTGGCACAGAGACAAGCCGCTGGGTCAAGACGAACCCCTTGACCTTTCAGGAAGAAAATGGCTCTGGAACCCTCGTATTTCGCGAAGACGATAAAGGACGAATAACCCATATGTTTATAGGGAACCTACCATACAAGGCGTTGGAACGAATCGGCATTAAAGATTTACTCACCCTGCATGTGGTTCTCGCCCTATCCGCTATCCTGCTGTTTCTCATAACCGCTGTATCATGGCCTTTTGCGGCCCTCCTCCGCTGGCGACATGATGTAGAAATCAACCGCCGGACACGTATTCCCCGTTTGGCCTATTTGATAACCTGGAGCGCGTGTCTTTTGTTCATTGTCATAGCGGCCGTTTTAGCCCTTGGATTACGTGATCCCAACGCAATCTTATTTGGCATCCCCCTGTGGATCAGGGTAATCATAGTGCTCTCAATGTTCGCAACCATAATGACTATAGGAGCGATTGTTTATACGGTAGTGATCTGGAAATCGGGCAACGGCAGTATTTACGGGAGGATTTACTATACCGCTGTCATGTTAGCGCTGATCTCCACTGCATGGCAATTGTACCATTGGAATATGCTCGGATTTCACTATTAAAATTTGCAGTATCCTCTGAAACGGTCATGGCTTTCCCAGAGGAATATCTGATTTTGACAAAAAGGGAGGCGGATTGAAAGTATCGTTATCCTTTTAAATAAGAGTCAAGAGCAGACTTGACCCCTTATTTTTTAAGTTTGACTATTTAACCAATCTCACCTATTTTATACATTGTAGTACTGCCAATAACCCTTATGGCCACTGCAATTTCTGAAGATGCACTCAGATCAAAACAACTCCCGCTTGCCTGCCAGACATTATTCTGATAATGCCCCCATTCAGCCTGAAACTGACGCGCAGGCAGTGATGGGGTTTTTGCCCCGGACCGGCACCATTGATGCAAAAGAGAGGATCCCCATTGCCCGGGAGGAAGGCTATGACCCCCTGGCCATTAAACTGGCACTGGAAAAGCCTGCATCTTCGCCTGCGGACAAATTGCGCCTGTTCATCTTTGTCATTGTGGCTGCGGCCCTGGTCATTTTTCTGTTCCCGCTGGGCCGATTTTTTAAGCCGGCATCCCGGGATGCGGGTCCCATGAGTATCGGCGGCCCCATTCTCAAAGATTCATTGACACCGGCAGCTATTCGTCAAAAGCCCTGGCTCAGGGTACTGGTCGAAATTGACCGGCTTTATTTCCAGGAAGGTAAACTTACGGACGCCATAGGACTGGCAGAGAGTGAGCTCGGAAAGCTCACGGATAAAGATTGGGAAACCTGGCAAAAAGTATTTTACCGCTATTGGGAATTGCTCTCCGATGCCGGCCAAGTCCATGTGTTGAAAATTTCCACCAGAGCCTACCTGTCCGATTTTCCTGAAGACCCTTTTGCCAACTACTATTTTGCCGCAGCTTTTCTTGCTGCCGCTGATCGCATTCACAGCTTTTCACCGGAAACCAAAATGGCTTATCGGCAGGAGGCCATCAGCATCACGCGGCAAATTGACAGGGCTGCCAGTTCACTGAATGCCCGCCGACAGCACCCGGACACCAAAAAAAATGAATCGGCCGTTTTAATCGACCTGTATCAAAAGTTGCGCCTGAAGCAGGCTGGATTGTATGTCCTGGTCTGGAAACTTGGCGGTTACGAAGAAGATGAACACCCGGATGTCGTCTACCGGGACAAAGCACTGGATATCTGTGAAAGTGAGGTGCTTGCCGATATAAAAGAGGCCAAGGAATTGAAGGTGGCCATATACACCCATATCCTTGATCGATGGTACTGGTTTGAAGGTCGGCAGATCATCCAGGGCCATCAGAAAAATCGGAAAGAACATCAGAACCAGCTTGAAACTCTGGTCCAGGAGCTCAAAGAAACCGAAAAATTATGACTAACCCCGAACCATCAACAACCGCTGCCGGCGACGACCATCGAATCCAGCGCATCCGATCAGGCGGAGTGGCCGGCATCGGTGATCCAAAATGGATTGGCGTTGCCCTGTGCTACATTGCGGCCATCGCACTGATGGGACAGGATCCCTGGTACGGCGACAAATATTTCACTTATAACCAGGGTATTTTTGTGGGTATTCTGGCGGTTTTGATGGTGGCCGGGTTTGGCTGGGAAATTTATCTGCTGGGGCGTCCCGGTGGTATCAATTTTGTCTTGCACTGTCTTCTGATTCTCCCCATCGCCTTGCTCATCGGCAGAATAGCAGGCCTGCCCCCCGAACCGGAGACATCTTACGGGTTGCTGGGAAAGCTTAAAGAATATATCGGCAGTTTGAAAGACGCCAGCGGAATCGAAGGCATACTGCCCTTCTGGATCCAGGATATCTTTTACAATCCGGCGATTTTACTTCTTATCTTTTTTACCTCGCTGGCCTTTACCCAGAAAAAAGCCAGCCGTCGCTTTGCATTGGTGGTGGTGGCCTTCCTCATACCGGCCATGCAAACCCTGACCCATGATCCGAGACCATCCATTGCATTCGGACTGGGATTTGGTGCCATGCTGGCCGGAATAGCGCTTCAGTTCAGTAAATATGGCGATATTATCGGACAGCAAAATGTGCTCAACCGGCTGAACGCCGTCGACGATCGACTGGAACTGAAATGCAGTTTGAGAATCGCGAAACGAGCGGTAGACGACGGCTTTATCACTGAGGATGGTGTACTTGCCGTCATTCAACGCGAATATTCCAAGCAATTGGACCCGGACCCCTTGGTTGTTCGCGGAATAGCCCAGGCGATTTCACACCGCCTGGTGCGGGAACACCGGATTTTGGAACTGCGCGGCGATGAAAGAGGGTTTTTCCTGATACCCTATGAAGCGCTGTTCAAAATTGAATCCCTGTTTGATGAAATCTCGATTTGGATCCGCAAAATCATCATAACCGGTATCGCGATCATCTGGCTGCTTTCTCCCATTGATTTATTTCCGGACAGCATCCCGGTTTTGGGTGCCATCGATGATGCGCTGATAGCACTGGTTGGCGCCGGGCAATGGATAGGAACTATAAAACGCAGAAAGCTGCCAAAACCATAGAAGCGATCGTAAAAATGCATCTTACGCCCAATGGCCGCGTTAGCTCGCTTAGCGGAATTTGCATCGATTTTATTGTATTTAGGAAATCGCGGCTAAAAGCCGCTCCCACTAGCTATATTGGGAGTTTAAATGAAGCTAACATATTTTGGTTAATTAAGAGTGGGAGCGGCTTTTAGCCACGATGCGTACGCTACGCTTTTAAACCAATCGGCGCCTTGATGCATACCTTAATCTCTTTAGAATTGGATATGTAATCCCGCTTTGCGGGGCCATTGAACGTCATCTACAATTTTGCGATCGCTTCTAATGATTATTTGGTTCTATGGAGGAAAATTTGCAAGATATAAAGATTCAAGGCTACTACCCCGGGGTGGCGGGAAAAATTACCGAAATTCATGCCGTCTACTATCATGAGAATTGGGGATTTGATGCCAGCTTTGAAACCGAGGTCGGCAAGGAACTCTCCGAGTTCGTCGGTCAATTCGATGAGGACCGGGATGGGCTGTGGGTCGCAACAAAAAATGGCAGGTTTGCAGGCGCCATCGCCATAGACGGTCGCAATGCCTTTACCGAAGGTGCGCGTTTGCGGTGGTTTATTGTGGTGCCGGAATTTCAAAAAAGCGGCATCGGCAAAGAATTAATTTTACAGGCCATCTACTTTTGCCAGCGCAAGCACTATCCGAAAGTGTTCCTTTGGACATTCGAAGGGCTGACAAAAGCGCGAAAGTTATATGAATCCGTAAACTTTCGTTTGTGCGAGGAAGACAAAGTAGCTCAGTGGGGGCAAACTATCAAAGAGCAGAAGTTTGAACTCAAATTATAGATAGGGACACGGATTAACACGGATTTTGCAGATAAGGAAAAACCGTGATTAACCCAATTGGAAAAGATTGCTTTATTGGATGAAAATTGCTTTCATAGGAAAAGGTCGATCAATTAATCGCTGATATTTATTTTTTCTTATCTGTGTGAATCTGTGTAAATCTGTGCCCTACATATCAAAAAGGAGATCTAACAATGAACAAGGTAGAGGTCAAATTCGGGGAATGGATTGAAGGTGGATTTAATCTGTATAAAGCCAATTTCGGGACCCTCGTTCTGGCATCGATCTTTGTGGTGGTGATCAGCGCCGTCACGGCCGGCCTCCTGGCCGGACCCATGCTTGCCGGGCTGGCCCTGGTAACCCTGCAACTGCTGGACCGCAAAGGACCTCCGCCTGAAGCCGGCAAGGTTTTCAAAGGCTTTGATTATTTCCTGCAATCTTTTCTTTTTGTGGTTGTCTGGGGCATCGGCATATTGATCGGTTCGGTTATCCTGGGGGTGATCCCTGTCATAGGACAGCTGGCATCTATCGCTTTCGTTTATGCAGCCCAGGCTTTCTTGATGTTCGGTATGTTTCTTATTGTCGACAGGGGTATGGATTGGTTACCGGCCTCTATGGAAAGCATCAACATCGTGAAAGCCAATTTTTGGCCGTTTTTCGGGTTATCCGCAGTCGCCGGAATCATCGGCAGCATCGGTGCCATTGCCTGCGGCATCGGCGTCGTGTTCACGATACCGATCCAAGGTTGCATTCTGGCGGTTACCTACCGGGAGGTGTTCGATTTGGAATTTTAGATTTCGGATTGTTTCGATTTGGGATTGTAAGCGCATGGCGCAAAGGGCAAAGCGTAAGACTATTCAGCAAACTCCGATTGTCGATCTGTACCCTATGCACTCCGCCCTATGCTCTTTGCGCTATGGTATCCCGCAACGCGAAACCCGTAACTCGTGACCCCGTCAGCCTCGCCTGAGCGGGTCGCGACCCGCCTGCCATGCAAGGCACGAGCGGGCATGGTGGCGGGCAGGCCGCAACCCAAAATAGAAAATTTCGACAAGTTGCCAGACTATCAGAAACAACAATTATGATTATAAACCCCCTTCATAGCAATATACATCCCCGTGCCGGTCTGGATGTTGTCGGGATGCGAATTGCTCTGGTGGTGACTACCGGTATTCCTTTGTTGCTCTCTTTTTTGGTTCCCCTTGAACAGTTGCTCCGATTTAAATGTCCCTTTTTAAATATCACTGGCCTGCCCGGCCCTTTTTGTGGATTTACCCGCTCCATATGGGCCATCTCGGCCGGTGATGGGGCGTATGCCACTGTCAACTGTCCGCTTGCCTGGCTGCTATATGCCGCTTTGGTCATCGTATTCGCTCTGAATGCCGTCTATATGCTGCCTGGGCTCAGAATGACAAGGCCAGGATTTTGAGCATGACCCGCGTTCAGGCAAACCGGGCTGTCGGGATCGTCCTTGCCCTTGTTTTGTTCAACTGGATATATCGACTGTGCCTTGGACTAACCTGATATCACTTCCATACCATAATCTCTTCAACCTCTTTCCAATCTTGAATTTTAATTTATAGTGCACTAATTTAGCAAATACCAACATATCGTCTGATAAAAAACTGATTTAGTCCATAGTGCCCCCATAAAAGGAGGGAATATCATGAAAGAAAAACGCAATGTACACCTAAAGGTTCAGGAACTCTGCGATTGCTACGCCACCAACGATCCCCTCAAAGAAATGTCGGTCGTAAAAATGGCGCGGATAAAGAAGAAGCTGCTCTCAAATGGCTGGCGTTGGCCTCGCTGCACGGTGTGAACAATAATGCCAAGAAGTGACCATTATCCGCTCCAAAGATGGTGAGGTCCGGGTCACTGCTAAATATCGTGAATCCGAGCTGCCGTCTCCGGGTTCTGAAGTCGGTGCCAAAATAATGGAAGCCGTGCGGGAAATCACCCATATCGAAGGCGACAAAGGCAAAACCCCCTGTCCCTTGGAATCCGTAATGACAGTATTGAGCTCCAGGTGAAAATGAAAACCAAAGATGGCAGAGAAAAAGTAACACCTTAAATTTCCGGGATGACGTGTGAGATGGTTCCCGACGCAGTCTGGCATGTGCAGGAGCTCTACAATCATCTCATGGTGTCGCAATTAAGGAAAAAGGAGCTTCACTGCGATTAACGCGTGGACAACCTTGCTGCCTCCTCTATGAAGACTATGATTTTTTTAAAGATCGCGACCAACTCCCTTATTCGACTACGAGGCCATAATTTTCGATATGGTCAATCGCCTGGTGAGCTTATTGACGATCACTCGATATAGAGCCGAATAAATAATGTAATCAACGTGCTTGGCCAGACCAAAAAAGGTTTTACAGATGTGCTACTTGAACCCGTAGTCGATCATGTCCCCACCCGTTATGCAATCCACATCTGGAACAACATTTCTGAAGTTGACTAACGGTCGCATCAAGAAATTGTTTGACAATCACAACTGCTTCAATATATCAAGAATTATAGTAAGAGGAGGACTATATAAATGGGTAAAGGTGATAAACGCTCAAAACGGGGGAAGATCGCTCGTGGCACCAACGGTGCGCGCCGTCCCAAGAAAAAAAAGAAAAAAGATAAATAATATCTTCTTGGGATACAAATCCCGCCAAATCCGAGTCCCAGATACCAGATAGACGCCCCGCACCTGAGGGTATTGGGCATGCAATTCAGCCGCCCAGGGCAGATCCACCTCCATAGCCTGGTTACTGATTTTGCAATATTGTCAGTTACCCAGCAAACCCGGTGACCCATACCGTATCTTATCCCTCCTCCGAATAGTTTTCTAAGAACCTCCCCAAAAAAAGTACTTGAATCCTGACTGTCATGCCGGTCCCGGATCAAGTCCGGGATGACGAATCCGGCATCCGGAAATGTGACGCTTTGTAATAGCAACAGAAGCATATATTTGGTTCATGCAGACCCTCTCAAAGCAAATTGAAGATATAATTCTCCAGCATGATAATCGAGGAATGCGCCAGGTACGCGGCGCCCTGTCCCCCGGCTATTGCTATCGTGCGGCCCGGATGATCCTGGATAACAGGGGGGTGGTCCTGATCGGAACCGGGTTCCCGGTTTCCGGTAGCTTTGAAACGGACGGACCTATCGGCGCTATTGCACTGTATCGTGTGCTGACCGAACTGAATTGTGAACCGGTATTGGTCTGTGCCCCGCCCATATCAAAGATCTTCTCGCGGAATTATAAGACCTGGGAACTGCCGCTGGTGGACTGGGATAAGAGCAAACCGGCAGTGATCAAAGCCATAAAGAATTTACAACCTCGTCTCATCGTTTCCATTGAGCGCCCTGGGATTACTGCTGATGGACGTTATTATAATATGCACAAAACGGATATTACCGAACTCACCGCAAAATTTGACATCTTTTTACAGGAAAGCAAAAGTCCCAGTATAGCTTTTGGAGACGGTGGCAATGAAATCGGCATGGGCAATGTGCGCGATATACTGGCTCACTGGATATTATACCTGCAATCACCACCTGCGACGAACTGGTAATCTCCTCCGTTTCAAACTGGGGCGTATACGGTGTCATCGCTGTCCTTTGCCGGCTTTTAAATCAGGATTTGTTCAATATCTTTGATCCGGAAACCATAGCCAACTACCTGGTGGACAATGGCTGTATTGACGGGGTTACCAATCGCCAAGAATCCAGTGAAGATGGATTCCCGATCAGTGTCGGCATTTCAATCATTAAACAGCTTCGCGATCTGGTGTTTCAACTAAAATCTGCCGGGTCTGCTTGAAAAGCGATTTTAATATCGAATGGATTCTATTTTTATAACTACTGGGGACAGGATAAGCAGGATAAATATAGGTCACTTTCTTCCGGAAAGTGATCAAAAAAAACCCGTCAATCCTGTAAATCCTGTCTAAAAAATAATTATATTCGAATCCATTCCATTTTTTAAATATTTCCAAGCAAAAAAAGGAGGACTTAAATGAAAAACATTGCGAAAACAGTGATAATGCCTGCCGCTATTGTTTTTTTCATTGTGAGCGTGATCTGTGCCTGTTCCGCCGAAAAAGGCGGAATCAATCAGCCGGCCGACTACAAAAAAGTACTCACCACAATTCATCCCGACTTTATGCTAACGCCTGAAGAAGCTTATTCCTGGCATGAATACAAGGATAAATTCGGACCAACGTATTCGGGAAATAAATCCTGGCAAAAATTCCTTGCCTTTACCGAGAAGAAATTGAAGGATTTGGGTGTTGTCGATATTTCCAAGAATAAATGGACATATGACCGATGGCATACCACTGAATGGCCGGATGACAGCGACTGGTCGTTAAAATCCGATGGAAGCCCGGTTAAAGTCGCCCATTATGCAGCCTATTCGGGTAAAACCGGGGCGGATGGCATAACCGCGAAAATGGTTTTATTCAATCCCAAAGCGCCTATGTCATCCTATGCTGGAAAAATAGTGGTCGTCCCGGTTGCACCTCACCCCAAACCGCCTCTAGGAGAAGCGTATAAAAAATGGTTTACCCTGAATGATTATGAATACCTGTCTGACGCGCAAAACTTTCCCCCAATGTTTACCCAAATCACTCCCAGCGAATCGGTAGCCTACGATGTCTGGTGGCAACTGCGCCAAAATATCAAAATCAGCATGACCCTGGCCAAGGCCAAAGCCGCGGGGGGCGTGGTGATATTCAATATGGGTTACGATCGTCTGGCCGGCCTTTATACCTTTCCAATACTTAAAATGTTTAATACACCGACGCTGTATCTTGACCGAAATGCCGGTGCCCGGGTCATCAAAGATGCCAAACAGGGTAAGACGGCAACACTGAGATTGGTTGCTAAAATTGAGCCGACCGAAACCTATCAATTAATCGGCTATTTACCCGGAAAAAACTACGGTACGCCGCAGGATGAAAAAATCATCCTGATCACCCACACAGACGGGCCATCCATTTCCCAGGATAACGGAGCCTTTGGCTTGCTGGGAGTCGTCTCCTATTTTGCCAATTTCCCCCAATCAGAGCGTCCCAGAACATTGATGATCTATTTTGACAACCGGCATTACATGCCGGGATTGGAAAAGGGACAGGCCAAACATGATTTTTTCACCAAACATCCCGAAGAAAAAAAGTCTGTTGTCGCGTTGATCGCCATGGAGCATCTGGGGCAACTCGAGTACCGGGAAATCGGCAATGCCTATGAGCCCACTGGAAACATTGAGCCCTCCTTCGTCTGGACTCGGGCTGACCAGATGCTGATTGACAAGGCAATAAAGGCTGTCAAAGACAACAATTGGTCCCGTGTTATGGTCCAAAGCGTCGAGAGGCCCGGTGTTCACGGAGGTACCCAGGGAGTATGGTACGGCCTGGGAAAATTCGCTCTGGAATGGGATCTGCCGGCTTATGCCACAATGGGTATTCAGGGTGCCTATTGGTCGACAACCGGCCGTCTCGACAAATTTGATAAAGACCAGTTTGTCACTCAAGTGGCTGCCATGAGCCAATTAACCGGAGAACTTATGGTGGCGGATTTCAAATAGACTTGCTGGTCGGGAGCACTGGGAGCGGCTTTCCAGCCGCGATTAATCTGATCCACAGTTATTCGGATCGCGGCTGGAAAGCCGCTCCCACAGATATATTGTTCCAGCATCATGACCCCAATACCCGGCACATATACGCTGATTTTTCTATCTTCCCGAAAAAGCCGACATACGATAGGCAAACTTGGAACCCTGAAACTCAAACCCGGTTTCTATATTTATGTCGGCAGCGCCTTTGGCCCGGGAGGATTGAAAGCCCGGATTGCGCACCACGGCAAAAGACCTACCCGGCCACACTGGCATTTAGATTACCTGGGTTCTTTTTTAGATTAGTTGAGATTTGGTATACATATGACCCGGTTCACCGAGAGCACCAATGGGCTCAAACTCTCTCAACCACTAAAGGCGCAACAGTTCCCCTTGCTGGATTTGGGTCTTCCGACTGCCACTGCCAGTCACATCTATTGTTTTTTAACACAAAACCCGCAATCAGAAGCTTCAGACGAAAGATTTACGCGAGTAACGCAGATCACGTCAAGGTTTTCGTTGAAACAAGCAGTTTTCTTCGGATAAAAACGAAAAATTTCTTGACAAAGATATAATAAGTGATATTCACTAACCCTATAAATATAACTTATTATAATATATTTTCAGGCTATTCATAAATTAGGTGATTATCACTAACCCTATATTTTTACACCTTATCTCTATGCGAACCAAATTAAATGACTCAAAACACCGGTGAATCAGAATTAACTACCCGGAAAAAGGAATTCGAAATTATGTCATCAGAACCAGTTATTGTTCAAAAAAAAGATAAAATTGCCACCCTGACGTTAAATCGCCCCGAAGTGATGAACGCCATGAGCAAAGAAATGATTGAGGGCCTGTGGGATGCTATAAAAGATCTGGCAACAGACGAAAGCGTTGGTGTGGTGATCCTCAGGGGAGCCGGGAATCATTTTTGTTCGGGAGCAGATATCCATCTCTTTGGCGAAAGCATCCCTTCGGATGAATGGGTTGTTGCCATGAAGGGCGTAGGCAAACTAGTGAGGACATTGAGGGAAATGCCCCAACCGGTGATTGCCATGCTAAAAGGGGTTGCGGTCGGCGGCGGCGCAAACCTGGCGCTGGCAGCAGATTTTGTGGTGGCGGCTGAAAACACCAGATTCTGCGAAATTTTTATCAACATAGGCGCCATTTTGGATTACGGAGGACATTATTTTCTGCCCCGGCTGGTCGGCCTTGCCAAGGCCAGAGAGCTTGCCATGCTCGGAGATGAAATTGACGGCAACACGGCAGCATCTATCGGTCTGATATACAAATCGGTGCCTGAAGAACGGTTAGAGACGGAAGTAGAGTCCCTGGCCAACACCCTGGCGCAAAAACCAACGCTCGCTTTGCGGTTAATCAAGGAGGGGCTTGAAAACAGCTTCGATATGTCCCTGAAACAGGTATTGGACTGGGAAGCCGCCCATCAATCCATTGCCCTGCAAACACCGGAACATAAGGAGATCGTAAATCTTTTTTTGGCGTCTAAAAAGGGCAAAAGTTAGCTGGCTGAATGAAAAAACTTCGAGTTGACTAAGTTGATTTGTTGAATGGTTGATAAGGTCTTCAACTCAACTAACTCAGTCAACTTAATCAACCCTGTCAACTCAATCAACTACCCGGAGGGTAGAAATGGCTGTAAAATCAAAATCCGCAACTCAGATATATTTCAATAAAGACCATGAGATGGTCCGCAAAGCAGTTCGAGAATTTGTGGATAAAGAAATCAATCCGAACATGGACGCGTGGGAGGAAAACGGAGAAGCGCCGCTTCATGATCTTTTTAAAAAAATGGGTGATCTCGGATTTCTCGGTATTCGTTATGATCCCGAATATGGCGGCCAGGGACTGGATTACTGGTACGATACGGTCTTTTTGGAAGAACTCGGGCGCATTCACGGCTCCGGAATTCCGATGGCAATTGCCGTTCAATCCCATATGGCAACTCCCGCTATCGCTGAATTCGGCAGCGAACATTTAAAAGAAACTTACCTCAAACCGGCAATTGCCGGCGACATGGTTGCATCTATCGCCGTAACCGAGCCCGGGGCCGGATCGGATGTCAGTGCACTCCAAACGACTGCGAAAAAAGACGGTGATTCCTATGTTTTAAACGGCTCCAAAACCTATATCACCAACGGCACCCAATCCGATTTCCTGACGCTGCTGGCCAGAACCAGTGATGACCCGGGTTATCATTCCTTCAGCCTGTTGGTGGTTCCCACCAACTTGCCCGGATTCCAGGTCAGTCGCAAGCTGAATAAAATGGGTTGTCGCAGCAGTGATACGGCTGAACTTTTTTTTGACGACATGCGAGTCCCGGCCGAAAATCTCATCGGTAAAGAAGGAGAGGGATTCATCTACCAGATGCAGCAGTTTCAGCATGAGCGTTTTTCGGCCATCCCGATGTCTTATATTTCGGCCGAAGAGATCATCGCGATGACGGTTGAACACATCCGCCAGCGAATGGTTTTTGGAAAACCGTTGATTGCCAAACAGGTGTTGCGACACCGGCTCGCGGACTGGCAAACCGAAATTGAATGTTTGCGGCAGCTTACCTATCATATCGTCAGGATGAAAGAAGCCGGCCTGGACGTTACCCGGGAAACCTCCATGGGCAAACTATATGCTGCCCGGGTCATTCAAAAAGTAGTTGATGGGTGTTTGCAGATGTATGGGGGCCTCGGCTTTATGGAGGAAATGCTGATCTCGCGCTGCTATCGGGATGCCAAGCTCATATCAATCGGCGGCGGTGCCGATGAGGTCATGAGGGAAATCATCGCCAAAATGGAATTGGGATGAACAGGTTCCTGAAAAGAGGTTCAAAGGTTCAGGGTTCACCGTTCAGGGTTGACTTTTTAACCACTTTACAGCGGAGGCTCTTTTAACCTTTGACACCTTGAACCTCTGAACCCAACCACTTGAAACCAGCTAATTGGTTAAATGAAATAGCCTTGAGGACAAAAGAAATCCAAAATGAAAAATGGAAACGCAATCTACTTCACCAAAGACCACGACATGGTGCGGCGGGCTGTCAGTGATTTTATTAAAAAAGAAATCAATCCAAATGTGGATCAGTGGGAAGAGGACGGGATCGCACCGCTGAAGGACATTTTTAAAAAAATGGGGGACCTCGGGTTTTTGGGGATTCGCTATGACCCCCAATACGGCGGCCAGGGCCTTGATTATTGGTATGATACCGTATTTTTAGAGGAGCTGGGACATATTAAAGCACTCGGCCTATCCACTGCCATCACTGTACAGACCCACATGGCAACGCCAGCCATAGCCGAATTCGGCAGTGACTCCTTGAAAGATACCTATTTAAAAGCCGCCATTGCCGGTGACATGGTGGGCGCTATTGCCGTTACAGAACCCGGCGCCGGATCCGATGTGGCCGCCATCCAAACCACTGCCAAAAAAGACGGTGGAGAGTACGTGATCAACGGCTCCAAGATGTATATTACCAACGGCACCCAGGCCGATTTTTTAACACTTCTGGCGCGAACCAGTAATGACCAGGGATATCATTCTTTCAGCCTGTTTGTGGTTCCGACGGATTTGGCCGGATTCACCATTAGCAGAAAACTGGACAAACTGGGAATCCGTATCAGTGACACGGCCGAACTGTTCTTCGACAATCTCAGGGTGCCGGCCGACAATCTGATCGGGAAGGAAAACGAAGGCTTCATCTATCAGATGATGCAGTTTCAGCACGAACGCTTCTCATTACTCCCCTTTGCCTGCACCGCTGCCAGAGATATCATAGACATGACCCTGGATCATATCAGGCAGCGCGTGGTTTTTGGTAAGCCGTTGATTACCAAACAGGTGTTAAGACACAGGTTGGCTGACTGGTTGACCGAAATCGAATGCCTGCAGCAGCTGATCTATCATATCGTCAGAATGAAGGAAGCCGGTCAAGACGCCACCCGCGAAATCTCAATGGGCAAGCTCATTGCCAGTCAGGTGCTGATGAAAGTGGCCGACGGATGTCTGCAGATGTATGGCGGTTTGGGATTTATGAGTGAGATGCTTATTTCCAGATACTACCGGGATGCCCGCGGATTGGCCATCGGCGGCGGTGCCGATGAGGTCATGAGGGATGTAATCGCCAAGCTCGAAGGCTACTAAAATTTGTTTTAAAATCTCCATATTTTGCCCGATGGCTGCGTTGCACGTCGTCGAAAAATGCTCATGTACTAATTGTATGCTGCGCGTTTTCTCCTCCGCGCGCCTTGCCATCAACCAAAATCTGGATTTTTAAAACAAATTTAGCAATGCTATTTTTTGTGGACGAAACTAATTTTTAAGGAATTAACATGCGACTGTCGTTAGCAAAAGCAGCGAATAACTCAAAAGAAAAACCATTGCCGCCGGGGCGGATAAAAATTTCTCAAGCGTTGAAATCTCTGCTTGAGGAAAAGGATTTCAGTGCAATCACGACCGCCGAAATAGCCAAAACGGCCGGTGTCACCGAGGCGCTTATCTACAAATATTTTAAAGACAAGCGTGATCTGCTTCATCAGATATTAAGCGGGTACCTGGAGCAATACCGCGCGCAGATGGGCCAGGATCTAAAAGGAATTAAAGGGAGCCTCAACAAACTTCGCAAGCTGATCTGGTCCCACATCAACGTTTACGCCACCAACAGAGTTTTTGCCAAAATACTTTTAATCGAGGTCAGGAACTATCCGGATTACTATAAAAGTGAGACCTATTCGCGGGTAAAGGAATACAGCAACATCGTTTTGCAGATTGTTGAGGAAGGCATTCGCGACGGGGAGATACGCGAAGATGTGCCCGCCAGGCTGATCAGGCACAGTATTCTCGGCAGCATCGAGCAGGTATGCTTATCCGGGATCACCTTCGGAAAAGAAATCAACCCGGACGATCTTACAGAGCAAATTTGCGAAATTATTTTCCGGGGAATCGAGCGCAAGGAAGTTAGTTGATTGGCTGAATAGAAAAAATTTTGGGGTTGATTAAGTTGACTGGTTGAATGGTTGATTAAGTTAATAGGATGATATCTATTTTATCCAATAAACTTATTCAACTCAATCAACTTAATCAACCTAGTCAACTCAATATACCGGAGGTTGCACATGGGGAAATGGATGAACGGCTATCTGGAGAAACTGGCCGCCAATCAAAAAGAAAATCTCGCGGCCGGTGGTAAGGATCGCATTAACCTGCAGCATCAATTAGGCAAGCGCACCGCCAGGGAGAGAATCGAACTCTTAGCAGATCCTGGCAGTTTTGAAGAGATCGGCTCGGTGGTCAGAGAATTTCGCATGGGCCTGGAAGGTGAGGCTAAACCAAGTCCCTCCGATGGGGTTGTGATGGGACTGGTCAATATAAACGGGAACCCGGCGATGGTTTACTCCCTGGACTTTACCGTTATGTCAGGCTCCATCGGTGATCAGGGTGTCTGGAAGATTGCCGAACTGGTCCGGATGGCCGGACAGAAGCGCATCCCCGTCATCGGCATGTTCGACTCCGCCGGTTCCAGGATCAGCTTCAAAAATGGATACGTCGGACTAAATGGATTGGGGTGCCTGCTGAGAAACTATTGTCTCTATTCCGGTGTTATCCCTCAGATAGCCATGGTTTTAGGGCCCTGCACGGGTCCTATTGCACAGGTCCCGGTCTTGTCCGATTTTTTAATATTTAATCAAAACACGGGCTTTATGTGGTTTGGCGGTGCAATCAATTCGGATGATGCCGGTTCAGCCGAATTTCACATGGAAAAGAGCGGCCAGTGCGACCTGTTGGCCGACAGCGACGAGGAAGCCATCCAACTGGCCCGGCAACTGCTTGAGTTCGCCCCTCAGAATTGCTGGGAGAAACCGACCATTATTGAATCGACCGATGACCCCGCAAGGCAGGAGGAGGCCTTGCTCGATGTCATGCCCGATGACCCGAAATTCACCTACGATATTCACGAAATCATCGATCTGATCGTTGACAATGGGAAATTCTTCGAGTTAAAGGAAGATTTCGCACCCAATATGGTCGTCGGCTTTGCACGGTTTGACGGCATACCTGTGGGAATAGCCGCCAGCAATCCGGATGAACTCAGTGGCATCATGGAGCCGAACTCATCGGACAAATACGATCGTTTCATCATGTTTTTGGATGCCTTTAACATTCCCCTGGTCAACCTGTCGGATACGCCGGCATTTCCGCCCGGCGATAAGTGGGAGCGCATGGGCGTCATTAGACACGGCGCCAAGAACCTGCATGGCTATTCACACCTGACCAATGCAAAAGTAACCATCGTGCTGAGGCGCTCCTACGGTGGGTCAAACATTGTAATGGGTTGCAGCAAGATGGGGCCTGATTTCATTTACGGCTGGCCATCGGCTGAATTTGCGCCCACCGGGCCGGAGTCCATTGTCCAGGCAGTATTCCACAAGGAGTTGGCCAAAGCCAAAAATGAAGGCAATTATGACGACGTTTATAACTTTTTTCTAAGCATTTTAAAGGAGCATTTCAGCGTCATGACCATGGGCAAATCCTTTACGACGTACTACACGGTTCACGAAGTTATTGACCCCCGGGAAACCCGCTCCAGAATCGTAAAGGCCCTGAGGGCCAGTTTAAATAAACACGAAGAAGTTCCCGCGAAACGGAGGTTCATAAAGCCTGCGTGATCGAGAAAATTTGTGATTTTTAGATTTGATCCGAAGAAATAAAGCAAAGGACATTGCAATGGGAAAGAGAATGGAAGAGGCTATTAAGCGATATGAAGAGATTCAGGAGAAAAACCTCCTGGGCGGCGGTGTCAAACATATCGAACGGCAGCACGGCCGCGGCAAATTGACAGCCCGGGAAAGAATCGATATCCTGGCCGACCCCGGCAGCTTCAAAGAACTGGGCTCATTTGTCGGGACCACCAGCAAGCGTATCGACGGGCGCATACCCGAGGCGCCTTGCGACGGGGCCGTGATCGGCACAGCTCGCGTGAACGGGCGTTTGATTATGATCCACGCCAGCGACTTCACTGTGCTGGGTGGGTCCATCGGTGCCCAGCACATCATCAAGTTTGCCAAGCCGCTTGAAATGGCCGCCCAATGGGGAATTCCCATGGTCAATCTCCTGGATTCCTCCGGTGGCAGGCTCGGCTATGAAGAGGTTGCCATGGCGGGCTTTGACTGGTATTTCCGACTCCAGTCTTTGTATTCCGGCGTCATTCCTCAGATTACCGTACTCATGGGGCCTTGCATCGCCGGTGGCGCCTACCTTCCAACCCTTTGCGATTTTCTCTTCATGAGCCGTATATCCGGCTTTATGTGGCTCGGCGGCCCGCGCCAAACCCAGGCAGCGACTTCGGAAAAAATCGATCGCAACGTCGGCGGGGCCGACTACCACATGCAATTTAGCGGAAGCTGCGATGTTGTGGGCGACGACGATGAAGAAACCATCAAACAATGCCGCCGATTGCTGAGCTACCTGCCCCAGAACTTCAGGGAATCGCCGCCGGCATTGAAGAATTCAGACGATCCCGGGCGGGCGGTGGACAGTTTAACCGCTATCGTGCCTGATGAATACGATCAAACCTACGATATGCACAGGGTCATTGAACAGCTGGTCGACAACGGTGACTATTTTGAAATCAAAGACGAATACGCCAAAAATCTGATCACCTGTTTTGCCGGCTTTAACGGTAAAGTTGTCGGCATCGTGGCCAATAATCCTCAACATCCCGGAAGTATCCTGGAGATAAACGCTTGCGATAAATACTACCGCTTTCTGCAAATCCTTGATGCCTATAATATCCCCCTGGTCAACCTGGTCGATACGCCGCCGGTGGTCCCCGGCGAGTCAGAGGAGGCCGCGGGGTTGATCCGGCACATGGGTAAGATCGTGGATGTCTATGCCTCTACCACCGTTCCAAAAATATCCATCGTTTTACGCGAAGCCTACGCGGATGCCGGCAGCATCATAATGGGAGGCCTCAAAAGCATGGGGACTGATTTGACCTATGCCTGGCCCATTGCCAGGTTTGGCGTCGAAGCTTCTGAACTTGACTATTATAAAGTTTACGGCAACGGTATCGAAAAAGATGCCTATGAATCCTATCTTAACCGTTCGAGGGAAACCGTCGATGTCATACGACACGGCCCATAGTTGGACCGCCCAAATAGTGGATGAAATTATTTTACCCGCTGACACGCGCAAAAAAATAATTGAAGCCCTGGAGTTGACCAGAAACAAACATGAAAAATTGCCGCCACGGGCGAAGGGACATAGTACGCCGCCTGTGTAAGTTGGAAAGAATATTAACCAGCAGAGTTACACGAATGGCCACAAATTAATGCCATTGTCAAAGACGGGGCGAATTATTTCAAAAGAATTTTTTCGTTTAGATTTGTGTTAATTTGTGGCTTCTTTCAAATATCTATATAGTTAATAAAATTTTTCTCAGGAGAAAAACATGACCCCAAAAAGAGTCGAAGTCAGAGCACCGATGTCGGGAATATTTTATCGCAAGCCGGCTCCGGACCAGCCGGCCTATGTAGAAATCGGTGATACCGTTAAAAAGAAACAGGTGCTGGGATTGCTGGAGACGATGAAGGTCTTTCAAAAGATTAAGAGCCCGGCCAACGGCAAAGTGATCGAGATATTGCCGGAAAGTGAGACCCCTTTGAAAGATGACGACCTGGTATTTGTCATTCAAGCCGGATAAAGGAATACCCTGGCTGAATACCGATAGGGTTCCATTTCCTTATGGAGTGCCTTTAACATGATGAAAAAAATATTGGTAGCGAATCGCGGTGAAATTGCGCTGCGGGTCATTCGGGCCTGCAATGAGCTTGACATCAAAAGTGTGGCAGTTTATTCCGAGGCCGATGAGAAATCATTGCATCTTAAACCGGCCGATGAACAGATCTGTATCGGCCCTGCTATCAGCGCCAAAAGCTACCTGAATATTGACAGCATTATAGCAGCCGCTAAATCATCCGGTGCCGATGCAATTCATCCCGGTTACGGCTATCTGGCTGAAAAGGAAGAATTTGCGAAAGCCTGCGAAGAAAACGGCATCATATTTATCGGCCCAACACCCGAGAACCTCAAACTGGCGGGCGATAAAATCACGGCCAAAAAAATAATGGAAGAGGCCGGTGTACCGGTGATTCCCAGCAGCCCGGGACCCCTCGCCACCCTTGAGGAAGCCCTTTCGGTTTGTGAAAGAATCGGCTACCCGTCCATGGTTAAGGCTTCCGGCGGTGGTGGCGGTCGCGGAATCCGCATTTGCCATAACGAGGAAAAGCTGCGTGAGGATTTTTTTATCGCCAAAGCCGAAGCCGGCGCATCCTTTGGAAATGATGAACTGTACATTGAAAAATTTATCACAAAACCCCGGCACATTGAATTCCAGGTTCTTGCGGACAGCTCCGGCAATATTGCCCATCTGGGAGAAAGGGAGTGTACCATCCAGAGGCGCTATCAGAAACTCATCGAGGAGTCCCCGTCTCCCATACTTACCGCTGATCTGAGAAAAGCCATGGGAGAAGCGGCCATACGGGCGGCACGGGCGGTAAAATATTTCAATGCCGGCACGGTAGAATTTCTTTTGGATTCAAATGACAATTTTTATTTCATGGAAATAAATGCACGCATCCAGGTGGAACACCCGGTGACCGAATTGACCACCGGCATCGATTTGGTCAAAGAGCAAATACGCCTTTCGACCGGCGGTAAGCTTGAGTATTCATTTGACGATTTACCAAAACGCGGATGGGCCATTGAATGCCGTATTAATGCCGAAGATCCGGCACGCAATTTTTTACCCTCACCGGGGGTGATCGAGACCTACCTGCCTCCCGGTGGATTTGGTGTGCGCCTGGACACCCATCTATACCAGGGCTATGAGCTGCCGATATATTATGACTCGCTCATTGCCAAACTCGTCTCCTTCGATCTCAACCGTCAAGGCGCGATTGCGATTATGAAAAGAGCACTTAAAGAGTTTATCATTGCCCCGGTCAAAACCACCATACCGCTTTATCTCCAAATTATGGATGATCCCTCTTTTCGCAAGGGAAATTTTGATACCGGATTTATAAATAGATTTGTTCCCGAGGAAGATGACGATGATTTTTAGTTGAATAGTTTAATGGGTTGATTGGGTTCATTGAGCTAATTAAGTTGACTGAGTTTATTGAGTTGAATAGGCTTGACTAAGTTAAATATGTTAAGGTTTAATAGATGATCATCCTTTTAATCTAATCAACTTATTCAACTCAATCAACTTAATCAACCACATTTTTTCCAATCAGCTATTTAGTTTTACAAACCCCCAACCAGGGAGCATCTTGCCATGACCGAAGACCATTTGCTCTACAGTGTTGAAAAAAATGTCGCCCGCTTGACCATCAATCGCGAAGCGCAGCGTAATGCGATTAGTTTGGAGGCCATTGAACTTTTTCTTAAATATCTGGATGAAGCTGAAAAGGATGAAAATATCAGGGTTATTTTGATCACCGGATCCGGGGAAAAAGCCTTTTGTTCAGGCGCTGATCTTGGCGGCGCAGCGGACGGCAATATTCAGCAGGGATTTAAAAGCTACGCTGAACTTCTAACCAGACTATCCGGTTATCCCAAACCGGTGGTTGCCTCGTGTCAACGGGGCCTGCATGGCCGGCGGTATGGGGCTGATGCTGGCCTGTGACATTGTAATCGCTAAAAATGATGCCAAATTCGGAACCCCGGAGGTCAACGTCGGCCTCTGGCCGATGATGATCGGCGCTTTGATTTTTCGCAATGTGCTGCGCAAAAAAGCCATGGAAATGATTCTGCTGGGCGAGCGACTTACAGCCGACCAGGCCCTGAATATGGGTTTGATTACCCGTGTCGTTTTACCGGAAGAGCTGGACGAAGAAGTCACCCAAATATTAAAAACCTTGACAGCTAAAAGCCCCATCGGAATGAAAATCGGCAAGGAAGCCTTTTATGCCATGGCCGATATGCCTTTAGAAGAGGCGGTGGACTTTCTTTCGGGCAAAATAGCCGAGGTTGCTGCCACCGAAGACGCCAGGGAGGGTATTACGGCGTTTATCGAAAAGCGGAAACCGAATTTAGAGGAAAGTGAACTGAGATTTGGGTTAAAGGATTATAAGAGTTTTAGGTTTCAAGCGCAATATTAGGCCGAACTTTCTGAATTTTAAATCTGTACGCCTGCAGCCGTGCACCATGCGCATTAAATCGGTGGATGCAACCAGAGCCCAAGATAGACACCAATTAATGTAGGAGGAAAAAACGGTGAACCAAAATGACAAAGTCGTCGTCACCTGCGCCTTGACCGGATTGTTGACTGATCCGGCCAAATTCAATGTACCGGTAACCCCGGAAGAAATGGCTGCTGCCGCCGAACAGGCCCACACCGCCGGCGCCTCCGTATTGCATTGTCATTTCAGGGATCAACGGGAAGGCCTGGGGGCCTTTCCCACCTGGGATTTAGAAACTGTCGGTAACATTCTGGCCGCAATTAAACAGCGGGTACCGGAAATAATTATTTGCATGAGCACGGGCGTTCTGGGCGATGATATCTCCGGACCGGTAGGATGTCTTGAAGCCTTTAAACCGGAAATAGCCGCCTGCAATGCCGGCTCGCTGAACTATTTAAAAATTCGCAAGGACGGCACCTGGGCCTGGCCGCCGGCCCTATTTGACAATCCGGTTGAAAAAATTAAAAAGTTTCTGGATGTGATGATGGCCCATAATATCATACCGGAGTTTGAATGCTTTGACACCGGAATTGTGCGCAGCGTCGGTATGTACAAAGCCAATGCAATGTTTGAAGGGGACCCGCATGTTTCCTTCGTTATGGGAGTTGACAGTGGGATGCCGGCCAATCCGGATCTGCTGCCGATTCTCAAAGAAGAATTGGCTGCCAATACTCACTGGCAGGTCATCGCAACCGGGCCGGGCCGGGAAAAAATCTGGAATCTTCATCGGCGCTGCTTAGAACTCGGCGGCGATGTCAGGACCGGTCTGGAAGATACCTTCTACCTGCCCAATGGTGAGCGTGCAACCACCAACGGCCAGCTCATTGAAGCCCTGGTCCATATCGCACGTGAAGTCGGAAGGGAGCCCGCAACGACATCCGAGGCCCGAGAAATGCTGAGAATTATTAAGTAACAATTTGTTAGGAAGGGAGATAAATAGAAAATGACACAGAAGTTTAAGACCAAAATTACAGATATGCTGGGCATTGAACATCCAATCATCTGCGGCGGCATGCAGTGGATCAGCCGGGCGGAAATTGTTGCTGCCGTCGGTAACGCCGGAGGTATCGGTTTTATCACTGCTGAAAGCCTTGAAACGCCGGAAGACCTGCGTGAGGAAATAAAAAAGACCCGCGATCTCACAGACAAACCGTTCGGAATCAATCTATCCATGGTCCCTGAATTCGGTCTGCCGGAGCGAACCTTAAAGTTTTGTGATGTCGTTGTCGAAGAGGGTGTTAAAGTGGTTGAGACCGCCGGCCGGAGCCCGGAGCCCTTGATGCCCAGATTAAAGGAGGGCGATGTGAAGGTAATTCACAAACTCACATCGGTAAAACATGCATTGAGCGCACAACGATTGGGGGTAGATGCGGTAACAATGATCGGGTTCGGATCTGGCGGTCATATCGGCAACGATAATGTGGCCTCGTTTATTTTGCTCCCCAAGGCGGTGGCCGCGTTGGACATCCCGGTTATTGCCGGCGGAGGTATTTGCAATGGCAGGGGTTTCCTGGGAGCTTTGGCGATGGGAGCCGAGGCGGTTCTCATGGGAACCGCTTTCATGATGACCCAGGAATCTAAGATTCATCAAAACATCAAAGACCGTCTCCTTGAAACCAAAGAAGCAGATACGGCCCTGCTTTTAACAACAATTATGAATCCGGTACGCTGCATTAAAAACAAACTGGCAGATGAATGCCTGGCTATTGAGGCCGAAGGAGCAGATTTTGAGCAAATCATCAATACCGTGGCGGGGGGGAAAGGCCAGGTAGCTTACGACAATGGTGATCCGGACGGGGCGCCGATTGCCTGCGGCCAGATAGCCGGTCTGATCGATGAGATCAAATCCGTTGAGCAGGTCATCGAAGATATCCTGTCAGAAGCGGATCAATTGATGGGACGACTGAATGGGCTTGTGGTTCATTAGTTTATTGAGTTGATTGGGTTTGTTGAGCTTGTATAGTTGACTTGATGTTGATTAAGTTGATTGAGTTGAATAAGTTAAATGATGAAGATCGATATTATCCTTTTAACTTAATCAACCAGTCATCCAATCAACTTAATCAACAATGATTTTTGGCCTAATCAACTAAGACCGAAAGGAGGCGACACCATGGAAGACAGGCTATGGCATAAGTCTTACGCACCAGGGGTAAAAAAGGCGCTGGAATATGAAAAAATCACCCTTTCTCAGGCATTGACTCGATCGGCCCAAAACTTTCCCGACCACACCGCGCTGAACTACATGGGTAAAAAAATCACCTTCAGAGAACTCGACGGTCTGGTCAACGCCTTTGCCAGGGCGCTGCAGGAAATGGGCATCCAGACGGGTGACAAAGTCGCGTTGTGTCTGCCCAACATACCCCAGGCAATCATTGCCAATTACGCTGTATTTCGCATCGGTGCGGTAACGGTGCAAAACAATCCCCTTTATACCGAACGGGAATTGCAATATCAGCTAAACGACTCCGATTCCAGGATTATCATCACCCTGACCCTTTTGATTCCCAGGATACAAAAGATAAAGGCTGATACCCGGATTGAAAAAATAATCGGATGTCACATTAATTCCTATCTTCCTTTCCCAAAAAAACAGCTTTTCCCTTATGTTAAAAAAGATATGTACCGCAAGGTAGAGCCGGCTGAAAATATATATGTCTTCAAAGATCTGATTGGCCGGTACTCAACCAAACCCATAGAAGATCAAAGCAAATGGGATGAACTTGCCAACCTGCTTTATACGGGGGGCACCACCGGTGTCAGTAAAGGTGTTATGCAGAGCAATGCAATCATCAGCTCTAATGTGCAGCAGTTTGCGGCCTGGTTTCCGGAATTAAAATCAGGTGAAGAGGTGCTGGTGGGAAATTATCCCGTCTTTCATGCAGCCGGTTTTGCAACCGCCAACCTGATGATCTGGAAGGCCTGGCAGCACCTGATGGTTCCCCGGCCGGATGCCAAAATCAATGTTGAGCTGATCAAAAAGCACCGGCCGACCTTTGTCCCCGGTGTGCCGACCATGTTTGTGGGTATGCTGGCGGATCCGGAGTTCAGAAATTTGGACTTTTCCAGCGTCAAAGGCTTTTTTTCAGGAGCCGCCCCTCTGGCGGCCGATACCATCCGGGATCTTAAGGAACTGACCGGGTCCACCATGTGTGAAGTTTACGGCTCGGCGGAAACCGCCCCGTTTGCCACGGTAACTCCCTGGGGGGGAGAGGTAAAACCGGGCACCGTGGGAATTCCCATACCGGATACGGATGTCAAAATCGTGGATATTGACAACCCCGACAAAGAGCTTGGGCTTGGTGAAGAAGGCGAAATTGCCATCAAAGGCCCCCAGATTATGATGGGCTATTACAACAAGCCGGAAGAAACCGCCATGGTCATGAACGGTGAATGGTATTTAAGCGGCGATATCGGCAAGTTTGATGAGGACGGTTATCTCAGCGTTGTGGATCGCAAAAAGGACATGATTATTGCCGGTGGCTATAATATCTATCCGGTGGAACTCGACGATGTCCTCATGGGTCATCCCAAAATCCTGGAAGCCTGTACCATCGGCCTCCCCCACGAATACCGGGGTGAGACCGTCAAGGCCTTCATTGTCGTCAAAGAGGGTCAGAAATTGACGCAAGATGAAGTCATCACCTACTGCAAGGAAAATCTGGCCGCTTATAAGGTTCCCAAAATCTTCGAATTTATCGATGAGCTGCCTAAAAGCGCTGTCGGTAAAATTTTACGGCGCAAGTTGAAAGAAATAGAGATGGAAAAAACCGAAAACAAATGAATGCGAAGAAAATTGTAATCATTTTGATCCATGCCTTTTTGGGATGGGGTCTTTGCGGGGCTATCATCGGGATCGGCAGAAATGTCACGTCCATGCAAGTCACCTTAATTGCCCATGCTGTCGGCGCCCCGGTCATCTTTGTTGTCATATCAATCTTTTATTATAAGTGGTTTCATTACACCACTGCTTTACAGACGGCTACTGCCTTTGTCTTGTTCGTTATCTTAATGGACGTTTTTGTTGTGGCGCTGCTTATCGAAAAAAGCTTCGAGATGTTTACCAGTATTTTGGGAACCTGGCTTCCCTTTGGATTGATTTTTACAGCCGTCTATATAACAGGCCGCCAACAGGCCGAGTCGCTGAACAACATATAGATAGAACTATAGGAGAATTATATGGCCTTGAATCGTTGGATTTTAGAAGCTACCTTAAAAAGCGGAAAGACCCATATTCAAATCTAACCATTTGACCTTGGCAAAAATTCCCTATATAAATATGTATCGTTTAAAGGCTCCGGGGGTTCGGAGTTAGTGAAGTGGTATACTTTTATTTAATCCGCCTGCGGCGGACGAGGGTTTAATTCCCCGCCCCTTGGGGCGTTTAAAATTTTCCGTTTGATACCCCGTTGCTTGCGGCGGGGTTGTTCATTCCCATGTTTGGGATTTTGAATTTGATTTTTGCTATTTATTTGATATTTGTGATTTGTAACTTAATACCGGGGGGAAATAATATGTCGGATGTCAGTTTGTTGGAAGGTAAAAAAATTCTCATTGTGGATGATGAACCTGATATTTTAGCCGTACTGGAAGACTTGCTGGATATGTGTGAGCTTGTAAAAGCATCTTCTTTTGAGGAAGCTAAAACATACCTGGAATCCCAAAATTTTGATATCGCCGTTTTGGATATTATGGGTGTTGACGGCTATGGGCTGCTTGAAATTGCCAAACAGAAAAAAATCCCGGCTCTCATGCTGACGGCCCACGCCTTTACACCGGACAACCTTATCAAATCCATTAAAGAAGGGGCGGCTTCTTATATTCCCAAAGAAGAAATTACTGAAATCGGCGAATATCTGGTCGATGTATTAACGGCCAAAAAAGAGGGCCGCAATCCCTGGGAAACCTGGCAGGAAAAACTGCCGACGTCCTATTTTGAAAAACGGTGGGGGGCGGCCTGGAAAGATAACGACCAGGATTTCTGGAATACATTCAAAGCCAGCCTGAAATCCAGAAAAAAGTGATACCCACCATCGCATAATTTATAGAATTAAATTAACATCTGGTTGATTTGCTGAGGCCATAATTTTTGCCTCAATCATGGAATGCTGGAATAGTGGAAGGATGGAATATTGGTTTTTTTAAGGATACCATCCAATTTTTATTTTATCGCCAAAACGACCATTGCGTTAGACCCTACAACTCCAAGTTCAAAATCCATTTTCCCAACAATCCAACATTCCCTCAAGGGCTTAAGCCTTACGAGCCAAAGGCGTGGGTGGCGAAGCCCCTAACTTTCAGCCTCAATGCGATATCATCCCTGCAGGTCACATCTTAATTCAAATGCTCTGAGTGCTTCAGTTGTATAAAATGTGTGGCCTTATTTTTAGGATCGGTAAAACCAACCGTGATCTGGACGCAAGTAAAGCCATCTGGGATTTTTTTAGTGAATATCGTCAATAGCCTCAAAATTAAAAAGATGATGGGCTTGTATATAATATTCGCGTTGATGTGGGGGCCGGCTGTTTTAGCTGAGCCCTCCGGCGGGGCCGACCATTTATCGGAAACAATTCATTACATGCTCGATTTTGTAAAAACCTCGGAGTGCATTTTTATCAGGAACAATAAAGATCACACTGCCGTGGAAGCTGCTGCCCACATGCAGAAAAAATATGAGCATTTCAGGGATAAGATTAAAACACCCGAGGACTTCATTCGTCTGACAGCTACAAAAAGTCTTATGACCGGCTCACTGTACTATGTGAGATTGAAAGACGGAAAAAAATTTACCTCCGAGGCCTGGCTGCGGCAAGCATTAGAGGACTATAGGCAAAAACGGAATTGACAATGGCCTTCGGCCCTGAAATAAATCCAAATTCAATCCTTCGCGCACTTGAGCAGTTGAAGAACGCGCTGATCGACACCTCATCGATAATATACGTTCAAAAGGCGGGCTATTTCGATTCTCTTATGATGTTGAACTTTCTGTTGTTTTCACAAAAAATCGATGATGCCAGTTATCGGTGCTATTACAGTACTTTAAGAAATATTGCCCGATACAGCGAAACGGTCTGGGAGTTTGGCAGAGATATTTATACAGCTATAAAAAGGGAAATGAAGACCTATGGACATCGCCGGCGAAGTGATTTCTGCTGAGAAAGCAATAAGGCCCTATATCAGGGAAACTTATTTGGAGTACTCCCCTTTCTACAGCCGGATGACCGGTGCCCGGGTGTACTTTAAGCTGGAAAATTTACAGCACACCGGTTCCTTTAAATTAAGGGGAGCCATGAACAAGCTCCTGTCATTGACCACTGAAGAAAAGGGACGGGGGGTGGTGACCGCCTCCACCGGCAATCACGGCGCCGCTTTTGCATTCGGTCTCAGTATCGTCAAGGGTAGCGGCGTGGTTTTCGTGCCTGAAAATGCCTCCCCCACCAAAGTGGAGGCGATTGAGCGGCTGGGTGCCGAAGTTCGCCATAGCGGCAGCGACAGCGGCGAGACCGAAGCGATAGCCCGCCACTACGCCGAAAAAAACAAAATGACCCACCTGCCGCCTTACAACGATGTAAAAGTTATTGGCGGTCAGGGGACCATTGCCTTTGAATTGACAAACCAGCTGGACCAGATTGATGCAGTTTATGCCGCCCTGGGCGGCGGCGGTATGATTTCCGGAATTGCAGGATATCTTAGATCCACAAATCCGGAAGTAAAAATTATCGGATGCTCACCGGAAAATTCCCAGGTAATGATCCAGTCCGTCAAGGCCGGCCGGATCCTGGACCTGCCCTCCCTGCCGACCCTTTCCGACGGTACAGCCGGCGGTGTTGAGCCGGGTTCCATGACCCTGGAATTCTGCCGTGAATTCGTCGATGATTACATAACGATCACTGAATCTGAAATTAAGAAAAGTCTGCGGGAATTCATGCAGGCCCAGCATATGCTGATCGAGGGATCTGCAGCCGTAGCAATTGCCGCCTGTAAAAAGCAGGCCGATCGTTTGGCCGGCAAAAATGTGGTTGTTATTATTTGCGGTGGAAATATCAGTCTCGAAACATTAAAAGAAATTCTATAAAGAACGGGGTATCTGATGCAAGCTCTTTTGGTAAATCACCAGGAAGTACAACAATGGCTCCCGATGGGTGAGTGCATGGATGTCATGGCGGAAACTCTCAGAATGCTAAGTTGCGGCAATGCTGCCAATCCCCTGCGGCATGCCATGTGGCTGCCGGATAAATCAGGGCTTATCGGAATGATGCCGGCTTATCTGCAAGACACCGGGGTGATGGGATTAAAAGCTATCAGTGTTTTCCCGGGCAATCACACATCTGACTATGACTCACATCAGGGAACCGTGATGCTGTTTGAAACCAAAAACGGTCGTCTGCTGGCCATGATGGATGCGAGCAAAATCACCGCCATCCGCACCGCCGCTGTCAGTGGTGTTGCAACCCGATTACTTGCCAGGGAAGACGCTTCTGAATTGGCAATTTTAGGTTCAGGGGTACAGGCCGGAACCCACCTTGAAGCCATGCGGTCGCGAGAAAAATAAACACGGCGTGCGCGTTTGGAGCCAACACTTTGATCATGCTCAAAAATTTTCCGATCAGGCATCGACGTCGAGCACGGCATTCCCATCGGCCCTTTGAAACCGTTAAAGAAGCAGTTGACGGGGCCGATATAATTTGCACGGTCACATCCGCAACCGAACCGATCCTGCAAAGCGATTGGATATCACCGGGAACCCATATCAATGCGGTGGGATCCAGCGTGGCCTTTGCCAGGGAATTGGATACGGCAGCAGTGGTCAAACTCAAAATTGTTTGTGGACCGCCGGGAGTCCACCCTCAACGAGGCGGGGGATTTTCTTTACCCCAAAAAAGAGGGGGCCATAGATGACAGCCATATCCGGGGAGAAATCGGAGACATTCTTCTGGAAAAAATAGGTGGTCGCGCATCGCCGGAGGAAATCACTCTCTTTAAATCCCTGGGGTTAGCAGCCGAGGATGTTGCATCGGCTCATCATATCTATCAAAAATTGTTAAAACAAAATGAAGGCATGTGGGTAGAATTCGGAGCTATTAAATCCGGGTCGGAGTAGCTTCCTAACCTCATCTAATCACTTGTGCCGGAATTTCTATAACTTTTTAGAATTAATGTTTTTTTGGTGGATATTTTTGCTATAAGCCACATGGAATAGTGGAATGCTGGAATACTGGGTATAAGAAGCGGAAAGAATATAATACAGGAGATTCTCAATGCCCCAGGCGATCAGCCCATCATTCAAAGCCAAACATGTCATCAGAAGTTATGAGCAAACTATTAATGCTGACCCGGTCAAAGTATTTGATCTTCTCTGCCCGGTCAAAGAAGCCGAATGGCTGGATGGCTGGGATTACTCTTTGCTTCATTCGGAAAGCGGGCTGGCCGAAGAAGGCTGCGTGTTTCTATCCCGGCAGGAAGGCGAAAAAGATACGATCTGGATGATTACCAGAAGAGATGTTACCAACCGGGAAATCGAGTTTGTTCGCGCCACACCGGAATCCCGAATCGCCCGGCTCGTCATTGCTGTGGATGAAAAAGCGCCAAAGGTATCGAAGGTAAAAATAACATACATCATTACTGCTCTTTGCGAAGAAGGTAATAGATTTCTTGAAGCATTCACACAGGATAATTTTGAGGGAGCAATGAAATTCTGGGAAGCGTCTATGAACTATTATCTGGAAACCGGAGAAAAATTGAGCCGACCGTGACCACTGAACTATATAAAAACAGGACACAGATTCACGCAGATCAACACGGATTTTGATCATGCTGATGCCTCTTACCACATAAAAAAAATGGGAGTCCTATCCGATGCCTGAGGACCAAACATTTTTAAAATTTTTCCAGGTTCTGAACGAGCGTGATCTGGATGAAGCGAACAAATTGCTTGACCACCAAACTGAATTTTATTTTCCGAAGACACAGCCCATAATTGGCAAAGACCGCATTCTGAAATTTTTGAAAATTTTTTTCCGCCAATACCCCGAGTTAATATTTACGGTTGTAAGGGTGATTCACCAGGGCGATCAAGCTGCTGTGCACTGGACCAATCGGGGAACTAATCGGCGAAAGGAGCCCTATGAAAACGAAGGGGTCACCATCCTGCAGATAAAGAACGGTAAGATCGTCTTTATCAGTGATTTCTTCAAGAACACGGAAAAATGGTAGAACTGGATTCTAAGCCCCATCTAATGTCCGAATGCTACGTTGCCCGGTGGATTGAAATGCTCACGTACTGCGTGTACGCTCCGCTTTCAATCCGCCGGACGCCTTGCCTTCGAACATGATCTGGAGCTTAGAATCCAGTTCTAACTTTGCTAAAAAGGCTGTAGTAAGCTGAATTTCAAAAAATTTAATAGTGCAACAAATAAGGACAGCGTAACTATGGATATCCAGGAGCATCTTAATACGGCCGGGCGTACGGGAGAATTGAAATTTTTTATTGAAGAGCGCAATGAAGATTGTGTTGTCAGCCGGATGCCGGTAACTCCGGGGGCGTGCAATCCTTTCGGCACTGTACATGCCGGCGCAATGATATGGGTTGCCGACGTAACCGCCACCGCACTGGCCATCGGTTCTGCAAAACTTGGTGAAAAGGGTCAGGGGTTTCCCCTGGCGATTAATGTAAACGCCAACCTTCTCGGTAATCAGCGGGGCGGGGAAATCCTGGCCGAAGCCCGCTTTGTCAGGAAAGGCAAGCGGGTGACCGTAATTAGAACCCGGGTCACCGGTGATGACGACCGGCTTCTGGCTGAAGTAACGACAACCCATGTCCCGGCGGTTTAGCAGGGCACTTTGGATTTTCGAAAGGTCTAAGTATTTACTCATGCGATCATATTAATTTAGACCTAGCCAAGGTCCGAGGGGGTGTCCGCTGTGGGGGCAATAATGAAACCATGGTCCCCTTTTCGCTCGCATTAGTAAGTGACAGCTTAAACATTGGAGAGCACTGGTTTCCCTTTTGTTAGGCTTAAAAGTAGAAAATACAATTATCCAAATGACGGGAACAAAATCTACCAAACTACCTGAAATTAGCATAAGAGTTGCCGGCACCGTTGACGCGGAATTACTGGCCGAACTTGGCCGGTCATCCTTTTACGAAGCATTCTCGGAGCAGACGGCTCCAAAAGACATGGAGCACCATCTGCAAAAGGCGTTTAGATTAGATGAAATCAGAAAACAGGTAGCAAATGACCAGACATTGTTCCTGATTGTTGAAGTAAACGCTTTAGCTGCCGGTTATGCCTATCTGCATCCTGAAGACCCGCCGGACTGTGTAAAGACTCCCAATCCTATTCAACTGATCCGCTTTTATTTACGCAAAGATTATTACGGTCGCAATGTCGGCAATACCCTGATGAAAGCATGCCTGGAAAAAACGCGTTCCAAAGGATTTCTATCTGTCTGGCTAAGCACATGGGAATTAAACCACCGGGCCAATACTTTTTACAAAAAATGGGAATTTGAAGTTGTCGGCCGAGCAAAATTCACGGTCGGCAGGGACGTCCAGAACGATTTTATTTTTGCGAGAAGAATCTAGATCGACGATAAACCGGTGTGGTCCATTTCCTGCTTCTTCATCCATAAGGATTACCGCAAAAAAGCTCTTGGTGTCTTAATGTTAGAGGCTGCAGTTGATTACGTCAAAAAGCAGGGCGGCAAGATTGTCGAAGGATATCCGGTTGAACCGAAGAAGGGCAAGACCGCCGATGTTTTTGCCTGGACGGGCCTGGCCTCCTTTTTTAAAAAAGCCGGCTTCGTAGAATGCGCAAGGCGTTCGGAAACCAGGCCGATTATGCGGTTCTTTATTTAGAGTCGTATTCGTTGAGGATATTCTGTATCCCTCTAAAGTACGGCAAATGGGGACGCATATATTTGAACATAATTCGGCATAAAATATATATCGGGATAAACGTAAAGATATATCCTACCGAATTACCGAAAATCAGTGACAACGGGAACGCCAGATCAAAGTCTACGGCGGCAAATCGCATCTGCATCCAACCCAGAGCAAACGGTATGGGCCACAGTATTCCGGCCGAGTATCCCACCATGGTGAAAAACCGCCTGCCCCAGACATCGGTGGCTTCCTTGTTGAGTCCTTTGTAACCAGCCACATCCCCGGCCTTGTAAGCCTGCAGCGACAACCTTTCCTTGGTTAGCATCTCTTCGTTCATTTCATCAAAATAGCGCCGATTAAATTTTAAAGCCAGGGAGACGGAAATTTCTCCGATGACAACACAAAAAAAAGCGAGGCAGAACGTTCCGATGATATAATCCACCAGGGCATAACCCGTAAGGCGGTAAAATAAGATCAGAAAACCGTCGATATGATAATTAAATGTTGAAAAAAAGGCTGTCATGGGTAAGGCTACCTGAAATAATTGCGGCGCAATTTAAGGCCGAATGGCATGATGTCCGGCTCCGGGTCTAATCCCGGAACCCGGACATATGCATGTCATATCGATCTCAGATAATGCTAATTCCAAAAAATCCTCTCAGCGTGTATCGCAAGCCGATGAATATGGCCAGGAAGATGAAAATGCCCTTCAGTACCTTGGCCGGAATATACTTGCCGGTCCGGGGCCCGATCATCGACCCGATAAAGATGCCGATCAGTTCCGCACCGATCATCGGCCAGAAAACCGCTACGCCCTTTAAAACCATGAAGTTAAAAATGGCGAATATCATTCCGATTAAAACGGAAAGGGCCGAAGTACCGGCAACTACGAACATGGGAAGTCCGACAACACTGGTCAAAAACGGTACATAGAGAAATCCGCCGCCGACACCCAAAAATGAGGCGATGGCCGATATGATAAAACCGCCTACAAAGGCCCACAGGGGGCTGAAGGAAAAGGTTTGGCCGAAAAAGGCAAACTCGGTCTTCATCAGGCTCAATTTGACGGTTTTGATTCCCTGCTCGGTAATGTCCTTTTTTTCCTTGATACTGTTTTCAAAAGCTTTGGCGGCCTCCTGGGCCGTTTTTTTGGAGGCCTGCCCCCTGGGGGTCATCTCATAGATCATGAAACCGCCAATCACGAACACACAAAGCCCGAACCAACCCTGGTACTGGGAGAATGATAATTTACCGGCTGTGGTAAACACAATCAGAAGTGTTGCAAACAGGGCACCAATACCCAGAAAGAATCCCAGGGCCGTGACCAGTCTTTTTTGACGGCCGTAGTTGATGCTGGAAACCAGCGCTGAAAGCCCGACCAGCCACTGATTGGAAACCCGGATACTGTCGGTGATAAATTTGTTGAGCGACGGGGCCGTATCTTTAAAGGTTTTGGCATAAGCTCCCAGTCCGTAAATGGTCATGTGACCGACACCGGCCATAATCCCGCCGAAAGCACCCACGGTTGAAAAGATCCAGCCCACCCAGATGGCCCACAACAGGCCGATAAGCAGGTTGATGTCAGGCGCACCGTTAATGCCCAGATAGCCAGGAACTGCCTTCGGGTCAATCTGCCCTTTACCGGTGCCCTGGGGCGCTTGGGCAATAGCTTCCGACAGCTTGTCGGCAAAGGCATCCGCCGGCCCGAAAAATGGAATTGCTACTGAGAACAACAGCAAAATCGAACAAAAAACGAAAAAACTCTTCCTCATATTCTACCTCCTTTTTTAAAAAATAATGACATCGAATCCGAGACCCGGCTGGCCGTCGGTGCCAACAAAAACAGCATCTGTAATTATAATACGGTACACCAGAAGGTCAATTGTGACGGTCGAAAATATTTACCCATAAAGACATAATATTTATTGCAGTGCAACAAATATTATGCCTTAAGTCTGCTGGAAAATATTCAGCCACCATTTTTGTGCTTAACTTTTTGTGCATTTTCGATTATATCTATTTTTCAGTATCGTCGCCCAAGCTAAAATTTGAATGAGTCTATAAGGAGAGAATCCGTTATGAAAGAATCGGTATACAGTATCTGCGGTATGTGTACGGTCAGGTGCCCTATCAAAGTCGATGTCGAAGACGGGGTCGTCAAATGGATCGAAGGCAACCCCAACGATCCGGGTATGGCCGGGCGGCTCTGCGCCAAAGGTTCCGCCGGTCTTGCCATGCTCTATGACTATGAAAGGCCCCAGCATCCCATGATTCGGGAAGGCAAACGGGGCGAAGGCAAATGGAAAAAGGTCAGCTGGGATGAGGCCCTGGATTACATTACCAATAAATTAAAAACCATCATAAAAAAGCACGGCGCCCGGGCCATTGCCTTAAGCGATCGGGGGGGACCGTTTCGGGATATTCACCGCAGTTTCTTGAGGGCCATCGGCTCGCCGAACTATTACAACCATGACTGCACCTGTGCCCGCAACGTTCAGCATGCGGCCCTTTCACTCTTCGGCTCAGGCCGCAAAACCTTTAATTACGATTACGGCAATTGCAAACATCTGGTTTTATATGGCAGAAACGTCTTTGAATCCCTGCGGGTCAAGGCGGCCGGCAACATCATGAACATGCTGGATCGAGGTGGTAAAATTACCTACATAGATCCCCGGGCCGCCGGAACCGCTATGAAGGCAACGCGCTACTGGACCATCCGGCCCGGCACGGACTATGCACTCAACCTGGGAATTATACACACCGTGTTGCGCGACAAGCTATATGATGCCGAGTTTGTCAAACAATGGGTCCTGGGACTACAAGAGCTTGAATCGTTCGTCGTTCCCTATACGCCCGAATGGGCTGCCGGGGAAACCGGAATTCCGGCCAATGAAATCATAGAGTTCGCCCATGAAATTGCAGCAGACCGCCCATCGGTAATTTTTCACCCCGGCTGGATGGTGGCCCGCTATTCGGATTCCTTCTATTCGATTCGAACCAATTATATGCTCAATGCATTGATGGGTGCTTTCGAAACCCCCGGCGGACTGTTTTTTCAAAAGGGCCCGGGTGACGTAGGGGCCAAAGGGCTCAACGCGCTGCTCGACACCATACCCAATCCGAAAGAAAAGCGAGTGGATGGGTGCGGCTGGAAGTACAAGCATTTCGAGTCCGGACCAGGGCTGTTGCATTTGCTTTATCCAGCGCTGCTTAGCGGCAAACCTTACCCGGTCAAAGCCTACATCGCCTTCCGGCATGATCCGCTTTTGAGCCTGCCGGATCCGGAAGCGCAGAAGCAGGCCTTTGACAAACTGGATCTGCTGGTTGCCGTCGATTCCAATTACAGCGAAACCGGATGGTATGCGGATGTGCTTTTGCCATCGGCAACCTACCTGGAAAAATCAAGCACATTGACGACCGGCAAGGGTTTAAAACCTTCATTCGGAATCCGCCAACAGGCTGTCGAACCTCGCAATGGTGCCAAACCGGACTGGTGGATTTTCAAATCACTGGCTGAACGGTTGGGAGCCGGAGAGTATTTTAAATTCAATGACATGGAAGATTTCTGGGAATTCCAGCTCAAAGGTACCGGGGTCAAAGTAAGTGATCTGGAGAAAAAGGGCTCGGTCTCACTGACGGATGAACCGGTTTGGTGGGACCGTATGAAGGATCTTAAATTCAAGACGCCTTCCAAAAAAATAGAATTTGTTTCCAGCCGACTGCAGCAAAGCAAAATAGAATCCTTCAAGCCCTATGAGAGACCGCAAAAACCCGATGAGGGCCATTACCGTCTGGCCTTTGGGCGCAGTCCGGTGCATACCCATGGACGCACCCAAAACAATCCGGTTCTCAGCGAAATCATGCCTGAAAATCAGCTGTGGTTAAATGCTCATGAGGCCGCTAAAATGGGTGTTTCAAATGGCGATCTGGTCCGGGTAACCGCTGCAGATGGGAGCCATTCGGGAACCATTAATGCCTATGTGACCGAATTCATTCATCCGGAATCGGTATTCATGGTTCACGGGTTTGGCCGCAAAGTGCCCTGGCAGACCCGGGGTTATAACAAAGGGCTGGGAGATTATCGTTTTGAAACCGGCCTGCTGGATGTTTACGATCCGGTCGGAGGCGCCAATTCTCTGATGGAATGTTTCGTAAAAGTTGAAAAAGCGGAGTGAGGTTATTGGTTATTTGTTGACGGTTAATTGTTTAAATGATGTTCAGAATACCAGTATCACACATTTCAGGCTCTAATAACTAATTGATGGCGCACTATTCGCTCAACATATAGTGAAAGTCTAATATTTGGAGGAACACGTATGAGCAAGTACTATATTTACCAGGATACCAAACGCTGCATCGGATGTTTCAGCTGTGAGTCCCACTGCAAAACGAAAAATAATTTGCCCATCGGACCCAGGCTGACCCAAATCATCCCGGTAGGCCCCAAAAAAGTCAACAATCTCCCGCGCATGACCTATGTATTTATGCCCTGCTTCCATTGCCAGGACCCCTGGTGTGTGGCGGCCTGCCCGACAGGGGCCATGCAAAAACGGCCCAAGGACGGCATTGTCTTTGTGGACGACAAACTTTGTGTCGGCTGCAAGGCCTGCATTACGGCCTGTCCCTGGGGTACTCCCCAGTGGAACCCGGCAACCGGTAAGGCCGTAAAGTGTGATTACTGCATGGACCGGGTCGATCAGGGTTTAGAACCGGCCTGTGTCACCAAGTGCATCACCAAATGTCTGCATTTCGGCGACCCATCGGCCAAAAGCAAGACAAGCCGCGAAAGGCATGCACGCCTGGTTGCCGATTTTGAATAGGAGAGGGGAAAGATGCCCGAAAATATATGCCCGGTCAGTGATTTAATCGGCAATCTGGAGACTGCCGTTGATTCCGGTCGCCTGACCAATCCCAGAGACAGGCGCAGGGCCGAAGACATCTTGCGGCTGCTAAAGGATGTTGCCTGGGGCGGTGCCGATGCAGAGCACATGCCGGCATTGACATCACTGGCCAAAAAACTGGAGCAGGAGGGCAAAACTGAAACTTCAACAGAAGTTGGGAAACTGGTTGGTTCAACCATGAGCCAACACCGGGAAATATTTGCCAGCCATATCGACACCCATAACTGTGCCACCGGAGACTGCGTAAAACTGGCACCCGCCCCCTGCCAGATGACCTGCCCGTCCGGACTGGATATACCGACCTATGTAACGCTCATCGGCATGGGACGGGATGCTGAGGCCGTCGAGGTCATCCGCAAGGACTGCCCCTTTCCCTGGGTATGCGGCCTGGTGTGCACCAGACCCTGTGAATTTATGTGTGTACGCGCACGCATTGACACCCCCATATCCATCAAAACCCTTAAAGGATTTGCTGCCGAAAGAGCAATGTCAGAAGGCAGTTATAAAAATCCGCCCAAAGCGCCGGATAAAGACAAGAAAGTCTGTGTCATCGGTGCCGGACCCGGCGGAATGAGCGCCGCCTATTATCTGGCTTTAATGGGTTACCGGGTCAAAGTTTTTGAGGAGCAGGCGGTTGCCGGCGGCATGCTTTTGTTGGGCATACCGCGTTATCGTCTTCCCAGGGAAGTTATCGATCGCGAAGTGGCCATGCTCAAGAACCTGGGTGTTGAGTTTCAGTTTAACACCCGTTTCGGCCAGGACGTAAATCTTCAAAAATTAAAAGAAGAGGGCTTCGACGCCTTCTTCTTTGCCATTGGGGCCCATAAATCTTTTAAACTGGGCGTTCCCGGAGAAGCCGAATTTCCGCAGGTCATTGAGGCCATCGATTTTTTGCGCCAGGTCGCGCTGGGAGACAGACAGGTGCCGGGCAAAAAGGTGGTTGTGATCGGCGGCGGCAATGTTGCCATCGACGCGGCCAGAACCTGTCTGCGGCTGGGATGTGAATCGGTTACCCTGGCCTATCGTCGAACCCGGTCTGAAATGCCGGCCGATGAAGAAGAAATCGAACAGGCCGAAGAAGAAGGCATCAATTTCCAGTTCCTGGTTGTGCCCACGGAAGTTACCGGCAGCAACAATTGTGTTCAGGGGCTGCGATGTTTGCAGGCCGAACTGGTCAGCAAGCCGGGTCAGGATCGAAAATTCCCGGTCCCCATAGAGGGCAGCGACTATACCATCGACACCGATGTCATCATCTGTGCCATTGGCCAGCAGATCGATACCGGCTGCATGGATTCTTTGGAAGACCTTGAATGGACGCGCCGCCAGACCATCAACGTTCATATGGCCACCATGGAAACCGATATGGAAGGTGTTTTCGCAGCCGGCGATGCGGTTACCGGCCCGGCAACCGTCATCGAAGCCATTGGCGGCGGCAAACGGGCAGCGCAATCCATTGACCGCTATTTATCCGGCATACCCCAGCCCATGATGCCGCCGGTACCGACCCGTCGCGGAAGAATTGATCATCTGCGAGTTTCCGCCGAAGATAAAATGACCCTGCAGCGACCGGAGATGGCATTGCTGAATATCGACCGCCGGCGTACCACTTTTCAACAGGTCGAGCTTGGCTACTCTGAAAAGAGGGTGCGCGAGGAAGCCCGGCGCTGCCTGCGCTGCGATATCTGTTTGCGGTGCGGCAAGTGTGTGGAAGTCTGCCGTGATAAAATGGGCGTCAATGCCCTGCAAATGGGTTATTTCGACTTTGACCATCCGGTGGCAACCGATTTCAGGGTTACCGAAGACAGATGTATATTGTGCGGGGCCTGTGCCACCAACTGTCCTACCGGGGCGATGCAGATGGAAGACAGAGGTGGTGAAAGAGTTCTTTCCCTTTGTGGGACCATTCTCAATCGGAAAAAACTGCTGCATTGCGAAAGTTGCGGGACCGTATTGGGACCGGCGCAATACCTCGATTTTGTTCAGAAACGAACCAATCAAGTGGCCAGGCTTGCAGATGACCGCCGGCTCTGTGATGCCTGCGCCCGAAAATCATCAGCCGAATACGGTGTCGACGATGCACCCGTTAAGAGATAATAGCGAGAGATCGAGTATCATTTTTTTTAGGAGAAATCACATGGTTTTCCGCCGCGGTCAAAAAGTAGAAATTTATAAAAAATCAGAAGATGAAAGCTGGGAAAGCTACATGGATGAATACATCGGATTGCACGGCATCATCACCGATCCGGATGCCACCATAAACGATCCCGATGCTTTGGTGGAGGTGAGTCTGGAGGGTAAAGGAACCCACCGTTTTCCCCAGGATTGTCTCAGGCAACTGGATGAATAATACCGGCCACCAATCATCCAAACGGCAAACCGGCCAGATCCGCACCACTATAGATCATTTATTTGCAGGCGGCATCCAGACCCGTCAGGCCAGCAGTAACTCGGCTGGGAACCCGTCCAATTCATGACGAAATTAGCTACCCAGCAACATACAATATGCGGAGATCGATATATGGTCACCATCACGATAGATGACAGCAAATACGAAGCAGAAGAAGGGATGTCCGTTCTTCAGGTTGCCAAAGCCAACGGCATCCGAATCCCCACCTTGTGCTATCACCCGTCTCTCAGTCCTTCGGGATCATGCCGCTTGTGTGCCGTTGAAGTGCCGGGCCGATCCAACGGACGACGGGTTACGATGCTGTCTTGCGTTCTGAAGGTAAAAGAGGGGATGACTTTAAAAACCCGGGGAAAGGCCGTTGAACGTGCAAGAACCTGGGCCTTCAAAAGCCTGCTGCAAATGGCTCCCCAATCCAAAGCCATCATTGAGCTTGCCAGGTCCTATGATATAGACCCGGGACCACCACCCGATGGGTGTGTTCGCTGTCGTTTGTGCATCCGGATCTGCAAGGAAATCGTCGGACCCGGAGCCCTTAAAATGGAAAAAAGGGATGGGATGAATTATGTCACCCCCATCGAGGGACTTTGCATCGGCTGTGCCACCTGCGTGAATATCTGCCCGACAGATGTGATTAAGGTTGACGATCTTGAAAACGTGAGAACCATATCCATCCGCGATGAAGTTATCGGCCAACATCCGCTGGAACAATGCGAGGGCTGCGGCAAGCTGTATGCGACGCCAAAATTTTTAATCATATCCATAAAAGAACTTCAACCCACACCGATGTGAAATCGCATCATAACTATTGCCCGACGTGTGCCAAACTTTTTTCAGACCGCATAAAGTATTCACAGACCGGGGGCAGCGATAGCCCGACCTATAATCTCAAATTACCCTACAGAACGACCCGCCCGAGTAGGATCACTTCGCTAGACAAACACAGCGTATCACAGAATATTTATAATCGCCAAGGTCGGGGATTAAGCCCTTATCCGCCTCCAGCGGTTAACATCTTCTCCGCGAGTTTATTTAGTTTTCGTACCCTAATATAAATTGAAGTTCTGTGGATCCGATGGTGATTATATCAAAATTATTAAGTTTAACGGCTTTCTTTAACGGCGCACTGTTTACATGTGGTTTTGAGAGCCCGCGAACATAACTGATGTACCAACCATTGGCCATTTTATTTATAACAGCTGCTGTTTTCCCAACCCCAAATCCCTTGACCAAAACATCAGATTTTGCGTCTTTTCCGATTTTAATCAAATTATCCATCAGTCGAACGTCCTTTTTATTACCGGACAAATAGGACAACATAGCAATTTGTGCTCTTTTTTTGGCGCTATCTGCTCTCTTGGCATCAACATTATCTTTGCTTTCCGACGTATTCAATTTCATTAATTCACGAATTTTTTTGCTGTCTAACTGCATCGTCCTGGTAATCATTGATGTTTTTATCTTCTGCTGCTTTGGATTCGTTTGATTCGAGAATTGAAGGGTGTGTTTGCCAATGGTAATAGTGTCGTTATGATTCAACCAATTGGATTTACTGTGTTGGTTATTCACATAGGAGCCGTTTTCACTGTCGAGATCAACAAACAGGAACCCCTTCCCGATTGATTCTATTTTTGCATGTTGGGCAGAAACAGCGAGATTATCTATGACAATATCATTGACATTATCCCTGCCGATAAGCAGTGTATCACCCACCCCCACTTGATAGTTTCCCAAAACTTTTTCTTTAAATAGTAACCTGATGCTTGCCATATTCTTTAGTATCCCAATCTTTCATGTAAGATTATAGTCCCATTATAAGTAACTTGTGCTGAGTTTCATATACTATCTAATATCGGAAATTATTATTAAAACTTTAGGTCTGAGATAGCTGGCCCATGAAAAATCTTCGTATTGAGTTTTAGTATAAGTCCTGAATATTTTTCAGGCGTATTAAAAAGTCACTATGTTCGTTCTCTGCAGTACGAATAAAAGAAGCCCAATCAGGTGTTCGATCAAGATCAAAGGAAGTAACCACTCCTGCAAATCTTACCGAAAATGAAAATCCGTTGATTAGAAAACTTTTTGACTGTAGCCCTTTGAGTAGCCTGCTCATTGCTATTTTGGCATTCTGGTTTTCAGTCATTGGGAGAAGAACAGTCAAAATTTTTTTTGTTAAAATGCCGACTAAATCTGCATCCCTTAAAATATTGACCAATTCAGCCATAATTAAATTGTTTACCAGGTGTCCCTTGATAGATCCGCTTGGGATGGGTTGTTTGGGAATTATCTTTTGAACGGAAAATGTTAAAATTGAAAAGGGCGTTTCATAACGAAGACTGCGGGATATCTCTTTTTCGATGTACAATAGGGTTTGATTGTAACTTAATATACCACTCGGAAGGCTTTTCTTTTCTCCATTTTCTAATTTTGGTTCATTTTTTTCTTGAAGCTTCCTGAGCCTTTGAATTTCAGAATAAAGCTGCTGAAAATTGTTTTCGTCTATACCCCGTTCGTTAATTGACGTTCGCGCTTGTTTTAATATTTTGTGAAGCTCTTCGCCTTCATTGACACTTTCTTCCAGCATAGTGAAAATAGTAGTTTTCCCGATTTCCCCCGCTTGCGATGAGGTATCTTGCCTAAGCTCCTTACTTTCTGCAATTTCATTAAAACTTGATTCCATTCGTTCGATGAGTCTTTGCTGAACGGCTTTCAGAACATCCGGCTCAATACCCTTTTTTTCCAACTTTTTTACAATTTCCGATTCAACATCAGCAATGATTTTTTTTAGATCGTCACCCTCTTTTTGTTCGGCTGGGCCTTTATCATCTAACACGATCTTTGATCCTATTCGTTCTATATACTCGACTAACAAATCCGTTAGAACATCCTCATCTCCAGTACCTTTTCGTATTTTGGATGCTAAATAAATGAGTTCGGCCGCACTGGAAGGATCATTTTTAAATTCATTTAATAATTCCTCTGATTCAATACCGATATCTTCGGCGCCTTTTTCAAGATACCCAACCAAATTTTCGGTTTGTAATTCATTTTCTAAATCCTGGAGCAGCTTAAAAAAATCACCTTTTGGCATACCTTCTGCAAGCAAGGCTTCTCTGAGTTTGGGTATTAATCTTCTTAACTCTTTCGGTTCTGGTATCAGTCGCCGTATGATCTGCGCCAGTCGCTGGATCGAAATTTCACCTTTTTTGTATTCATCCTTTAAAAGTTGGATTAAAACTTGGTCCGTAAGCGCATTGGCTTCATCGATAATCTGCAACTCATTTTCATAGTTTATCCCCAATTCTTTTTGCGACTCGATTCCTTTGATCAGTTGTTTTTTCAAATCGAAAACTGCATCAGCCAATTTCGATAAACTTAAGTTATTCGCGTTCTCTGTTATATTTTGGACTTCATCCTTGAATAGATCGAGTTGTTCTGCAATGTGAGTGCCGACATTATGCATTTCAGATTGATTGTTATTAGCCAGTACAAAATCTTTATCAATCATGTCTTTTGAAAGTTTTCCCGGATCCGCGAGAAGGGCATCAAGCGAAATGGATTTTTCTACCTCTTCCATTAATACGCTTTCAGCCATCATATTGACGACTTCACCTAACATTTTTTTCGAAGAACTATCGCTTGGATCTGTTGAAATTTCTTTGAGCTTATCTTTTGAAATAATTTCATCATCCGTGGTCACTTTTTTATAAATAAAATGATTCATTTTGAGGTTGGTTACCCTCTTCATAGCTAGTGCATCTTTCATCGAAACGGCTGTTGCATAAGTTTTTGAATCGGTGAAAATTTTTACAAATTCAACGACTTCATTTTTCGCAACTCCTTTTTCAAATGAAATCGATTGAATTCCAATTTTTTTGAAATGAGCAGCCATTCTTGAAGTATTTAACCGATGGTCAAAAGGCTCATCCTCAATAAAAAATTGATCTCTATTAAAGGTAAGCACGACTGGGGAAAATTCATTTAAGCCAACTTGAATTGCTTTATAAGCTTGATCAATTGATTGAATGGCAAATGGATGGTCCAATTTGTACATTGAGGTTCGATTAAACATTAATGAAAATGTTCTGCAAATTTTTTCAGAAATTTTCTTTGAAAATTTTGGATTTTTCATTTTTTGTCCTATGATCTATCTATAAATACTTTTTTTGATATTCCTCGAGCGTATTTTTCAATTCACAGCAATTCACAAATCGCTTTTCAGGTTCATAGGCTATTGCCTTTAAAACGATTTCGATCCATCATCATATTTAGGAAGGGATTGAGTTCAGAGGGCTTTGCTATAAAAATCCCTTTTTTGTTTAATAATTTCTGTTTGAGAAGATCTTCATAGGATTCAAACTTCGGCAGAGGCAGTTTAGGGACAAGCATTTCAAATAGCATGATACCGGCAGCATATAAATCGCTTCGCTCATCTGTTGACTCATCAATAATTTGCTCGGGAGGCATATACAGGGGGCTTCCTCGCGCAATTGAATGATCCTCTTTCGCATCCCTTAAGACCTTTGCGACGCCAAAATCGGCAATGATGGGTCGCTGCGTATGTTTCTCTACCATTATGTTATCGGGTTTGATATCCCGGTGTATGATACCCTGCTGATGTGCATAATCTAAGGCATCGAGAATTTGAGTCATAATTTGAATTATCACTTTTACAGGCATAAATCGCTTGGATGGCAGCACCTGCTTTTTAATGTTCTGTAATAGATGGGTAAGCGGTTTGCCCTGGATAAGTTGCATCGTAAAATAAAAAAATTCGTCTACTTCACCGACGTCATAGATCTGAATAATATTAGGATGGGATAAAATTGCGGCTGCTTCGGCTTCCTGCTGAAACAGCTCAGCCTTCTGGTGCGTCAGAAGGGTTTTTGGTAATATTTTCACCGCGATTCTGCGTTTCAAGGTTCGTTGATAGGCAATAAAGATAATAGCCATACCCCCACGGGCCAATTCGCTTAAAATAGTTGATGTCCCTATTTCGTTGCCAATAAGATGATTGACGTCCAATTCCTTAATAGATGCCATTTTTCCTTTTATACCTTTTGGATCCAAATAATTTCCTGTTATCCTATATCGGTTTCTTTATAATCTTTAAATATTAATGATTTACTTCTCAATCACCGCAAGCAACGGGGTCTCAAATAATTTACCCTGTTATCATCTATCGGTATTTCTTTATTAATCTTTAAATATTAATGATATAGAAACTTTATGATGATAGCCTGCAAAAAAAGTATGACGGACCTGTAGAAAGGTATCGATACTTAGACCATCTGGGAGGACAAAATGATAGGATTTCGCGGAAAAGAAGGGACAAGTTGATTTTTGTGTACGACACATCCAACTTCATACCCGTTGGAGCCTTCAAGATATTCTACATAGCGTGAAATTATAGAAAATAGCCGGCCGGATACAATCGATATGAAATAAAAAATAAAAATGTCAGTCTATCTTAAATTCCTCTCGGGTCTTGAAAAGGTGTGACAGTGTGAACAGTCGTACTTGGCCTCTTCGACATGCTCTTCGTGTAAATCTGCAAAGCCCTCGCTTTCCTCTCTTCTGTGGCATTGGGTACAAACTTGTGCTTCTGAGGCCTTAAGCTGATAACCCAGTTCACCCTTCAAATCCATCCGGGCTGTGCTGCCGTGACAATCTGAACAGGCTAAGGCCTCGGAAGCGGGACTGATCTGATGATTAAGCAGCTGGAATGTGTCGGTAAGGATCCAACTGTAGGCCTCATTGCCAGTATACCCCATATTAGCAAGGCCCGCTGACGTTGCCAATTCAGGGTTGGCAGTTTCAAAATAAACTTTTGTATCCAATGCAATTAATTGACCGGTTGCATCCAGAATAGGTTGTTCGGCTGTCTTATATTTGAAGGGAAACAATTTGCTGTCGAGGGACTCGTCATCTACAAATCCCTCGGGTCGGGAGGTAGGAAAACCGTCGGTTGATGAATCATACTGGGCGACATCACCGAGCAAATAGTTTTCGCTGTATCGATTCCAAAACCGATATTTAGGAATTAGGTTATTTGCTTTAGTGCTATCCGGATGGAAGGGGGCAATCAGGCTGGAGGTGCTCCGCCAGGTGCGGTGGATTTCAGTTGCTTCTATCGCAACCGAATCGTTAGCATCTTTAGCATAGTAAGGGATATGACATGTCTGGCAGGCGACCCTGGCCACATGTCTGTTTATTGTTGAAGCGGAATGGCCGTTGGTTTTAGCTTTATTCGTATGGCAAGCCGAGCAGGCAATGTTAATATCCAGGTCGGTTGGACGGATATCAGATCCTTTGCCGGCAAACTTGTGTTTACGGAAGATGTGGCATTCCTGGCATTTTAAATCTCCCGCCGAAACCGACATATGTACGTCGTATTGAACGTCGGCGGTATCGGCGCTTGCCAGGGCTAAATCCCCGCGTTTAACTGCATCTCCGCCCCCGGCCCTGGCATGGCATTGCAGGCAGTTGGTTCTCTCAGGAAGATGAACTGTTTGGACTGCCTCATCTAAAGTAATGGTCATGTTCGCCGTGTACGGCACGAAATTGCCGCCAACTTTTGTGCGTTTGTATTCTTTCTGATGGCAAATAAGACAATCAATGTTTTCAAGTTGGGTTCGGCTGGGGTTGCCTGCTGCCTGGGGCTGCGCCCCCATTCCTACATGGCAATTGCCACAACTTGCCCAGTTACCTAAAATATTAATGCAATAGCTGTTCACAGCGCCGGCAATTTTGCCTTGCTTTTGAGGACCATGGGTCATGTAAAGTGCATCACCTTGCCATTGATAGTGGGTAGAGGCATACATATCTCTGGCTTCATCTGCATGACAGGATAGGCAAATACCGGGACTCCCGTCCCAGGTAAGGTTTGCATGTGCTGCGGCACCACCACCGCTGCATATTTTATCGCTGCCATCGCAATTTTGGTCAATGTTATCCCCGCATATTTCGCGAACAACGGGGTTGATATCCGGATCCATATCATTGCAATCGAGCGCCTCCACAGGAAGCGTCGGTATAACCGTCTCCATCGCTATCAGGGCAAATCAGGCTGGTGTTTAAATTTCCAACAGGGCTGCTATCGCTTCCGCTGCCGCTGCCACCACTACCTCCACAGGATGTAAGTGCGGTGAGGGATAAAAAAACGATTATCATAGAAATTGAAATCCGAATCATAGATACTCCATCTGATAAAAAATTTGGTGAAAGGTGAAATTTTCAGTTCGGCCAAGGTGCGTTTAGCGTCGTTGACGAGGAATGATCCAGACACCATCCGGGTTCCTGACTGCCATGCCATAGTACGTGCGCTGACCGTCCGGAAGAGTGAGCTTCTGAACGTAGCGACGACTGTAGTTTCCGTCAGGTGTTTTGAAGGTTTTGGTGGGCATGGTTTCCACCGAAGCCCGTAATTTATTACTCGACCAGCGGACGGATTCGCCGCTTTTTTTGCGCTCCAGGGCTTGTTGAAAACTGTGTTCCATTTGACGACGTGCTCCTGCAGAAAGGTCGTTGAGGGGCGGCAGCACGGCCAGCAGTTCCCGCCTCCGGGGGTTTCTATCGTAGTAGTATTTGGTGGTGGCAAGAACATAATGTCCCACCGCGGGTGCGTAATTCCAGGTTTTGGCCTCCCGGAGGTAGGATCTGTTATTGTTCTTTGAAACATAGTAGCGCTTGCAGACAATTTTAAAGGTGTCGAAGTCGCCCGCCATTACCGAGATCCGTTCGGTTCCTTCAACCGTACAGCCCCATTCGGTCTGGTAAATGGATTCGGTCCCGTCTTTATTGGTCCAGGTACCGGTTTCGGAATAGCCGGCGATATTTCCGGATCGCAAGGGCCAGAGCGTAGCGGCACTGCGGGTGTATAAATCAATACGCGGCCCAAATTGACGGGTAACGCTGCGGGTTTTACTTTTCCATTTCGCGGGCGGTAAGTAAAGTCCGGGGAACTACTTGAAACGTAGTCACGGTCGTCGCTCCAGGTTACCACGACCCTGGTGAGTATCCGTGACTGTCTCCCACCTGCCGTCGGAATAAACAAATGTCATCCCTTGACTGTAATGTGGGAAGCGGTGCGGGAGGCAGTTGAGGGCCCCGCGGTTGTGATACCGTTGCACAACTGTAAACTGATAGGGTTAGGAGAATCCCTATGGCAATCATTATACGAAATCGTGAGATCTTGAATTTATCCCGGTTCATAGCAGACTCCTTGAAAACGGTCCCGAATGAGTTTCAGATATTTAAAAATACAGCACTTTGGTTTTCCATTTGCCGTTTACCGTGCGGTACGCCAGACCGTTGATTCGGCTGCGTTCGGCCCCGGTGGCAACTTCCAGCTTATATTCGCGGTAATAAACGCCGCTTTGGTCCCGATAGGTCTTTACCGGAGTAACTGTGACGGCAACCCCGGCACGGGGCGCTTGCCATTCTCGCGGTTTCCCGCTCAGGTTGAATTCCAGGGCGGCATCGACGACATCGCTGTAGCGGGCAGGCAGCGGCGCAATCTCAACGGGAAAATATTGTCCGGTGATGCGTTCCATCAGGATTCCAATGCCGAATCCGAGAAATCCCAAAATAAGAATGGCTGCTACCCGGATCAGGTTGCGGATCACCGGCTTGCGACGGGATTTGGCCATTTGTTGAGGACTCAGTGTATCCAAAAAACGCTGCGGGATTTCCTCATGCATGACAACGTTCATGTTGGCTCGCAGCAGTGCGGTGGTCCTGACCGTGTCCAGCATATATCTTGCGATCGCTTCGTCTTTCTCAATTAACAAATCAACCTCATGCGTGGTGGCGACGTCCAACTCACCGTCGATATAGGCCGAAAGCATGGCTTCATCGTATGTCTTGTTCATTTTGCTCCCTCCCCTGCGAGACGCTCGGATGATTGGAGGGCCGGCGGCCGTCCATGAGCCAAGAGCCTGCCCAACATGGTTCGCCCCCGTGCAACGCGGCTTGCCACGGTCCCCACGGGTACGTCCAGTATAGAAGCCGCCTCTTCATAGGAATAGCCTTCCACGCTCACCAGCATGATCGCAGCGTGGTGTTCGGCAGGCAACGTCCCGAGTGCCTTCTTTATATCCAGCGCTATGGCCAGGTCTTTGCCGACTTGACCGTCCGCTGCGACCGGGGCATATTCGTTGGTAAGCACCACAAGGTTGGCGGTCCGGGTCTTGCCCCGCCGCACTTTATCAATCCAGCGGGTGTAAATGATGCGGTAAAGCCAGCTGTCAAGCCGGGTCCCTTCACGAACCTGGTCCAGCCTTTCCAGGGCACGTTGGCAACCTGCCTGGACAAGATCATCCGCCCTGTCCGGTTCCCGGGCAAGACTTCTTGCGAAACGTCGCAACCGCGGAAGGAAACTGATAATCTCCTGTCGAAGAGTCTCCTCCCGCGGTGTTATATGCTTGATACGATTCGAACTCATACATTTAGGATTTCATTTTGGAATTTCATCCCGGTGCACGGTAGTATCAGTCGTCGGTCCCACCCCAGTTGCCAACCAGGCCCGCTTCATCGGCTGCGGATACGGCTGATAGTCCCTGCATCCCGCCGACACCGACCAGTCCACCCTGGCCGTCGCCTGAACTGTCGACACCAGCGGAAGACCCCTGACTGTCGCTGCTATCACTATCACTGTCGCTGCTGTCATCACTGGCCTGACCGGAATCGTCACCATCATCATCGCCATCCTGCCCGGCGGCATCATCACCGTCATCTCCATCATCTCCGTCTCCGTCATCTCCGTCGTCTCCGTCATCTCCGTCATCTCCGTCGCCATCATCTCCGCCATCTCCGTCGCCATCATCTCCGCCATCTCCGTCGCCATCATCTCCGCCATCTCCGTCGCCATCATCTCCGCCATCTCCGTCGCCTCCACCATCTCCGTCGCCATCGCCATCTCCGTCTCCGCCGCCATCTCCGTCTCCGCCGCCATCTCCGTCTCCGCCGCCATCTCCGTCTCCGCCACCATCTCCGTCATCTGCCATTGCCAGAGAAGATTGAATCCAGCCGGATTTGACGTTAACCTTAAGACTATGAGGGAAAGCCACCAGGGCGAGTACCATCAGCCCAATCAGGGCGAAGGTGCTCAGTCGATCTAAATTTTTTCGAAAACCATCTCTATTCTTTGTTTCTATCTTCATACTCATCTCCAATTTTTTGGTATATACCCTGATAACGTTTGGCAAAGGGTTTTTTATCCATGAAAATAAAACTTCTTTCCATTTTTACAAGGAACTGGCGTCAACAACGCAAGGAGTCAAGTCTGCTCTTGACTCTTGCTCAACACGAAACCGATACTTTCAACCCGTTCTTCAATTTGCCATCTTTTGCCATCGCTTTTTTTGTTCGCTCAATGACGCAGCTTACCGAACTGTATTTTTTCATCTGGAACTGTTCCCGGTCTGTTTCAAACTTTCTCTTTAACCGCCGGGATCAACAATCCCGCCGAAGGAAGGGGATCAAACGGAAAATTATATACGCCCCAATAGGCGGGAAATTAAACCCTCTTCCTCCGCAGGCGGATTTAATGTATCTATATATAGAGGGGTTCATTTAAAACTCCCCGCTTGGATACGGGCAGTTCTTCATAATTCATTCGGTAGTGTTCGCATACCCGATGACCTGTTACATGGATAAACCGCAGACAATTTGTGGATAAAATAGGAAATTTTGGCATCCGACGTTTGAACCAAAAGAGGATAATGGTTGGGTATCGTGCAATAGGCGGCAACACTCAGGTTCCATATCTCGAGGTATCTTTTGGGGTATCTTTGAAAAGGTCGATAAAACCGCTATAATCCTTGGCGTCCGCGAAGATGGGTTCGCCGCGTCTGCCACGGTTTTGGATATGATCGCACGCATTGGCGTATTGTATCCGCAAGGTCCTGGCTATGGCGATTTCGATAACAATAAACACAATTAAGAGTCAATGCGCAGACTTGAACCCTATTGTATCAGTGTACCGACATCACCCTTGAAAATCGAATCAGAGTTGCAAAATGCCGAAGCATTCCTTTGACTTTAAGCCGGCCGCTTTTCATAGCTGCCACTATTTCTTTGCCGGTTTCATCAAAGTAGTAAGGCAGCCCCCATTTGATCCGCTGATTGGACAGATTCATGATGGTCCCGGAATCAGCGGTGATGTTTAAGCCCCCATGGCCTTTCACACCATTTAAAATCGTCAAAGATCCATTGGAAAAATCAAGGGTCAGCTTGATTGCCACATCGAAAACGTGAAGCCCGATCGGGATATTCAGTTTGTTAAAATCGGAAATTTTATGCGGATTCTGCTCGAGATTTTGAGTCAATAAATCCCGGAGCATTACGGCAAGCCCTATTTCCTCCGCCCCTTCAGCAAATTCGACTTGAATGGTATTTGTCATTTAATAGGCTTCCTCGTAGACGGCAAAGACTTCTTCAGCATCCGTTATGATTTTGGGGTTGTAAATAATAGACCCGTCGCTCATGCTGAGCTCCGAACATTCTTTGAGCGTATCCACTTCTACCCCTAAATCCCGCAGTCTTTGTGACAACCCGATCTTTTTGGAAAGGGTCTGCATCTCATTTACCGCGGTTTGTCCGGCATTTAAGGAATCCTTCCCGGCAATATCGGCTCCCATAGCTCCGGCAATATCTGCCAGCAGTTCCGGGACCTCTTTCAGGTTGTACTTCATTACATGGGGAAGAAGCAGTCCATTGGCCAAACCATGGGCGATACCGCATACAGCTCCCAAAGAATGCGCCATCGCATGCACCAGCCCTACCATGGCATTCGAAAACGCCCAGCCGGCAAGTAATGCCGCCACCTGCATCTGTCCGCGGGCAGCCAGATCCGAGCCGTTATCCACGGAAACGGGGAGGTAGGCTGTGATCAGCTTAATTGCGTGCAGAGCCGCGGCATCGGAAATCGGGTTGCGCTGCTGAGAGACATAGCTTTCCACAGCATGGGTCATGGCGTCCATACCGGTGGTCGCCGTCAGGGACGGTGGGAGATTTTCGGTCATCCGCGGATCAAGAATGGCGACCCTGGGCGTATTGAAATATTCAAAAATGATGACCTTCTGCCCCTGTTCCTGGTCCATCACCACCGCTCCCGAGGTAACCTCGGATCCAGTGCCGGCTGTGGTAGGAACTACAATATGCGGTATCTGCGGCTGAGAAAGCATCTGCATCCCCTGAAAATCCCTTAACCCGCCCCCCTCTTTCATCACAATGCACATCCCCTTGGCCGTATCGATGACGCTGCCGCCGCCCAGACTGACAAGCACATCCGCCCCAGCCGCAAGCGCTGCTTCCGCGCCTTTATCCACCACTTCCATACCACTGTCCTGGGGCACATCTGAATAAACCCCGGCCAGTAAATCACCCATTTTATCGGTTACCTGGTCGGCCAGCCCTGTTTCCTTGATACCCTGATCGGTAACCAGAAAGGCCTTTTTCCCCAGGGTAGCGATTTCCATAGGAAGCTCCGCTATAGACCCGGTCCCGAAAACGACCTTGGTCGGCCCGAAGTAATTGAAATTTAAATCCGCATCGTATGACATGCTGGTATCTCCTTATAGTTTTTAAAGCTATTGGGTAGCGTATCGATATTTAGCAAAATACGGCAAAAAAAATGCCTAAAGTGCCTAAAATGTACTATAAATGCCTAAAATATGGGTATGTTGTCTAATTATAATGAACTACCCCGCCGCAAGCAACGGGGTATCAACCGGAATATTTTTATCGCCCCAAGGGGCGGGGAATTAAAACTTTATCCGCCGCAGGAGGACTCGTCCGCCTCCGGCGGATTAAATAAAAAAAATCGTAAAAAAATCAATCGTCAGGAAATTTTGATTCGACCTCAGTCAAACAACGAATCGATTCCTGGACTCCTTTTAGATATTTGACAACGTAAGGAAGATTGCCTTTAAGCTTGAGCTTTCCCTGCATCATGGCCTTGACGGCATCAAGCTCCCTCAGGGCCACCTGCTTCCAGCGCACATAGGGTCCGGTAATAACAAATTTCGCATTTTCAGCCGTTTCCCTATCAACCATTCGAATCCCATTGACGACACCATCCGCAAAATCAAGGTAAAGGTATTGATCTTCGGTAACCTTTTTATCCGGATCCTTCTGCATCACGCAACCGATGTCACCCTGCCATCCTTGGTTGTAAACCGCAAAATCCTTACTGTTTTTGACTTTATCTTCCCAATCTTTGCACCATTCGTCACTGAATACATCCAGCTTAGCCATCGTCAACCTCCTATTTATTAACAACCGAATTTAATTTTGCCTGGAGTAATTCCAAATCCAGTGATCGCAGCAATTGTATGGTTGGAAATCCCCTTTCATTCAGTCCCCGAATCTTATAGTATTCCTTACGCATCAGGTCCTCATTCGGCACACTGCCCGCTGCACTGCCTTCAGCCGTTGGTGTCAGGACTTTTAGGGGCAGCCGGTCATCGGCAGCCGTAACCCCCATCAGATTATTCAACGCCCTTTTTAAAACCCAGGCGCGTTGGCCGGCAGCCATGAACTCCTCCATGTCGAATCCATAACCGGTAACCGCATTGAACCCATCTAAAAATTTCCCCAGGCCCATGGCCCAGTGCACAAAATGGCACACGCAGGCTGCATTGGCTATTTGGCCAATGTTCTCACAAATGCAAACCATTTTAGCCTTGCCGGTACTTTCAGTGGCCGCGTAGTCTTCTTCCAGCCCAATTTCCGGCCAGGCGACCATCCCTTGCTCCACCGCCTGAACCGTATGCTGCAGGTGACAGGCGCCCCGGTTGGAATTCATGTAGGCCAAACCCAGCCCGTGAAAACCCCTGGGATCATGCATCGGCAGTTCCAGACCCTTAACGGTCACCGCATACTTTTCAGCGGCTTCACCGATAGATGCCGCAAGAGCCTGGCTTCCCTCGGCCGCACGATCGCCGAACCCCTCGCGATAGGCAACTTTTTTGACCATCGCGAGGGCGGCATCAACATTTCCCCAGATCAGATCCAAACCGTCCAGGTCCTGCAGGCTCAATAGCCCGTTTGCATAACAATCCATCATAAATGCAATGGTTGCACCGCAAGTGATGGTATCCAGCCCCAAACGGTTGCAAAGCTCATTGGCATGGGCCACAGCGTTCAAATCATCGTTCATGATCATGGTACCGAAGGTTCCGCAGGTTTCATATTCAGGTCCCGGGCCTTTTGAAATCGCATATTTAGGATGATCGACTGCTACGACGGGTTTGCATCCTATCGGACAGGCAAAACAGGCAGTGCGCCCTTTGAGAATGGTCTCATGGATCGCCGGTCCTCCAAGAGCTGCCGCCATCTCATAATCTTCCCCAAGAGACCAGTTTTTAATGGGAACATCGCCGGTCATCATACCCATATCCATCGCTGCGGCGGTTCCCAGATCGTGCATCGAAGCTGCAATCATGGATTCCTTGATGTTGGCAAGTGCCGTTTTTCTGGCTTCCTGATAAACTTCCTGATCGGCCACGGGCACTTTGCCTGTACCCCGCACAACAATAGCCTTGAGATTTTTTCCACCCATGACCGCACCCATGCCGGTGCGCCCGAAGTGGTGCGCCTTGTCATTGCACACGGCAGCATACTTCACCAGATTTTCCCCTGCCGGTCCGATGACAAGTGTCCGTATGGATTTTTGACCCTTATATTTATCTTTAAGCACATCGACGGTCTGATAGGTGTCCAGTCCCCAGAATTCCCCGGCATCCATCACAGACACATTCGAATCATCAATCATAATATAGGAGGGGACGACAGCTTTTCCTTCAACGATGATACCGTCAAAACCGGCTTTTTTCAGTTCTGCGCCCCAGAAACCACCGGAAGCGGACTCTCCCCAGATGCCTGTCAGTGGTGATCTGGCACAAAGAACGAAACGCGAGGTCCCCGGGAAATTAGTACCCACCATCGGACCGGTCATTATGTACATAGGGCTCTCAGCCTGAAGCGGTTCATATTTATAGCCATCAGACTCAAAAAAAAGCCGGGCCGCCAGTGAACTGCCACCCACATAGGACCGCGCCATAACCTCATCGAGATCGATGGTTTCAATTTTTCCCAAGCTCAAATCAATTTTAAGCAATTGATTAAAGTTTCCGGGCATGCGCCCTCCCTTCTAGTTTGAATGAAAAATTCAGGGTATCAGAAATAGCATCAAATACGCTATATTTCTGTTATCTGTTTTCTGTCCTCTGTCATCGGTCTTCCGTCCTTGGTAAAGGAGATGAATTGATTCACCCCCCTTAGCCTGGAGAGCCCCTTGCCCGGCATATGCCATTTGCCGATAAAGGCCGTCTGGTATCCTGATGTTTTCAGCAATTCAAGGAAAGTGACATTGCGATTATCCCATGGGGTATGGTTGGTCGCCACGCCGTGACGGTGAGCGTATTGGCCGGTCAAAAAGCCGGCTCGGGAAGGACTGCACGGCGAGGAGGCACAAATCTTTGATTATCTTGTTAAAAATCTACTATCGTCTTCAGCGCCACCTCCGGGTAAATTTGTCCATGCCCGGGCGGCATGGAATTATACACCCACTCGATGTCTACGGTTCCCAGTTTCAAGAATCGGTAGCGCTTAAAGCCATGAAAAGTCCCCCGAACCAGGACGTCCTCCATCCCCATGGTCAGACCGAAAACTGCAACCTCAATTCCCGAAGATATCCGGTTAAGTTCTTCTGTGAATGCCAGAGGTGAAAAGGCCAGCGTTCGGCTATCGGCCGCCTGGCATTGGATCACCGGGATAATGGCCGGATGACCGTCCGGACCTATATAAGCCATGAATTTCAATGAATCGAGCTGGTTGAAAAGCTTTTCCGCAAATGGTGTCAGAATTCTTTCGGCCATATCGGTTTTGGCCCTGCTTTTTGCCAGTTTGGTGAGCATGGCGGAGACTACGATTTGCGGCATGGGAAGGCTCTCACATTCGGAGGTCTCAATAAGATCCAGATAGTGAACGGTATTGATACCAAAGTAAGTATTGTACCGGAACATCGGGATTTCGTTATAGCGCTCATATTCCGGGCCTTCTTTTTTGAGGTGGGTCCATTTTGCTTTGCCCCGCCACATCTTTTTATCCATGGTCATGATCAAAAAAGCGATATGATTATTTTCCTGGATATATTGTTTGCTCAACCCCTGGCAGAACTGACCCAGTGTAATCTGGTTGGGCTTAGGCGCCATGATGGAAGTAATTAGAGATACGTGCGGTCGTCCTTGCGGATTGATACTGGCCACGATACCGATCTTCTCTGCAGGTTCGAAAGCCTTCATCTCTTGTTTGGTGAAATATGTCCTTTGCTTCAATTGGCAATCTCCTGAAAACATATAATGCGTCAGGCTATATATACAAACATGTTAAATATCCGATATGTGAATTTCGAAATTCCAGACTAAAGAGAACATCTCAGATTTGGGCCATAATATTTTGGTTCGAGACAACTTGAGAATTGGGCTTATCATTTTCATCTAGTCTGGTCGATCCACTCCAATGGACGATATCAGGGTTGACCCCCGAATTTCGTGCAACTGCAGCAATTTTTTCCATGAATAATTTATTCAGCAGGCCGCAGTCTCTATACTCCCATTCTAAATCCAGTCGCAGATATTTATCCCGGCACAAATTGTTGAAAGCGCACAAATCCCAACGGGTGACAGAACCGTCAAGGTTATCGCCCAAAAATTGACCGATCCCTCTGACATTTTCCTCCGCAGCCGTGGCACCGGGAATCACCGGTGTTCTGATCCATAGCTCGCCAGGCTTGCTATCAGATTGCATGCAATCCCTTATATAAATTAAATTTTCAAGAATGATATGATTGTCACTGCCGGTAAATAGTTTGTGCTTCCGGGGGTTCATCTCTTTGAGGTCGTAAAGCAGAAGATCCGTGTGAGGTAAAATCCGGTCCAACGCCTTCCGGGAAACTAGGCCGCAGGTATCCACAGCCGTGTGAATGGCGTTTTCTTTTAGCCGCATTAGAAAGCGCTTACAAAAATCAGATTGCAATAACGGCTCGCCGCCGCCCAGGGTGATACCCCCGTTGGACTTGTCGAAATAGGTTTTGTCTTTGACGACTTCAGCGTATAAGTCTTCCAGGTTCCATGATTGTCCCAGCTGCTCCAGGGCTGTCGAGGGACACGCTTCGGCGCAGACGCCGCAACCGGTGCATTTGCTACGATCGATGGTGTTGCCTTCCGGGGTAAGTGACAAAGCGTTTTCCGGACAGACTTCCAGGCAGGTATTGCAGCCGATACAGCGGTTGCCGATCCAGTGCACCTGGGGTTGGGAAGCAATGCTTTCAGGGTTATGGCACCATTTGCATTTAAGACTGCAGCCTTTAAAAAAAACAGTGGTCCGGAGCCCCGGTCCATCTTCGGTGGACATCCGCTGGATTTCGAGGATGGTTGCTTTCAATGGTTGCAGATTGCCATCTGTCATATTTTTTACCACCCGCTCCGCTCCAGACACCAGAGGTCACAGAGAAAAATTTCTTCCTCTGTGTTCTCAGTGCCTCTGTAGTGAAAAATTATCAGAACTTTCCATGGCTCACCCGCTGAATCACTTCATCCTGCAGTTCTCTTCCGACCGCAGTGAAGTAGGCATTATAACCGGTTATTCGGACCAACAGATGGCGATAGTCTGCCGGGTTTTTCTGGGCATCGCGCAGCATCTCCGGATCCAGCATATTAATCTGCAACGCGCTGCCGCCATTTTCGCAGTAGCCCCTTAAAAAGGCCTTGAATTTTTCTCGATGCTCGGGATCTTTTATAATTGAAGGATTAAAGGTGATGGTATGGCTGGCGCCGTTGGGAAGACAATTACAATACTCTTGCCAGTCACCATTTCCATCAAGGGCCTTACCGCCCAATACCTTGCCCACCGAATTAGCGTTGGACGTAGGTCCCTTGATGTCTGCCCCGTTGGATGGGCAAATCGCATTCGATAAAAATTGCCCCTTAGGCCTTCCATCAGCGCTGGCCGCCATAACAAATCCGTCTCCAGCCCAATAGTTCCAGCTGAGCATACCGGGCCTGAATTGCCGGCCCGTGGAAACAGTCCGGTGCTTCCAGGTTATGTCACACCATAAATCCATGACCTTTTTAGCCATCTCATCCGCCTGATCATCATCCCGGCCGTATTTTGGCGCTTTATTTTTCGCCTGGGCCTGCAGCACTTCATGGCCCTGCCAGTTATGTTTTAAAGCCTCGATGAGCTCGGCCATGGTAGATTTCTGTTTGTCAAATACCAGATATTTGATCGCCAGCAGTGAATCGACCGTGGTGGCGTAGGTGACGGTCTCAAGGGTGGTTAGATTAATCTCGGCCCCGCCCCGGTTAATATCCCGGCCTGTTTCGGCACAGCCCCGTACCAGACAGGAGAGATAGGGTGTCGGAAAAAAATTCGCCCGGATGGATTCTGACGCTTCATAGACCTCCGCACATTTGGTGATGATGTATTCGGTCTGTTTGGCATAAGCGGCGTAGAATTCATCCCAGGTCCTGAATTGGGTCGCATCACCGGTGTCCGGGCCATCCTGTTGGATGGGCTCTTCCTTGCCGGTCATGGGATTGAAAAACGGCACCAGGTCTTTTCCGCCGGTCAGGGCCAGCTCCACTGCTTTGAGCAAATTAAGGTTATTGTCGACGGTGCCGGAACGATCATTACCCACCATGGTATTCTCAAGGCATCCCACCGGAGCATAATCGTGGACGTTGCTTTCATTGATCAGGTGCGACAGGCCGGCCCGTTTGGCTTCAAGCATCATGCCGGCCATCGAGCGCTCATCAAAATTCAGCAAAAACGGGGACCCCTGACTCGATGAGATCATATTCACTAACTTGTCCAGCAATTCATCGGGAGAGCCTCGGTGCAGCCTCACATTGGGCTTGGGCTCGAGGATCGGGCTCATCTCATCGATCACTTCAAGGAAGGCAAAGGTCAGATCATTGGTCAGATCCTCATTGTTGGCCCCCATGCCGGAAAGCGTAATCAACTGACCGAACCCCGATGTGATCCCCTGGTTTCCGTTGCGGATCATGGCATCATAGACCGTATTGCAATGCACCCAGAAGCATTTCATAATTTCTTTGCCGAACTCTCGATCCATGCCATGAGACAGAGAATATTCCCAGAGCGGCAGCAAATATTGATCAATACGGCCAAAGGATGTACCGGGTCCTGGGTAATTTTCGTCACTCATGATCAGCATATGATTTAACCACAGGGCCTGCAAGGCTTCCCAGAAAGTTCTGGCCGGCTCCCAGGGCACCCGATCAAGATTTTGGGCCATCTGCAATAGCTCCTGCCGCCGGACGGCATCGCCCTTTGAAGCTGCCAGGTCTACACAGACGCCCTTGTATTCTAAAGCCAGGTCGCGCGCCAAGGTTGCAGACGTCATCATGGCCCGCAGCTGATCTCCTTGAGGTCCCACTTTATCGCTGTCACGCAACGCACCATATTTTACTTCAAGGTCGGCATAAATACCCTTCCAACCCATTTTCAGTACCCGTTCATGATCGGGTATCAAATGGCCGCTGGTGGCGCCGGCATTGCCGTAACCGTGGTCGTGAAACCATTTCATTTTCGTTCTGGAACCGTTTTTACCGAGAACGGCCTCATCATATTCTTTCTGCTCCTCAGCGTTCAAACACAAGGAAGTCTGGACATTAAATCGCCCGCCGGCAATCAGGTCGCCGGGTAAAATTTCCTTCGGCATGTACGCGACCATAACTTCCCTTACGAACCACGCCCGTCGTTCGACAACGCTCCAGGACCAGAAGTCCGGGTGAAGATCAATTTTGCGGGCTGCCTGACGATAGGATCCCCTCAGGGTCTGCAGCAGTGCATAAGTTTCGGGCACAATGTAAAAGTTCGTCTCGTTGAACTGAACATCCCAGGATGTACCGGTGGTCCAGGCGACAAACTCGTTGTTCCAGTCACGTTCGGCCCCCTGGAAATAGTAATCCCGCAACCATTGAATACGGGGGGATAGCCCTTTGGGCTCTTTGATAGGATGATCATATTTTGGAAGGGCGGCAGCGGTCATGGTAATTCTCCGTGTTTGGATGATTTATTAATACAATGAGTTACCAGGTGTCAGTGTTCAGGTGTCAGCTTCTGATCTGCTGAATCCTTATATGAAACAACATCTCCATGTCCCAAAATCGAAGGTGTTCCAATCGTCCTCGTCGTCGTGCTCGTCCTCGAAATCGAGAAAAGGACAACGGCGTCGAGGACGAGAACGAGGACAAGTACGAACCCAAGGATTAGCTAATTCTGCTCCCTACAGCTCTCAGATGAAACTAAAAAGTTTCTTTTTCGATCAAACTGGCCGCTCCGCGGCCGGCGGTCCGCCTCCGGCGGAACACCCGAAACCTGAAACCTCATACTTGATTTATGGTCCATGAACTATGAGATCAATTTGAGATTCTTTGCACCATGATCAAGCATGCACCTCATAATCCTGGCTGCAGAGCTCTCGTTTTTATCTTTAATGGCTTTTACCATTTTTTTATGAAAATCAAATACAACCGACACGACGGTCGGATCCGAAAAAAATTGACCGGCGAGGTTGGCATAGCAATGTCTGAATGAATTGAGCAGTAGCGGGTAGATGTGATTGCCGGAAGCCAGGGCGATGAGATGATGAAAATTAAAGTCCAGTTCACAGATTGCTCCGACATCCCGCTGATTAATACGGTCTTCTTCCAGAAGCAAGGTGCGAAAGGATTCAAGCTGGTCGCTGTCTCGATGCAAGGCTGCAAGGCGGGCTGTTTCAACCTCAAAAAGCAGGCGCATTTCCAAAAGGCTAACCAGGAGCCCCGGTTCTAAATTGCCCTGATGGTAATTTACCAGGGACGTCAAAATGGATAATGAACCTTCTTTGCGGTAATCATTGACCAGAGTGCCGACCCTGGGGATCATGGTAACCAGGCCTTTAGCTGCCAGATCAGACTAGACCTTCATGGACGACGGGTCGACTGACGCCTAGCTGCAGGGCGAGTTCACGCTCGGAAGGAAGTTTTTGCCCAACAGGAAACTTTCCTGAAAGAATAAGGTCTTCAAAGCGCCTGATAAATACGTCCTTAAGGCTTTCAGTACGGATGGGTTCGAAAAGTTCTTGCATCTACCTCTCCTTTTTCTGGCAGGTGGTATTACCAGTTGCCACTATATTGGATATATCTTTAAATGTCAAGTTTAGTAATCCTTGATCGGATTTAGCCCCCGAAGGATGCTTCCGGAATCTCTACTGTGGCGGGATCACCAGCTTCGATGGCATTCATTTTACCCATGGTAATCGGAAGGATCGAGTTGATAAAATAGCGGGCGGATTGAAACTGGCCTTCGTAAAAAGCGACATCTTTGTTTTTAGCTGCCTTCTCATGCCTGGCCTTCGGGTCAAGGCTCCCTGCCAGTTTTTCCAGTTTGGGGACTGCGATGGTCGCCCGCCACAGTAACATCCAGCCCATGCAGACATCCCCCATAACATCCAAAAACGGTTTGGCATATGCAAAGGCAACTTTTAAATCGGGTGACATCGCGGTTTTACCCAGGTGCATGGCGACTTCTCCCAGGCGGTTGACGGCCTCATCAACTCTGTTGGCCAGCTCCTTCAGTTCACGAACTTTTTTGGCCTGCCCGGTGACTTTCTGAATCTCCTGCATGAAATTAATGAAAACGACACCGCCCTTCATGCCCAGCTTGCGCCCCAGAAGATCCATGGCCTGAATCCCATTGGTACCCTCATAAATGGATGCAATTTTGCAATCCCTTAAAAGCTGCTCCACCGGATAATCACGGGTATAACCGTAGCCGCCGTGCACCTGAACGGCTTCGGCGCAGATTTCAAATCCGCGGTCGGAACAATAGGATTTAATTACCGGAGTCAGAAGGTCAAGCAAACCCTGATTGTATTCTTTTTTCTGCTCATCACCCGTACAGGCCTGCCTGTCAATTAAAGAACTGATAAAATAGATGAAACTGCGCATCCCCTCGACATGGGCCTTCATCCACAACAGCATTCGGCGCACATCCGGATGCCGGATAATGGGAACCGGGGGTGCGTCTGGGTCCATAATTGATTCAAGATCTTTGCCCTGGAGGCGTTCCCGGGCGTAATTCAAGTGCATACATGTAGGCGGCGGAGCCGCTGATAAATCCGATAAACCCGACCGCCAGTCGGGCGACGTTCATCATATAAAACATGGCCCGCATGCCTTTGTTCTCTTCCCCCAGCAAAACCCCCCGGCACTTGCCCTGGCCCCCCAGGGCCATGGAACAGGTCGAGCTGCCATGGATGCCCATCTTTTCTTCCAGCCCGGTGCAAATGATATCGTTGGGTTCCCCTAGACTGCCGTCCTGGTTGACCCAGATCTTTGGAATGAGAAATAGCGAAATCCCTTTGCTGCCTTGGGGCGCCCCTTCAATGCGGGCCAGCACTGGATGGATGATATTTTCTGTCAGGTCCTGGTCGCCGGCGGTGATAAAAATTTTGTTGCCGGTTATAGAGTAAGTTCCATCCGGATTCTTAACGGCCGAGGTTGTCAATGCACCCACGTCTGATCCGGCCTGGGGCTCGGTCAACTGCATGGTGCCGCTCCATTCGCCGGTATACATTTTTTTTAAAAACAGCTTTTTTTGCTCTTCGGTGCCGTAAATTTCAACAAGCTCACCGGCCGCATGCCCGACCACACCGTAGAGCGTAAAGGCGTAGTTGGCCCCTACCAGATATTCTGATGCCGCCTGTGATATGCAATAGGGGAGCCCCTGTCCACCGAGTTCGGGGTCCGCGACCATGGCGGTCCATTCGCCTTCCTTAAAAAGCTTGTAAGGACGATGGTAACAGGCCGGGACCTTCACCTGCCCATTTTCCAGCCTGACGCCCTCAAGATCTCCTTCGGCAAAGGTCGGCAAGATCTCTTTGACGGCCAGGTTCCGGGCTTCTTTGATGATCAGGTCAAAGGTCTTTTTGTTAAATTCCGCAAACTCTTCGTGTTGCGTCAGTTCCTCGACCTTGAATTGTTCGTAAAGAACAAAATCAATGTCCCGTCGATCAGCTATTACCTGTGCCATGATCTTTTCCTCCAATTTTTTATATTCACGTCTTTTACGCTTTCCCCGGTCCCTGTATAAACAGCTACCAAACAAGCATTCCAACGGAAAAGATGTTTTTATTTGCCAGAAAAACACTGGCAAATAAAACTTTTGGTTTTGCAAAAAAGTCAGCTTATTTTTTTTTCCACTTGGGATTTCGTTTTTCCATCATGGCCGCGAGACCTTCCTGGAAATCTTGGGTTCTTAACAGAATACTGTTATGGTTGGCCTCCATATCAAGCTGGGTCATGAGGTCAATGCCATCGCCGCGCTTGATGATTTTTTTAACCGCACCGCCAGCCAACGGTGCGGTGGTGGCCATATCCAGGGCCATTTTTTCGGCTTCAACAAATAGATCTTTTTCCGGATACATGTAATTCACCAGGCCCCAATCGACGGCCTGTTGGGCCGTGTAATCGCGGGCGGTCAGAAAAATCTCCATGGCCCTCGATGGTCCCAGAAGTCTTGAAAGCCGCGAAGTTCCCCCCAGGTCGGCAATAACGCCCAGTTTCAGCTCCGGCAGCGCCCAAATACAATCGTCGCTCATCAGGCGAATGTCACAGGCCAGCGCCAGTTCGATGCCAAGGCCCAGGGCCCGGCCGTGCATGGCGCAGATAATGGGAATTTCAACCGCCTCGAGACGATTAAAATATTGCTGGAACCGGTAAATCAAAGCTCGCAGCGGAGCGCCCCCAGAACCACCCTCCCCCAGGCAGGCACCCACCTCTGCTCCCAGCGAGTTAAAATCCACACCGGCAGAAAACAACTTGCCCTCACCTTTGAGAATAATGGCCCTGATGTCCGGGTCGCCGGTTTGACCCTCAGCCATCTTGCAGATCCCGGTCAACATCTCGACGGTGATGGCATTGCGCTTTTCGGGACGATTGAAGGAGATGGTGTAGACGTTTCCTTTTTTTTCACCAACCAAATAGTCTTCAGTCATGATCTCATCCTTTAATTCGCGGCTGGACTATAAAAGTATTTCTAAATCTTCTGCCGGGTACGCCATACAGGAATGCACATAGCCAAACTGTCTGTCGGACTTTCGAACGGGCACACCCGGCGGCTGATACACTTTGCCGGAAAGAATTTTGACCCGGCATAGGCTGCAGTCACCGGACCGGCACAATGATGGTACGACAACATGGTTTTTTTCCAGGGCCGTCAGCAACGGTTCGGTTGCGCGAGCTTCTATATGTGCTCCGTTTTTGATCTTCACCGAAAAAATATCATCTTGGCGGATCCCCTCCGGCCAACCGGGATAATCCCAGATGTTAGGAGGCGCGCCGTACATTTCCTGTTTGATTTTACGTTTGGGCACACCCATTTCTTCAACCTGGGGCAGACAGAAATCGTAGAGACCCTGGGGCCCGCATATAAAAAAAGATTTGTCTTCGATGTCCGCCAGCACATCCTTCATCAGGTCACGGGTTATGAACCCACAGGCCCCGGCAAAGCCTCCGGAAGGCTCTTCGACTACCGGTATGTAGTGAATATTATCAAATCGCTCGGCCAAGCGGTCGAATTCGGCACCAAAGATAATATCATCCGGGGTTTTATTGCCGTAAAAAAGATAAACGGTTCGATCCAGCCCGCATTCAATGATCTCGCGAATCATGCTCATAAACGGTGTAATCCCACTGCCGCCGGCAATGCACACCATTATTTTCTTGTGAATCAACGGATTAAAGTAGAAATTGCCCGCCGGGCCGGAGCTGACCAGTGTATCGCCCCGTTTGACTTCATCAAGCAAATAGTTGGAAACCAACCCGTTCTCAACCCGCCGCACGGTAATATCATAAAATCCGGTTTGATTGGGCTGCGATGATATGCTGTAAGGACGGCTCGTGCGAATGCCTCCGATTTCAAGGAAAAGGGCTATGTACTGCCCGGCCAGAAAAGGAGGGAGGTAGTTGTCCTTTGAGACCAGCCGCAGGGTTTTGGTCGATGGGGTCTCCTCGATGATGTCGGTTACCGAGAGCTCTATCCGCTCGGGATGCAGTTGACGGATATATTCCTCCGCAGATGCCACAGCCGATGATACCGTTCCGCCCAATTTACGACTGACTTTGATTTCTTCGGCGATATCCTGGTAACCGTCAAATTCCTGCCAGATGCCTTTTCGCATAATACCTCCTGTGCCGCATATAGAAGCAATGTAAAGCTTGTGAACTTTAATATGGTCTTGCTAATCGTACAATCTGAACGTCCAACATCGAACGTCCAATGTCGAACATCGAATAATGATGTCGCTCCGCTCCCCAATTCTAATGTTCGTTATCAGCCGTTTGGATACTCTCAAACAAAATCGTTTTACTTCTCACCACACTCCACGAACTGTCTTTCTTCTATAACCTGTATCTGAGTCTTCATCCTTTCCAATTCGACGTTCGATGTTGGACGTTCGATGTTCGATGTTCATCTTTTTATTGTTCGATGTTAATCCCTTTAGCCTCGATGTTCTTTTTTTACTCCCTCCTGGACAAAACCCACTTGTGGCATCATTTCTTTCCAAGTCGTCCTGATGATGGAATTTGCCGCCGCAATACCCGACCGCAATGTCGGTTCAAACCCGTTGTCCCCGGCCCATCCCCCGGCGAAAAACAAACCCTCAAAGGGGGAGTAACGACTGGGCTGAAAAAATAAGGAATCTTTGGTGAGCATTTCATACCCGTAAATGGCCCCCAAAGGATGACCCAGATAGCGCATGTGAGTCAGGGGGGTGCCGACCTCTATTTCCTCAATGTGATTTCTGGCCCCCGGGTATATTTCCTCGATTCGATTCAGCATGGAATCGGCACAGCGAAATTTGACATCATGGTATTGCCGCGGGGGAATTCTAAGCCAGGGCTCACCGTATTTTAAAGTCACGACATTGGCCTGGCAGGTGCCGGGCGGCGAAAATTCCGGATCGGTGACATCGTAGCAGCTGAGGACCATCAGCTCGTCGTCAATGTCGAGCCGATGCATTCTCTCGAGCAATCCGTTTGATATGTCGGTACTGTCCATCAAAAAATTGGTTGATTCGGTGATGCCCAGCTGGTCCGGTTCGCAGTCGAAACCGATAAACATGGTCAGGGCCGACGTGCTGAGATTACGGGATTTCATCTCAACCAGAGCGTCTTCGGGTACCTGATCCGGGTCCATCAAATGGTTATAGGTGGCGATGGGTGAAGCATTGGAAACCACATAATCTGTTGAAATCTCGACATCGTCATCGGTAACCACCCCTTTGACCTTAGCGTCCTCAACCACGATCTTTTTGGCGCCGCAGTTGAAACGGGCCGTTCCGCCGTTGGCAAGAAACTTATTTAAAATGGCATTGGACAAAGCCTGGGAGCCGCCTTTTATGTGAAACGGTTTAAATTCCATATACTGGAAAAGGATCATGGCCAGGTAGGCAAATGCCAACCGCGTCGGCGGCACACCGATATAGCCCCAGAAAACAGACAGCACCGCTTTTAAAAGGGGGTCTGAAAAATATTCATCCAGAATTTCTTTGGAATTTTGCAGGGCATATTTATAGAGATTGGGGTACTTTGCGCGCGACGGTTCCGGGTCACGGAAAATAAAGGCCCCGATCATATCATCGGCATAGCTTGCCATCAGGTCAAAATATTTCTGGATCGCATCTTTTTCTTTGGGAAACTTTTCTTTCAGCACCCTAATGGTTTCATCACGATCCGTCTTGAGCGTAATGTTAAAGCCGTCAGGTGTGGCCACATGATAAAGATCAGAAATTTCCACAAATTCGAGATCATCCAGGACCCCGAGCTTATCCAGATCCATGCGCAAAAGACCGGGTTTTTCCGGCGTTCCAAGGCCACTTAACTGATGCAGCGCCACTTCGAACTCAAACCGCCCCCGGCAAAAACTCGTCGCCGCCCCCCCGGGAATATTGTGCCGCTCCAGCAGCATCACATTTAATCCCTTTTGCGCCAGTTTCGCCGCGGCCGTAAGTCCGCCATTGCCGGCCCCAATCACGACTGCGTCGTACTTTTCCATGAATCCTCCAGTAGTAATAAGAAACTATCTAAATATCGCGTTGTTAAATAATTCATTTACTCAATAGCTCATAGCTTAAAGCTCATCGCTCATAGTAGAATAGGATTTTATTCCTTTTGACTATCAGCTATCAGCTATGAGCTATGAGCTAATAATTACGTGAGTATTTTAAACCGAATTGCAACGCGGCCATCGGGCAAATGCCGCCGTTCTGAGACCAATTTTAGAGGTTCATGAATTTTGCCGCAATATTCTTCATCACCTCGTTGGTGCCCGCAAAAATCGTCATAATCTTGGCATCGCGCCAGGCCCGGACAATCCGGCATTTCTCAAGAGTGCCGAAATCCCCGCAAAGATCCAGGGCACGATTGGCCACGCGATTCAACATCTCGGTGGTCCAATATTTGGCCATGGATGTTTCAACGATAATATCCTTTTTTTCAATGTGATCCGCAACTAATTTTTCGACAAAAGTTCGGCCCAGCTTAAGGTCGGTGGACATTTCCACCAGGGCGAACTGGACCGCCTGTGTTTTTGAAAGGGGCTTTCCGGAAACCGTCGTCTGCTTGCAGTAATCCATGGTCCACTCCACAATACGCTCAGCCCCGGTAACCCCCATGATGGCACACACCAAACGCTCCTGCTGCAGCTTATCCATCAGCATCAAAAACCCCATGCCCTTGTCTCCGAGGCGATTCTTTTTGGGGATGCGGCATTTGGAAAAGAACAGTTCAGCCGTGTCCTGACTCCACATGCCCATCTTTTCCAGATGACGCCCGGTGGAAAATCCAGGCGTTTGGGATTCAACCACGTATAGTGAAAGGGCCTCGTATGGATTTTCGATAGCCGGGTCTTTGGCTGCAACCACGATCAGGTCTGCATTCAAACCGTTTGAGATAAAGGTCTTGGAGCCGTCGATGACGACTTCATCGCCTTCCTCCACGGCCGTGGTCTCAAGGCTCGCAAGATCACTGCCAGCCCCCGGTTCGGTCATGGCCACCGCAGTTATAATATCACCCGAGACGCAACCGGGCAGATATTTTTTCTTAATTTCTTCAGAACCAAAAGAGCTGATATAGGGGACGACAATGTCACTGTGCAAGGGAGTTGCCAGTCCGGTAATCCATGTTTTGGTCATTTCTTCGGCTACGATAAAGGCGTATAGAAAATCGCCCCCCAGGCCGCCGTATTCAACCGGAACATCCGGACACAAGAATCCGCCCTGCCCCATTTTCTTCCAGGCACTTTTGGGAACAATACCGTCCTTTTCCCATTGATCACCGAACGGCGTTATTTCTTTTTCCAGAAAAACCCTCAGGCGCTCCCGAAAATCGTTGTGATCGTCGGTATAGTTTAAAATCTCCATAAAATCATCTCACTTTTTTCGTGTCCAAAAACGCAAGACTCATGGTAGAGGGCGTGTGCCAGATGTCAGGTGTCAGTTTCTGCCGATCGGAATTCCTGACACCTGAAACCTGGCGTGTTGCGCCTTGGGCCTTTTATTGATCGTATTTCCCCACAATCGATATGCTGCAAACGTTCATGGCGGGAAAGCCTCCCAGGTTATGGGTCAGTCCGAATCGGGGATCTTCCAGCTGACGCTCGCCTGCACGCCCCTGAAACTGGAGATACATTTCATAGAGCATTCTTAAGCCCGAAGCCCCAATGGGATGGCCGAAACATTTTAAACCGCCATCCACCTGGCAGGGGATTTTACCGTCGCGGTCGAATACGCCGTCCATCACATCGCGCCAGGCCTGGCCCCGGTCGGAGACTTGCAGATCCTCCATCGTCACCAGTTCGGTGATGGAAAAGCAATCGTGCACTTCCATCATGCTGATTTCTTCCTTGGGGTTGGTGATACCAGCCTCCTGGTATGCTTTGGTGCTGCATTTGCTGGTGGTGACGAAATGATCGCCGTCCCAGTCGTTGTAGCCCATCTCCTCGCCGCTGCTCAGCGCCAGTTGAAGGGATTTAACGCTGACGAAATCTTTTTTGCCCAGCTGTTTGGCCATTTCAGGTGTGGTAACAATGGCGCAGGCAGCCCCGTCACTGACCCCGCAGCAGTCGAAAAGCCCCAGAGGATGGGCGATGATGGGAGCGGCCATGATCTGGTCCTCATTGACGGCCTTGCGTAAATGGGCTTTGGGATTCAGCGCTCCGTTGGCATGGCTTTTGGCAGACACATGTGCCATCGCCCGCTTGAGATCCTGATCGGCAATTTTATATTTGGCGGCATAAGCGCTGGCAAGCTGTGCGAAAGCACCGGGAGCCGTCATGTTGGGAAACCACTGCCAGGTCAGACTGCCCGAATCCGACCCCACAAAACTCGGCAGTCCGCCATAGCCTGTATCCTTGAGTTTTTCCACACCCAGGGCCAACGCAATATCATAGGCTCCGGAGGCCACCGCATAGCATGCGCCGCGAAAAGCTTCGGTGCCGGTGGCACAAAAGTTTTCAACCCGGGTAACCGGTATATTGGGAAGGCGCAATGTTAAAGATAGCGGCAGCGCACTTCGACCCACATTGATGCTGTCAAAACAGGTCCCCAGCCAGGCTGCGCCAATCTCCTTCTTTTCAATGCCCGCATCTTCCAGGCACTCTTTAAAAGCCTCGACCATCAGTTCCTCTGCCCCCATGTCCCAGCGCTCCCCGAAACGGGTGCAGCCCATTCCAAGAATTGCAACTTTATCTTTTATTCCTGTTGCCATAATTTTTCCTCCGGAAAAATTGGTTGATTGGTTGATAAGTTAATTCAGATATATGAAAAACCGGCTCAGCGTTCAGGATTCAGGGTTGGACTTATTCCATTAACCTCTGAACCTTGAACCCTGGTCGCCTTCGACGCCGCCAAAGGCGGGTAAACCTTTGAACCCTTCGATTCTAACCGATCACAAACAGCTTTTCGAGCAGCTGCGATTTCATCACATCGCCTCCGATCTGCAGTTTGCCGGAGGTAAAAGCCTGCATCGCCGGTAGCTTGCCTTCCATCATGGCCAAAAAGTCTCCATCCGCCATTTTGATGGTACAGGCGGGCTTCTTATGGGTGCCCTTTTCAACCGTACAGGTCGAATCTTTAATCACACAATACCACTCGCCGCCACCCGGGCCGGATATGTTAAACTGGAAGATAACGTCAACACCGCCAGCGGCATCCGCTTTGAAGCTGTCCGTCATCTTATCGAAAATCGCCTGAACATCGCCGCCTTCCTGTGCAGCGGATTCTGTCGTTTCTGGCTCTCCGGCCGGAGGCGCAATCAGTGCAAAAATGGCCGTATTGGCGTCTTCCATTTCTTTGGCACCGTCCATGGAATTAATTTGGTCCCAGTTTTCGTGAATCTGCTCCGGGCTGGGCGGATTATCCGGATCTCCGAGTTGAACGGTAGGACCGGTCAATATGGCCGCCCGGTTAAAATACCCCATGCCGCTGTTAAAGATTGCCCCGGATTCTTTACAGCTCTCACCACAAAGATAGGTCACCATGGGAACGACAAACTCCGGCTTGGATTTTTCAAACAGCTCCGGTGGCATAACGTCTTCGGTTAACCGGGATGCCGCGATGGGAGCGATGGTGTTCACCTTGATATTGTATTTTTGACCTTCCAGTTTGAGGGTGTTCATCAAACCCACCAGCGCCATTTTGGCCGCCGAATAGTTAGTCTGACCGAAATTACCATACAGACCGGCGGCTGAAGTGGTCATTACGATCCTGCCGTAACCCTTTTCTTTCATTGCTGTCATGGCCGGGCGGGTGACATGGTAGGCGCCGTTGAGGTGCACGTCCATCACCGTCTGCCAGTTTTCGGGCTCCATCTTTAAAAAGCTCTTGTCTCTGAGAATACCGGCGTTATTGATCAATATGTCAAGCCGGCCGAAGGTGTCCAGTGCGGTCCTGACAATATTCTCGCCGCCTTCGGCGGTGGCCACATTGTCGTAATTGGCCACGGCTTCACCGCCAAGAGCCTTGATTTCATCAACGACCTTGTCGGCGGCAGACGCCGACCCTTGGCCGGATCCGTCCCGGGCGCCTCCCAGGTCGTTGACAACAACCCTGGCACCCCTTTTGGCGAGTTCCAGCGCGTAGGCCCTTCCAAGACCGGCACCCGCGCCGGTGACCACCGCCACGCGGTCATCAAAACGAATTTTATCCTTCTCCTCGGCCGCTCCAGGCACCGGCACGGCTTTCCAGAAATAGTTTACAAACCCGCGTTGCTTGTCCACCCCTTTGCGCTTGAAGGCCATTTTCACGGGAAGACCGACCCGCACATCATCGAGCTCGCAATCGGTAAAATCCATCACCGCCCGGCCCCCGCCTTCAAACTGGACCATGCCGTAAATGGCCGGCGGATCAACGGATACCGAAAGCAGATCACCGGTAAAGGTTTTAACTTTGGCCTCAACATCGGCAAACTCGTAATCATCCTGGCTGTGAAAAGCCCCGCATTCCGGATTGACACATATATCGGCTTGCGGAAACTGGGGCGTATTGCATTCCCGGCATTTGCCCCCCACCAGTCCCAGGATCATTTTATTTTTGCGCCATAGAACCGAGGTCGCAGTCTGGGTGGGGGCCTCGGCCCGAATCCCCATTTCGGTTTTGATCAGATCCCTGAATTTTAGCCATTTGAGATAGTTATCCGTCGATTTTTTATTGGCCAGTGATCCGGCAACCCCGTTTCTGACGGCCAGCTTGGTAATGTTGTCCGTCACCTCAAAATAAAGGGCATTGGCGCCCTGGCCGAAACCGCACATCAGGATCCGATCCCCGGGTTTGGCCTCTTCCAGGGCCGAAATAAACATCATAAAAGAATGCGCCACGCCTGTCTCGCCGCACACCTCATGCATGTTATCCACCAGCTTTTCCGGTGTGGCGCCAAGGCCGGCAGCGATGCTGCGATGGTCGCGCTTAAAAAAACAGGGATACACCAGGCGGTCGACATCTGCCATGCTGATTCCCAGTTTGTCAAACAGTCCGTTAACGACCTTGGGAATAATCTCCCCGTAACCGGCATCTCTGGTCCAGCGCTCTTCCCAGACATAATCGTATTTTTTATCAGCGCCGCGGTAATGATCGACAAAATCCATGGATAGGGAATAAGAACCCTTATATTCAGCTATCACATCGGTGTCCCCCACAGTTAAGGAGGCCGCGCCATCACCGAACCACATTTCATAAAAATAGGCTGTTCTGGTTTCCCGGCTGTCACTGGCCGCCACCATGATATTATGCCTCTGTCCGCTCTGGACTGATTCAAGGGCCGTTATCAAAGCGGTGGTGGCTGCTTTCTGGGAAGAGCTGTGGTCGGCGGTAATCATGTCATCTTTGAGGTTGAGCGCGGCCGATACGATTCCGGCGTTTTGACGATCGGCAAACGGCAGGGTTGTCGACGCCAGGTAGAGCGCATCCAGCTTGCTTTTATCCAGACCGCGCAGACAGTCGCGGGAAGCCTCCACCGCCATGGTGATGGGATCTTCATCCCAGTTGCACATGGAACGCTCACCCTGGGCCACCATCATAATGGCAGGAGCAAACCAGCCCATCCCCTGAAAGATGGCCATGCGGTCCAGTCTCAACCGCGGAATATAAGCACCATAGGAAGTTATTCCGATCATATTGGGTCTCCTTTATTCGATTGCGTATTTCAAATAGGGTAGCATCAAAAGCTGAATTTAAAGATTTTTTCGATTAGCTGTGACTTCATGATGTCGCCCTCGATTTTAAGCTTTCCCGAGGTGTAGGCCTGCATGGCCGGCAGCTTGCCGTTCATCATGTCCAGGAAGTCGCCGCCATCCATCTTCAACGTGCAGTTCGGCTTTTCGTGGATCCCGGCCTCGACCCGGCATTTTTCATTTTTAATCACACTATGCCAGTCGCCACCGCCTTCACCTGAGATGATGTACTGGAAAACAATGTCCACCCCGGCCGCAGCATCGGCCACGAAAGAAGCCGGCATGGCATCAAATACTTCGGAAGCGGAACCAAGTCCGGCCGAGGCTCCGGTAGACGCCTCAGCCGGTTTTGTGAAGGCCGCCAGCAGATCTCCTATCTGCTCATTGATATTCTGATATTCTTTAGCACCTTTTAAGGAGGCTATATTTTCCCATTGAGACACCAGCTGTTCCGGGGTTGGAATGTTTTCTCCATCTCCTACGACCGCTCCAGGCCCCGTAACCATGGCCACCCGGTTGAAGCATCCCAGCCCGGCGTTGTAAATGGATCCGCTGACCGGACACTTCTCTGATACCAGATACAGGGCCATGGGCATCACCAACTCCGGTTTGAGCTTGTCCAGAAAATCCGGCGGCAAGATATCCTCGGTCAGCCGCGAGGCCGCCACCGGTGCGATGGTGTTGACTTTGATATTGTACTTTTGCCCTTCCAGTTTCAGGGTATTCATCAGCCCTACCAGGCCCATTTTAGCGGCCGTATAGTTGGCCTGACCGAAATTACCATACAGTCCGGCCGCCGAGGTGGTCATCAAAATACGACCGTAGCCTTTTTCTTTCATTACCGCAAAGGCCGGACGGGACACGTTGAAGGCGCCGTTGAGATGCACACCGAGAACAGCGGCCCAGTTTTCGGGGTCCATCTTCAAAAAGCTCTTATCCCGCAGAATTCCGGCATTGTTGATCAGAATGTCCACCGTCCCGAAAGCATCCAGGGCACTTTTGACAATGTTCGCACCGCCCTGGGCCGTGGCCACATTATCAAAATTGGCCACCGCCTCACCGCCCAGGGCCTTAATTTCGTCAACGACCTTAGCAGCCGGTCCCTTGGAACCGTCGCCGGACCCGTCCCTGGCACCACCCAGATCGTTCACCACGACTTGGGCGCCACGTTTGGCAAGCTCCAGAGCATAGGTGCGACCCAGCCCGGCACCCGCACCGGTGATAATGGCCACACGCCCGTCAAAACGAATCTCTGTTTTGGGAATCTCCCCGTATTCAAAAACACCGTTGTCGATCACCACTTCTTTGGTTTCGGTGTTGATGACTTTCCAAACCGCTTGGCCTTCATCGGTTTTCCAGATGACGGTCGTAACGGGCTTACCGGGGTATAACGGTCTTTTAAAGCGGCAGACCATGCGGCGGGCCTTTTCCGGTTCTCCGGGGATAAAAGTTTGAATCAGAGAACGGCAGGCGTATCCGTGGGTACACAGTCCATGCATGATGGGCTTTTCAAACCCGGCCATTTCTGCAAATTCCTGGTCGACATGCAGCTGAAACACATCACCGGAAAGCCGGTAAATCAGGGGTTGGTCTTCAGAAGGCTTTCCATCAACCACAAAGTCCGGGTCCCGGTCAGGGAAAACAACTTTTTTGGCGGGAGCATTCTCTCCATCAAAACCGCCGTCCAGGCGGGCAAAAACAGTCACGATGCTGGTGAACAATTTCTGACCGTTGGAATGGGAAGTTTCAAACTCGGCAACGATTAAAGCCCCCTTGTCTTTGCCTTTGTCGTAATAATGTTTAATGGTGCCCTGGGTGGTTAACGTTCCATCAGGGGGTATCGGATTGTGAAAGATCAGCTCCTGCTCTCCGTGAAGGACGCCGGCCAGATTGACGTTGCTGATGGTGGCCAACTCCGGCATAAAATCGTACATCGTGGTGATGCCAAAACTGGGGATGACTTTCAAATCTTTTTCATAGCAGTATTCCAGATCGGAGAAACCCGCTCCAACGCCAAGCGCATACAGGATGGCATCTTTCCAGGTGTAATCCTTCGTAAAGGGGCCGATTTTTTTGCCGAGCGCATCAAGGTTTAGCGCCATGTTCTATCCTCCCATATAGTCAGTTATTAGTTATTCATGTAAGTTTATTTCAAGTCGGTGTCGATTTGTCTCGTTAAAAGTTCAGAGTTCTGGGTTCTGGATTCAAAGGTTAAAGAAACCTAGGTTCAGTCTTTCTGCTATCCTGATTTGCAGTTTAACCCTGAACCTTTTTAGAACCTAAGTTTCCTTTTCCGCAGTAAACGCCGGCACGAGAATAAATTTGAGTGTCTCTTTGACCACCCGGATGTATTCTTCACGGTTGGTATCCAGCAATGGCCGGAAGAAATTTTCTCCGGAGATAAAATTCAGCACCGTATTCCAGACAGCTAAGATCCGGGCCTTGGCCTCGGTTGATACCGTTTCTCTGTTTTCCGAAAGTCCCATGGCAAAGGCAATGTTGGAAATGTATTGCGACATACTGATGTCCAGGGTGACGCCATGGCGGGTTTTGTTAAAATACCCAAACAGGATCAGGTTGGAGACTTCGGGATGGGAAAAAAGGTAATCCGACATCATGTCAATGGCTAATTCAAGACGGGTTGCCAGTGATTGGCCACTGACCTTCTTTTCTACTTCGCCTAATTTTTTCTGGATCTCTTCGCTGATCTCCAACAGAACCGCTTCGTACAGGTCCTGCTTCTCCCCCCAGTGATAGTAAAGGGTTGATATATCGATACCCACATCTCCGGCAATCATCCGGGTGGTGGAATCATTATACCCGTATTCACCAAATATCTTGCGGGCTGAGGCCAGAATTTTGGCCTTCATCGAATTGGGATCTTGCCGGGCCCTTTCAAGGCGTGACGGCATCTATTATCTCCCCTTTAGTAAATCAATAAATTCCAAATAAACGCTTCCATCATTTGATGGAGAGAATAACCGATTTAACCACCGGATGTCAAGGACTATATGATACCCTAAATGAGCGTAAACAAAATGAGATAGGTTTTTAACCTTTTGAATAAGCTATCAATTTGCATATGTGGTTTGCAATTGATAATTTCTGTATAAGTGAGATGTAAATATCTATTTTAAATCTCATTTTGTTGGCCCTTCGGGCCCCGCGTTAGCGGTCCGACAGGAAAGCCGAAGCTGCCCCATCTTCGGAGTTTATCCGCCTCTGGAGGATTGCCAATGGCTCGGGGTAGGCGACTACACCCTCGCCATCGGACGCCTTGAAGCTGGAGCAGCCTCGACTTTCGCTCAATTAGGGTAATAGCATTTGTCATGGCTTCTACTGTTTACTCAAAGACTAGGACTGTGATAGGCTCCGGCCAATTTGATCAGACCGGAAAGGAGCCATTATGAAAGAACGCTGTTTCGGGCCCATTCGATTTATTCCGGGGGAAAATCGCGGCAAATATCCATTTTGCCACTCCCTGTATATAGATGGTGCGGGAATCCTGATAGATCCGGCTTCAGATCGTGATCGCTTAAAACGTCTTCGTGATGAAAGCGGCGTCAGGGAAGTCTGGCTCAGCCACTGGCATGAAGATCATTTTATGCACCTGGATCTATTTGAAGAGGTGCCGTTACTAATTTCTGAACACGATGCCCCGCAATTGTCCGATCTTGAATTATTTCTGGATGGCTATGGAATCGAAAAAAAAGATCATCGCCAGGTGTGGCGCGACATTGTCATCAACCAGTTTCATTTCCAGCCTCGCAAACCGGCCAGATTTTTAAAAGGAGGACAACAAGTTCGGCTGAAAGGCCTGACCATTGATATTATTCATACGCCGGGACACACGCCGGGGCATCTATGCTTTTTCTTTAAGGAACCCGGGGTGCTATTTCTGGGAGATTATGACTTAACCGCTTTTGGACCCTGGTATGGCGACCGGAATTCGAGCATTCAGGAAACGATTTCATCTATTAAACGGCTGAAAGAAATTCCCGCAACTATCTGGCTGACCTGCCATGAAACCGGGATATTCGAAAAAGATCCAGGAGACCTCTGGGATCAATATCTGGCGGTGATCGATTATCGAGAGCAGCGCTTGCTGGACTTTTTAAATCAGCCCAGAACTATGGCGGACATCGTTGATGCATGGATAGTGTACCAGCGCCCCCGGGAACCAAAAGAATTCTATGCCCTGACCGAAGAGATGATCATGCAAAAGCATCTCGATCTTCTGGTTTCCAATTCAATGGTGGTTAATGAGGGGGAGTCGTATGTCTGCAGTAAGTGAAGTAGGATGAATCGTTTTAATTGTTGCAGAAATGAAATAAATTGACGGGTTACTTATCCAAACCTTTCTTTTCTTCCAGTAATTTAGTTAGCGTTACATTAATGGTCACAAGAGACGCTTTGATATCATTTAACTGACTGATGACGGATTCCTGGTCAACGGAGCCGGCAGATATTTTGCCGGCTCCGCCTCCGATTTTGCGGGCTATTTCATCCAGGCGAATACCCAGTGTGACAATGAAATACAAAAGCAGAAGAAACGTATAATCCTCCGCCTGCCAGTAAAGCGCCTGCCAGCCGATAATCATAATGATTAAAAAAATGGCGCTTGTCACAAGATAGGGACGATCTGTAATCCACTTTTTCATTGAGCCTTCTCGATCTCTTCATCTCTTAGTACCCGGCGCAAAATCTTACCGACATTTGAAACCGGCAGGGTTTCTCTGAACTCAACTATTTTGGGACGTTTATATCCAGCCATGTTTTCCTTACAGAATTCAAGGATTTCCTCCTCAGTAGCTGATTCACCGGGTTTAAGCTCGATGTAGGCTTTAACGATTTCTCCGCTCTTTTCATCCGGTACCCCAACGACTGCCGCAAGGGCCACTTTGGGATGTTGAAACAAAATATCTTCCACATCCCGCGGGTAGACATTGAAACCACCGACCAGGATCATGTCCTTTTTGCGATCGGTGATCAGAATATACCCCTCTTCATCGACATGGCCGATATCGCCGGTCAGGAAATACCGTCGACCGTCTACCTCGCGAAACACTTTTTCGTTTTCATCGGGTCTATTCCAGTAACCCTGCATGACTTGGGGGCCGCTAATCGCAATTTCTCCGTCCTCACCCTGGGGCAAGGACTGGGTTCCGGTATCGATATCCAATATTTTGACGTCCGTACCAGGTATCGGAAACCCGATGGTTCCGATTTTTCGTTTTTCCCGGCTGGTCGGATTGGAGGTGGCCACCGGGGCCGTCTCACTCAAACCGTAACCTTCAAAAATGACCGCACCGGTTTTGTCCTCAAACTGCTTGCAGACTTCCGGAGGCAATGGCGCGCCGCCGGAAAAACATCCAATCAGAGATGTCAAATCGTATTGGTCAATCTGAGGATGATTGGTAAAGGCCACAAATATGGTCGGCACCGCAGGCATAACGGTCGGCCTGTATTTCTGGACGGCTTTGAGCACTTCGGTGAACGGGGGGTTACCCGCCCGGGGATCGGGAATACAGATGAGACTGCCGCCGATAGAGCAGGAGGACATCATTGCCACCGTCAAACCGAAACTATGGTACCAGGGAAGGACCCCCAGATAGGTGTGGAAACCGCCTTTGCGAAGCTTTTCCGGCTGTCCTCCGGGCTCATGCACGAACATGCCCCATTCAGCTAAGGCCTCAAGGTTATACACAAAATTTGAATGGGTCAACGCCGCCCCTTTGGGTACTCCGGTGGTTCCGCCGGTATATATGATCAAGGCCAGGTCTTCGGTCGGATTAATCTCAACCGACGGCGGCTCCGGTTTGGCACCTGCCACCACATCGTCAAAGAAAAGGTGGCCCGGCTGGTAATTATCAGCCTTCGGAATTTTGCCCAGCAGCCCGCCCAGAAATGCCTTAACCTTTGGCAGGTATGACTTGACGCTGCATATCACCACAGTTTCAACATCGGTATCCTTGATGGCCTCTACCGTGGTCGGATAAAATTGTGGATGGTCCATACAAAATGCCACCTTGGCGCCGGCGTCCTTCAACTGGTAGTTAAGTTCGTTGGCCGTATACAGGGGATTGCAGGTTACACAGACAGCACCGGCTTTGAGGATACCGAAAAAAAGTGCGGGATAATGGGGAATATTCGGTAGAAAAATCGCTACCCGATCCCCCGGTTGAATGCCCCGGGAAACCAAAAAATTGGCAATCCGGTCGGCCGCATCTTTTACCTGGGCATAGGTCCGGGTGGCATCATTAAAAATGGTGTAAACCTGGTTGGGGTAATCCCGGGCAGAGTCATCAAGAATTGAGAACAGGGGCCTTTCATAATCGGTTAAATCGTGCGAAACACCCTCCGGCCAATTGGAAGTGGGCCAAGTCGTAGCAACCATTTCTACCTCCTTGCGCTGATGGTTAGTACCCCAATTGTGGTAAACAATCGGGTGTTAACGGTTACAATATCTGATTGTCGGCGAAGTATATTGAAAACCGGCTCAGGTGTCAAACAAGAAAGATATGGCTATATAACAAATTGAATAAAATAATATTTTAAAGATATTCGGAAAAGTCTGATAGAATCACATCGTGTATTTTTTGCCCGATGGCCAACCCAAGATCAAGGAACTGCGGACCGTATTGCTTTCCGGTTTCTGTTCGGAAGGTAGTTTTAATTTTTTCCAGGCTTTCCATACCCTGGGGATACCGAGCCATGAATTTTGACAAAGGTGGATTTAAGAAAGATACCATATCCCACAGGGTATCTGTGAAATTATCGGGGCCCCACCGAAATTTATCGGCATCGTAGAGACAATCCGATATCAGGGCGCCTTCAGGCGTGTCGATCGTGACATTGATTTTAAAGGCTTCGTGGTTTTGGATGGCCCGGCAAACGTCCTCGATTTCATCATAGGAAAGCGAATAGTTCTCAAGCACGGCCCGGGCATAGTCCGCACCATGCTTTGAATGATCCTTCTTTTTGCGCTTGGTATCATGCAGCAACCCGGCAGATTGAACGATTTGGGTCCTGCGTTCAAGCATGGACTCACTGTAGCCGGCTGCCTGCCCCTCAATATTCATCAGGGCACCGGCATCAATCGTTACCTTGATCGCATGCTGCAACCCGTGTCCGAAATCATCATCCAGATTTTCGCTGACAAAACGGCATAATTTTCTAATCTCAGGATCGGCTTGAAATAACCGGCTTGAATATTCGTAGGCTTGAGAGTGGTCCTGATAAAAGTCCGGGGAAGGAAAGCTGGAAACGATTAAGCGTGCTTGCTCGCGCAGACGAGCATAGATCGATTGCATGTTGCGGCATCAACTTTCGGTCAAAGAAAAAGGTTGACCACAAACTTTCCAGCCGTCGTCTTCTCTTACCACAGTAAGGGTTTCTTCAACTTTATAGGTATCACCGAGAAAGAATATTTTTGCCACCGCCGCAAATACCGGATTAATCGATCTTCTCCGTTCACAGGTAATTTGAACTTCGGCCATGTTTTCATCCACCATCTCGGTTTCTAATTCGATGTGAGCGAGGACCATTTTCTTCCAGCTTGGGTCAAATCCCTCGGCTCTGGCCTCTGCAGCAATACGTTTGAGATAATCATCCACGACATCAGCATCTTCATCCGTCATCTCCGAGCAGATCAGATCAGCCATGTCGATATCCAGGTTGAAATAGGCCTTGCTAAAAGCAACGGCTACCGTTCCGGGGGTCTCATGCCGATCTGCTACGATCAACACGATCTGCAAGATGAAAGCCACAATAATTACGGTCGATAATACCATGATTTTGCTGCCGCTACTCATTTATTTTGCCTCCTTTTTAACCTTGACCAAACCATATAAAGGCACAGCTGGATTCAAATTATGGGATAAAGATTTAAAAACGATATAATACATTTTAAACAATTTTGACAATTCACCTAACATGAATGCTGCCCAATAACAACAATTTTTAAACCCGCCATATTGGTTTTATAATCACCGGTTCTATGCTATTTATCGGCTATGGGAAATAAAAAGGAAAGTTTAATCGGCCATATTAAAAATGCCTTTAAATACACATTCGCCGGGTTGGAAGCGGCCTGGAAAAACGAACTGGCCTTTCGGGGAGAGGCAGTGGTAGCCATAATCATGGTGCCCCTTGGCCTTTGGCTCGGGCGCTCTGCCGTTGAACAGGCCCTGCTGATAGCATCCATCCTGCTGATTCTTCTCACTGAATTGCTGAACTCAGCCCTTGAAGCGGTGGTGGATCGAATCGGTTCGCAAAGGCATGAATTATCAAAACGAGCCAAAGACATGGGTTCTGCCGCGGCATTTATCAGCATGATCATGGCTGCTTTGGTGTGGATTATTATCGCTTTAGAGCGTCTTGGAGATAGCTTCTAACTACCATTGGAAAAACATCATGTCCACACGAGCCATTCAGATTTTAGAGCAAAAAAAGATTCCTTTTGAAGTTGTCAAATATAACCATGAGGAAAAGGGCGCAAAGTTTGCGTCGAAAGCCTCCGGATTTCCCCTGGAAAGGACGGTCAAAACGCTGGTGGTTGATCTCGGAGAAAAGCAATATACGCTGGTATTGATGCCGGGGGACAAACAGCTTTCTATGAAACGCCTGGCCAGGATCCGGGTGTTAAACGTGCGGCTATGGCGGATACCCGGACAGCCGAGCGCATTACCGGTTATCTGGTGGGAGGCATCAGCCCTTTTGGAACCAGCCAGAAGTTGCAAGTGGTCATGGAAGAAAGTATATTGAAATTTGAAAAAATTCTGGTCAATGCCGGTCAACGCGGCACGATGCTAAAAATAGCGCCTGGAATTATTCGCTCAGTCCTTGGATGCCGGGTGGCCAATTTAGTCCAACCATAACGTCTCATTCAGCCAGACATTTTTGAACGCTTCTATTCATGTTAATGGCTGGAACCAATTCATGAAGCGCTCGTCTTTGAATTGCATTATACTCATCTATCAAATGCATGACCCGTTTGGTTACCGGTCCGGGTGCCGCCAATTCCCTGTCTTCAAAACGGGCAACCGGTTCGACTTTGGTGCCGGTATGGACAGTAAAATTTCGTCGGCCGCCAACAATTCATCCGCCGTAATGGGTCTCTCAACGACCGGTAATGCCGATTTCCGGCACTGCCTGCAGAATCGACAGGCGGGTGATACTCGACAGGACCCGGCCCAGAGGCGGCGTCATTAATACGCCTTCTTTGACGATAAACACAGATTCAGTCGAGCCTTCCGCAAGAAAACCATCGGTCCCCAGCAAGATACCGATATCAAAACCGCGCGAGACAGCATCTTTGCGCGCCAGATAGCCATTCAGATAATTAGCGCAGGCCTTGGCACCCACCGGAACTGTTTCGGGATGCAATTTGCGCCACTTGGCCAGACAGGCGGATATGGGTTTGCTTCTTGTCCATAACCAGCTCCTCGCTTTCCGGAATGGCAAATATAGCGACATCCAGCCTGGAATCCAATACCAGCTCAGTGATGGCTTCCTCGCCCCAAAACGCCAGTATTTTTATGATTCCGCGCCCGATGCGGTTGGCCTTAACCGTTGCCTTTACCCCCTCGATGATTTCCTCGGTGGAATAGGCCAGCTCCATCTCCAGGAGTTCGGCACTTTTCATCAGTCGTTTTCAGATGGTCATCCATCCTGAACGCCATAGGACCTTGCGGCCCGAGTGAACCCCTAAACACATCGAAAATCGCTGATCCACGCGAAAAACCATGGGATAAAATCGGGACGGTGGCATCGCGCCGTGGAATCAACTTTCCGTTAAACCAGACTTGCAAATCGTTAATCATGAAAACTCCATATCTTTGATTTTCAATACCCGATGAGCCAATTTCAAACCTCTTAGGTCAAAAGTCCGAGGATTTAAGGAATAACCCATCTGATTTTTTCCTGTACCTTACACCTTATACCTTCTAACATTTAGCTTTTATTCCAATTCTATGCTCTGCTCATCACTCCCAATCCGAAATCAAAAATCCCAGATCCCATATCAAAAACCTCAGTCCTCTGTCATCTGACATCTGTCCTCTGCTTATTTTGTCACCCAAATATAGTCTGCTATATCAGGCCCAAGCTCAGTACCGATAGTAGCCGGATATATGGTTGTATACGCTGCGCCGGTTCGCTTAAATGCTCGAACCGGGATCCCGTATTTAAACTGGATATGCCCGTTGCCAACCAGCACGACCATCACATCATTATTCAAATTTTCTGCGATTGCTTCGGCCATGGCATCTTCCCAGACAGACTGGGCGGCATAAAAATTCTCAAACTCAACCATACCCCTGAAATGGTGCCGATGGTTTTCAAAAACTTCTTGAACGTAGTCCCGGTGGCCTGTATTGGATAAATCTATTTGCTGTGGAAGGTACTTTTTTTCATCATTCCTTAAACTTTCGATACCACCTTCGCGGATTTTTGGTGGAATATGATTGGGAATATTTAGCCCTACCAGCCGAAGGCGGTTCTCTTTGACAAAATTCAAAATATCTTTATACAGAGAGAAATCGTAGCGCCAATTGGCATACCAGTGAACTTTTTTTAAAAAATCGCCCGGATCAAGTTTGCCGGCAGACCACTGATCGAGCACATCCTGATAGGAATGATCAAACATTTCCATGCCGACTGCCAGATCAGGAAATTTCTGAAAAAGGGCTTGAATAACTTCCAGCTGAATTTTGTGATCCTCCTGACTGGTGTGTTTTTCCCCCACGTAGATCACCCGACTGGTTCCTATATTTTCTAATAGCTCTTCAAAAGAAACCGCAGCTGCTTTTTGGGTGGAGATAATGGTACCTGCGTCAAAAGCATCCGAATTTCCTTTTATATTCAATTTTTGAGGTGCCACGGCACATCCCCATAAAATCGTTAAAATAGCAATATATAACAAGTAGCAACATGGTAATTTTGAATATCTTATTATCATGATTTTCTCTTTCTACGTAAAACTTGAAACTTGATTTTTTCCGCTCACGGGCATAAGATTGATATAAAACGATTCATAACTCAATATTGGCCATTTTAATCCCATGCCATCCGAAAAAAGTCCGGTATTTAGAAAACCCATAATTCCCTGGTACCAGTCCAAAACGGCCTATAGTCTGACTATTGCGTTTATGCTGGTTGTCTTCCTGGTCGGTCTGGTCGGCATTTCCGTAACACGTGAATATGACGCATATAACGTCTACATCTGGATACCCGCCCTGCTTGTGATATTAAGTGGATGCCTGATCATCACCAACGTCATACGCCTTATCCGAAGGTATGCTTCCAAATAATGGATACAGCTGCTCAATGAGATGATGCAACATACGGGCGGTTGCACCCCAAATAACGACATCTTCAAAGGGATATCTGAGTTCATCAATGGAAGGTATGCGATTGTGAAAATTATTGATGTGGTGAGTGTGGACAAGGGTCCCCAAAGGAATTTTGAGGATTCTAGAAATTTCTGAGGGGTCATGCCGGACTGGGCCGGTAGCATCCCAGACTCCGATAAACGCTTCGATATCCCGACCGTTGATAGTCTGGTAATGGCCGAGAGACCCGATTAATTCAACCTGATCGCGGCTGATTCTCGTCTCTTCCGCCAACTCGCGGTATGCCCCCTCCAGAGGGCTGGCGTCTTCTTTTTCAAGATGCCCACCCGGCAAGGCCACCTGATTACGCCAGGGATAACCCTCGCTGTCCGTTTTTTGGATCGCCAGAATGTGAGGCTCTTCAAAATTAAACAGCAGAAGGAAAACAGAGGCAGGTTTATAATCACCTGGCTCTGGCGGCCCCGGAATTGGATTTGTATAAATAATATCCTTCAAACCGTGGACATCGAAACCACTAAGTCTGTTATATTCTGGCTGCTCAAACGAATCCATTTTTCAAAGATATGACAGAAAAAGTCACTGTCCAGCAACATCCTCCCTAAACATCTTCAAAAGGGCTTTAAGTTGCTCCGGCGAAATATACCCCGGCCGGTGGCCTATGATTTCATTATTTTCAGCAATAAACCAGGTGTCGGGGAGCAATTTAATCTTAAACATCTCCGATATCTCCTTATCTCTATCGACATCAATTTTGACCGGGATATAATCCTGATTCAAAGATGCAATCACGCCGGCATCCTTGAAGGTTTTTTCCTCCATAACCTTGCAGGTGGCACACCACTCAGCATAAAAATGCAAAAAGACCATTTTATTTTCAGATTTACCAAGAGCCATTCCGTCTGCAAAAGTTTGCCATCGAATATCTTTCGAACATGCAATTTCTGGTAAAAATCCGCCGAGCAACCCACTCAGAAGCATGACGACGATTAGAATTTTGCTAAATTTCATACAGCGATTCTCCAGTCGGGAGACAATATTTGGCAAAGATAATCTTAAATACTAGCACTCATTTGAATGAATTGCAAATTTAGAGGGGGGCCAAGATCCTTCAGTTTTTAGGATATGTACTTGCCAACCCAAAGGCCCGATTCGGGCGAATGGAGACATGGAAAAAGTACGGAAATCTTGTTCATCATTTTTAAGTGCAGCTACATATTTTCCATTAAGATATCCTATCAGATTGATCAGGAAGGCTTTTTCAGATGACCGTTGTTTTCAGCAAAATTCTTGATCATCACATCACCCAGTTCTTTGGAACGATGGGTGGCGGCCTCGACAGCATTGATCAAAGTTGTTCGCAGCCCACCGCCTTCAAGGGTTGCTAGACCTGCAATGGCTGTGCCGCCGGGTGAGGTGACTTTATCTTTTAACTGTCCGGGATGCTCCTGGGTTTCGATTAACAGTTTGGCTGCACCCAAAACGGTTTGGGCTGCTAAATCAAGCGAATCCTGTCGTGAAAGGCCCATTTTAACACCGGCATCCGCAAGTGCATCTACAATCAGGAATATATAGGCCGGCCCGCTGCCGCTTAACCCCGTAACGGCATCCATTAAATAGTTCTCTTTGAGAAAAATGCATCTGCCGATAGAATTGAAAATTTCCATGGCCAGACGGACATCTTCTTTGGTGGCATGTGCACCTGCAGCTATGGCCGACGCAGCTTCTTTCACAGCGGCAGCAATGTTGGGCATCACCCGTATGAGACGTAGATCCTTGCTGATACAGGCTTCCATTGCCGCCAGGGGGACACCGGCGGCAATCGAGATGACAAGCTTGGACATATCGAGCTTAGCGGCCGTTTCGGTCAAGGTTGCCGCCATGATCTGTGGTTTGACGGAATAGATCACAATGTCCGCATCGTCCACCGCTTTAAGATTGTTGGTGGTGGTACGAACTTTGTAAGTTGCTTTAATCGACCGAAGCCTATCTTGTCTGATATCCGTACAGATAATATTTTTGGCCTTTGAAGATTTAGAGCCGATCAATCCGCTAACCAGCGCTTCTCCCATATTTCCTGTCCCGATAATGGCAATTTTTTTATCTTTTAACATACTCGTTAAGCTCCTTTTAGGATTTCGTAAAAATCACAAAATGTCAATTCCGTTACTTTAAATTTGCGCAACTAAAATCATACTGCAATCTGCTTCACAAAGTTTGATTTTTTAAATATTTCAATAGCATTAGTCAAGCAAATTATGAACTGGGTTTTGAAATATTCTCGTATCTCTGATACAATATGAGCTTGAACCGATAAAGCAATTTGATGGTATAATTTGATATGCTAATCCTATATTTTGATCGATCTGTTTGTGCAAAAAGCAATGGCCGAGCAAAATCTTTGAATAATAATTAATTGAGGGGTCGGGGAGTTTGTCCCCCAATGCATTTACAGTGAACCGTCAGTTTCTCACTGATTGTCAGCGGTCCGCGTTTCTACTATCGCTCTTACGTATATTGGAGGAATCATCCAAAAGAGGTTAAAAGCCAATGTATAACCATCTGCTGCACTTGACCGCAGAAGCCGAACCGCTTTTGAAAGATTGGTGGTTCACGAGAATTTATCGCTTTCTTAAAAGTTTCCCGGTAAACGTGTGCGTCAAGTGAGCAGTACGATATGCTTCGGATAATAACTCAATGAAACTTCGAAAACACATGCGACTGTTGATTTTTGTTTCTTTAGCTTGGCTGCTATTCTGGCTTGCAGGGCTACCGGATTATTACCAACAATATTCTATCAAATTTATGGTTATATTTGATTTGGCAATTTTGCCTCCAATTTGGTTTATAATCTATCGAAGCGCGAAGCATTCAAGGCCGGGACGCGGATTGAGAGTTTGTATATGGTGGTCCTTTTATATTTCTTTCCCACTATTCATTTACGACCTTATTTACTGTGGGTTTTATCTTGGTCATAAAATAGGTTTTTTGACCAAGTATTGGTATATTACAGTTTATTATATTTTACCCTGGTTAATCTTCCCCCCCACGGGGTGGTTGCTTGATAAAAGGCGTAGTTTGGCTTTGTAACCTTTAAACAAGTGTCGAGTATTTATCAATAACAGCAGATCAAGCCAGTGGAGCAGACGGCGTGAAAATCAAGGTTTTTCGTAAAAAGCGGTGGTCGTCCGGCCTATAAACTGGCCGCTGCTCAGGCGGGGCGTTGGGGTGTGAAGAAGGTGGGTACAATTAATAATGGTATCGAAGTTGGGCTATTAGAATAGAACCGGCCGATGCTTTGTAAACGATTCTGTGTTCATCGTTTATTCGACGGGACCAATATCCAGACAGAGCATGTTTCAGCGGCTCGGGTTTGCCAATTCCTTCGAAAGGATTTCGTTTAATTTCTTTAATTAATTTGTTTATTCGCCGGAGGATTTTTTTATCAGTCTTTTTCCAATACAGATAATCTTCCCAAGCATGACCTGAAAAAATGAGTTTCACTCTGAAAGCTCTCTTTCTGATCCCTGGCCCTCTTCAAGCTGAGCGATGGATTCGATGAGACGCCTTGTGTTTTTGGGAGAACGCAAAAGGTATGCAGTTTCTTCCAGGGCTTCATAATCCTCTAATGACATAATGACCACCGAGTTGGTGGTTTTACGTGTGACGATAACAGGTGCGTGGTCTTTGCACACGTTTTCCATTGTTTTTGCAAGATTTTGCCGTGCGGCAGTATATGTAATGGCTTTCATTTGACTCCCCCCGTTGTTGTACAGGATAATGTACAACCGATTATGGGAAGTGTCAAGATAATAATTTAAACCCAACAAACCAGTTGAGCTGACGGCCTTTAGTTTGCAGGTTCATCATAAATGCCATGCAGACACGACACTCATCAGGGCAGCTGCTCACTTCCACGTTAGATATCTGAGATCCATTTAAGAATAACGTTAAGCAAATTTCGGAAATGCAAACCAAAGATAGACGGGCTGTTGCCCAAACAGTCCGTCAAGCTTTAATCCGCCTGCGGCGGACGAGTCCTCCTGAGGCGGATAAAGTTTTAATTCCCCGCCCCTTGGGGCGTATAAAATTTTCCGTTTGATACTCCGTCGCTTGCGCGGGGTTGTTCATTGGGTGAACCCTTTTTTGAGTATCAGAGGACTTGACAGCTTAAAGAAATTCGGAGTATTATAATGGTCTAACCATTATAATATTTTAAAGCGAGGTATCCATGTTTCAGGCCGCCAAACAAACAAAGATTTTTCAGGATGTAGTTGAACAAATCCAGGAGGCAATCCTGGACGGCCGGCTGACGGCCGGGCAAACCTTACCGGCTGAAAGAGAGTTGAAAGAGATGTTCAACATCAGCCGCGGCACCCTGCGCGAGGCCCTGCGGGTTCTGGAACAAAAAGGCCTGATCGAAATCAAGCTGGGAGTGGGCGGCGGTTCAGTGGTTAAAACGGTGGATACGGATCAAATCAGCGAAAGCCTCGGCCTTTTGATTCGTTCACAAAAAGTATCCTTGAATCATCTGGCTCAATTTCGTGAGGATGTAGAAGGAATCGTCGCAGCCCATGCTGCTGAAAACCATGCCGCAGAGGACATCCTAAAGTTAAAAGATCTGCTGAAAAATGCTCATGCGTGTGCCCAAAAAGGTAGTTCCCACAGGGATGCATTCATTGATATCGATAAGCAAATACACATGACCATGGCCCGGATCACCGGCAATCCTGTTTATATATCTGTCCTCACCTCAATCCACGATAACATCCACCGGTATTACGATCGATTTCTCTCCATGGCGAATCCCGAGTTGGAGGAAAATTATAATGACCTTTGTGATCTGGTCGATGCAATCGAAAATGCTGACATTGAACTGGCTCGCACCCTTGCCCAGCAGCATGTACAAAGATTTAACCAATACATGCAAAAGAGGGCAGACGTGTCTGTGCCAGGGTAAGCCGGTCATTAACCGGTTCTCTGGCAAAACCGGCCAAGGGGGCTGCTTGAAAAACGGATAACTTACGATTTGGTATTCGCAATTATGACAAGTCATCGTATTACAAAACATCCAATTCTTGAAATACCCGAAAGAATACCGGTAAATTTTACCTGGAACGGGATGCGCCTAACCGGCTTTGACGGAGAAATGATTTCTGCGGCCCTGTTTGCCAACGGTATCCATATTTTCGGGCATCATCATAAAGATAACAGCCCCCAGGGGATTTTCTGCGCCAACGGCCAATGTTCCCAGTGTATGGTCATTGCCGATGGCTTGCCGGTCAAATCATGCATGACCCCTTTGCGGGATAAAATGGTGGTGAAAAGTGTTGAGGGTCTTCCGAAAATTCCGGAAGATAACCGCATTTTGCAGACCGGCGAAATACCCGTCAAAGAAGTGGACGTATTAATCATCGGCGGCGGTCCGGCCGGGCTTTCAGCCGCAATCGAGCTGGGCAAACTGGGGGTCAATGCGCTTATCGTGGATGACAAGGACCGGCTGGGCGGCAAACTGGTGCTTCAAACCCATAAATTTTTTGGCTCGGTAAAAGATTCCCATGCCGGCACCCGGGGATTTGAAATCGGTAAAATATTGCAGGATGAGCTTCTTTCGCTCAGTTCGGTGGAAGTCTGGTTGAACACCACCGCAGTGGCCGTATTTTCAGACAATATTGTTGGCGTAATTAAAGACAATCAATACATAAAAATAAAGCCCAAAAAACTTCTGGTGGCCACGGGTGCCAGGGAGAAGATGCTCTCCTTTCCGGGCAATACCCTGCCAGGCGTCTACGGTGCCGGCGCGTTTCAAACACTGGTAAACCGGGACCTGGTAAAATCCTCTGAAAAAGTTTTGATTGTGGGCGGTGGCAACGTCGGGCTTATCGCCGGTTATCATGCGATTCAGGCCGACATCGCGGTGGTGGCCCTGATAGAAGCCCTGCCGCAAGTTGGCGGATACAAGGTGCACGCCGACAAACTCAAACGATTGGGGGTCCCCATCTATGCCGGCCACACGGTGGTAAGCGCCAATGGAACGGATAAGGTTGAATCCGTCACCATCGCCCGCCTCGATGAAAATTGGAATGTAATGCCCGATACCCACAAAACCTTTGAAGTGGATACCGTCCTGATTGCCGTCGGCCTGGCCGAAGTCAACGAATTTTATCTCAAAGCCAGGCAGTGGGGAATGGACGTATTTTGCGCCGGCGATGCCCAGGAAATTGCCGAAGCATCGGCCGCCATGTTCACCGGCAAAATAGAAGGTCATAAAATCGCCCAATCCCTGAACATCGATGTCGAGCAAATGCCCCGTGAATGGGATGCTAAGGCCACCATTTTAAAATCCAAACCGGGACCGGCAACCCGTCGCAAGCCGCCCCAAAAAGAAGACGGGGTATTCCCCATATTCCACTGCTACCAGGAAGTTCCCTGCAACCCCTGCACCTCCGTATGCCCGGTGGGGGCCGTCAAAACACAGGATGATAAAATCACCGGACTGCCCTATATGGCTGACCTGGATGCCTGCACCGGCTGTGCGAGCTGTCTGGCGGTTTGCCCGGGACTTTCGGTAACGATGGTGGACTTCAGAGAAAATCCCGCCCACCCCTTTGTGACCCTGCCCTATGAAGTCTGGCGCGAAAAAGTGGAAGTCGGCCAAAAAATTCCGGTCACCGATATTGACGGCGCCATTCTGGGATATTATCCGGTTGAAAAAGTAAGTTCACGGCGCAAATACCCCGGCACCCTTCTGGTGCGGCTAAAGGTTGATAAGGCCATAGCCAAGGCTGCGGTGGGAATATGGGTCCAGGAAAAACAGATTGAGCCCTCAACCATTTACGAAAAGGAACCCCCACCGGATGAGGCCATCGTGTGCCGCTGCGAAAGGGTGACTGCCGGAGAAATTCGCGCCACCATCCGAAGCGGCATCCGGGATTTAAATCAAATCAAAGCATTGACCCGCGCCGGCATGGGTGCCTGCGGCTCCAAGACCTGTCGCCCCATGATCTGGCGCATATTCCAGGAAGAGGGCATTGACTTAAGAATGGTCACCGACCGGGTCGATCGACCACTTTTTGTAGAAGTACCCATCGGGGTGTTTGCAGGGACTTCGACGGAATCGAAATAAAATATGAACATCGAACATTGAACGTCCAACGTCGAATATTGTATTCTGTCATTTTCAAAAAAATGCTGAGTCAAGGGAATCTACCCTTTTAAACTTGTCCTCATTGGGAGGATTCTGCAGTTCGCCTGTTTAAAATAGATGAAGCGCAGCACCATCATTATTGGAGGTTCGATGTTGGACGTTCGATGTTCGACGTTCAATCTTTTCACTGTTCCGGACCCTCGGAGTATCATGTAAGGAGACATTAAATTGAGCTATGACGTCATCATCGCTGGTGCTGGTTCGGTCGGTGTCCCCACCGCCATGTCGCTGGCTGAGCTTGGCCTTAAACCCCTGGTCATCGATATTCACCCTTCTCCCGGTCAGGGAGAAAATAAGCACGCCATCGGCGGGATCAGAGCCACCCACTCCACTCCAGGCAAAATACTCACCTGCCGCCGTTCAATTGAAATATTTTCCACCTGGCAGCAGTTGCAGGGAGATAACATCGAATGGCTGAAAGGCGGTTATGTTTATCCGGTATACCGGCCGGAAGATCAAAAACTATTACAAGGATTGCTGCCGGCTCAAAAACAATATGGCTTGAATATTGATTGGGTCGGTCCGCTGGAAATAAAAGCGCTTATCCCGGGAATCAATGCCGGGGGTTTGCGCGGCGGCACCGTGTCGCCCGATGACGGCTCCATTTCACCCCTGCTTTCAATCAACGCCTTTTACCGACGGGCGCTGGAGTTAGGAGCAAAATTTCGATTCAAAGAAACCATCACCAAAATCATCTGCCAAAAAGGCCAGGTCGTCGGTGTTGCCACCGACAAAAACCGCTACAGCGCTGAAGTGGTGATTGATGCGGCCGGTCCGTTCTCACCGGAACTATGCCATACTGCCAGGGTGGAACTGCCGATAGTACCCGATTCCCATGAGGGCGCCATCACCGAACCGGTGCAGCCGTTTTTCCATTGCATGGTGGTCGATATCCGGCCGGCACCGGGTTCCAAAAGCTATTATTTTTACCAGAACAAACATGGGCAGGTTATATTCTGCATCACCCCCGATCCGCCGATCATCGGGCAAGACAAACGGGAAACCTCAGTGTTTTTACCACAGGTCTGTGCCCGCATGGTTCGCCTGCTTCCCCGGTTAAAGAACCTGCGGGTACGCCGGACATGGCGGGGTCTATACCCGATGACGCCGGACGGCGCCCCCCTGGTAGGCTGGAACCGGGAAATAAGAGGCTTGCTGCACACCACCGGCATGTGCGGCCAGGGGTTGATGCTGGCACCCGGGGTGGCCGAACTCGCAGCCCGCATGGTCACCGGACAGACAACTGCAGATGACAAAATTATCATAGAGGAATTTTCACCATACCGAGAGTTTGAAGCAGATGAAGCCCTAAAATAAAGACGAGCTCATAGCTCAAAGCTGACAGCTCATAGTTAAAGTTGTGGTTGGTTTCTGGGCGCCGCTAACTGTTGCGGGTTGCGCGCTGCAGGTTAGGTGGTCAAAACCAGCCAATCCGATATCGGAAGCTTCTGTCATCTGCCTGCCGCGGCGACGTGTCGGGGCGTAGTTATATCGAAGCCTGAAGCCCGCCGGGCGAAGACGGGTCTTTTGAGGCAAAAAATGGAGGCTTGATTACAAATGTGAAGGGTAATATATAAAGATGTTAAGCTTGGGAATAATGTGACAAGCGACCGAAATTAATAGCTGTAAAATTGGATATCATCACTTTTTAAAGGAGAAAGATAATGCCTGAATTGAACTTAAAGGTGGCCAAAACACTCGATTACAAGCGTCCTGAAATTGAAAAGGGCTACAGCGACCAGACGCTGCATGTAAATATTTCCGATGCCGATATTACCATAAAGCCGGTGGAACAAAAAACCAGGGACATATTTATCGGCGGCAAAGGCTATGATCTGTGGCTGTTGTGGAACGCCGTCCAGACGGACACCCGCTGGAATGATCCCCACAACGCCATTTGCATTGCCTGCGGGCCGCTGGGGGGCACGCCGATCTACCCCGGTTCCGGCAAAAGTATTGTCACCACCCTTTCGCCGCTGACGGGAGCTGCAATAGACTCCAATGTCGGTGGTTATTTTGGGCCCTACCTGAAGTTTTCCGGCTTTGACGCCCTGCAAATCCAGGGCAAAGCATCCCAGGATGCGGTTATTTTCATCGACGGCATCAACCAGCAAATCCAGATCCTGGATGCCACCGGACTGCCGGAAAACGCCTATGAATTGTCGGCAGCGTTGACCGACCATTTCGCCGATGGCAAACCCCGCAATATCTCCGTAGTTTCGGCCGGGCCGGGAGCTAAAAATTCTTTGATCGGATGTCTTAATTTTACCTGGTACGATGCCAAACGCAAGCGTGCCCGGTACAAGCAGGCCGGGCGGGGGGGTATCGGCACTGTCTTTGCCGACAAAGGCCTCAAAGCCCTGGTGGTACGCTGGGATACGGTTACAACCGACACCAATAAGCCGGCCGATAAGACAAAATTAAAAGAGGTGGCCAAATTACATTCTCGTGAAATTGTTGAACTCGATCCCAAACAAAATGAAATGGCACGCATCGGCACCACCCATCTGGTGACGATAATGAATGACCACGATTGCCTGCCAACTCACAATTTCCGTTACGGATCTCACTCCGAAGCGCCCAATCTGGGCCAGAAAGTCTATCGACGCCTGTTTGATCCGGGTTTCGACGGCTGCTGGATGGGGTGTACCGTGGCTTGCTCCCATGGAGTTAAAGACTTTGTTCCGCTTACCGGACCGTTTAAAGGCCAAAAAGTTTTTGTGGATGGTCCCGAATATGAAACCATTGCCGGCTGCGGTTCCAATCTGGGAATTTTTGACCCCAATACGGTTATAGAACTCAATTTCTATTGCGATGCTTACGGTCTGGACACCATTTCGGTGGGCACGGGCATGGCCTTTGCCATGGAATGTTATGAAATGGGATTGCTCGACGAAACCCACACCGGCGGAATGGATTTAAGTTTCGGCAACCGCGCCAGCGCCCTGGAGCTTGTACATCAAATGGCAGCCGGAGAGGGCTTCGGTCAAATTGTCGGGCAGGGTATCCGCAAAATGAAAGAGAAATTTGCCGGGGATTTTGGAGCCGATTCAGCCATCATGGCCGACATCGGTATGGAATCTAAAGGGCTGGAGTTTTCCGAATATATGACCAAAGAGTCTTTAGCCCAGCAGGGTGGATACGGGCTGGCGCTAAAGGGCCCCCAACATGATGAAGCCTGGTTGATTTTTCTGGACATGGTCCACAATTTTATGCCGACCTTTGAGGAGAAGGCCGAAGCGCTTCACTGGTTTCCTATGTTTCGCACCTGGTTTTCGCTCTGCGGACTGTGCAAACTGCCCTGGAACGATATCATTCCCGAGGACAATAAAGACACAGCAGAACCGGCCAAGGTCAGCAAACACCTGCAATGGTATGCGGACTATTTCAGCGCGGTGACCGGAAGGTCCTCCGCCCCTGAAGACCTGGTTGCCATGAGCGAAGGGGTTTATAATTTCCAGCGAATATTCAACCTCAAAATGGGCTTTGGAACAAGAAAGCATGATGCCCTGCCTTACCGGGCAGTGGGGCCGGTAACCGAGCTGGAATATGAATCCCGGGCCGAGCGCTACGACACCCAGCTGAAGGAAAAATATAAGATCGCTATAGAAGACAAAACCACTGCCGAAAAAACAGCGATCATGCGTCAATTGCGGGAGGAGCAATACGAAAAACTACAGGACGCCGTTTACGAGCGCAGGGGCTGGACCCCTGACGGCATTCCTACGGTTGATACGGTAAAAAGATTGGGAATCGATTTTGATGAAGTCCTCGCGGTTCTCAAAGCCAACGGCGTGCAATAATGATTAAGGTCGCCGACCATACCATCGACTGGCATGAGGGGATGACCATAAGCGACCTGCTCATCGCGATAAACGACCCCCATCCCTATGCCGTCGTTCGCATCGATCAGACCTATATATCAAGACCCAATTTTGACAAAACCACCATCCCCGACAATGCTGAGGTGTTTTTGATACCAATGGTAGCAGGGGGGTAGGTTGCGATTTGGGATTGCAGAATTATCAGCAAAGCGCATAGAGCATGGCGCAAAGCGTTAGAATTCTCCGAATTATCGATGCTCGATACTTGATAAACCAGCTATCACCAAAATTTGCATTCTGCCGAAGGATATGATATTTTTAATAATAATTGAATACTTGCAGCCATTGAAATATGCGTACGGCCATGTGATTGGCCTGCGGTAAATTTACTTAAGTTTTGATCCTACCCGGCCGATATAGGTTTTGTAAATTGGTTGCGCACCCTCTTACCAGAACAATTCAATAGCTAATTTTTAGATTGTATATCAGACGGTTACAGCGATATCGGCACAATCCTTGCCTGCTCCGGCTAAAATTAAGCCCACCGGTCGGCAATAACGGGCGGATATCGGGTATTCAAGGGGAGAAACTTAAACGGAATGAAGGGAGCGAACACCCGGATCGGAAATTTCTATTCCATGAATATTGATCTTTGAAATGGACGCAGCGGTTTTTAAAGCAAGGCTTACCCTTTGATTTCTCATGAAATTTCTTGACTTATCGATGATAATATAATTTAGTTTAATAAACCCCCGGCAGGTTGGCCGGGCCTCACAACGTCAAGCGATAAGTTAAGATTATAAGGTAGGGCCTCATATGTTTGTTTTCAGCAATTTATTAACCGCAATAGCCAAAATACTGGATGTCGTCCTCGTCATTTTCATGTGGATCGTAATTGCCCGCGCAGTTCTGTCATGGGTCAATCCCGATCCTTACAACCCGATCGTTCGCTTCATTCACAATATCACTGAACCTGTACTTTTCCAGATTCGGAAAAGGATCCCGTTGAATTTTGGTGGTATTGATTTTTCTCCCATTCTCGTTCTTTTGGCTGTCATCTTTTTGCAGCGATTCGTTGTCCAAAGTCTATACGAACTGGCGCTTACGTTGCGATAAACAGAAAGGCAGGTGAAACCAGTGAACATAACTCCCCTTGATATACAGCAACAGAAGTTTAAGACCAGAATTCGAGGATTTGACGTCCGGGAGGTCGACGCTTTCCTCGAACAAGTGGCCAACGTTTTTGAATCGCTGCAAAGAACTCATAAGGGTATGCAGGAAGAAGTTCGGCGTCTTGAACTTGAAATCCAGGGCTACCGAAAACGGGAAGAAACTTTTAAGAGAGCGTTGCTGAATTCCCAAAAGGTTCTGGATCAAATGAAAGATAATGCCCGCAAATCAGCTGAGCTGATAATTGCCGAAGCCGAAGTCAAGGCCGAAAAAATATTAAACAACGCTCACAATCGACTGGCCCAACTGCATGAGGATATATCGGAATTGAAACGGCAACGCACCCAGATTGAAGTTCAGATAGGCTCCATTGTTGAGGCACACAGTAAACTGCTTGATCTCAGCAAAGAAGGCGCCAAGGCAATGGATGAAGAGGATGCCAAACTGAAATTGCTGAAGCAGGCGAAATAGAATCGGTCGTATCTTCTGATTTTCAATATGACCAGCAGAAGCGAATACGACAACGTGTCAGAAATATCTTTTTCCAAGAGTTTTGGATTATTGTACGCACAAAGTCGCTTGAGACGCTCTTGTCAGCAAGGGCGACTTTTTTTTGGAAAATGGCGCTATACAACTTAGTTTAATTCCAATGTGACGTTTTGTGAAAGCGGGAGTAGTGAATGGCAAAGATTGATGCATTTTTCAAATTGATGAACGAGCAGGGGGCTTCAGATCTCCATTTGACGGCAGGGCAACCCCCGGCCCTGAGGATTCGAGGGGAGATTGAGAGAATTAAATATAAAGTGCTGGACAGCGATGACTTAAGGGGAATGCTTTACGAAATTGCACCGGAACAGAAAATAAAATCATTTGAAGAATCCGGAGATATTGATTTCGGCTACGAGATTCCGGGACTGGCCAGGTATCGCGCCAATTTTTTTATGCAAAAAAATGGCGTCGGGGCCGTATTTCGCGAAATCCCCAGTACCATCATGACCGCTGATCAACTCGGTCTTCCTCCGGTAGTGTCGAAACTAGCAACCCTTCCCAGGGGTCTGATTCTGGTTACCGGTCCTACCGGAAGCGGCAAGTCAACAACGCTGGCAGCCATCGTCGATGTGGCCAATCGTGCCCGCAAAGATCATATCATCACCGTCGAAGACCCGATAGAATTTGTGCATCAAAGCCAAGGATGCATCGTCAACCATCGCGAGGTCGGCGTTCATACCGATTCATTTTCAACCGCCTTGCGCGGCGCCCTGCGGGAGGACCCCGATATTATTCTGGTGGGAGAAATGCGGGATCTTGAAACGATATCACTGGCGGTGGAAGCGGCCTCCACCGGGCATCTGGTTTTCTCCACCCTGCATACATCCAGCGCCTATAAAACCGTTGACCGGGTGATCGAAGTTTTCCCGTCATCAGAACAGCCTCTTATCAGATCAACCCTTTCAGATGGATTGCGGGCAGTTATCGCCCAGGTACTTTTTAAACGTATTGACCGCAAGGGTCGGGTGGTTGCTTTGGAAATCCTGATCGCAAATCCGGCCGTACGCAATTTAATCCGGGAAGCCAAAACCCACCAGATACCGTCGATGATTCAGACGGGGAAAAAATACGGCATGATCCTGCTGGATGATTCCATCATGGATCTTTATTCCAAAGGGATGGTCAGCGCCGAGGAAGCTTATGCCAAAGCCAATGATAAAGGCCGTTTCAGGCCCCTGCTCAAAGCACCGCCACCGGATTTTACCGAAGCTTAGTGTGAGTTATCTGTTATCAGTTAATCGTGAAAAGGGAATAACATCGATTTTAAATCTCAGCAGTCTAAAAGTATGGGATGAGATTGTTAGTCAATTCTAATAACAATTAACGTATAACGATTAACACCCACATGAGCGATTTTCGCTCATGTAGGAATAAGTGTGTCTTTATGAAAAAACAGGAAATCGATCATATTCTGGTAAGGATGCTGGACTTTCACCGGGATGTTTCCGACCTGAACTTCACGGTGGGGAAACCCATGCAGGTTGAAAGCGCCGGAGAACTGATACCCGTGGACATCAAACCGGCCTTTAAAGCACTTTCGCCTTTTCAAACTGAAATACTGGCGTTGAATTTAATCAATCAGGACCGTCGCTTGACGGAAACCCTGATTACCAGCGGATCCTGCGACTTGTCCTACAGTTTGCCAGGTAAAGCGCGTTTCAGGGTCAACATATTCTCCCAGGGGAGCAATCTTTCCATCGTTTTGCGAAAACTCGAATCCAAAATACCGACGATTGAAGAACGCGGGCTGCCAAAACCCATGTATCAGATAGCCCAGGAAAAAAATGGTCTGGTATTTATCACCGGCGCCACTGGATCCGGTAAAACCACCTCCCTGGCGGCAATATTGGATCAAATCAACGAAGCCAAATCCGTACACGTTATTACCCTGGAAGACCCGGTCGAGTATCAGCATCCTCATAAGAAATCAACTTTCAACCAGCGAGAACTAGGGCTTGATTTCGATTCTTACGCCAGCGGACTGCGTGCATCCCTGCGGCAGGCACCCAAGGTAATTCTGGTGGGCGAAATGCGGGACCGGGAGACGGTCGAAATTGGCCTCAGCGCTGCCGAAACCGGCCATCTGGTTTTAACCACCCTGCATACCGTTGATGCCGGATCCACGGTCAACCGTATCATCGGTATGTTCCCCAACGAAGACGAACGGCAGATCCGAATCCGGCTTGCTGATTCGGTTCGCTGGATTGTGTGTCAGAGACTGCTGCCCAAAGTCGGAGGAGGCAGGGTCGCCACCTTTGAAATACTGGGTACCAATCTGAGGGTCCAGGATGCCATCCTGCACGGGGAAAGCGAGGGGAAAACCTTTTATGATATTATGGACGCCAGCGGCGCATTCGGGATGGTAACCTTTGACCAACATCTTGTCGGGTTGTATGAGGAAGGCTTGATCACCCAGGAAACAGCCATGGCGTATGCGTCGCAGCGCGGAATCGTGGGTCGCGGTATTGACTCCATAAAGAGCTCGCGCGGGGAGACCACCACCGACATTGACAAACTGGAGATCGATCGTACCTACAACAAAGCGTTATGATACCAACCACAAGCAACTATTGAATTGCACGACGAGCGGATAACCAAAAAGGACAAAGAATAGGGTGTCTCATGGATGTATTTTGCAGTAAATGCTCAAGTAAGTTTCGAATCGCCGACGAAAAAATTCCAGCCGGTCGGGTATCCACCATACCGTGTCCCAAATGCAAAACACGGATTTCCCTGGATCCGGCCAGAATATCCCCCGGCGACACGGTCGCCTCGGTCAAATCAAAAGACAGCACCGGCTATGACGCAGCCGACAAGCCCTTCGATTTTATAGAAGAAGAAGGTTTAACCGCGCTCTTGTGCGAACAAAATCCGATTGCTCGCAAAGCCATCGAATCTTCACTTAGCTTGATGGATTACCAAATCACCAATGCGGAAAGTGCGCGCGATGCCCTCAAGCGCATGCGCTACCATGTCTACGATCTTATCGTCGTAGATGAGAATTTTGACACCAAAAACCCGGACGCCAACGGCGTTTTAATCTATTTGGAGCGACTGCCAATGTCGACTCGCCGCAATATATTTGTGGCCATGGTCAGCAGCAGATATCGTACCATGGATAACATGATGGCCCTGAACGCCAGCGTCAATTTAACCATCAACATCAAAAATATTGAAGACATCGGCAAAATATTAGCCCGCAGCATTACCGATACCGAGTTATTCTACAGCATTTACAAAGAAACCCTCAAAGATACCGGCCGTATCTAGCATCTATTATCCTGGCAATGCCACAGAATAATGAATACACCTGCGATGACTACCGTGAAGAAATGCGCTTGCTGGGCTTAAAAAAGCGTCTGAATGAAAAAAAATTAAGCCCCGCCGAAAAACAACTCATCAAAGAAGAGATTCTAAAGCTCGAAAAAGCCCTGAAAATGGATTAGGATGTGATATACACGATTATTGCGATCGTCTTACCAAAATACGCTACCTTTCGGAATTAAATTATACCGTTACACAGCCGGTTTTATGCACCAGAAAGTATTTCTGATTGATTCAGCCTGTGCCGCCGCGGGCACGGCCAATCTGGACAATCGATCCTTCCGGTTGAATTTCGAAATAACCATTCTAAATTATGACCCGTCTTTCATAAAAAAAGTCGCAGCTATGCTTACCAATGACTTTTCCCGCAGCCGCCGGGCCACCATGGAAGACTACAGCCAGCGGCCATTTTTCTTCAAACTGGCTGTTCAGTCAGCGAGGCTTTTGGCACCGATTCTGTGAATGGTCATTGTTTATTAAAATAGGGCAGCCAAGTCAGGATAAAATGGGTGGGTATGGGCTCTTTTGAAGTTTCAGCCCGCCCTGGTGCGATATGACGGATTATTACTGTTCATTGTAGGAGATCCCAATAATGTCTTATCTTCCAGATTCTTACAAAGTTAGGTCTGGGCCAGGGGTGTCGGGTGTCAGGAAAAAGACGCCAGTCGTCGTCACGATAAAGTGTTACTATGACTCGGCACGCAGAACTCAGGGCTAAAAGCCGAGAATCAATGGATCACTCAATATAAGATCAGAATTTTTACCTTCTTAAAATCCGAAATCTGCAATCCAAGTTCCAAAATCGAAGGAATCCCAAATCCGCGATCATCAATCCGCTGCTCTGAGTGCATCTAATATTTTGACGGTGGCAACCGTATTGCCGACATCATGCACCCGCACGATGTGAGCACCGTTTAGAACGGCCGCCGCCACGGCGGCCTGGGTGCCGGTCTCCACGATGGGCAGATCCGGCCGGATGCCTTCTTCATGGGCTTGTTTGAGGATTTTACGGATAAAGGCTTTGCGGGAGGCGCCGATCAGAATCGGAAGATCCAGGGATGTGAAGGCTTGAACATGTTTAAGCAGCAAAAGATTATGGCTAACCGTTTTGCCGAATCCGATCCCGGGGTCCACAATAATTTTTGACCGGGGTACTCCCAGTTTTACCGCCCTTTCAACGGCATCCGCTAAAAAACTGCGGATGTCTTTGATCAGATTTTCATAACGGGGGGAAACCTGCATGGATTTGGGCTCCCCCAGCATATGCATCAGAATCAGCGGTGTATCGAACTCAACAGCCAGGGCGGCCAAAGCGGGATCAGAGCGCAAGGCGGCCACATCGTTAATGATGGTGGCGCCGGCGGCAAGGGCCTGCCGGGCAACATCGGCTTTGGTGGTATCAATGGAAATGGGGACCGACACCCGCTGGGCAAGCTTTTGAATTACCGGCACAACCCGGCGAATTTCTTCTTCAACGGGCACAGGGTCCGAGAACGGTCGCGTGGACTCTCCGCCGACATCTATGATATCGGCTCCTTCGGCGGCCAGCTTTTCACCCTGGGCGACGGCAACATCGGTGTTGTAAAATTTTCCACCGTCCGAAAAGGAGTCCGGGGTCACGTTAACAACCCCCATGATACAGGTTTGCCGCCCGAGCTCCAGGGTGTGGCTTGACCATGAAAGATGGTATGTTTTACGAACGGCCATCAAATCAAGTCGGATCCGGTGCTGCCTGGGCCTCTGCCGCCGGCTCACTGTCATCCAATTTATGTGAAGGCAGTTCGATGCCGGGCCTTAACTCTTCTATCAACTCATCCAGTTCTTTACCCGGAACAGTTTCTTTTTCCAGCAATAATTCTGCCAGCTTGTGAAGAATATCAACGTTTTCATTGAGTACGACACCGGCGCGATCATAGGCATCTTTAATCAGCTTGTTAATTTCTTCGTCGATCATACGAGCCGTGTCTTCGGAGTAGTCCCGGTGCTGGGCGATTTCGCGACCCAGAAAAACCTGCTCTTCGCCCTTGGCATAGGAGAGGGGCCCCAGCTTTTCACTCATGCCCCAGTTGCGTATCATGGTTTGGGCCAGGGCGGTGGCCTGTTTGATGTCATTGGCGGCACCGGTACTGATGCGATTGAATATAATTTCTTCGGCCACCCGCCCGCCGAAGGCAACTGACAGTTCGCTTTCGAGCTGGTCCTTGAATTTAAAATCGCGCTCCTCAGGCAAAAACCAGGTGATACCGGCGGCCCGTCCCCGGGGCACAATGGTGATTTTATTGACAGCATCGGTTTCGGGTAAAAACCGGGCGACCAGCGCGTGCCCGCCCTCATGATAAGCTGTTACCCTGCGGTCTTCTTCCTTAATGACCTTGGATTTGCGCTCCAGCCCCATATAGACTTTGTCTTTGGAATCTTCAAAGTCGACCATCTCGACTTTTTCCTTGTCCCGCTTGGCAGCCAGCAGGGCGGCCTCGTTGACCAGGTTTTCAAGGTCGGCGCCGGAAAAGCCGGGCGTCCCTTTGGCCAGCATCAGTGGATTGACATCTGGAGCTACGGGTGTTTTCTTCATGTGAACTTTAAGGATCTTCTCGCGGCCTTTAATATCCGGCATGGAAACAACCACCTGTCGGTCAAACCGTCCGGGACGTAGCAACGCCGGATCGAGCACATCGGGCCGGTTGGTGGCCGATATCAGAATAACCCCCTCGTTGGATTCAAACCCGTCCATTTCAACCAGAAGCTGGTTTAAAGTCTGTTCACGCTCATCGTGTCCGCCGCCCAACCCGGCTCCCCGGTGCCTGCCGACGGCATCGATTTCGTCGATGAATATAATGCAGGGTGCATTTTTCTTGCCCTGGACAAATAAGTCCCGCACCCGCGATGCACCGACCCCCACAAACATCTCTACAAAGTCAGAACCGCTGATGCTGAAAAAAGGAACCCCGGCCTCACCTGCAATCGCGCGTCCCAAAAGCGTTTTACCGGTTCCCGGAGGGCCCATCAAAAGGACTCCTTTGGGAATTCGCCCGCCCAGGCGGGTGAATTTTTTGGGGTCTTTTAAAAAATCGACAATTTCTCCCAGTTCTTCTTTGGCTTCATCGATGCCGGCAACATCTTCGAAGGTTACTTTCTCGGATTGATCGGTCGCCAGGCGCGCCCGACTTTTGCCGAAAGACAGTGCCTTACCGCCCCCGGCCTGCATCTGGCGCATGAAAAAAATCCAAACGCCGATCAAAATCAACATCGGAAACCATGATACCAGTACGGACATGTACCATGGATTCTCCGCAGGAGGTTTGGCGCTGATGGTAACATTTTTCCCCCGCAGCGTGTTAATGAGATCATTGTCCTGGGGGCTGTAAATTTTGAAACGATTACGATTGATATCCGTGACAAGCAGCTCCTGACCCTGGATTACCACCTCAGCCACACGCTCGCTTTCGACCATGTCCAGAAATTCGGTATAGCTGATGCTGGTTTCAGCCATATGCTGTTGACTAAAAAGATTGTAAAGCATGACCATCATCAAAGTGATGACCAGCCATAATGCCAGATTTTTATAAAACGGATTCAAATGTTTTTACCTCCTGCGATAGAATAATTGAATATTGAACAATGGCGAATGAATATTTGTAGAGATCGCTACGCTCCATCTATTTGATTTTTTAGTTCTTCCGCCGGCGGCGGACCTTACTTAGTCAATCGTCAATCGACATTATTCAATCGTTTACGGCAGTATCCCGTATCTTAGTTGAAATATCAAGTTTAAGGCGACAAAATTACTCAGAAACCTGGATCAGAGTTAGCTGCCCCACCTGCGTTTCTAAGCAAATTTAATCATTATCGCTAATTAAGCAAGCAAAAGTTCGGCCATAAGGACATGCCGGGTTTTCGGACCCAACTTTACGCTGTTGTCGATGCGATGTCCGGCGACCCAGATGATTTTATCCCTGCTCAACAATAGCGGACATTTTTTTCGCTGGTGGGCTGAAATTTTATTATTGCTAAAATATTTCTTTAATTTCTGGGTGCCCTTCATCCCCAATGGCGAAAACCGATCCCCTGGTCGAAAATTGCGAACAACTAAGGGAAATTGCAAGCAATCCCGGTCAAAAAAAGCCCGAAGTTTTCCGGAGTCATTAAAATCAGGTACTTTATCTGTTTCGATTTCAACAAGCCTGATAGCAGCGTTAGCCTCTTTTATCGATGTGATCCCTTCGCCGGCAATCGTGTACCGGTATTCTATTATATTTGCTTGCGATGGTTGGCTCTCCTTTTTAATAGTGAGCGCCGCAGTGTCTTTGACCACCCGAACACCACCGGGCAAATCCAGGCTGCCGCAAGCCTGACCTCGTTTAACCAATTCAATAATGGCGTCTACATGCAAAAAGGTGATACGGCGTAAATCCTGTTTCACGCTGAAAATCGCCTTTCTGATAATTCGCCTGGCGGCCGCCAAATCCATACCGTTGACTCCCGATGTGGCCAAACTGATCCGGTGGGATGTTCTGTTTAAAACACATTCATTAAACACCGGCTCGAGGGCCTCATCCAACCATTGATCCTCAGCCTGCAAAATTTCTCCCAATCGATTGAGAGAATCAACAATCGCAGGATTATATGATTTTTTAAGCTCCGGAATCAAGTGGTGGCGAATTCGGTTCCGCCGGTAAGCCGGATCTGTGTTGGAAGCATCAGTAACAAAGGCTATTTTTTTTTCTGAAATATAATCCAGGATTTTGGACCGTTTAAGGCGGATTAACGGACGCACGAATTTATGGTTCCTCACGGGAGCAATTCCGGAAAGACCCAGAGGACCACTGCCGCGCAACAAATTCATAAGGACCAGTTCGGCATTGTCGTCGCTGTGATGACCCATGGCAATTTTACTAAAGCCGTCTTTAGACGCAACCGCATCAAAAAACTCATAGCGCACCTGGCGAGCCGCTTCTTCCGGAGAAAGTCGCCGACGCCGTTGAATAGCACGCACATCTTTTTTTTCAAAATAGAAAGGCAAATCGAATTTCCTGGCAAGAGCTGCCACAAACTCAGCATCCCGATCAGATTCCTTCTCTCGCAGGCAGTGATTCAGGTGGGCAATTGCCAACTGAAAGGGGTACTCACCGGCGATGGTATTCAGAATGTGGATAAGGGCAACAGAATCCGAACCACCGGATACAGCCGCCAGTACCGAGTCCCCCGGGCCAAACATCCCGAACCTGGCAATTGTTCCCCGCACGGTCCGTAGAATCTGTTCCTCTGCTTTCTTTTTCGATTTATTTGCTGGGGGAGCCATATATTCACAAAGCCTTAAATCAGGTAACCTTAATCAGACAGGCACCTGAATTCTTACTGTTTTATATATAATATGTTAAGCTAAAAGTATATGCAACCACGGACCACACAACCATAAAAACTGCCTGTCTCGAGTTACTCAATTAGGGAAGGCGAAACCATGAACCCTGCCTGGCGCGGCGAAGCCTTTAGGCGAAGACGGCAACCTTTAAAGGCTGAACCTGTAGAGTTTTTTCTTGCAAAAATGGTTTTTTTGCGTATTTTAATTACTGGTTGTGCTAGGCGGGGAGCTAGCGGTGCCCTTTTCCCGAAATCCGCTTATGCGGGGCTGAATTCCCGCCCAAGGATCTTATACTTGGAACCCTTGAACCATTTTGATTGGACGCCACGCAACAGGCGGTCATGAACCTCGTCAGGTCCGGAAGGAAGCAGCGATAAGTGATGCGGTCTGTGTCGTGGTTTGATCTCAATCTGTATAATGTGACGAGGTTTCCTAAAAGGTTCGACGGCGGGTGCGCAACCACTTCCAATTTGGGATTTTTGATTTCGGATTGCGGATTTTGGATTCTTTCGATTTGGGATTTGGGATGGCGGATGGCGGATTTTAATAATGTAAGATAGCTGATATTATATTTTAAGCCTTGCACACTGGATTTATCACCTCAAGCCTTCCATCACCTGATTTTTTCATTGTAAAATAAGACATATATCCCTTTAACAAATCCCAAACCCGAAATCCACAATCGAGTATCTTACCACCTTATAATTGATTTATTCCCCGTAAAATAAGAGTTAAGTCCTTTTAGGAAATCCCAAATCCGAAATCTGAAATCCCAAATCGAGACAATCCTGCCCATCGAAATCCATTCGTTGAACCGCCAAAATCAACTGAGTGCTGGGCATGCATTTTTTCTTATGAAACCTTGATATTACATCCTTGACATCGTTTCAACTTGTCTTACTTTCCAGATCAATAATTGAACACCTCAAATCACCGGGAGAGCATGTAATCGAATGTCAGGGAAAAAAAATATTAATATTCAAATCGATTCGGACGAAGACAAAGGAAAGGTTACTGCCGCTGAAGGTTGCCGCCACGGATAAGGTAGATCCCCAAGGCAAGCCTGAAAAGACAGATCAGGAGGAAGTCGATGATCCGATGAAGGATTTTGAAACCCGTCTGGAAGCCAAGCAGCAGGAAGCCAAAGAAAATTATGATCGCCTGCTCAGGGTATCAGCCGAATTTGAAAATTACAAAAAACGTACCACCCGGGAACTGGAGGAATTCAGGAAATTTGCAAACCAGTCTTTGATCAAAGAATTGCTATCTGTGGTCGATAATCTGGAATTGGCCATGAATTCAACCAATGGCCACAAAACCATAGACCAGGGCCTGCTGCAGGGACTGGAAATGACGCATACGGAAATATTGAAGGTCTTTGAAAAATTTAATGTTAAACCCATTGAGGCCCAAGGGCAAATTTTTGACCCAACCTTTCACGAGGCCGTCATGCAGGAAGAAACCGATGAGTTTGACGAAAATACGGTTATCAATGAACTTCAAAAAGGCTATCTGATTCACGATAGATTACTGCGCCCTTCGATGGTTGTGGTGGCGGGGGCCAGCAAAAAAAAATAAATAGAAACAATCTTAACAAAAATGGGATTAACATTTGTTGCAATGAGGTTAAGGAGGAATAAAACATGTCAAAGGTAATCGGAATCGATCTCGGCACCACGAATTCCTGCGTGGCTGTTATGGAAGGCGGAGACGCAACGGTCATCACAAATCAGGAGGGCGGTCGCACCACACCCTCGATCGTCGCCATTAGCGAAAATGGTGAAAGATTGGTAGGCCAAATCGCCAAACGGCAGGCGATCACAAATCCTGAGAATACGGTATTCGGAGTCAAACGGCTGATCGGTCGCAAATTCGCATCAAAGCAGGTACAGGATGATATCAAGGTTCTGCCTTTTAAAATCGAACAGGCCAGCAACGGCGACATCCGGATTAATTTGAAGGGCAAACAGCACAGTCCGGCCGAGATATCCTCCTATATTTTGGCAAATATTAAAAAAACCGCCGAAGAATATCTTGGTGAGACGATAACCGATGCGGTCATTACCGTACCGGCCTATTTTGACGACAGCCAGCGCCAGGCAACCAAAGATGCCGGAAAAATTGCCGGGCTGAATGTCCTGCGGATCATTAATGAACCGACAGCCGCATCGCTAGCATACGGTCTGGATAAAAAAAAGGAAGAGAAAATCGCGGTCTTCGATCTGGGCGGCGGAACCTTTGATGTGTCAATTCTTGAGATCGGTGAAGGCGTTTTCGAAGTCAAGGCGACCAACGGCGACACCCATCTGGGCGGAGAAGATTTCGATCTTCGGCTGATCGACTATCTCGCCGACGAGTTCAATAAGGATCAGGGCATTAATCTGAGAAACGACAAAATGGCCCTGCAGAGACTGAAAGAAGCTGCGGAAAAAGCCAAAATGGAGCTTTCCGCTTCAATGGAAAGCGATGTCAACCTTCCCTTCATTACCGCCGATGCCAGCGGTCCCAAGCATCTCAATATCAAAATCACCCGCGCCAAGCTCGAGGCTCTGGTTGCCGATTTACTGGACAAGCTGGAAAATCCATGTCGCACGGCTCTGAAAGATGCCGGCTTATCTCCTGGAGATATCAACGAGGTAATTCTGGTCGGCGGCATGACGCGTATGCCGGCTGTTCAGGAGCGGGTTAAAGGCATATTCGGCAGGGAACCTCACAAAGGGGTAAACCCGGATGAAGTGGTGGCACTCGGAGCAGCCATTCAAGGTGGTGTATTGAAAGGTGATGTCAAAGATGTTCTTTTGCTCGATGTTACGCCGCTGTCATTGGGAATTGAAACACTGGGCGGTATCATGACCCGATTGATCGAAAAGAATACCACCATACCTACGAAAAAAAGCCAGACATTTTCAACTGCAGCGGACAACCAACCGGCCGTATCCATCCATGTATTGCAGGGTGAGCGCGAAATGGCCGCCAGCAATAAAACGCTGGGAAGATTTGAATTGGTCGGCATACCACCAGCCCCCCGGGGAATTCCTCAAATAGAGGTTACCTTCGATATTGATGCCAATGGCATCGTAAATGTATCGGCCAAGGATCAGGCTACCGGAAAAGAGCAATCCATTCAAATTACGGCATCGTCCGGTTTGTCTCAGGAAGAAATCGACAATTTGGTAAAAGATGCTGAAATACATGCTGAAGATGACAAAAAGAAAAAAGAATTGGTCGAGGCGCGCAATTCAGCCGACACATTGATTTACTCGACCGAAAAATCAATCAAGGAATTAGGAGACAAAGTCGACAGCGAAACCAAGAGCAAGGTTGAAGAAGCATCTTCCGCATTGAGAAAAGCCATGGAAGGCGAGGATACGGAAGAAATTAAACGGCTCAGCGAAGAACTTACCCAGGTATCCCACAAGCTGGCCGAAGCCATGTACCAGCAAGCGTCAGCCGGAGGGCAACAGACCGGTGACAGTGGTGATGAATCCGCTGGCCAGGCAGGCGGAGCCGCCCCTGAGGAAGATGTGGTCGATGCAGATTTTGAAGAGGTGAAGGAAGAGGATAAAAAGTAGCTGCCTTTTCGATTGAAATAAATTAAAAATCCCGCGGCACTTGCTGTACTGCGGGATTTTCATTTGGAGGCCCTATGCCCAATACAAATACCCAAAATGAAGATGTGGATGCCCTTTGCAAAGAATGCGGACATGCCTTTAAGGCTTATGTTGATCGTATTTTTGCCGGATGATGGGGATGCTGCTGATAACAAAAAAGTCGAATGCCCTGTCTTTTCTACCAATTGACGCCCTGGCCGATACAGGTGAATATACTTCCAGAAAGATCATTGAGCTTGTATCGTAAAATCCGATTCTGGTCTCTGGTCGCTGGTTCCTGGTCGTTGGATGCTCGATACTGGATCCTGGCCTCTATTTGCAGACTGGCTACTGTTCGACACAGAGGCCGACCCTACTTGACTGATGGCCATTGGTTACCCTTAGTAGGGCGGGCCTCCGTGCCCGCCGCAATGATCCGAATACGTATGGAAAATTACTTTCCCAAATAGCCAATATCAACGATCAAGTCTTAAGTGTTAACAACAACCAGACTACCGCTGACGCAAGACCAGCAACCAGCGACCAGCCACCAGTGACCAGTAACCAGTGACCGGTAACGAGCATCTTTACATCCTCTTTTCAGTAATTATAATATAGTCAAGTTAATACAGGATATTCAGAAAAGGAGTCTCAAAGATGGAAGTCAATAAAGTGTTGTGGCCGACAGATTTTTCGCGTAGTGCCGAAAAAGCACTGCCGTACGTGACCGATTTAACCCAAAAATATGGCGCCGAGATACACGTGCTCTATGTAATCGAAGATATTGCTCATCATGAATCCTGGTACGGTGATTTTGACAAATCGAAAGTCGATAAGCTCATGGAGTGGGCCAATAAATCCGCCAAAAAGCGTCTGGAACAGGTGTGCGAAAAATATTTAAACAGCTGCCCACTGTACATCAAACATATCGCTGTAGGTGATCCGGCCCAGGAAATTTTAAAGCTGATCGAAGCAGAAGGTGTCGACCTGGTCGTAATGGCCAGCAATGGCCAGCAAGGTAATTACCGTGTGGGCAGTGTAACTGATAAAGTCGTCAGGAATTCTGCGGTACCTGTCACAACGGTTCCGGTCGAAAAAGAGTAAGCGCAAGGCCGGTCTATCGGCTCCAACACGCCACTCGATAGTCAGCGCCCCTGCCGATCGCAGCTGAGTGCGTTTCAGAAGAGATGGACATTGGTTGAGTCATCACCCTCCCGATGTTTGCGGAAAGGCGGTATTGGCGTACAAATATTCCATCTTCTCCTTGTGCTTCAACTCTTCGTTGGCCATTTTTGCGAGCATCGTTTTCAATTCGCTGTCGGCGTGCATATTAGCAAGCTCGGAATAAAACTGGTAAGACCTGCTTTCCCGGTGAGCAGCAATCAGATAAACGTCCTGGCTGCTGGATTCCTTGCTGATCTCAGGTTCTTCCAGGTATTCTGCGACCCTGTATTCAATAACATCCGCCATCCTAAGGGCATCCGTACCGTAATCGCCCTTGCGGTAACCGACAAGAAACGCTTTGTGCTTCTTTTCCTCTTTGGCTATGAATTCGACCGTATCCCTGACACCGGCATCCTGGACCTTGCTGTGGATATCCATGTAAAAGTGATAGGCATCTTCTTCCCTCTGAATCGCAAGGTCAATGACATCTGCAATTGTTTTTTCCATGGATCAGCCTCCTTTTATAATTGAGAGTTTTGTTGTAACCTAAAACAGGATTCCAAAAGTCGCAATACAAAAATCATACAGGCCTATGATAATCTATGACGGAACATATCGCCTTCAGCCGGATCCGAATCGGGGAATAAAACCAAGAACTAAGCGGGTTAGCTCATGGCAGGTCCGGATAATCAACTTAACGGCAACCCAACCGATGGTCCGGCATATCAAACCCTTTATCCCGGATATGGATGACACTTGATAACACTATCTGAAAAGCGGTATAGATCCAAAATGAGGCATCAAGCTATGGACAAGAAACACAATCTAACAACGGCAATTCTGGATGCTTTTGAAGACGGTATTTATGTCATGAACCGGGACCTTGTTGTTGAATACATGAACAGCGCCATGGTTGCTGAATTCGGCGAGGGTGTCGGTAAAAAATGCCACCAATTGGTCAATCAATCTGAAGAAAAATGCCCCTGGTGTGCTTCCGACGAGGTGTTTGCCGGAAAAACGGTGCGGCGGGAGGTTTACGTCCCGCTGTTTGACAAGACCTACTACCTGACCGAAATCCCGTTTGAAAATGAAGACGGTACTCTTTCCAAACTGAGTATTTATCACGATATCTCTAAACGCAAAAAACAGGAGGAGATGCTGCGGGCTTCAGAGGAAGAGTTTAAAAACCTGTTCGAACATGTAGCCACGGGTGTTTTTATTAGCAGCAAGGAAGGAAAATTTTTAAATGCCAACCAGACCCTGCTGGACATGCTGGGCTATGAAAACAAGGAAGAGTTTTTAAATATCAACCTGCCCCAGGACCTATACGTCAGACCCGAGGATCGGCGAACCTTTCAGGAAATGATGGAGCGCGACGGCCGGGTTATCGATTACGAGGTAGAATTCAAGCGCCAAGACGGCAGCACCATACACATATTGTTGACCGGTCACGCCCGTTATGATCGGCAGGGAAATATCATTGGTTACGAGGGTTTAAATGTTGATTTGACCCAGAGAAAGTTAATGGAAAAAGAGCTGAGGGAAGCCTATGATTTTATGAATAAGATCGTACAGAGCTCTCCCAATGCCATCACCGCCACCGATATGAAAGGCAATATTTTGATCTGGAACAAGGGCGCTGAAGAAACATTAGGCTACAAAGCCAGTGATGTCATCGGCAAAATGAATATTGGTAAAATCTATCCCGAAGGCGTGGCCCGTAAGGTCATGCAGATGCTCAGAAGCGACGAATCCGGTGAAATTGGCCGACTGAATTCCTACCCGATGGTGTATGTCAGAAGAGACGGTGAGATTGTCGAAGGCAACCTGTCGGCCGCCATCATCTATGATGCCAACGGCAAGGAAATTGCTTCGGTGGGATCATTTGTTGATCTCAGGGATAGGCTGCAGATGGAAAGGGCTTTGCGCGACACCCAGGAGCAACTGCTGCAATCTGAAAAACTGGCCGCCATGGGGCGCTTAACCTCCCAGATCGCCCATGAATTGAACAATCCCCTTTACGGAATCATGAATACCCTGGAGCTTTTGAAAACCGAGATTCCCGCTGATAACAAGCGGCGCAAAATACTGGAAATGGCCCTTTCCGAAACCATCCGGCTCAGTGATTTGCTGCGCAAAATGCTATCATTTTCAAAACCGGATCAGGAAGAACGACATCCGGTGGACATCAACTCCATAATGGATGAAATTTTGCTGCTGCATGAAAAGCAACTTAAAGAAAACGACATCAATATTGCAGCGACATTTGCCGACGGGTTGGGCCTGGTTAATGCTTCTAAAAATCAGCTGCGCCAGGTTTTTTTGAACATGGTGGCCAACGCCCGGGATGCCATGCCCGGGGGCGGTACTCTGTCGGTCGGCACCGGCGATGACACGGATAAGGTTTATATTGAAATATCTGATACCGGCACCGGCATCCGGGAGGAGCACCTGGATAAAATTTTTGACAGCTTTTTTACCACCAAGGGAGAGGTCAAGGGCGTCGGGCTAGGTCTTTCGGTCTGTTACGGCTTTATTCAGGATCATGGAGGGGATATCGAGGTCAAAAGCCAGGTGGGCGAAGGAACCACCTTTATCATCTCCCTGCCGGTGCACACCGCTAAGGACGCAGATGACCCCAAGAAAGAAGATAGCAAGCAGGGAGAACACCCAACTCCGCACAATTGATAGATAATCGTTATTCGTAAATGGAAAGGATATCCATAAAAAATCATTGTAATCCAAAAACAATTAACGAATAACGGCAGGGCTATCTTGACTCACTTCGGGTTCATATCCATCCGCAGCTAATCAGGCAAACCCAACATCTCTCTGGCCTCATCAGGCGGTGCCACTTCATACCCGATCCGGTGAACCAGCGACACCATTTTTTCGACAAGCTTTACATTGGTTTCCGCTATTTTGCCCGGCGCATACAGAACACTGTCCTCAAAACCTACCCTGACCACGGACGCCCCCAAACCGATGGCTGTCGCCAGCAGCGCAAAATCAAGCATACCGTCGTGGACTACGCTCCAAGCAGCCCCTGCTGGCAGCAAGGATGTCAAATAGAAAAGACTTCTGGGATCGGCCGGAGCGGCCCAGTGAGCCCCGAGAGCAAAATTGTAATAATAAGGCGGTTTCAACGTTCCCTCATCAATCAGCATCTGTGCTTCGGGAATCATTCCGGCTTCAAAGATCTCCAGTTCCGGGACCACCTTGTTTTCCGCCATCCGACCGGCCCAGTAGCGAATGTCGGGAACGCGATTGATATACACATCCTCGCCGAAATTGACCGAGCCCATATTCAAGGAAGCCACTTCAACCCGGGGGTCGGTGACACTGACGCATCTTTCCTCCAGGGTAAGGGTCGTCAGACCGCCGGTGGACCCCTGGATGATAATGTCAGATGATCCCCGGATGAGATCCAGGGTTTTGGAGAAATCCGTGATGTCTTCGGTCTGCTCCCCCTGGCGATTGCGCACGTGCAGGTGTACCATGGACGCCCCGACTCGAGCACACTCAATGACTTCTTGGGCCACATCCTCGGGAGTCAAAGGGTTGATGGATGGCGGTGCCACTTCTCTGCCCACCGGTGCCACCGCTACGATGATTTTTTTTGCTTTATTGTTTGACATTTGTGACTCCCTATCATTTTATCCAGAAATGACCCCGTTCCTATGAGTCGACACTAGGTGTCCATCTTTCATCGTGATTGTCAATACTTTATCCATTGAACCGAAAATGACTGAAAAGCCAATCGAATATTTATTGCAGTAATGCGGCGTCCTGTTGTATAGGCCTTTGTTCAAGCAATTCAGGTTTCGATGATTGTAAATGAAAGAGCCCGGCCTGCATACCCGGTTCGGGCGAAAGGGTTAGGATGGCGAAGTTTTTCTATTCATTCGGAATTATCATATTCGGACTGGCATTGGGTTATATCTTTCAAACCCTTTTCAATCGCAAACTCATCAAGCTGCCGATCCCGATTGATGACCTCAGAAAACTGCTTCAGAAGATCGCCCTGCTTTTCTTGAATCCGGTGGCGATTGTGGGCGCCATCTGGATGGTGAGTATTAAAAATGTCGGCCTAATTGCGCTGCCTTTTATCGGACTTATTGCCCTGCTGACCGGGGGTGTACTTGCGCTCGGGGTTGCACACATGCTCAAACTGGCGTCTAAAAAGACAGGTGCGCTATTTGGATGTGGCTCTTTTACGAATATCGGATCCATTGGCGCTCTGGTCTGCTTTGTTTTCCTGGGTGAGGCGGGTTTTGCGCTGGTGGCTATTTATAAGCTATTCGAGGAATTATTCTATTATTCCATCGGATTCCCCATTGCCAAATACTACAGCCGCAGCACCCAAGCGGAAAGAACCTTCGATCGATTTAAAAGCCTGACCCGGGATCCTTTTATCATTGTCGCCTTAGCGAGTATCGTTCTTGGGGGTATCCTGAATATCAGCGCTGTTCCCCGCCCCGGATTCTTTAAAACCGCCATTTCCGTGTTTGTACCGCTGACAACCGTCATGCTGTTGTCGTCCATTGGTCTGGCCATGAAATTCAGGCAAGTACGCGATTACCTGCCGGAATGCATTTCTGTGTCCGTCATTAAGTTTGCCCTGGTGCCGGTCCTGGCAACCTCACTGGCCTGCCTGTTTGGCTTCGGCAGAATAGCGGATGGGCTGCCCCTCAAAGTCGTCATCATCCTCTCCTCCATGCCGGTGGCATTTAACGCCCTGATACCACCGTCCATTTATGACCTGGATCTGGACCTGGCCAATTCATGCTGGTTTTTCACCACGGCCCTGCTAGTCGTCGTACTGCCGGGACTGCTTTTCATTATTAATCAGATTTAAACCTTTCAAATTTATATTGACAAGGCCTTCGGAAAACGATATCAAATTTTGCATACAAAATACAATATTCAAAATGCAAGTGGTAACTATTCTCAATAGCGCATTATTTAACACTTTCCGAAATAAGCACCCAAAAGGTCTGAAAGGATGTTGCGATGGTCAATCTAGGAGCGGAGCACGAGAACCTGGATCAGAAAGCTTATCTAATCCTCAAAAACATGATTATCGACCGTAAACTCCTCCCGGGCGATAAGATCCCCCAGGAAAAGTTGGCCCGTGAACTGGGCATCAGTCGAACCCCGCTGGTCAGTGCCATTAAATACCTCGAGCATGAAAAACTGGTTGAAGCCAAACCGCGCCGGGGCTATTTTGTACGCTTTTTCACCATGCAGGAAATGGTCAGCATATTTGAGCTGCGCGAAGTTTTGGAAGGCCTGGCCGCCAGACGAGCCGCCTCCCACATTACCGATCCCCAGATAAACCGACTCAACCAATTCTTTCATCAATTTGATCCGACTGCGGATATCAGTGATTACAAAGCATATTCCAGACAAGACCGCAGTTTTCATAATTTTGTCGTCGATGTGGCCGCCAAGGAATTCCTGAAAAGTATCCTGCTGACCTATAACATCATCAGCTTCAGCTATCAGGTGGTCTCCTCGGAAGGATTGGTAAGATCCCCCAACGAAACGATTCATGAACATTTGTCCGTTATTGGAGCCATCAGCGATAGAGATTCTGATGCAGCCGAAAATTTAATGCGGTTGCATTTTAAAAAGACCATTGCCACGCTGAAACAGGAAATCGAGAATCAACAGCAGGGTATCAGGATGAGTGCCTGATAAACCGCCAGGGGATTAATGATTCGGAAAGGAGGTAGATAAAAAAACAACTTTGCGACAGAAAACCATTTTTTCAACAGCCGATTTCAGGGCTGATTAACAAGGGGGGCCAATGTGGTCCATTATGTAAGCTGTCAAACAACAACATTGAAGGAGGGTTTGGAAATGAAAAAGACTATTATTTTCTGTCTGGTCGTACTTCTGGCCGTAGCAACCGGTGTATACGCTAAAGACTTCCCCAAAAAAAATATCACCAATGTAGTCGTCTGGGGTGCCGGAGGCGGTACCGATACCTGCAACCGGATTATTAGCGCTGAAATGGCCAATTTCCTGGGCGTAAACATTAACGTAATAAACAAAACCGGTGGCGTCGCCGGTTCGGTAGGCATGAACTTTGGTTATTCCCGGGCCCATGATGGATACACATTAACCGGCCTGTCCGAATCCAATGTTACCGCCGGTGTGCAGGGAGGCTGGAATCAAAAGTTTGATGTTTGGGATGTCTTTATTGTGGGCGGATCGCCGGATGTGATATCGGTGACGCCCGACACGCCTTACAAATCCTTAAAGGACCTGATCGAGGCAGCCAAAGCCAAACCCAACAGTATTAAAGCAGCGGCCAGTGGTGCCGGTTCCATTCACCACCTCAACCTGCTGGCCGTTGAAAACGGCTCCGGCGCCGACTTCAACTTCATTCCTTACAAAGGATCTGCGCCCAGCCAAAATGCAGCCATGGCAGGCGAAGTTTCGGTGGTTGTGACCTCGCTGGCCGAGCAACAGCAACTGCTTCGCGGCGGAAAATTAAGAGCCCTGGGCATGTTGATCCCGGGTTCATTTGACGTCGAGGGTCTGGGGACAATCCCGTCATCTTTCGATTCCTACCCCGGATTGTCCAAATATCTGCCGATTTCACAGGCCATCGGATTCGCAGTCCCGGCCGATGTTCCGGCCGATCGCAAAGCAGTCCTGGTAGATGCCTTCAACAAAGCAATGGCCACCGATAAAGTCAAAAGTTGGGCCAAAGCCAATTATTACCTGCTCTCCGGCAAAACCGGAGCAGAATCGAAGGCAGTGTTTGACGCCCTCGAATCTAATTTTGCCTGGACCCTCTGGGAGCTCAAAGCCGCCAAGGTAGATCCGGCATCACTGGGTATTCCGAAACCGTAAACCTAACAATCAGAAGAAAGCCGGGCGCAATCCGACGCCCGGCTTTCTTGTGCCAAAAGTCAATTCGGAACAACTATAGTTATTATAATCCATTGATAGAGGGCTACAAACACCATGATGGATAAAGACAAACTGCGCAAGACAGATATTTATTCGGGCACGGCTATATTTCTATTCGGATTATGGATCATTCTACAGGCCTTAAAGATGCCCATGAAAGACAGCTGGGGCGGGGTCCAGAACGTCTGGTATGTTTCCCCGGCAATTTTTCCACTTTTCGTGGGGTGCATGATCATGCTGTTAGGCGGCCTGCTCTGCCGGACAGCCCTGAAGATGGTCGGTTTCAAGGCCTTTGGTCAAACCGTCCGCTGGCTATTGAGCAAAGGGCTTTTGCAATTTTTAAATTCCATACCCATTTTACGGTTTTACACCATCGTTGTTTTGTTTCTATCCTTTGTCTACCTGACAATTCCACGAATTGATTTCTTTCTGAGTGCCTTCTTGTTTCTGACTGTGTTCATTACCTCATTTTACTTTGATGATGCCAGGCTTCTCAAAAAACTTTTCTTTTTCTATCTGTCGGGCATCATTGTTCTTATCCTTTATTTTGCCATCGGGCTCAATGACCCCCTGGGCAGGATCGTACCATTTCCGGCTGATATTCTGACAACTTTATTTATAGGTTCATACTGTGTTTATGCCTGGATGCTGATTCGAAGCAGTCCGATGCTGCGAAAAAAATACAGAACCGCAATGATCATCGCCTTTGTCTCTCCGTTTGTCGTCGGCATGATCTTTAAATATTTTCTCCTGGTGCCGATGCCGTTCGAAGGCCTGGTTGTGGCCCTTACGGATTACTTGTGGTACTTCGAATTTTGAGGAAGGGATAAAAATTCAATGGTCTTATTTGAACGCATCGGGTTTTATTTTCAGACCGTTTATCATCTGGCGCTGGATCCGATTAATCTGGCGATACTTTTCGGCTCGGTAATCCTGGGGATTATATTCGGTGCGATGCCGGGGCTGACCTCAACCCTTGGTGTGGCGCTTTTGACCACCATGACATACGGCATGGACACTGCAACCGCCATGTTATGTCTGCTGGCCATATATGTCGGCGGGACCTATGGTGGTTCCTATGCATCCATTTTGATTAATATTCCCGGCACGGCTGCCTCTGCAGCCACCGCGCTGGACGGATATCCCCTGGCCCGCAAGGGAGAAGGCGGCAAAGCCATTGGCTTGACCACCACATCATCCGCCATTGGTACGATCATCAGCATGCTGTTTCTGGTAAGTATTTCTCCGATGATATCCTTTTTCGCGCTCCAGTTTACCTCTTTTGAATTTTTTCTCCTGGCCTTTTTCGGAATACTCATCTCCGGCACGTTGACCAGTCCGGATTTGGTCATCAAGGGTTGGATATCCGGATTTTTGGGATTGTTTTTAGCTTGCGTCGGCCGCGATTTGCTGCAATTCTATCCCCGATTTACTTTCGGCATCCCTGAGCTCGACAGCGGGGTTGAGGTGGTTCCTGTATTAATCGGTGCCTTCGGTATCCCCCAGATCATTCAAGTTCTCAAGGACCGGTTTCAGATCGGCGAGACCCAGAAGTTTCAGCGCATATTGCCCGAGTTCGGCACGATATTAAAAAACATCCCCAAAATTATTCGATCCGCCCTGATCGGTGTCGGGATCGGCGCGGTTCCGGGGATTGGCGAGGATATTGCTGCCTGGGTTTCCTACGGGGCTGCCAAGAATGCATCCAAACACCCGGAACGATTCGGCACAGGTGAGTACACGGCAGTACTATCCACGGAGGTCGCCAACAATGCATGCGTGGGTGGTGCCATGATACCGCTTTTAAACCTCGGCATTCCGGGCAGTCCGCCGGCGGCCATGCTGCTGGGGGCGCTCATGCTGCATGGCGTCACACCCGGACCGATGATCACCTTTGAGCATCCCAACTTTATTATAGAGGTCGCCGCCATCCTTTTACTGGCATCTCTGACGATGTGGGTGGTGGGCATGCTGCTGGCCAAGCAGGTTGTCAAGGTGCTGCGGATACCGACCCAGATTTTTATGCCCATCATCGGCGTCCTGTGTATCATCGGCTCCTATGCCCTGGGGATGAATATCTACAACCTGTATCTGATGCTGCCGGTGGGTATTATCAGCTATTTTCTGATCGAAATGGGATACCCTATCGCACCGCTGGTGATCGGCGTTATTCTGGGTCCCATGGCGGATGAGAATCTGCGGCGGGCCCTGATGGTATCCCAGGGAAGTTTTCTGCCGGTTTTCACCCGGCCGGTCGCCCTGATTCTTTTTCTGATTATTGTGTGGACTGTGTTGAGCCAGTTTAAGCTGTTTAAAGAATACAAAAATAGACTCATTGCCAAAATATTTCCTCGCCGAGCCGCTAAAGCCGAGTTGTTTCCAAAGGGTGGAAAGGAGTAATTAGTGACTGGCGTATCCCCGGCCTATTTTATATCACGGTACACCGATCGCTTTTCGCCGGCTGACGTGTGTGAAGGACTGGCTGAAATTGCCGAACTCGGATATCAGCGATTTGAGCTGGAAGTCTTCCACGCTGAAAACCTGGCTGATTGGGTAAACGGCGGCAGCCAACAGGTCCGACAGTGCTCGGACGGCCTCGGGCTGCAACCGTCTCAATTCGTAGCTCATTTTATGTTGAACTACTTCAACAATCCGGCAAATGTTATGTCCGATTCAGGGCTGGTGGAAATCGATTCTGTCCTGCAAATCGTTGATCGATTTAAAGACTGCCCCTTCATTACCATTCCGCTCGGAGCCTTTGATTCTAAGGGAATAGCCGAACGCAGTGATTATACTGCCCTGTTCAATCGTTGTGCTGAAAAAATCGGACAATTGCTCGAACGGGTCGAAAAAGCCGGTCGACGCCTGGCCCTGGAGATCATGCCATCAGCCATCATTGGCGGAATTGACGGCTTTATACGTCTGTGCGAGCAGCTAAAAACAGACTCTCTGGGTTTCAACTTCGACACCGGCCATGCCTGGGCCGCTAAAGAAAACCTTTACATAATTCCGGCCAAGCTCAACGGGCAAATTCTGGGGACCCATTTCTGTGATAATTTGGGGCACGAGAATTTATCCCTGCGGCCCGGAGCCGGCTCGATCGATTGGCCCGCAATCATTGGCGGCCTTGGGGCATCCGGCTACCAAGGCTCATTTGATATTGAAATCATCTGTCCACCGGAAGTTGCGCGGCAGGAATACAGCCGGGGCCTGTCGTTTATAGAAGCAATTTTATTCCAGACTTACGACTGGCGATCGGCAGATTCTAATAACAAATAACAATTAACTCCTAATTGAAAGCTATAATTTCAATCAGGATAAGATTTGGAGGATGCGATGCTGAAGATGGCAATTATAACGGGCTTTCTATCGAAAACCAAAGATCGTTTTCACGAATATAACAAGCCCCTCGATCTAGACCAGAAATTTAAGATGATGACGAAAATTAATGGGTATGACGGCGTAGAAATAGTCTACCCCTATGAAGTCAATGACCCCCGGGCGACCGCAAAACTGCTGAAAAAGCACGGCTTAAATATTGCCGCCGTAAATGTCAACGTCAAGGCCGAACCCGAATTTCGTAATGGTGGCTTGACCTCTCACGCTAAAAATATTCGCCAAAAGGCAGTTCAGTTTATCAAAGAGGCCAAAGACTTTGCAGCGGCCGTGGGTGCCGACAAAGTAACCTGCTGCCCGCTGGGTGACGGCTATGAATTCTCCTTCCAGTATGATTACGCCCAAACCTGGAAATACCTGGTGGAAACATTTGGCGAGGCGGGGTCCCATAATCCTGAAATTCCCCTTTTTATTGAGTACAAGCCCAGTGAAACCAGGGGGCACTGTTTTGTCGACACCGCGGCCAAAGCCCTTTGCCTGCTCAACGACATCCAGAACCAGAACATGGGGGTGACCCTTGATTTCGGTCATTCGATGTACGGCAACGAAAATCCGGCCGAGGCATTTGTCATGCTGTCTGAAAGTCCTTACAAATGCTATGTTCACATAAATGACAACGATGGGAAATGGGACTGGGATTACTTCTGCGGCACCAAACATTTCCTGGAGTATGTGGAGTTTTTGTACTACCTGAAAAAATACCATTACAATGACTATCTGACCTCTGATACATCGCCCACCCGCTGGGACATCGCTGGAACCTTTGAAGCCAACAGCAGGATATCCAACCGGATCTGGGAGCTTCTCGACAGGATCGACACCGCCGAATTTGAGCGGTTGATTGCCGGCGACGATTATCTGAAAACCTGGCAGTTTATTGAAAGCAATATTTTTTCACTGAAATAGGAAAAACTTTTGAACAATCCACTCATTATCAGCACCGCAGCCTATGACGGTTATGACCTTGCCATAGCCTTTAGAGAAATTGCCGAAACCGGGGTGGATCTGGTGGAAGTCGCTTTTATCGAAGGCTATACGGATCCGTTTACCGAAGATTATTTCAACGAAGACAACGCCGCCAAAATCTCCGCCTTGCTGGCAGAGTACGGGCTGGCGTGCATGTCTTTTTCTGCCCATGTGGACCTCTCACGGGAGGGAATTGTTGATATATTCAAAAAGCGAATGGCCTTTGCCCGGAAATTAGGCGCGCAGTATATCATCTCCAATGCCGCCCCGCTGCCGAATAAAATTCAATTTATGGAAAATATCGCGCAGCTGGGACAAACAGCGGCGTCCCTGGACATGATCATCGGTCTCGAAAATCCCGGCGACGGCAATCCCAATGTGATCGATTCCGCCGAACCGGCTGCCCGCGCCATTGAAGAGATTGGTTTGGCTTCGGTGAAAATTAATTACGATTTCGGCAATCTTTTGTCTCATTGTTTCGGCAAATTGAAGCCGGAGTTGGACTACAAACAGGTGACGGCCCAGACGGCTCATTTTCACATCAAAGATGTGGCCGAAAATGACACCGGCTGGTATTTTACCGAAATCGGCAAAGGAATCATCGACTATCAAACAATATTAACGGAACTGACGGCTGTCTCCGATGCCGTGCCGATTTCTCTGGAGATCCCTCTCAGGGTCACCCGGGCACCGGATGCCTCTCCCCGCAGGGCTTCGCAGCCCGTCGATCTGGCGGAAATTCGCCGGGTAATGACAGGGTCCGTTAATTTTGTAAAACAGGTGATAGCCCGTTAGGGCAGTACACTCTGGTATTTTAAATAACTATAAAAGCGGAGAAGAAAAATGAAAAAGATAGCTATTGGCTGCGACCCCAATGCCGACGCGCTCAAAAAATCCATCATCAAACATCTGGCCGAGTTGGGTTATGAATGCGAAGATTACGGCAGCGACGACCCGATTTATGCCAATGTGGCCATTGCTGTGGCTGAAGCCGTCGCAGCGGGCAAACACGACCGCGGGATATTGATGTGCGGTACGGGAATCGGCGTGAGCATTGCCGCCAACAAAGTCCCCGGAGCCTACGCCGCCCTCTGCTCTGATGCCTATTCCACCGAGCGATCCATAAAAAGCAACAACGTCAACATCATGACCCTGGGGGAGCAGGTCACAGGAGTGGAACTGGCCAAAAGCCTGGTGACCATCTGGATGAATTCGGAGTATGTGCCCGGCGGCCGCTCGGAACCCAAGATTCAGAGAATTTGCGATTATGCCCGGGAGCGCCAAAAATAGTTAGAACCGCCTAAGCGTATATGACGCTTCAAATATAACGTAAAATGCCGTTGGCGGTCATTGTGATCTGTTTGAAATTGGTGCTTTGTGATTTGGGATTTAAAAAATTTTGTCTTTGAACTTGGGATCATTTATTTTGCGATTTAAGAAGGGGGAAATATGAAAAAGTTCATAAACGATCCATACAACGTAGTTGATGAAATGCTGGAAGGTTTTCTGGATGTTCACAAAAAGTATGTCCGCAAACTGGACGCTGCGCGAACCGTTGTAAGGACAGACGCCCCGGTGGCAGGCAAGGTGGGCGTTATCACCGGCGGCGGGTCCGGCCACAAACCAGCCTTTATCGGATTTGTCGGCCAGGGGATGCTGGACGCCGTTGCGGTGGGTGAGATCTTCACCTCCCCTCCCCCACTGGCCTGCTTTGAGGCCGCCAAAGCGGCCGACGGCGGGAAAGGCGTTCTCATTCTACTGGGGAATTATGCCGGGGACGTGATGAACTTCCAGTTGGCAGCCGACATGGCCAAGGCCGCCGGCATACCGGTGGAGCAGGTGATCGCCACCGATGACGTCGGCTCAGGCCCCAGGGAAGAAGCCCACAAACGCCGGGGAGTGGTCGGCGCCTTCTTTGGCTGGAAAGCGGCCGGCGCCAAGGCTGCGGCCGGTGGCAGCCTCGAGGAGTGCAAGGCTGCCGTGGAAAAGGTAAATGCCAACACCCGTACCCTGGGTGTGGCCATCTCGCCCTGCACGGTGCCGGCCAAGGGTTCCCCCACCTTTACCCTGGCCGTAGATGAAATGGAATACGCCGTCGGCCACCATGGTGAAGCCGGAATTGCTAAAATTAAGATGATGAGTGCCAATGAGATCGCCGAAAAAATGACCCTGGAAGTGATTGAAGACCTGCCGTTCAAAGCCGGCGATGAGGTGGCCGTCCTGATCAATGGCCTGGGCGGAACGCCTCAGCTTGAGCTGTATATCGGCTATCGCAAAGTCAAGCAGATGCTGGATGAGAGAGCGATAGCAGTCGGCTGCTCCTATGTGGGTGAGTTTTTCACCGGTCTGGAAATGGCGGGCTTTTCAATAACCCTGATGAAGCTTGATGATGAATTAAAAGAGCTCCTGGCAGCCCCGGCGGATACGCCCTGCTATAAACTGATACCTTAATTGGGCAAATCGCGCCCTTTTAAGGTCGTTAACATTATTCGTTATTTGTAATTAGTGTCGGCTGATAAATCTCTTAAACAATTTACCAATAACGACTAAGAGATAACCAATAACTTCCAGTTGGGTATTCACTCAATTGTGATCTGAGGGAAATAACAAATGGCAGATAAAATATCAACAACCCAAATGCATAAAGCACTGGAAGCGATGTGCGAGACCATCGAAACTGAAAAAGACTACCTGTCGGAACTCGACGGGGCCATCGGTGACGGTGACCACGGCGTCAACATGGCCAAATGCTTCCGGGAAGTCAAAAAAAAGCTGGCCGAAAGTACTGCCACAGATATGAACACGCTGTTTAATGATGTCGGCATGGTGGTGTTAAACTCCGTGGGTGGAGCCATGGGCGCCCTCTACGGGACCTTTTTCCTTAAATTGGCCCAGGAGAGTGCCGCAAAAAACGAGCTGGGATTGGGCGATCTGGTGCGTATGTTACAAACAGCCGAACAGGGTATCCTGGATATCGGCAAGGCCAGCCTGGGAGACAAAACCCTGCTCGACACACTTTCGCCGGCGGTAAGGGCCCTGGAGCAATGCGAAAAGGAGGGACTTCCCCTGCCCGACGCCCTGGCGAATTTCGAACAGGCCGCTCAGAAAGGCATGGAATCCACCATAGACATGCTCGCCAAAATGGGGCGCGCCAGCCGCCTGGGAGAAAGAACCATCGGTCACCAGGACGCAGGTGCGACGTCCTGCTATTTTATCCTGCGCTCGCTGGCATCCGCCGCAATACACTAGCGTTTCGGTGCCCAGACTAACTTCTTCAACCTGTATACCTGGCACCCAGCCTGCAAACCGACATGGTGGTCCCGAGAATGCGTCAAAATTCATTCTACGATTCTACTTTGGCAAGGACTTAGCCCGGCCTTCGATTCGTACTCGTCCTCAATATCGATAGAAGTGTAATGGTATCAAGTACGAGTACGACGACGAGAACGATTAGAGCTCCATGCACACGGTCGTCACTCCCGCGAACCCTTATTCCGGACTCAACGTCAGCGTATGATGGGTGTGTTCCCTGATGGCCTTGTCACTGAACCACCAGTAGACCTTACTTCCGTCCATGTAAGATTCCACCTGGTCGGTGGTGTGGGGATCAAACTGCCGACCGGTCACCCCGCCGGGCAAAACTGCCAATATTTTGTCAGGATCACCGAGGTCAGCCACCATCCTCATCGAAGCCGAAACGGTAACATTATAGGGTTCGTTGAAATCGTATATCCCTCGATAGAGGGTTTGGCCGGATCCGGGAGCCGGATGAGAACCGCCGCCCAGCCATTTCGCACCAGGTCCCGACCGTCGGATAGGGCTCACAAACTCGTGCCGGTGCACCGTGCCCCACAACCATTTGGATGGATCCGCGCCCAGTTTAGATTCCAGGTTTTCAGCCGCCTTCAGCGCCGCCTGGTGGAAGAGATCGTCCCGGGTTTCCTTTTTGTCGGTTGTACGGATATTGTCAAACCAGGCCGAATTGTTTTCGAGTACCATTTTCTGAAGGCGCTCCTGCCAGAAATACCAGTGGTCCAGCATGGTGCGGGCCAGTTCTTCTCCCAGTTCATCGGAATAGACCAGCAGGGCGAATTCATTGTAGTCGGACTGAAATATCGTTGGCGCTGCCTTATCCGGTGAGTCAACATATTCCCACTCGGAAAGAATTTGACCCATCTGCCTTGTATCTTCCCGGGCCAAAAGCACCCGGCTAAGAATCGGAGCTATTTTTTTGGCCATCAGGTTGAGTGCATCCCGCTGGAAAGACCAGTGATCGGCCACCGACTTTTCACCAGGAGCGCCCATCAACTCTTTCAGCCGTCGATAGCGGTAGGATGGCGAAGCATGAGTGGTGTAGTCATAGGGATAATCCCGGGAAACCGCCAGATGGTTGCAGGTGCCCAACCAACCCCTTTCAGGATTGACGGCATGGGGCATGTCTTCCCAGGGTATCCAGCCGGTCCAGTTATCCATGCCGTCCTTGACCACATAAGGCACGAGGCCTTCGCCCTGGGCGCGGATGGGCACCTTGCCGGTGATCTGCCAGCCGATGTTTCCTTCGGTATCGGCAAATACAATGTTCAGGGCAATTTGATTGACGTCTCTTAAGGGCCTGGCGTAATTCTTCCACTGTCCGGCACCAAAGCAATTTCTCTAATCCGATGGAGGGTGACTGGCCTTCAGCGCTGGACCATCGCATCGTTATCGACTTTATCGGTCATCAGGTCGCGGCATGACGCCGGATATGACCGGCCCCCTGCGGGTCCGCCGAATTTTTATCTTCTCTTCCTTAAATCCGCCCGCTGAGGCTTTTTGTCTTTTAATCTCAAGGTTTCCTCAATCACTTCAAACGGTATGGAAACGTTGCCTTCAAGGTAATTATCCGGATTCTCCGGGTCCACCGTTTCAACATATAGATCCTGGGTATCCCTGTAGGCATTGGTCACCCCTGTGGCGATATGGTCGGTGCGGCCGATCACCATCCCGCCCATGCCGGGAATGGTTGACGCCAACTGCACGCAAATCAGGAAGGATCAAACCGCAGGGATACCAGGGGCCCGGCAAGATGATTCGGCCTAGGTGCGGATCATTGGCCACGATGGGCTTTCCGCCGGCGGAAAGTTCCGGTGCGGCGGCCCAGTTGTTGCTGCCGATCTTCAAGGGAACGTTCATCTAAATAGGAGAGCAGGTTTTTATCGATCCCTATATTCAGACGGGCGCTTCTGAAAAGGTGGATTCGCGACTATCTGCACCAGCTCCGGACTCGTCGTCCGGATTGATATTGATGGGAAAAATCTCGGCCGCTTTATCCGGGCCCAGTTTTTCAATCAGCATCTGGGCCACGATCTCACTTTTGATATTGGCGGCGCTGCCCCAGCCCATGTAGTACACAATTGCCAATGAGTCCATGATGTCCCAGGGCGATGGCTTCATGCCGGCCAACTTGAACTCCAGGTGAATATTTTCCGGTCGGGTCTCGATAAAGGCATTGACGCCATCCACGTATTTCTGGAGGAACTTCCGGGTTTCCTTGTTGAGTAAGGCCGCATGCTTTTTGGCATTGCGGTGAAAACCCAGAGTTCTCATTCTTAAATCAAGTTTCGGGCTTTTTCCCCGGCCAATTCGGATATACGGCCGGAGGCAAATAATTTGGTCAGTTCCATTGAAACAATCGGTCCTGGGCGGTAACAAATCCCTGGGCCACAAAAAGATCTTCTGGATTTTGGGCATAAATGTAAGCCATGCCTTTTTCGTCCCGATGGACCGTAACCGGTGCTTTCAAGCCCCGGCAACGACAAATTCCCTTCTTTGGTGTATTTGTTCAAGGGAGAGGCACCGAACGGATTGATGATGACCACAACGGCGATGACGGCCACGAAAAGTAAAATGATAACCAGCCCCAAAAAGCCTTTTACCCACTTCATGTTAAGCCTCCGATCCTGACAGATTGAAATTCGCTAATATTGATCAATGTGACAACGGTATACTAACTGCAATCAGTGTTGACAACCAACAATGATAAATTAAAAATTAGGTAGAAAGAAAAAATAATTAATAAAAACTATAATTAATATAATAACTATATAAGGCTGTTATCGACTTAACACATTGATTTAAATTTATTTTATATATTATTGAACATTTTTATAAAAAATTCTTGACAGACTGAATAAACTATATTAGTTATAAAAACTATAATAACTGCAAATTGAAAAAGGAGTCAGCCATGGAGGACGTACTCACCGTTTTTAAAGCCAGCCAGTATTGCAATGTGTCTCCCAAAACCATTATCAACTGGGTCGAATCAGGGCATATCAAGGCTTACAAGACCGTGGGAGGCCATCGCCGCATCAACAAAACAGATTTGGAAACCTTTATGACCAAACAGGGCATCCCCATTCCAAATGGACCACCGGCGGAGGGGAAGCTGAAAATCCTGGTGGTCGATGACGATCCCATTATTGTTGAAACCATCGTGCAGGCCCTGGAGGAGGATGAATTCGACTACGAAGTGATTTCCGCCTCCGACGGGTTTGAGGCCGGATTACAGGTCAATCATTTCGCACCCCACCTGCTGATCCTGGACATCATGATGCCCGACATCAAAGGCTATGAGGTTTGCAAGAAAATCAAGGAGAACCCGGACACCAAGGATACCAAAATCATCGTCCTGTCCGCCTATCTGGATGAAGACAAGTTCAAAAAAATGAAAGAGCACGGGGCGGATGCCTGTTTTTCAAAACCGTTTCCCCTGCCCCAGCTGAAAGAAGAGGTGGCGAGGCTGCTTGGACTACGCTAAAAAGCAAAACCGTGGGGTTATTTGTTATTGGTTAATTGTGTAAGCGGTACAAAATCCATTTTATTTCATAGAGGCTTCGTAAAATTAAAATGAGATTCGCACCATATTAATCTAATAACCAATAACTAATAACCAATAACGCCTTATTGAGAGCAAGCTCTCAATAAGGCTGGGAGGCAAAGATGAAACTTAAGGACGCCCTGAAAAAAAAGAAATTCGTCGTCACTTCAGAAGTTCAGTCACCCATTGACCAGGAACCGGAAGATCTTGTCCGCAGTTTAAGCAATGTGCGCGGGCGCGTGGACGGCGTCTCGCTGTCCGAGGTGGAACTTGAAGGCTTTGTCGGGGACACGATCAGGACCTGTGAACTACTGAACAAAAGCCAGCTGGAGCCGATATACCAGACCACCACCCGCGACAAGAATCGCCTTCAGCTTCAAAACGACCTGGTGGAGGCCCACAACGCCGGTATTGACAACCTGCTGGTTTTTACCGAAGACTACCGCATTACCGGTGACAGCCTGCAGGAGATGATGTTTTTTCATGTGGATGCCGGCAAATTGCAGTCCGTGCTGGAACACATCCGTGAAGGCCGCACAGTGGAGGGTGATTCACTGAAAGCCAAAGCAGATTTTCTCCTGGGCTCCGGGGTCGAATCCTCCTGGGGCAAAAACGTGCCGGATCTGGAAATGAAAGAAATGGAGGAGATGACCAAACTCGGCACCGGTTATTTTCTGACGACACCGGTTTTTGATGTGGATCAGTTTGAAAAATTTTTAAAGCAAGCCCAAACTTTTGGTATCCCGGTAATTGCCGAAGTCATGATTTTGCGAACTGCGGGAATGGCCAGATTTCTAAATCGACATCTTAAGTCAGGCATGGTACCGGACTGGATCATCCAGAAACTGGCCCGGGAACCGGACAAACAAAAAGCCAGCATTGAAATTTTTACGGACATTGTCACCGGACTGAAGGACCTGTGCCAGGGAGTTCACATTATCACGATCGGAGGCGAAGAAAAACTCAAACTGTACCTGGACTCAGCCAAGCTGAAATAATCCGGGTGGCGCCTTCCGAGTTACGCATTGCGTGCTGCGGGTTAAATAGAAAAGCAGCGTACCATCAACCCGTAACTCGTAACACGAAACCCGCCCCCGACAAGACGAAGGAGCCCTTCCCTTGGAAACCATCGCTTTGACCATTGACGGCAAGAAGATCATCTGCCCTGCCGGAACCAGTATTTTGGAAGCTGCTGAGCAAAACGGCATAAAAATTCCCAAGCTCTGCTACCATCCTGATTTGAAACCATTTGGGGCCTGCAGAATGTGTCTGGTGGAAGATGAAAAAACCGGACGCCTCATGGCCTCCTGTGTCACCCCCGTGGCACCGGACATGGTTGTTCAGAGCGCAACCGAGCGCATTGTCAAACACCGCCGCAATATCGCCCGCCTGATGATCGCGGAACATCCGGAATCCTGCATTGTCTGCAGCAAAGGCAACCGCTGCCAGCTGCGCTGGATCGCGGCCCAGCTGGGAGTTGGTGAAACCGATCTTTACCACATGCCCAATTATAAACCCTTTGAAGAAGCCAACCCTTTTATCATCAGGGATTTAAGCAAGTGTATCCTCTGCGGCAAGTGCATCCGTGCCGATCACGAGCTGGTGGTTGTCGGCGCCATTGATTATAACCTGCGCGGTTTTAGCTCCCGTCCCGCCACCGCCCATGAACTGGGACTGGAGCAATCCAACTGCACCTTTTGCGGAACCTGTGTCAGCATGTGCCCAACGGGTGCCCTGTCTGTCAAAAACAGCCGTTATGTGGGCAGTCCCGATAAGGAAGCTGTTTCCATCTGCGGGTTCTGTTCGGTGGGCTGCAGCCTGACCATGGGTGCCACTGGTGAGCGCATCATCGATGTTAACCCTGCTCAGCTGCCGGACACCGTCAACAAAGCGACCCTGTGCGTCCGGGGACATTTCGCCCATGATTTTTTAAATTCCTCCCACCGGCTGATCAGCCCTCTGGGCCGCAAAAAAAGCGAACAGGAGGCCGATGAACTGGTCCCCCTGGCCTGGGATGAGGCCCTGGGCACCATCGCCAAACGCCTGCTGGAGATTAAACGTGAAAATGGTCCCCAGAGTATCGCTTTTTTGGGCTCATCCAAATGCTCCAATGAAGAAAATTATCTCTTCGGAAAAATCGCCCGCGCGATGATCGGTACAAACAATATCGACAACGGCGGATACATATACGGGCAACCCCTGTTGAAAGTTCTGGATGAAAAGACAGCCGGAGGCTATCGCCTCAATCGACTTGCCGATCTTGAAAAAGCAGAAGCCATTTTAGTCCTGGGTGCGGACCCGAATCATTCCGTTCCGGTGGTCAGCTATTATCTTAAAAAAGCGGCTCAAAAAGGCATCCCTCTAATCCTGGTGGATCCCCGCAAGACAGAACTGGCGGCCTTTGCCTCCAGCTGGCTGGCGGTCAAGCCGCAATCAGATCTGGAACTGATCAACGCTCTGGCTGCCCTGCTACATGAGCAAAAAGCCTATGATTCCTCATTTGTAGATCAATACACGGAGGGCTTCAGTCTTTTTCGCTACGGTCTGTCATCGCTGGATATGGATAAGATCAGCAGTTTGACTAACCTGGACATCGCGGCCATCAATAAAACAGCCAGTTTACTGAAACAGAAAAAAATTGCCATCGTCATCGGGCATGGGATTTTTCAGCAAAAAAACGCCCTGCATACTTTGGGAGCCATTCTCAATCTGGCCCTGATGACCGGGAGTCTGGGTTCTCCAGGAGCGGGCTTGTTCATTCTTGCCAGAGAAAACAATCAGGCAGGCGCAATGGATATGGGAACCGCACCGGACCTTCTGCCCGGTCGCCTGCCCCTTAATGATGAAACCGCAAGAAAAAAATGGGAGAAGAACTGGAAAACAAGTATTTCACCGGATCCCGGCCTCAACCTGGTGGGGATAATCGAAGCGGCTGAAAAAGGCAGCCTGAAAGCCCTTTATATCATGGGTGAAAATCCGCTGCGGGCACTACCCGAATCCAGACGGGTAAAAAAGGCCCTTGGCAAACTGGAGTTTCTGGTCGTGCAGGATATTCTCAACAATGAAACGGCCCAAATAGCGGACATCGTCCTGCCGGGAGCGGCCATCAGTGAGAAACAGGGTTCCATCACAAACCTTGAGGGAAGGATACAAACTTTTCATCCGGTGGTGTCCCCGCCGGGAAAAGCCCGACCGGATTGGGAAATCCTCGATCTTCTGGCCGCAAAACTGGGCGGGAGCGAACCTTACGGGTCCCTCGAAAAGATTCGGGGAGAAATTCAAAAGCTGGTGCCCATGTACGCCTCCCTGAACGGTCAGGATCATGGATGGATAGAGGCGGCCAGTGAGAAGACGCTTTTTAAAGCCACGGGGGCCGATGGATTAATCTCATTTTATCCGGTGGTTTCCACCGAAGATGACCCGGATGACAAGAATTATCCATTTACCGGCATCATCGGATCACTGAGGTACCAACTGGGAAGCGGCACCCGCACGCACTCATCGGAACGAATTAGGGGATTTGATCTGGCAGGCCAATTGGAAATTTCACTCCCGGACAGTGCCAACCTCGAAGTGGAAAATAATGACACCGTTATCGTAACGTCCAAGTCAGGGAGCCTCACAAGGAAGATCCGAATTGAAAAGAGTCTGGAGGCCGGTCAAATTTTTGTACCGACAGGTTTTAACCGTAATGACGCCATGAACCTTTTGGCACTGTCCGATATAACCAAACCGGGTTCACCCGGGTGGAAGACATGCCGGGTCAAAATTGAAAAAGCGTAAAGCTGACGCTTTACAGCTCATTGTTCCAAGTTCATAGCTCATAGATAAAAGGAAGACCTATGCAACCACCCGAAATCGATCTGAACAAACTTGATGGCATCATAGAGCGACACAAAAGTGGAAAGTGGCAACTCATCCCCCTGCTCCAGGATGTGCAGGAAACATACGGCTATGTTCCTCCGGAGACGATTGAACCGATTGCCGAAGCACTGAATCTGTTTCCATCACAGGTCCAGGGGGTGATTACCTTTTACTCGGGATTTTCATTAAAACCCAAGGGCAAATATGTGTGCAAGGTTTGCCGGGGCACAGCCTGTCACGTCAAGGGCAGTCGCAGCATCCTGCGGCTGATGAAACAGGAGCTCGGCCTGGAGGAAGGCGAAACCAGCCCGGACTACCAGTTTACCCTTGAAACCGTGGCCTGCCTGGGCGCATGTTTCCTGGCACCGACGATGATGGTCAATCGCGATTATTTCGGTAGGCTTTCCCCATCCAAGATGACCAGTGTGCTGGGAGAGTATCGCAAAAAAGGAAGTGAGTAAAAATGGAGAAGCTTTCATCCATCGGACAACTTGAGTGGTTCCGCAACAAGATTTTGTCCCGCAGGCAAGAGGGCATCATCGAAGTGCATGTATGCATGACCGGCTGCCGTGCCTACGGTGCCGCCGGCGTTTTGGAAGCCCTCAACGACGAGGTCAAGAACCAGGGGCTTTCAAAACAGGTGGAAATCCGGGCCACCGGCTGCCACGGGTTTTGCGCCAAAGCCCCGGTCATTGCCATTGAGCCCATGGGGGTTCAATATCAGGAAGTGGAACCGGATGATGCCGGGGATATCGTCGTGAAGACATTGAAGGAAAATCAGTTGATCGACCGGCTGGCCTACCGCACCCCCAAAACATTCCAGCCGGTATTTTACCGCAACCAGATCCCTTTTTATGCCAAACAGGAGCGCCGGGTCCTGGCCAACTGCGGCCGGATTGATCCCACCAACATCGAGCATTACATCGCTGCCGGTGGTTATCAGGCCTTGACCAAAGCGCTGTCAAAGATGGCCCCCGAACAGGTCATCGATGAGGTTCAGGCCGCCAAACTCAGGGGACGGGGCGGCGCCGGTTTTCCCACCGGTCTTAAATGGAAATTTGCCCGACAGTCCGAAGGGCGCCCGAAATACGCCGTGTGCAACGCCGATGAAGGAGATCCGGGGGCCTTTATGGACCGGGCCATTTTAGAAGGCGACCCCCATGCGGTGGTGGAGGGTATGCTGCTCGGCGCCTATGCCATGGGCAGCGAGTACGGCTTTATCTATGTCCGGGAAGAGTATCCGATCGCCATCGACCATCTGAATATCGCCATCGACCAGGCCAACGAACTGGGACTGCTGGGGGAAAATATTCTCGGTACCGGTTTTAACTTTGATCTTTCGCTGAGGCTGGGCGCCGGTGCCTTTGTGTGCGGGGAGGAAACCGCCCTGATGGCCTCCATTGAGGGCCAGCGCGGCATGCCCCGGGCCAGGCCGCCTTTTCCGGCGCAGGCCGGCATTGACGGCAAACCCACCAATATCAATAATGTCGAAACCTGGGCCAATGTCCCGCTGATTGTTAAAAAAGGGGCCGGCTGGTACGGTGAGGTGGGCACCGAAGACAGCAAGGGCACCAAGATTTTTTCCCTGGCCGGCAAGGTCAACAACACCGGCCTGGTGGAGGTGCCCATCGGCGCCACTGTCAAGGAGGTGATTTTTGACATCGGCGGCGGCATTCCCAAGGGCCGGCAGTTTAAAGCCGTCCAGATGGGAGGGCCGGCCGGCGGCTGCGTTCCCGCCCAGTTTTTGAATCTGTCCATTGACTATGACACCGTTCAGCGCATCGGCGCCATCATGGGATCGGGCGGCATGGTGGTGATGGATGAAAACAACTGCATGGTGGAAATCGCCCGCTTCTTTTTGAGCTTTACCCAGTCTGAATCCTGCGGGAAATGCGCTCCCTGCCGCCTGGGCACCACCCAGATGTTAGAAATTCTGACCCGCATCACCCGCGGCCAGGGTCGTATGGAGGATATCGACACCATCCGGGAATTGGGAGAAACGTTGACCGAGGCGTCTTTGTGCGGCCTCGGCCAGGCCTGCCCCAAGCCGGCCCTTTCAACCCTGAAATATTTTCTCAAAGAATACGAGGACCACATAAAAGAGCATCGCTGTGCCGGTGCGGTGTGCGACTCCATGGTGATCTCCGCCTGCCAGCATGCCTGTCCCGCAGGCATCGACGTGCCCAATTATGTGGCCGCCATCGCCGACGGCAAATACGAAAAGTCGGTTGAAATCATTCGTGAGCGCAATCCCTTTCCAGCTGTCTGCGGACGCATCTGTATTCACCCCTGCGAATACAAGTGCCGACGGGGAGAGTTGGATCAGCCGGTGGCCATTCGGGCCTTAAAACGGGTAGCCTCGGATTGGTATTTTGAAAACATCGGTTCGGATAGGGACCCCTTTCCGGTGACCCGCGAACAAAAAGTTGCCGTCGTCGGTGCCGGCCCGGCTGGTTTGACCTGCGCTTACTTTTTGGCCAAAATGGGTTACCAGACCACGGTGTTCGAAGCCCAGCCCGTGGCCGGCGGCATGCTCGGCATCGCGGTACCCGAGTTCCGGCTGCCGCGCCAGGTGATCGAAGAGGAGATCCAATACATTGAAAATTGCGGGGTAGAAATCCGCTACAACTCACCGATTGATGCCAAACACACCTTCAACGACCTTCTCAAGGAAGGATACGGAGCGGTTTTTATCGCCGCCGGCGCCCAGGCCAGCAAACAAATCGGCATCCCCGGCGAAGACGAAAACCTCGAAGGAATTTACTACGGCCTGGATTTTTTGAGCAAGGTTCGCTTGGGTCAGAAAGTGCCGCTCAGCGGCAAAACGGTGGTGATCGGCGGCGGTAATGTGGCGGTGGACGTCGCCCGCACCGCACTTCGATCCGGTGCCCATGATGTGCAGATATTCTGCCTTGAGCCCCGGGACGAGATGCCGGCCTGGGAAAAAGATGTCGAAGAAGCCGTCGAAGAAGGTATCGTCATAAACCCTGAGGCGTCACCAAGCAGGATCACCCAGAAAGACGGGCGTGTCACGGGGATCGAACTCACCCACTGTGTCTGTGTCTTCGATGACGAAGGCTGCTTCAATCCCACCTGTGATCTGGAAGACACCCGCCTGGTGGAGGCCGATAATATCATAATCTCCATCGGCCAGGCCGCCGACATGTCCTTTCTTTCGGCCGACAGCCAACTGGAGCGGGAACTCTGGGGCGCGCTGGTGGTTAATACGAATACCCTGGCCACCAATGTGCCGGGGGTATTTGCCGGCGGCGACTTCACCACCGGGCCGACATTTGTGATCCGGGCCGTTTCTTCCGGCAGGCGTGGGGCCATCGCCATCAACAAGTATCTCACCGGTGACGACAGCCCGGTGTATATTCCGGATGAAAAATCCGTCCGGCACACGGCCACGAAACTGGCCCTGGATGAGGAAAGCACGGAGGACAAACCCCGGATCGAGGTTGAATTCGAGGACGCCAGGGAACGGGTGTCTGATTTCCGGGAAGTTGAAAAAGGATTTACCGAGGAGGAGGCCTGTCGCGAGGCGACGCGTTGCCTCCGATGCGATCTTGAAAAAGAGGAGAACGGGATATGATTCGATCCATCACCCAGAAAAAACCGGATGAAGAAATCGATCGACTGCTAAACGGTCTAAACCGGATTTTCATTATCGGCTGCGGGACATGCACAACGCTGACGCGCACCGGCGGTGAACCTGAAGTTCGTAGCTTAAAGCAAAATCTTTCCGAAAAAGGCAAGATGATTACCGGGACCACGGTAGTGCCGGTGGCCTGCGATAATCTGAGTCGGGAAATTTTAAGTGATTTTGGAGAACAGATTAACCAGGCTGATGCCCTGCTGATCACAAGCTGCGCTTTCGGTGTTCAGACCATCGCCCGCCAGCTGCAAAAGATGGTGGTGCCGGCGCTGAATACCATGTTTATCGGCAAAGAGACGGCTTTTGGAACCTTTGACGAAATCTGTACCCAGTGCGGCACCTGCATCATCGGAGAAACCGGCGGCATTTGCCCGGTGACCAACTGCCACAAAGGACTGGTCAACGGTCCCTGCGGCGGAACCAATCACGGCAAATGCGAAATCGATGTCAATAGGGACTGCGTCTGGACCCTGATATATAATCGGCTCAAAGAACTGGGCCGGCTCGATTCCATGCGCAAATACCAGAAACCCCGCAATCATCTGGGTGAGCCCAAACCGGGCAAATTTAAGTTGCCCGCAACTTAAATTTGGTTATTTGTTATTGGTAAAACAATAGTAAAGATAAGGACCTATTACTAGCGTTGGTCATTAACATTAAAATTTGAAAAAGGAAGTAAAGATGTCTACCCCATTCAAAAAGGCTTTGGATTCCGGCAAATTTGTGGTTACCAGCGAAGTGGCCCCTCCCAAGGGGACCAACCTTGAAAAATTCAGGCACCACATCGAGCTGCTAAAAGACAAGGTCGACGCTATGAACGTGACCGACCATCAAAGTTCGGTCATGCGCTATCCTTCTCTGGGCGGTTGCCTGGAGGTCAAAGAACTGGGGGGCGAGGTCATTTTGCAAATGACCTGCCGGGACCGCAACCGCCTGGCCCTGCAGGCGGATCTCCTGTTTGCCTCCTCCCGGGGGATTCAGAATATCCTGTGCCTGACCGGCGATTCGATTATGCTGGGCGACCACAAGGACGCCAAGAGCGTCTTTGACATGGATTCCAGCCAGTTGCTGGAAACTGTCCGCACAATGGAAAAGGGCAAGGATCTCGGCGGCAACGAACTGGACGGCGGGGTATCATTTTGTGCCGGGGCCATTGTTACCCCGGAGGCCGATCCGCTGGAGCCGCAATTGATTAAGTTTGAAAAAAAGATCGATGCCGGAGCAGAATTTATCCAGACCCAGGCGGTGTACGACCTGGACAAATTTAAAGAATTCATGGATTACGCCGAGCAGTTTAACACCAAAGTTCTGGCCGGCATCATCCTGCTGACCTCAGCCCCCATGGCGCGTTTCATGAATAAAAATATAGCCGGGGTCAGCGTGCCCCAGGATTTGATTGACGAAATGGCCTCGGCCCCCAAGGGGCAGGCCATCACCAAGGGCATTGAAATTGCCGGCCGTATGATCCAACGCATCCATGAAGAAAAAATGTGCCACGGTGTGCACATCATGGCCATCGGCAAAGAAGAACTGGTGCCCGATATTATGGCGGCAGCAGGATTGACTTAAAAAAGCCGAATCTTTATTTCATCATCATTATATTTCAAAAAAACAAATGGCGGATCACCGCAGGTGATTTTCGCCATTTGTTTTTAGGGTTGGTTGTAAGGTACAGATTAGCAACACCAATTCACAAAATTTTTTATCGTTTAAGATGATTCGCTGTATAGCCGGAATCCACAATTCAGCCGAAGTGTGGGTTGCGCAGTTTAATATATAATCATGGAGAATCTGAAGTTGCGGATTATTGCACCTGTGATATAAATTGAATGAACAAAACCGCTACGCGGTAGTTTTTCTCAAAATTTGCCACATCTTTGAGGTTTAAGACTTATTTTCCTTATTGTGTCATTTTTTTTAAATTTTTATACTCGATCATTGAAATTTTGGCTTTTCTTTGTTTTAAGAATATGCGATGTTACCTACTGTAATTATGATGAAAAAGAGAGGGTGGATACTTTACCCATATAGCATATTTCATGCCAAACCCGCGGCTTCGTTCATATTGTTTTATCAATAATCCCGCTCCTGTATAACACAATCTCATTTTTTAAAAATGCCAGTGCTTGATCGCAAAGTTCTAGCTGTTTTTTGGGCGGGACTATGGATAAAACACTTATTAGATATTGCAATTTTTATTTTTAGGTTTACTTGATTCTATTTTTTTCTTCTGCGGTGAGGGCAACCGCCGTATTCTCATCGCCTGATACTAATTTGAGAATATGGAAGAAAGGGATGGTTCGAGAAAATGATTTTTCCCCAAGGTCAACTTTCTACAGGTGAGTGACTATGAAAAAGTTATGTGATTTATACATCAAGCGGGCGGGGTTGGTCGGCATATTCCACTGCGCCCTTCCCGCTCTCGGCTGGTTTGTGAGTATGCTGCTTTTTGTTCCTTACCGCGACGTATATCTATTCCGTCTGGTATTGTGCCTGGTAGTTGGATGCCCGATTGGCGCCTATCTGAATCGATACAGCGTTGACATGTGGCTTGTAAAACATCGCAGTGACACGGGCCCGGCAACAATTTTTGACGGCATATTGAATGGCGCCGGGGTTGGAATCGGCACTGCTCTGTTGCCAGCACTCACCGCTTTGATCAGCACAAACCATCCTGAAATGGCCAAAACATTCATCATCGTATCCTATATCGCCGCTGCTCTAATCGGGGGAATAATCGGTTCCATGTTCGCAGCCGTTGGACGGACATACATCAGGGTGGAGATGAAAGCGTAAGAAAACAGTTTGTCTAATGGAGAATGAAACACCTGTAAATACAGGCAAGAATGAAATCCCTGCGTGGCTATATACGTTCTTCGCCTGGATGATGATCGGCCATTTTATTTACATATTTGGCAGATGTGTTTTGAGGGGAACGCCGGCAGATATGTTCTGGATATCCCATGTTGGAACACTCATCGGCGGATTGGGCGCTCTTTTTAGGAGCCGCTTTGTGATGTCCATAGCACTGGTATCTCTCTTCGGACACCACGCGTTCTGGCTTATCGATACCCTGTTATGGATCGTTACAGGAGATTTCCCATTCGGCACGACAACCTATCTGAAAGATGCGACCTTAGGGGATTGGTTGCAATCCTCCAATCATTTTTTTTCCGTGCCGGTCCTGCTATTTTTAGCTTACTGGCAAGGAGGGGTTGAAAAGAATGCCTGGATTTGGTCGACTTTCTTATTTGCAGCCCTCACATTAATAAGCGCCGTCTGGCTTCCTGCGGATACAAATGTCAACTCCGCCCACCGGCTGTGGCCTGGTTTAGATCAGCTACATTTAGCCCCTCTCGAGCAACTTCCCAAAGGTTGGTATCCTGTCAGTGTTGTGGCGCTGAATGGGCTCGGCAATTATTTGCCGGCAAATCTCCTCCTACGTGCGGCCTACACTTATCTATTCAAGCTTAAGAATAAATTTCAACGGACAAATACTTCGCGGCATAAATAGCCACATCGCTAAATTTGTCGAAAAGAGTGATCTGCGATCATGCTAGATCAGCGGCATTTGATTCTCTTTTAAATAAAGATCTACGAAAAAACCACAACACCAAAATTACCCCCAAAATAAAAATAAATTCCGTTATTTCTTCCCAAAAATCCATCCAGGCTAAATTGGTGCGGAACCCATGAAAAACGATGAATCGAAATAGAGAAAAACCAAAGGGCCCGACTCCAGCAGCAAATATCATTTTCGACATATGTAAGCGATTGTCCCGCCCAACCCAGAGTATCAGTGCGGCTGCAAAAAATAGACCTGAAGCCAACAGCGGAAAATAGCGAAACTCAAATACCTGATAAATGATTGGATGGTTATAATTATAAAGGGTCCCCCAAATTTTCGTATTGTAAGATACGACCTGCAGCTCTGCTCTAAGAGGCATCAGCGCAACCAATGCACCGGCTATTCCCACAAAAATTAGAAATGATTGCAAGCCGCATGTAACCGGCTCATATTTGATACAACGACGACAAAAGGACGTAAATGAACATTTTTTATCTGGTTCTGTAAAATGAGTTGCATAGCGGTCCATTCCTTCTATTAAGGCAAAGCCGGCGAAACCAAAGCTAAGCACCATCCCAAGACTATGAAAATATTCCAGCAAATAAACATCATGGTTCTCGGTAAAGAGAAAATTGGCTGCACAAAAATTTTCGCCAACGAAGAAGAAAATCATGGACCACTTTAGCGCCTTAATCTCGAGTTCAACTCTTTTCCAAAGAACCATAAATATAAATAAAGACAAAATAGTATATATCGGTTTTATAAGGAATGCCGTTGCCACCGCAGCAGATTGTTCAAAGTAGGACGAAGCCGCGAAATCCAACTTGGGCATTTGAGTTATCGTCGGGGCATTATGAAATATAAGAAATACCAATGAGGGAACCAGACCAAGGCCTATAATTAAAAGAACCATGATTATTCTTTCGAATCGAAAAATCATTTCAAGTTCCTTTTTTTAAATGAACAATTGTATTGCAGACCGGGTTACGCTAACCATTTGGCATTATATTACATACATCACAAAATTAAGCAAATTGGGGATGTTGTGCCTATATCGAATCTTTGGAATTACCCTAAAATTATTGCATATATCATTTAGCTATCCTAATATCGGACTCACAAGGACACCCATAAACCGCGTTATTTTTTTTAGCAGCGGCCTTGTGGATGGTATGTCGGTCATAATTAGGTTTATGTCACGATTTGGCAATGTGGGCCTCAATACCGCGGCGTGGCGCTGGTTCAATTTGAGGTCCATAACCCAATCGTGCCCACATCTGAACCGTGTAGAGCGGAGAAGGTGCATCGAGCAGATTATGAATTTCTCCATAAGGGCCCTGTTGTTCAGGATATTCCTGTAAAGCTTGTTGCAGCGGTTGCATCGAAATGCCGTGGGCTGTTCCCGATCAGCTGAACGCGGACATATGCACGCCCGGCGTTAACCTGGACCCTCCGACTGTTGCCTTCAGTGATCATCCATAAAAAGCCGGGTGTCAATTTAAGATTTTTGTTGAAATTCTCAATTTGATCAATAATAGCGGAATCATCCGGTTTCGGTGCTTTCGAGCGATCAAACAACCCCAAACGCACAATCAAGCTTAGAAACGGATCGTTAATCGATATGCCATCCCGGTATTTAGCAATCTCACGCGCCCCCACACGCAACACTTTATAGGTTTCTAAAATTTTCGCTGGTGTCGTAAGCTCGATTCTCCAGGCCTCGGCTGCAATGGCTCGGTGTTTTTTTAATTCATCGGGCTGATCCATCCCTACAAAGCCAAAACGAATCGGATATGGTTTCATGCAATCCGCCATGTTTTGCACCGCATCAGTTGGGACAGATTTATTCATGTCGTATGCTTCACGATTCGTATGCCGTTTTAATATCTGACCAAATAAAGGGTCCCTAAATATGCCGGGATCTTTTGCGAGCCGGACACGAGCCACCGGGCGGTTATCAATTTTATCTGGACGAAATTCACCTTCTGGGAATAATTCAATATCAGTCCGCAACCCGTGTTCCCGTGCAGCGATATCAACCAGCTCCAGAAATGTTCCATGACTCATCATAATTTGACGGTTATAAGGATCCGTTTCCGGCAGCAATCTTTCAAGATCACAATAGAGCATAATCTCGTTGGGCGTCCTTAAATCAACTATCCATGACTGCAGGTTATGAGAATGGGGTGCGAGAATCGCGTAGCTTAAGATCCATTTGCGGACATCTATTCCAGGTTTTGGGCCCTGCCAGGCGGCTATCGCCTCCTCTGGCATTCCTTTGCTGCAAGCTGTGAGCCCTGCTGAAGCCGAAAATATAACTCCACCACCAACTATCCGAATAAAAGTACGTCTATTCATATTCACCTCATTAATAGTTTTGCCATCTAATACTAAAAAATACCGGCTTGAAAATATCCTAATCTGCCCGCTTGCGCAGGAACACAATCGCTGTCGCCAACATCCAGAAATGCTGTAGAGTTTCCGAGATTGTAATCATTGCGCCCATGTCGATCCCAATCATTTCCAATAAATTTAAAAGCAGTGAAGCCGCTACGATTAAACCAAAATAACCCAGCCAGCTAGGCCAGTATGACGAGCGTATCAATAAAGTACCGATAAGCACCAACCAGATAGCGGCTAATAAACTTACCCCCAGCAGTTCACCGATACCGCCGGCATAGGCATTCAACATCTCATACACAATAGTAACACTTTCCTTGGAAAGTTCACTTGCTTCAGGATTGTTATACATACGTGCAAGAACCGGCATCGCAAATAACCAACGCACGATTCCCAATGCACGCGCTATGGTGGACAGAGCGGCAAAGCCGGTTGCTATACGAAAGACCAAGTCCTCAGTATCCCGTAATACAATTGCCTGCCCGGTCAGGTATGCCATTGGCCAGAAAAGCAGAGAATATACAAGGTAAATGGAATAACCCGTCATCATTGCTGCAAACTGGTCCAGAATAAGGGGCAGGTTGACACCGGCTGGCTCATCCAGGCTGGCCGGCCAGTTTATTGCTGCTCCTAATATGATTAAGGGAACAAAAATTAAAAGAAATTCGATGATTAGGAAGATGGCTGCTATACGCCGAGTTACGACCGGATTTATTTTTTCATCTATTGGGTCTACCATTGCGGAAGTCTTTGTTGAGCTCATAATGCATACTCCTTGATTGAAGTTTAGATGTTAATCAGGAGGCTACAGTCTGACACAATGGTAGAGTCAAGGGGAAAAATTAAAAAGCCTGGCAAATGCGTGCCAGGCTATATTTACGTCTGGTTTATATTCATTTATGATGTATCAATGGGAATTTGAAGCTCTAACACGGCCTTTTCTTGCACCTTACCTTTTATATGTGCAGGACCGGATAGGTGCAGTTCTCGCACAGGCCCTGTAATATTCCATCCGTTGATACCTATCCAATTGAGAAGAACTAGCACCGCCGACCCAACATTCCGAAATGGCCCCTCGTAGATAAGGGAAGCCACATTTTTTTCTGCGGGAACTTTCCGAATTTTGATATCAGCGTGTTCCGGAGCGGTTTTCAAATATCGTGTGCTAACTCGAACAGACGTCTCTGCGTCAAGATCTGCCTCAGGGTATTCATCGTTATGGTAGAATGTAATTTCTGGAGTGAGTGGTGAAATTCCTAAATTATCTAAGTCGTTGTAAAGTTTTGCATACATTTGTTTGCAATAGTAATCCATATCTTGAGGTTTTGGAACTAACTGTCGCACCGCGGCAACTACCATCTCCTCTGCCGATTTGGTTGTTACTTCATGCTGGGGTGGTTTACCCTCTTGTTCAATTTGCTCGAGGCGTGCCTCAACTCTCGCTAACCGAGCTTGGGACTCATGTACTTCACGTTCCAGCTCGACTTGCTTCATTGTCAGCATCCCCCGGAGCTGATCATTGGGCAAATTGTTGCTTAACAAATCTTTGATCTGTTGAAGTGAAAAACCCAAATCTTTGAAAAATAAAATCCGGTTGAGATGCGCTAGTTGCCCTGGGGTATAATAGCGATAACTGGTAAATTTATCGATATGATCCGGCTTCAGAAGCCCTAATTGATCATAATGCCTAAGCATCCGAACCGATACTTGACCGAGTTTAGAAAAATCGCCAATTTTAAACATTGTGCCTCACAATTGATCGAATATGGAAAAGGTATCATTTGAAAATTTACACCCTGACACTAGTGTCAGAGTCAAGGAGATATTAAAAGATAAGTATTTTATAAGTGAATCAAAACTTGTTATCCAACATATCAAAACATCCTAAAACTTTCAGGTGAATAAATCGTATCTTTAGTTGAATCAAAAATCTATGCATAAGCACTTCACTTAAAATCTTCAGCCACATTCAGACATATAGATACTTCAAGGAAAATTATGGATGTTGGTTTACCACATGATATGGAGCTAATATTATTGGGGATTTCATCAGACAAGGTAACAAATTTTGGCTTGCCTGAAATTGTATATGTCGTGCCTACATCTATAGTTCTCATTTTTTATGGATTTGTGATACAAATCTTAAACAACCCATTTTGTGAACTGATTCTTTAATTCCAACTTTCCGTTTGAGTTCCTCGAATTTTTCCAGTTGAGTTTGTTTATCCTTTATGCTTGCTATAGGTCTTAATCGTTTTTCATTGAAAAACCTTAGTAGCGAGGGTTCATTTAGATTCTTTAGATACTCTTGGATTTCTGGAGCGAGTTTCAAAAG
>CAWGCM010000002.1:0-133903 GCA_963821065.1 uncultured delta proteobacterium | reverse complement strand
TGCTTGGCGAGCATGATCGACTGGTCTTGCAGGCCGAAGATCACGGCGTCATGGTCGCCGTCTAAGCTGCGTTCCTCCGCCGGCTTGTGGGACTCACCCACCATGGCGATGACCCATTTGAACAGGGGCGGCCCGACGATCTGGTTGAGCACGATCACCGAGGTCATGATGGTGGCGAAGGGGAGCCCGGCCTGGGGGAACATATCGGCCGCCGCCTTGGCCAGCCCCAGCCCGACGCCGGCCTGGGTGACCAACGCCATCCAGTTGACCCGGTTGTAGCGCCAGGGGTCCCCCGGCCAGCATGCCGCCACCTGATGAGCCGATGAAGATGCCCAGGAGCCGCACGAAGAACAGGATGACGGCTATGACCCAGGTAGTGGCCAGGACCTTGAGGTCCAGGCAGGCGCCAGTGAGGGTGAAGAACACGATGAAGATGGTCGGGCCCACGTCGTGCAGCAGCCTGCCGAACTCGGCGCGGCACCTGGTGAAGTTGGCCACGATGAAGCCGGCGATCATGCAGACGAGCAGGGGCTCCAGGTGGACCTCGAAGCCAAATTTCAGGTGACCGTGGGAGCGGAACCAGGACGACAGCAGGAAGACGCCGAAGCCGGAGAGCAGGATCAGGGTGGTCTTGATAGCCGGCTGCCACCGGCTCCTTAAGATCCCCTGGAGGACCTTGCCCAAGATGCCGCCCAATAGCCCGGACGCTCCCAGGTTGGCCAGGAGCGCCAGGACGAAGCCGAAGCTCATGCCCGCACCGGAAAAGAGCGCCCCGGCCACCGAGGAGCAGATGGAGAAGACCGTGATGACCACCACGTCCATGACGATGGTCACGCTGAGGGCTGTCTGGGTGAAGCGGCCTTTGGCGCGCATCTCGGCAATGACGGCGATGGCCGACGAGGGGGAGCGCGCTACGAGGATAGTCCCGGCCAGGATGGCCACGGCAATGCGGCCCGCCGTGCCCAGCTCCTTCATGAAGGGGATGTATGGCGACAACAGGAACACCGCGATGCTGCCCAGGGTGAAGGTGGCCACCACCAGGCCGAAGGTGATCCAGGTGATGCTCCTTAGTCTGTTGCGTAGCTCTTTGAGGCGCAGCTCGTTGCCGGCGGCGAAGGCGATGTAGACCAGGCAGAGCTGGTCGAGCCACAGCATTTTCTGGGGGGTGTTGTCGGGGAGTATGCCCAGGACGAAGGGACCCACGATCACTCCGCAGGCCAAAAAGCCGGTGATCAGGGGCAGCCCGATTCTCTTGAAGAAGGCCCCGATCTTTTCGGCGGCGAGGGCCACGATGCCGAAGCTCACGAGGAGGATGATGTCGTTGGTGTCGATGTTCATGGCCAAAAAGTCTAACCGTTTTGAGTTGATATTTTGCGCCGATGCTCTATGGATGTAATGAGATATTATTGATTGTCTTGCGCATCAAATTGTTTGCGGTGCGCATAGGCACTTTCGATTTTCTTGAGCAGCTCTTCCATTTCACAGGGTTTGGAGAGGTAATCAAAGGCCCCTTGTTTGATTCCCTGTTCTGCGGCCTCTGCCGAACCGTGCCCTGTTAGCATGATTACGGCCAGGCGGTTGTCTATGATTTTCATTATTTTCAGCACTTCGATTCCATCCATGTCCTCCATCTTTAAATCCAGAACCACCACTTCAAAATCCCGTTTGCGTAATGTCTGAATGGCTTCAGAGCCACTATACGCTGTAACCACATCGATATTTCGCCGTTTCAGCCGCTTGGACAGAATATTGGCAAACTGCTTTTCGTCGTCAACCAGGAGAACTTGAATTGTTTTGGTTTTTTCCATACCTCAGAAATTGTTCCTTGTTCACCGTGCAGGTTCTTTTAGGCATCCGTATCGGACCGTTTTTGATTGCGTTTTTTTCGCCGGCCTGCTTTCAGGGGGATGGAGATAGTAAAGGTGGTGCCTTTGCCCACCACACTCTCCACACTGAGTTTACCCCCCATTTTCTCAATGATACCATAACAGATCGAAAGCCCAAGCCCGGTACCTTTGCCCACTGGCTTTGTGGTGAAAAAGGGATCGAAGATGCGGTCTATGTTGGCCTTGGGGATTCCTCCGCCAGTATCAGCGACTTTGATAGTGACCGAATCATTTTCTCTATGGCAAAATATGTTCAAATCCCCGCCCTGTTTTTCCATGGCATCCAAGGCATTGTTGATCAGATTTAAAAAGACTTGCTGCAACTCCGTTGCCGATACTTTTAGCGTCGGTAGGTTGTCCCCAAAATCGGTCTTAATCCTTACCATGGCATATTTGGCTCGCTGGGCAGAGAGCTCGACCAACTCTTCGAGAAGCTGGCGAATGTCCACATCCTCAATGGTAGCGTCGGTTTGCCGGGCGAAACTAAGCAATTTGTGAGTGATATCCTTGCATCGTTTTCCCTGGGTCTGAATCTGTTTTATGGCCCTTTCGAACTCAGCCCGGTCTTGACCTTTTTCGAGCGCCATGTCCTCCAGCAAATCACCCATCCAACCTGCTTCTTCCACCATGATGGCAACTGGATTGTTGATTTCATGGGCAATGCCGGCTGCCAGTTCACCCACCGAGGCCAACTTGCCGGCCTCTACGACTTTTTTACTCATCATCTGCGTTTCTTGTTCTGATCTGGCAACCCGCCGAACAACGGTTCTGGACAAAAACACGGCCATGGAAATGATGATAAGGACACCTACAATCATTAGGGCGGTGGTTATCAGGAAAGTCTTGTTCAAATCTGAAAAAGCATCGACTACCCGCTGCTGGTATACAAACAACCAGTCTCCATTTTTTAAAAAGGACGCGGCATAGATATTTTCATGATTTGAATCATCCTGCAGCAGGGCGATACGAACTTTATCAGCAACTTCTTCTCGTTTGTCGACTATTTCAGAATATATCTTTTCGCTATCGATGGTAGCGATGTCCGGAAGAGCCGTGGGCTTTGTTTGCATCACCCCTTGCTGGTTAATGATGTAGGCAAAGCCGGTCTGACCGAGACGGATATTTTCGACCAGGGTTGTAAATTCCACGAAATCAATGGTTGCCCATAGAATCCAATAATCGCCCAAAGCATTGGTTTTTCGGACAGTAATAATGAAGTGTGGAAGACCCCTGATCCCTAAAAAGACGTCGCTGACATAGTAGTCACTTTGGATGGCGCGTCGAAACCATTCTGCCTTGGAATAATCGGCTTTTTCCAAAAGAAAAGGTCCGGCATAAGCCAGTTGTTCCCCTTTGGCGTTAACAATCCCTAAATCAACGAAATCCCGACCAAAATCTTTCTGGAGTGCCATCAAACGATCGCGCAGAAAGTTTTCGTTGTGAAGATTATCCCAGCCGCAAATATCGGTTAGAAATCGAATATCGGCAAGTTTCTCGTTAAGAAAGCTGTCGACATTCTGGGTGTGGCTGTGTACCAACTCCCGTAGGTGTTCATAGACTTTTTCGTGATAGGAAACACGAAACTGATAGTATATGGTACTGCTAACAATTGTCAGCGGGATTAGAGAAATGACGATGATTATTAGGATGATGTTTCGGTTCAAGGACCGAAGGTAATTAGCCGATTTGGTATGTTCTTCAGACATATTTGCACGCAACTGTAGTTTTCGATTTCCGATATGAACATCGCACAGCAACTCGGCCGTGGGCGTTATCCTCTTATCCAGTCACCGAACGGTTATGGACAGTGGCATCGATTTAGATGGATTTAAATGATGGTCAATAACTTAGTGCGAAGCGTGGGAGCACTATCCGCATGCCTTCATGGGAACCTGATCAGCCGTATCCTGGCTGTATACCAGCACAACGAATTCGATTCCTCTCCCATCGGGTAGCATAAGTTTGATTTATTTTCGATCATCATCCAATGTCGTCAGAGACCTGAGAATTCCCAAAGGACTGGATCCCATGCTCAGCATTTGGAGTTCTTCCATACGGTTTTTATCGTGCTCGAATTTTTTCTTGAGCCTTGCTTCGAAAGCGTTTTTGATGGTTTCGAGTAGCTTATCAAATTCATACGGCTTCTCCAGATAGGCGTATGCTCCAAGCTTTGTCGCTTCGACCGCTGAATCGACACCACCATATCCAGTCAATATTAGTATTTCTAGAAATTTGTGCTTCTTCTTAAGGATGCCAAGTAGTTCCATCCCATCCATTCCCGGCATTTTCATATCTAAAATGGCAACATCAAATTTTTCCTTTTTGGCCAGACTGATAGCCTGTTTCCCTTCCGTAGCCGTACTAATGTCAAAGTCTCTTTTTCCGAGTCTTCTGGCGAGGGAATCCAAAAAATCTTTTTCATCATCAACGAGCATAAGTTTTATTTTTTTTTCATCTGACATGGCATCAACCTCCTCGATAAATATTTTTCAGAACTAAAACGGATAAATTTGTAAGGCTTCTCAATCAATGGCTCTCCTTTTCAAATTTCTCTTCTTTCGCTTTTTATTGTGAGCAAAGCCTGTGCCAAAAACGATGACAATGGAAAAGTGTCCTATTTTATTATAAAAAGCCTATCTGAAGAATTAGGGAGTGTTAAAGTTTGAGAATATTTGCCTCTGTGGGTGTCAGGTTTTTTTACAGTTTGAAAAAGATTTTTGATATTCATAAATTTCGAAAGTAAGCAGAATCCAGTTTGCACCCGGATGGTCGCAAAAGGACGCGACCACTTTCGGTCATCTGAGTGCGCAAAAGGCCAGAATGAATAAAGCATTAACTAATGTAATGAATTTTAGTTAGCCCAGAAGTTTAACATTCGTGCCTGCATTGAATCTTTGGAGGGGCTGGAAATTTTTTAGATGTGCTGATGTAAAGTGCAAATTATTGCGATGGTGGGTTTAGCCGTAACCCAATCTTCAGCCATTGTTTATAATGCATTAAGCAATCAAAAAATCTGAGTAAATAGCCTGTGATTAAATTCATCAGCTATTTTCAGAATTTTTTCAAATTTAAAGTCCTCAGCCATTTGAATACAGCAATCTAAACGAATGCCTTGGATCTGAATTGGAAGCTTCGGCAAGCTCAACAGTTTCGATCTTGCTCTACATTAATCCCCTCCCAGAGATGGCCTGGATACATTTTTCTCTCTTCTCAAGTTAAAATCTTATCCCCAATTTTTCACACTACGCAACGTTAGATTCCACCCGAGCACTATATTCCGAATGTGAAGTTTAAAATTTGCTGCCTTAAAAATATATATTGACAACAGAACAGTTTTAATATAAAATTAAGCGTAATTACAAATATTTATTAATAAAAATTTTAAGATGCTAACATATTTTATCCTACGAACTGGTATATTAAGATTTTCCCACCCCAATCGCATGGCTAAAGTCAAGGATAGGCATATCGGGTTTTGGATGGATTAATAAATTCGAATTTCCTTTTATCACCCGTTTATTGTAACAGTCTCATTGCTTAATTCTGCACGACAGGGAGCAATGAATGCTAAAGCACATTTTTAAAATACTTTTTTTAATTTCAACATTTACCTTGGTTACGGCGCAATCTTGGGCCCATGTTCCATATTTTGAACGCAATGACTTCTCCGCGAAACAGCCCTTTACGGTAGAAAACTCAATCGAGCAGTCACTTGCCATTTATGCATGGCTGGATAATAACGATCCTGGATACTCTGGAGATATAGATGTTTTTGTATTCCAAATAAATGAACCGACAAACGTATACCTGGAAGTTATAGTGCCGGTCTGCAAGGGCTATGAAGAATTTCTACCGTGGTTAGCTTTGGCTGGTCCGGGATTACCTGAACCAAAAGCGCCCATGCCCTTCGATATCCCTCCAGGCTACGGAATTGAAGTGATCCAAAGTGGTACTATCGATGAACCACGAGATACATTTTATGAATTTTTTGGCGGAAAGAGCTACTATAAAGGCCCAGTTTTCGATGAATATATTACAATCCCAGGAAACTACTATGTTTATATTTGGGATCCTCAACAAAAGAGTGGTGACTATGTGGCAGTATTGGGCAAAAAAGAGATCTGGAGATTCCGGGACATTATCCAGGCTTTCCGTAATACCCCTCTGATACGCTCAGACAAGGAACTTCATGTAGATTGCTCAGAATCATTATCGGAAGATTGGGATGAACTGGAACCGGCAACTCATTAATATTTTACAGTAAGATCAAAAGCCACACAGGCATCTTGCTCTAAAAATTAAGACTGAAACGGCAGTTGATTCAAATTGCAGATTGACCAATCACTTATCCATTCTTTTTGCGTCATTATTTTGGTTAGGTTTCGTGCCTGATGTTAAAATATGGATGAACCAAAACTTGGGATATCGTAACAGAAAACTATATACACTACTTTTAAGAAAAAGTTCCGAAATACCAAAGAGGGATATAAAAAGTTGTAGAGAAAAACGTTTTGTTAACAACCGCGGTGACTAATCTTCTATGAATCTCCCGTCATCCAACGTATCCTCGATCTTCCTGGCTTTTTTATCGAGCCAACCGATTTTTTCAACCGTGTGCACATCAAACTCCGGGACATAGGGTTTGATATCCAAAAGCGGTGTACTGTCGACCACATCAACATTTTGAATGTGTAAGGTTCTCTCAATTATTTCAACCAGCCTCACAACGGATATACCAATCGGATTTGGTCGCGAAGGTGCCCGGGTAGCAAAAAGGCCACGCCGGTCGTCATCCAAAAAGGGTTTTACTTTAAGGGAGAATTTTTTAGACAAATGAAAGTGATAGATTATAAAGATGTGCGAGAAGTCCGCCAGATCTTCCAGTCCCCCGGCAAATTCCGGGAAAATTTCAATGTGCCCCTCGATGCCCTCGGCAGCCGATGGCTGTATGGGGGATCCTTGGGGAGTTTTATTGGGGGAATGGATAATTCCGATGGGTCGGTATTCGATGTTTTTCATTTGGCTTTCCTAACCTGGATCCGCCGAAGGCGGAAAATCAAAGGATTAATCACGAAAACACCCTGCTAAACCTTTGTTTATGTTTAACCGGGGTCATTTCATGCTTTCGTGATAAAATTTGCTGATCATAAATCAAAGGATTCTAACTTAAGCCTAATTTTGCAAACACTCAATTTGTCTATCTGCCCGCTTTTTTTACCTTTTGATCACCATCAAGATTACCCTGGCGTTTGGTAATAAAATGGATGGGACACGATGAACGAAATTTGCAATAGATTTCCGGATCCCGGCATTCAAGGCATTCCTCGCACATATAAATATCATGTTTCATGCAGACATAGCTGGTTTCCCTATCGGGATGATTTACACAGGGTTTCAAATCCGCGCCTCGTTTTTTCATTTTTTGCTAAAGGTTTTGAATTTATTGCCGATCTAAACAACTGGGGTAAATTAAAAACATCTCAGGATGAATTCGTCAATCTTTTTATCATTTATACCGGTATTAAGAAACAGACCCTAAAATGATAAAAAAGTTACATCCTCCCGATAACACGGCACCAGTGCCCTATAGTTGAGGAATGGACTATGAAAAAGGCTGCTTTTTTCATCATAATTTTTATACTCTGTCCAATTTTCTATCCTGCCCTGGCCGGCAGTGCGCCGGCAGAAATCATATTGGCCAGTGAAGAATGGGCCAATGCAACCAACAAGGACGGAACCGGCCTATACTGGGATATCTTTAGGGCCGTTTACGAGCCGGTGGGCATCAAAACCAAATTTATTATTCGATCTTACAAAGGATCTGTCAGCCTGGTTAAAAAGAACCAGGCCGATGCTGCCGTCGGAATTTATCCGGAGAAGATTCAGGGCGCATTAACCTCGAAGTATCCATTTGTAAAAGACTATGTGCTGGTGCTGTTCAAGAAAAATACCCTAAACCAGTGGAACGGGCAGGAAACGCTTAAAAACAAAAAAATCGGCTGGATAAAGGGGTATGCCTATGATGACTACCTGGAGGTTCCGGTCATCAAAAAAGAATTTTCCAAACGAGAGAGCATCCTCCGCCGCCTGGATAAAGATCAGATTGATTTTTTTATGGATACCCGCAACGATGTGGAATCCGTTTTAAACAAAGGAATTATTGACGTCACCCGTTACACCGTTGAGACGGTGCTTGAACTCGAACGCTACCTTGTTTTTGCCAATAATATAAAAGGCAAAGAACTTAAAAAAATATTTGATTATCGTTTCCCTCACCTCGTCAAGACCGGAGAAATCGAGAAACTGTTCGCCAAGTGGAACTGGTAGAATTTAGAGGTTGACGGGTTGAGCGTTAAGCCTCGCCGCTGGCCTGAAAAGCGGCCAGTCTAATCTTAAAATAGATAAAGCGTAGCGTCATCCATACTGGGCGTTCGATGTTCGTCGTTCAAGGCTTATAGTCCGCCTGGAGGATTCACTGTTCCGGCCAGGCTGAGTTTCATACGAGAGTTCCCCGACAAATTTCATCTCCTTTGCGAAATTTCCAACCAAAAAATTGCATTGCCAATAAATCGGAATTAGCATATTAATTCAGATATATGAAACTCCGCACGATTTTGACAATTATCCTGGCGGTCTTAACGCTGGCTGCTTTTTTCGATACTGGGGAAACCCAGACTGCCGATTCAATCGATGCCATCGGCCCGACGGTTCAAAAGATTACCATTGCTGTCAGCACTGATACGGTACCCTTTCATTTTATCAATGATCAGGGACAGCCCTCCGGTATCATCGTGGATATGTGGCGGTTGTGGTCCGAGAAAACCGGCGTTGAAATCGAATTTATAACTGCGCCCTGGAACGAGACCATCGTTATGGTTAGAGAGGGTCGCGTCGACGTGCATGCCGGGCTGAACTATAATCCGGATCGTGAAGAATTTCTGGATTATGGAGAGTCTTTGAGCAGAAGTGATAGTTTCTTTTTCTATCACCAAAATTTATATGGCCTAAATGCGGTTGGAGATTTATTGGCGTTTAGAATTGGCGTCGTGAAGGGATCTCACGAGGCATCGCTTCTGAAGTCCAAATTACCCCAAAGCACACTGATTGAATATCCCGATCAGAAAGCCCTGTATGATGCCTTGAAGCGGGGTGAAATCAAGGTGTTCGCCGATGTCGAACAGATGGCCCGTCACTTTCTCACCCAAAGAGGTATTGCTCACCAATACCGTTACAATATTGAAAGTCCTCTGGATAAAAACGCCTTTTATCCTGCCGTAGGTGAAGGCAATGCCAAATTGACCCTAATCGAAAAGGGCTTTGAAAAAATATCCGTCCAGGAAAGGGCTGAAATCGAACGCCGCTGGATATCCCCCAGACTGAAAGATGTTCTTATCATTGCATGTGAGCGCAACTACCCGCCTTTCACCCAACTGGGGGTCAACGGCAAGGCCAGCGGTCTGCTCATAGATCTCTGGCGTCTTTGGGCAAAAAAAACCGGCAATCAAGTCGAATTTTTGATGACCGATTGGTCCGATACCCTCAAGGCCCTAAAAAATGGAACGGCAGATATCCACTCCGGCCTGTATCACACCGCCGAACGGTCACTCTGGATACACTTTTCCAGACCGATATATGAAAATGATTCTGTATTTTTCTATGTTCCTGAATTCGGTGAAGTTCAAACGGTTCAAGAGCTGGCAGGGCAAAAGGTGGGTGCGCTGCGTGACAGCTTCCAGGCAGAGTATGTGGCTACCGAATACCCTGATTTAGACTTGATTGAGTTCGACAGTTACCCCGCCCTGCTCGAAGCGGGCGCTAAAGGCCTGATTAAAGCGTTTATGGATGAGCTTTTGCCGATGAAGGACAGAATGCTCCATCAGTATGAGCGGGGTCAATTCGAAACCCTGGAAGAACCGCGCATCAGCAACCAGATGCATGCCGGCACGCTGAGCAGCAATGCCAAGCTGATTTCTGCCATAAATGCAGGTTTGAGAAGCATTACCGCGCAGGAGTGGCTGGAGCTGGAAAAACGCTGGATCATTGACCCGGCGGATCGGTTTTATGGCAAAAAGCAAAAAAGAATTGATTTGAGCCCCAAAGAGATTGCCTGGCTGGCCACCCACAAAAACATTCGTATCGGCGTTGATCCGGGCTATGCGCCTTATTGTTTTATTGATGAATCCGGAAAGTATGCCGGTGTGTCTGCTGATTTCGTGCACATCATCAGAGAGCGCCTGGGAATCAATATGGAGATGGTCCCGGGACTCAACTGGGAAGAAATCCTTGAAGGGACCCGGCAGGGGACAGTCGATGTCATCACCACCGCCCGCAAAACCCCTGAGAGAGAGAGCTTTCTGAACTTCAGCCAGACCTATATTCCGACGCCGCTGGTGATCATAACCCGCAGGGATTTTTCTGCCATTAAAGGACGTTATGATATCGAAGGCCGCAAGATAGCCCTGGTAAAAGGGTATGCCAGCCATGAGAAAATAGTGCGGGACTACCCTAAAATTGAGCCGTTCTGGTATTCCAAGCCATTGTATGCCCTCAGATCCGTTGCGCTTGGAAAATCGGACGCCTATATCGGCTCCCAGGGGACTTCCACTTATTTGATGAGCAAACACAGCATTACCAATCTTAAAGTCGCCGCGGTCTTTGATGACAGTCTGGATGGACAGCGCTTGGCGGTGCGCAAAGACTGGCCGGAGCTGGCGGCGATACTTGATAAAGCCCTGGACACCATTTCTGAAAGTGAACGCCTTAAAATATTAGGCAAATGGATCCACACAGAGTCCGGTCCGGTCCGGCAAAAAAAACTTGTCCTTTCTAAAGAAGAAAAAGCCTGGCTGGCTGAACATAAAAACATCCGTCTCGGTGTGGATCCAAGTTGGCCGCCGTTTGAATTTTTTGATGCGGCCCGGACCTATTCCGGAATCAGTTCGGGTTATGTACGCTTGCTGAATGATAAATTGAACCTTAACATGAAGCCCGTATCGGATATCGGCTGGTATGAAGTTATGCAAAGGGCCAGAAAAGGGGGTGTCGATGTTTTGCCGTGCGTGGCCAAAACGCCGGAGCGGGAGAAGTTTTTACGCTTCACCAAACCCTACCTGAGTTTTCCGATGGTCATCGTCACACGGCAGGACTCAGCGTTTATCAGCGAGGTTTCAGGCTTCGAAGACGGCAAAGTTGCCGTCGTCAAAGGTTATGCCACCCAGGAGTATTTGGAAAGGGATTACCCGGATCGCAAATTTTATCTGGCCGGTGATATCGATGAGGCCCTCAAGGCCGTGTCCAAAGGCAAGCTGGAGGCCTTTGTCGGAAACCTGGCCTCTTTTACCTATGCTACCCAAAAACTGGGACTGACCAATCTTAAGGTCATGGCAACAACCCGTTACCGCTATGATCTGGCTTTTGCCGTTCGAAATGACTGGCCGGAATTGGTCAGAATTCTGGATAAAAGCCTGGCGTCTATACCCGAACCTGAAACGAGTGGCATTCATAACCGCTGGATCAATGTGCGCTTTGAACGGCAGTTTGATTGGTTGATGGTTTTAAAAATTGTCCTGCCCATTATTCTGGTTGGCGTCATCATTCTGGCCACTTTCATAAAATGGAATCGAACGCTTTCCAAAGAGGTCACCGAGCGGAAACTGGTCGAGAACGCCCTGAAAGAAAGCCGGGCGTCGGCCCGAGGGTTGCTTGACGCCACGCGCGAGTCTCTTTTCCTTTTAGACAGCCAAGCAACGATACTGGCAGCAAACACAACGGCCGCCCAAAGATTTCAAAGGACGCCGGCCGAAATTTCGGGGAGTAATTTTTTTGATTTACTGCCCGGTAACGTTCGGGAAGCCAGACGAGCCTATTTTGATCAGGTCATGCAAACCGGCCAACCGGTGGATTTTGAAGCTCTGCGAGACGATTATATCTTCCAGACGCGTTTTTATCCCGTTAAAGACAAATCCGACACGCTGGTCGGCGTGGCGGTTTTCGCCCAGGATGTTACCGATCAAAAGCATGCGGAGAAAGCCCTTCGTGACAGCGAAATCAATATGCGCACGATGTTTGAAAATTCTCCGTTGGGAATGATACACTTCAGCAATACCGGCACGATCCTCAACTGCAATGATAATTTTGTCGAATTGATGGGGTCGTCGCGTGCAAAACTTATCGGTTATAATTTTGCCAGAGACAGCAAAGATGAAAAATTGCGTGCGGCCCTGCTAAAGGCGATATCCGGGGAGCGATCAGAATACGAGGGCTATTATAAGTCCGTCACCGGCAATAAAACCACGCCACTGCGAATTGTTTTTAATCCCACGGAACCTGAGAAGTCTCCCACGGAGGTCATTGCTACGCTTGAAGATATTTCCGAACGCAAGCGCATGGAAAAGGAATTGATTGAAGCTATAAATACGGCTGATGAGGCCAATAAGGCCAAGGGTGATTTTTTGGCCAACATGAGCCATGAAATTCGCACCCCCATGAATGCGGTCATCGGAATGTCGCATCTGGCTTTAAAAACGGAGCTGACACCCAAACAACAGGATTACCTCCATAAGATTCAATCCTCCGCTAATTCTCTGTTGGGTATCATCAACGATATTCTCGATTTTTCTAAAATTGAAGCCGGTAAACTGGATATGGAGGCAGTGGATTTCAACCTGGATGATGTATTGGATAACCTGGCCAATCTTGTCACCGTCAAGGCCCAAGAAAAAGAAGATCTTGAAGTCCTATTTGCCACGGCCAGTGATGTTCCGCGGTTTCTGGTGGGCGATCCCCTGCGACTGGGGCAGGTGCTCATCAATCTGGCCAACAATGCGATCAAATTTACCGATTCCGGTGAAATAGTCGTATCCAGCGAACTGGTTAAACAGGATTCGGACGAGATAACCCTGAAAATGTCGGTAAGCGATACCGGGATCGGATTGACCCAAAAACAGATATCCAAATTATTTCAGTCCTTCACCCAGGCCGATACTTCAACGACCCGCAAATACGGCGGTACCGGATTGGGTCTGACGATCAGCAAACGATTGGTGGAGATGATGGGCGGCAAAATCTGGGTGGAAAGCGAACCGGGGCAGGGCACAACATTTATTTTTACAGCTGTTTTTGGCCGGGGCACTGGAAAAGAAAAAGAGCGTCCCAAGACGCCGGCGGATTTAAGGGGGATGAAAGTCCTGGTAGTGGACGACAATGCGACGTCACGGGATATTTTTCAAGAAATGCTGGAGTCGTTTAATTTTGAAGTGACACTGGCAGCTTCGGGGGCAGAAGGATTGGCGGAATTTGAATCTGCCGGGCCGGATCACCCGTTTGAGCTGGTGTTAATGGATTGGAAGCTGCCGGAGATGGATGGTTTCGAAGTATCCAGGCGTATAAAAAAACATCCAGGAATTCGCAGAACACCTGCAATTATTATGGTTACCGCTTATGGCCGGGAAGAAATGATGCAAAAAAGCGAAGCAGAAGGACTGGACGGCTTTCTGATCAAACCGGTAAACCCATCCATGCTATTCGATATGATTATGCAGACCTTCGGCAAGGATAAAGACCCGCAGCCAAAGGTTTCGTATCGAAAGGATCAGGAAGCCGAGGCCTTGAAGGCCATTGACGGCGCCCATATTCTGCTGGTGGAAGACAATGAAATAAACCAGCAGGTGGCCCAGGAAATTTTAGCCGGTGCGGGATTTAAAGTTTCCATTGCCAATAACGGCCTGGAAGCGGTAAACCTGGTCAAAGAAAGTGTGTATGATGCCGTGCTAATGGACGTCCAAATGCCGGTGATGGATGGATACACCGCCACTCGCAAAATACGCGAGTTGCAGCTTACAGCTCATAGCTCAAAGCTGAAAGCAGATGACGGGGGGGGCCTTCTCGGTTCCGGAGGCCAGCAGCCAGCGACCAGTAACCACCGACCCGTACCTATAATAGCCATGACGGCCCATGCGATGACCGGTGATCATGAAAAAAGCCTGGAGGCCGGTATGGTCGATCACGTGACCAAACCGATCGACCCCGAGCATCTTTTCGCCACCCTCTTAAAATGGATTCAACCCCGCAAAAGGACGGCAGGTGATTCGTCACTGGATTCGGGTATTCATGAAAAACAGTCGACTACCGCGGCAGAAGACACCGCACTGGTATCCGGATTCAACACACCGACCGACAAGGATGCATTTCCGACCTCCCTGCCGGGATTTGATCTCGACGCGGGGCTCAAGCGATTGCAGGGCAACCAAGAGCTTTATAAAAAATTGTTACTGAACTTTGGCGGCAGTTATTCCAACGCAACCCATGATATTCGCCAAGCGCTCGATTCGGCCGATTATGAAAATGCCCACCAGCTCGTTCACAGCCTTAAAGGGGTGGCTGCTAACCTGGCGGCCGGCCGGGTGCAGAAGGCGACCATTGAATTGGAAAAGCTTGTCAAACATGCCGATGCCAATTCACCCCCGGAGCCTGAATCAATTGATTTCCAATTAGACGTGCTGAAGAACGCACTCGATCAAGCTATGGGTGCGGTCGAAACTCTCAAAACGGGTGACGAGGCGAAGAACACCGAACTTTTAGCAGAACCATCAGCCTCGGCCCCGCTGGATGTTGACAAAGAAACAATTCGTCGCTTACGCGATGCGGCCGAGATGGGGGATGTGACCGAAGTCGCTGCAATAGCGGATGAAATCGCATCGCAAGCACCTGGGTTTTCACCTTATAGAGCAAGGATCGCTCAGCTCGCCGACGATTTTGATTTTGACGGTATCCTCCAGTTGACCGATAAACTGGGAAACCTTGCGGATGTAAAGGATTCATAACCCGACAGTGGGAATAAAAAAATGAATAACACCGTATCTGCATCTGAAGAAGTTGCCACTCAACCCGCCCGGATTTTGCTGGTGGACGACAACACAACTAATTTACAACTCCTGCATGAGACCTTGGACGGGCAGGGCTACAAATTGCTAATTGCCAAAAACGGCAAGACGGCGTTGTCCATTGCCCAAAAGGCCAAACCGTCCCTGATCCTGCTGGACATAATGATGCCCGGGATCGACGGCTATGAAGTATGCCGGCGATTAAAAGCGGATGAAAACACCAGTCAAATCCCGATCATTTTTATCACCGCTTTGGTGGATGAAGAAGATGAAGCCAAAGGCCTTGGCATGGGGGCGGTGGATTATATTACCAAGCCGATTAATCCCGAACTTATCAGGGCCCGTGTGCGCAACCACCTGGAGCTGAAACAATATCAGGATCACCTGGAAAATCTGGTGAAAGAACGCACCCGCCGCCTGGCCCTGACCCAGGCCGTTACCATTGAGAGCCTGGCAACTCTGGCCGAGTATCGGGACCCCGAGACCGGCGGACACATCAAACGTACCCAGAATTATGTCAAGGCCCTGGCAGTGCATCTGAAAGAACACCCTCGCTATCGTGATGAATTAAATGATGAAACCATTGAGCTGCTATACCTGTCGGCGCCGCTGCATGATCTGGGAAAAGTGGCTGTTCCGGATCACATTTTACTGAAAGCCGGCAAATTGACCGATGAAGAATTCGAGGAAATGAAAAAGCATACCGTATACGGCCATGAAGCCTTATTGATTACGGAACAAAAATTGGGAGAGGATACATTCCTGCACTATGCTAGAGTAATCGCTTACACCCACCAGGAAAAATGGGACGGTTCCGGATATCCATCGGGTCTAAAAGGAGATGAAATTCCGCTGGCCGGACGCTTGATGGCCCTGGCGGATGTCTACGACGCGCTGATCAGCAAACGGGTGTATAAACCCCCCTTTCCCCATGAGAAGGCTGTGCAAATCATCGTCGAAGGCAAGGGCCAGCATTTTGATCCCGATCTCGTCGACGCCTTTGTCGAACTGCAGGAGACTTTCCGCAACATTGCGTTGACTTTTGCCGATTATGAAGAAGAACGGCAGATGCTCGGTGGCGGGAAAAAGTTGAAAACCGATAAATGTATTACCAAACCGGTCGAAAAAATTTTGCTGGTTGAAGATAATGAAATCAACCGCGAAATTATGCTAAGTCAATTGACCGCGATGGGTTATCAGGTTGATATGGCCGTTAACGGCACTGACGCACTAAATTTATATCTGAAGAAGGCCTACGATGTCATTCTGACCGACATTGAAATGCCGGAAATGAACGGGTATGAGTTAAGCGCCGAAATACGCCGATTAGAAGCCGACACGGATCGATCAACCCCTATTTTTGCAATTACCGCCAGCGAGTTTGACCTCAACGAAGAACGTGCCGCATCCTTAGGATTTAGCGGATATATGTTGAAACCGCTTGATGTTGAAGTGCTGAAGAAAAAGCTGGCCGGCATCGCTTGTGAAGAATAAAGACACCCCGTCCCATTTCGATCAAAAATGGATTTTAACCATAAAAATATCAAACTATAAGCCACACCGGCCTTCCGTGGATTTCCGACAGATGATTCCAGCCAAGACTTTGACCATAGGCACTAACCTGTTGATCCTTATTCTTTTAATAATGGTGTCACCAGCGCTGGGCGACGATGTTACCGGTCCCTCTTACTGGGACGCTATTTTTGAACTGGGCTACGATCCGGAGACCGGGGGCGTGAGCGATGAACGTGCCTGCCGAAGAATTGAAATGGTCTATGGCTTCAACCAGCTGGTATCAAATCATGCGGAAGCTGATCAGGAGCTTGCTGCTACCTATCGTGATTTGCGCGCCATGCTTTCTTCGCTGGATGCCGGTAATTTATATGAACTGCTGCCTTACACCGATACCGATAGTCTGTGGCGTGCCATCGGTATAGGGGGCCGATCGCAGAAGTATTTGTATCGATTACGGGAGTATCGACCCAGGCGCCGGAGAGGAGTGGACCTTTGGGGGCAATGCGGGACGAAGTGCGTCGGATGATTTATATCGTTTAGGTGATTTCGATTTCAGGACCTTTATCAAGCCGGTGTCAAAAAATAGATATAGATTTTTTTCCGACCTTGAAATATCGACTGATGACCTGTCTGCCGTCCTTATTCCCCGGATGGTTACAGCAATACTGACCACTGCCTCACAACATGCAGCCGCTGCCGATGACCCACCTGGGCATTTAGAGCGCAAGGTTCTGCTGAATCAAGCGAGTTTGAAAGTACTTGCCGGGTTGGCCCTTGATTTTCCGGATTTTCTCAGGACCATCACGCGATTTTTCACAATTGATAATATGGTGTCTTCGATATCCCCGGCCGATGACGGGTCTCAAAATGTTGACTTCAGGGTCCGGATTAATCGGAAAGCCTTTGCTAAATATTATCCGGAAATTGGCGCGATGCTGGAACGATTAGATGGCATGGTTTATATTAATGGCCGTATTTTCGATACCCGGAACCGGTTGATGGGCTATATTGAGCTGGATTCGGCTCATGATTTATTTGTTTTGCAGTATCGGATATTGAAGGGACGTTTTCTTCCCCTGGATGACAGCCGGTTGGCCGGGAATCCCGCCGGTATCAGCCTGATAGATCAGGCTTTAACACAATTTTATGCTGAATTTGATATTCATTTAGACATGGTGGGACTGAATCTGAATGTTGCCGCCCTTAAGGTTCCCATCGATTACCTATTAGGTGACCGGGCATTGCACATCAAAACCTGCCTGCTGCAACCTCCGGACAACATTAAAGTCGGTGGGCGGGCATTTGGATTTTTGCCCCTGTGGCTGATTGATATGTTGATACCGTCCAATGTCGAAAAAATCACGAGTGACTTTTTCCAGGCGATGGCCATGGCCAATGATGGGAGTGGCAGCATGATTGAGTTTGAGGGCATCCCGCAGGTACTGAACAGAAATCACCTGCTGATAAGTGCCGAGGCTGAAGTGCTGGCCAATGGGACCATTAAATTAGGTTTTAACCTGCAGCGCCGGTTCGCCAGAAACCAGCAGGAATTGATCGCAGAAATCCGGGCGTTTAAAACAGAGCTTTGGGAAGCATTCTATCGGGATTATCAAAAAGTAAAGAAACAAAGAGGGTGTCAATGAGCAACCTGATATTAATGGAAATATAAGCAAAGATAAATAATGCTGCCTTGAAGTCTATGCGAATAAGCAGATGGTAGTAATATTAGCAAGAAATTAGATTTCGACCGTCTCAGAGGTTCAGAGGTTCAAAGGTTTTGCACCGAACAGGGAGATCGATTGAGCTTCGGTGCATGATTACAAAAATTGCGATCATTGATTCATCATAACCCAGAACGAACCGTGAACCATTGAACCCACCAAAAATGCATTGCTAAAAAAAATCAAATCAAATATGTAGAAGGACGTTTTTTTAAAAATATAATTAAGGAGAAATTGAATGAAAAAATCTATTTTTGTTTTGATCTTGACGACCTTACTCGTTTTTTCGTTTACTGCCATCGCGCCGGCCGGTGCAACCCTGGATAGTATTATCAAAAAAGGGGAATTGGTTGTCGGGATCACCGGCACCCAGCCACCGCTAAATGCTACCACCAAAGCCGGGGCCGTAATCGGCTTTGATGCGGATATCGCCAAATTTATCGCAATGAGCATGGGCGTCAAAATCAAATTTTCAAAAATGTCTTTTTCAGAGTTGCTGCCCGCACTGGAGAGTGGCAAAGTAGACATGGTCATATCAAGTATGACCATGACGATGGAGCGCAATTTAAAGGTTGCCTTTATAGGTCCCTATTATGTATCCGGCAAAGGCATTTTAACCAAAGGTGATGCCATTGCGGCGATACAGCAAACCGATGGGCTGAATCAGGCCGGATTTAAGGTTGCCGCCCTGAAGGATTCAACCAGTCAGAAGTTTGTCCAGGCGGCCGCACCTAAAGCCGAGTTGGTGAAAGTGAAAAATTATGACGAAGCTCTGGAGATGCTGCTGCAGGACAAGATTAAAGCGCTGGTTGCCGACTATCCCTATTGTGCCTTCTCGGCTTTCCGCTATCGTGACAAAGGTCTGGTTGCCGGGCAATCGCGCCTGACCTTTGAACCTCTGGGTATTGCCGTACAACCGGACACCCTGTTGCTTAACTGGTTGCGCAATTTTGTCGTTATGCTCGATGGCAGCGGTCAGCTGAAGTTGCTGGGTCAGAAATGGTTTGAAAACGGCGACTGGATTAAAGAGCTGCCGTAATTGGCCTGTTGTCTTCCTGGTGACTCTGCATTTATGACCGATTGAGGGGCGGGATATAGGCCTTGAGGATCGCCTCGATTCAGGTTAAACAAAGTTTCCGCCAAATTTTATAGCCCCGCCCAGACAGACGGGGCTTGGCGATCCTTCTTTCAGTTAATCCAGCAGCCCTGGCGCAGACCTGTTATATTTGGATCTTCTATAAAAGCAGAAACTTCCCTGCCTAACGGAGCATTTTTTAACAACCGCTATAACAAGGGGGAAAATTATTAAGATGAAATTGGCAAGGTCAGAACTAAATCTAAGGATCACTTCCACCGCTTTGCTGCTTGCTGTTTGGGTATTGCTAATACTGGTTGCCGGATCAGTTTCGGCCGCCAATGTTCCGGGGATTAAAACTTCCCAAAAAACGGATAAAGAAATTGAGCTTCCTGAAAATATGACCTCTGAAGAAGTGGATGCGTATCTGGCCGGTATAAGTGATGAACAGGCACGGAAGGTATTGGCCCGCAAACTTAAGCAGGGAGCCGCTGGAAATTCAATCGCGGGCGCAGCCGGGGATGGCGCGGGGACGGAAGACGCCGCTGGTCATTTTTTTCATAGACTGACCCTGGGTGCTTCCCTTGTTTTAGACCAGATTGCTTCCTTTTTTGCAGTGGAAGAGGAAGGTTCTATCAAATGGGAAACCATTATTAACCGCTTATCGGGCGGTAAGGGCCTCGGTCATCTTCTGGTGACTTTATTAATCGGGTTGGGGATTATTGCCGTTGGCGTTATTGTCGAGCGGCTGGTGCTGCGCATAACCGGGAGCCTTCGGCAACAGATTTTGACATCCGGATCACTGGGTAAACTTCAGCGACTGGGTCGTTTTGTCTCCCGTCTGATGCTGGATGCTCTTGGTATCGCAGCCTATATGCTGACCACGTTTGTTCTTCTGATCATACTTTTCAGGCAGGAAGACGCCGGTTACTGGATCGTTTCCAACCTATTAATTTCCACCTACTACCTTCTGGTCATTATATTGGCCGCCAGAATAGTCATGTCACCCGCCACCCGGGCGTTAAGGTTGCTGCCGTTGCAGGATCAGGATGCAGTCTTTCTGTATCGCTGGATTGTCCGAATTTCCGTGGTCGCTGCCATATTTATCACTCCCGGTATCATATTCCTTGAAGCCGGGCGCAGCGAGACCCTTTTTAATCTGTTTTTTATTGCATCGGGTCTGAGCGTATCCCTATTAATGATCGCCATGATCTGGCAGAGCCGACACCGGGTGGCCGAAGCCATCTGCGCTGGATGCTCCCGAGGGCGTGTGTGTCGAATCATCCTTGCGGACAAAATTTGCCCGAACCTGGCATTATTTTGCAATTTTTTATGTGGCAGGATCCGGGACTTTCTGGTTGATTAATGCGTTTCTGGGCAGCAGAGGCAGGATTATCGATTTAATTGGCAGCCTGTTTCTGATCCCGGTTTTCATCGGTCTGGATCAGTGGGTGCAGCGTCTGTTGAAAATTGCTTCCGGGGAGTTGCCGGAAGTCATCGATCTGAGTGGCGATGAAAAACCCGAAACAATCCAGGGGCCCGAGGAAGATGAGAAAGCGAATATCAAACATTTTGCGCCGTTGATCATACGGATTTTCAGGTTCTTGCTGATTGTCTTTTTGCTCTTTATCGTACTCGGCCTGTGGGGTATAGACCTTCCCCTGGGCCGAATTTTTGCCGCGGATGCGTTGAAAATAATTATGGTCCTGATACTCGGTTTTGTTATCTGGGAATTTATCAAGACAAGAATTGATCGTAAGCTTAGAGAAGAAATGCCGGAACAAGATGAAGATATGGAAGAAGGCGGCGCCGGGGGCTCCCGCATCGGAACCCTGCTGGTGCTTTTGCGCAAATTCGTCCTCGCCGTCATGTTCCTCATGGTTTCGCTGATCATCCTGTCAAATCTCGGCATCAACATCGGACCCCTGATTGCCGGCGCCGGTGTCATCGGCCTGGCGATTGGTTTCGGGGCCCAGACGCTGGTGAAAGACATCATCTCCGGCATATTTTTTCTGGTTGATGATGCGTTTCGGGTCGGAGACTATATCGAAACTGCCGGTACCAAAGGTATGGTGGAACACATATCCTTGCGTTCACTGAGGCTGCGCAATCCCCGGGGACCGATTAACACCATTCCCTTCGGTGATATGGGCACCGTGACCAATATGAGCCGGGACTATATAATTTCCAAGCTTGATTTTCGTGTGCGCTATGACACCGATGTCGACAAGGTCAGAAAAATAATCAAGAAGATCAATAAAAAAATCATGGAAGATGAAGAGATGGGTTCGGTGATGCTGGATAAACTTAAATCCCAGGGCGTCAGAGAGTTGGATGACTCCGCCATGGTCATGCGGGTGAAATTTAAAACCATTCCCGGGTGAACAATTTGTGATCCGCCGGGAAGTATTTCGCATGATGCAGGAATCCTTCAGGGAAAACGGCATTGAGTTTGCTCACCGCAATGTGACGGTCTATCTTCCCCCGGAAGACAAAGACCCAACAACCGGCGAAGAATCGGAAGGGGATGATCCTGCCGGCCGGCCGGATAAAAAACTAGTAGAGGCCGCAGCAGCCGCCGGCGCTGCAACAATTCAGGCCGAGGAAGAGGCCAAGCAGGCGGCCTTGAAGTCAAAAAAATAATAGATTCTGGCTTCACCCGGATGATTACGGCCTCTCTCATGTACTAAATGTAAAGAATCCTGGCCCTTTGGGTCAGGATTCTTTACTTACGCTTTATTTGGTTTTCATGTTACATCTATTGGCAGGATTGATGTCCTCGTAGATATATTACTGCTATCGGTCTAAATTGGTGTTGATTATTTGAGCAGTCATATCCTCTGCTGAATCAATGATATGCCGGGACAATTTTCTTGCTCTGGGATGGCGGGGATTGCTCCAATCATAGAAGCCCTTGCCGCTGCTGGCGCCAAACTCACCGTTTTTGACCATACTGACCAGCATCAAGGGAGGATAAAAACGTGGATCATTGGAGGCCTTGTACATTTCCAGGGCGACCCTTAGAATGGTGGGTGTGGTTGCGAAATCATACAATTTGAAACCTCCCTGGGGATGTCCCAGGCAGGTGTTCAGACCGATATCTCCATCTTCCACGGTTATTTTACCCTGTTCCAAAAGGCGGATGGCGTCCAGCATCTGAGGAAAGAGCAGGCGGTTGACCCAGAAGCCGGGAATATTAGGTGCCAAAAAGGGGGCCTTTTTCATTTCGAGTAAAAGCTGGCGGGTGAATTCCACCGTTTCGGCCGAAGTCTTGTTCCCGGCAACGACCTCAACCCCGGGCATCAGGGGCACTGGATTCATGCCATGGCAGACGATGGACCGTTCAGGTCTGCCGCCGGCTTCGGCCATGGGATTAATATCCAAACCGCTTGTGTTCGACCAGAACACGACATTTTCAGGAAGTTGCGGCAAAAACTCGGACAAAACAGTACATTTCAGTTTCAAATCCTCAAATATGACTTCTAAAAAAATATCGCAACCGCGGGCGGCCTTAATAAAATTCCCTTTGTCTTCGTAAACATGAATTTTCTTGCCGGTATTCGACCCAATATCCGGATCCTTTAGCTTAAATTTTTTGACGGCCTTCATTGTCAGATTTTCACAGGTTGCTTTGATTCCGGCCAGGATGTCCGGATTGGCATCATAACAGTGGACCTGATGTCCGGTCATAGCACATTGGGTGATCCAGCCGCATCCCATAATACCGGTGCCGATAATAGCAAATTTCATCACCATCTCTCCTTATTTATTAATTGAAGGATAAGACTTATAAGTTTTTCTCAAATTCTCCCATTCGCCGCCGGTTTTATTGCCAGCAATTTTTTTGGGGGAAAACCTGTCGCATTTTAGCGCATAAATGAAATTTCTTTATTAACATGTTCAGACCTCAAATTCGAGAGAAATTAATTTGGGTACCTTTCAGCAGCAGGCATCTACAATCGTCCGGTTGTTCACATTTATAGAATGCATATATTGACAATATGGATCTGATTCTTTAGTTTCTATCTGGGAATGCTATCTGGGATAACACGGAATTGGTATCAGCATAGTGATATCGGAAAGAAGGAACGGAATATGTTTTTTATGAAGAAAAAAACATTGATGGGACTGTCCCGCACCTGCGGGTGAGCGGCTAAAATCGGTCCGACGGAGCTGTCGGAAGCGTTAAAGGGGCTTGAAATATCAGATGACAAGAATTTGCTGGTCGGTTTTGAGACCAGTGACGATGCCGCCGTCTACCGCCTGACGGATGAAATTGCCTTGATCAGCACGGTAGATTATATCACGCCGCCGGTGGATGATCCATACTGGTTCGGGCAGATCGCAGCTGCAAATTCTCTGTCCGATGTGTACGCCATGGGTGGAAGGCCACTGACGGCATTGAATCTTGTGATGTTTCCATCGAAGAAACTTGATATGGGTGTGCTGAAGGAAATTTTGAGAGGCGGTAGTGACAAAGTCAAGGAAGCCGGCGCATCACTGGCCGGTGGGCACTCGGTGGATGATAATGAGCCCAAATACGGGCTGGCAGTTACCGGATGCGTCCATCCTGATAGCGTGCTGACGAATAAAGGCTGTCGGGCAGGGGATGCACTTATCCTGACAAAACCCCTGGGGACAGGCGTTTTGTTTAATGCCGGCCGTTCCGGAAAACTGCCTTACCCCGAACTGGAAGCGCTGTTGCCCCAGGTGGCTGCGCTGAACGGCCAGGCAATGGAGGTGGCATTAAATTATGAAGTTCATGCCTGTACGGACATCACCGGCTTCGGTATTCTGGGCCACAGTCTCGAGATGGCTAAAGGCAGCGGGCTGCAAATTGATCTGATTTTTGACCGGCTTCCATTTTATCCCAATGCACTGCAAATGTATCAGAAAGGCGAAACTACCGGCAGCAACCCACCAAACCGTAAGTTGGCCGACGGTTTCTGGGAAGCTGCTAAAAAGCTTTCAGCTGAGGAAGAAGAACTTCTTTTTGATCCCCAGACATCGGGAGGGCTCCTGATTTCAGTGCCGGCCGGTCAAAGCGATGATTTGCTGACTGCTTTGAAAAAAGCGGGAGTTGAAGCTGTCGCACATGTGGGAGATGTTGTTGAAGCTCAAAGCCCGGTTGTGAGAGTGGTGTAAGACGCTCATCTCCCGTGGATAGGGTTCCCGTTACTCGATCCTGGTTGCTGGAAACTCAATACGTGTTACGAGTTGCGGGTTGCGCGTTGCGTGGCGAAAACCAGACTAATCTGAATTTCGAAATCTTTACCTCATATTATGATGAACAGAGCTATACGGCCGGCAGGTCGGCCTTTATCACCGGGCAGAGTCCGCTGTGCACCGGTCTTAGCAAAGTTGGTCTGCCCGGAACCGACTCCAACAATTACCGGACCTGGTGGATTCGCCATGCCTTCCTTCTGGTTCCCGCCCAGGATTTTGTGGGTAACTTTTTGAAAACATTTCAGGAATTTCCGCCGCGGCACCGCCGGCGCAGAATAAAACTGCCCCGGTTGACCCGGCCCATCATCGGCCATGATAAACCCAGGAGACGTCGTTATGACATTTTCTAAAAGAGCCTTAATACTCATTGCAATGCTGGCGGCTGTGGCATTGGCAGCGCCGGTGCCTGCAGCTTTCTCCGCTCCCCGCCTGGTGCTGCAGATCACCGTCGATCAGCTGCGCGGCGACCTGCCCGCTCGTTATGCCGATCGTCTCAGCGACGGGGGATTCCGCTATCTGATGGAAAAGGGCACCTGGTACATCGATGCCCACTACCAGCACGCCAACACCGAAACCGCCGTAGGCCACGCGACCCTGGCGACCGGCGCAGACCCCTCGCGGCACGGCATCGTCGCCAACGATTGGATTGATCAAAAAACCGGTGAGTTCGTTTATAATACAGAGGATGACCGCCACCATATCATCGGCAGAGAGCCCAAAGCACACGAGGGGGTTTCTCCGCGCAACCTGGCGGCCTCCACCTTTGGAGATGAGCTTGTGGTCCATAGCGGCGGCCGCTCGCGGGTATTCAGTGTTTCGGTTAAAGACCGGGGCGCCATCCTGCCGGGCGGGCACGCCGGCAAGGCGTTCTGGTTTTCGAAAAGCAGCGGCGAATTTGTGACCAGCACCTATTACTATGACGACTACCCGCAATGGGTGAAGCAATGGAATGCTGCCAAACCGGCCGATGCGTTCAAGGGAAAATCCTGGGAATTACTGAACGATCGCGCCACCTACGTTCACGGACGGATGGACGACCGGCCCTACGAAGCGGACCTCAAGCCCCTGGGCCGCATTTTTCCCCACCCGTTAGGCGGCGACACCAAATACTTCTACCTGCTGCTGACTCTGACACCTGTCGGCGACATGCTTACGCTCGATTTCGCCAAGGCCCTGGTGGAAAACGAAAAGCTGGGCCAAAACGACACCGGCGCGCCGGACTACCTCCAGATCAGTTTTTCTTCCACCGACTACATCGGGCACCTGTTCGGGCCTTCCAGCCTGGAGACCGAAGACAATATCCTGCGCTTGGACCGGACCCTGGCGGAGCTGTTTCAGTTCGTCGATGAGAAGGTGGGCCTGGACAAGACCCTGATTGTGCTCAGCGCCGACCACGGGGCGCCCGAGGCACCGGAATATATGGCCGCCCTGGGGCTTTCCACCGGTCGGTTTGCGTTCAATTGGTTCAAGACCGAAGGGCCCCTGACAGAGGCCCTGCAGAAAAAATTCGGCCGGGATGATCTGATCTCCGGCCACAGCCACCCGTATCTTTACCTGAACCTGAAGGCCATCGCATCGGCCGGACTGGATCTGGCCGAAGTGGAGCGTTTTGTCGCGGACGAATTGATGAAGATCCCCGGCATCGCCTACGCCATGACCCGTGGCGATCTATTAGCCGGCCGCATCACCGAGTCGCCGGTCCAGAACCAGATCCGACGCAGCTTTCATCCGACCCGCTCCGGTAACATCCACATGGTGCCCGAGCAATACTGGTTCCTGCATTCCACAGAAGAGGCCGAGAAGATGGGCATCGGATCGATTGCGGCCATTCACGGCTCCCCCTGGGCCTATGACACCTATGTGCCGATCTTTTTTGCGGGCAACGGCGTACCCGGCTCAAATCATCGGGCGGCGGGTGGCCCCGACCGACATCGCCTCAACACTTGCGGCTTATATCGGCATTAAGCCCCCTTCCGGGTCGGTGGGCAGCGTGCTGAAAGAGGTTTTGCCCTGAATAGACTTTTCTGTCCTCCATAGTCTGGCAGTATCGTATTAACTGTTCCTGGCAATAATGGCTTTTGCCGGTATCAGGCCGGTGGCACTGGCCGAAACGATGTTGCCGGCGACACCGGGCCCATCTCCCGCCACGTACATACCTTTTATTTTGGTTTCAAGGTCGCTGGTAGTTTCCACCTGGGTGGCAAAAAATTTAATTTCAGGTGCGTAAAGCAGGGTTTCATCGTTGGCCACCCCCGGCACGACATGGTTTAGCTTTTCCAGCCCTTCGATAATGTTGGTCAGGATTCTTTCCGGCAATGCCATGGCAATGTCTCCGCAGATTACATCGGTCATGGTCGGTACAATGTAGCCTTTGTTGACCCTGTGCCATGTGCTGCGCCGACCCCGTTTAAGATCTCCAAAGCGTTGCAGGATCGGCTTGCCGCCACCGATCAGAGTTGCCAGGCTTCCGATGGACTCCCCATACGCCTGATTGTTCGTCACCGGCTCTGTAAGCACGACTTTGGACAGAAACGCAAAATTGGTGTTCTGCGATTTTTTATCCTGATAAGCGTGCCCGTTGACGCAGACAAACGTACTGTAGTTTTCTAAAGTTACGAATCCTCCTTTGTTGGTGCAAAAGGTTCGCGTTTGATCGTCATATTTTGCGGTTTGAATGAAAAAGGTGGGGTCGTAGATGACATCGCACAGGTCCTGCATGATGTCGTTGTGAACCTCGACCCGAACGCCAACCTCTATACCCCTTTGTTCAACTGGGATTCCGTGCTGCTGGGCCAGTCCTCCCACCCAGTCAGCGCCCACCCGACCGGGAGCAAGGATAACATTGTCGGCCAGGTACTTATTCCTTTTGGTTACCACACCGGCAATACGGTTGTTTTCAACCACGACATCTTTGACCTCCTCGGAGGTGTGGATGACAACCCCCTTGGATTTGATGTGATCGGCCATGGCCGTAATGTGGTCGGGCAGGCGGTCGCTGCCTAAATGCTTTTGCTTGATGATGAGCAGGTCGATGCCGTATCGTTTGGCAGCCTTGCGAATTTCTCGGGCGGCATCCCCGTCGGTGGGATAGACAGGGCCGTCCATTCCGAAATGGTTGAATATTTGCTCGGTTTCATTGATAAGTGCTTCGGCCTGGGGGATGGGCATAAACTGGGACAGATCTGTTTTCCCCAGCTTGTAAATGTAGTTCAGTTTACCGTCCGAGAATAATCCGGCCCCGCCGATGCCGCTGAGGATATTACAGGGTTTGCACTTGATGCATTCTTGATAGGTACTGATCGGGCAATTGCGTTTCAGAGAGCTTTTGCCTTTCTCAAGCAGCATTACCCGGCAATCAGAATGCTCACATAAATAATAGGCCGCAAACAAGCCGGCCGGACCGCCGCCGACTATAATGACATCGTAATGAGCGCTTTGATCAGTTCCTTTTGTGTCAGACATGGGTGTTCTCTGAGCCATGTTTAGGTTTTGATGATTACTTCTTCCTTGAATTCAGTAGAATCCTGTTTTTGGGCGAAACGGATTCTTTGCAGGGCGGTAAAATTGGCAAAAACAGCTACCACCCAGATGGCGAATATAAAAGCATTCATGTGAATAATGGCGCCAAGTCCGATCAGCACAATGCGTTCGGGGCGCTGCATGATGCCTATCTTAGCCTCCAACCCAAGACTCTCGGCCCGGGCCCGAGAATAACTGACCATAAAAGAACCGCCCAGGGCCAGAAAAGTTCCCGCCGCCGTAATGTAGTCGTCGATGTAAAAAAAATAAGCAGCTATACCAAGAAACATGATTAATTCGGCGTAACGATCAACGGTGGAGTCAAGCAGGGCACCAAACCGCGACGCTTTTCCGGTCGTGCGGGCCAGCAAACCGTCGATCGTATCACAGAGACCACCGAGTAAAATGAATATACCTGCCAGCCGGATAAAGCCCATTAAAAAGGCCGCCGCCCCGATTGAGGTTATGATCACGCCTGCAACGGTAAAAGAATTTGGACCCAGCCCCCATTTGATAAAAAGCTTTACCAGCGGTGACAGCAGCTTTATAAAGCTGTCCTGCAAGTTCTGGGGTAGCAGCCGTCGACTCGAATGAGCCATTGGATCGCCTTTTTGGGTGGTTTATTTGCCTTTGCCGGGGGACTCCGGTATCGTGGGCATTATCATTCTCGCTGCACGATCTGTGATATTGTAAATGTCTGGATCATATTAGCACATTCCAGCCGGAGAAATAAAGCCTGCCGATAATTTTCGTTGCTTTCGCGCCGGAACACCGGCTACGGCAAAATCAGCCTGTCGATGGATATATGGGTTCCTTCCACCTGGCGGGCTGCGATACGGGCAGCGTAGCGACAAGCATTCGGAATATCCTGGTTATTTACAAATCGACAGATGAGATAGGCTGCAAAAAACACGTCACCGGCTCCAGTTGGGTCAATCACAGTTTTAATCCGGTCCGCTGAATAATCATACTTTTCACCGCTCAGCGTTTCTACCCAACCGCCTTCTTGACCCAAGGTAATCACCGATTCTTCTATCTCAAAGGATTTCATGAGTTCTGCCAAACTTTTTTGGCAGTGTTCCAGGATGACTTTGAGCTCTGTTCCGTTCGCTTTGATGATTTGAGCTGCGCTTAAGGCTGCCGGGAGGTGCCTTGATACAGCCGCCGACACTCTTTTGGTCACAACTTTTCGGGTATATCCCTGAATATCCAGAAATATCTTTAAATCCTGTGTTATGCAACGCTGTCAGGGCCTTTGATTCTATATCATCTGGATGCAAGGGACCGAGGTGCAATCCACCTAAACGCTTTATTGCGGCTGATAACCGGCGGGGTTTAATCGACCGTGCTCGATTGAAAAGTTCCTGCCTGCGAGGATCTTCCTTGATATCGTTTACAAAGTGAGTGGTTCGGTTGGTTTTGCCGTTTAAGACGGTGATTTTTTCCTGTTCCAAACGGTCAATGATTGTCCGGTCATTATCAGCGATATTTGTGACAACAAACGTATCGAGCCCATGCCGGCTGTATGTCATTCCAGCATAGGCGGTTGCGCCGCCTATCTTGGTAACCCTTCGATGTTGACTGACGATTGTATCAATCGTCGTTGAGCCGACAACGCCAATGCCTTTAACGATCCTATGCATATTTTCTTGGGCTTTTAATCTCTGACCAAATTTGCTAAATTCTTATCATGATCTATAGCCTTGCCGAATATCTCCGTCAACCCCTTAAAATAGGCGGCAAACCCATTGACACAAGACTTGTGCTGGCCCCGATGAGCTTTCTCGGCCACATCGCCTTTCGTGAGCTGGTCTCACGTTATGGCGGGTATGGTCTGTTGTTTTCCGAGATGTGCAGCGCCAAGGCCATCCCAAACGAAAACCGATTGATATCGCCTTATTTCAGATGGCGTGATGCGGAACGTTCCCGGTTGATTTGCCAAATTTTCGGAGATCAGCCTGCTATCATGGCCGAAGCTGCCCGCAGGATAGAAAATGAAGGATTATTCGGTGTCGATATAAATCTGGGCTGTTCGAATGCAACCATCTGCCGCCGCAACTGTGGGGCGGCACTGTTAAAAAATCCGGACCTGGCCACAGCGATTGTGGCTGCAGTCCGAGCAGCCGTGTGCTGTCCGGTAACGGTGAAGTTTCGCACCGGCTGGAAAGACGACCCCCATCTGGCGGTGAGTTTGGCCAAAAAATTCGAAGATGCCGGTGCCGATGCCCTCACCTTTCATCCGCGGGTTGCGCCGGACCGACGGTCCCGTCCTCCCAAGTGGGCGTACATCGGGCTGGTAAAGCAGGCCGTATCAATTCCGGTATTTGGCAACGGCGACATATTCGACCGGAACGACGGTATGAAAATGATAGCAGAAACCGGGTGTGACGGCATTGCTCTCGGACGCATGGCCATTGCCAGGCCTTGGATATTTGCAGAGTTTCTGGGCAATTTGCAGACGAGCCGGAAACTATTTCGAGAGGCTGCGATACAGCTGATCCAGTTACTGGAGTTCCACTATGATCCCATCCGGGCAATCAAACGCTTTAAGCGCTTTTCTTTTTATTTCTGCGCCAACTTTCGGTTCGGGCATTCCCTTTACACCCGTATTTTAAATGCCGCTGATTTATCGGAAATAGAAACCATTTTCGAGCAGTTTTTTGAGCAGGCACCGGATATTCAGAGTAGGCCGAATATGAATTTTTTCAAATGAGGGCTTCGGCTTGAAGAAAATCAAAAATCGCCTCGGCTGTTGCTTCGGGCTGTTCCATGGGCACGAAATGACCACTTTTTTCAAAGCATTTAAAGCGAGCGTGTGGAACCTTCGATTGGAATCTTTTGACAGCCGCAGCAAGGAAGGTGTCCGAGCTTGCACCATAAAGCACCAGGACGGGCAGTTTTAATTGGGGCACGTAGCGCCAGATATCGTGGGGACAAACGGAAAAACATTTTGATTCCCAGGCCGGCTCACAGCATAACCTGACCTCGCCTTGCAAGGTTTTTTCGGTGCCATCGGAAATATAGGCTTCCAGGAATCCATCCTGCCAGGTGCTGAACACCGTTTTTTTGCGGTAAGAATTCAGAATACTCTCCTGATCCTGCCAGGCGCTTCTTCGATTGGCTGCTGTGGCTATGATGGGCATCCATCTGGCAAGGCCGGATTTTTTGGCCAGATACCACCACCACATCCAGGAAAAGGGCAGAATTGTAGGATCGATCAACACCAGGGCACGGATCAAATCAGGACGCTTAATGGCCAGCATCAGGCTGACCGTCGCGCCCCGGGAATGTCCCATGGCAATTATCGGTTTTTCTGCTAAATGATCGAAGAATAACTCCAAATCATCTGCGAAAATATTCCAGCTGCTGAGTCTATCAGGATTTGCCGGTACCCTGGTTTGCCCATGACCCCGATCGTCCATGCCCGAAATATTAAGCTGTGACCGGAGAATATTTGCCAGAGGCGTATAAACACCGGCACAAAGTCCGGTGGCATGGGCGAAATGAGCCAACGGGCCGTCGCCACCCCAGTTGATGAAATGAATTTGCCCTTCAGGTCCTAGAAAAGTGCAGTCCTGTCTTTGCATCCAATCCCACGATCAGTCCGGTAATCTTCGGATCTGTTATTTGCACCGGCGTATGCCGGTTATGGCAGAATTTTGAAACGGTGATCATATCGTGATTGTCAAAAAAACATTTTCTAATTCGAATGTTTTTTCTACAACCTCTTATAACACAATTCAACAATTGAAATTATTCTAAAATTAAATTATGATAAAAATTTTAAAAATGTATTCTCGTAGTCACCGAATAGCCGTTTTGAGTAAAAAAGGGCAGGGCGCGACCTTTAATCCGCCGGAGGCGGATAAAGTTTTAATTTCCCGCCCCTTGGGGCGATGATTAATATTCCGATTGATACTCCGTTGCATGCGGTGGGGTAGTTCATTATATATTTATCGGAATCTGAGAAGGACACCTAGCAGACTAGAAGTTTTTTGGTTTAAATTATAAATGGCGTCAACGGAGGTATGCAATGAAAGTAGTTCGACAAAATTTGAAACCGGTCAGCATCATTGTGGCCCTATTTATGCTGGTGATTTCGGGTCCTTTCCAATCTGTATTTGCGGCCATGATCGGAACCGAAACCGTGATGGAGACTTCACAGGGCCAGGAGGCCCGGACCCGAATTAAACAAATTCTTGAGCGTGAAGATGTACGCCAGGCGCTGATCAATCAAGGAATTGATCCCCGGGAAGCCGGCACCAGGATCGACAGCCTTTCTGACGCGGAGGCCGTTGCGGTTAGCGATAAATTGGATCAGCTTCCCGCCGGCAGCGGTGCACTTGAAGTGTTTCTGATTGTTTCCCTGATCGTATTTATTATTCTACTCATTACGGATATTATGGGTTATACGGACATTTTCCCCTTTGTTAAATAAATGATGAATTTACCCAAAATGTGTCGCATTCGCCAGCATTTTGACAACACCAGAATAGACGACATCCAAAAATCAGTGCTGTCAGAATTGCGCCAATTATCCTGGGATCAAATTCGGCCGGGAAACAGCGTGGCCATTACGGCCGGCAGCCGCGGTATCGCCAACTTGGCCGAGATTTTAAAGGTAGTTGCTGAATTTTTAAAGTCACTCGGGGCCAGACCCTTTATATTTCCGGCCATGGGAAGCCATGGAGGGGCGACTGCCGAAGGGCAGGTGGATGTGCTGAACCAGCTGGGGGTGACCGAATCCGCGGTGCAGGCTCCGATCCTGTCTTCCATGGAAGTGCAGGAAATCGGCACCACCCGTGACCAGGTCCCGGTGTTTGTCGATAAAAACGCGCTGGCCGCCGATCACATCGTAGTGGTCAACCGCATTAAATCCCACACCAAGTTCAAGGCGCCGATTGAAAGCGGCCTGATGAAGATGATGGCCATCGGCCTGGGAAAGCATAAAGGGGCGGCCTACTATCACAAAGCAGCTGTCCAGCATACATTTCCTAATATCATCAGAGATGCCGCCCGTATAGTGTTACAGAAAACACCCGTCATTGGTGCCCTGGGAATTGTCGAAAACGGCTATGGCGATACAGCCAGGATAACAGCTTTGAAGCCCGCTGAAATTGAAAGCAACGAAAAAAAGCTGTTGTCACTGTCTAAAAAATTGATGGCCAAGCTGCCTTTTAATGACATCGATCTTTTAATCGTTGACGAAATGGGAAAAGACATCAGCGGAGTCGGAATCGATCCCAACATTACCGGAAGAAACCGAGATCTCCTGGGAGTTTTTAGTCATCCAGCCCGGGTAAAACGGATTTTCGTGCGGGACCTGACGGACCAAAGTAAGGGCAACGCCATCGGGATCGGACTGGCGGACCTCACGACCAAAAGACTGGTGGATAAAATCGACTATGCCGTCACGTACAAAAATTGTATTACCGGCATCAGTTTGGAAAAGGGTGCAATCCCCATGCACTTTGCAAATGATAGTGAGGCAATTGAAGTCGCGCTGGACAGCATCGGCCTGATATCAGCACAGAAAAGCAAAATCGTGCGAATTAAAAATACCCTTCGATTAGATATTGTTGAAGTGTCGGCGGCCTATGCCGAGGCACTTTCCCAAAGAGAAGATGTGGATATTGTCAAAGGCCCCGCCCCCATGGCGTTCAACAGCGAAAACAATCTTCTTCCCCTCTAGAGTGTTTCCCGGAAGCAAAATTTGGTGATATGGGTCAATTATCTTGCCGACCAGACACAAAACTGCAATTCTGCAATATTGTATATTTCGTCCACTAATCCTAAATTTTTAGAACGCCTAAAAAGGTTCGATTCACGCTATACGTACCCTTGCAAAATACCGCGTAATGCAATATGCAATATACAGTGATCGAAGTCGAAGATTGTAAAGATAGTATTGTATGCTATCTACGCGCTATCATTTTTAAACAAACTGATCAAAAAGAATAAGGTCAAACTTACCCGGAGGAGTCCGATGCGCTGGGATGAATATCTCCGGAGGATAAACCCCTTAACATTATTTTGCATTAACAGACATGGTTAAATCAGACAGCAAACAAGCAGCAAAGAAGCCGTATGATGAAAAAGAGCAGTTAGAACTGATCATTTCTGCGCTCAATGCCGGCCTGGCACTCATTGATCCGGATATGACATTGGTCTGGTCTAATGACATAATCAAGAAATTGTATCCAGATGCAGAACTTCCCGGCCAGAAATGTTTTGCCGTGGCTGAAAACAGGACGACACCCTGCGAGAACTGCCAGGCGGTTCTTGCCTTTAAAGATGGTGAAATTCATGAACGGGAATTCCAAAACAAACAGAACAAGCGGTGGTATAAAGTAGTCGCCCTGCCTGTAAAGAATCAGGAGGGTCGTGTAATATACGTGCTGGAAGCCTCCTCGGACATCGATAAACGGAAAAAAGCAGAAAAAAACCGCGATCAGGCATTAAAGGAGCTTGAAACGCTTAAAGAAAAGCTTGAAGAAGAAAACATCTATTTGAGAGAAGAACTTCAAACATCAGAGCGGATTCGAAGAAATTGTCGGCGAAAGCAACAGTCTGCTGTATGTTCTAAACCGGGTCAAACAGGTGGCTGAAACCGAGGCTACGGTTTTGATTCAGGGCGAAACCGGCGTTGGCAAGGAACTGATCGCCAGAGCCGTCCACAAGTCCAGCCGTCTGGCCGACAAACCCTTCGTCAAGTTAAATTGTGCCGCGCTTCCGTCGAATCTGGTTGAAAGCGAACTCTTCGGGCATGAAAAAGGGGCTTTTACCGGCGCCGATCATCTCAGAAAAGGCCGTTTCGAATTGGCAGACGGTGGCACCCTGCTGCTGGATGAAATCAGCGAGCTGCCGATGGAGACCCAGGCCAAGTTGCTGCGTGTGCTCCAGGAAGGCCAGTTTGAGCGTGTCGGTGGTTCGCAAACCCTGTCGGTGGATGTGCGAATTATTGCCACCACCAACCGCAACCTCAAGGATGAAATCGTTGAGGGGCGATTTCGATCTGATCTATTTTATCGCTTGAATGTCTATCCCATTACCGTCCCGCCGCTGCGCGAGCGCCTTGAGGATATCCCGCTTCTGGTTCAATACTTCGTGACCCAGATTTCGAGCCGGATGGGCACCAAAATCGACCAGGTGCCACCTTACGTGATGGCACAGCTGCAGGAATCACGACTGGCCGGGCAATGTGCGGGAGCTGCGCAATGTACTGGAACAGGCCGTGATTCGACTCCCCAGACCATATTCTTCAACTGCCGAAAGGATTCGATGATCTCAAAGATCTTATCCGGTCCACGTCGAAATCACCGAATGGATTCGACTCTTTAAAAGCCTTGGAAAAACAGCACATTCTGAAAGTCCTCGAGGCCACCGGATGGCGGATCAGCGGGCCCAAGGGTGCCTCCAATATTTTGGGACTGAATGCTTCCACCCTGCGCTTTCGCATGAACAAGCTCGGTATCAGAAAACCCCACTGATTTTAGGTGATGCGTTCTTGATTTAGATGGTACGGGAATTTTAATCCATCAAAACCCGCTTTTAAACCCCAAATTCATTTTCCCAGTATCGAGCTATTCCTTCACGGTTCAAATATTCCCCGAATATTGATCCCAATCATTTTAATCGTAACATATTGCGAATTCGTAACATACTGCGAAAAAATGAATTTCTCTCATGCCCACATTTCTCTAAAATTTGTTTCCTGCTGTTCAATTTATTCAATAATACCGAATTGTTAAATTTTATTAGAGAAATGTCTGACAGTAGGGCACGATTATTGCGATCTTCTTTTACAAAATAAGGGACAATACAGGATCAAATTTCAGAAAGGTGAGCAAATGGCTGGACTTCAGATCATGGTAACCATTCAACCGGGCAACCGGCAGGAATTTCTCCAGGCCCTTGATATGTTTTGCAGCCAGAAGGCGACGGACAACGATGGTACCGACGGCCACCTCTTCGAAGCGGTCGATACCCCCAATCGGTTTTTCTATTTGAAACAATTTATCGATCGACGGTTGCTTGAAAACTTTTTGAAAACAGATCCGGTTCAGAGCACTTTTGGGAGCCATCCAGGTGCTGGGGAAGCTAATATCCATTCAACTTGTTGAACTTGAAGATTTAAAAGATATTTCTAACTTGGGTTACTAAAGACCGGACAAGAATAAGTATATTGATTGTCTGCAGGTGTATGTCACCCTGGTGCCTTTTTAAAAAAATCAATTAAACGAAAGGAGGTATTCACAAAATACAGAGCTGGATGTTGGAATTAAATTAGAATTTTAGCAACGCCGGTAACCGGCATAATTTTGAAAAGGAGAATATTATCATGAAACTGAGAGCAATTAACAATAAAAGCAAACATACAAGATTTTCCTGCATCGCTATCGGCATAATACTGATTTTGGGATTCTTGTTCACAGGCCAGTCTTTTGGGAAAACTGCCAAAGAAATCGATGCCAGTGCTGATGCTGTGATGGATCGGTTTTACAAACAGGTCAAAGATGCGAAAGAAGTTGTCAAACGCGCCAAAGGAATGCTGATTTTCCCGAGTGTCAAAAAAGGGGCATTGATCATTGGAGGTGAATACGGAGAAGGTGCTATGAGAATCGGTGGCAAAACAGTGGATTATTATAGACTGATTTCCGGCTCCGTTGGTTTTCAGATTGGAGGACAGGCTAAAGACGTTATCATCGCCTTTATGACGTCCGATGCCCTGAAAAACTTCAGGGACAGCAAAGGATGGGAAGCTGGCGTGGATGGCAACGTCGCATTGATTACGGTGGGTGCCGGTGAAAGTGCGACTACAACTATGGGCGATAAACCAATAGTTGGATTTGTTTTTGATGTTAAGGGACTCATAGCCGACATGTCGTTAAAGGGAGCCAAGTTTACTAAACTCGACATGTCAGAATAAAATTCAAGATTTACTGAGGCAGGGTCCGAAATGGCCCTGCCCGTTAAAAATTTCTTTGATATTCGAATTATATTACAGCCTACCGTAATTGACTGGTTGAAAGGATAAACGAACATGGAAAAACCAGAGTTCAACACGATTGTGACTGTTCCCAAACCCTACACCGTAAAATTGGTTAAGCGGCCTTACCCACGCGTAAAACCGGGCTCGGTTCTTGTAAAGACGGAAATTGCCGCGCTCTGTGTTGATGATCGCATGTACACGGATCACGTTCATGAGTGGTTCGACTCACCCGTATACGGGATGGGACACGAGGGCGTGGGCACGGTGCTTGAGGCGCCTGAATCGCGCACTTTCAGGCCCGGTGATCGGGTTCTGATCTCGCACGGGGCCTATTGCGGCCGCTGTTTTGCCTGCCTGAACGGGTTGTCTCAGGCGCATTGTGCGAGCCTGTCCGGTGGGGTCCGTGCCGGATCGAGCACTACGACTCCCGAATTCTTTGTTGATGGTTTGGCACCTGTTGAAATCAAGAACGAATCCGAATCGGGCTGGGCTGCTTTTGGGGAGTACCGGTTGGCCGATGAGGGAATCTGCACCTTGCTGCCCGATGATCTGGATTTCCGCTACGCCATTGCAGCCGAGTGTTCTGTCGGCATGGCCCATTGCGCCCAGGAATTCATGCAAGTCAAAGCAGGAGATCGTGTTCTGCTGGTTGGCGGTGGTCAGCGGCAATTTTCGCTGTCACATGTCATTACAGGACTCTTCCGGGGTGCCAGAGTGATATCGGCAGTGGATGATGATTTTCAACTGGAAACGGTTCGCAAGATTGGCGAGGCCAGAGGGGGCACACCGGATTTGCACACCGTTGATATGCGCGACCCGGCCTGGACCGACAAAGTCTTCGAACTGACTGACGGTATTGGGCCGGACAAGGTTGCGGATTTCACGAGCCAGGAAGAAATCCTGAACACCGAAATTGATCTCATACGCCATGACGGCGTGCTCTATATCCAGGAAAATCTCTACAATAAAAACCGCGTTCTCAAAGTCGATCCCTATGCCGCGATTGCCGAGAAAAACCTAAAAATCATGGGCACCATCGACTCGAGGCGAATGGATCGACCCGGGATCATCCGCATGCTGCGCAACAAGGAAGTTCAGCGGATGTGGGATGTGGTGGTGACGCACGAGTTTCCGATGTCAGAGGCGGAGGAAGCCCTCAAGATCTCAGTCGAGTAAACAGTGCGGCAAGATCCTACTCTACCCGCATGGTCTTCCAAACGCACAAGGAGGTGACTGATGGCTGAAGTCTCGCAAGCTAACGTACCAGCCGCGGGATGGCGGCTCAAGCTCGGTGTCGCCCTGTTCAGAACCACAAGCAAGTGACGCTTAGTCTCTAAATTTGTCTACGACAAGGAGGGCCGCTGAGAATGTCATCTTCACTGATTCGCGGTAAGTACATCATTAGCCGGGTCATCGATAACAACCGGGCAGAGGTTATCGAGGGACGGCGCAATCTTCCAGCGCGATGGCAAGATTGTCGAGATTGGCGCCGAGGAGGATCTCTCCGGCCGCCACCAGCCGGACGAGGTCCTGGGTGACGGCAGTCATGTCGTCGTGCCTGGTTTTGTTAATGCTCACCATCATATCGGTGTGACGCCCGTTCAGCTCGGCTGTCCTGACCTGCCGCTCGAGCTTTGGATTCCCTGGCGCCTGGCGGCACGCAGCGTCGACCCGTATCTAGACACGCTCTACTCGGCGTTCGAGATGATCGAGTCGGGCGTCACGACGGTCCAGCACATCAACTCGCTATTCTTCGGTCCGGTCGAGCCATGCGCACATATCGCGGAGGCGGTTTTGCGCGCCTATCGCGACATCGGCATGAGGGTTTCGTACTCGTTCATGATCCACGACCAGAACCACCTCGTGTACGAGGCCGACGACAAGTTCGTGAGCCGATTGCCGGGAGAGTTGAGACATCGTATGACCGAGCTCTTCAGTGCATTGGAACTGCCGGCTGCGGATCAGTTTCAGCTCTTCGAAGATCTTTATGCCCGCCACAACGGCGAGCCGCTCACCCGCATCCAGCTTGCGCCGGGCAACCTCCACTGGAGCTCCGACCAACTGCTCGGCAGATTCGCCGATTACAGCACGAGCCTCGGCGTTCCGATGCACATGCACCTGGTCGAGACAGCCTACCAGAAGGAATACGCGCGGCGGCGCACGGGCTCGACCGCAGTGCAGTATCTGCACAAGTTCCAATTGCTTGGCGACAAGATGACGCTTGGTCACGGCGTGTGGCTGACGGATACCGATATCGATCTGCTCGCCGAAACGGGCACGCACGTATGCCACTGCCCCAGCTCTAATCTGCGCCTGCGCAGCGGGACTGCGCCGCTCAATCGATTGGCCGAGCGCGGAATCGGCGTGGCAATTGGTATCGACGAAGCGGGCATCAACGACGATCGCGACATGCTTCAAGAGATGCGCCTGGTGCTCAACCTGCATCGCATGAGCCGGGACATGGACGATCCGTCCCGACGCTCTTGTCAACTCCTCCGCATGGCAACCGAGGACAGTGCGATGACTACCCCCTTCGGTGCCGAGATCGGTGATACTTGGAGCCAGGCAGGGCGGCCGACATGACCCTGATGCGATGGGAGCAGATCGCCGCTCCCTATCTCGAACCCGGCGTGCCGGTGGTCAGAGCCATGTTGCACCGGGCCAAAACATCTTGTGTCGATACTGTCATTGTCGGTGGGAAGCCGGTTTATCGGGACGGCCGGTTCACGCGAGTCGACAAGGAAGCGGTTCTCGAGGAGCTCGCGGCATCCCTGAGCGGTCCCCGTACATCAGTCGAGGAACAGCGCCGCCAGATCGCCCGGGATGTCTACGGTCACGTCGAAGCTTTCTATCGCGGCTATCTGGGATAAAGGGGTCAGTCACTACGCTACAAGGAGGTTCAGCGGATGTGGAATGTGGTTGTGGCCCATGAGTTTCCGATGTCAGAGGCGGAGGAAGCCCTCAAGATCTCAGCCACGCAACAGTGCGGCAAGATATTGCTGTATCCCAACTGCCGCTGAACTTGAAAAGGAGAAAGGATATGAGTGCAAATGCAAATTCATCGGAGAAACCAGCAGCAGGTTGGCGCTTAAAGTTAGGAGCTGCACTTTTTGGGCTAAGCATTTTATTGCCGATCGCGGGTGTGCCCCTGGTAACAGCGCTCGGCCTGTCGACGACAATGACCGCATCTGTATCCGGAGGCCTCCTAGTGGGGGCTGAGGTTCTCGGAGTCTGTGCCGTAGCAGTCATGGGAAAAAGTGGCTACGCCTACATTAAGAACCGTGTTTTTGGCTTTCTAAAGCAGTATGGCCCACCCCAGAAAGTCAGTCGCGGTCGTTACACCATCGGGCTGGTGATCTTTTGCGTGCCGCTCCTGTTTGGCTGGTTATCAGTTTATATATCCAAATGGATTCCCGGCTTGTTGAGTTATCCGCTCCCTTTTGCAATTGGCGGTGATGTCCTGATCTTGGCGAGTTTGTTTGTTCTCGGGGGAGACTTCTGGGACAAGATCCGTTCGCTATTCATTCATGATGCTGAGGTGCATTTTTCCCAGCAATCAAGTGGAGATCAGTAGAAATGAAGGTATCATTGACTCGCACCATGTACCTTATTGGCTGAGTTACCGAGGGTACAATTCGTCTAAAATGTAAAAGTGCAGGTTGACCGTCAACCACAACCCAAACTTTTGTGGGATTCGAAAAATGCAAGACAAACCAGAGGATAAAGCCAAGCTCAAGCGTGAGTATCTGCAATTGCATAGACTTGAAAGAATGGTCGATGTCGTTTATGCCATTATTATTTGGCGCGTTTTTCTCCTGCTTCCGAGACCGACCGCAGAGCAATTTAGCTGGGAACATATCGGCGCTTTTCTGAACGCCAACATTGGTGTTTTCCTACTGGTCATTATAGGAACCGTCGTCACCATTATCTATTGGATACAGAATAACGTTTTGTTCGGCAATCTGCAATCCACCGACAGCCGCCATACGATCCTGTCGATCCTGCAACTCTTTTTTTTGCTGGTTTTTCTGGTATCCATGCGCCTCGGAATAGAATTAGGAGCCTCCAACGCCACCCGGGCGTTGGAAAGCATTGCCGCCGCCCTGATCGGGATCGCAGGCGGCTGGGGCTGGTCATATGCCATCAAAAATCATCGTTTGCTATTGCCCGAAGTGACCGAGCAATATGCGCTTCGATTAAGAGATCGAATACTGGCAGAGCCGATCACTGCCATCATAACCCTTCTTTTTGCGTTTGTTGGACCAATTCTATGGGAAATCTCCTGGTTGAGCTATCCGCTGGTGGTTAAGTTAGTAAGGGGCCGCAGACGAGCGAAAAGGTGAAATGTGCTATGACGAAACAATTGCGAAAAGATGTCAACGGGGGAACTAACTAGGAGACATGGCTCGTGAAAACATTTACCGGCAGTAAAAAACCCGACCTCACTGAAACTCTTACAATGATTCTTTTTCTGTTTCTGCTCATAGGGTCCCCTGTCTTCACAACACCTACACCAGCTATGGCACAATCCGGTCTGGCTAACCAGAGAAACTCCAATGAAGTTAAGGGCGCTGATCAACCGGAGCCTAAAGTTGTGCAACCCCTGGGACCCGCGGATGAATTCAACCGGGGGGTTCCCCGCGGCAGTCTGAAAGGCTATCTGAAAGCAGCGCGCGACGGAGATTTCGAACGGGCAGCCAGGTATCTTGATATGCGTTATTTGCCCGATTCAATCGACGCCAGCCAGGGACCCCAACTGGCGCGTCAGCTAAAGATAGCCTTCGATAAAGTCATCTGGTTCGACCTGGACATGATCAGCGCAGACCCCGATGGATTTCCCGACGATGGACTGCCGGCCGACCGCGACAATATCGGCCGTATCAAAACACCGGAAAAGACCGTTGACATTTTAATGCAGCGGGTTCCCCGTGCTGATGGCGTGAATATCTGGAAAATTTCCAATCAAACGGTGGCTGAAATCTCTCACCTGTATGAATATTATGGTTACGGACCCTTCGAGGAATCCCTGTCGAAGATTTTCCCGGATGCCCAGTTCCTCGGTTGGCAGGTTTGGCAGTGGGTGTTGTGGCTACTCAACTTAGTCTTCGCATTTGTCCTGGCATTTATCTTAACCTGGGCTGTAAATCTGTTCCTGAGTCGCAAAGACACGGTCATGAGAGATCAAATAAAACGGCTTGTAGCCTGGCCGGTGCGTTTTCTCCTGTGGCTGTTGCTGGAACAGGCGGGCCTTTCCTTTATCGGCTTATCCATGACCGTCCGCAACATCTTTCGATTTGATCCGATGCTGCCATTCGTACTGACATGGACGGCCGTCCGGCTGGTCGATCTTCTCGTTTTCTGGTGGGGCGAGCGGCTGAGACGCAGCGGGCGGGAAGACGCCATCGTTTTGCTGCGGCCCGCCCGAACAGCGATCCGGGTCGCTATAATAATAGGCGCTCTACTTTTCTGGCTGGACAATATGGGCCTTAAGGTCAGCACCCTTCTGGCAGGTCTCGGTGTGGGGGGGCTGGCAGTCGCGCTGGCCGCCCAGGACACCTTAAAAAACCTGCTGGGCAGCGTCATGATTCTGCTGGATAAACCTTACAGGGTTGGCCAGCGGATCGTGGCCAAAGGGCATGACGGAATCGTGGAAGAAATCGGACTGCGATCGACCCGGATCAGGTTGCTGACGGGGCACCAGACCACGATTCCCAATGATGAAATGGCTAAAATCGATATTGAAAACATTGGCCAGCGGCCCCATATCAGACGTTTGGCCAATATTGGCATTACCTACGACACACCACCGGAAAAAATTGAAAAGGCGGTGGATATTATCCTAAAGATTCTGGACAACCATGAGGGCATGGATCCGGAATTACCGCCCCGGGCCTACTTTAATGAATACGATCCCTATTCACTGAATATAATAGCACTGTACTGGTATCACCCGGCGGATTACTGGGGCTATATGAAATTTACTCAATGGGTGAATCTGGAAATAGCCCGGGAATTTGAGAAAGAAGACATCAAGTTCGCTTTTCCGACCACGACCACTTATCTGAGCCAGGAAAATAGCCAACCGCTATACGTTAATCTGGATCGAGGCCTGTCTCTGGAGCGAGAAAAAGCTCAAACTGAATAATGCCGGAACAAAATAACCTGACCGCCAGTTTAGGATATTAGGAGGAAACATCATGATTCAATCCCATTTAATCCAGTTGGGAAAAACCTTGCAATGCAGAAGATATTCAATTTTGCTGGCCGCAACTATAGCACTGACAGTCGCTTTGGCCATGATGGCGTCGGCCGCCGAAACGGATTCAGCGCCGGAGGCCGCGATGCTGGAGAATAAGCCCTGGATGGGCGACTTCGACAAGATGGCTGCAAAGCGGCAGATCCGGGTGCTGGTGGCTTTCAGCAAAACGTTTTATTTTTTGGATCGTGGCCGGCAGCGCGGCATTTCTTATGATCTGCTCAAAGAGTTTGAAAAATTTGTCAACAAAAAGCTCAAGACCAAAACCTTGAAAGTACATATGGTCTTTATTCCCGTGCGGCGTGATGAACTGATACCCGGCCTTACAAAGGGTCTGGGGGACCTGGCTGTTGCCAACCTGACGATCACCCCGGAGCGTCTCAAGCAGGTCGATTTTTCAGATCCCCTGCTGGCAGGTGTCAAGGAGCTGCCGGTGACGGGACCTGCGGCACCACCGGTGACCACGGTTGATGATCTGGCAGGCAAAGAAATCCATGTCCGTAAATCCAGCAGCTACTATGAGAGTTTAGCGCGGTTGAACGAAAACTTTAAAAAAGCCGGCAAATCGCAGATGAAACTGATCCCGGCAGATGAAGCCTTTGAAGATGAAGATTTACTGGAAATGGTCAATGCCGGTCTCATTCCGATGATCGTCATGGACAGCCACAAAGCCCAATTCTGGACCCAGATTTTTGATAAGATCCAGGTGAATTCCGACATTGCCGTGAGAACCGGTGGTGAGATCGCCTGGGCCTTTCGCAAGAACAGTCCTCAACTCAAGGCGATTGTCAATGAATTCGTCAAAGGCCATAAAAAAGGCAGCCTGATGGGGAATATGCTGCTCAAGCGCTATTTAAAAAGCACCAAGTTCGTAAAAAATTCCCTGTCTGCAGAGGAACTGCAGAAATTTGCAGCAAATGGTCGACCTCTTCAAGCGCTATGCCGCGCAATATGACTTCGACTATCTGATGATGGCGGCCCAGGCTTACCAGGAGTCCGGCCTGGACCAGGGTAGAAAGAGCCATGTCGGTGCGATCGGCGTCATGCAGGTGCTGCCGACGACGGCGGCGGATCGCAATGTCAACGTAGCCGAGATTGAAAAGCTGGAGAACAACATCCACGCCGGTGTCAAGTACATGCGGTTTATCGTGAATCGCTACTACAATGATGAATCCATTGACGATCTTAACAAGATGCTGTTTGCCTTCGCGTCTTACAACGCCGGACCGGCCAAGGTGAAAAGACTGCGCAAAAAAACCGCAGCCATGGGATTAAATCCCAATGTATGGTTTAACAATGTTGAGATTGCCGCGTCCAAAGTCATTGGTCGTGAAACGGTCCAGTACGTCAGTAACATCTACAAATACTACATCGCCTACCGGATAGTCACCGAGCAAAGAGAAAGAAAGCAGAAACTTATGAAAGGAAAGTCAGGATGAAGAATCAAAAATAATCTAACAAAGCAAAGGAGATAAAACATGAAAGCAAAAGTTTTAACCGGTCTATTTACAATCGCGCTGACAATCACTTTTATCGGAATTGTTGGTTTTGCGCAAGCGCAGAACCAGGCGGCAGACAACATGGAAATCGTCAAGGAAAAAATTCGTACCGACAAGAAACTCTTGGTTGCCACGAACATGCAGTTGACGGAATCCGAAGCAAACGCATTCTGGCCGGTTTATGAAGCCTACCAGGCCGAATTAGATAAACTAAGGGATCGGGAGGTAAAGCTGATAGAGAAATTTGCCGCCAGCTACGAAACCATGTCCGATGACGCGGCCAAGAAGCTGTTGGAGGATTCTCTGTCTATCGATTCAGACCACCAGAAGCTGCGCCAATCCTATCTGGCAAAATTCCGGGGGGTCTTACCGGACACAAAGGTGGCGCGCTACTACCAGATAGAAAGCAAAATCGACGCTGTCATGGAATACGAGCTGGCGAAAAGAATCCCGCTTGTTCAATAATATGCCGGGCATGCGCCTGCTAACCGCTATGCTAAAAAAGGAGAAATTGTGATGAAGACACGAAACGCTTCAGGTGACTTGACCGACGGCGGTGGGATGAAGTCCTGCTTTTTGGTTCTGGTTTGCCTGGCCTTTATCGGCTGTGCGCAGTTTCAGCATAAACTGCCAGAAGCGCTGCCTTTCATGGAGCGGGCCCAGACGAAAACCGAAGGCCGGGTGCGGGTGACCGTGGCCGTTCCCAGCGCTGAGGAAAGCGAGCAAATATTCGGTTTCCCGCTGGCCCGTAAAAACATGCAGCCGGTGTGGCTGGAAGTAGAAAATAACAGCGACACCGGCTTTTTTCTCTACCACCTTGCCATGGATCCGGACATATATTCGTCCGGCGAAGTTGCCTGGAAGTTTCAATCCAGTCTTTATTCCAAGGATGCTCAAAAAAATATTTACAATTTGTTTCGTGACAACGAAATCGATTGGTTCTTTAAACCCGGCACCACGACCTCGGGATTTGTCTATACCAACCTGAAGATGGGAACCAAGGCGGTTTTGGTGAGGCTTTTTGCTGAAAATAATGTCAAGGAGTTTGCCTTTTTTGTGGAAGTACCCGGCTTCAAGGCCGACCATCATCAGCTGGACCCCTATACCCTTTATTCCGAAAAGGACTTCATTGACCTGGATGATGACGGTTTGCGCAAGGCGCTTGAGAACCTGCCCTGCTGCATGACAAACAAGGACGGCAGCGGTAAAAGTGATCCGCTCAACATCGTTGTTATCGGCCCCGAGGAAGAGATATGGCCGGCTTTTATCACCCGCGGATTGGGATGAAGCCGAGATTATCTACGGGGCGTCATTGGGCAGAACCATCGCGTCATCGCTATTCGGCAGGCGCTACCGCTACTCACCGATGAGTGCGCTGTACTTCTATGGCAGACCCCAGGACGTCGGGCTTCAGAAAGCACGACAAACCGTTGACGAGCGCAATCACCTGCGCCTGTGGCTCAGCCCGATGCGTTACAAGGGCATGCCGGTGTATGTCGGTCAGATCAGTCGCGATATCGGGGTCAAGCTGACGACCAAGTCGCCAACCCTGACCACCCATGAAATCGATCCTGATGTTGATGAAGCCCGGGACTATCTTATGCAGGATTTACTGGGGTCCCAGAAGGTGGCCAAAATTGGTTTTGTGGAAGGTGTCGGCAAGGCAAAATGGAAAACCCGCGCTACAACCTGACGGATTCTCCTTACTGGACCGACGGCTGGCGGGTGGTTTTCGTATTCAGTGAGGAAGTCGATCGCTCTGGATGAAGTCGAGGTTTTTGACTGGAAGCGATTGTATCAAAAGTATGAATAGTGAAGCCAAAAGTCGATTGCCCGGATTCGGTTCAAATACTCGATACACAGTATGTGCTCATCGATATTGCAATTTCTTTGATGGGGATAAATTAATTCCCAGAAGGACATGCAAGTTCGATAAACTCTAAACATATTCATTATTTAACGCTTATGTTATATCGGAGGTGAGTGCCATGATATTCAACCACCCATCCCATCGCATTTTAATCGTATTTTTCTAACCGTGATTTTTTTTTTAATAACCCAAACATTTAGTTTGGCAGCCAAAAAAGACAAACAAAAAGGTTTTGTCATGACCGAGGTCGAGCTGCAATCGGAACTGATGAGTTATGCCGACCGTTTTGCGAGCATTATCACTCAAGCTCTGGAAGATTTTGAAACTTTAAATCCTCCGCCCCAGGCCCGTCAGGTTATCTTAAGCGACCTGGTATATTCCCTGTCATCCAGTATATACGATTGCGGCCGAGCCGAATCCCCAGGTGGGACTGCTGGACATGGTTGGGGTGACGACATTGGGGCGTATCGTCTATGAAGATAACATGCGCCGCAAGTATGGCAAGTCCACTGAGGTATTGGCCGCCGGTTTTCGGCAAATGGAGAAAGACATCTGGAGTATCGCCGCCAAAGTGCTCACCAGTGAGCAGCGGGGTGAGATGCGTCAACTGATCCTGCTGTGGCGCAAAGACAACCCGGACAAGGTCGTCTATAACTACCTGCGGTTCAGCGATTTTGCTGCCCAGCGCCGTAACTCGACCCTCGTAAAAAAGGTGCAGGCCGGCGGCCTGTTTAAAACGGTTCAGGAGGTGACCCAGCAGGTCGAAGAAACCCGCATGCTCGCCGAGCGGGGCATTTTCCTGGCAACCCGCCTGCCGCTGCTGACGGGCAATTTTGCCGAAGTGTGGATGTCGCAGCTGCTGGTCAGCCCGGAGACCAGCAAAATTCTGGCCGATATCCACACCGTTTCCACGGTGTCGGAACGCATGGCCACTGTTGCCGAACAACTGCCGGATCAATTGATGAAAGATATATCCAAGCTGCGCTGGCAGACGGTCAACCAGGTAATGAAAGGAATCGACGAATGGAGTGAAAAAACCCTCAATGACGTGTTTGCACGAGTTGCCATCGAACGTGGGGAATTCATCAGTCAATTCATGGATCGCCTCATCGGCGAGCAGAAGAATGCGCTCGAGGCAATAATGACGGAAGAGCAGCAGGCAACCGTGCTTGTCACCGAAATCCGCAAGGCGATCGAAGGGGGCAATAATTTGCTGTTGACGGCCAATACCCTCACTGAAAAATTCAACGTGGGCCAACCTTCCGATAAACAGCAGGATTCGAAGCCCTTTGACATCAAGGAATACCAGGACACGATTGCCGAAGTCACCACGCTGGTCGAATCAACCAACCGGCTCGTTGGCACGGTTGGGTTGGAAGAACTGTTGCCCCAGCTTGTCAAGGCGATTGATCAAGTCGGAAATGAAGGTGAGGAGATCATCGACCACTCCTTCCGGCAGGGCGTTCTGTTTATTCTTATCGCCATGGCGGCGTATGTCATCGCCCGGCTGGTTTATAATTTTTTGAACAGTAAATTGATTAAACCACGGGCCTAGGCAAGCAGATAGTTATTTGTTAATAGTTATTTGCTATTAGTATTTGATCAGATCAGCATTTTATTGACTGTTAGAGGAAATATAAGGTTTCTTAAATTTCTTCTCCAATTAATGTGGCAAATAACCAATAACTAATAACTTCCGAACGCTTTTAACTCAATTGGGACAAAGCAAAAACCCAAGTCCGGAGGGTTCGATATGCAAATTTCAAATATACCCACGGGGCCAAAGACGATAAAGGCAACCTCCAACTGTGCTCTTCTGATTGCGGCAGCGCTGTTTCTGATCTCAGGATGTGCGGCTCAGGGGGCAAAGCGTGTACCCAGGGATCGATTCGATTATAACGGCGCAATTGCCCAATCGACACGAGAACAGATGCTGCTCAATATAGTTCGCAGCCGTTACCTGGAGGTGCCGGTGTTTTTAACCGTCAGTTCCGTGCTGACCCAATATGAATATGACCGCAGCCTCGGCCTGACCGGAATTTTAGAATTTGGCGGCGGCACCTCCTGGGATACAGGCATCGGCGATACGAATCTGAGGTTTTCAGAGCGCCCGACCATTACCTACCTGCCGGTCGAAGGCCAGGAATTCTCCGCGCATCTGCTTTCTGACATCCCATCTGAAATTATCTTTGCCGCCGCTCAGGCCGGCTGGCCGGTTGACGTCTTCATGCGAATTGCTATCCAGCGGCTTGGAGCGGCGGAAAATATGTCATTTGGAGAGATACCCGCCTTCGGCGACAGTGATTCGAAAACCCAGGTTGAATCCGACTTCAAGAAACTGAAGCGGTTTGAGAGACTGATTGATTTAATTTTTATTCTCAGTGATAACGAGGTTATCGAGGTTCAACTGGTTGAAGAAGATAGCAAAAGCGAGCGCTATTTGATAATTGCCGAGAAAGTTGCTGAAGATTTACGTCCCATGCTCGGCGAGTTGAGACAGCTCATCGGGCTTGGCAATCGCAACCGGTTTCGCATAACAGACCGGGTGACCAATTTAAAAGACGATGAAATTTCCATCCAAACCCGCTCGGTCATGGCGATGATGGAATTTATGGCGCGCGGAGTGGAAGTTCCGCTTGAGCACCTCGAAGATGGATGGGTAATTGACTACGGGCTGCAGACCAGTGGGGGTGAAACGTCGAAGGCCCTGATCCCCTTTAAAATGCATTCAAGTAAAAGCCGACCGGAAAATGTGTTTGCCGCCGTACGTTTCAGGGATCACTGGTACTATATTGATCATGCCGATATTACCAGCAAACGGGCTTTAGGCCTGATTATCGTGCTGTTCCGGCTGCAGGCGCCCACGCCATCCGGCGCTGCGCCTATTTTGACACTCCCAACGGGGTAATCAGGATGAAAATGAAAGTTAGAAATTATGTAAAAATCGGTTTGCGAGAAAAGCTTATAATTTTCTGTCCGGCTGTTGTACTTGCAATCCTGGCATTTGTTGTTGCCTACTATTTTGTGGATCCGTTCCCACCGCGGCGCATTTCCATCGGGTGCGGGCCGCCGGAAAGCGCCACTTTTAAATTCGCCCAGGCCTATCAGGAAATTTTGTCCAAAGAGGGCATTTCACTGGAATTGAGAAACACGGCCGGCTCGGCCGAAAATCTTAAGCTGCTGGGCGCGGCGTCAGGCGGCGTTGACGTTGCATTTGTTCAGGGCAGCATGAAATCGTTGGTCCCGAAAACAGATCTGGTATCACTGGGAAGCCTGTTTTTCGAACCGTTGTGGATTTTTCACCGCAACGACCTGGCCTTGCGACGAATTCCGGATTTGAAAGGACTGCGGCTTGCGGTCGGAAAAGAAGGCGGTGGTACCAAAATTTTGACCATGCGGTTGCTCGAACTCAACGGTGTCAATTCACAAAATACTCGAATTCTTGCATACGGTTATCAAAAGGCTGCCGAGATGCTCTTAAACGCTGAAGTGGATGTGGCCTTTTTTGTCTCCACCCATCTTGCCTCCCACGTTATTAAACTAATCGACTCAAAATCTGTCAAACTGATGGGACTTGAACGGGCTGAGGCCTACGCGCTGCTGTATCATTACCTGTACGTTTTGAAAGTGCCCGAAGGTGTGATCGATTTAGAGGCCAACATCCCTGCCCGTGATCTTACCCTGGTGGCTCCCACCACCCAGCTGGTAGCACGACCGGATCTGCATCCGGCCCTGATCAATTTACTTTTAGAGGCCGCAGTAATCGTTCATAAATCTGGTGGGGACTTTGAACGTGAAGGTGAGTTTCCGGCGCCGAAATATCTGGAATTCAAATTGAGCCCGGACGCGGAGCGATTTTACAAATTCGGCCCGCCTTTCCTGCAGCAATATCTCCCGTTTTGGATAGCCATCCTTGTCAGCCGCATTTCTATCTTGCTCCTACCGTTGGTTGCGGTGGTTTTACCTTTATTTAAGCTCATGCCAATAGTCTATCGCTGGCGAATGCGATCTAAAATCTATCGCTGGTATTCAAAACTGCGTGCCTTTGATCCGGAAAGACATAAGGCAGAAGGAACCGAACGTTTGCAGGCGTATCTGGTCGAGCTCGAACGGATCGAAGAAAAAGTTTCCAACATCTCGGTGCCGCTGTCCTTTTCAGAAGAACTTTTCCACCTGCGCATGCACATCGACATGTTGCGAAGTAAACTTAGACAAATGATAACAAATGGACCTTCTATCAATCTCAATGCGTAAAAATTGCTGGAGGTAAAACATGAGCAAAAAAGTTGGGGAAAGTCTTACCGCAATGGTATTGATCCTTATGGTTTCGGTATGTGCCTGTACCACCGCCACCTCGCCGAAGGAGCGTCCAGAGCCTGAACCCAGTTATGCGCTGGAGCCGGAAAAAGACGGCCCTTTTGCCAATGTCGAGGAGGCATTTATTGAAAAGTTTGGTAGCCGGAAATCCGGTTTTTTGCTGCTGGACAATAATGCCGAGTCTCTTCATCAGCGGTTAATGCTGATCGATGAGGCCCGCTACTCATTGGATATCCAGTATTATCTCTGGTACGGGGACGATAGCGGCGAATTGATCTTTAAACGCGTCATGGATGCCGCCAAACGCGGCGTGCGCGTGCGCCTGATTACCGATGATATCCTTATGATATCCGAGGATGAAACGATAGCCGTGATTAACGACCATCCGAATGTTGAGGTTCGTCTCTTTAATCCCTGGCGGGAATATTCGTCGCGACGAAAGCAGAAGGCATCTCAGACTGTTGAGCGGTTTAACTACCGAATGCACAACAAACTGTTGGTGGCAGATAATCGCATTGCCATCCTGGGAGGCCGTAATCTCGGTGATGAATATTTCGGATTAAACCGCAACTTTAACTTCCTGGATATCGACGTGCTGGGTGTCGGTCCCGTGGCGCGTGAATCTTCTGAGCTTTTCGATCATTTCTGGAATAGTACTGTTGTGGTATCGGCATCTGCTTTTGGCCACGATCAACCCGAGAAATCACCGCAAAAGCTAGAATATGCAGACCTTCAGCAGTTAGAAAAATCCGAGCGTCTACAAAATGTTCCCATTGAAAGGCAAAACTGGGATAGCGTTCTAGAGAATTTCGATAAACGCTTTCATCCAGGTTCCAGTAAAGTGGTTTACGATACGCTGGAGGAAGAGGGGATCTCGCAAAAGATGGTCTCCATCATTCCGGAGTTCAACCAAACCGCAGAAAAGGAGATTCTGATCGTCAATGCGTATTTGATTCCGAATGAGGATATGATGAATACAGCTCATAAGCTTATTCAAAAAGGCGTAAAAATCAAAATTATCACCAATTCGCTGGCCTCCCAGGATGTACCGGCCGTCAACAGCCATTACGGGCCCTGGCGCAAACCTCTTTTAGAAGCGGGAATCGAACTGTACGAACTTCGGCCGGATGCCGCGATCAAAGCGCAGGCGGATACACCGCCGGTAGTGTCAGGGTTTATTGGCCTGCACTCAAAAGCTTCGGTTGTCGACCGTTCGCGGGTTTACATCGGATCGTTCAATTTAGATCCGCGCGCCAGGGATTACAATACGGAAATGGGGGTGCTCATCGACTGCCCTGAGCTTGCAGAAGAACTGGCTCAAGTAGCGCAGGAATTAATGCAACCGGAAAACAGCTGGCAGGTCAGAATCAATGATGAGGGCAAAATCATATGGCAATCAGATAAAGATATCAGGACCAGACAACCGGCACAAAGTTACTGGCAGCGGGTTATGGATTTGTTTTTTAAGTTGTTTCCCAGCAAAATATTTTTAATGGTTTTATTTTAGTATGAAAGGATAACGAAAAATGAGAAAAGAGACCTTATGGAAAGTATTTACTTTGGTTTGTGTAGCCGTGCTGGGGGTGTGCCTGATCTATTCGGTCGCTCTTGCAGCAGCTGAAACGATGTACCCCAACAAGGTCAAAACCCACATCGGCACGCTGACCTTTGACCACGGCGTCCCCACGGAAAAGACATCTGAAAAGCTCTATTACGAGATGGACTATCATCGGGCTGTGCAGGTGTATCTCTGGTCATTGCCCATTGTCGGGCAGGCCCAGTGGCGCCAGTCGTATCTTGATCTTTACGACATGAAGCCGAACCAGATGGTGTACGCAACGCAGTTCAACGACCGCTCGTTGATCCTCACAGCCAATGAATCCACTCCCTACCTGTTTGGCTGGACCAACGTCAAAAACAAGGCAGCCGTTATCGAGATTCCTCCCGGAAAATTTATCGGCCTTGCCATTGACTTCTGGCAGAGGGGGCTGGCGGACTTCGGCATGTTCGGCCCCTTTGCGGGCAACGGTGGTACCTGGGTGATGTCTGGTCCCGATACGCCGAAATCAGAGATTCCCTACATCGAGGGCGCCAAGTACATTGAGTCTAAGACCAACAACATCTGGTTCCTGGTTCGTGCATCAATGCCCCCTGAAGAGCGTGACAAAGCCATTAGCCAGTTGAAGGCCTATTACAATGGCGAAGCACCCAAAGCGGCTACCGTCATTGCGGCTGACAACAAACCCGGTCGCAACTATCAGCCGCGCGGCATGAAATACTGGGAGATGCTCCACGCCATCCTGCAGGAAGAACCGGTCGAAGAGCGTGATCGCTTCTTCATGTATTTTCTCAAGGAAATGGGCATTGAAAAGGGTAAGCCCTTCAATCCGACCGATCGCCAAAAAGAGATCATGGCCGACGCAGTGGTTGTCGGTGAAGCCATGGCTAAAAACTTTGTTTTCCGAGAGCGTTTACCGGGCGTTTTGCGAGATGATGGCTGGCGCCTGATCCTCGGACGTGTCGTGGGCTCGGAACCCGGCGACGCTATGGAGCACACTCAACGTACCAACCATTACGACCGGTTCGACCCGCGTGCCCGCTATACTTACGAGGCCTGCACAACATCTGAGCGGATGTCTTTCCCCTTGCCGGGTTTCGGCATGGGCTACGGCGGCATGTTCCTTGACACCAAAGGCCGCGCGCTTGGAGGTGATCGATCTTACGTGATCAATGTACCTGCGAACCCGCCGGTCAAGCTTTTCTGGGCGGTCACCATCTACGATGTGGATACCCGTGGCCTGATTACCTCCGATCAGCAGCGGGCCGAACGCGGCTCCGTGCACAAAGGGGTCAAGACCAACCCGGACGGTTCGACACCCATTTTCATCGGCCCGGAGGCTCCCAAAGGCTGGGAAAACAACTGGATCAAATCCGTTCCCGGCCGGGCCTGGTTCCCCTACTTCCGTTTCTACGGTCCGACCGAACCCTTCTTCGACCAGAGCTGGAAGCTGCCTCAGATTGAAGAAGTGGATTTTGCTAAATATGGCAAATAAACTTGAGAAAGCCCCCGGGCTCTATCGGGAAAGTCCTAGACTTTGAAATTTCTGGAAGTATACTAAAGCGCTCCTCTGCACAGGGTGTTTGCTTTTTCATAGGATGTAGCTGATTTCTGTTTGTTTTAACCTGGAATTCTTAAATGAAAAGCGTGGATTGGCTGTTCGAATTCACGCTTTTATTATTTGTATGCAATACAAGATATTGGGGCGATGGCATGAGGATAGGATTAGCTTTTAGACCCATACAGCTCTGACTAATCAGTGTGTCACAGCATCTATGACTCATTGGGATATCGTTTTAATATCTCAGATGATTAAATTTCACCTCCTAAGCTACTTTCCGAAGATTGCATATTAGTTATCCGAAACCCACACCTTATTTGAATTGTGGATGTCGGCTATGCTTACACAATTGCTAATTGTTGTGGATGTCATCTGGTAATCTGATATAGATCGTCTCCCCAAAAAGTGAGGATATCATCTATTTGGGGAAAAAACTAAAAGTACCGACATCATCTGCTTAATCAGAAAAGAATTGGCGTTTCAAATTCTTGGATTTGATCCAACGAATCTGGCAGAATCATTGGCTCAGAAAAACTGTGATATTATCATTCTCTTCAGCAGTAGCTATTTTCCCGCGTTCCACCTCGGCCAAGCCGACTTTTACCTCTTTGATGTACCATTCCTCATAATCAAGAAACCGGTATATCGCTTGATTGATAACCCATGATCTGGAGCTGCTTAATGCTTATGCCAGGCCATCAACACGGCCGCCATTTATTTCTTTGATAGTTGCCAGAAAGGGCCTGTCTTTCCAATCTCTTTAAATGAAGCTATCATTTCCACGGCATATTGCCGGCTGCGGGAAACCCAATCACCATCCAGGCGGCGTCGAAAATAATTGCCGGAAAATAGTTTGACGAGATCATTTAAAGGAATCATACCCTCCTCGGTGCCGGCTTCAAACCCAGACCAGTTGCGAATGTGCTCTTCCGACCGGAAGAGATTCATGGTCGCTCAGGCATAGGGAATATCTTCGAACCATTTGTGAAACGGTACCGACACAAATCCCATCATTTCCGCCGGTTCGGCCTGCAGGATTTCTCCATCGCGGATTTGCACCCGGATCGGTTGACCGCAGTCCAGACACGGGGCGTTTATTTGAACGATTTTGCCGGGAAACAGCCAGCAAACTGCCAGCGATTCGAATCCTCACTGGCCGAACCATTTTTGTTCCCCGTCGACGGTGATGCGATATTGGGTGGGAAGATGGTTAAAGGGTGCAAAAGAAGTAATGAAATCGGTCTTGGGAAACAACCATCCGGGAATGCCGGCCCTGAAAAGTTCATGCAGGGCCTGGCGGCCTTCTTCCACAGGGATTCCCAGTTCAGCGGCGATTTCTGTGTAGTGGGGTGCCTGGCCGGTTTTGACCATGCGTTTGATGATGATGTCAAAGGTCCGGTCCATGCGGGTGGGTTCGCTCATAACTTCCTCCTTTCGAAATTTCTCGCTCAATTGGTTTTACCGGCACTGCCAGACTCAGGTAGCGACCGTTTTCTTCAAACATTAGTTTCTTATCAACCATCATTTTTAAAAAGGCAATGATTTTATCTTCAGCAAAGGCCGGAAAAAAATCTCGAATGCGTTTGATTGACCGATGGTGTCGGCAAAAAAGGTAGATCCGTCTCGAGGTCCCGACTAGACGATGGTTGATGGTTTCAGAGTTGAGATTTCGCTGGCGGATAATCAGGAAATCGCGACCATCACTTAAAATTAGTGCCGGAGATCTCATCGGTCTGCCATTCAGTTCGGTGTAGGTTTTTTGCCAGGTTTTAACTTTAGCTTCTACCGGGCGCCAGATTTTTCTCTGATATCCAAGATCACCCCGGTAGGCTTGAATCATGAACCGCATCCGGGCGGATACTTTTTTTGGAAATAAATAGCCCCAGTTCGGGTGATTAAATACCGATTTGATTGCATAAAATTCAGGGTTTCGCCAAACAGGACTGTCCAGCCCCAACCAGAACCTGACAGCCTTTAGAGGGCGATAGGGCACTGCAAATTCGAGACTCCGCAAGGTTTCGGCCACATCCTGTTCGTCACTGCCCGGAAAGTGCAGGATCAGATTGGAACAATTGGTGATGCCCAATGCTTCGCAGTCTCTCATGATTTCCAGGTTTTGGATGGCCGTCGTACCTTTGTGAAGTTTCGTCAGCAAAGAAGTGGAGAGGGCCTCAATTCCGATTTGAACTTCCTGCAAGCCGGCTTGAGCCATCAGGTTCAATTCCGGCCAGGTAGTGGTGGCCCGAATTTCTGAGAACATCTGCAGGTCCTTTTCCAAGCCCATTAATTTTTGAAAAATTTTCTTTGAAGCTCTTCGGGGCAACACATTATCTACGATGGAAACAGCCAGCGTTTGGTATCTTGCGGTCAGATAATCGATTTCGCCGGCCACCTGGGCTGGATCTTTGGTGCGATATCCTTCCCATTGTAGGTTAAGGTTGCAAAATGCACAACCGCTCGATTTGCCGGTGGCAGATGGGCGCTGCCACCAGCAGCCCCGGGATGTTTCAACCGGCAGGGTCGCAAAGAACCTATCCCGGGGGGCCAAGGACTTCAAGAGTTCGAAATAATCGTCGAAATCAGGGGGTGGCAGGTCGCCCAGATTTTTCATCTGCTGAAAGCGCTCTGGGGCCGCATTGATTTTCACCGTCTCGGCATTAATAATTCCGGGAATGGGGGGTAGTTCGGAGAGCTCCACAGATGTTTTCAGATTGCCGACCAACTGGCTGAAGGGTAATTCGCCCTCACCATTTACCACCAGATCGACTTCGGTAAAAAGGTTAAAAAATTCGGGGGTGGTTGATCCGGAAAAGGTCGAGCCGCCGATGGCGACAATAAGTTGGGGGAACTTTTGTTTTATGCGTTTTATGAAATATAGGGTCGCGGTCAACTGACACAGGGAAACCGAGAAACCGGCCAGTTGATAATTTTTCCAATTGCAGCCAGCGATGAGTGTGTCTGTTGTCTTTTTAATCACGGAGGTTATTTTTTTAAAGCCTACTTTTTTTATAAGCGAACCGGATTTGGCCAGGCGGTTAAAGAGTTTTTCGATTACATCAAACCGCTGGGGGTATAGAAGGGCGGCATAGACGGCCTCCGCCAGCCAGGTGCGCTCTGAAATTTCGTGATATAGCGGGTAGTCCAGCGAAGCCGCAATTTTTAAAAAAACATGATCGGCATGAACTTCTACCTCCGGATGTTTCGAGCGCAGGTAAGCTTTGATAGCCCCCAACTGAATGGAGGGCCGGTAGTAAAGCGGCCAGGGTGCGGAAATCAGTATGACGTTTGGGCCTTTCTTTTTCATGATCATACACGGGTTCGAATACTTGCCGGGTTGGTTTATCGATTTACTCAAACACCTTACCACTGTATCAAACAACAGCTTGCCATCCTATCAAAGATATTCTATATCTTAAAGGCCTATTCAGAAGCGTTTGGAGAATATAGCGGTTGTCATAAATATGTTCCGTTTGCCAGATTTGGAAACAGGAGAAAATGTAATGTGTAACCGCCTGAAATTACTATAAACATGACAACCGCTATATTATTGTTTTTATTGCAAAAAAATCTAGACTTTGACGGAACGATGTGCCATATTCAAATACATGGCACAGCCTTTACTCATCGCCAATCCGGAAAACGCCACAATTGATGAGCTCAAGCAAGTTTCCCGGCTTGGATCCAATGAAACAGCTACACGCTGTATGGCGATACAAATGCTTTTGGCCGGTGCCGACAGAGATCTTGTTTGCAATGCACTGTTAGTAACCAATCGTGCACTGAGAAAATGGATTAACCGTTTCACCTCAGCCTTGGCCGGATAAACAAGATGAGCAATTGCGTGAAACTTTTTTGCAAGAGCTCAAACAACTGATGGGCCAGGCAGATGTAGACATTTGGTTTGCCGACGAATCTGGCTTTGAGGGTGATCCCCGTCCTCGAAAACGTTGGGACAAAAAGGGATCAAAAACCCGCGTGACCGAAAATGGTGGTCATTTGTGCATGAATGTAATCGGCATGGTTTGCCCGCGCACCGGCCAGTTTTTCGCCAGCGAATCTGGCTGACCCTGAAAGCACGCTGGTTTAATAACTGTGTCTGCAAAACTGAAGAAAAATTATTAGAGCGTTTGGATCAAGCTATTCTAGACGTTATTAATAATCCCAAAAGGGCTCAAAAAACTGCCCGTATCGGAACGTTATTATGACAAACGCTCTAGATCCGAGAACTTAGAAATTGCAAATTGAGGGCCCGCTGAAATAGATTTCGATCATGTCGAAAAAACCAGATTTAAAAGTAAATATTGGTGAATTAAAACTTCAAAATCCTGTGATGACGGCTTCCGGCACCTTCGGCTATGCCAGGGAATTCGATCATCTGGTTGATTTAAATCGGCTCGGTGGGATTATTGTCAAGGGATTATCCCTGATGGCGGCCAGGGGCAATCCGCCGCCACGAATTGTCGAGACGGCCTGCGGCATGATAAACGCCATCGGCCTTGAAAATGTTGGTATTGAAGCCTTTATAACGGAAAAACTTCCTTTTTTACAGAATCTTGCGCCGCCCATCATTGTGAATATTTATGGTAAGTTTGAAGATGAGTACACGCGGCTGGCGGCCCGCATCCATGATGTAGAGGCTATATCCGGAATAGAGGTCAATATATCCTGTCCCAATGTAAAAGCCGGTGGTATGGCCTTTGGCGTCGATCCCCAGGCCGCCTTCAGTGTTATCAAAGCGGTGCGGGAGCAAACTTCAAAGCCTTTGATCGTAAAGCTGTCACCGAATGTCACGGATATTACCGAGGTCGCCAAAGCCGTGGAAGAAGCTGGTGCGGACTGCATTTCGCTGATAAATACGATTACTGCCATGGCCATCGACATTGACACCCGGCGGCCTAAAATTTCAAATATTATCGGAGGATTATCCGGACCAGCCATTAAGCCCGTGGCTCTGCGCATGGTCTGGCAGGTGGCCCGAATATCTAAAATACCCATCATCGGTATCGGTGGAATCATGACCGCCGAGGATGCCCTGGAATTTCTTATCGCTGGCGCGTCCGCCGTCCAGGTAGGAACAGCCAACTTTGTCAACCCCCATGCCACCATTGATATTATCGATGGCATCGAGGCGTTTTTGGCCGAAAGAGACATTCCCAGCGTAAAGGATATCGTTGGGACGCTGGAAATATAGCAGGTTTCCTGTGTTGCGCGTTGCGTGTTTCGGGTTACGCGTTACGGATGGCGTTTGGCAGGTTTCGTGTTGCGTCTAAAGAGTTGAATGAAGAGGTTCGACCTCAGAGGTTCGATTCAACGCGAAAACGGCAACTCGCACCCCGTAACACGAACCGCGCAACCCGCAACCCGATTTTTATAGTCCTGCAGCTTCCTTAACCGGATGTGACTTTAGGTATTCCAATCTATTCAGTCCATTGACATAGGCTCTGGCGCTGGCCGTAATTATATCCGGATCCGCACCCTTGCCCAGAGCCGTCAGGCCGTTTTCCCTTAAGCGCACGGTGACTTCACCCTGGGCGTCGGTACCGCCGGTCAGAGCGCTGATGGAAAATCGCAGCAATTCCGACTCGGTGTCGGTGAGACTGGCAATGGTGTTAAAGGCGGCATCAATGGGGCCATTCCCGTAGCCGGCACTTTGAACAGACCTGCCCTGGATCTTCAATTTGACGCTGGCCATCGGCAACACGGTGGTTCCGGCGATCACGTGCAGGTATTCAAGCTGGAAAACATCAGAGGTGCGCAGGATGCCTTCGGTGACAATTACTTCCAGATCTTCATCCACAATATGTTTTTTCTTATCGGCCAGTTCCTTGAACTTATCGAAAACAAGATTAAGCTCTTCGCTTGACAGGTCATAGCCCATATCCTTTAAATGCGCTCGCAGGGCGTGTCTGCCGGAATGTTTGCCGAGGACCAGTTTGTTCGTACTCAGACCGATGGTTTCGGGTTTCATGATTTCATAGGTCATGCGGTTTTTCAAAACCCCGTCTTGATGGATGCCGGCTTCATGAGCAAAGGCATTGGCCCCTACGATGGCTTTATTGGGCTGCACCATGATGCCGGTAATCATGCTAACCAGCCGACTGGTCGGATGGATAAACTGGGTGTTTATGTGGGTCGTGGCTGGCAGAATATTCTGCCGGGTATGCAATGCCATGACAACTTCTTCCAGCGAAGTGTTGCCGGCCCTTTCGCCGATACCGTTAATGGTTACTTCTGCCTGACGGGCTCCGGCCCTGATGGCGGCGATGGTATTAGCGGTTGCCAGGCCTAAGTCATTGTGGCAATGCACACTGAATACAGCTTTATGGATGTTGGGTGTATGACTGATGACATAGCTTACCAGGTCCGCGAATTCTTCGGGCACGGCATACCCAACAGTGTCCGGTAGATTAACTGTTGTGGCGCCGGCCTCAATGGCGGCCTCGAATACCCGGCATAGAAAATCGCGGTCGCTACGGGATCCGTCTTCGGAGGAAAACTCAATATTATCGGTCAGGGTTTTGGCATATTTGACAGCTTCCACAGCGGTATTGACGACCTCATCCCGGGACATTTTCAATTTATATTCCAGATGGATGTCGGAGGTAGCGATAAAGGTATGGATCCTTGGTTTGGCTGCATGGCTGATGGCCTTCCAGGCCCGGTCGATGTCGTCTTTAGACGTACGGGCCAGGGCCGCGACTTCGATCCTTGTGAGTTTGTCGGCAATCCGCGAAACTGCCTCCAAATCACCTTCGGAGGCCGCCGGAAAACCTGCTTCCAATACATCGACGCCCAGTTTTTCGAGCTGGGTGGCCAGACGCAATTTTTCAGCGGTATTCATGCTGGCGCCCGGAGACTGCTCGCCGTCCCTTAATGTTGTATCGAATATGATTACACGATCGGTCATTTTTTTACTCCTTTACTGTTGGTTGATTAGTTGAATAGTTGATTAGATAAATAGCAAAATGAAAAGCCTCCTTATCACTATTTAACTAAGTTTCAATTTGACTATTCGACTGAACCAACGGAGCACAGGCCGCAGGAAAATTTTTAGGGGCCTTCCTGCGGCAATATTTCCTTTTTCGTTAGTCAATGGGTTGCTCCTTTAGTTACCAAAAATCGGCAGTTTTTCCTGCTCGGGAGCTTTGCGCTGGCGAATCTGATTTTCACTTGCCAGTTTGAATTGAAAGCTGTCCGCCAGTGCCTGCCAACTGGCTTCGATGATGTCTTCTGATACCCCGATGGTACTCCAGATTTTATCCTGATCCCGGGACTCGATAAATACGCGGACCTTGGCAGCGGTGGCACGGTTGCCGTCGATGACACGCACCTTGAAGTCCACCAGGCGCATGGTGTCCAGATCCGGAAAGAACCGATCCAGGGCTTTTCGCAAGGCATTATCCAGCGCGCTGACGGGACCGTACCCTTCGGCGGCGGTAATCTCCTCTTTTCCGCCCACGGATATCTTCATTGTGGCCTGCGAACTGCAGGGCTGATCTTTGTCTTTTTCAATGGTCACACGAAAGGATTCCAGCGTAAACAGCGGTTCGAATTGATCGGTAAATTTTTCCATCAATATCTTAAACGAGCCGTCAGCGACATCGAACTGGTATCCCTGCTGTTCAAGTTGCTTAATTTCGGATACGATTTTACTGCTATCATAGCCATTGGAGTCCAGTTCGATACCGAGTTCGCGTGCCTTGTAGACGACATTGCTCTTGCCGGACATATCCGAGACCAGGACCCGTCGCTGGTTGCCGACCAGTGCCGGGTCCATGTGTTCGTAAGCCCTGGGGGCTTTCATGATGGCACTCACGTGGATGCCGCCTTTGTGCGCGAATGCACTTTTACCCACAAACGGCCGATTGTTTACCGGGACCTGGTTGGCTGTCTCACTGATATAGCGGGAGAGGGATTTAAGCTTTTTAAGATTGTCCCCGGAAATACAGGGTTTTTTCATTTTCAGATCCAGGACCGGGATCACTGAAGTTAAATCTGCATTGCCGCATCTCTCACCATAGCCGTTGATCGTGCCTTGAACCATAAAAGCACCCCTATGCGCCGCGGTTATTGTGTTGGCCACGGCCAAGCCGCAGTCATTGTGAGTATGAATGCCCAGCTTGACGGCGATGTCGTTTGGACCGGCATCACCCCTGTCGACCAGCAGTTGCTGAACCTCCTTGAAGATGGTATCAATTTCAAAGGGCAGGGTGCCCCCGTTGGTATCGCACAGTACGATGAAATCAGCCCCGCCATCCTGGGCGGCAAACAGAGTTCTTAAGGCATATTCGGGATTATGTTTATAGCCATCAAAGAAATGTTCGGCGTCATAGATGGTTTCGCGGCCGTTGCTTTTTAAATATCCTACGCTGTCGTTGATCATGGCTATATTTTCCTCCAGGCTGTTCGCCATGATTTCTTCGACGTGCATGTCCCAGCTTTTGCCGAATATCGTAACCGTTGGCGTCCCGCTTGCCAGAAGGGCTTGCAGGTTGGGGTCCTGTTCCGGTGCGGTTCCGGGTTTGCGGGTGGAGCCAAATGCGACCAGACGGGCATTTTTAAATGACACCCGTTTGGCCAGGTCGAAAAATTGCATATCCTTGGGGTTCGAGCCGGGCCAGCCACCTTCGATGTAATGAATCCCGATATCATCCAGCCGAAGGGCGATCTTGACTTTTTCATCGGCGGAGAAGGTGATGTTCTCTCCCTGGGTTCCATCTCTCAAAGTGGTGTCATATATATAGATAGGTTCCATGTGTTTCTCCAGGCCGCGCGCGGCAATGGCAATCTATGCTTTTTTTCTATTTTCCGGTCGCAGCGACCGGACAGTGGCGCCGGTTTGCCACATTTCTGAATTTTTCAGGACATCCAGTTCTTGGTCCAATTTTTCCCGGTAATCCGGCGCGCTGTTGGCCTCCAGGACCCGTTTGGTTTCTTCACCGGAGGTTACTTTCTGGTAAAGCTCGTTAAATACAGGGGCGACCGCATCCCGAAATCTGGGGCTCCAGTCCAGGGCGCCCCTCTGGGCCGTGGTCGAGCAATTGGAAAACATCCAATCCATGCCGTTTTCGGCCACCAATCGGATCAGGCTCTGGGTTAACTCTTCAACGGTTTCGTTAAAGGCTTCGCTGGGGCTGTGGCCGTGTTTGCGAAGAAGATTATATTGCGCCTCCATAACCCCTGCCAGGCATCCCATCAATACACCGCGCTCACCGGTAAGATCACTGTGAACTTCTTTTTCAAAGGTTGTGGGAAACAGGTAGCCGGATCCGACGGCAATACCCAGGGCCAGGGTTCTTTGCCGGGCATTGCCGGTAAAATCCTGAAATACGGCATAGCTGGAATTAATGCCGCTGCCGTCCAGAAAGTTATTCCGTACATTGCGACCGGACCCTTTGGGAGCGACCATAATCACATCCACATTATCGGGCGGGATAATTTTGGTTTGATCTTTAAAGACAATGCCAAAGCCGTGGGAGAAATAGAGCGCATCGCCGGAATTGAGGCAGGCTTTAATCTGGGGCCAGGTAGCCACCTGGCCGGCATCGGAGAGTAAATTTTGAATGATGGTCGCTTTTTTGGCTGCTTCTTCCAGGGGGAACAGGGTTTCCCCTGGCACGAAACCGTCGGCAACGGCACGTTCCCAGGTTTTTCCCCCTTCACGCTGCCCCACAATTATGCGAATACCGTTATCGCGCAGATTCAGGGCCTGACCGGGTCCCTGAACCCCATAGCCTAAAACGGCGATGGTTTCATTTTCCAGGATTTCCCGCGCTTTTTGTAAAGAAAATTCATCGGACGTAATCACATCCTCAACCGTGCCACCAAAATTGAATTCTGCCATGTTTTCCTCTTTTCTTTGTTTTTGTTATTTATAGTATAATACTTAATTTGCTACAGTCATTTCCAATTTGTAATTTGAAAATTATTTGGGTTCGCGATAAAGTGCTAAGCTCCCACTCCTGGCAATTTTCTCGATGCCCATGGGGCTTAACAGGTTGATCAGGGCCTTCAATTTGCCCTCATCGCCGGTGACCTCAAGAATGTAATGCTCCGTGCCGACATCAACCACTTTACACCTGAAAATATCGACGATTCGCAAAATTTCGGCCCGAAACTCCTGTTTGGCCCTGACGCAAATCAGCGCCATTTCTCTTTTTACGGCTCTGGGTCCGGTCATATCGCGCAGCTTAATGACGTTGATCAATTTTCTCAGCTGTTTTTCGATCTGTTCGATTACCGGGGGATTTGCCATGGTAACAATGGTAATCCTTGACACCTGAGGGTTCATGGTGGGGGCGACGCACAGGCTTTCAATATTAAAGCCCTTGCCGCTAAACAGTCCGACCACCCTGGAAAGCACCCCCGGTTGGTTGTCGACCAGCATCGTCATAATGTGTTTTTGTTCTTTCATAAGAAAACCTCGTTGCGAGTTACGTGTTGCGGCGTTGCGAGTTTCAGGCTGCGCGTTACGTGTTTCGGGTTGCGCGCTATGGGTTGCGTATTACGTGTTACTATTGTGCATAGAACATAACACATGGCGCATAGCGTGCAGGCCGTTATGCGGAGGTTTCAGAGAAATCTGACACTATGTGCTCTGCCCGATGCAACCTGTGCTTCAATCCGAAATCGCAAATCCCAAATCCAAAATCGAAAGACCCGCAGACCCGCAACGCGTCTACACTAACAACATATCCGTTATGGCGGCACCGGCCGGAACCATGGGGTATACTCCTTCTTCCTTTTCAACAACAAAATCCATAATGACCGGTCCCGGAATTCTAAGACCCTCCGTCAATACCGACTCAACCTCCTCGGGTTTTGTGGCCCTTAAGCCAACCGCACCATATGCTTCGGCCAGCTTTACAAAATCGGGGGCACAATCCATGCAGGTGGAAACGTAACGCTTCCCATAAAATAATTCCTGCCATTGTCTGACCATCCCCATATAGCCGTTGTTAAGAATCACAACCTTAACCGGCAGGCTGCTTTGCACTGCTGTGGCCATTTCCTGGATATTCATCTGGATGCTGGAGTCTCCGGCGATATCCACCACGGTTGCATCTGGACAGGCGACCTGGGCGCCGATGGCGGCCGGAAGCCCGAACCCCATGGCCCCGAGGCCCCCTGAAGTGATAAAGTGGTTGGGCTGGTCAAATTGATAATACTGGGCCGCCCACATTTGGTTCTGGCCCACTTCGGTGGTGATAATGGCCTGTCCCTTGGTCAGTTCGTAGAGTTTTTCGACCACAAATTGCGGTTTGATCGCTTCTTTCTGTTCATAGGCCAGCGAGTTGGTGTTTTTCCATTCTTCGATCTGAGCAAACCATGGCTGTCTTTTTTCGTCCAGGTTGCCAAGGTCAACCTGGTCGACGAACTGGTTCAGATGCTCCAGGCTGATTTTGCAATCTCCAACCACCGGGATGGTGACCGGAATGTTTTTGCGTATGGAGGTGGGATCGATATCAATATGTACGATCTGAGCCTGGGAACAAAAAGCATCTGTCTTGCCGGTGACGCGGTCATCAAACCGAACCCCAACGGATATCAACAGGTCGCAGGCCGAGGTGCCCATATTGGCCCTGTAGGTGCCGTGCATGCCGATCATCCCCAGGGATAAGGGATCTGTTTCCGGAAAGGCACCCAGACCCATCAGGGATGTGGTAACCGGTATCCGGGTTTTGCGCGCCAATTCGGTGAGTTGATGCGAAGCTTTGGAAAGAATAACCCCGCCGCCGGCAAAAATCATCGGTCGTTCGGTGTTTTCAATGAGGGCCACGATCTTTTTCAACTGTTTCATATTCGGGTTGTAGGTCGGGTTATAGGATTTCAGCTTGACCGCTTTGCCGGGAAAATATTCAGCCGTTTCCTTGGTGATGTCTTTGGGAATATCCACCAGAATGGGGCCCGGTCGGCCGGAGCGCGCCAGATGGAAAGCTTCTTTAACCGTTGATGCCAGTTCGTCAATCGACATCACCAGATAATTGTGCTTGGTGCAGGGCCGGGTAATGCCGACAATATCGACTTCCTGAAAGGCATCATTGCCAATGAGCGCTTTGGGCACCTGCCCGCTGAGGATAACGATGGGAACAGAATCCATATATGCTGATGCAATACCCGTTACGGTGTTGGTCACCCCCGGTCCCGACGTCACCAGACAGACACCCACCTGACCGCTGGCCCTGGCATATCCGTCGGCCGAATGGACGGCGGCCTGCTCATGTCGGACGAGTACGTGGTCGATATCGGTTTTGGCCAGTTCATCGTAGATATCGATAATGGCTCCGCCAGGATACCCGAAAATGCTGTTAACACCTTCTTCTTTCAGTACTTCCATTAAAATTTGTGCGCCGGTGAGTTTCATGGTTCCATTCCTTTCAAAAAAAAATCCGTTACCAGTTTGGGGCTGATAACGGATTTTGTTTTCGGTATGTTGGGTAAAGTCAGTCCATTATCAACCCCTGGTGCTCGCCGCAGACAGTAATGACTCCGGCGAGTCCGAGAATAAGGCTAATAAGGTAGTTAATAGCGATCATTTTTGACAGGGTCCCAACACAAATGAATTTAGATTCGTAAAGATTTAACAACGAACGATCTGATTGTCAAGTATTTTCTTTGAATCCACAACCTTCCGTCATGCAGGAGACCACGGTCCCGTGTTTTTTGGTTGTTTTTTCAACCAGGAAAGTGGCGCCACAAACCGGACATTCACGATTGATCGGTTTGTCCCAGGTAGCGAAGGTGCATTCGGGGAAACGGTTGCATCCATAAAAAATTTTACCCCGCTTGGAGGTGCGTTCGACAATCTCTCCGTTGCAGTCTTTTCGGGGGCACTGCAGGCCGATCTTTTTTCCGTTACCGTTGGAATTTAAGGATTGGGTGCTTTTGCATTCCGGATAGCCGCTGCAGGCCAGAAATCCGCCATAGCGTCCTCTTTTAACCACCATCGGTTTGCCGCATTTATTGCAGACTTTATCCGTGGCTTCTTCTTCAGATATTTCGACCGGCTGTATATTGCCCTTTTCATCACGGTTGTAGTCATTGGAGTAAGTGCACTCCGGATAGCCGCTGCAGGCGATAAAATGCCCGTTCTTGCCGACCTTGATGCGCAGCGGTTTGCCACATTCGGGGCATTTCAGATCGGTCGGTAACCCCACGCCTTTAACGCTAAGCATCCCCTCGGATGCTGAATCCAGATCTTTACTAAACGGCTTGTAGAAACGATCAAGGACCTGCAGCGCTTTGATTTTGTCCGATTCGATCTGATCCAGATTTTCTTCCATTTTGGCCGTAAATTCGACATCGAATATATCCGGGAAATTCTGGACCAGCAGATCATTGACGATAAAACCAAGCTCGCTCGGTCTGAAGTAGCCGCTGACAATGTCCACGTAACCCTTGCCCCGAATAGTCGATAATATAGAAGCATAGGTGCTGGGACGTCCAATGCCGTTTTCCTCAAGTTCTTTTACGAGGGATGCCTCTGAGAATCGCGGTGGCGGCATGGTGAAATGCTGTTTGGGCTCCAGTTTGTTAAGTTTGAGAATCATTCCCTGGGAGAGCTCGGGCAGTTTGGGCTTCTTCTGCTCGGACTCGCTGGCGATTTCCTCATCCACGGACATATATAGTTTCATAAAGCCCGGAAATTTCACCGAAGACCCGCTGGCGGTAAACAGGTAATCGCCGGCCTTTATGGACACTGACATCTGATTAATCAGGGCCTGGGTCATCTGAGAAGAGACAAAGCGCTGCCAGATGAGCCGGTACAGAGCCAGTTGATCCGCTGAGAGATGAGCTTTTACCTGGTCCGGCAAATTAGAAACCGATGTGGGCCGGATAGCCTCATGAGCATCTTGAACTTTTTTCTTATTTTTAAAAAACCGCGGTCTGTCCAGGGCATATTCTTGTCCGAAGCGATCCAGGATGAGCTGTTGTGCATCTGCGGCCGCCTCAGCTGCAATTCTGGTAGAATCGGTGCGCATATAAGTGATGAGACCGACCGGTTCACCCGGGCCCAGATCGATACCCTCATAGAGTTGCTGCGCAATCATCATAGTTTTACGGGCGGTGAACCTGAGTTTGCGAATGGCTTCCTGCTGCAGTTTGCTCGTGGTAAAGGGCGGAAGGGGATTTTTTTTGGTGATCTTTTTTTGAATTTTATCGACAATGAATGGTTCCCCATCCAGGGCCGCTAATATTCGGCTGACTTCGTTTTTATTGGATATTTCTATTTTTTTCTGGTCTTTTTTAATTAGCTTAGCGGAAAATGGCGGCGGAACATCACCTGCCAGATGGGCAGTGACCGACCAGTACTCCCGGGGGATAAAGGCTTGTATCGCCCGCTCGCGCTCACAGATTATTCTTACGGCCACCGATTGAACCCTGCCGGCACTCAGGCCGCCTTTTACTTTTCGCCATAAAAGCGGTGAAACCTGATAACCGACCAGCCGATCGAGAATTCTGCGGGTCTGCTGGGCTTCATACTTGCTGCGATCAAGTTCCTCGGGTGCTGCCATGGCTTTGTGAATGAAATCTTTGGTTAATTCATGGAAAAGCACCCGGTAGAATTTTCTTCCTTTTTTCTTCAGCAATTCAGATGTATGCCAGGCGATGGCCTCGCCTTCGCGGTCCGGGTCCGGGGCCAGATAGACATCGCCGGTATCGCCGGCGGCCGCGCGTAAGGCTTTAATGACCTTTTGCTTGCCTGGAATATTTTTGTATTTGGGTTTGAACCCGTCTTCCACATCAATGCCCATTTCCTTGCTTGGAAGGTCTTTGATGTGTCCTACGGTAGCCGCGACATTAAAATCCTTGCCGAGATATTTTTTTATGGTTCTTACTTTGGTTGGTGATTCTACGACGACCAACGGTTTGCTTACTGCCATTGCTTGCACCAGTTCCGGTTAAGTGGCGAAATCGCCAAATTGATTTTATGGTTTCTGATTCGATTAATATAAGGTGATCCGGTTATCTGGAAAGAATAAGTTGTATTGGTGTGGGAGCGGCTTTCAGCCTCGACCATTTTAATCCGCCTGCGGCGGACGAGGGTTTAATTCCCCGCTGCTTGCGGCGGGGTTGTTCATTTTCGCGGCTAAAAGCCGCTCCCACGGGGTTCTTAATGCAACTTGGAATTTCCGGATAAGCGCCTAAAATAATTATTATAAAAAGCGAATATCGAACACTGATTGCATTAGCAGCCATCGCCATCGGGTTCTTCGCAAATAGAAAATAGTTTTCCCGGTGCCTGATGGGCTAAGCCGCTTAGTTCCAATTTTAACAAAACACTTAAAAGCCTGCCTGCATCCATTGAAATTTTTCTGGTAAGATCGTCAATATGCACCGGATAAGGCTCAAGTGCATTGTACACGCGGACCTCGTCGGCAGACAGCAAAGACAAATCAACGCCGGCTTTGCCGGCCGCCTCTTTTCGGAGGGGCTCATTGACCTGAATCAATGCCGCCAGTTCTTCTATGATATCCGGGGCATGTTCCACAAGTTTGGCGCCCTGTTTTATGAGTGTATGCGTACCGGTGCTTTTAAATGACTGGATACTGCCGGGCACTGCGAACACTTCGCGATTCTGTTCTGCAGCCAGGCGCGCCGTAATCAGGGAGCCACTTTTTTTGGTTGCCTCCACCACAACGGTTCCCAGCGACATGCCGCTGATCACACGATTGCGGATAGGGAAATGATGCGCTTCGGGTCCCGCCATCAACGGAAATTCCGATACAACCGCGCCATTTTCAGCAATCCGGTGACAAAGTTTCCGGTTTTCCGCCGGATAAATTCGTTCCAGGCCGCTGCCCAGAACAGCGATGGTTTTTCCCTTGGATGACAGGGCACCTTCGTGGGCGGCCGTATCGATTCCGCGGGCCATACCGCTGACAATCGTCAGGTTATAGGCGGTCAGGCTCGCACACAGCCGTCTGGTAGTCGCTAACCCGTAGCCGGTTGGGTTGCGTGAACCGACCACCGCAAGTTTTTCCGAATCACTATCCAGTTGGCCGTACACATACAAAAAGGGTGGCGGGTCCGGGATTTCGCGCAGCAGCCGGGGGTAATCCAAGTCCGTCAACGTTACAATTCGGAAATCTTTGTTGGCAGTCAATGTCAGCTCTGCCTCGACACTATCCGGCATTTTATGGTTTCTGATTGCAACCACATGGCGCTCGGTCAACCCGCTTATCTGCATGAGCGCTTGATCAGAGGCCCGAAAGACGTTTTCAGGGGATTTAAAGCGGTCTACCAGGCGCTTGAAAAGAAGATTGCCGACGCCCGGCACGCTTTTAAGATAAAACCATGGCCGTATGTTGTCTATATCCATATAAAGCAAATGGAATTTTATTTTTTCCGCTGTCGTCCCTGCCAGGCTAAAAGGATTGGACTTGCAACAAAAACAGACGAATAGGTTCCGACAACAACCCCGATAATTAAGGCAAATGCAAAGTCATGGATAATTCCGCCGCCGAGGACAAATAGGGTGACGACGACAAAAAGGGTGGTCAATGATGTCAATAAGGTGCGGCTAAGCGTTTCATTGACACTTCGGTTTATGATGATTTCCAATGGATTTTTATGGTATTTTCTCAAATTTTCACGAATGCGGTCAAAAACGATGATGGTATCGTTCAAGGAGTAACCGATGATGGTCAGCAGGGCCGCAATGATTGCCAGGGTAAACTCCTTGTCAAATATGGAAAAAATGCCGACGGTTATGGTTACGTCATGCACCAGCGCAACAATGGCTCCCATGGCGTATTTGAGTTCGAGAAACCAGAATAAAACCAGGGTGACGATTAAAGCCCCGACAATCAGCCAGGGAATGCTGACATTTAGCTGGTCGAGGACATAGACTGCTCCGCCTAAGGCCGCTGCCATAATGGCGCTAATCATCCATTTAAATTCAAAACGGCCGGATATATAAATGGTGATAAACAGCAGCGCATAAAACATCGCAGACAGGGCCTTTTCTCTCAAATCCTGGCCCACCTGGGGGCCGACCATTTCCACCCGCCGTATTTCCACTTCGCCGCCGGTTGAGAACGCCAGGGCTTTTTGGACATCGGTGGTAAACCCTTCCGATGTCATAACGGAACTGTCGGTGCGGATCAGGTATTCATTGGCTTCCAGGTCGCCGAATTCTTGAACCGATGATTTTCCGAGATCAATATCCTGCAGACCGGCTTTGATGGCATCCATTTTAACCGGGGTGAGAAATTTCACCTGGATCAGCGTGCCGCCCTGAAAATCGATGCCCAGCCGGGGGCCACCGTGGAGGATGAGGGACCCAATACTGATAATCATCATCACAGCCGACACGATGTAGGCTATTTTTCTTTTACCGATGAAGTTTATGTTAACATCAGGCTTTACAAATTGCATATAGTTTCCTTTAACGCTATCGTCGGTTAAATACTGAGGGATTTGACTTTCCGATTCATCAAAATATAATCAAAGATCATCCGTGACAGGATCAGGGCGGTAAACAGACTGGCAATGACACCCAGGCTCAACGTGACGGCAAACCCTTTGACCGGTCCGGTACCGAACTGGAATAGGACAAGGGCCGCGATCAACGTCGTTACGTTGGCGTCCAGAATGGTCAGGGTGGCCCGGTCATAGCCGGCGTCAATGGCCGCTCGTGGTGTTCTACCCAGCGCCATTTCCTCCCTGATGCGTTCAAAGATAATCACATTGGCGTCGACTGCCATTCCGATAGTAAGGATTATCCCGGCAATACCCGGCAGGGTAAGGGTGGCCTGAAAAGCGGCCAGTCCGGCACCGATCAGCAGAATGTTAAGAAGTAAGGCCAAATCTGCAATCAGTCCGGCTGTTTTATAATAAATTACCATAAAAATGATTACCAGCAGACCGCCGATGCACATGGAAAGCAGTCCCTTGCGAATGGAATCGGCTCCCAGGGAAGGACCCACCGTTCGTTCTTCGAGGATGTTGACCGGTGCCGGAAGCGCGCCGGCCCGAAGAACAATGGCCAGATCGCGAGCCTCTTCGGTGGTAAATCGCCCGGTAATGCGGGCCTGGCCGCCGGCGATTTTTTCCTGAATGACCGGAGCCGAGTAAACAGAATTGTCCAGTACGATGGCCAGGCGTTTTTGGACATTGTCTGCTGTAATTCTTTCAAAAATACGGGCGCCTTTTTTGTCGAAATTAATTGAAACATAGGGTTCATTAAACTGGGAGTCTATCTGTACCCTTGCGTCGGTCAGGTAAGCACCGGTTAACAGGGTTCGCTTTTTCAGAAGAAACGGCGTCTTGGACGTGCGCTGGGTTTGCGGGTCTTCATCGATTTGGTAAAGAATTTCCCTGCCCGGCGGCAGGTTGCCCTTCAAGGCGCTATCCAGCGATTGGGTGTCATCCACAAGCTTGAATTCCAGCAGTGCTGTTTTGCCGATCAGATCTTTGGCGCGCTGGGTATTCTTGATGCCGGGTAGTTGAATCAGGATCCGGTTTTCTCCCTGGCGACGGATATCCGGTTCGGACACACCGAATTGATCAATGCGGTTGCGGATCGTTTCAAGGGCCTGGTCAACCGCCAATTTTTCTATCTGGTCGCGATCGCTGTCAGGAATATCCATCACGATGGTTTGGACACCGTCGACCTTTCTATCGGAAAGCTCCCTCAAGTCCCTGAATTCGTCGTCAAGAAGTTCTCTGAATTTTTCGATACTTCCTTCTTTTTTGATCCGGGCTGAAATTTTAATGCCTTCAACGCGGTCTATGGCGACATTGCGGATGCGCTCTTTTTTTAGCTGTTCCCGTATTTCCTGAGAAATACGCTCGACAGTGCTTTCCAGGGCTTTTTCCGTGTCTACCTCCAGAACCAGGTGCATGCCGCCTTGAAGGTCAAGCCCTAAATTGATCTGTTTGTGAGGCCAGAAAGCCGGCTTCAAACTCGGAAGGATATAGATGATTGCCGCCACGATAACGACAAAAACCAGAACCAGTTTCCAAGAAAAATTCTTCAATGATTTAGTTTCCTTTTTACGGTAAGCAGTTAGTTCGATGCGTGATCGGTTGATTGCCAAAGCCCGTCAGGGGTGTATTTATTACACGAAAGCCCCAAAGAGTTGGTTAAATGGTCAAGGCCAAATTATATCCGAGGCATGCGAAAATCCATGCCTCCTCTAATTACAACCAGCGAATCGACCACCTATCCAAATTATCTGGGGCCAAAGTCTCATTTAATCGATCAAATCAATAAATTGGAACTCTAAAACTCGAGCCATGCTTGATGGCGTGTTATTTTTTATCCGGCTGGCTCTGGGCTGCCGGTTGAGCAAGGCCCGATACATTGGCGCGGGCAACTTTTACACGGACTTTGTCGGCAATTTCCACCGTTAACGTCGCATCATCCATTCCTGTAATTCGACCGTGAATGCCACCACTGGTGATGATGCGGTCGCCTTTTTTAAGGTTGCCGATCATTGCACGGTGGTCTTTAGTCCTTTTTTGCTGGGGCCGAATCAGTAAAAAGTAAAATATGACGAACATCAGAATTAACGGGATAAATCCCGCAAAACCACCGGCACCTTCTCCTCCGGCACCCCCCTGACCCATTGCATATGCGATATCAAACAAGATGAATCCTCCTTCCAGATTACTGGCTAATATTTTTGTTTAATTGATCCCTGGCGACAAATTTTTAATTTCGATTTAAATCAAAATGGCGCTGGTATACTTGAAAAGATTGATTTCGTCAAATCATTCTTTAAAATTTTTCAATTTTGCTCACATAAGCTTCGGTCCAACCGTCTATTCGTTGTGTATCTTTTATAAATCCAGAATTTGGATATTGCCCTCGACTCGTTCGACTTTAAGGCGCTCGACAGTTTGGCTCGGGGTCATGAAGGTTTAGCCTCAGCTGTGAGCCGTCGTTGCCCCAGAGCCATTACTCTCCACAAATAATTTTACTGTCTCCCGGTACCATTGAGCGGTCGCCCTCGATTTCAACACTGAGATCGCGCCTGACTTCCAAATCGACTATTTCGCGACGCTTTTTGTTTAACAGGTATTCGGCCACATCAACCGGTACAATCCCTTTGACCCGATTGGCTTTTTCCTTCAGCGTTTCCAGACTCAGTTTCCGTAAAAACCCGATACCCAGAGTTTCGGCGGACGGCACCAATCCCTTGCCCTGACAGTATCTGCATGGCAAATGACTTCCGAATTCGATCGATGGGCGAATTCGCTGCCGCGACATCTCCAGCAGCCCAAACCTTGAAATTTTGCTTACTTTCGCACGCGCTTTATCTTCTTTCACATACTGTTTCAGGGTACGTTCCACCTCTGCCCGGTGCTTGGCATCCCGCATGTCAATAAAATCGATGACGATCAGCCCCCCCAAATCTCTTAAGCGCAACTGCCGGGCGCTTTCTTCCGCCGCCTCAAGGTTGGTTTGATAGGCAGTCTGTTCGATGGATTTTTCGTGGGTCGATTTTCCCGAATTAACGTCAATGGTAACCAGGGCCTCGGTCTGCTCTATGACCAGAGTTCCGCCTGATTTCAAGCCCACCCGGCTTTCGAAGATGGAAGCAATCTGATCTTCGAGCTGAAATTTTGAAAAAATGGGTTTGGCCCCCTTATAGTGCTTGACAATCTTGTCATGCTGGCGTGAAAACAGTTTAATAAAATCTCTTACTTCTTTGTAAACCGTAGCATCGTCGATGAGAATTTCAGCAACTTCCGGCGTAAAAGAATCCCTTATGGAGCGCAGCACCAGATGCCTTTCCTTGTACAGCAGGGCAGGGGCCTTTTTTTTCATCACAGTGCCCTTAATCTTTTTCCACAGCCGAAACAGGTAGTTTAAATCCTTCGAAAGGATGGTTTTACTGGTATTTGCTGCGGAAGTACGGACAATAATCCCGAAATCTTCAGGGATTTTAAGTTTGCTCACGATGTCTTTCAGACGTTGACGCTCATCTTCATCTTCAATTTTACGTGAAACCCCGATATTGTCACTTCCGGGCCTAAGGACCATATATCCTCCCGGCAAAGAAATATAGGTGGTCAGCATGGCTCCCTTATTCATGAAAGGATCCTTGGTAACCTGGACCATTAATTCCTGTCCGCGCTTGACAAGCCTGTCAAGGGCGTGCTTTTCTTCGGCCATGTCTTGAAAATAATCGGGGTGAATTTCATGTCTTTGCAAAAAACCGTGTCTTTCGGCGCCGTAATCAACAAAGACCGCCTGCAGACTCGGTTCAATGCGAGTGATAATTCCTTTGTAAATATTACCGTGGGTAATTTCCCTCGAACTGCTTTCGATATGGAAATCTTCAAGTTTGTTTTGTTTGACCTTGGCAACTCTGCATTCTTCAGGGTCGACCGCATTAATCAAAATTTTAACGCTCATAAATTTTATCCTGTCGTTGCGCCGATAAGAAATATGATCGGCAGCACTATCAAATGGTAAGGGGTTCGGCCCCGTAACCGGTGGACAACCCTTAAAGATATCCACGATATCCAAATGGTCAATCCACCGCTGGCTGATCGATGGCTCTAAAAAAGGCTTGCATATATTTGCTTGAATATTAAATTGTTAGATACAAGTCAAACGATTTCTGAGTTGACGTCATGACGTGTTGTTTGTATTATACAGTGACATTTTAATCTTTACTTTTATATTACTTTATCAGAGGAAACGACATTAATGGATGAGAGATACGATCCCAAGGCCATTGAATCCAAATGCCAACAAAAATGGGAAGAATGGGATTTGTTCAGGGTAAAAGAGAACCCGGCCCAGCCCAAATACTATCTGCTTGAAATGTTTCCCTACCCCTCGGGAAATATTCATATGGGACACGTCCGCAATTATACCATCGGTGATGTGGTGGCACGGTATAAACGAATGCGCGGATTCAACGTCCTGCATCCCATGGGATGGGATGCTTTCGGTATGCCGGCCGAAAACGCCGCCATTGCCAATAAGACCCATCCGGCCAAATGGACCTATGCGAATATCGATGCGATGCGATCTCAGCTCAGGCGCATGGGATTCAGCTACGATTGGGGCAGGGAGCTTGCAACCTGCCGACCGGAGTACTATCGCTGGGAGCAATGGCTGTTTTTAAAAATGTATGAAACGGGCATGGCCTACCGCAAAGAGTCTTTTGTGAACTGGTGTGAAGACTGTCAAACGGTTCTGGCCAATGAACAGGTTGAAGCCGGTTTGTGCTGGCGCTGTGGCCAGCAGGTTCGTCAAAAGCAATTGTGGCAATGGTTTTTCAAAATTTCCGACTTAGCCCAGGATCTTCTGCTGTATTGCGATAAATTGCCGGGATGGCCGGAAAAAGTGATCACCATGCAGAAAAACTGGATCGGCAAGAGCGTCGGGGCCCAAATCAATTTTGCCGTCGAAGGAAGCGATGCGGTCATACCGGTTTTTACGACCCGGCAGGACACCGTATTTGGCGCAACTTTCATGTGTTTGGCTCCCGAACATCCGCTGGTGAGCAAGTTGTCAAAGGGCACTTCCCAGGAAAAAGAGGTGGGGCAGTTTGTCGAGCGGATAGCCTTGCAGGACCGATCCGTGCGAAGCATTGAAGACTATGAAAAAGAGGGTGTCTTTATCGGCACCTACTGCCTGAATCCATTGAGCGGCAGTCGGATACCTATTTATACAGCTAATTTTGCGTTGATGGCATACGGCACCGGTGCGGTAATGTCGGTTCCGGCACACGATCAACGCGATTTTGACTTCGCCCGCAAATACGGCCTGGACGTTGTTGTGGTAGTCGCACCCGAAGATTCGGATTTGAATGGCGAGACCATGACCGAAGCTTACCCGGGTGAAGGCCTTATGATCAATTCCGGTCAGTTCGACGGTATGCACAATCGCAAAGCCCTCGAAGAGATCGCCTCCTATCTTGAAAAAAACAACCTCGGAACGCGGGCAGTCAATTTTAGGCTCAGGGATTGGGGAATTTCCCGGCAGCGATACTGGGGGGCACCCATCCCCATGATTCACTGCCAGGACTGCGGTATTGTGCCGGTGCCGGAAGAAGATCTGCCGGTCGTCTTGCCGGAAGAAGTAGATATGCTGGAGGGTGGCAAATCCCCGCTGCCCGGGCTGGTTGATTTTGTAAAGGTAGTCTGTCCCCGGTGCAGGCGCAAGGATGCCAGACGGGAAACCGATACCATGGACACCTTCGTGGAGTCATCCTGGTATTTCGAAAGATATTGCAGCCCGCAATGCAGCACCGGGATGTTTGACACGGATGCCGTCGATTATTGGATGCCGGTGGACCAGTACATCGGCGGCGTTGAGCACGCCATTTTGCATCTGCTCTACTCCAGATTCTATACCCGCGTGCTGCATGATCAGGGGCTGGTCAAATTCAAAGAGCCTTTTACCAATTTGTTGACCCAGGGAATGGTTTGCAAAGAGACGGTTTCGTGCTCTGAACACGGGTACCTGCTGCCGCAGGAAGTTGACAGCCAAAAGGGAAACCGCGTTTGCAGCATGTGCGCCAAGCCGGTGACCGTGGGTCGGGTTGAAAAGATGTCCAAATCCAAAAAAAACGTGATCGATCCCAATATTTTGATCGACAAGTACGGTGCCGACACCACCCGGTTTTTTTGTCTTTTTGCTGCACCTCCCGAGCGGGACCTTGAATGGAGCGAACAGGGGGTAGAAGGCGGTTATCGATTCTTAAATCGGATCTGGCGGTTGGCCGCAGGCTTGATGGGCAGGATAAAAGATGTGCCGTCTTATGATGGCGGCTTTGATACGCTTGACAACAGCGTGCGACCGCTGTTTCAAAAAACCCATCAGACTATTCACAAAGTGACCCGTGATATCGAGGATCGCTTTCATTTCAACACTGCCATCAGTGCTGTTATGGAGCTGTTTAACGGCATCAGCGGCGTTGATATCATGAAAATCAACGACGACCAGTTGCCGGTGATACGCCTGGCCATGGAATCTCTCACCCTTCTTCTGTCCCCGATTGTGCCGCATTTTGCCGAAGAATTATGGGCAGAACTCGGTCATGAGTCCAGCGTGCTTCTTGCCCCCTGGCCGCCATACCGTGAAGATGCGCTGGTAAAAGATGAGGTGCAGATTGTGGTCCAGGTCAACGGCAAACTGCGCAGTCGCTTCCAGGTTGCCACGAATACCGAGGAAGAAACGATCAAGGACATGGCGCTTTCAGATGAACGGATTCAAAAGTTCATTGACGGCAAAGGGATAAAAAAAATCATCTTGGTGAAGAATAAACTGGTCAATATTGTGGTATAAGGTATAATGATTGGGGATTTCGGATTGCGGATTTAGATTATGCGAGGGCCAAGGCGCATGGCTGAGGATAGAAGCATTTACCTTTTACCTTGTATGAAACTTCAGTTTCATTTTCGATTAGACTGGCCGCTTTTCAGGCCGGCGGTCCGCCTCCGGCGGAACACCTGACACCTGAAACCTTATACCGTATACCATAGACCCTATCGATGGAGGTAATATTGGTTTTAAGAGCCAGAAATACATGTCTTATATTTTTATGCCTTTTTTTCCTGAGCGCGTGCGGTTATCGGTTTTCCGGGTCGGGCGCCTTTCCCGAGGGCGTGGATTATATTTTTATAGAAGTTATCGAGAACCGCACTTCCAAAATCGGCGTGGAAAGAATTGTTACCAATCAGCTCATTTTTGAATTTTCCAGGCAAAGAGAGAGCAGTCTGGTAAGCAACGTCAATGAGGCTGATGCCATTTTAAAAGGCTCGATCAATTCCATTCGTACCCAGACCATCTCCCGGGTCGGCACCGAAGTGGCCAATGAACGGGAAGTCGTCATGACGGTTGATCTGAGATTGATAAAAAAGAACGGTGGAGCTATTATCTGGGCCGCCAAAGGCCTTTCCGACCGGGAGGCTTTTGATGTTGACAGCATCAAAATAGAAACAGACCGAAACGAGGAACTGGCCCTTGGAAGGCTTTCGGAGCGATTATCGGAACGGATTTTCAATCGGTTAACGGATGATTTTTGATCCGCCGGCGGATCAGGTTTCAGAGGTTCAAGGTTCAGAGTTCAAAGGTTGAAAAGTACCCTCTGTTAAGCGTCTAAAAACTTCAACCCTGAACGGTGAACCCTGAACCTTTGAACCCTATTGTTCTGACACCCGAAACCTTTGTTGTGCGAGGTCAGGAGCTGGCGGAGTTTGCCAGTTTTGTAAGGCGGGAAATTTTTCGGGCGGCCGTACGTCTGTGGATCACACTTTTTTTTGCGGCCTTATCAATTGCTGATTGAGCAGCATTGATCTTGGACGACATATCTTCGCTTGATGTTCCTGCGGTTGCTGCTGATCGAATGTCCTTGACGATCGTTTTGACTCTCGTTTTGACGGATTTATTGCGCAAATGCCTCAACTCGTTTTGCCGGGCGCGTTTGATCGCTGATTTGTGATTTGCCAACGGTGAATGCTCCTTTTTTTGAAATATTAAAAAAATATAAATATTATTTAATCTAAGACCTGTCAAGAAAATTCAGCAATTTTTTCCATTATGATGAACTCCCATACTCAGGATTCACAATTATCTCAAATTTTTCCGTCGCGGAATAAAATATCGAGATGCTGCGATGTCTGAAAACTCCCGGGTCGTAAAAGCTGCTGGCGTCGTGGGAGCGGCAACTCTTTTGAGCCGCATTCTGGGTTTTATTCGCGATGCTGTGATTGCCTGGTTTTTCGGAGCGGGTTTGAGCACGGATGCCTTTATTGCAGCCTTCAGAATACCGAATTTGCTCAGGCGACTCTTCGCTGAAGGTTCGTTGAGTTCCGCTTTTATCCCGGTTTTTACACAATATATTGTCCGTCGAGGGCAGCCTGAAGCCTTTCACCTGGCCCGTTCGGCCTTCAGATTGTTGAGTATTCTTTTGATTTGCGTCTCCGTTGGTGGCATTCTCCTATCACCCTGGATTGTAAAGTTTGTGGCGCCTGGGTTTATAGCAGAAAAGTATTCACTGACGGTTACCCTGACCCGTCTCATGTTTCCCTATATATTCTTTGTTGGGCTGGTCGCCCTTTGCATGGGCATACTCAATGTTCTCGGTCATTTTGCAGTCCCGGCGCTTGCACCGGTCTTGCTTAACATTTCAATCATCGGGTCAGTGTTGATCATTTCCCCATCCTTGTCCGTCCCGGCAGTCGGGTTAGCTATCGGGGTCCTCATCGGCGGTGTTCTGCAACTGGCCATTCAGTTACCGGTGCTTTTGCGTATCGGTTTTCGATTCTGGGGAAAGGCGAAATTGCTCCACCCCGGATTAAGACAGGTAGGGACCCTGATTCCCCCTGTAATATTAGGCGGTGCCGTTTACCAGATCAATATTGTTATCGGCACAATTTTGGGATCGCTGTTGGCGGAGGGAAGCGTTACCTACCTGTACTTTGCCGATCGTTTGGTGCAATTTCCATTGGGGGTGTTTGCGATTGCCGCGGCAACGGCGGTTTTGCCCAGCCTTTCCCGGCAAGCGGCATCGGAGGATTTTGAGGCCCTCAAGGATACGTTTACCCATGCTTTGAAACTGGTATTTTTCATCTCAATACCGGCCATGATGGGCCTTATTGTATTAAGAGAGCCCATCGTCGCTTTGTTGTTTCAACGGGGGGAATTTGATGCCTCAGCAACACGGTTGACTGCCCAGGCCCTTTTGTATTATTCTTTAGGTCTGTGGGCATTTTCAGCCGTGCGAATTGTTGCAGCAACATTTTTTGCGATGCAGGACACCCGGACTCCGGTAAAAATGGCCGGCCTATCTATACTCGTCAACATTATCCTGGGAATGTTTCTGATGAAACCGCTTGGGCACGGCGGACTTGCTCTGGCAACATCGCTGGCCTCTATTTTAAATCTGGGACTTCTGGTTCGAGCCTTGAAAAACAAAATGGGCGTATTGGGATGGAAAAGTATAGCCCGATCTTTTTGTAAAACACTGGTAGGCTCTATTGCCATGGGTTTTGCTGTCTGGGCCGCCGGGCTGGTATTTCTATCTGGAAAGAGCCCGACCCTGGCCGGGCTTTTGGGTGGAGTTGCCGGTTGTATTGCCATCGGCATTGGCGCTTACGGAGGTGTATCTTATGTCTTAAAAAGTCCGGAGTTGCATATTGTTGTAGCTCAAGCCCGCAAAGGTATTGGTAGGAAATGACCAAAAAACAAAATATTCTGTTATCAATTTCGATTCTGTTGCTGTTGGCCCTCTTTTTTTTCATCATTGTCAGCGAGCATGGGCTTGCAGACTTGAGATTTCTAAAGAAAGAACGCAACAAGCATGTTGAAGAAAATCAAAAACTTACCCACGAGAATCAAGCGATCAGCGTTGAAATCGATCGCTTGAAACATGATCCTGCATACATAGAAAGTGTTGCCAGGCAAGAGCTGGGAATGATCGGTGAAGATGAAATTATTCTGAAATCCCAAAGTTTATCGGAACAAAAAAAATGAACCAGGAAGTCGATATTTATACTGAGACAATGGCCAAAGTTTATGCGGATCAGGGGCATTGGGGCAGGGCTTTGGAAATCTATCGGCATCTTGTGCAAACAGAGCCGCAGCGTCAGGACCTGATTGATGCCCTTGAGCAAGCCCGGCAAAAAATGGAAGGACAACCTGACACAAGGCCGGAGAAACTTGTGCCATTATTTCGAGAATGGATCGAACTCTTGCTTCAGCAAGAAAAACTAGAGAAGTTGAAGAAGCTGCGCCATAAACTGTAGTGGGCAATGATGGGGTGTGTTTCGCTCAATTAAGGTCTTACTCCTCGGATTTTTCAATCTTAAAGGCATCTGTTGCATTATCTTTGGTATAGAACTCGGCCTTGATGCGCTTGGTTCCGCTGCCTTCGACCTTAACCTGGCTGCTTTTCCGATTCAACGTGATTTTAGACCCGGCAATTGAGTTCTTGCCGCTGATTACCTGGGTGTTTTCACCGCTTAAAATTACCGTCATTGCCGCCGTATCATATTCCGCTTTTTCAGCTTCCGCATTATACTGTTCAGAGAAAATTTTTACGTTTCCCGTGGCAACGATCTTTTTCAATAACTCTTCATCACCGCCTTGCTTTTCGTTATTCAGTAACTCGCCCTGGTAATAAATTCTTAATTTATCTGACGTGATCGTAAAATTTCCCTGGGTTACCTTTACGTTGCCGATAAATTCAGCATACTTGTCCTCGTTGTATGAAATCAGCTCATCTGCAACAATTTGTATGGGTTCGTTTCCAGCCTGTCCGGTTTTGGGCTCATCGGCAGCCCAGGCAGCCGTTGCAAACAAGGCCGCCGCTGCAACCAGGGCAGCCGTCCAAAACCATCGCAATCTGTTAGGCGTTAAAATAAGGTGTTGGAATTTTGGCACCGTCCCCCCCTTTCATTTTTAGATAAACCCGAAGTCGATGTGGCTAAATCCCGTGCTAAATATATCAGTCGAGACATATTTTGCAACAGTCAACATCACTTTCAGCCTGAATTTTTCCTTGCATCGGTTCAAGATAAGGAATATAATCATTATATTGCTCAAATATTTTACTGGGTACCTTGCAAAAGCATTCATGCTTTCGATGACCATTCCACAGCGCAGTGTCCGATCTTTTTCTCTGCAGGGCCTCAGATATAGAAGCGAATATACCTCACTGTTTTTTTAAATCGAACAACTGTCAGTGTGTTTTTTTAGGATGAGAAAAAGCCGTATCGCAACCGATTCTTCTACAGCTAACCTGAATGTAAATCCCCTTCTCGACGACATTGAAGTTTGGAACCGTGAAAATCTCAAACCAAGGAGGTCCCCTATGGCCAATGGTATTGTCAAATGGTTTAATGAACGCAAAGGTTACGGATTTATCGAACAGGATGAGGGTCCCGACGTATTTGTTCACCATTCAGGAATCAACGCGCCTGGATTTAAATCCCTGAACGAAGGTGACCGGGTTACCTTTGAAATAGAAGAGGGGCAGAAGGGTCCTCGGGCCGTCAATGTCACGGTGGCTTAGTGCTTCGATTCGCAATTACAGACACGTATTCTTAGGGTGAGAATCATTAATAATGCTCACTCAGCACTAAGTCCTGAGTGAATAAATACGTTATCGTATTTATGAATCGATGGACTTAGTTGCATGGCTGAAATTTGAAAAGGGCATTGCCGAAAATTATCGGCAATGCCATAGATCTCAAGGCTATTCAGACTTCCGATGGCTGCTATTTTTAGCTTTTATCGGTATCCTTTTTATTAGAATCCTTTTTATCGGAATCATCTTTAATGAGGGTGTCTACGTTTTTAGCAGGATTTAGCTTTGTTCCATCTGTGATTTCGGCCAAAGTTACCTGCTCATCAAGATTGTCCATCAGGATCGTCTTGTCGTCGAAAACAAGGTCCTCGTGCCGTTCGCCTTTCGAGGCATACATCCCCATGACAACATCCGCGATCTTATCCATATAGGTGCCGATGGGAAAGAAATGCCGGTTGCGCAGAAGCAGAATCAAATCATCCTTTCCCGTTGAGCTTGCACTTTTAACTTCCACAGCACCATAGGTTTGTTCGCACAATAGCGAATAATCATCATCCTGTATTTTAGGATACTTCTGTTTACCGGTATTGGCGGTTAAAATGGCAAATTCCTGGATGAGCAGTGTTTTTTTCTTAACATCTTTACTAATGTGGTATTTTTGCTTCATTGCGTTCCTTATTAATTCGGATTAAATGATTACCTGAATATATGAGTTTAGCCTATATATCTCGAATGAGAGCCGAATGTCAAACCTTAATCAGGTAAAGCATGTGGGGTCAATTTTTTTATTCAATGATTTCAAGGACGTGGCGTTTTCCTGATTTTCCCGACGCAGCACTTAAAATAGTTCGGATGGCCTGAGCCGTTCTGCCCTGTCTGCCGATAATTTTGCCCATATCTTTTTTAGCCACCCTAAGTTCTAAAACTGTGGTGTGTCTGCCCTCAACCGCGCTAACGGTCACCTCCTCCGGGAAATCAACAAGTGACCGTGCAATGTAGCTGATCAGATCTTTCATCGCTCTGTCTCCTTTAGGAGTTTTTCACTTTTATTCTTATCAGATTGTTGGTTTTAAGTTAAGTATTTTCTTCAACGGCTGGTTGTCTGGAGGCCTTATGTGAAGGTGAATTAATCCGTCAAGATGATTAAGGCTTGCAAAATTTGGCATGCCTCAGCTATGCTTAAAAATGACCTTAAAGGGTAAGGAGAAAGGAGGCCCCATGGACGAGAGTATCTTTAAAATTAGACTAATGAAGGCCGACGACTTTGACGCTGTGGTTGGGATTGACGAGAAGGTACTCAAGGCACCCCGACCGGAGTACTATGAAATGAAGTTCGAAAAGCTTTTTCAATCCAAAGATTATCTGCCCGTCTCGCTTGTGGCAGAGGAAGAAGATGGAACGGTGGTGGGGTTTGTAATGGGGGAAATCTATATGGGAGAATATGGTATTTTCCAGCAAGAAGCCACCCTGGATACCATCGGCGTTGATCCCTATTTCCAGCATAAGGGTATCGGTGAGAACTTGATTAATGAATTTATGGATCATTTGAAAAAAGTCGGGGTTCAGAAAATAAACACCTTAGTCGATTGGAATGATTCCAAACTGATACAATTCTTTAGCGCGAACCATTTTAGCCCCTCCAGAACCATTAACCTGGAACGAAGCCTTTGATGTTGGGGGTTAAACGTCCGGTGGTGTGGCATGGACCGGTCATCACAGGCAGGAGAGGGTTCTTCGCCAGGCACAAGGGGGGTTATTTTTTGGATATTCGTCTGTCGGTTAAACCACTTCGTCTGTCATCAGCAATATATGTGTTCAACTGGCGCCTTTCTTTTAATCCTGCGCGGCGTTCCCGCAGAAGCAATTTGGCCAACTCCTCATGAGTCGGTTCAAGATTAATGAGCACCGGTCTAATATTTTCGATCTTTTTAGTCATCACCGGTTGATGACATATTGCAATGGGGAGGTCAATATTTTTATAGATATGAATTCCAATTTATGGTCGGTAAATTAGCTGACTTTATTTTATCTATGATGGTTTGAAAAAATGGAGGGAGGGGCAGCATGATGGAGATCTCAGAAATCATTATTGCCGTTATCGGATTTTTCCTTTTATTTTCAATAGGGGTATTTATATTTTCGATTATTCGCAAGTGGGGAAAAATATACATCATTTTTTGGGGGTTGTTGATTTTTCTATGTACCCATCTGCTATTGTTTTATCTGGTGGTTTTTGTTGAAACCACCAAGTTGCCTTCCCTGTTACAAGCATATACCCTTGGGATGTTGGATTTGTTGGAGAAATTAGTTAGCTTTTGAAATGCAAGCAAGCCGGTAACAGGGCAGGAAGCATATATTTTATAAGTATATGCAATTATTGGTGCCCCCGGCAAGAATCGAACTTGCGGCACATGGATTAGGAATCCATTGCTCTATCCACTGAGCTACGGGGGCTTTAGAGTCTAACAGTTTGATTTAATGTATAAAATTGAAATTCCCCTCATTGTTATTTCTTCCGAAATTACCCCTTGACAAGATATAACTCGGACTCACTGGGGACCTCAGGAACTCTTGCTCATCTGCAAAAAGTGCAAGAAGACGTATAGACTCAAAACCCGTGTTTGTCAATCCTGTCAGTAGCTACTGGCAGGGCAAACGCATTTGAGAATTAAACATTTGAAACCTTAGGCAACTGTTAATGACCGCCCTAATGGAGCCACCCATTTGCGGCGTGATGGAGCCACTTCAAGGTGGCAAAATTGGGGTCTCAATAGGCCTCTAAATCAGCGTTTTCGCTCCCCTTTCGCAACAACCTTTCCCCCGGTTTTTTTGCCGCTTGATTTTTTGTTTTCTGTATTAGATTTCATGCAGCGGAAGCTTTTGCCTTTTAACACAAATTTGCATGCTCCAGGTTGTAACCAAAATCTTTTAATTGGTTCCTTAATAACGGTGGGTCAAGTCTAACGGATCCATCTCAGAGTAAGTGCGTCATAGTGCTTCATTCTGACCTCCTTTCGCGGGTGGTTTATCATTTGATGGGCCACCCGTTTTTCAAACCCAATTTTCCACTTTTTCACCATTCCATTATTCCAATGCATACCCAACGGCCAAGCTGACGCCTCTGGGCCAGAATTCTTTACCCACAACAATGTTGAAGATATATTCTTACTTAAAAAATTTAGAAGTTTATGAAATTTCATTGATTTCTGATGATTATGGTTTATCTTTTATAGATAAATTCTTACAAACGATATGAATTTAATCGATCTGGACTGCGTTAAATTCACCTTCATTGCAGGAGCCAATTAATCACCATGAAACGGAAAGCTGAAATCGAACGCAAAACAAAAGAGACCGATATTAAGATTTCTCTGGTCATCGATGGCCAGGGGCATACGAACACAGCCAGCGGAATTGCATTTTTTGATCACATGCTTACCTTGCTGGCCGTACACGGTTTTTTTGATCTATCGGTTAAAGCTGCGGGGGATCTGGATGTGGATTGCCATCACACAGTTGAGGATGTGGGGCTTGTGCTGGGAGATACTATCCGTGAAGCTCTTGGCCAACGTCAAGGGATCAAACGCTATGGTCATGCCGTTACGCCCATGGATGATGCTCTGGCAGCCGTGACGATTGATTTATCCAATCGACCCTATTTAGTTTACAATGTTCCCGATTACGCCGTCACAGGGATTGCGCTCAATCCTTCTTTAACCAGGGAATTTTTCAGGGCCCTTGTCAACCGGGCAGGCATGAATCTACATATTAATGTGGCTTACGGGGAAAATGATCATCATGTGGTGGAATCGATTTTCAAAGCATTTGGCAGAGCTTTGGATCAGGCCACATCCATAGACGAACGTATAACCGGGGTGCGATCCTCCAAGGGTGCCCTGTAGATCGGCTTATCCGGATCTGGTTCACCTTGAAGTTGCAATTGATGTTTGAAATGAAATTCATATTAATTCGACCAGCAACGATACTGTCATGCGTAATATGTATGTTAGTCCTGCTTTACGGCTGCCAGACCCGGGTTTATGTATCGGAGGTGTCGTCTGAAGGGGTAAAGTTTAAAAAAATTTTGGTTTTACCGTTTAATGATGTAACCAAAAGATCCGGCGAATCCGTGGATAACCGATGTCCGGTATGCGGACAGGTATTTATGAGCGGGGAGGTGGCAGACGGCGCAGCAAATTTTTTAACGGACCAATCGCTTGCCTGGTTTAAGCAACATACGGATTATGAGTTAATTTTTGAGCGATTTAGGGAGGGGTCGCTGACAGCTTTGTATTCAGCAAATCAGACGACTGTGGCGGCCAAAAAGGCTTTTGCGGACAAGGGACGTGACAATAACGCCGAGGTTGTGCTGGTAGGCTTTGTCTATCGCTTTAGAGAGCGGGTTGGCAAAGGATATGGAGTCGAATCCCCTGCGTCGGTAGCCTTTGCCATGCATCTGATCCGGGTGGTGGATGGTCGTACGATCTGGTCGGCCCATTTTGAGGAAACCCAAAAGTCGCTGGGAGACGATCTCTTTCAACTCGGTTCTTTTCTTAGTCGGGGAGGTCGCTGGTTAACAGCTGAAGAATTGGCAATGTCAGGACTGGAAAAAATTTTTAAGAAATTCCCAAAATCATGATCATCATACCGGCGGTTGATATAAAAGATGGTAAATGCGTTCGACTGGTCCAGGGTCGTATGGAAGAAGAAACCGTGTTTTCCACAGATCCGGCTGCTATGGCCAAAAAGTGGGCGAAGGCGGGTGCTGAATTGATTCATGTGGTTGATCTGGACGGTGCCTTTGAGAAAAGGCCGCAAAATCTCGATGCTGTTAAGAACATAATCAACACAGTTGATACACCAATTCAGCTGGGCGGCGGAATACGCAATGAACGAACCGTAAAAACATTGTTGGATATGGGCGTAAAAAGGGTGATTATAGGCACTGAGGCCATCAACAATCCAGAATGGGTGATACAGACCTCCCGGCGCTATCCCGGTCAGGTCGTTGTCGGCATTGATGCCCGCAGTGGTCGAGTGGCCATCGAAGGCTGGACGGAAACCACCCGCACCCGGGCTGTAGATCTGGCCAAACGCTTTGAAGATTGTGGAGTGGCGGCCATCAATTTTACCGATATTTATCGAGACGGAATGCAAACAGGTCCTAATATCTCCGAGACCCGACGCCTGGCAGAGGCGATCTGCATACCGGTGGTGGCATCCGGCGGCGTTGCGACCCTTGATGACATCAAAAACCTGTTGCCATTAGAAAAAGTCGGCGTTACCGGGGTCATCACAGGCAAGGCCTTATACAGCGGAACCCTTGATTTTAGTCAGGCCCTGTCGCTGGTGCAGTCAGCACAGCATGCCAAATGACAGGGTTGTGTCCCAGAAAGTAAATAATTAAATAGCAAGGGATATCTATCTGGGATGTCAGTTGCTGTTGATTGGAATAGGCTGATTTATAAATTCAATCCGTGTTTTGAAAAATGCATGAAGGACTCACCGCTAAAACAAAACCTGGGGTGGGCCATCCAGCAAGTGGTCGGGCGGGAAAGCTAAAAAACTTCTTGACAAATTTATTGCTGAGAATTAAATTTCGCGTTTAACTCAGGCGTTATTTTACCTTGAAAATTCTTGATTTTACGGGATGTATTTTGCATAAGCTATTGGATTACAAATAAATTTTACAATTAGAAAATTGTATCTCAGTTAACACCCTTCCACTAATGTTCGTCTTGCCTGTTCCATAGCAATGGAGGTTGCTATTATTGGCAGTTTTTATTCCTGAAGAAAAAATCTCAGAAATCAAGAATGCGGCCGATATTGTGGATATTGTTTCAGAAGCGGTGCTTTTGAAAAAAGCAGGCAAAAACCACGCAGGTCTTTGTCCGTTTCATTCAGAAAAAACCCCATCATTTACGGTAAGCCCCGACAAACAGATATTTTACTGCTTTGGATGTGGCGCCGGAGGAAACGTGTTCAGTTTCCTTATGAAGCAAGAGGGGCTTTCATTTCCTGAGGCTGTTAGAAGGCTTGGTAAGCGTTATGGTATCGACATTCCGGATAGACCGCTATCACCGGAGCAAAAAAAGAAAATCAGCGAAAGGGAAAGCCTATTTGATATAAACCGTCGGGCCATGGAGTTCTATCATCAGACGCTGAAAAGCAGTGATGCGGGGCAGATGGCCAGAACTTACCTCAAGAAAAGGGGAATATCTCAAAAGACAATTGACGATTTTAAGATAGGTTTTGCCCGGGATGGATGGGATTACCTGCTGAGTTATTTCTTAAAGAAGCGCATTTCACCTGCGCTGCTTGAAAAAAGCGGCCTTGTCCTGCCCAAAAAAAATAAAAGCGGTTACTATGATCGCTTCCGGAACCGGATTATATTTCCAATTTTCGATGCCAGTATGCAGATTGTTGGATTCGGCGGTCGGGTGATGGACGATTCATTACCGAAATACCTTAATTCACCGGAGACCCCGGTTTACAACAAGCGCCGATCGCTATATGGAATTCAGCGGGCCAAAGAAAAATGCCGGTCTGCCGGCACGGCTTTTATTGTAGAAGGGTATCTGGATGTTCTCGCGCTTCACCAGCATGGCGTTGAAAATTCTGTTGCAACCCTCGGGACGGCATTAACTCCCGACCACATCAGGTTTTTAACCCGTTTTGCCAGCCGCATGATTCTGGTCTATGATTCTGACACTGCCGGGATTCGTTCCGCCAAACGGTGTGTCGATACCTTTTGGAAAGAGCATGTTGATTTTCAAAGGCAGGATGTGTTCCGGGAGGAAAATGCAGACACCCATATCCTGGTACTGCCGGCCGGGCACGATCCGGATTCATTTATGTTTGAAAAAGGACCGGAATTATTTATGGAAGCGGCGGACAAAGCCCCGGGAATTATAACGTTTTTGATAAACTGCGCCATTGACAAACATGGTCTGTCGACCGAAGGAAAAGTTCGTATTATTAAGGAGATGCAGGCGCCTCTGGCAGCGATAAATGATCGCGTGGCTCAGGCACTGTATATTCAGCAACTGGCTGAACGAATTGGTATCGCCGAAAATGCGGTTTTGCAACGCGTCAGCGAAGTCTCGGCTCAAAAATCGAAAATAGGGATTGCGGTTGGTGGACCGTTTGCATCAGCCGAACCGACCCACCAACCCGGTTTAGGGGTACGCGGATCAGGGAGCAAGCGATCACCTACGGTCACCACCGGCAACCGCTTTGAGCGGAAAATCATTGCGATGATGCTTCAGTTTCCTGATATTTTACATGAGATTGATAGATTTAAGGTTTTGAATTATTTTGAGAATAACGAACTAAAGAATATTGGAGAATTTATTTTAAAATCTAATTTGACCTCCACTGATCAGGTTTCCGAACTGATGTCGCGGGTAGACAGCGAGCAGAAACAAACCCTGGTGGCCTCTTTAGCAATCAGGGATGAATCCTGGAATATGAAAGGTTGTCTCAGGCTGCTGGGCAAGTTTGTTGAGAAGGAACAGAAACTTCGCGACCGGGGTGTCTTGGATGAACAGATCAAGGCTGCAGAAAAAAGCAATGATCATGACCAGTTGTTAAAGTTGCTGAATCAAAAACAAAAAATGGCCGAACGCAGTGAAAAACAAAAATTGGCCATCTTGAGCGAGAAATGAATTGTAGAATTATTTTAGAAGGCTGCTGATAAATAGAGGTATTGGGGAGGCATGATTTTATGGTCCAAAAATCTGCTGTAAAAAAGGATAGCAGTAAAAAGACACCAGCGAAAGCAACCACCAAAAAAGATGTCGGCAAAAAGAAAACTGTCAAAAAGCCCGCGAAGAAGACGGTTGCCAGGAAAAGCGCTAAAAAGAAAAAGAGCATCAATCAGACGACACCCAAGGTGATAAAGTCGCTGCTATCCAAAGGCAAAAAGCAAGGGTATCTTACCTATGATGAAATAAACGAGGTGCTACCCGAAGATCTGTTGTCTCCGGAGCAGATTGACGATACCTTGATGCTGTTTGATGCTAACAACATAGAAGTCGTTGATAAAAAACATAAAAAGAAAATCGTCAAACTTAAAAAAACCAAGGAGAAAAAGGAAGTCGCCAAAAGCGCTGCTTCCCCAGACTTTGGGACCGTAACTGACCCGGTTAAAATGTATCTTCGCGAAATGGGCCTTGTCACCCTTCTGAGCAGGGAAGGCGAGGTCGTTATCGCCAAAAAAATAGAAGCTGGTGAACAGGAGGTTCTCCGGGCTCTCCTTGAAAGTATCACAGGTGTTGAGTCCATTATTGATCTAGGCGATAATATAGAAGGTGGCGCTCTTCGTCCCAAATATGTATTACGGGATATTGACGAAGGTGATACGTATGCGGATGAAATTGTCCAGACCGAAAGGTTCCTGGAAACCATTCGAGCAATAAAGGAACTGCATGAAGAGAACAAAGCGCTGCGGGAAAAACTCTTTGCTCAAAAAAAGGAGTCCGACCAACAGCGCAAAATTAGGAGAAGTATTGCCCGGCGCGTTAACAAGATCTTCGAGCTGCTTAAGGACTGGCGTTTAGAATCCAGCGTCATTGATAGTATTGAAGGAAAAATTCGATATCAAATCGGTTGGTTTGATGGGATGAATAAACGAACGACCGAATGCGCCGATTTATTTGATGCTTCCATTAAAGATCTGCGGGATAACCTCCAAACCAAAACTAAGTTCGTAAAATGGGCCGGTGCTCGCAGTAAATTATCCCGCGAGCAATTTGCTGCCCGCTATGCGGAACTAAAAAAGATCGAAAAAGATGTCAGCGCCAAAGAGTTTGAATTAAAGGCTAACAGCCGGGCTCTAAAAAGGATTATGGCCAATGTAGAAGACGGGCGCTTCAGGGCCAAACTGGCCAAGAGCGAGCTCACCAAAGCTAATTTACGTCTGGTTGTCAGTATCGCTAAAAAATATACCAACCGCGGGTTGCAGTTTCTGGATTTAATCCAGGAAGGCAATATCGGTTTGATGAAGGCCGTCGATAAATTTGAATATAGACGGGGCTATAAATTCAGCACCTATGCTACGTGGTGGATTCGGCAGGCCATCACCCGGGCGATTGCGGATCAGGCTCGAACGATCAGGATTCCGGTCCACATGATCGAAACCATCAATAAGCTCATTCGGACCTCTCGATATCTGGTCCAGGAACAGGGCCGCGAACCAACCCCGGAGGAAATTGCTGAAAAAATGGAGATTCCACTTGAAAAGGTTCGCAAGGTGTTGAAGATTGCCAGGGAGCCGATTTCACTGGAAACGCCCATCGGTGAGGAGGAGGACAGCCATCTGGGAGATTTTATTGAGGATAAAAAATTTATGCTTCCCTCTGATGCCGCTGTCAACATGAATCTTGCCGAACAGACACGCAAGGTTCTGGCCACATTGACGCCGCGAGAAGAAAAAGTATTGCGGATGCGATTTGGTATTGGCGAAAAGGCAGATCACACCCTGGAAGAGGTGGGACAGGATTTCACGGTAACCCGCGAACGTATTCGCCAGATAGAAGCCAAGGCCTTGAGAAAATTGAGACACCCCACGAGAAGCCGGAAGCTGAAAAATTTTATCGATACCTAATTTTCAAGATTTCAGGTGTCATCGCTTCAGGGGCATGCGACCATAGCCAAAATTGAACAAGATACCAAAGCCTGGGGCGATTAGGTTCTGTTTCGGTTTGTCTGACCAAGGATATACATCGAGCAATTTGACTTGATCCGTAATTCTATTTCGATTACTAAATGCGCAGTTTTGGAAATTTATACATAGACGGGCCCATAGCTCAGCTGGCAGAGCCACCGGCTCATAACCGGTAGGTCCCTGGTTCGATCCCAGGTGGGCCCACTCCAGTATTAACCTTAATTGAGCGAGGTGCGCTGGCATGCACTTTTGGCTGATAAAAAATAAAACTTTTGGCCGATCAGGCAACCATTCCGGATGGCAACTTCTGATGATACGATCAGGCCATGGGCAGTGATGGTATAAGCGTGGGTTCCTGAACCCGCGCTTTTTTAATGGCTTTTTTCAGAGATATACCCTATCAGCAATATTCCCAGTATAGCGGGTTGGCTTATCATGGCTCATACACTTTCTGATATTATTCGCATCCTGGACAAACTGGCCCCGCCATCTTTGGCTGAGGAATGGGATAACAGCGGGTTACAATTGGGGGACCCGGCCTGGCCGGTCAATAAAATATGGGTCGCTCTGGATCCGACCATGCCGGTCGTCGAGGCTGCTTGCGCGCGGGACGTTGATTTGCTGATTACCCATCACCCGTTAATCTTCAAGCCATTAAAAGCCATCGAATTTCACACGCCTCTGGGGGCAGTTCTTAACATGGCCACCCGGCAAAAGCTGGCCATTTTTACTGCGCATACCAACTTGGACAGCGCCCCGGGTGGACTTAATGATATTCTTGCCCATCGTATAGGGCTCAAAGACTTGAAACCTTTAGCAGAAAGTGGAGAGGTCAAGCGCTTTAAGGATGATATTTATTCACCGGTCTCCCAGGAACACAGACCCGGTATCGGACGGGTGGGTCGTCTTTGTAAGGCCATGGATTTGAAATCCTTTGCCCAAGCAATAAAAGAGAAAATGGGGCTTGAACTAGTAAAATTTGCCGGTGATCCGCACCTGTCAATTAAAAAAGCTGCCGTTTGCACCGGCAGCGGTTCGAGCCTTCTATCGATTTTTTTTGCTTCAGGCGCTCAGGTTTATGTCAGCGGAGACATACGGTATCATGATGCCAGAGATGTTGAAGCGGCCAATCTCGGTGTCATTGATATTGGCCATTTCTGGTCAGAGAATTTTATTGCAGAAGCTTTAGCCACAAGACTCGGAACCATTTTTGTCGAATCCGGCATTAGCCTATCTATCGAAGCGTGCGACATTGAATTAGACCCCTTTAAGGTCCTATAGTTAGGATCTTAGCCCGCTTCAGGCGGATTTTTCATTTTGTGGCAAGAACTCTTTATTCAAATATCAAGTTAGGATAAAAAATGACCGAGCTCACCAAAAAGGACATTGCCGGCGTCGTAAAACTTCAGAATATCAACATTGAAACCGGAAAACTTAAAGCGTATTTGCGGGACGTGCCGGTTCAAATCCAAAATCTTGATCAAAAACTGGAGCAGTTCACCCGCAAAGTTGAAACTGATACGGAATTTATCGCTGAACTCAATAAGAAGTATCGGACCTATGAATCTGATCTCCAATTAAATCTTGGCAAGATTGAAAAAAGCGAAGAAAAATTGCGATCGGTTAAAACCAATAAGGAATATCAGTCCTCTTTAAAGGAAATAGAAGACATAAAAGCAATAAATTCGAAAATTGAAGATCAAATGCTTGAGTTTTTGGAGCAAATTGAAGCCGCAGAGCAGTCTCTAATCGAGAGCAAGCAGCAATCTTCAAGGATTGTGGAAGAGATTAGCCGGGACAAAAAAGCCCTCCTTCAAGCCGTCGAGCATAGCAAGAAAGATCTTGCTGCACTGGGATCAGAGCGGGATGCGGTCGCTGCAGCGCTTGATGCTGAGTTGTTGGATATATTTAAACGCCAATTGATGAAACAGGGGGATGGGATTGCCATTGTGGAAGTGAAAAACGCCATCTGTCAAGGCTGTCACATGAATATTCCACCCCAGATGTACAATGAACTTCATCGGGGCAACAGCTTGAAATATTGTCCCAGTTGTGAGAGAGTCATTTACTGGCAGGATCAAGATGAACGGCCGGAGTAATCCAGACGATCGCTGGATCAAATTTTGATCTGGAGGAAAGTCCGAACACCACAGGGCAGGGTGCTTCATAACGTGAAGTCGTGGCAACGCGAAGGAAAGTGCAACAGAAAGAATACCGCCTGGTGACCTCCCGGTTCGACGGGATGTCGTCGGGTAAGGGTGAAACGGTGCGGTAAGAGCGCACCAGTTCCCCGGGTGACCGGGGAAGCTCGGCAAACCCCACCCGGTGCAAGACCAAATAGAGGAGCGCTCGAGGGCTGCCCGCCCGAGCTCCCGGGTAGGTCGCAAGAGGTGCCGAGCAATCGGCATCCTTAGATGAATGATCGTTGCCCGGTTCAGGGTAACCTGAGCCTGGAACAGAATTCGGCTTATGGATTGCTCTGACCGTTTTATCTGGCAGCCGGTTTTCGGAGACTGGTATCTGGATAATGGTTGCCGCTTGTGGTTTCCGATCCGCGGGTAGACAACGCCACCATTCGTCCCCGATTTCTTCGTCGTTATCTGAATAACTATCCACTTAGAGCGTTTGTCAGAATAACGTTTCGATGGCGGTTGTCATGTTTATACTAATTTGAGGATGTTACATATTATATTTTCTCCTATTAGCATATCTGGCAAACGGAACATATGTATGACAACCGCTATATTACCCCTAGTACAGCTAAAAAGGATCAACTTTAAATAATGAAAAACTCACCACCCCTCGACGGAAATACTTTTGACAAAAAAGTACGCATCTTTTCACATGATTACTTGAAGTGCTGTCGATATATAACCGATATGGATAATCCTCAAGATGAATTCACCAAGAAGTTGTTTTCAAAGCTAATCTCATCTTCCATGATTCTTGAAGACTTTCTGGATTTTCATGGAGCCAAAAATAACAAAGACTGGTATTATTACCGGGAGCTATCGGCCGCTGTAAGGCATTTGAGCCTGGGGGCGAACTTCCAAAAGCATCTGTCCAATCGCATATTGTTCTATGATCTGTCGGATTATAGTGATTTTCAAAAAGATGGCGAGATGACCTTTGAATTTTTAACCAAGACCCTGCATGAAAATGGCTCCCGTCATTCTGGAGGAAGCCCGGCTTCATGATATTCCGATTCCGGAAGAACGATTTAACCACGATGATTTTCCAAGTATTACCACCGGCGATCTGCTTCGCTTTGATATTGATGATCAGGACAAGGATTTGCAGAAAAAGAACATCGTAAAAATCGCTAGTGAGTTTTTAAACATTACCAAAGATTTTGATCAACTGAAATTTTATGAACCATACGAATATGAGGGTATTCTTGCCCTGGTCCCCGACAAAGTCAATGAAGTTGAAATTCGACGGTATGAAATGTTGTTGCATAGTCTGCAGTCCTCCTTCGACACCTATGTCATTCATGGCGGTTTCCGTTTCGGCAACCGTAAATTAAAGCAACTGCGGGGATCTTTCTCGGTGGTATTTCATCTGCTTCAAATGGTGGGGCGGTTGCTTCATTTTTATGAACGACATCTGCATGAGGCCGGCTACAAAAACACCTATAAGATTATCCAGGACAAACTGGCATCCCTGGCTAACCCCTCTACTTTGCTGGATCGAACCATAAATTACGGTCTTTTTTACGCCTGCCATTTTTTGACCAACGGTCAGGAGCTGGCGCGGGAAATCCTCAATGAAAACATCGAACGGGCTAAGATCAAGGTGGGTATTCCGCAGAAACTAGGCTTTCATGCAAGGCCCAGCCTGCTGGTTGCCAAGATTGTTCAGCACTACGGGGGACAGGTGGAGATGTGCGTCGGGGAAGACCGTTTCGATGCCAGCAGCGTATTGGATATCCAGTGGGCCGGTGGCAAAATTCAAAAGGAAAAGCTTCAAGAAGTCGTGTTTGAAGGTGATGCCAGGACCCTGAAAGATATTGAAACTCTGGCAGGTTTTAATTACGGTGAAGACACCATGGGCAAGGGGGTGCCGTTGCCGGTGGAGCTCAAGTATTTGATGTAATCCCAATTGTGTCCAATTGGGATGTTATACGTTATTATGATCGGGAGATTAAATTTTGAGGAAACAGGCATGGTAACTGCCATTATCGTTGCTGCCGGAAAAGGAACCCGCATGCAGGATGTCCAGCGAAAACAATACCTGTTGTTAGCGGGCCTTCCGATTTTAACCCGAACCCTGGCGGTGTTCGAAAAATGCGAACGGGTCGGACAGATAATCCTGGTAATCCCGCAGGATGATTTTACCTACTGTCAAAAAAACATTCTCAAACCTGCCGGCTTGACCGGTAAAATAATTCTGGTTGCCGGCGGTGAGCGACGTCAGGATTCAGTTTTCAACGGTTTAAAGGCAGTGGACCCCGGCTGCAGCATTGTTGTCATTCATGATGGTGTGCGTCCGTTTCTGCAAAATGATCAACTCATTGCATGTATAGAAGGTGCCCGGGAATCCGGCGCCTGTATCATGGGTGTCCCGGCCTACGAAACACTAAAGCAAGTGAATGCTTCCGACCAAATTATCGGAACCCTTAAACGGGACGACGTCTGGCTGGCTCAGACCCCCCAGGCATTTCGGTATGATTTAATTCGCAAAGCCCATGAGAGTGCCTGTGTGGAAGGCCACCTATCCACAGACGATGCCTCCCTGGTCGAAAGATTGGGGGGAACCGTTAAAATTATTACCGGCAGCCGCAATAATATCAAAATTACCATCCAGGAAGATTTTGAAATGGCCCGCTGGTTGTATCCCAAATGACGAACCCGGCTGTTGACACCCATACGTCCCGTCCTTAGATTAGATAATCAAAAAAAACGAGATTGGACTTACCCAGTTACGAGGAGATATTGACGATGCAAGACAAAACGATGGATGCTCCGCAGAGCGATATGGCCAGCGATGCTCACATGCGTCAGCTTAAAGCGACTTTTGAGCAGCTGCCCAATGATATCAACCTGTATCTTTTTACAGCTAAAGGACACGAAGATGCTTTCACTAATGCCAATCGTCAGGTAATCAGGGCCTTTCGGGAGCTGAGTGCAAAAATTACCTTGAAAGAGTATCACCTGGATCATGAGTTGGCCAGAAAATGGAATGTGAACAGCTCTCCTACCCTTTTGATTGCGCCGGAGCACTATTCCATTCGATGGCTTGGGGCCCCAATGGGAGAAGAAGCGCGCACCTTTCTTGAGATCCTGATTCTGGTCGGACTGGGTAAGAGTCAGCTCAGTGACCAATCTGTTAATGTGATTAAAAAAATTGATTCTCCCAGAAACGTCAAAGTGTTTGTCAGCCCAACCTGCCCCTATTGTCCCCAGGAGGCGGTTAATGCGGTAAAAGCGGCAATTGAGATGCCTGAATATGTTTCCCTCGAAATCATCGATATCCAGTGTGAACCGGAGCTTGCCAACCAATACGCGGCTCAAAGCGTACCCCAGGCGTTTGCCAATGATGTTCTCATCGGCCAGGGGGCACAACCGGAAGAAGTTTTTGTTCTGTCTCTGCAAAAATTAGAGCCCCAGACGATATTCATTCCGGATAGCGACGCTGAACTGGTGGAAACCGATTTGCTCATCGTCGGCGGGGGACCGGCCGGCCTGACTGCCGGTATTTATGCCGTTCGCAGTGGGCTGCGGGCCGCTGTCGTGGAACGTGAAGCCCTTGGGGGTCAAATTGCCACCACACCGATCGTTGAAAATTATCCCGGCTTTACTTCAGTCGGCGGTAAGACGCTGGTGGATATAATGGTCAGTCACGCGCTGCAATACGTTCAAATCTTTCAAGGTGAGGCCGTTGTTGAATTAAAACCCGATAAACCTATCAGTGCTGTGACCAGCCGCCGAAGATTTTTAACCAAGTCGGTGCTATTGGCCACAGGTGCAACCCATCAACATCTAAATGTTCCCGGTGAATCCCGGCTTGCCGGAAGAGGTGTCAGCTACTGCAGTACCTGCGACGGCCCGCTGTTTAAGGGTAAAAAAGTGGTTATGGTGGGCGGCGGAAACAGCGCCGTAACGGAAGCCCTGCATCTATTCCACATGGGTGTCGATGTCACTTTAATCCATCGGCGTGATAAATTGCGGGCCCAGGACGTTCTGGCCAAGCAGCTGGCAGACAGCAATATACCGGTACTCTGGGATACGGAAATAAAAGAAATCAGAGGTGAAGAGCGAGTTGAGGAGATTTTTATCGTAAACAATAAAACCGAAAAAACCGACACCTTCAAGACCGACGGCGTATTCATTGCCATCGGGTATTCACCTGCTCTCGAACTGGCCGAGAAGCTAGGCGTGGAGATCAGTCCGGATGGCTATATTAAGCATGACGGAAAACACCGCACCAATGTGCCCGGTGTTTATTCCGCAGGAGATGTTGAAGGCGGCTATAAACAAATTGTCACCGCCTCGGGCCAGGGAGCTGAGGCTGCCATGACCATATTCGAGGATCTGATTAATCCCTATTGGTTGAATTAAGAAAGGTGTCCCGCCTTCGTCTTTCAGACTTCGGCGGGCAGGCAGGTTTCAGTGTCCAGGTGTCAGGCTGTATGTGCTGACGATCAATCCTGACACCTGAAACCTCCAATTTCTATTAACCTGTTCACCGCAGAATACTTGCTGTGGAACTCTAACTCTCTTGATTTCCCCTTCTTATATATCCTCAAACTCCGCAACGTTTTTCCGCGATTTCCTCCAGTGTTTCATCCTTTTTTGGGATGAATTCGGCAAATGCATGTTGCATGGATTCGAAGTTCAGATCTTAATCTTGGAGGTGTCGGAAATTTGAAAAAACATAATTCACTGCAAAAAAATGGTTATCCCAATCAACCGGTAGTCGCTGTAGGTGCCATCGTCTTTAGGAATAACCGGGTTTTACTTGTTAGAAGGGGGCATGCGCCTTCTCAGGATTTGTGGGCTATTCCCGGGGGTAGGGTGGAACTCGGCGAAACGCTTCAGGAAGCTGCTGAACGGGAAATTTTAGAGGAAACCGGCATCACTATCCGGGCACGGGATCCGGTCTATACCTTCGATTATATTGAGCGGGATGGTTCGGCCCGTCCCCGGTTTCATTATGTCATTGTAGACCTGCAAGCGGATTTTGTCGGAGGTGAAACCCGGGCCGGAGATGATGCGGCAGAGGTACGCTGGGCGGCCGCCGAAGACCTTGCCAATTTGAAAGTGAGTTCCAAAACCGTGCGACTTTTAAAAACACATTATAATTTTGGAATTTAGGGATCAATTGATTTTTGGATGGGTGATTCCAATTTGCAGCGCCGCAATTCCTAAATTATTGGTTAAACTCGATTTCTACCCGGCGGTTTTTGCGCCGGCCTTCCTCAGTATTGTTGGTGGCAATGGGATTTTCAGGTCCCAATCCAAATGTTTTGATTCTATCAATATCAATGCCTTTGCCGACGAGAAAGGTCTTAATCGTGTTGGCCCGGAATTCGGAGACACTGACGTTGTAACTGTAACTTCCTGTTGAATCAGTGAACCCCTTGATGTCAATGCTTGCGACGGGATTATGGAGCATATAGTCGGCAATTTGATTCAACCTTTCAAAAGACTGGTCGGGAAGCTCGTTGGAATTGTGTTTGAAATAGATCAGGACCTTTTTTTCCTTAAAGGGAAATGGGACTGCAACCTCTTCTTCGATAGGGGCAGGCTCCGGCTCAATTTTTTTAACGGGGGCAATTTCCTGGACCTGCTTTTTCACGATACGCTTATCATCGGGCACTTTTATTACCGGCGGCGCTGTCTTGATATCACTGGGTTTGACCTCGGTGTTTTTTGCGACGTCCGTCTTTTCAGGGGTCGGGCCCTTATACTGCTGAGGGGCAATTTCTTCCATGGACCAGCGGGGTGAATTTTCGGACCTCTGGACAACAAATAAGTAAACTCCGAAAACAAGCAGCATGATGATCGCCGCTATGATACTTGTCTGTTTGATTTTGGAGGGTTTAGCCGGAGGGGGGGCGACCGGATGATTTTTAGATGTGGGGTTTAATTTCTGACCGTTGCCGTCTTCCAGTTCGAAATCAACCGGGATTTGAAGCTCGCGTTCACATTCTTTTATGACATTTTTATCGATTGATTTTAAATTCGAGGTATAGCCTGTTAACAGGGCATGGTCGCAGATGATATTGATTAAGCGCGGATAGCCGCCGGAAAAGGAAAAGATTTCCTGGATAGCGCCCTGGCCAAAGATTTCGCGTGTGGCCCCTGCAACTTTTAGCCGGTGCGCTATGTATTGGTGGGCCTCAGCCTCTGAAAGGGGATCGATGTGGTAGTTTACGGTTATTCGCTGTCGTACCGCTCTATTGCGGTCCTCCCTTAGCATTTCATTAAACTCGGGTTGGCCGACAAAGAAGATGTTGATTAACTTTCGGTTTTGTAATTCAATGTTGGAAAGTAGTCTTATTTGCTCGAGCAATTCATGATTTAAACGCTGAGCTTCATCAACAATGAGCAGTACTTTTCTGTGATCGGCATAAGCTTGGTGGAGGAAATCCTTAAAATTTATAAGAAATGCTCCCTTGCTGTCGAATTTTTTGTTCATTTTAAATTCGACTGCCAGAAATTTGAAGAAATCCAGACTGCTCAACCCGGGATCCGGAATTTTAGCTATAATTGCTGTAACATCAATCATCTTAACCAGGCGATTGATCAGGACGGTTTTGCCGGTACCCACATCGCCGGTTAGCAGCAAAAACCCTTTATCTTCCATTATGCCATATTTCAGGGTGGCCAGGGCTTCAGAGTGCTTCTCACCGAGCCACAAAAACCGCGGGTCCGTGGTTATCTGAAACGGCATTGCTTTCAAATTGTAATAGGTTTCGTACATGTCTCGTTATCTCAATACACCGCGACCGTAATAAAAATAAATAGCCAACCAGAGAACAAAAAACAGGATAATATAGGCGGTGCGTTGGCGGCCTAATCTCTTACGTTTTTTATCAAGTAAGTTCGCCGAATTTTTTAATTCCCGTTTGACAATTTCAAACTCGTTGAGCAGGTTTTTTAAATCACCTGTTTGTGAATAGTTGACCAGACGCTGGGATTTGTGCTCAAAATCTCTTACATTAAAGGCATCGAAGGAGATTTTTTGTTTTTCGGAAATATAGGAAATTTCATGTACTTCTTTTGCCAATTCGGCACAGTAAAACTGTAGATAGGGGTTGACCTCAGGTACTTCGCCTAACTGTTTGATCCTCCGGTCAATCCCCCCATTTAATTCTGCAGATATTTCTGATAGAAGTGCTTCCAGCTCAGCGATGGTGTTTTGATTCTTGATCAAATCCTCGCCGGTGAGCGCCGAAATAAAAAAAATTAAAAATCCGGCGGTTACACAGCTGGTCACAAACTTTATTACCACCACCACATCTCGACTCAAGATGGACATAATTCCATATTCCTAAATATAAATAGTTTATATTGCATAGTAATTGCGACCAATTGTATGGGAAATATTCAAATTTGTCAATGAAGCGCCGGGATCATCCTGCTGGACCCGCTGTTAGGCGCTCTTTAAGATTTTTATGAATTTGATTGAGATCATTGGTCACCCCCATGTTTTGTTTAATCCATTCGGGCGAGCGATCATATTCTTTGGAAAAAGCTTGGATGGCCTCTTTGAAGCTTTTATGTTTTGATTTCTTACCGGTCCAATACGGATAAGGTCTCCGTGGATTGTAAAAGACGACTTCGGGCGTATGATTGGCTTCAGGTTTCGCTTCTGGTGCAGTCTGCACTGATTGCGGTTTTGCCAGGTTGCGTTGGATTTGGGCCAGGTCGTTGGTGTCTCCCATATGAGCTTGAATCCACTCTGGTGTACGGTTGTATCTTTTAGCAAGGGCCTGGATGGCGTCCTTGTAACTTTTATGCTTTGAATTTTGATCCGCCCAGTATTTGTAAGGTCTTCGGGGATCATAGAAAACAGGCCCGGTGGTTTGGGTCGGTGCGGTGTTGATTTTCTTGGTGGCACTGCTTTTGTCAGTGGTTTGAGTGGCCGAAAGGCTTTTTTCAGGTTGCGCTGTGGTTTTCACATACGCAGACTTTTTTACTGGAGTTGCCTTCTTGGCCGGGGAGTTTTTTTCTGGCTGAGTCGTCTTTTTGGTCCGAATTGTTTTTACAATCCTGAGTATATCACTTTTTTGATAACTGATAACCCATCCAGCGTATTCGCATTTTATCTCTCCGTCCTCTTCCCAGGCCTTTTCCTGACATATCGTTTTCATTCCGTCCTTAAAATAGATGATATCAGCATTGACGGGGAATACAATGAGGCCTGCAAACAGGCATGCCGTTACGAATACTTTCACCTTTAGTAATTCCTATCCTGTTTCGGATAAAATTCTTGGGGCTTGATTAATGATCAGCTGTTAGTCCGGCTGGGGCTGTTCTTCCGGGGATAAAGAATATTTTAGTATATCTTTAACCGCTTTTAGCATTTCTTCGCGATCAATGGGTTTGGTCAGGGTGCAGGCGGCACCCAGCTTTTTGGCACCTTTAAGATAACCATCGGGTTTGTTGAGGCCACCTCCGGACATTGCGATAATCTTCACATCCGGAAACTCTTTTTTCAACTCGATAATCATCCCGATCCCGTCTTTGTTCGGCATAATCAGGTCGGTGATGATCAGATCTGCCGGGTTTTGGCGGTAGACTTTGATTCCCTCGACACCATCTGGCGCTTCAATTACTTCATATCCGTCACGTTCCAGCATAAGTTTGAGCATTGAACGAATTTGAGGTTCGTCGTCTATGATAAGGATACGTGCCATAACCGGTATTTCCTTTCGCTTAAAACAACTTCTACTAAAAAGATAGATCAAAATTAATATATAATTAGATCATAACTTTCTGTGTCTTTCAACATTAAAAACACGGACAGATGTAGAAAAAGTTCAAATTTTTATTGAAATATCAAATCATTACTTGACACTGGGATAAAAAAATGTTCAAATAATGAACGTTCAATGAGTGAACAATTTTATTTTTAATAAATTACAAATAGTTACTCGATCCTGATGATTTGCATTCTGGTTGTAACTCACCGGGCGGAGCTACAAGTTACAAAGCAGGAGGCCTGAAAGCTTGAATGCCGGAAAGCCTACGTTTACAATGTTCTCAGCCTCACTGCCTTCGGGCTTCCCAGCTTAAGGCCTCAACCCATATACCTTGTCCCCTCCTTTATGGACCCCAAAGACATACGCACCTTAAAAATCCTGGAAAAGGTAGAAAACGAAGTTGTTCCAAGCCAACGGGACCTGGCCCGGGAATTGAATATCTCCCTGGGCCTTGTCAATTCATTCCTCAAGCGGCTGGTCAAAAAGGGGTACTTTAAAGCCAGGCATATCCCCAAAAACCGCATGCGATATTATCTTACCCCCCAAGGAGCTTCAGAAAAAACGCGTTTGACCTACGAATATATTCAATATTCTTACAATTTTTATAAGGAAGCACGCCAAAAGTTGCGTGATCTTTATTCCGGGTTGGAAAAACAGGGAGTGTCCCGGATTGTATTTTATGGGGCAGGAGACCTGGCGGAAATTGCTTATTTATCCCTGCAAGAAACCAATATTGAATTGGTAGCAGTTTTTGATGATGAAAATATCGGGAAACGGTTTATGCGGTATACGGTTGTCCATCCCGATAGGCTGACCTGGCTTTCTTTTGATAGAATACTGATTACCTCTATGGTTTCAGCAGAACTTATCTTGCAAAAGGTCTCCACTTTAGGAATATCTAAAAGATCTGTGGTTCAAATTAGTTAGGCCCTAGTTAAAAAAATTCGGAATTAGACCAGCTTTCAGGTATAATGTAAGCCACAGTCGCAGTTATCTTAAAATATAGCAAAATTTTCGGAGGACTCAAATGCCTATTAAAGAACCAACCCCCCATCTGACACAGGATGCTCGGCAAGATCAACCGGCGTATTCCATTTGTCCGTCCGGTGAAAAATTTCCTCTTCCAGCAGCAGAGGACTATACGAAGGAATTTGAAAAAATTCAAAAAATAGTTGAGGAACAGCGATCGTTAAACAGAGAGATAGTTGTTGTGATGGGCGTCGGATTTGTCGGATCGGTCATGGCGGGGGTTGTGGCTGATTCGGTGGACCCACAAAGCGAACAGCCCAATAAATTTGTCATCGGCATGCAGCGTCCATCTCCCCGATCATTCTGGAAAATCCCCTATTTAAATCGAGGGGTGGCCCCGGTGGAAGCAGAAGATCCGGAGGTGGCGCCTTTAATTCGACGCTGTGTGTTAGAAAAGAAAACCCTTCTGGCCACTTTCACCTATGATGTGCTCAGCCTTGCAGATGTCGTTGTGGTCGATGTTCAATGTGACTACCACAAAGAAACTTTCGGTGATGTTAAGCAGGGGCACGCGGATATTGCGGCCCTGGAGAGCAGCCTCAACATAATCGGCGAACAGATTAACCCGGACTGCCTGGTGTTAATTGAGACTACCGTGCCTCCGGGAACCACCGAATACATTGCCTATCCGATAATAAAAAAGGCTTTTCAAAAGCGGGGCCTTTCGGCTTCTGAACCATTGCTGGCCCACTCTTTTGAGCGGGTGATGCCGGGACGCAATTACGTGGCCTCGATTCGTGATTTTTGGCGGGTATGCAGCGGTATAAACGATACCGCCCGGGAACGGGTAACAAAATTTTTAAGCGATGTGATAAACGTGGATAAATTCCCGCTGACCATCCTGGATCGGCCTATCGAAAGTGAGACCTGTAAAATTATAGAGAATTCTTACCGGGCGTCCCTGCTGGCTTTTTTAGATGAATGGAGTGTTTTTTCGGAACGCAACGGTGTTGACCTCACCAAGGTTATCGAGGCCATCAAGGTCCGTCCGACCCACTCAAATATCATTTTTCCGGGGCCGGGTATCGGCGGGTACTGCCTGCCCAAAGACGGCGGGTTGGGGGTGTGGGCCTATCATACCCTTATGGGCTTTGAAGACGACCTGTTTAAAATTACCCCTTTATCCATCGATATCAATGACACGCGCGGATTGCGAGCGGTGCAGCTGGTGCGTGATGCTTTGCGAAATATGGGCAAGATAGTTGCTGCCTGCAAGATTGCCGTTCTGGGCGTATCGTATCGACAGGATGTCGGTGACACCCGCTACAGCGGTTCGGAAATTGTCGTTCGGAAATTAACCGAAATGGGAGCGGAAGTTGTAATGCATGACCCTTACGTAAAGCACTGGTGGGAGATGGAAAAGCAGGATACTTACCCGGCACCCGGCCACTCGTTGGCCAGATTTTTTAGAAACCAGGAGAAGCTTTCCGATTTGCAGATGATGGAAAATCTGGAAGAAACGCTAAAGGGGGCCGACGCCATGGTCCTTGCTGTCAGCCACCAGGATTATCTCTCCCTGGATCCCGATAAGATTGTCAACCTGGCCGGCAAACCTCTGGCGGTGATCGATTGTTTCGGAATCCTAAAAGACGACGCCATTCGTCGTTATTTTGAGCTTGACTGTGAAGTCAAAGGACTGGGTCGCGGGCATGTCAAGAGAATTAAAGACGAGGTACGAGCACAGAAAAACTCATAAGCTGTTTAGCCATGTTTTATTTGGTGGGAGCGGCGTTTAGCCGCGATTACCTGATCTGGAATTCCCCTAGATTAAATCATCAAGCCAGGAGCAAATAACATTGCAATTTATCGATTTGGTTACTCAACAAAAACGTATTCGGAATAAGATTGATGCTAATATTGCCGCCGTGCTGGATCACGGCCAATACATAATGGGGCCTGAAATAAAATCCCTCGAAAAAAGATTGGCCGATTTTGTTGGCGTTAAACACGCTATCGGCTGTGCATCCGGCACTGATGCATTGCTGTTGGCCCTGCTGGCAGGTCGGATCGGTCCGGGGGACGCCGTCTTTACATCTCCCTTCACCTTTATTGCAACGGCGGAAGTCATCAGTCTGCTGGGTGGCACCCCGGTATTTGTAGACATTGAACCGGAGACATTCAACATCGATCCTGCCAAGCTTGGGCAGGCTATTTCAGCTCTTAAAGCGGGTGATGCCGATCTCCATCCACTACCTATTTCCAATCAGGGATCGCCTATTGCGCCCAAAGGAGTGATTGGCGTCGATATTTTCGGTTTACCAGCTGATTACGAGCGTATAGCCTCGGTTGCCGAAGAAAACGATCTGTTTCTCATTGAAGACGCGGCCCAGTCATTTGGAGCTGAAGTAAGCGGCAAGAAAGCCTGTTCTTTTGGCAATATCGCTTGTACTTCTTTTTTCCCGGCTAAACCCCTGGGGTGTTACGGAGATGGCGGTATGTGTTTCACCGATGATGACGAACTGGCGAATATTATGGGATCTTTGAGGGTTCACGGTAAAGGTGATCACAAATACGATAATATTCGAATCGGGATTAACGGCCGTCTGGATACACTGCAGGCCGCTGTCTTGCTTGCCAAATTTGATATTTTCCCGGAAGAAATAGAATTACGCCAACGGGTTGCAAAACGATATAGCACTTTGCTGGGTTCTATCTCACATATACAGGTTCCGTCTATTCCACAGGGTGCATCAAGTGCCTGGGCCCAATACTCCATCCTTGCCACCGGTGAACAGCAGCGCACTGAATCACAAAATATATTAAAAGAGGCCGGAATCCCCACTGCTATCTATTATCCGCAGCCTTTGCATTTGCAGAGTGCCTTTAATTCCTTGGGGTACAAAAAAGGGGATTTTCCGGTCAGTGAAGACTGCGCCCAACGAATTTTCAGCCTTCCCATGCATCCGTACTTAACAGAAGCTGAACAGCAGAAAATAGCCGATAATATTGGACGTATAGCATATTAAAAACCTGTCCCATTCTGTTTATGATCACTTAGGGAAGAAATGATTAGAGAAGGTCGCAAATTACCAGAAGACGTTATTGACCGAATCCCGGTATTAATCGAGCGAATTGAGAAAGATACGGATATTGTGGCTCTCTATACTTTCGGCAGCCTGGCAACCGGTGATCTTAAACCACTAAGCGATCTCGATTTTGGCATCCTCGTTTCCTGCAATCTCGACAAAAAGGAACGATTTGATAAGCATCTTGACCTTATCGGCAAATTTAATGAAGTTTTTAAGACCGATGAGGTGGATTTAGTTATGATGAACGACGCTCCAATACGCTTTTCCCATAATATTATCAAATCCGGGAAACTCATACATTGTGCAAGTAAATTAAAACTGACAGATTTTATTGAAAAAACTATTAAACTTTATTTAGACTTCAGATTTTTTAGAGATGCATTTGATGATACATTTCTGAAAGGAATTGGATACAGTGGATGAGCGAATTAAAGAGCACCTGAAACTTTTAAATAAATATTATTTACTCCTGACAGACGTTCGTAAAAAGCAATATAAGGATTTCGAAAAAGATGCAATCCTACAGGGCAGCTCAGAGCGGTTTCTACAGTTAGCCATTGAAAGTTGCCTCAACATTGGCAACAGGCTGATTTCCCTTGAGCAGTTTAATAAACCGACAGACACACCGGAGACCTATGCTGATATTTTTGTTCAACTTAAAAACATCGGTGTAATCGATAGTTCTTTTTGCGATCGTTTTGTCCTAATGGCAAAATTTCGAAATTGTCTGGTCCATCTGTATTGGGAAATCGACAAAAAAAAGGTTTACGAAATAATTCGAGATAACCTCGAAGATTTCAAACTTTTTGAGCAAAATGTTGTTAAATTTTTGAAAGATAGCGAAAAAGATAGTGACAAGTGACACGTAAGTAGTGACAGGAGAACAAATGCCAAAAAAATTCCCATCGTCCATTACCCCTAACAAATCACCCGAGGCAGAAAGTCCCTCCATTGCTGTTATCGGGGGAGGGTACTGGGGAAAAAATCTGGTACGTAACTACTACCATCTCGATGCTCTGAAGCTTATAGCAGACAAGAGCGAAACCATTCTGTCGAACTTAAAAGACCAATTTAAAGGGGTTGATACCTGTCTGGCAATTGCCGACGTGCTCGCCCGAGATGACATCGATGGGGTGGTAATATCAACGCCTGCTGAAACCCATTTCAACATAGCAAGAGAAAGCCTTCTTGCAGGCAAGCATGTATATGTTGAAAAACCCCTGGTACTATGAAGAAGCAGAGGGGCAAGAGCTTATTGATTTAGCCCACAAAAATGACCGCGTACTTATGGTCGGTCACCTTTTGCAGTATCATCCGGTTTTTATGCGTTTAAAGGAAATGGTCCAGGCTGGAGAACTGGGCCGGATTAACTACATCTATTCTCACCGACTGAATCTGGGAAAGATTCGGCGTGAAGAAAATATTCTGTGGTCCTTTGCCCCTCATGACATCTCCATGATTCTCTCCCTGGCCGGTGAAGAGCCGGAAAGCTTAGTCACCACCGGCGGCAACTATCTGCATCAAAAAATCGCGGATGTCACCACCACCCATATGGAATTTCCTTCAGGCATGCGGGCCCACATTTTTGTCTCCTGGCTTCATCCTTTCAAAGAGCAAAAACTCGTTGTCGTCGGTGATAAAAAAATGGCAGTTTTTGACGATACACTGCCCTGGAAAGATAAACTTCTGCTGTACTCCCATCAAATCAATTGGAAAAACAATATGCCGGTTCCTACCAAGGCTGATCCGGAAAGAGTGGATATCGCCCAAGAGGAACCTTTACGCCAGGAATGCCGTCACTTTTTAGATTGCATAAAAACCGGGACAAAGCCCTCAACAGATGGTGAAGAGGGATTAAGGGTTCTAAAAATTCTGAATGCCAGTCAGGCTTCACTTAACGATAACGGCCGCATGATGGTCTTGACACCGGATTCAGGCGCCAACCTATCAGCTATGAGCGATGAGCTACGAGCTAAAACATTAGGCGTGTTTATCCATCCAACTGCAGTTATTGACGAGGATGTGATCATTGGATCCGGGACCAAAATATGGCATTTTTCCCACCTGCTTTCCGGATCAAAGATTGGTAATAATTGCAATTTTGGGCAAAATGTCGTTATTGGCCCCGATATTACCATCGGCCATAACTGCAAAATTCAAAACAATGTTTCGGTTTTCAAAGGCATCACCCTTGAAGACGGTGTTTTCTGCGGTCCTTCCATGGTATTTACCAATATCTATAATCCTCGAGCTGAAATCGGCAAGATGGACCAGGTCCGTCCAACGCTGGTAAAAAAGGGCGCCACCATAGGGGCTAACGCCACCATTGTCTGTGGGATCACCCTCGGACGCTATAGCTTTATCGGCGCAGGCGCACTGGTAAACAGAAATGTCTTCGACCACGCCCTGGTTGTCGGCAACCCTGCAAAACAGATAGGATGGGCCTGTGAATGCGGCGAAAGGCTCACTGAAGATTTAGAATGTCTGGCATGTGAAAAACATTACAAAAAGAGTCCAGACGGTCTGGTTGTCGTTAGCCCCTAAGATCGTAAGTTCGCGAGCATTTATTTTAAAAAGTCTAAAGTATTCAACCATTGTGATTGCCGTGACTATTGTCAGCACACTGCAGAATATTCTTGCAAAAAAATATAACGTCCAGATTGATGGATACATGTCAGTTTTCAGTAAGAGTAAAGATAACAAAGTAATTTCCATTGCCGGAAACTTTATGTTGTGGGTTACAAGCAATCACTTATAACCAATCACCTAAATTTTTTTCATGAAAATCGCCACCATCATCGGTGCCCGGCCTCAATTTATTAAAGCTGCGGTGATCTCCCGCGCTATATCCGAGTTTAACAAACGCACTCGAAATAAATCATCCCTGATTACCGATGTCATTATTCATACCGGTCAGCATTATGACCGCAATATGAGCGATGTCTTTTTTGAAGAGATGAGCATTCCCAGACCGAATTATTTTCTGGATATTAATGGACTTTCACACGGCGCTATGACTGGCCAGATGCTTGAAAAAATTGAAGGGGTGCTCCTGAAGGAAAAGCCCGACATTGTTCTTGTTTATGGGGATACCAATACCACTCTTTCCGGAGCACTTGCGGCGGCCAAACTGCATATTCCGATTGCCCACGTGGAAGCGGGCCTACGGTCCTTTAATCGCCGAATGCCGGAAGAGGTCAACCGGGTGCTAACCGATCATGTTGCCAATTTCCTTTTCTGTCCGACCCATCAGTCTGTTCTGAATCTTAAAAATGAAGGAATAGGGGAGAAGGGCTCTCTAACCCGTGATTTCCAAAACCTCGCCATCACACATGGCCGCCCAAACACCGAGTCGGACTATTAGCACCAAAACGACTATCTTTGAGATGCCACCAAAGGTGGATTTGGTCGGTGATGTCATGCTGGATGCTGTCATGTATTATCGAAAATTTGCACGCAAACCTCCATTTTCGCTTTCGGAAAAATTTATCATAGCTACCATTCACAGAGCTGAAAACACAGACACTCCCAGTCGGCTTAAATCCATCTTCAATGGATTGTATAAAATTAGCAAAGAATTACCCATTTTTCTTCCGTTGCACCCCAGAACCAAAAAAATACTTGAAGCATTAGATCTAAAAACGAACCTGCATACCAATATAAAGATAATTGAACCGCTGAGCTATCTCGAAATGATTTACATGCTGGGAAAATGTACGATGGTTATGACGGACAGTGGGGGATTGCAGAAAGAGGCCTTTTTCTTTGAGAAACCCTGTATAACCTTAAGAGAGGAGACGGAATGGGTGGAATTGATCGACAACGGCTTTAACTATCTGGCCGGTGCGGATAGCAGAAATATAATTATGTTATCCCAAAAAGCCTTAAATACAAAACTTAAATTTAGCAAAAAATTTTATGGTAAAGGAAATGCCGGAAATCAAATAGTGAGCATTTTATTGTCAAAATGATATCTTTGCAGCTAAAAAGGCTTGCTAAAGGGACTGTGATTTACGGAACCGGTGTGGTGTTGAATCGCTTTATCACCTTACTGCTTCTACCCCTATTTACAGCATATTTATCTCCCAAAGAGTATGGTATCATAGCAATTCTTGCAATGTTATCGGGTTTGCTATCATGCATTTTCTCGCTTGGAATAGGTGTTGCTATTGGTATTCATTATTTTCTTGGCGAGGGCATAAAACCAAAGGCTGACACTATCTGGATGGCAACCTTCGTGCTCGCTTTGGCATCATTTTGTCTTTTGACAATAGGGGTATTCGGTTCAGAAAAATTAGCGTTTTTTGCGCTGGGTTCAGTAGAATACAGATTTTTAGTTATTCTTGCATTAGTAAATACGAGTCTAGAAATATTAGCTCAACCATCAATATCATATTTGCAGTTTGAAGAAAAATCCACCCAATTCGTAATAATCTCGGTTGTAACAACACTTATCACTTTAGGGAGTAGTATATTATTTATTGCAATTCTCGAAAAAGGAATCATCGGGCTAATGGAAGCCGGGATGATATCCAGGCTGATTTCGTTTATTATTTACTTTTTAATTATGGTGCGTTCTCTGAAGCTTTCAACTAATTTTCCTTTAGCCAAGAAACTGATCAAGACGGGTCTACCCTATGTTACAGGCGCCCTGTGTTTTTTTATGATTCAATACGCAGATCGCTATATGCTTGAAATATTCTGTGGCCTAAAAGTGGTTGGTATTTATTCAGTTGGCTACAGTCTGGGAATGGTGATGATTCTTTTTGTTGCTGCTTTCTCATCAGCTTGGACCCCCTATTTTAACTCATTTGTGAATAACCAACAGGAGGCTGAAAAGCTGTTCGGGAAAGTACTTGAATACTATATTATGGGCATGGGGTTTTTATGTCTATGCATGTTTTTGTTTGCTAAACCTGTTGTGGTCATGATGACTACTGCTCCTTTTTACGGTGCATATAGCGTTGTAGGCCTGATTGCTTTATCTCAATTATTATATGGCTGTTACATAATTTTTCTTCCAGGGTTGTATTATGCCAAGAAGTCTGGGAAGGTAAATCTAATCATTATCCTTGCCAGTTGCATTAATATTCTGTTGAATCTGATTTTAGTTCCTAAATGGGATATGCTGGGAGCGACTTTGGCCACGGTTTTTTCCTTTTTTGTGATGGCAGTTGCGACACACTTTACAGCAAAAAAATATTTAGTCATACACTTCGATTGGTTAAAAATAACTAAATACATTATTTGGTGGGGGCTTTTTGTTATTTTATCCTATCCCATTCAGAGTCAGACAATAACCCGACAAATTCTCATAGCACTTTTGATCATTTCATGTTTTCTTTTAGCTTGTTACTTTATTTTAGATGATAGAGAAAAGGTGTATTTTAAAAAAATATGCTGTGATATATACGGATTCGGAAAATTGAAATGGAAAAAATGCTAAATATTATGGCCATCTGAAAAATCTAATCGATAAGCTGGATCTAATTCATCATGATTAAAGCCCAAATGAAAATTTTAGTTATTTATTTCAAATGGAAAACTAGTAGAGATAGAAATACTATAAATGAACACCTCTACTCCTTTAGAAGATACGTTAAAGGGGTGAAGTTTCACTATTTTAATGGGGCAAATGGCATTCCGCAATATTTAACGAAAGTGCGTTATGATGCGGTGATCATACATTACACTTTTCTGGCGATGCGCATGTCGGCAAATTTTTATTCACGGTGGGTCAAAACTCTCAGTAACCTGAAATTGATCTCGGGATATAAAACCGCTATTCCACAGGATGAGTATGATGGATCTGACACGCTTTGTAAGTTTTTCAAAGAATATGATATTAGAACAGTTTTTAGCTGTTTTTCAGCAGAAGACTATCAAAAAGTTTATCCTGTAAGCAAGGTCGATTTAGAGCATATCATCACTGTTTTTGCTGGGTATATAGATGAAGAGGCGGTAGAAAACGTAAAAAAACTTGCTGTCGACTACACAAAAAGACCTATCGATCTTGGATATCGCGCTAGGCGGCTTCCTTACTGGCTGGGCAGACATGGACAAATTAAACACGAAATAGGCCAAGTGTTTAAAAATCGAACCATGGGTTCAGATCTGGTCGTCGATATAGCAACGGGAGAAAAGGAGGCCTTTTTAGGCTCTGATTGGTATAGATTTTTAGGCAAGTGTAAAGCTGTTTTGGGATGCGAGGGTGGCGCGAGCCTGCTCGATTCAAACGGTGAAATTGTCAGTAAAGTGGATAGATATTGCGCAGAGCACCCTGAAGCAAATTTTGATGAAGTTGAACGAAACTGTTTTCTGGGAAAAGATTATAATATTGGGTTGTTCACCATATCACCGCGTCACTTTGAGTGTGCTGCTACAAAAACATGTCAAGTCATGATGGAGGGTGAATATAGCGGTATCTTATTCCCTGGCATTCATTATATCGAAGTTAAAAAGGACTATAGCAACGTCGATCATGTTATAGAGATACTGCACGATACAGAATACTGTAAAAAAATTGCAGAAAAGGCATATCAGGATATCGTACAGTCGGGAAAATATTCATACAGAGTATTTGCCAATGACATAATCAGGCACATAAAAACCAAGGTCAAAGATATTAATGAATATGCAGATAATGATGAGCGATATTTTATCTGGTTAGGCAAATATCTATATTTGCGTGAAAAAATAGAACCAGCATTAGTTAAGATTTTTTATTTATGGCTTGCCGTCAAACTTTTTAAATTTGATATATTTAAAAAAGCGTTACTGAAAATTAGAAAAAGCCGAGCTGACATTATGAAATCATGCTGAAAGTCATCATGATAATTTCCGAGGAACATATAGCCATATGTGTGGAATAGCAGGCATTATTAATACCAAAGCGTATAGTAGAAAAACCATTCAGGGTTGGTTGAATGGGATGAATAATCTACAGGCCCATCGGGGTCCTGACGGTGAAGGGATTTGGGTGCACGATAGGGGACGTGTTGGCTTTGCTCACCGACGTCTTTCAATTATTGACCTCACAGATGCCGCCGCTCAGCCTATGCATTCTGAGAAAGGATCGGTGATCTCATACAATGGGGAAATATATAATTATCTTGAACTGCGGCAGGAATTGGGTCAAGAAAATTTCAGAACTGCCTCCGATACAGAAGTTATTATCAAAGCTTATGAAAAATGGGACGAAGAATGTGTTAACCACTTGCGAGGCATGTTTGCTTTTGCCATCTGGGATGAAATTCACCAAAAGCTATTTTGTGCTCGTGATCGATTCGGTATCAAACCCTTTTATTATATCCATAATAGCGAAGGATTTTTCTTTGCTTCTGAAATCAAGGCCTTGCTTCCCTTTGTAGATGAGATTAGAACGGATCTGAATGGCTTAAAGGACTATCTCGCTTTTCAGTTCACCCTTGGTGATAAAACCCTGTTTGAAAGTGTAAAACAACTCCTTCCTGCTCACACCCTTGTCCTAAGAAACGGATCCTTTTCTACCCGTAAGTATTGGGAAGTCCAGTATGATCTCGACTGGCATCACACCGGAACATATTTTCGAGATGAATTACGCAACAGGATGATGGATTCCATCCGCATTCATCTGCGCAGTGATGTTCCGGTAGGCTCTTATTTAAGCGGCGGTCTTGATTCGAGCATCGTTGGTTCGCTGGCCAGGCAAATTCAAACAAATCATGATTACCATGCCTTTCACGGAAAGTTTTTAACAGGCACTGAATATGATGAATCTCAATTTGCCAGAGCTGTCTGCAAGCACTGTGACATGACACTGCATGAAAAAGGTTTTACCAGCGACGATTTTCTGAACAACATTCGTAAGGTAATCTATCATCTTGATTATCCGGTTGCCGGCCCCGGTTCTTTTCCTCAATATATGACCTCTCAAATGGCCAGTGAACATCTAAAAGTTGTTCTGGGAGGTCAGGGGGGCGATGAGATCTTCGGGGGCTATGTCCGTTATTTAATTTCATATTTCGAACAATGCATCAAGGGTGCAATTGAGGGAACAATGAATAGCGGTAATTTCGTGGTCACTTATGAATCCATCATTCCGAACCTTGCCAGTTTAAGAAATTATAAACCGCTGATGAAAGAATTTTGGAAAGAAGGCCTGTTCGAAGAGCGTGACAAACGCTATTTCCGCCTGATAAACAGAGCCAACGGAATGTTGCATGAGATAAACTGGGAACTGCTGGAACCTTATTCGGCTTTCAAAACCTTTAAGGAGATATTCTGGGGCAAGAACGTCGAGGAAGAGTCCTATTTCGATAGCATGACTCATTTTGATTTTAAAACGCTGCTCCCTGCACTTCTACAGGTCGAAGATCGCATGAGTATGGCCCATGGCCTTGAATCCCGGGTCCCTTTACTGGATCATCCGCTTGTCGAATTGGCGGCAACAATACCGTCAAATATTAAGTTCAAGAACGGAGAATTAAAGCACTTGCTGAAGACCACCTTCAAAAATGATCTGCCCGAAGCGATCAATCGAAGACAGGATAAAATGGGCTTCCCTGTCCCTCTATCTGAATGGTTGCGGGACGAATTGAAAGATTTTATTCAGGATATTTTTCACAGCGAAAATGCCAGGCATCGTGAATATCTCAACTCGAGCTTTGACATTCAATCACTCATAAAATCTGAAGGCAAATTTACCCGCAAGGTATGGGGGCTTCTGTCACTGGAATTGTGGCAGCAGGAATTTCACGATAATTCGCAGGAATATCAAAAATACTATAAGGAGAAAGCATAATGAAAGTACTAATCACCGGTGGAGCAGGCTTTATCGGTTCCATTCTTACAGACAGGCTTTTACAGCGGGGCGATGAAGTTCTCGTCATTGATAACTATTCGACAGGTCGAAGGGACAACCTGAAACCTCATGATGGCCTCCACGTTGTGGAAGGAACCATTGCTGACGCCGACCTGGTAAATAATATCTTTACGAATTTTCAACCTGACTTTGTGGCCCATGCCGCAGCCTCATACAAAGACCCCGATAACTGGGTAGAAGATGCCCGCACCAATACCCTTGGTGGCGCAATAGTGACCAGGGCCTCGTTAGATACAAAAGTAAAAAGGCTGATCTATTTTCAAACCGCGCTCTGCTATGGAGTTAAACCACTGGAACAACCAATTACTATCGACCATCCAATTATTCCCGGAGCCAGCAGTTATGCCATCAGCAAAACAGCTGCCGAGCAGTTTATTGCTCTGAGTGGCATCGAGTTCATTTCTTTTCGGCTTGCTAATGCATATGGTCCAAGAAACCTTAGCGGCCCACTGCCTACTTTTTACCATCGACTGACCAATGATCTTAAATGTTTTGTCATGGATACGAGACGTGATTTCATTTATGTTGATGACCTGGTCGACCTGGTTGTTATGGCCCTGGATGGTAAGGGCGAAACCGGGTACTACCACGCTTCCTCCGGATCCGACTTTGCCATCAAAGAGCTTTTTGATAACACACTAAAGGCTCTAAGTATCACTCTGGATGAAGAAATCGAGGTGCGGGAGCGCAACCCGGACGATACCTACACGATTTTGCTGGATCCTGCCAAAACCATTCGGGATTTTGGATGGAAACCGACTACGCCGCTTGAGAAGGGTATTGAATCAGCAATTGACTGGTATCAAAAATTCGGAATTAGCCAAACCTATACCCATCTGAAAAATATTGACATGGATAAGGAATAATCATGGCCTGGACCGAAAAGCGCGTGATCATCGTTGGTGGGGCGGGATTCGTGGGCAGTAACTTAAGCAGGAGGCTACTGGAGAAAGATGTTGAGCTGATTGTCATCATCGACAATCTGCTGTCCGCCGAGCGGGAAAATATCCCCGAAAGTAAACGGATTACCTTTTGGGAAGGTTCCATTGCTGATGATGCCATCCTGAAAAGGATTGGTGATGAATATGACTATATATTCCACCTGGCCACCTATCATGGCAACCAGAGCTCCATCCACGACCCTCTTGCGGATCATGATAACAATTTGTTGACCACCTTAAAATTATTTAACTGGATTAGGGATTTTAAAAAAATTAAGAGGGTTGTCTATTCGGGTGCAGGATGTGCAGTTGCGCATAAAACCTTTGAAGATGCTACGGCGACAAAAGAAGACAGCCCTGTTTCGCTTGAAATGGACAGTCCCTATTCGATTTCAAAAATTGTGGGGGAGTTTTATGCCGTTTATTTTCATAAACAACATGGACTGCCAACGATAAGAGCACGATTTCAAAATGTTTATGGTCCGGGAGAGATTCTCGGTGCCGGCCAATGGCGGGGGACGCCAGCCACTGTGTGGCGTAATGTTACCCCTACATTTATTTATAAAGCCTTGAAAAAGGAATTGCTACCGTTGGAAAATGAAGGTATCGCTACCCGCGACTTTATTTATGTTGATGATATTTGCCGCGGATTGATTGCATGTGCAACAGCGGGAAAACCGGGAAATGTATATAACCTTGCCAGCGGACGGGAAACAAGCATTTTGGAGTTTGCGCAGCTTATTAATCAAATGACCGATAACCCTGCCGGTATTGAAATTAAACCTAAGCGGGAGTGGGATACCTCTGGGAAACGATTTGGCTCAACCGAAAAGGCCCTCAAAGAATTAAACTTCAGTGCTGATACCTCACTTTTCGATGGCCTAAATCAGACCATAAAATGGACCAAACACAACATGCCGCTGATTCATACTTGCATAGCCAAACATGCAATGCATATGAAAATGTAGTTGAATTTTCAAATGTCGAAATCCTACATATCCGAACGAACTTCAGAAATCAAACTCAAAATATTAGTTGTATTCAGTCACATGGCAACACCCATGCGGGCTACCTTGCGGGATATGCTGTATTGTTTTAGTAAATATTCAAATGCCCGCGTTTATTACCTCAACCTTGCCATAGGCTACGTACCCTGGTACATCCATAAAGTTTCTTTTGATCTAATTATTTTTCCCACTCTTTTCCTCAACTCGCATTGGAAGCCTCAGCGATTTTTAAAATTACAGCATCAGGTTGCATTTCTACAAGACACGGATGCGGTCAAAATAGCCATTCCGCAAGATGAATTTCATAACCCCAAGGCTCTGTGCCAATTCATAAATAAGTTCGATGTCAAACATGTTTTCTCAGTACAACCCGAATTCGAGTGGAAAAATATTTATCGAAACGTTGACTTTTCAAAGGTGCAATTCCATAGGATTCTTACTGCTTATTTGGACGATAACGTTCTTGCTAAAATCAATCGATGGAAGGCAGCCCTTAGCACGAGAGATATTACCATTGGATATCGTTCTCTGGGCAATACCCAGAAGAATTTTGCCTGGTACGGCAGGCACGGACTTTTAAAGGTTACAATCGCTGATCGGGTTCAAGAAATTGCCCTAAAGCGGCGTCTCAAATATGATATATCCTATCAATCCAAAGATATTATCAACGGAGATAAGTGGTATTGGTTTTTGCTCAGATGTAAATATGTATTAGGCATAGAGGGAGGAACAAGCATTCTTGACTGGGATGGCAGCCTCCACAAAAAAACGGAAAATTTCGTTAAGCAAAACCCTGGAGCTGATTTCGAGGAAATTGAGCAGAACTGTTTTCCAGAACTTGATGGAACATTTCATGGTTTCGCTATATCGCCAAGACACATAGAAGCGTGTGCTACTGAAACCTGCCAGATTCTGACAGAGGGCGAATATAACGGTATATTAAGACCGAATACACACTTTATCGAACTAAAAAAAGACTTCAGCAACCTCGATTCAGTGATTGACTTGGTAATGTGTGACGAAAAAAGAGAAAAGATCACAAAACGTGCCTATGCGGATGTCGTCGCCTCTGGGGAGTATACGAATACACGCTTTGCAAGATTCGTTATAGAAACCGCTTCAGGTGATCTTCGCAAAACTCAAAAAGATCAAATAGGAAGTATTTTTGATATTATTATTTTTCACTGGATGAAAATCGCCGATCGTCTCAAATGGATAATCTTATTTTTTCTCTATCAGGGGTATAGAACCTTCCTGCGCTAATTTTTATTTTCTATCAGTTGATATTTCCACCTATGAAAAAATTCCCGATATTATTTTTGCTAATCATCCTTTTCTTATTTTTCATTCCGCTTAAATCCATAGAAATTCCAAGTGTTATCGCTGGTTTCTCGATCAATTTAGGCAGATTATTTATCGTTCTATCACTACTGATTTTTTTTGCGAATTATTGTCAAAATAAAGATTCACTGTTGATATTTTCTGAGCCTGTAAAAAGTCATAATCCTTTTCTTATTTTATTACTGCTGTATATAAGTTTTTCTACTTTACAGTATTATATAATGTTGGGTTTCAATGAAACACTTCATTTTGGTAGTCAAGATTTTTTTTTTCGCAGCTGGAAAGGACGGCCTATAGGACAATTAATATCATTTTTAACTTATGGCGTTATTCCTTATTTTATAATTAAACATTATGCTGGGGACAATAAAAAGCGGGAAATCATTGAAAAAACATTCGTTTTTTCAATACTATTTTTGGTTTATTATGGAATTTTTCAACAAATATCCTATTATTTAGGGTGGCCGGTAACTGGGTACGATTTATACTCGGGGGTCGTTCCGGTCTATAATATCGATAATTTTGTAATGTTAAGATTTTATTCCTTGGGTGGGGAGCCTAGAGACTTCGGAGGGTTTATTTTAGGTGCAATGTTTTTCTATTTTTATTGCAATGGTCTCAAAAGAAGTCTTTTTTTTGTTACCAATATGATTTTAATGATGATTGCTTTTTTTCTTACCATATCAACAAGCTCATTTATCTGTTTGATTTTGTCTGCCATTTTGCTGTTTTGCGATTCAATTTTGTTAAAACAGAAAAAAATCATAAAGACTTTTTTGACAGTTTCAATAATTTTGTTGCTTATATTGGGTACAATTCATGGTCTTACCGATGTATTAAATATGGTCACGGAAAGAACCCTCAGATATGCAGAGGCATTCTTTGAAAGTCTCCGAACAACCGGAAGTGTCCATTTTTGGGTAACCGGGCAATCACCTGATCTCTCGATTGTCTATTATTTCATCAATATTGATAAAACTGATTTGTACCAGTTACTTTTTGGATCAGGTTATGGAAATTTTTTGACACCGGTTGCTGATATCCTAAAGGAATTTTTTAATTACGATCCAGCCAGTGATCCTATCTTTACAGACACCCGGTCTTTCGGAGTAAAAATAATTGTTGAATTAGGCATATTCGGGACAATACTTTACATTGTCGCTCTATATTATCCGTTGAAATTAAATAAAGCATTGATCCGGTTTTATAGTTATAATGATCCTGTTGAATATTACAAAATGGTCTTTTTACGCCATTCCTATATCATTTTTTGTGTTTCAAATATGATTCAAATATCATTTTACTATTTCATTATGATGGCTATTATCACTGCAAGATATAATTCTTTTGCTAAATCTAAAGAAAATGATTTCATCTTTACCTACAATGTGGATCATTTTGTACTCAAATCGCAGACTATATGAACAGGAGTTGACTCGATGCCTGTTAATCATCCAGTTTTTGATGCTGAAATAGATCTAAATGATTACCTCGATGTTATCCTAAAAAAAAAACGGATAATAATAATTGTTTTTTGTGTAATATTTTTATTCGGGACTTTAGTTAATGTATTGACACCTACTAAAAAGTATTTTCAGGTCACGGCTATTTTTGAAAATCCTAGGATTGAAAATATCGGGGGGCAGGGGGAGAAAATAAAAATAAAAGTCAAGGAAATTATGAATTTGGAAGAGTCTATTATTATAATCCGATCAGATCCTTTCGTAAGAACATTATTCGATAATACAAATCCGAAAATTGCCCCTGAAGAAATCCAGAGTATAATTCAAAACGATATCGGTTTCTCCAAAATATTTGGCACATATTTTTTTAAATTAGAAGTTAATTCAAAAGACCCCAAAAAAGCTTTGGCAATAGCTCAAGAAATTCTTAAAAAGTTTGAACCAGTCGCCAATGATGCCATGAAAAAATATTCTTTGAATTTTAAAAATGGAGATCTTAGTATCTCAAAGTTTCGCATAATCGACCCGCCTGCAATGCCGGATCAGATTACAAAAATCGTACCGAATAAAAAATTGCGGACTATACTTCTATTGTTAATGGCTGGTTTTTTTGCACTTTGGTCGCCATTTATTGCTGAATTTTTTGATCGTAGAAAGCATCGTCATATAAGTCTGCCCACCAAAAATATCGAAAAATAGTTTTAAGTAAATATTTTAAAAGGCTTTCAATACGTTGAGCATGTTATTGATAACCGGCGCTACTGGCTTTATCGGCAGCCGACTCTTAAAAGTGATAGCGGCCGATGAAAACATCAAAGTCAAAATCCTTTCACGCAGAAAATATTGGTCGACTAACCACTTAAAAAACGTGGAATTCTTTCAGGGCGACCTGTTGTCTGAGAAATGTTTGGAAAATTTTGTTGAGAAGCGTTCTACCATGGTTAACCTGGCCTATTTGTCGTCAAACTCCATGGATGACAATTTGCGAGCCGCCAAAAATATAGCACGAACCTGTCTCGCCAAAAAAGTTCGACGGTTGGTGCATTGTTCAACAGCCGTTGTTGTTGGCCGTTCCAGGGAAAGAATTATCACCGAAGCCTCCACCTGCCTGCCGGTGACCTCATACGAAAAAACAAAGTTGCGGATAGAAAATCTTTTCATAGAGCAATTGGGCGCTGAGACTGAAGTCGTGATTTTACGCCCTACCGCCGTGTTCGGTCCCGGGGGCCAAAACTTACTAAAAATTGCCCGGCAGATAAACACCGGAAACTCTTTGACCGGGCTAATTAAAATGTCTTTCTATGCCGGACGCCGGCTGAATCTTGTCAGTGTTGAAAATGTGGTCAGCGCCATAAAATTTTTAGTTTTTTTTGACAGCACGTTACCCCATAGGCGGTATATTGTTTCCGATGATGATGAGCCTGAAAATAACTATAAAGATATCGTCAGTTATCTGGCCCAAAACTCTGACCGCAGGATACCGCCGCATCTTCCAATCCCTTTGCAACCCAAACTGCTATCTCTAACCTTGCGCATGGCAGGTCGCACAAACTACAATCCTGGACGGGTTTATTCTTCCAGTCGTTTGAAATCAATAGGATACCAAAAACAGATTACCTTTAAAAAAGCCCTTGAGCAGTTTGCCGAATGGGTGCGTCGGGAGATTGCCGTCGGCAGTCTGAGTTTTCAGTGAAAATCCTTTGCGTGAACATGTCGCTGGACCCCGTGGAAGGTGGCGGAACTGCCGAACGGACTTTTCGGGTCTGTCGCGCGCTGTTACGTGCCGGTGCTGTGTGCACCGTATTGACAACGGATACCGGGATAGATCCTGATAGAAGACTAGCCTTGCGCGGAGTTGAGGTGATTGCACTCCCCTGTCTATTGAAACGCTTTTATGTGCCGTCTGTTTCTTATGGCAAGATAAGATCAATCGTTGCACAATGTGATGTCATTGAATTAATGAATCACTGGACGCTTCTCAATGCGCTGGTATACAGGGCCGCTAAGCGATTAAAAAAGCCCTATATTGTCTGTCCCGCGGGAGCGCTAACAATCTTTGGAAGGTCCAGATTGTTAAAAAATATATACAACCGGCTGGTCGGCCGGAAAATCATTCGCAATTCTGATGGTTGTGTGGCAATTTCTACATCTGAGATTCCACAATTTAAGCAATACGGTCTTCCGGCAGCGGGGATAACACTTATCCCCAACGGCATCGATGCTGCTGAATATCAGTCGAATATAACTGCAAATGATCGCAAAGGATTCGGGCCGGACAATTCACCCTTTATTCTATTTGTGGGACGTTTAAACTCAATAAAAGGCCCGGATTTGTTGCTTGACGCGTTTTTAAATAGCAAAGATCACTTCCCCGACTTCCATCTGGTTTTCGCAGGTCCGGATGGCGGGATGCTTCCCCAACTTAAAGCAACGGCTGAAGCTTCAGATGCTGCAAACCGGATCCATTTTACCGGCTATATTGGAGGAGATAGAAAAATTTCAGCCTATCACAATGCAGAATTGCTGGTCATCCCCTCACGGCAGGAAGCGATGTCCCTGGTTGTTTTAGAAGCTGGCATAACCGGGACTCCGGTGTTGATTACGGATCGATGTGGTTTTAAAGAGGTAAACACTGTTGCCGGCGGGCAGATAGTTCCGGCATCTGTGAGGGGACTTGGTAATGGACTTACTCAGATGCTTTCCGATCCTTTACAGTTGAAAATAAAGGGTGAAAATTTAAAAAAGCATATTGAAAACCACTATACCTGGGATATCATGATAAAAAAGTATTTGGACTTGTACGACCGAATCCTGAGCCATCACCACAAATGAATATTCTAATCGTCACCCAATATTTTTGGCCTGAAAATTTTCGCATTAATGATTTAGTGCTTGGTTTGCAAGAGCGGGGCCACCAGATTAATGTTCTGACGGGTCTTCCGAATTATCCAGGCGGCAAGTTATTTGCCGGATATCGGTATCTAAACAAAATGCGCGATAACTTTAATGGCGTTAATGTTTTCCGAGCCCCGCTGATACCACGTGGATCGGGAAATGGAACGCGATTGGCACTCAACTTTTTCTCTTTTGCCATCTGCGCCAGTCTACTGGGCCCTCTGTTTTGCAAAGGCAGTATCGATGCTATCCTCGTTTATGAGCCATCACCCATCTCTGTAGCCCTTCCTGGGATTGTCATGAAAAAGAGCAAATCGGCCCCCTTACTGTTCTGGATGCAGGACCTGTGGCCCGAAAGCCTTTCTGCCACTGGTGCCATCCGCTCTAAAATTATTTTAAAAATGGTCGAGATAGTGGTTCGTTTGATTTATCATGGGTGCGATCGAATTCTTGCACAATCCAGGGCCTTCTGCCGCTCAATTGTCCAACTGGGCGCCGAAGTCGAACACGTTTATTATTACCCAAACAGCGCTGAATCTTTATATCAACCTGTTACGGTCGAAATTGATGCGCCTGAAAGAGTTATATTGCCGGAAGGTTTTCGGATCACGTTTGCCGGCAATATTGGGGCCGCCCAGGATTTTGAGACAATCCTTAATGCGGCAGAAGAATTAAAGGACTTCAAGGATATTCATCTGGTCGTTTTAGGTGACGGTCGAATGTTTAAGTGGGTTCAGGAACAAGTTCGGTCCCGGGGATTAAAAAGCACAGTATATCTGCTGGGAAGGCACCCGGCGGAAAAAATGCCGCGTTATTTTGCCTTGTCTGATGCCTTGCTGGTTACGTTAAAGAAAGATGCTATTTTTGCCCTTACGATCCCATCAAAAATTCAATCATACCTTGCTTAGCAAGACGCAACGAGTCGAGCAACAGGGACATATCACGTATTGCTATTCCGATTCGATGTGATAGGTCGGCTTGCCGGTTTGTCGAGCAATCTCGGCCAGCCGCCGGGTATTGCCGCTATTGTATCCGCCGACGACGATCACAGCATCAACCGCTTCCGCCAGTCTTTGAACTTCGGCCTGGCGCCGCTCGGTGGAATCACAAATGGTATTGTATATTTTATAGTGGGGATGATTTTCGGCAGCCCAGTTTATCACGGATTCCAAGAGTCGGGCATTCTGAGTGGTTTGTGAGACGATAATCGCATTGTCAAAGGCCGGCAGGGCTGCAAGCTCTTCCATGTCACCGACGACATGGCCATTGTCCCTTGCGTAGCCAAGCAACCCGATGACTTCGGGATGATCTTTGTCCCCGATGATAATCACGGCATAGTCTTTTTTGGCATGCTTCCGAATAATGGTTTGGACTTTTATGACCCGCGGGCAGGTTGCGTCGATGACATTAAATTCAGCTTCTTTTAGATGTTGCTTGGCCGTCGGCGGGACCCCGTGGGCCCTGATCAATACGGTGCCGCAACCCCTGTTGGGAATCTCATCGAGGACCCTGATGTCTTTGGATTGTAAGAGATTAAGGACCTGGGGATTGTGAATCAGCGGTCCATAGGTATAAATCGGTTTCGTGGATTGATCGGGTGCGTCCAGTACCATTTCAACGGCGCGGCGCACACCCATACAAAACCCCGACGTTTTGGCGATAATGATCTTCAAAGTTTACGAATTTTCGCGCTGTTTTTGCGCTGCCGCTTGGACATTCGCCTGCTGGGTCCTTTTTTTTTGGTTGTCGGCTGCCAGCCCTCATAATCATCCCGATCGATTTGCAAAGCGTCCATATCCATTGACATCGTCAGTTTGTTTTCAAAATCATTGGCACTGACTGTTGCCGCGCCGCTGGCTGCCGCTGATTGGACAATGTCTTGATCTGAACTCACCACCAGGGCGGCTTGCCCTTCTTTGCGGGCCATTTTTTTTATGACGGTATCCGCTGACTCTCCTTTGTGCGAGAATATGATCGTGATCCCCTTAAGCCGATTCCGCTGCTGTGAAAACAGGGGCGCCCTGGTTCCATCAAAAACAACCGTGATGCGATGGGATTTTACTTTTTTATAGGCTGCCAGCATATCTACCAGGGCATCGCGACCCAATTGAATATCCTGCAGATCCAAAATACTGAGGCGGTTTGATTGTCGAATAAGATTGTAACCATCTATGATGATATGAATGGACATTGCGGTCGTCAATATTTGTTCAACTAGGTTAGGCGGTTCAGGGTTCAACGTTCCGGGTTGAAAAGAACCAGACAACTCGTATCAAAGGGATTGTGTCTTCATCTGGTTATAAATCCGTTTCACCTAATGAGGTATGATGTGTATCCCAGATTTTGATTTAATATTGTGAATAGTATCCATCGGTTGTAACCTTTGAACCCTGAACCCCGAACCTTGATCCGTTCAGTTTAGTTAATTATCTGCCTGTCTGAGGCGATCAATTAAGCGGTCAAGATCATCGTCGCTGTAAAATTCGATTTCAACTTTGCCCTTTTGCCCGTGTTTTCTAATCATGATCTTGGTGCCGAAGTGACGGGAGAGGTCTTCAGCGAGGCGTTCAAGATGTATTTGCTCGGATCGATTTTCGGATTTCCGGGGTTTTATCTTTTGCGCTTTCAAGCGTTTGATGAGTGCTTCAGTTTCTCTGACGGACAATTTTTTGGAAACAACCGAGCGCCAGGCGGCAAGCTGTTGGGCGGATGTCTCGGCACCCAGCAATGCTCTGGCATGTCCCATGCTCAGCGTACCGTCGGTAATGCCGGTTTTGATCTGATCCGGTAGTTGGCGCAGCCTCAAAAAGTTTGCTACCGCCGATCTGCTTTTGCCCACCCGGGCGGACGCCTGGTCCTGGGTCAAATTGAGCTGGGTGATAAGGCGGTGATAGGCTTCGGCTTCTTCAATGGGATTTAAATCTTCACGCTGAATATTTTCAACGATAGCCATCTCCAGCAGCTTCTCATCATTCGCCCGCTTTAATATCACCGGCACCTGGGTTAACCCGGCACGTTTAGCCGCCCTCAGACGCCTTTCACCGGCAATCAGTTCATAACCGGTCTCATCTTGGCGCACCAGCAACGGTTGGAGAATGCCCTGGGTTTTGATTGATTCGGAAAGCTCTGCCAAATCTTCATCGGTAAACCGACGGCGGGGTTGAAAGGGGTTGGGGCGAATCAGATGGGTATCGCAGTAGAAATAGTCCTTATTTTTTTCAGGTTCGGTTTCAATATCCGGAATCAGGGCTCCCAGACCCTTGCCCAAGGCCATTTTTTTTCGCTTGACGGGAATGGAGCCTGCCTTTTTTGTTTTCTTGTTTCTTTGCATTCGTCTCCCTATCTCTGCATAATCTCGCTGGCGAGCTCAATGTAACTGCGGGCACCGGTCGACGTCGCATCATAGAGCAATATGGGCTTACCGAAGCTTGGTGCTTCGCTCAAGCGAATGTTCCTGGGTATCATGGTCTTAAATACCAACTCCTGGAAATATTTTTCAGCCTCTTCGGCAACCTGGTATGATAAATTGGTGCGCTTGTCGAACATGGTCAACAGAATTCCGGCAATCTGTAGTTTGGGATTCAGTGTTTTTCTGATGCGTTTGACGGTACCCAGCAACTGGCTGAGGCCTTCGAGGGCGTAAAACTCGCACTGCAGGGGGATCAGCAACGAATTGGCTGCCGTCAGGGCATTGACCGTCAGCAGCGTCAGTGAAGGCGGGCAATCCAGAATAATGTATTCAAAGGCACTGTCGACAGCAGCGATGAGTTCTTTGAGCGTGTTCTGACGGTTGGGCTTTGACATCATTTCGACTTCAAAACCGATCAATTCCAAATTTGAAGGAATCACCTTCAAAGAGGCAATTGCGCTGTCAACCATCAGGCTTTTTAACCCGGCTTGACCCAACATTGCGTGGTATAGGGTTTTGTCAATTGAGGATGGATCGATTCCCAGCCCCGAGGTGGCATTTGCCTGGGGATCGCAATCGACCAGCAGGGTCTGTTTTTCAGACACTGCCAGAGATGCTGAAAGGTTGACGGCGGTGGTGGTTTTGCCCACACCGCCTTTTTGATTCGCGATGCATATGACCTTTGCCATGGCTCCATGATCTACCATAAAATTTGATGTTTGAAAAGAGGATAAAAATATGGCAGTATATAGACCCTTATGTTTTATCTGACAATATGTTGTAAGAAAATGGAGGTGTCAGCAAATCACGATTAACATCGATTGAAAATGGACGATTGAAGAATGAAGATTTAAGGTCCGCCTCAGTCGGAGGCTATTTTAATAAAGACCGTAAAAAAGGCCGAGCGAAGCGACATCCACAAATCGTCAATTTTCGATATTCAATTTGCTGATACATCAGGGGCCGCTCTTTCAGAACGTATTGTCGGAAAAGCTTAGATTAAATTTTATCGCGAAATTTAGAGGAAATTATGAAACCTGCTCAAAAAATTGTTGCCGTCGGCGTGGTCCTTATTTTGGCCGTCAGCAGCCTTGCGCCGCCGGCGGCTTTTGGTATCACCGTCAAAGAGGAAGAAGACATGTCGCGCCAGATGATGGCGTTGATTTACAAGTATTTTGATATCGTCGATGATCCTGCTGTCGTCACCTATGTGAACAAAATCGGAAACCGGATTTTATCCGTCCTTCCGCAACAGCCCTTTAAATATCGTTTTTATGTGATCAAAGAAGATGTTTACAACGCCTTTGCAACGCCGGCCGGGCATATTTTTGTGTACACCGGACTGTTGGATGCCATGGAGGAAGAGGAAGAATTGGCGGGTATTCTGGGCCACGAAATTGCCCATGTTTACTGCCGCCATATCTCTCAAAAGATCGAACGCTCCAAAAAAATCGGGATGGCCACATTGGCAGGTATTGCTGCCGGGATTTTAATGGGGCTTGGCGGGGCCGGGGAAGCCGGCAGTGCGGTTACCATGGGATCGATGGCAGCCGGTCAATCCGCCGAGTTGTCTTACAGCCGTGAAAATGAAACCCAGGCCGATCAGGTTGGGTTAAAATTTATCACCGAAGCAGGTTACAGCGTCAGCGGTTTGTTGAAAATTTTAAAAAAAATCCGCAGTAAAACATGGTTCGGATCAGATCAAATCCCCACGTACTTAATGACGCACCCGGCTGTTGAGGACCGCATTGCCTACATTGCGTCATGGCTTGAGAGCTACAACCGCAAATCAAAACCGATTCCCCTGGTAAACCAGGAGGCTTTCAAAAGGGTGCATACGCGGGTGGAGACGCGTTATGGCGACGAGGAAACCGTTTTTAGCAAACTTAAGGACGACGTCGCAAGAAATCCGCAAGATCCATTGGCCCATTACCGTTTTGGATTAATTTTAGCCCGGGCCGGAAAACGGCAGGAAGCCATCGAGCAAATCAGGATCGCATTAACCAAGAGAGCGTTTGATCCATACATCTTAAGGGATCTTGGCAGGATATATTTCCTCGACGGCCAATTCCCACAAGCATTAAAGACACTGAAAAGTGCCGGCGGCATGATTCCCGATGATCCGGAATGTCTTTTTTATATCGGCCGCACTCAAATGGAGCTGGGAGATCTCGCTGATGCTTCGGATAATTTGCTTAAACTGGTCCGGCAACACCCCGATTTCACCCCGGCTTATTATTTCCTGGGCCAGAGTCTGGGGCAGCAGCAACAGTTGGGCGATGCGCATTACTATCTCGGTGTTTTTTATCTGAGAAAAAGGGACTTTAAAAATGCTAAAATTCAGTTGAAACAGGCTTTAAAGCACCCCCAGGATGATGAGAGACGGAAGAAAATTGATGAATGGCTTAAGTAAAATGAACGGAAAAGAAAAGATCAAGCGAAAAAGCGGGGGGTAACATAATTCATCCGCGATCAAAACGGGCAAACTGCATCGTAAAGGTGCCTCTGCCCTGGGTGGCCGATCGCAATGAGGTTGAATAACCGAACATGCGCGATAGGGGAACGGTGACTGTGATGACCTGGGAACCCTGTCTGTGGTCTATTGATTCAATCTTTCCGCCCCGGGCATTTAAGTCGCCAATGACCTCTCCCGTGAAGGCTTCGGGTACGAATACTTCCGCATCCATGATCGGCTCCAATAAAAAAGGTCCTGCCTTTGCCAATGCCTCTCTGCACGCCATAGAAGCACTTACCGTATAGGCCAGTTCAGTGCTCAAAGACTCTTTGTGATTGGCACCGGCGAGCCTGATTTCAACATCAACTACGGGATAGCCCATCAATGATCCGCTCTCCAGGGATTCGAGGGCACCTTTTCGGGCGGCTTCAATAAAATTTTGGGGTAGCTCTTCGGTTGAAATTTCAGAAATAAACCTATTTCCGGCGCCCCTGGATACCGCTGCCGCCTTCATTTTTACTTCTCCATACAGACGCTGTCCTGCAATTTCCTTATCAAAGACAGCGGAAGCTGCTGCGGTCTCGGCAATCGTTTCTCTATAGACCACCTGGGGCTTACCGACGTTGACATTGGTGTTGAATTCCCGCTGCATGCGGCTGGTAATAATGTCCAGGTGCAGCTCGCCCATGCCCGAAAGAATGGTCTGACCCGTGTCCTCGTCCTGGCGCACCCTTAAGGTCGGATCCTCGGCCATGAACTTTTGCAAAACAACCTCCATTTTTTCCTGATCGGCATGGGTCCGGGGTTCCACCGCCACCGAAATGACCGGTTCGTAAATTTCAATATTTTCGAGCAAAATGGGATGACTGGCGCTGCAAAGGGTCTCACCGGTTGAGGAATCCTTTAAGCCTACAATTCCAGCAATACTGCCCGCCCCAATGGAGTCGACACGCTCCCGCTTGTTGGCGTGCATCTGCAGAATGCGAGCCAGCTTCTCCTTTTTTTTAAGCGACGGGTTATATACATCCTCTCCGGCTTTCATCGCTGCCACTGTAGACCCTGACAAACGACAGTTTGCGGCCCTCCATCATGGACACTTTGAATATCAGGGCCGCCAGTGGATCGGACTCCCTGGCGTTGCAGACGATGACATCTCCGGTATCCGGATTCGTTCCTTTTATGGGAGGAACATCGACCGGGCTCGGAAGGAATTTGGCGATGGCATCCAGCAGGGGCTGAATTCCCTTGTTTTTCAAGGCAGACCCGCACAATACGGGGACTAACTCCAGATCGATGGTAGCCCTTCGAATGGCGTCAAGAAGTTTTCTGCGGTTCAATGGGCATTTCCGACAGATATGCCTCCATCACCTCATCGTCGTATTCTGCTGCGGCTTCAATGATCTTTTCCCGGTATTCCTCAGCCTGGGTGAGGTATTCGACGCTGATGTCGCCGGAATGATAGCTGACTCCCAGGGTTTCTTCATCCCAACTGATCTGCTTCATGTCGATCAAATCGATGACATCCGTGAAATTCTCTCCCTGACCGACAGGCAACTGCAGAAGGAGCGGATTGGCGCTGAGACGCTCCTTCATCATATCAACGGCGCCAAAAAAATCAGCCCCGATTCTGTCCATCTTGTTGATAAACGCGATTTTGGGGACACCGTATTTATCGGCCTGACGCCATACGGTTTCAGACTGTGGCTCGACCCCTTCGACGGCACTGAAAACACCGACCGCGCCGTCAAGTACCCTCAGGGAGCGTTCGACTTCAATGGTAAAATCCACATGCCCGGGAGTATCGATGATATGGATTTCGAGATCCTCCCAATGACATGTGGTCACCGCCGAGGTAATGGTGATGCCCCTTTCCTGCTCGTCTACCATCCAGTCCATAACCGCTTCACCGTCGTGGACCTCACCGATTTTATGGGATCGGCCCGTGTAGTAGAGAATCCGCTCGGTGACCGTGGTTTTGCCGGCATCGATGTGCGCGATGATTCCAATATTTCTGATATGGCTTATTTTACTTTTCTTCTTCATCGAATTAACAGCATATCGGCTTCAAGTGGAAATTCCAGATCGATATGACCTGCCAGAGTTTGCACTTCTTTTCCGCCAATTAACAGTTTAACCCACTTAATTTCAGGGATATTCAATATTAGTGAATTGACCACCGAATAAATCGTCAGAAGCTCTGAATTACATCCACCGGGATGGTCTTTTTCGACAGCCTGGGATAAATCGACATAACAGACACCCGCAGGAATGATGTAAATTGCCCTGAGCTCGGTGCCGGCCGCGATGGTGCGTGCCAGTGATTTTTGGGGACCTTTTATTAAAGCCTCAACAATGGATCGGGCATAGTCGACCGAGTCTCCCGAATGGGAGACGACCCGCTGTTCGGACATCAAATAATAATTATTGCGATCAGCAAAATAAAGGTGCGCCGCAGACTTTTTGGGTTGCGTCGGTCCGGCAGGCTGCAAAAGCGAATCAGCGCGGGTTAACTGTTCCCTTTGGGCGTGTGCGCTCTGAAAGAAAAGGCAAACTGCGCCTGCGATAGACAGAATCCCAATGACCGCCAAGATTGTGCGGTTATGCCTTGATTGTGCGTTGGTGATCATCATAAAAATAAGTCTCTACTTTACTCATTGTTTCCAATAAAAAAAGGTTAGCTTGAGACTAACCTTTTTATTTGTATGAACTGGTGGAGCTGAGGGGGATCGAACCCCTGACCTCATGACTGCCAGTCATGCGCTCTCCCAGCTGAGCTACAGCCCCAGTAACGAAGAGATTTTTTAACAAATGGCGAAAGGCGTGTCAATATATATTGTGAAATTCGATAAAATTAATTATCTTAGAGCTGCCCGGTATTCAAACAGGCATGACAACCTCAAATGGAGATAGTGAGGATTGGGGATGAAAACATTTTATCCTCCTGTACACGCCAGAGGCATTCACCCTAGTTTTAACATGGGTAATCTGTTGACAAACGAGCAGTTTGAAAATAATATTTAAAATTCAGGGTGAATACATTAGCAAATGACCGCAAAAATGATAATGAATTCGAAAAAATTTGGATATTCGGGGTCAACCCGTCAAACGGGATCGAACACAGTGAATGCGTACAAGGAATTTGATGCCACGGAGCTTTATTGTCCGAGATGCAAACAGGCGGTTCAGGTACGTAAGCGACTTCTTCTGGTGCTGCCGGAAGGAGACAAGTACGAGTATTTATGTGCCTTCTGTTCGGCAACCGTTGGAACGAAAATGGATCGGCAGGCCAAACCTGTCTCTTTGATTGTTTGATATTGAAGGTTTCTGGTGTCAGTGATCGGGTTTCAGTAATAAAAATTTCAAATAAAAATCACAAATACCAAGTTTAACCCAATTGGTTAAAGGGACCCATCCAAGCAAGTAATTTTAAAGTTACGGGAATCAGCATTTTAACCTTTAAACCTTGAACCCTGAACCTGGAACCGATCAGTTTAGGATATAGAAGGGAATCATATGCTCAGCTTAATGCGAAAACACGCTACATCTTGGTTAATAAAAATTATTTTAGGTGCAATTGTTGTTGTTTTTGTGCTGTGGGGCGTCGGCAGCTGGACTTCCCAGCGGTCGAACATGGTTGCAACCGTCAACGGAGAAATGATTACCGCTGACGATTATCGCGTTGCATACAAACGCCTGATCGAACAGGTGCGGCAGAACTTTGGTAACAGTCTAAATGATGAGCTCATCAAAACACTGCAATTGGACAAACAAGCCTTAAACCAGCTGATCGATAAACTTCTCATGCGTCAAGCAGCCTCTAAACTTGAATTGCGGGTTTCCGACCAGGAACTATCTCAATCCATTCGAAGTATCAGCGCTTTCCAAAACGCCGGTGTTTTCGATCCTCGCCGTTATCAAGGTGTGCTGAATAGCAACGATTTGACTCCCGAGGCCTTTGAGATGAGCCAAAAAGATGCCTTGCTGCTGGA
>CAWGCM010000001.1:0-131185 GCA_963821065.1 uncultured delta proteobacterium | reverse complement strand
GTTGACTTCTCCATTTATATCGCCTATATATCCCAACCTGAGCGTATACTTTTTACGGCGGAGCCGTAATAATTAAAATCGTGAAACGATTTTATTGGGGAACGATTTTATCGGGAGAAGAAAAATGGTCAGAACGGAAATATCTCTTTTTATGAAAAATGCGCCGGGGGAACTCGGCAAATTTGCCAGCCTGTTGGGGGAGGCCGGCATCAATATCGATGCCCTCACCATCCAGGACGCTTCGGCTTATGTGCAGGAGTTGTTCAAGGCCAGGGGCAAATCGTTGAAACGGATCGCCTCGGCAGCAAGTTATAATTCGATGCGCAAAGATTCGGCCCAATTTGCGCTGATCCGTGCCATCGTCAGTGATACGGACAAGGCGGTCGATCTGCTGTCTAAAAATGAGTATGTTTTCGATATCATGCCGGTGATTGCCTTGCAGCTTGAGAACACCCCGGGAGAGCTGGCAAATATTGCCACAAAGTTCGGTGAAGAGGGCATTAACATTAATTATGTCTACGGCTCGGCCTCATCGTCCGATGAAAAGTATTTGTTTGTTTTTTGCCCGGAAGATATTGAACTCGCAGCCAAGATCTTTGATTGAAAAATGGTTTTTAGTGGCCATCTTTTGCCCATTGGCAGCGTTGTGAAGCGGATTGAAATACTCACGTACTAACGTGTACGCTGCGCTTTCAATCCGCCTCAGGCCTTGCCATTGAACAAAACCTGATCACTAAAAACCATTTTTATACTTACAAGATCTACAATTTTCCCGTATCTTCGTTTACTACTAACTACTGTTGAATATTCAACTTCCACACTCCGCATTCCCACTTCCGCATTCTTTCATCTGCCCTCTGGCTTCTGAAAAATGCGAATGCATTATTCACGGCGTCCGCTTGTCCTTCAGTATTTGGTTGGAAATGACTATCCGTTGGATTTCTGATGTCCCCTCGTAAATGGTGAAGACCCGGGCGTCCCGGTAAAAACGCTCGACAGGATATTCCTTGGTAAATCCGTATCCGCCGTGAATCTGGATAGCTTTGGCCGTGATGCGATTGACCATCTCAGAGGCAAACAATTTGGCCATTGACGCCTGCAGAGTGTAGTTCTCTTTATTGTCTTTCATTTCGGCGGCCGACAACATCATCAGTCGGGCAGCTTCAATTTCGGTGGCCATGTCGGCAATCATCCAGCGCAGTCCCTGGAATTTAGATATGCTTTGACCGAACTGTTCTCTTTCCCGTGAATAATGGACAGCGGCATCAAATGCAGCGGTTGCCACTCCCACCGATTGGGCGGCAATCCCGATCCGACCGCCGTCAAGACCCGTCATCGCAATGAGGAAACCGTCGCCCTCATTTCCCAATCGATTGGTGGCCGGTATCCTGCAATCCTCAATTATAAGATCGGCAGTATCCGAGGCCCGCAATCCCATTTTATCTTCCAGGGGACCCACTTTCAAACCCGGTGTCCCCTGTTCAATTAAAAAAGCGCTGATTCCCTTGTGACGCGCCTGTTCATCCGTTTTGGCGGTGACTATGATAATGCCGGCATTTTTACCGGTGGTTGTAAATCTCTTGGTGCCGTTTAAGACATAACTGTCGCCGTCGAAAACCGCTCTGGTGGTCTGCCGGGCCGGATCAGAACCGGCATTGGGCTCCGTCAACGCAAAGGCACCGATCATTTCTCCGCTAGCCATCTGCTTCAGGTATTTTGCTCTCTGATCATCGCTTCCGTACTTTAAGATACTTTCGCAGACAATTGAATTGTGGACGGACATTACCACTGCGGTAGAGGCGCAGGCATAGGCCACTTCAGCCAGGGCCAGCACATAGCTGACGGTGTCGGCGCCCGAGCCGCCGAATTCGGGCGGTATCATCATCCCCATCAGGCCTAGTTCGCCAAGTTTTGCAAGATTTTCGGCCGGGAATTCCTTGGTTTTATCGCGTTCCATGGCCTTGGGTGCAAACTCGGATCGAGCCAGATCTCTGACCATGGATTGGATCATCAGCTGTTCTTCGGTAAGTTTGAAGGACATTCTGTCTTTCCCTTCTTATGTTGATCAATTATTGGGTTGCCTGTTACCTGTTTCTGGTTGTTTTTAGCAAATCACTGTTGCGGGTTGCGAGTTACGAGTTGCGCGTTCAGATATACCGATCTTCAGACTCGCAACACTGAACTCGTACCCCGTAACGCGAAACCCGCAACCCGCTAAGGCGTATAAATCACAACGATCAACTCGGCAATTTCATCGCTGACGCTTTTTAGTTTGTGTCGGATCCCCGAGTTAAAATGCAGGGACTCTCCCTCTTTGAGCGTGTTGACATGCTCGCCGACCGTTACCTCGATTTTGCCCTTTAAAACGTATACAAACTCTTCGCCTTCATGGTGATAGTCGACACCCTTATGCGTCTGCTGTGCTTCAACGGAGACCCGAAAGGCCTTCAGGTGCTTGTTTTCCGCTCCCGGGGTCAACGTCGTGTAGGCATAGTCCTCTGTTCGCTTGGTTTGGGCTTTGATCCGGCTTTGCAACTTTGATTCCGGTTCCTTGAGCAAAGATCCGGAGTCAATTTCCAGCGCCCTGGCTATCTGCAGCAGGGCGCCCACCGGTGGGATGGATTTGCCTGTTTCGACTTCCTTTATGTACGCGATGGAAAAGCCGGTTTCATTGGCGACTTGATCCAGGGAATATTTTTTTGCTGTTCGGGCCTTTTTTATTTTTTTGCCCACCGGTACTGTTCGGGCCTTTTTTTTTCTTGGCATAAAGCCTCCATAACTCGTATGCTGCGATATTATTGGAATAATGGCGAATACTCGAATTTTGGATAATGGATTTAATGGATGCTGATCGATTTTACCATAAGTATTAATTCGCCGTCCTTGGGCGATAAAAAGATTCGATTGATACCGTTTTTGCGACCCAATATTCAGTATTCCATTGCTCCATCATTCAGATGAATGGTTGCGAGTGTATTCAATCTGGCATTTTATGCACTTTAGGCATTTTACAAATTGCTATTAATACTCATAAAACCCTTTGCCCGTCTTGCGGCCCAGCCAGCCGGCTTCCACGTACTTGCGCAGCAACGGGCAGGGACGATACTTTGAATCCTTAAAACCGTCGTAGAGGGTTTCCATAACGGCCAGGCAGGTGTCGAGACCAATTAGATCGGCAAGGGTCAACGGCCCCATGGGATGATTCATACCGAGTCTCATGACGGTGTCGATGTCTTCCCGGGTACCCACATTGTGATAGAGACAGTAGACGGCCTCGTTGATCATCGGCAGCAGGATGCGGTTGGCAATGAATCCCGGATAGTCATTGGCTTTGGCCGGTGTTTTACCGAATTTTTCAGCCAGCTCCCAGGTGACTTTCAGGGTTTCTTCCGACGTAGCGATGCCCGGTATCACCTCCACCAGTTTCATCACCGGTACGGGGTTCATAAAATGCATGCCGATAACTTTTTCAGGTCGCCGGGTCTGGGCGGCAATTCGTCCGATGGGTATCGATGATGTGTTGGTTGCCAAAATCACCCCGGATTCACAAATTTCGTCCAGGTCTTTAAAAATTTGAAACTTCAGGGCTTCATTCTCAACGGCGGCCTCCACGACAAAATCAGCCGAGGACATATCCTTCAGACTGACGCTGGTCTTAATTCTGCCCAGGACAGCGTTTTTTTCGTCATCGGTCATTTTGCCCTTGTCGACATTGCGTGATAAGATTTTGGTGATCGTTGCCAGGCCGCGTTCCACAAATTCATCTTTGATATCGTTCATGATTACATTCAAACCACTCATGGCGGCCACCTGGGTGATTCCGTTTCCCATCTGACCGGCACCGATTACTCCGAAAGTCTCTATACTCATTATTCATCTCCCTGTTGAAAAATTAATGGGTTTCCCCCCTTCGCCTTGCAGGCTAATGCGAGATCAGGCAAGTGTCCCTACTGCGCCCTTCGGGCTATGGCGGGCGGGCAGGTGTCAGGATTCAGGGCAAGGCATGCTATCGCTGGCACCTGACACCCGAAACCTTTGACCCTTACCAAGGGTTATCGTTTAACCACCATGGCGACTGCTTCGCCGCCCCCTAAGCACAGCGATGCCAATCCGGTTTTTTTATCTTGCTTGATCATTTCATGCAGAAGGGTGACCAGGACCCGGCAGCCGCTGGCGCCGATGGGATGGCCGAGGGCGACGCTGCCGCCGTTGACATTAACCTTTGACGGGTCCAGCTGCAACTCGTTTAGCACCGCCACGGTTGAACCGCTAAAAGCTTCATTAATCTCATAGAGATCGACCTCTGCTTTAGATATGCCTTCTTTTTGCAGGCATTTGGGTATGGCCAGAATCGGGGCCACCAGTACGTATTTCATTTCCAGTCCGGCAGAGGCCTGGGCGCCGATGGTGGCGATGATATTACAGCCAAGTTCTTCAGCCTTTTCCCGGGACATTACCACGACAGCCGCCGCACCGTCACTGATGATCGATGCATTGCCGGCGGTTGCAAACCCCTCTTTTTGAAAGGCCGGTCTCATTTTGGCAAGCGCTTCATAGGACGTTTCCCGGGGGCATTCATCTATGCTGAAAAGCATTGGGTCCCCTTTGCGTTGGGGGATTTGCACCGGAACAATTTCATCTTCAAACCGACCGGAATTGATTGATTCCAATGTTCGGCTATAGGATTCGGCGGCGTAACGGTCTTGGGTCTCGCGGCTGATATGGTACCTTTCTGAACACAGATCATTGGAGATGCCCATATGAAAATCGTTGACAAGATCCCACAGCCCGTCGTGGACCATGTGGTCTTGCAGCGTACCGGGACCCATGCGAAATCCGAAGCGGGCCTTTTCCAGGTAGTAGGGCGCCATTGACATATTTTCCATGCCGCCGGCCACCACCACATCGGCATCGCCGGTTTGGATGGCCTGAGCGGCCAGCATCACCGTTTTGAGCGCCGACCCGCAGACCTTATTCACCGTAAAACATTCCACCTCCCAGGGCAAATTCGCCTTGACCGCAGCCTGTTTGGCCGGGTTCTGGCCGTAACCGCACGGTAACACCAGGCCCATAATGACCTCATTGACAGCTTTTTTCTCGATACCGGCTCTCTTCAGGGCTTCCGCGATGACGATGGCCCCCAGATCTGTAGCACCGATGCTGCCCAGGGAACCGTTAAAGGCGCCCAAAGGGGTTCGAACTGCACTTACGATCACTGCTTCGTGCATAAGATGGATCTCCTTTCTAAATTTGGTAACAAATTCCAGGTTCACGGGTTCACCGTTCAGGGATTAAGGTAATGGCGAACCGCCGATACCGCATGCCTGCGAGGAGCTCAGCCGGGTCGAATTTTGGATATCGATATCCTCCAGAGGCGGACAAGCGTCGAAGTTGGAAACGCTTCGCTTTAACCTGTTTAGAATCCGCCTGCGGCAGGTTCGATGTTCGATATTCTGCGGTTCATGTTTTATTAACCTTGAACCCCTGAACCTCTGAACCCAGAACCCATTTTTACATATTCCGTCTATACTTCCCCCCAACATCATACAGTGCCTGGGTAATCTGCCCCAGACTGCAAAAGCGCACCGTATTCATTAATTCGGCAAAGATGTTGTCGCCGGAAAGGGCCGCATTTTGCAGGCGTTCGAGCGCTGCAGATGAATCGTTTGCATGACGCTTTTTAAAATCAGCAAGTCGCTTGAGCTGTGATTGTTTTTCTTCTTCGGTGGCCCGTGCCAGTTCGATGCTTTCGCTGAACATTTCACCACCGTCCGGGTCCCGGAAGGTGTTAACGCCAATGATGGGCAACTCACCGGTGTGTTTGCGCATTTCATAGTACATGGATTCTTCCTGAATCTTGCTGCGCTGGTAGCCGGTTTCCATGGCTCCCAGGACGCCGCCGCGTTCGGTGATACGGTCAAATTCCATCAGGACCGCTTCTTCTACCAGATCGGTTAATTGCTCGAATATATAGCTGCCCTGGTTCATGTTTTCATTGGTGGTCAGGCCCCATTCACGGTTGATGATCAGCTGGATGGCCAGCGCGCGCCTGACCGATTCAGCCGTCGGGGTGGTAATGGCTTCGTCGAAGGCATTGGTGTGCAGGCTGTTGCAATTGTCATAGATGGCACACAGGGCCTGCAGGGTCGTGCGGATATCATTGAATTGGATGTCCTGGCTGTGAAGTGAGCGACCCGAAGTCTGGATATGATATTTGAGCATCTGGGCTGCGATCTGATCCGCCATATTTCTTTTGCATGGCGATCGACCAGATGCGGCGTGCCACCCGCCCGATCACGTTATATTCAGGATCAAGACCGTTGGAGAAGAAAAAAGACAGATTGGGTCCGAAACTGTCGATGGGCATGCCGCGGGACAGATAATATTCAACATAGGTAAAGCCGTTGGCCAGGGTTAAAGCCAGTTGGGTGATGGGATTGGCCCCGGCCTCGGCGATGTGATAGCCGGAGATCGAAACCGAGTAGAAATTGCGGACATGGTTTTCAATAAAGTATTGTTGAATGTCCCCCATCATTTTTAAAGCAAAATCAATGGAGAAAATACAGGTGTTTTGTCCCTGGTCTTCCTTGAGGATATCGGCCTGAACCGTACCGCGGACATTGGCCAGAACGTCGGCGCGAATTTTTTGATACTGTTCTTCGGCAGGTTCGTTGCCGTTTTCGGCCTTGAATTTGTCGATTTGCTGATCGATGGCGGCATTTAAAAACATGGCCAGAATAATCGGTGCCGGCCCGTTAATGGTCATGGAAACGGACGTGCCGGGGGCACACAGCTCAAATCCGTCGTAGAGCACCTTCATATCATCCAGGGTGCAGATGCTGACCCCGGAAGTACCGACTTTGCCGTAGATATCGGGTCGAATATCCGGATCATAACCGTACAGGGTTACCGAGTCGAAGGCCGTCGAAAGTCGTTTGGCCTCGTAATTGGCAGACAGCATTTTAAATCTGCGATTGGTGCGGGCCGGATCGCCTTCGCCCGCAAACATGCGGGTGGGGTCTTCGTCCACCCGTTTTAAGGGAAAGACACCGGCGGTAAATGGAAATCGACCCGGCACATTTTCCGTTCGCATCCAGCGGTAAAGCTCTCCCGGATCCTGAAAGCGGGGCAGGGCGATTTTAGGAATACGTGAATGCGACATGGATTCGGTGTACAGCGGGATTCTGATTTCCCGTTCACGTACCTGATACACCAGCGCGTCCCCGGCATAGGTTTCCCTTATGTCCTGCCACTCATCGATACTCTGCAGGGTTTCCGGATCCAATTCGGCTTTGGCTTTTTGTACTTCGGCTTTAAGCTTGGAAAGTACGTCAGAGAAATCACCCTCAGGGCTGCTGTCGTTCAGGCGGTTGGAGGTCTCCTGCAGGTGCCAGTAGTCTCTCAGCTTCTGCGACTGTTCCTGCGTTTGCTGGTGATAGTCGCGAATGGCGTCACCGATTTCGCTCAAATAGCGGGTGCGTTCGGGCGGGATGATAATGGTTTTTGACGAAGATGTTTTTGCCTGGGGCCTGGGCAGCTGTGCTTTAAACCGGATGCCGGTTTTTTGGGCGACTGTGTCCAGCAGCGCATGATACAGGGCGGTAACCCCATCATCATTAAACTTGGATGCAATGGTTCCAAAAACAGGCATCGCCGCGGGATCTTTATCAAATGCTTTTTGATTGCGCTGAACCTGTTTGCGCACATCGCGCACGGCATCTTCTCCCCCGCGTTTTTCAAACTTGTTGACCACCACCAGGTCGGCAAAATCCAGCATATCAATTTTTTCAAGCTGTGAGGCGGCGCCAAATTCACTGGTCATGACATAGATCGAAACGTCCACCAGGTTGGTGATGCTGGAATCGCCCTGCCCGATTCCCGCTGTTTCAGCGATAATCAGGTCGAAACCGGCCGCTTTAACCGCGCTGATGGCATCATTCAATATCTCGGGGATTTCGGTTTGGGATTCACGTGTGGCCAGGGAACGTAAATACAGCCGCGGACTTCCAATGGCATTCATCCGAATGCGGTCTCCCAGCAGGGCACCGCCGGTTTTGCGGCGGGACGGATCACAGCTGATAATGGCCACATGGATGTCATCCAGATCATGCAGGATGCGTAAAATAAGCTCATCGGTCAAAGAAGACTTACCCGCGCCCCCTGTACCGGTAATTCCGATGACGGGTGTTTTGCGGTCATCAATTCGTTGGGCCATTGCGGTGCGCAGCGCGGCAAGGTCCCCGTTTCCCCGGGTCTTGGCCTGCTCGGCGGTTGTAATCAGATTGGCCACCCGCCGCTTGTCAGCCGGTGTCAGGCCGTCAAAGTTAAGAGGCCCCTCTTGGACGGTGGAAAAATCCATGATCTGAACCATGTGGTTGATCATTCCCTGAAGACCCATTTTGGTGCCGTCTTCCGGAGAATATATTTTGGCGATGCCGTAGGATTCGAGCTCGTTGATCTCCTCGGGCACGATCACGCCGCCGCCGCCACCGAAAATTTTGACGTGCGGGGCGCCCCTCTCTTTTAATAGATCCAGCAGGTACTTGAAATATTCCAGGTGACCGCCCTGATAACTTGACACCGCTACACCCTGGACATCCTCTTCAATGGCCGCATCCACTATTTCCTGGACGGAGCGATTATGTCCCAGGTGGATGACTTCCACCCCGGAATCCTGTAAAATACGGCGCATTATATTGATGGCGGCATCATGGCCGTCGAAAAGAGAGGTGGCGGTGACAACGCGGATATGATTTTCGGGCCTGTAGACTTCAACTTCTGAGCTCATGTTGTCCCCTTTTTGAATGAATATTGACTAATTCAATAGTCATTTCTTTACTTGCTGCACATCTTCACGATAAAGGAAGTTTGATGGCCGATATAATCGTCTAAACTGTAATGACGGGCCAGATACCAGCGTCTGAAGGTCCACATGTGTCCCAGGACCACAATGTCGTGAGCCGCCAGCTCAATGTGTTGTTCCTGGATGCCCGGCAATTCGCCCGAGGCAGCGATGCGGGCCAGAACTTCCACAAACAACCCGGTGATGCGAAGCTCGTTTTCAAGGACCCTTTTTTGCCACTGGGCTGGCAGCGACTGGCTTTCCTGGTAGATGAGTAAGATAAAATCACTCATACGGTCGCAAACCGTGAAATATTCGCGGATGACCCCTGCCAGGGCTTCCCGGCCGGCCGTGGCCCTGGACATGGCTTCGGTAACCCCGCGCTCCACTTCGGCATGGATGGATTCGCACACCATATAGAGGATGTCTTCCTTGGATGTGAAATATTCATACAAAGATCCAATGGACGATTCAGCGGCCCGGGCTATCTGGCGTGTAGTGGTTTTGTGGAACCCTTTTTCAATAAACAGCTGAACCGCGGCGTCGGCAATCTGGCGACGTCTGCGTTGCACCAGATCAGGATCTTTGACCTGGGTGGGGATGTCTTTTGTCCTGATCGAATCCTGCATTTTGACCTTTATCTCGACGATATGAGATGAAATTAGTTGTTTGTAAAATCTGAAGTCTTTCGTTCTGAGCGAGCGCTCACTCGACTTTCATAGCATGCTTCTTTTTTTCTTGTCAAGGATTTCTAATGATAATTTGAGAACTTAAATAACCATTTAAAATTATTTTAGAAAAAGTATTTTATGGATTGTGGCGTATTGGAATTTTATTACTATAATGGGGTTGACAAATTTAACCGGATACAGTAATAAATTGGCTATTATGACCGAGCGCTCGCTCACAACGGATAACTCTTTCATTTTACAGCGTTATTTACGGCCATCCGCATTGCTAAATTACCTTCCGGGAGGAACGCATGAATGATAATGTCTTACTGGTAGAAGAAGACGCCGGGATTGCAACGTTGACCCTTAACCGGCCAGACGTCATGAATTCGCTAAATTTTGCCCTTTTGCACGCCCTCAGGGACCGAGTCGCGTCTTTTCGATTCAGAAAAGATCTCCGGGTGATTATCATCACGGGCAGTGGTGAGAGGGCTTTTTGTTCAGGGGCCGACCTCAAAGAACGGGCAACCCTGAGTCCGGATCAAGTCAGGGAATATATTTATACGATCCGCAATCTTTTCACGGCCATTGAGGAGTTGAACAAGCCGGTAATAGCGGGGGTCAACGGAATTGCCCTGGGCGGTGGCACCGAGCTGGCCCTGGCAAGCGATATTCGCATCGCTTCGTCGAAGGCCAGCATGGGGCTGACCGAAACGCGTCTGGCCATCATTCCCGGTGCCGGTGGAACCCAGCGCCTGCCGCGGTTGGTCGGCAAGGGCAAAGCCAAAGAACTTATTTTTACCGGGCAGCGGGTGGATGCTCAAGAAGCATTAAATATCGGCCTGGTCAACAAAGTTTGTGAACCAAAGGATTTGATGGAAGCGTGCCATGAAATGGCGGCTATGATTTGTGAAACCGGTCCGGTAGCCATTGAACAGGCAAAATATGCCATCAATTACGGCCTGGAAACCGACATGCATACGGGTCTGGCGATAGAATCAAATGCCTACTGGGTCTGTATCCCCACCGAAGACCGCCTCGAGGGACTGGCGGCTTTCAAAGAAAAAAGAAAACCGGTTTATAAAGGTCGGTAAGCTGGGATAATAGGTAGTAATGACGTTTCTCTATGAAATACCAGAAAAGGAGGTTTGATTTAAATCATGACCGAATACGATTACTGGAAAATTTTTCCTCGAATGACGAAAAAAGTGACGATTGGCGACATTACGGTGCGAGATGGGTTTCAGCACGAAGAAAAATTCATTTCCACTGAGGCCAAGAAGTTTTATCTGGAAGAACTCATTTTCGCCGGTTGCCGCAACATCGAGGTGACCAATCTGGGAAATCCATTTCTGATGCCTCAGTTCAGGGATGCCGAAGAATTGCTGACCCATGTGCGCAGCGATCGTTTCAAAAAGCGCTGTGATAGAAAAGGCGTTAATTATGACGATATTACCTTTACCGCCATTACTATTCGCGAAGGGGCGGTGAATCGGGCCATTGAATTAAGAAACAAAGGAATTGGGCCGGACCGCCTTCTGATGATGGTGTCCACCGAGGAAGAACACCATTTCGCCAACTCCGGCACCACGCTTCCCGATTACTGGGCGGAGGCCGAACGTGCCATAAAAAAATGCAATGATGCCGGCATGAAAATGTGCGGCACTGTCAGCACCATCTGGGGGAGTCCCATCGGCGGGGCCACCGAACTGAAAGACGCGGTGAAATTCTCCAAACGCTGGCTGGAAATCGGTGCCCATGACATCGAACATGCCGACCATGACGGCAGTGCATCAGCCGCGGAGGTCTATCGGTATTATTCCATGATTCTGGATGAGATCCCCAATCCGGACTTACACATTGCGCATTTCCACGAGACCAAGCGTGTCGCATCGGCTTCAATTCTGGCAACTCTGCAGGCCGGCATTACCCATTTCGAGGCCACTTTGGGGGGGTTGGGCGGACAACCGGCCAATTTTCTGGATGATTGTCCCGTCAAAGGTACCGGAGAATACTATTACGAAGATCCGCGTTATGTGGGTTTGGTTACCCTTGAAGATACCCTGGTACAAATTGACGAGATGGGGATCGAACATGGCTGGGATGTGGACCGTGTATTGTGGTTGGGGCGTCAGCTGGAAAAAACCATCGGACACCGGTTGCGCTCCGAAGCCATCATTAACGGCCGGACGTTAAAAGAAGGCCATCCCAAGTTTGCCCGTCCCGGTTTGAAAAAAGTAAAAGAAAAATTCGGCGAGGATGCCGGTCAGAAATTCCCGTCGGAATGGGCTGCTGAACCGGTGCTGCCGGGAAAATATCAGTCGTAATACTCAGGGCAGGTTAAGAGCAGGCACCGGGGGCGGGGCGATCTTGGCCGGGGCCTGTTCGGCCAGTCGATTTCGGCGAAACGGTTTTGAACCGGCAGGATCAGCGGTATAAGGCCCCCGACAGTCGGCACCCGCCGGCCTTTCATCCGAAAGATTGGTAATGCATCTGGAGGGTTATGATCAAATATGATTTGACATATACCTTAAATTGGAGGCATAATTACAGGTAACATCTTTTAAATATTGGCAACCGAAAAATCATCACTTATAGGTTGTTTTTAACTTTGTGATTAGAAGAATAAATCCGAAATCCGAATATCGAAATTCGAAACAAATCCGGACATTAATATTCGAAACGTTGAGGGCGGTTGATATTAGCGCAATAATCCCTACAATATTTTGAACATTAAAACATTCGTATTCTGAATTTGTTTAGTATTTCGTATTTTGTGCTTCGAATTTCCGGTTTATCCGGGTTAGGAAGGTTTGCATGAGATCATTGAGTGCTTTTATTGCCATCTGGCTTGTGGCGCTTGCCATCAGCTGTGCTCCCTCAAAAACCGTTTATCATGATGTCAATTTTGATTACGATGTGAAGACCGACTTCAGCCAACTGAAGACCTATAAATGGGTATCGATGCCGGCGACATTGCGGATAGAGGAGTTTAACCGGTCACGGATAAGAGAGTATGTCGACAGTGAACTGGGTGCCAAAGGTTTGAGGATGACCAAGGTCAGCCCGGATATGTTTGTTGTCATGTTCGGGGGTGGTTATAGGGCAGTGGATATGACGACCCTGATGGACTATGAAGTCTATACAGTGGGCCGACTGAAGCTCGCCATGTATGATGCGACATCCAACGATGAGATATGGTGGGGCGAAACCAAGGCCGATTTAGTCCACGATATGACGCCCTCAGAAAAGGATACCGTCACCAAGAGTGCTGTGACCAGAATTCTAGAGTATTATCCTCCCAAACCTTAACACGACCCCAGCACCGGCCCCTTTAAATTAAGCGGCAGGACCGATGACGGTCCTGCCGCTTGATTCGTCATTCATCATTCCAGAAAGTCCACCCATTGCCATTGAATTTTTCCGTTTCTTTCCGTGTATGCCAGGTTTCCTTGCTTCAGGCTATGCTCGAGGGTGCTATAGAGCATTTCGGCAGTTGCATTAAAGGAACGGCTGATTCTATCGACAAGTTTTCTCAGGTTGTCTTCAGTGCTTGCCGGACGGCCGTCTTGGGACCAGATGCCCCGGCGTTCGATCTCATTTTTCATCATCAGATCATAAATCAGGACAATGCGTTCAAGGTTGATCACCTGCAGCGCTTCTTCCTCTGAGGCCTCGTTTTTCTGCATGCGCGCTTTAATATCCGCCAGCAATTGATTGTATTCATCTTCCCACTCGATCACTATTTCGTCCAACACCCGGTGGTCGACCTCAGGCGTTTCCACAATGGCCCGGTTGGCATGGTACCGGGACCAATCATCGGATAAAATTCGAATACCATATCGATCACTGTGTTCACGGACCTCGGTTCCGGGAAAGGGTGCCAGGAGGTGAAAACCGTATGCCAGGCCCCGGTCCTTGAGCCGGTTTGCGAATTCCATTGTTTCTTTTATGGTTTCAGGGGTTTCACCCGGCAGCCCCAGAATAAAGGATGCACAGGGTGTTATCCCGGCCCGATGACACATGCCGACGGCCGCTTCCACCTGATCAAGGGTGATCCCTTTTTTAATGGTTTTTAAAATTTGGGGGTTGGCCGACTCAATTCCGAAGCTGACCGCGTTGCAGCCGGCAGCCTTCATTTTGCCAAGCACGTCATCGGAAACGGTGTCGACTCGCGCAAAGGATGTCCAGGTCAACTTCAAATCCCGTTTAAGGATTTCATTGCATACCCCCAGGCAGTGGTTTTTACTAGCGGTAAACAGGTCATCGGCAATGTTGATCTGGTTAAAATTCAAGGTGTTCAGATATTGCAGCTCATCAACAACTTTTTCAGGGCTGCGGTAGCGAACCCGGGCCCCCACCATTTTACGGCCGACACAGAAAATGCATTTGAACGGACACCCCCGGCTGGTGGTTATGCTGATCGGCATATTAAGTGCCCTGTAACGACCCAGCGGTATAAGTTCGCGGTCCGGCAGCGGCAGTTCATCCAGATTTTCAATCGGTTCTCGCCGGGCCGTGAAATTTATATCGGTTCCCCGGCGATAAACGATCCCGCCGACATTTTCCAGAGTACCGCCATTGTCGACTGCCCGGCACAGCTCTACCAAGGTCCGTTCACCTTCCCCGATGACAGCGACATCCAGGTCGGGATAGCCACCAAGGGTTTCCCGTGCGCAAAAAGATATATGCGGTCCCCCCATGACGGTCAGTATTTCCGGATCGATATCCTTGATGTCTCTGATGACACCCATGGCACTGTCGAAGGTCATCGTTACAGCGGTGAGGCCTGCCATTTGAGGGTTAAATCTTTCGATCAGGCTTTGGAGCCTGGAGCGGCTGTATGGAAGCACCACCAGATCAAGAATTTTAACTTCAACGCCGGCTTCGGACAATGCGCCGGCCAGATACGCCAGCCCCAGGGGTGGGGAGGGGGTTTCTGATATTGGATAAAAAGGGTTTATTAGAAGTACTCGCATAATCTCTTAAAAATGATATCCTTATCACAAATAATTGAGAGCGTGTACGAAGTACGGTACTCATTTGTTACGGCTTGCACGGGCTATTCCCCTGGCGGACCGCTGACAATCAGTGAGAAGCTGACGGTTCACTTTAAATGCATTGGGGGAAAAACTCCCCGACACCTCAAATAATTAAATCACAAATCTCAAACCTCAAACAAATTCCAATGACCAATCCGACTCCGGCGGACCAAACTGTACTGGAGAAATCAAAATGAAGAAAGATCTAATATTTAGATCATTGATTATTGGAATTTGCGAATTATTTGACCTGCGACGAGCTCAGATCGAGTCGTTATTTGGTGCTTGTTGTTTGGGATCTAACTATTGGTGCCTGCAATTCGGGATTTAAAAAAAATGGGGACCGGACAAAATATCCGGACCCCATTTAATTTAACATATCTGGATGCTAGAACAGTCCACTTACCTTTCCGGTTTCAACATCTACATCCACGCGCCTGAAGGCCGGGTTGGAGCCGGTGCCTGGCATCAGGCTGATGGTGCCGGCGCAGGGACACAGGAACTTGGCGCCGGAGTAAATCAGCACGTCCCTGACGGGCAGTGTCCAGCCTTTGGGCGCACCCTTGATGGTCGGGTCGGCGCTGAGGCTGAGATGGGTTTTGACCATCATGGTTGCAAAGTCGTCGTACTTGGGATCGTTCTCGAGCATCTTGGCCTTGGCTTCTGCTTCGGCGGTCCAGGATGCACCGTCCGCACCGTAGACTTCCTTGGCGATGATGTCGACGCGGTCGCGCAGTTTCATCTCCAGCGGATACAGGAATTTGAAGTCGTTTTCCTCTTCACAGGCTTCAACGACGGCATCTGCGAATTCCAGGGCACCTTCGCCGCCCAGTTCCCAGTGTTTGGACTCGGCGCAGCGGGCACCGGCAGCCTCGGCTGCCTTGCGGACGACGGCGCATTCAGCATCGGTATCGGTGTAGAAGCGATTGATGCAGACCACCGGATTGATGCCGGCCTTGCGAATGGTGTTGATGTGATGAACCATGTTCACACATCCCGCCTCAACCATTCCCACATTCTCTTTGGTGTACTCATCCGGCATGGCAATGCCCGGCGTCACCTTCGGTCCGCCGCCGTGGCTCTTGAGCGCCCGGATGGTGGTGGTCAGAACCGATACGTGGGGTTTCAAGCCGCTGAAGCGGGATTTGACGTTCCAGAATTTCTCAAAGCCGATATCGGCGCCAAAGCCGGATTCGGTGACGTGATAGTCGAACAGTTTCAAGCCAACACGATCGGCAATAATCGAGGACTGACCGACGGCGATGTTGGCAAACGGTCCGGCATGCACCATGCAGGGGTTGTACTCGGCCGTGCACATCATGGTGGGGTTGATGGTGTTGCGCATAAAAGCGGTCATGGCGTTGCCGACTTCGAGGTCACCCGTCGTGACGGGTTTGCCGCTCTTATCAAAGGCCACCGTGATGTTGTTGAGCCGTTCTTTCAAATCGGCCAGGTCGCGGATAACCGACAGGATGGCCATACACTCGGAACCCACGGCGATTCCGAACTTGGACTGCATGGTGAAGCCATCGGCGCGGCCGCCGATACCAATGATGATATTGCGCAGGGCCTGGGCACAGTAGTCAATGATCCAGCCCATCTCTACCCGGGTGGGGTCGATGTTCAAACGCGGCATACCGGTCAAACGAGCCAGCTGCTCATCATTGTAGTTGCGCTCATGCTGCATGCGCGCGGTCAAGGCCACCATGGCCAGGTTGTGGGAGTTCATGATGTCGTTGATGTCGCCGGTCAGACCCAGCGAGAATTCGGTCATCGGAATCAGCAGTGAGTTGCCGCCGCCGGCTGCGGTTCCCTTGACGTTCATGGTGGGGCCGCCGGAAGGCTGGCGCAGTGCACCACCCACGTTCTTACCGCGCATGCCGAGGCCTTCCATCAGGCCGCAGGAAGTGGTGCTTTTGCCCTCTCCCAGTGGCGTCGGGGTGATGGCAGTGACTTCGATGTATTTCCCGTCCGGTTTGTCCTGAAGACGGTTGATGATTTTAAGAAAATCGAGTTTAGCCAGTCGGCCCATGGGAAGGATTTCATCTTTTTCCAGTCCCAGTTTGTCCCGCCACTCCTCGGGAGTCGGCATGTTTTTTTCCGCTGCTTCGGAAATCTGCCAGTCTGCCATTTTTACTGCATCGTAAGGCATAATCAAATCCTCCTTTCAAGATGTAAATAAAGATCGAAAAAACCCCTATCCAAATGCCTATATTTCTCAAAGAAAACCAAGGCCTGCCAATCGAATCCAGATCGTCCACATCCACGCGTTACAGGTTGCTGGATCCGACAACATTCTGATAACATATAAGAAATTTTCTATATCATTTGACTTGTTTTTTGGCAAGAGATTTTATACCGCTTTTCAAAACTAAGTTCCGAAATACGGAAGGCTGGTATAAGTGGCTGTAAAAGAAAACGTTCCAAAAACGGAACGTTATTCTAACAACCGCTATATCAATCCGGCTGTAATTGGAGTTGATGCAGCCGGTAATAGAACCCTTTCTGTTGCATAAGATCGGTATGGTGACCGGTTTCGACAATCCGGCCCCGGTTGAGCACGATGATGCGATCGGCATTGCGGACGGTGGACAGCCGGTGGGCGACCACCAGCGATGTTCTGTTTTGCATCAACTTGTCCAGCGCCTTCTGTATGCGCAGTTCGGTGGGGGAGTCGATATAGGAGGTGGCTTCGTCAAACAGTATCAACTGCGGATTTCTGGCAAAGGCACGGGCGATGGAAATAAGCTGGCGCTCCCCACTGGATATGGAAGCGCCGCCTTCGGTCAGGGTTGTATCCAGCCCTTTCTCCAGCCGGTCAACCAGTGGCTTGCAATTGGAAGCTTCGAGAATTGACTGTATCCGATGCTGCGGTAGATTATGGTTTTCCCCGAATATGTTTTCACGGATGGTTCCTGAAAATAAAAAGGGGTCCTGCATGACGAGTGCAATTTTCGATCTAATTTCGGAAGCTTCCCAATCACGGATGTCGCGGTTGTTGATCAACACACGACCGGCAGTGGGGTCATAGAAGCGGGGTATCAGGTTAATCAGAGTCGTTTTGCCCGCACCGGTCGGTCCGACCACTGCAACTGTGTCACCGGCGGTGATCCTGAAGTTTATATTTTTGAGGATGGCTTGATCACCAACATAGCTAAACCCAACATTTTCAAATTCAATGGTCGCAATTTGCTGCAATCCGGGTTCATCTTCACCCTTTTGGGCTGCGGGCCACTGCAACCGGTCCTGGCTGTCCAGAATCAGAAAAATACGTTCCGCGGATGCCATGGCGTTTTGAAGGATGTTATATTTTTCCGCCAGATCACGGATGGGTCTGAAAAACATTCTAATGTAGGATATGAACGCCACCAGAGCTCCCAGGCTCAGCGTCCCGGTAAGCACCCGCCCGCCGCCGTACCAGATCACGAGGGCGACCGCCACGACCCCCAGTATTTCAATCAGGGGCATGAATACGGCCAGGACATGGATCTGTTTCATCCCGGCCAGATAGTTCTCATGATTGAGCTGCTTAAACAGGCGATAGTTATTTATTTCCTGTCGAAATAATTGAACCACGCGGATACCGCCGATGGTTTCCGAAAACCGGGTATTGATCTCTGCGATTTTGATGCGCAGTTCACGAAATATACCACGGGCCCGCCTGGCGAAAATTATCGACGCACACACAACCAGAGGCAATACCGTAAAAGAGACCAGGGCCAGTTTCCAGTTTAAAACCAGCAAAACCACGGCGATCCCGCAGAGCAGGAAAAGATCTTTGAAAATCATTGAAATGACCGAAGTGAACAATTCATGCATATTCTGCACATCGTTGGTGGTCCTGGTGACCAATCGTCCCACCGGGTTGCGGGTGAAAAAAGCGGTGGCCAGGTTCTGAATGTGCCCAAACAGCCGGATGCGCAGATCATGCATAATCATATGGCCGGTATACTCCATGATCATCTTCTGGACGAAATTTAACATGAAGTTGATGATCACCAGAAATAAAAAAATGCCTGTAATATAGGTAACCCCCGCCACATCATCTTTGCGCAGCAGCGCCAGATCCGATTTTTCCAATCCGGCCAGCGCCTTGTATGGAATCAGGGCCGTGGTTCCCTCAACCGTGAATAATTCGCGGTATTTACTAACCAGGGCCTGTTGTTGCGGATCATTTAAATCGGTTCGGATAACCCTTTCTGAGGATTTTTCTCCCCTATCGGTGGTCAGGGATTCTGATGCAGTCAGCGGTACAATATAGCGGTCAATGGCTATTTTGGTGACATAGGGCAGGGCAAGATCCAGGGCGGTGATCAACAGGACGAGTCCGATGGAACCGAATAATAAGAGTCGATACGGTCTGGTAAACGGGTAAATTCGTTTCATCAGCCGGAGATCATAAGGTTTGCCCAGCTTGGTCTCCTCAAAGTATCCGTAGTCAGACTGCATTCAGGTCCTCTTCAATTTCCTGCAAATGAAACGTCTTTGCGTAGTAATGATTAGATGCCATCAGTTGCTCGTGAGAGCCGGATTCCACAATCCGTCCCTGTTCCAGGGAAATGATTTGATCGGCATAACTGACGGCGGACAGTCGGTGAGAAACGATGATGATGGTCTTTTGCCCGGCCATTGCGCGGATGGTATCGATAATATTCGTCCCGGTTTCCAGATCAACCTGGCTGATGGGATCATCCAGAATCAGGATGTCTGCATCGTGCAGCAGGCAACGAGCGATGGCAATGCGCTGCTTCTGCCCACCCGATAAAATAACGCCCTTTTCGCCAACAACCGTATCGAACCCTTCAGCGAAATCATTGATGGTGCTGGACAGGGCCGCTTTCCTGGCAGCCGTTGCCAGTTGTCCTTCGGTGATCGCCTGGTTGTCAAAGGCCATGTTTTCCCGGATCGTTCCGGCAAATAAAAATGGCTCCTGGGGGATAAAGGATATATGCGATCGTAAATTCTGTAATTTCAAATCCCGGATATCGTGCCCGTCCAGTAGAATTCTTCCTCCCTGGATATCATAGAGTCTTGGTATCAGGCTTAAAAGGGTTGATTTGCCGCATCCCGGCGGGCCGACAATACCCAGCACGTTGCCCGGTGCTACAGAGAATTTGATCTGAGAAAGGGCGGCGCTGGCGTTGCCATCCTTGCCGGAGCCATAGCCAAAGGTCACGTTTTCGAACGCTATCCGGCCCTGAACTTTATCAAGGCTGGCAGCATTATCGCGATCTTTGATTTCAGGAACAGTTTCTATGATTACATTGATGCGATCCAATGAGGCCCGGCCGCGCTGAATGAGATTGGTGACCCATCCCAGTGCCATCATCGGCCAGGTCAGCAATCCCAGGTAGCTGAGAAAGGCCACGAAATCACCGGGTGTGATGGTTTGCATGATGGTTTGACGGCCGCCGAGATACAGAACAATGGCCAGACTCAAATTGGTAAAGAGAAGCATCATGGGGAAAAACGACCCGATGATTTTGACCAACCTCATGTTTTTGTCAACGTAGTTTTTCGAGGCACCTTCCACCACTGCAGCTGCTTCTTTTTTGAGATGATGGGCTTTGATGATGCGAATTCCCGCAAAGCGTTCCCGGATGACCTCGGTGAGATCTGAAAAGGCGGCCTGAACAGCCTGATAGCGGCGGTGCATTTTTTTGCTGAAAAAGCGTGTGCTGATAACTATCAGGGGCATGGGGATAAGGACAAACGCGGTCAACTTGACATTGATGTAGGCCATAAATCCGATGGCGGCCAGCCCCAGAACAATGGCATCGTTTAACGCTACCAGGCCCATGCCGGTGGCCATCCGGATTTGTTGGATGTCGTTGGTGGCATGGGCCATCAGGTCGCCCGTCTTGATTTCATCGAAATAGGCGGCAGACAGGCCCTGAAGATGGACAAAAAGCCTGTTGCGCAACCCCTCCTCGATTATCCTGGATGTCCCCAAAAGGCATCGACGCCAGACATAACGAAACACGCCGATACACATTGCGATTGCAATCATCAAAAGGGCATATGTCATTAACCGTTGGCCTTCAATCTGAAAAGCAGTCAGATCATCGACGACCCGCTTTATGATGCGCGGGATGAATAGTTGAAGGACATCAACCGTGATCAGGCAGAGCAGTCCGATCAGAATTCTGACGCGATTTTCGATGAAATAGGGTTTAATTAATTCAGCGGCGCTCATGGTACGGGTTCGGGTTGCGAGTTACGGGTTACGTGCTACGGGTTGCACGTTGCGTGCTACGGGTTGCTATGTGAAATCCAGACTAATCCGAAATCCAATAAAGTTGCCTGGCACCCGTAAGTGATAAATATAAGGGCGGTCGAGAATAACTGCAAGCAAATTAAAAGCACGGTTTCTCGATCGGGGATTTGGGATACTATCGGTTTTGGAATTCGGATCAGGGATTTCGGATTGTCTGCTATTCCTTTCTCAACGCGTAACTCGCAACGTCTAATGCGTAACCCCGCACCCCGTAACGCGCAACGCGCAACATTGACTTTATATAGGCCGGTTGTTATTGTAATTGCTATGGAATCTGGATGCATCGTTGAATTTATCGACCGCCAAAAAATCATGTGTGCGGTTATTCTGGAAGTTAAAAATTCCCGTTTGAGGCTGTTGACCGAAAATAACCGCGAGGTCAACCTTTCAGCCAGCAGGCTGCTGCACAAGGATAAAGTGCGCCTCGACCTATCCCTGGGCCGGGATAAAATGGTCGATTCCCTGAAGAGGGTTGCCAGCAAGCGCAAAGAATTGCTCAACCAGGTGGATATCAAAGATTTGTGGGAGGTATTAAATGCCGAACAGGTCTGGATTGATCTGGCAACCATGACCGAGTTTTGTTTTCCGGACAGTCCTTGTGGAGATCATGAATCCGCGGTTTTACGGGCATTTTTTGATGACAGACTTTATTTTAAATTTAACCTGGAGCGATTTTTCCCCAATTCCGAAGAGAAGGTGGAACGCCTGCTATCCCAGCGGCGGGAAGAGGCCCGCAGAAAACGGATGATCGATATCGGTGGGGAGTGGTTGATGAGTCTGATGAATTCCACCTCACCTTCCGAGGAGATGAACCCGGAGGAGGCTGCTGAATTTACACATATCCTAAAATCCTATTATCTATTTGAAAAAGACAGCAAAGATCATGCTCTGGCAAAGGCCATGATTAACAAAGCTAATTTGGACCCACCCACCGGGCTCTTTCCACTTCTGGTCAAACTGAAAGTCTTTGATGAGAATGAAAATATAGACCTGTTGCGTTTGGGCATTCCCGCCGAATTTCCAGGTAAAATACAGAACGCGGCCCATCGGTTGACTTCGCCCTATCAGGAACATTCGGACGACGGGCCGCGTGAAGATCTGACCTCCCTTGCGATTATGACCATCGACGGGCAGGCCACTCTCGATTTCGACGATGCCTTGAGCATCGAGAAAATAGGAGATCTATTTCGTCTCGGTATTCATATTGTCGATGTCGGACATTTTGTTCACAAAGGCGATATTATAGACCAGGAAGCGTTAGCCAGAGGAAGTTCTATTTACATGCCCGATCAAAAAATTTCCATGCTGCCTGCCTGCCTCGCCGAGGAACTTTGCAGCCTGAAGGCCGGTGAAATACGCCCTGCCATCAGTACGATGGTAAATTTAAGCCCTTTGCTGGAGATTATTGATTATGAGATCCTGCCCAGTCTGGTAAAGGTGAAGCACCAACTCACCTATTACGATGTTAACCAGGTAGCGGATCAAGACCCGGATATACTGATTCTGCGCGAAATTGCAGATAAGTTCCACCACCAAAGGCTGGATGCAGGGGCTGTTCAGATTACCGTACCGGAAATCAATGTTTGGCTGGCCGACGATGGAACCATTTCTGTTAACCGGATCAATCGGGATAGCCCCGGCCGGATGCTGGTTGCAGAAATAATGATTATGGCCAACTGGCTGATGGCCAGGTATCTGGCCGAAAATCAGATGCCGGCGGTTTTCAGGTCCCAGCCGGCACCCAGGGAACGTCTGTACAAAGGTGACGGGGGGACATTGTATCAGAACTGGATGCAGCGAAGATTTTTGAGCCGTTTCGTATTGGGTTCTCAACCCGAAAAGCACTCCGGCCTTGGGCTAAATGCTTATGTGACGGCAACTTCGCCCATTCGCAAATATTTTGATCTCATCACCCAGAGACAGATTAGAGCTGTTCTCGGTTTGGAGCGACCCCACGCTTCTGATGAAATTGACCAGGCAATTCAACAGCTCGAGTTACCCATGGGGAATGTTTCGCGGATTCAATTTGGTCGACAGCGATACTGGCTTTTGAAATACCTTGAACAGCATATCGGTCGCAAAGAAGAAGCCATCGTGCTGACCAAACGTCGCAACAATTATCAAATTCTGCTTTCCGCCTACATGACTGAATGCGATCTCCCTATATCCAGCGGTTTTGCGCTGAAACCGGAAGATCTTATCCAGGTGACCATTCAAAATGTCAGTGCCAGGAAGGATCTGCTGCAGGTCGCAATCGGATAGCAGAGGCCAGAGGTATCAGAATTCGGAATTGGGAATGCGGAATGGGAAATTGAAAAAGGTTAACCATCTGATCTTTATGTATAGGAGCCTGGGCCGTATTGGCTGTACCATAGTCATTCCATAGCATTGCGATGGCTGGCGCCCTGTACCTTCCTTATACCATTCTTTATTTTCCGCCTTCCAACTTCCGAATTCTTTACACTTTCCAACCCTATGCAATCGATACCATCCGTTCGTTGGCGATTTTTTCAACACCTTATATTTATAGAGCTTTTTTCATGGCTACGGATACCCACCAAGATTACCTGAAAGGGGCCGGCCTTGACACCGGAATTTTCGAAAATATATTATCCCCCGGCCGAGTCTCATAATTTAATTCTAGGTTAAATCAGAAACTGAATATTTCTCTTGAAAAAATAAATAAAATAAAATATAAGGTAGTTCGAAAACTAAATCTTATTCAGGGGGCATTGGCATATGGGAATCCAAGAGCGCAAGGAAAGAGAGAAAGAACGGCGGCGTCAACAGATCATGGTTGCCGCCAAAAGGGTATTTTCAGACAAGGGCTTTAGCAAGGCGACGATGGAGGATATCGCCCAGGAGGCGGAACTCAGTCCCGGCACCCTCTACCTGTATTTTAAAAACAAAGAGGAACTTTACGCCTCGCTTTCTCTCCGTATACTGCAGTACCTGCTCATCCGGGTTGAACACGTCAATGACGATAAAGAGGCTGATCCCGAAGAAAAATTAAAAGCGCTCATGGACGCTATGTACGATGTCTATGAGTTCGATCCCCTGATCATCATCAACATGTTTCACCTGCAATCGAGCGAAACCTTAAAAAATCTATCACCGCAGTTAATGGGAGAGATCAAGGATTTATCCCGTAAATCTTTGGGCTCAATCGCAAAAATATTTGAAAATGGGGTAGAACAGGGCCTGTTTTATGACCGCCACCCGATTGCCCTGGCAGACACCTTCTGGGCTATGTTTTCCGGTGTCGTCCTCTGGCTGACCAGCAAGAAGCTGATCAATGAGGAAAAGGATTATCTCAAGCAGACCCTTGAGCTCGCCTTTGAGATTTTCGGCCGAGGGATTAAGAAAGATTAGAGGAAGTCAACTATCACCTGCCTATCATCCGGTTTAAACGGCCAGAGTCATAAATTCCGATGTCGTCAATTATAGGTTTCAGGTTTCAGCGCAGCCGCTGGCCGCGGAGCGGCCAGTTTGATCGAAAAAGAAATTTTATAGTTTCAAGAGAGAGTTGCAGGGGGCGGAATTAGCTCGTCTTTGGTTTCGTACGCGTCCTCGTCCTCGTTCTCGACGCCGTTGTCCTTTCCTCGATTTCGAGGACGAGTACGACGACGAGGACGATTGGAACAGCTTTGATTTTGGGACATGGAGATGTAGTTTCATAAGAGGTGTCAGGAAAAAAGACCCGGAAAATAGAACCTGGTGCTGATATTGACTGCCCATCTGCGTAGCATCTACTCCAATATTTCATCTTCGTACTCAGTCTTCAATATTTCGGTCTATCCCTGATACCTCAAATCGAGTTTCATGAATTTTATGCTTTCGTCTTCTTAACTGTATGTTGCTACAAAAATTCCTGCAATGGTCAATAAAGCTTTGTGATCTCATCGGTTTCAAATTGGGGCCAGGGGGTCGGCTGTCTGTTTTTTTCGGCAATAATGCCGCGACCGGGTTGCAGTACCTCCCCGATGCAGGTTATTTCGATACCTGCCTTGCGCACAGCCGCCATAAGGTCTTCACAGCCTGCCTCACGGCAGCAGATCAGCAGACTGCCCGAGCCGATCAGCCCCAATGGATTGATATCCAGCAATCGACAGATCTTGCGGGTTTGGGCAAAGACGGGTATTGTATCCATATTAATTTTAATCCGATGACCGCCTGCTATGCCAAGTTCTTCCAAAGCGGTGGCCAGCCCGCCCTCGGTGACATCGTGCATGGCGCAGGTTGTCTCGGATTCGGCCGCGATTCGGGCTTCGGTTAAAATGCTGATGTTGGCCAGAAACCGGCGGCCGGTATTGATTTCTGAATCGTTCATCCCCAGGCTTTTGAGGCGATCCCCAAATTCCCTGGCAATAATGGCGGTCCCTTCCACCGCAACGGCCTTGGTCAAAAGCACCCGGTCGCCGGGGGCCATATTCCGCTTGTCGATCAAACCGCTCCGGGTGACGGTTCCTGCCATCATCCCGGTTACCACCGGTCGCGTGACGGCATCTGTAATTTCAGTGTGTCCGCCGCACAGGGTGATATCCCATTTCTTGCAAAAGGCCTTCAGCTCGTCGATGACCTGACTTATCTCTGAGGGGGTGACCCCGGATGGAAACAGCAGGGTTGTCAGCAGCCATCTGGGTTTGGCCCCTGATGTGGCGATATCATTGGCATTGATCAATACAGCATACTGGCCGATGGAATCCGTGGCAAAGGTAATGGGATCTGATTTGAGCACCAGAACTTCTTCAGGCCCAACATCCACTGCGGCCGTGTCCTCTCCTACACCCGGGTTGATTATAATTGAAGGGTCATTGAATACAAACTGATCTAAAAATTCCCGCAAAAGATCGTTGGGCAGCTTTCCGGCGGGCAATGGTATCCCCAGCCGCGCGATCGGAATCAATTTTTCTAAATGTGAAATATGAAGATGCCCTTTAACCGTATGGTTTTCAGCCGGCGCTGACGGGTCAATTACCACGGTAGTTGCCCCTTTTTTCTGAGCATCTCGAAGAAAGGCCGGGTCACCAGCCACGGATAGAACCCGGTCAAGCGGCAATTCCATTTTTTCGGCAGCCAGTTGAACAGGGTCTTTGACCGAACTGGAAACCAGAAGGTCCTCCCGACCGAATATGACACTGAAATCCGATTGTCTGATAAAAGACAACTTATCCAGAAGTTTGTGAACAAAAGTCCGACAGCCGTAGCTGACGGTTGCCAGTTGAAGGTCTTTTTTCACAAGGTAGCGGGCGACGGCCTCGGCACCGGGGGCCGGTTGGGCATTTTCGGCGGCTTTTAGCTCGTAACCATCCAGAGCGGTCAAAAGGTGGTTTCCATCCGCGGACTTTGACAGCCCCCTGACGAAATCCAGAGTCGGCATCTCGGACGGGCATCCAAACACGGCCCTTATGGCCTTGTCTTCATGGACCCTGGTTTGAATCAGGGTGCTTTCTAAATGGAAAATCACGGCTTTAATGCGCATAATATGGGTGAGCCTTCTGCTTTGCGAGTGGGTCCTTTCGATATTTTGGCATCAGAAGCCTTGACAGAAAGCCGTTCAAATGTCAAATCTTTCCCAGTTGTTACCTGTTTAGCGGTTTCGGTTTCGGCCCCAACGGCGCCGGTGTCCCTTACGATTGCGATCAAAGATGAAAATCTTATTAATATATCCGTATTTTCTCGAAACCCGTGTGCTCACTGCCGAAGATGTGAGTGCGGTGCCGCTGGGAGTTTATTATGTGGCGGCTGTGCTAAAGGAAAACCATTACAACGTGGAGGTGTTAAATTGGCATAACATCAATGCAGCCCCGGATAAAATCAAAAAAATTTTGGTGGAGAAAAAACCGGATATTATCGGCTTTTCCATCCTGCATGGCAATCGTTGGGGTGGATTAGAAATAGCTGGGATAGCAAAACAAATCAATTCCCGGGTAACCGTTGTGTTCGGCGGCGTTGGCGCAACTTTTCTGTGGGAACATTTTCTTATCCATTTTAGTGAAGTGGATTATGTAGTGACCGGAGAAGGCGAGTACACCTTCTTAAATCTGGTAAGGCAACTTGAATCAGGAGATCCTGGAGCAATCGCATCCCTTAACGGCTTGGCCTTCAGAAAAGACGGCCGTCCGGTCCGAACCGCCGATGCGGCCCCCATCACCCCCCTTGACGACCTGCCTGATCCGGCCCGGTATTTTACTTACCAGCATCTTTCCTTGACACGCGGCTGCACTGGGGATTGCGCTTTTTGCGGGTCTCCCCGGTTTTGGGGGCGTCATGTCAGGTTTCATTCTGCTGACTATTTCGTTGAGCAGATCCAGCGTTTATATCAAAAAGGGGTTCACTTTTTTTATTTCTCAGATGACACCTTCACGGTCAATAAAAATCGGGTTATCGAAGTCTGCAAAAAGATCATTGAAAAAGAATTGGACATCACCTGGAACGCCATATCCCGTGTGGACTACATCAACGCAGAAATCCTCTTCTGGATGCGCAAGGCTGGTTGTATCCAGATCAGTTACGGCGTTGAAAGCGGATCGGAAAAGATTAGGAATTTTTTGCAGAAAAAAATTTCTATCGAAAACATTCTAAAAGCCTTTACCCTGACCCAAAATTACGGGATAATGGCCCGGGCCTATTTCATTTACGGCTGCCCTGAGGAAAGTTGGCAGACTATTCAAGAGACCATCGACCTGATCGACCGGATCAAACCGTTGAGTGCGGTTTTTTATATTCTGGACATATTTCCCGGCACCCGGCTTTATGAGGATTTCAAGCATCGGTTAAAACAAACCGATGATGTCTGGTTAAAACGTATTGAGGACATCATGTATTTTGAAACCGATTCAGATTTAACACGGGAACGGATACTGGCGTTCGGACAAAAACTACGCTCCCACTTTTATGAAAGTCTACCCCGATTCGTTCAAGCGCTGGACTTGATTGACAATGAAGACCTTTACCCGCAGCATTCAACCTTCTATTCGCGCCTGGCGATGACCTTCGATTATGGAGATTATTCGCGGATCGAGGAGATAGGAAATAAAGACCGGATTGCAGCCAATTTGTATCAGCGCGCCATAAGGTACTACCCCAATGCCGAAGCCTATTTGGGACTTGGGATTTTATTTCAGAAAAGGGGGGCCAACCGGGAATCCACCGAAATTCTGTCACAGGGATTGGCCCATTTCCCCCGGGATGCCAGACTAAACATCTGTATGGGAGTCAGTCTCATGAACCTGGAGTTATGGGATCGAGCATTATCCCATTTGCTTGAGTTTCAGGATGTCAAAGAAGCCGTGCGTTTTACAGCCCTTTGTTACAAGTCTCTCGGCGATGAAAAAAAGGCGACGGCCCTGTTACAAAAATTTGAAAAGATGAAATAGAACAAATGGATATTCCAAATTTGGAGGTGACTTATGACTGCCTTATCTGAAAAAACAGGCGGATTTTCGGGGCCTGACGGGATTAAAATCTTTTATCGACAATACCAGGCAGAATCGGAACGGGCCCGCATGGTGATTGCCCATGGCCTGGGAGAGCACTCCGGCCGCTACGGCAACGTTGTTGAGCGGGTGCTTCCAAAAGGCTTCAGCGTCTGGGTGCCTGACCACCGGGGACACGGGCAAAGCGGCGGCAAGCGGGGGCATATTCTGAATTTTGTACAATACCTTAGCGATCTTCGTTTAATGATTGAGTTGGCAAGAAAAGATATACCAGGCGAGATCCCATGTTTTCTGCTGGGTCACAGTATGGGTGGGTTAATTGCGCTATATTTTGCCCAGCGCTATCCCGAACTTATTGACGGGGTGGTGGCCTCATCTCCATGCCTGGGGATGGTGATAGATATTCCTCCGATTAAAAAGGTCATAGGATCTTTTATGTCTTATGCCTGGCCGGGTCTGATCATGGGCAATGAGCTGGACGCCATGAAAATCAGTCGCGATCCAGACGTTGTCAAAGCCTATGAAAACGATCCTCTGGTGCATGACCGTGTCAGCGCACGATTTTTCACCGAGCTAATGGCGGCCATGGGATCTGTGAACCAACAGGCTTCAACCCTGAACGTACCCGTGTTGATGCAGGTGGCCGGTGAAGATTATCTGGTGAATGCCGACGCTTCGAAGGATTTTTTTGAAAAGCTGACCCTTCAGGACAAGACGCTACACGTCTATGACGGCGTGTATCATGAGATTTATAATGCACCGGAAGATCAAAAAGAAAAGGTGTTGGAAGACCTGGAGGCATGGTTGGACAAACGACTTTGAGGAATGTCGAATGATGAATGATCCGCCTGCGGCGGAATGAATTAATGATGGAGCGCAGCCACGCCACCTTCATCATTCGTCCTTCCTAAAATTCGATGACGCTGAATTCGATCGGTGATTTTAAGGCCGGTTGAAAAGCCACGGGTCCGATGATTGACTCTTTAGCCGGGTTGGCGTCGCCCCACCAGTTGTGGGTTGCTCGCACCCTGCCCTTGTTGTCCAGCACTTTAATTTCCCAGCCCCCGTTGTTTAGAATGTTGTTTTGCTCGATATGGGCTTTGCTGTCCTCGAGCAGAATCCCTCCGGAGCCGTTTTCGGTGATAACCGAATTCTTTACCAGAAGTTGGGCCTTACGGGCTGCAATTCCTAATTTTGCGGAAGTTCGAATGAGGCTGTCGGAGATTTCCCCGCGGCTTTCCTCCATCACGATACCCCAGACATTGTCCTGGAATTGGCAGTTTTGGATGAAAACTTTTGACATTGAAGCTCTGAAACCAAATTCGGCATTCGAGATGGTACAGTAGTTGATTTTATTTTCTCCGCTACTGCGGTCTAGAAAAATCCCCTTCCAACCGGACGCCCCCAGACTCGCCAAACGAACCGGATCGTCCCGGGTGCCTAAGATTTCCAGCTGCCCTTTGACAATCAAGCCCAGGCTGCGAAACCAGACCACGGTGCCCGCATTCATGGTGAGCCTGACACCGGGTTTGATCACCAAAGCGCCGGTAACCAGGTAAGGACTCTTATCTATACTCAATGCATAATCATTTGAAATCACCGGAGGCAGCACGGTCGGTTTGCCGATTTTTACCGGGCCCAGGATATCGATCCACTGACTGCCGACACCCTTCTTTGACCTGAGAATACCCACCATTCGCCCGTGGGCTAATCGATCCCGGGCTTTGATGCGGTAAGCCCCGATGTATACACCCGGTTGTTTTTCTTCCATCGGGAGGTTTTCGACCAGGGGGGGAATGCTCCAGCTGGCGATCCGGTTTTTATCTCCGATCATTGCGACCTTGATTGTATCCCCCGGTTGAAGGAGTTTGCCGGCACCGTTATGCACCAGGGCCTGAATTTTGGGTGGCGGTTCACTCACACCGGGCGGATTGGGAATAGTGGCAATCATTTGCATGCACAGCTCGGAAGCGGCTTTCATGTGGGTCGCCTGGGTATGGCTGAGAGCTGTTTTAAAGATGGTCGCCGCCAGCCCGATCGGGCTCAGTGGAACATCTCCTTCTTCTATATGGATGGTGTGCTCCAATTCCCACACTGGCTTTGCGTTTGAGCAGCGCACCATCCTGGCTTTAAGTCCGGCCTGATTGTCGGAATATACCAGGGCATAGATCTTCCCCAGGCTGATAACTTCTCCATAAATGACGGCATCGACCCCGAGCAACTGCCCCAGTTTCTGAGGGGAGACTTTCTTACCGCCGGTAATGTCCGCGAATAGATGATTGGCCTTCAGGTTTTCGTCAATAACATAGGGTTCCAGGTCCCGGTAATTCAAAGAGCTGAAAAAATTATAAAACATTTTGCGCACAGTCCTACCGGCTTCCGGATTGGAAGTTTTATTTTCAAAGGGCAGAATGGCCACTTTAAAGGGTAGTTTTTCTTCTTCAAGGACGGTAGGGGCGGGCGGGTTTTCCAGCATTCGCAGCGCACAGGAGACACTGGCAAAGAGGATAAAGAGGACCAATGATACTGCAATAAACAGGTTTTTCATTATATCAAGCCCACCTGGATCACCAGGGTTTATCGGAATTCGCCTTGTCTGTTTCGTCTTCGAATAGATATTTCATAATCCAGGAACTTTCAGCCCCTGACTCTTCAAGCAGTCGCTTAATCTCTTCTTTTTTCTCGGCCTGCTCAAGTGCACGATCTTTTTTGGTTTTACCCCATGACCTCTTTTTTAACGAAGTTTTGGAACTTTTTGATTTGCGGGCCAGCGTCCGGGCATCGGACAATTTTTCGCGGCAAATTTTCATATTATCATTTATTTGCTTATTGTCAGTATCAATCAGATAGTAGCGTTCAAAATAAGAAAGTGCCTTGGCCCAATTCTTTTTGGAGTAATATTTTTCACCGTTATCGCGGTAAAAATCCTTCATCTGGTCAATACGTTTAAGTGCCAGCTCATGACCGGGTTCCAGGGTCAAAACGGCCCGGTAGAGAACAAAGGCATTCTGATTCACCGGCTTCAGGTATTGCTGTGCCTGGAAATTGGCATCGGCTTCTTTTAAAAGCTGCACCAGGGTCTGGTCCCGGCGGGGCTGGCGCTGATGGGCAAGCCAGATGCGTCTGATGGCCTTATGCGCTTCTTCATAGTAAATGCTGTCCTCTTTTATGGCTGAATACTGTCTCACTGCGCGTTGGAATTCGTTGGCCGATTCCAGACGGTGTGCCATGGTTAAGCGGTAATAGTCCAGCCGGTCCCAGAGGACTTCGGCTTCTTTTCCGGCCCCGTATTCTGACAGGTATGACTTTAAGTATGCCATAACGGATCCCAGGTCTTCATGCTGGGCTTTCTGGTCCGCAATGGCCAGGGCTGTTTCGGCCAGATATCCCAATACCTGATGGGTGTATTTCGCTGGCAGATCTGACAACAAGAGCTTTTCGAGGGTATTTTGGGCTGAATCATAGTTTTCGGCTTTTATCTGCTTGGCAACCGATTTTAAGGCCCATCCGACTTTTAAAGGCGTATAAGCCTGAAAATAGCCGAAATATCCTGCAAAAATAAGCAATAGAAAAATGGAAAGCCAAAATCCCCACCCTGATTTGGCTTCCTGTGCGCCTGCTTTAGGTTCAACCTTGCGGCCATCTTCGGTGCGATCGGATATAAACGCCAGTGTGGTGTTGCCGATTTTAAGCTGGTCGCCGGTGTAGAGACGCTTTTCAGCAATGGCGATTTCGTTTAATAACAGGGGGTTGGTCGTACTGACATTTCTGACGAGAAATTCATTGTCCCGTTTTTCGATCACACAATGTTTACGCGAAACCAGTGGATCTTGAAGATTTAGATCTGCCTCCACGGATCGCCCGATGACAAGTTTTGTTTTTTTGAGAGGAAAGATCTTGGTTTCCCCGGAAGCTGATGTGCAGACCAGACGCGGCCCGATGGCCTTCTCCATGTCTTTTGTCTGGGTGATGGCCATCGTTTTTGCTTCAAAGGGGACGTCTGCAGCTACTTTAGTCGAATTTTTTTCTTCCTGGAATATTTCAGCCATGGCTTTCCTGAAGATGGGCGGTAAATGACATACGATATGCCGATACAAGGTGTATATCGGCATTTTTTCACCATGCTTTAATAATAAGCTTAAAATATCGCCATCGTTTTTCAATAATTTGCGGCTGGTTTAGGATTTAGTCAAAAAGTGCAATATTTGGCCTGAAGGTCTTATTGGCAGGTCGTGAAGGGGAGATATGTGAGATAGCTTCCAATTACCATGGCCACATTGTTGTGAGGTAGTCCAAGCTTGGCCAGAGGGCTTCTTCCTGGTGAGGCTCAAGGGTAATGATCGGCCGGGGAAGGTTGTTTGATATCAGGTAGGCGAATAGCAGTTTGAAATTGATTTTGCCGTGTCCCAGGGGCAGATGCTCATCGTTGCGGCCATGATTGTCATGAAGATGCAACTGACCGATATATAAACCCAATTCTTCCAGCCATTGTTTCAGTTCGCCCTGTCCGAAGGCCAAAAGGTGACCGGCATCCAGGCAAAAACCGACCTTCTGACTTTGAAGGCGTTCGAGAATAATACGTATCTCTTCCGGATTGTCTTCATATACGTTTTCCAGCATCAGTCTGGATCCCTGTTCAATCAAGCTGCCAGCTAACCATGACCAGGTATCCAGACTGCTCTCGATCCATTCTTCCTTGAAGTACCCGTATCGTTTCCAATCATAGCCGGCATGGCAGACAACTGCCCTGGGCCTGAAGACGGGAACCAGTTTAAACAACTGTTCAAAACGACTTCGGGTCACGGCCTTTATTGCGGGGTCGGTGGATCCTGCCGACAGGTCAATGAACGGTCCGTGCAGGGTAATTGAAAGATGACGATCATGCAGTTTCTCAGCGATACGCTGGAAATCCGAAAAATTAAAGCGCTCCAGGGCCTTAGCATCGATGCCAATTTCAGGGTTCAGTCCGTATTCAAGAAAGCGGTCTAAATATTCGTCGTAAAGCATCGCAAACGGTATGTTTATTTGAACCTGGTTTAATATATCCTGTAGTGGCCGGGCTAATTTATCAAAATTATTTATTTTTCTCTGCATGCAGTTACCTTCATGATTCTAAAGTCTTTGATTCAGGTCCCGGCTCGCTGCCAAGCGGAATCGTTAAATGGTAAACACCATGGTCCAGTTTGGCTGTCACCGGCGCCCCATCTTTTTCAAATACTTTCATCATACCCTTGTTGGTTGCCAGCACATCGGCTGTCAAACACTGGATGCCCCGATCTTTGGCCAGCCGGATCAGCAGCCTGTAAAGATAGGTTGCTATGCCGAGGCCCTGGTATTCTTCGTCCACCACAAAGGCTACATCAGCGTAGGGACCGTTTTCATTTCGGATAAATCTTGCTTCTGCAATTATGTGCCCCTGACCGGGTTCTCCCACGACACCGACAATGGACATCACCCGGCTGAAATCAACATTGACGTAGCCCTGCATCTTGGAATGGGGCATGGTTTTTATGGGCGCAAAATACCGGTAGTAAACGGACTGGTCGGAAAACCGGTAAAACAGACGGCGCATCTCTTCTTCGTCGGATGGCCTGATGGCCCGAAACCTTACTTTTACATCATCCTTGAAGGCATGTTGCAGGTTTATCTCCGCCGGATACAGGTGGGCGGATTCTTTTACAAAAATTTGATCCGGGTAGAGAATCTTTTCTTGTTTGGCCTGTTCCACCAGATCGGCACGATCATCCGGGTGGGCAATCTCGATCAAGGCCTGGGCACGTTCCCTGACCGTGCGACCGCTCAGACTGGCAACGCCGTATTCGGTGATCACCATATCGATCGATTCCCGGATACTGAACTGGTTGGGAAATTCTTCAATTGAGATTAAAATGTTGGATTCCTGGTTGCGGTTTCTGCTCGGCAGGCCGAATATGGTCATCCCGCCCCGGGACAGCTCAGCGCCGTGAAAAAGATCCATGACATCACCCGGCCCGGCCGTTACGTTGCCTTTTCCGAAGTGCAGTGCTATGCGGCCCGAAATATCGGCTTTGCGCGCCGGCAGCACCGCCATAAAAAGGGGGTTTTCCCCGATCTGGGCCGGGGTGAATACTTTGTCGATGCCTTGAAATTCCACCAGCGGGTTGCGGTTTAGCCAGCGCATCAGTTCCGGAGTTCCAACGGCATAGCAGGTCAGGGATTTGCCTCTGAAAATTTCTTTGTAGCGGTTGGTAACAGCCCCGCTTTTTACCAGGTCCATCAGCGAATCCGTAAAAAAAGGCGTGTGGATACCGAGATGACGTTTGCGCACCAGGTGCCGGCCGAGCGCCTCGAACAAAGGACCGAGAGTAAAGGCCAGGCAGCTGCCGTCTTCAATCACCGAGGCCACATTGGCAGCCACCCGATCGAAAACCTCATCCACCGGCCAGCGGTTAAAATAAATTGGTTTTTCCGTGGAACGTACCAGGAAATCAAAATCCGACAACGGAACAAAGGTATCCCCCTGGGTGATGGGAATATCGGAGTTGATTTCACCGACCACCAGTGAGGCCTGTTCCATCGCCTGGCGGCCGACATCCACCGCCACTCCCAGGCTGCAGTAGCCCGCTTCATTGGGTGGTGTAATCTGAATAAAAGCCACATCGATGGGGATTCTCCCCGATTCTATCAGTCGGGGTATTCTCGAAAAACTGCTCGGGATCAGATCCACCCGTCCGGCAGTAATGGCTTCACCGGCCACCCATCCGGAATAAAACGTTTTTAACCGGTAGGCGTTGGAATTCAAAGCTTCTACGGATATGGCATCACCCAGACTCACCAGCTGGACCAGTTCGAGATCTTTGAGATTGGATGTATGGTCGGCCATCAGGTGTTTGACCAGGGTGCGGGGCTCTCCCACACCGGTTCCCAGGAAAATGTTCATTCCGGGTTCCAGTTTTGCCATGATTTCTTCGGGCGTTACCGTCAGTTTTTGCCACTTCGCATGTTGACTTTTACGCATTTTTTACCTCGTACCTCGGTAAAAAGGGTTCAAAGCTTCAAGGTTCTGGGGCCTCGCCTTTGGCTTCGACCCCACAAGCAGGGTTCAGGGTTGCTTATTGGCTGTTAGGTTTCAGGTGTTCCGCCACAGGCGGATCAGGTTTCAGGAAAACGAAACACTGAATCCCAAAACCTTATTACTTATATAAAACGCCATCATAATTTCTTAGGGTCGACCGCCGTGCCGACCATGAGAAAGGTGCCTAAATCGTCCTCGTCGTCGTTCTCGTGCTCGAAATCGAAAGAAGTACAATCGCGTCGAGGACGAGGACGAGAACGAGTGCGACCCGAAGGACACGCTAAATCCACTCCTCTGCCAGCGGCGGTGCAGAACGCTGAACCCAGAACCCTGAACGCTGAACCTATATACATACTTGCACCACAATCTATGGTGTTGTAAAGAATGCCTTATATTTAATTTTGAGACAGCTTCCAAATATATAGCATTTCCAACAGATAATTCAAGACTGGATCATATAAAATGGAACTTCCCGCTGGAATTGAAAAAGCATTGATTCGGGGCATTGATTTTATCTTTATGCTCCTGCCCCGACATTCGCCTGGGCCGCATAAACTGAAAGCCTGCAAAATTGTTTCCCATCGCGGGGAGCATGACAACATCAGCGTTTATGAAAATACAATCCCAGCCTTTGACAGTGCGCTGGGACAGGGCGTCTGGGGAATTGAATTTGATGTGCGCTGGACCCGGGACCTTCAGCCCGTGGTAGCCCATGATCCGGATCTAAAGCGGGTTTTTGGAATTGAGACGACCATCGCTGAGGTTGAATTCGATGAATTACGGTCCCGATGTCCGCAGGTGCCTTTGCTGTCTGAGGTGGTTGAAAAATACGGCCAGAAGATGCATTTTATGATCGAGCTAAAAGAAGAACCTTATCCGGATCCAGCCCGGCAGAACGCCATTTTCCAGAATTGCTTTACTTCCCTGCAACCCGGTAAGGACTACCATCTGATGACCCTTACCCCGGACATGTTTGATCTGATTACCTTCGCACCCCCATCGATCTTCATTCCCATTGCCATGCTGAACATGTCCAGTTTCAGCAAGCTGGCACTGGAAAAAAACTACAGGGGTGTGGCCGGGCACTACCTTTTGTTAACCCATGCCATCTTGAAAAAGCACCACCAGAATGGTCAAATGGTAGGTACCGGCTATCCAGCGTCGAAAAACTGCCTGCTCCGTGAAATCAACCGTGGCGTGGAATGGATATTTTCCAATAATGCCGGCGAGCTTATGGCAATTATTAATAGACTGACATAACTTATCTTTAAAAGAAATATACGATTTGCTTCTGAAAAATTCACCCGGTTATCTGAGGCGGCAAATGAACTACCCGGCCGCAAACAACGGGGTATCAACCGGAATATTTGTTGCCCCCACAGCGGACACCCCCTCGGAGCGCGCAACTGCGCAGAATATTTCTCAACCCAATGTCTACTTATATTCGCTCGCATTAGTAAATCTCAAAATTACTCTTCCGGGAGCTCTGGTCTATGTATCGCATAGATTCTAAAGACAAATATTACTCGGCCGATAAATACTCCGCCTGCTCCCGGCCTTTTTCTTCGTCAACGAAATAAAACAGCACAGCGCCAATGATAAATAGAATTAGAAGCGAGCCGATTCCCCAGCGGGCGGCCAGCTGGCCGACGGCGGTGATTTGTTCGGGACTGGGAGAGGGCGGCATCATCATTCGTTTGACGACCAGGCCGACAATTCCCATCAAGGCCGGTCCGATAATGGCGGCAAATTTTCCCAGCATGTTGTAGAAACCGTAATACTCGGCAGCCTGATTTTTGGGTATCAAACGGGAATAGTAGGAACGGCTCAGGGCCTGGATGCCGCCCTGGACAAGGCCGACGGCAACGGCCAGAATGTAAAATTCATGCTTCTGGGTCATCATCGTGCCCCAGACGGTAATGCCCATATAAAAGGCTATGGCCAGATAAATGGATTTGCGGACGCTCCAGCGCTCTCCGAGCTTGCCGAAAATCAAAGCCGCGGGAAATCCGACAAACTGCACTATCAGCAGGGCCACGATCAAATCGTTGGATTCAAACCCCAGGGAGAGTCCGTAGTCCACCGCCATGCGGATGATGGTATCCACCCCGTCAATGTAAAACCAATAGGCCAGCAAAAAGAGAAATACCATTTTCAGATGGCGTATTTTTTTAAATGTGCCTACGAACTGCTTGAATCCTGCCACTACAATATTTTCTTCCTTGTCTGCGGCCACGGTATTTTTCTCTTCCGGTACCCAAAAAATAGTGAACAGCGTAAACAGACCCCACCAGAGGGCGACGGAGATAAACGCATAACGGACCGCGGCGGCGGCATCGGGCAGACCGAATTTCTGCGGCATCAAGGTCATAAGCACATTAACGAGAAACAGCAAGCCCCCGCCAAGATAACCCATGGCAAACCCCAGGCCGGAGACATAATCGATTTTGTCTTCACCGACGATGCCGGGAAGAAGGGAGTCATAAAAGACATTGGCCCCTGAAAATCCAATAATGCCCATGGCGTATATGAAAATGGCCCAGGCCCATTGACCTTTCCCAACCAGAAACAATCCGGCTGTCATCAGGACGCCGAGGTAGGCAAAAAATATAAGAAATTTTTTCTTGGCCGACCCCTTGTCGGCGATGGCACCCAGAATCGGTGCCATCATCGCCACCAGCAAGCTGGCAATCGAGTTGCCGAAACCCAGTTGGGCGGTACTCACATTGACGTCGGCCCCGTAACTCCAGTACTGCTTGAAAAAGATCGGAAAAAATCCAGCCATGACGGTGGTGGCAAATGCGGAATTTGCCCAGTCGTACATTACCCATCCCCACACCACTTTTTTGTTTGACTTCAATGCACATTCTCCCTGGTGAGTGTTATCTGCTATTTGTTATTTGGTTAATCGTATAAAAAGAAAGTATCATTCATATATTGATTAAATGCGGTTGGCACCGAAATTCTAATAACGATTAACCAAAATTGAGCGTGATCCCCCAATTATAGTTTCGGCCTTGAATTTTGAATGCGCAAATCCTATCGGGCAACCTGTCTGGCGCCCATTATGCGCTCATGGAGCCGTTCGGCCCGCAGACAGAAGGTTTCCAGCTTGGCATTGATCAGTTGTGGAAACGGTGAGCCGTCGCTTTCGATGGCCAGAAAAGGCAGTTCATCCATCTCGGTCAGCACGCTGCGAAGGACCTTGTTTTCCGGTTCGGTGGCAATTTTATCGCGACTGTTCATGGTTTCGTTTAAGATAGATTCCGACAGACGGTTGGGCATACAGCCGAAGGGACCGATCGCAATGACACCACAGGAATGGGATACGACCTCTGTCAGTGAGGCGCCGACCGTCAAAACGGCCTCTCCGGGGAGATCTCTGGATATGTAGGGAGCGGCATTTTTTATGATGGTATCCATGTCGAGGGGTTTGGCGATCACCAGGCCGGAGTCCGACAGGATGGATTTGATTCTTTTTTCGTAACGGGCTTGAAATTTGCTACGGATCTTAAATTTTACTTTATCCATGAAGGATAAGTCGTCGGGGTTCAGGCCTTCATCCACCATGTAATTGCAGTAAAGGACCCATTCGGCAACCGGCGAGCAAATCGTGGCGAACCCCATTTTGGCGAGCCGTTCGGTCAGATATTGACGGGATAAGGCGTCGCGTCTGACGAAGATTTCGCCGGACAGGGTGATTATCGGTACACTTTCAACCGGCCGCTTCAGGGCGATGCGGCGGAATTGTGCGGCGGATCGGGTCAGTTGACCTTCCAATCGATCATAGTCGCCGCTTTCCATTTCTTGCAGAATTTTTTGCCATTCTGTCTCCAAGGTATTCATTGCCTCGTCGGGATCTTTGGCATTGGCCAACAGCATGGAGCGGATATCTTCGATAACGTCAGATACAATTACCGCCCACCAGCCCCGGCGATCGAAATCATCTCCCATACCGACATAGGAATTTTCAGACGATAAAGCAAACAGGGCCACATCCGGTATTTCGAGCCGTTTGACGAGATCTTCCATAAATATGTAGTACTGGCCGAAACGGCAGGGCCCCGAACCGGTGGCAAAGAAATATACCAGGACTTCGTCATCCCGCTTGCCGTTGTTAATATAGCTGAGCAAGGTTCCGGTGGTGAGAATCAGGGGCAAACATTCTTTGCACGTCGTATTGGCGCGACCCAGTTTTAAGACCGCCTCATCGGACGGCCGGTGGGCCCTGGCATTTAAACCGGAGCCTCTCAGAATGGCGGCAAAAGCTTCAGATCCGTATTTGCCCATGGAAGGCAGAAGGACGGTCACCCGCGGGTCAGTCATCGCCAGCACTTCGCCCCGGGAGGTGACCACACTGGCGGTTCCGTTATTGAGCGCTGTCCGGGCCGGTACAAAGGTTTTCTTTTTAGCAACGATTTGATTTTTAGCCACCAGCCGGCGGTAAGCGTTGACGATATCGAGAAAGGCTTCCACCCGGGTTTCCAGACCGGCGTCGGCCGTGTGGCTGTCTAACTCCAGCGTCAAAGAAGGTTTGCGGCCCATGATGTCTCGAAAGTATCCGACCACAAACGAATCCGGACCGCAGGAAAAGTTGGTGATATAGGTACCAAAAAGCTGCGGGTGGCGCTCGACAACCCGGGCAGCCTTCATGATGAGTTTGCCCATGCCCCAGTACATGTGGCGCTTGGACTGCTCTTCTTCGAGATCAAGAAAATCAAGGGGCACCACCGTAATGCCCCGGGAGGCAAATTTGTGGGGAATTCCCATATGGGCCTCTTCAACGAAACCGTTGTAAGGGCGGGAAAATAAAATAACCGCAAACCTTTGCGGATCACTTTCCAGCGCCGCCAGGGTCTGCCGGCCGATCGCTTTCATCTCCGCCAGGCATTTTTTTTGCTGCAACAGGGCTTTTTCAAAGGCCCGACCGGCATCTTGACGTTTAATCCCCATCTGAAGCGCCGTTTTTACCAGTGGTTTCCTGGCAGCCGCCAGGTCCTCTGAAAGATCAATCAGGGGCGTTAACAGCCGGGTGCCCCTGCGGTTGAGCGCTTCGATTTCCTTGCGAAAAGTCGTTTGCAAATAAAAGGTTTCGCCTTGCACCAGGGGGCACACCTGGGATTGGTTGCTGGAGATATTGTCATTGTCGCCGGGAACAGCCTTAAAGTGAGGCAGGAAAATATAATCCGGCGGCGCGTCAGTTTTCAGCAGGGAGTAGAAAAATCCATGGGCCAGTTCCACCGGATAGCAGAAGGAGGCGTTTTGCCTGTCAATACCTTTCTGAGAAGGGCTGTCCGGCATGACTATGTCAAAGCCCAGTTCGGTGAAGAAATTGGCGTAGAGGGGATAATAAGAGTTAACCAAAAAACTGCGGTTAAATCCGATACTGCCCTTGCGCTTAATTTGATCTCGACCGGCAAGCGAGGCACCGTATTTGTTAAAAATGAGATCTTGCCGCAGGCGCACCAGGTCCAATTTTTGAATATCATAGCTGACTTTATGGCGCAGGTTGTAGTAACGGTTGCAGGCGCCGCCGAAGGGATATTTTTTGCCTTCGATTTCGATCATTGCAATTTCGCAGCGCCGGTCACACTTTTCTTTACCACCGCCGCAGACAAAGGGTTTTTTATAGGTGACCTCCCGATCGGCAAGGGCCTGCAAATCGAAGTGTCCGGTTTCCATCAAACCGGACGCAATGCGTTTTTTGACTTCCAGGGCTACACCGAAAGCGCCCATCAGACCGGGTTCAGGCGGCACGATGATGGGTTTGCCGACGAGCGACGCCATGGCCAGCGGCACCGCTTTGTTATAACAGACACCGCCCTGCATGAATACTTTTTCGCCCACCGGCCGGTTGCCTTTGACCCGATTCGAATAGTTCATGCAAATTGAATACACCAGGCCGGCAACGATGTCTTCGTGGTCGATGTCTTCATGGATGGCATTTTTAATATCCGAACCGATGAAGGCCGCGCACTGGTCATTAAAATTGGGCGGGCGCCGTCCTTTGAGAGCTATATCGGCAATGTCTTCCATTTTTACGCCCAGGGTTTCCAGGGCGGATTCTTCCAGAAACGATCCGGTTCCCGCGGAGCAGGCTTCATTCATGGCATAGTCAGAGGCAACCGCATTGGTGATAAATGTGTATTTGGCATCCTGGCCTCCGATTTCAAAAATGGTGTCGACCTGGGGATCAAAATACACGGCCGCCGTGGCATGGGCGATGATTTCGTTGATGACGCCGTTGGTTAAGGCGTGCAGGCCGGCAATCTGGCGTCCGGAGCCGCAAACTCCCAGCCCTGATATGGAGATTTCAGATGGATCGATTTGTTGTTTAACCTGCTCGAGGATAGACGCGATAGCAATTACGGGAAGCGCCGACCGGATCACCATTGGTCCGCAGATAAATCGAAGCCAGCAGGGCGTTGTCGGTGCCGCGCATCAGAACGGCTTTGGTGGTGGTGGAGCCGACATCGAGTCCCAGGATACAGTCATCCGCCGGTAGTATCTGGCCGGTTGCCATGGTTTTAAATTCCACCTGATCGGCGTAATCCTGTAAGGGCGGCAGATGGTCAAACGTCGCAATCTCCGTCAACAGCAGCCTGGATCGACCCGGGTAAGGCGCCGTTTCATTTTCCAGCGCCCAGAGTGCGGCTCCCAGGGCTTCGAAATAAGGTGCTTCTTCAGGAACAATCAGGCCGGGGATATCTTTCTCAAGATATTTAATCATGGTCCGGTTGAGGGCCGTGCCACCGGCAATCATGATGTTTCTGCGGTCGACCTTCTTTAAAAGTTCCAGGATTTTGCTGGCCATCATTTTACATAGTCCGGCCGTCACCTGGGAGCGGGGAATCCCTTTGTTGGTAGCATGGGTGCAGTCCGATTTGCAGAAAACCGAACAGCGACCGGAGACATGGTGGGCTTCCTCAACCGCTGACCAATTGGCAGCCTCATCCAGCGATGCGTTCATCCGGCGCAGCTGCTGGAGAAAAAATTCTCCGGTACCGGAAGCACATTTGTTACCGGTAATGACATTGGCGATGCGACCGGAGCGATCCAGGGCATAGACCATAAAGGTTTCGCCACCGGCTGAAACGACGGCCGGACAGTGCACATCTGCGGGTTTTACATAGGGATAAGCGAACTCAACGGCCTGTGGTTCGGGAATGGAAGAGAGGTTAATAAATTTGCGAAATTTGCGACCGGTGGCCGCAATTCGATCAAATGATTCCAGATCAATCTGGCGAAACGCATCCAACAGGGTTTGTTTTGGGTCACCCTCGTGGGGATGCAGTGAATAATCAATAATCCGCGGGTTTGTCTTGCCGTCAGGATCAGGTTTACGGCTCTGGTCCAGTTCTAGCTGAACAAGGGACACCGTCGATGCACCCAGGCAAAACCCCAGTGCTTTCAGTTTATCGGACATCGTAACTCCTGGCTCAGATCTGATTTAATCGACGTGAATTAGAAACGATCTCAAACGGATTGTTAAGTCCATTATCATTCTCTTATCAAATACCAATGCACAGGTAAAGCATGCAAATTGGCTGGTTTTCGGTGATGACGGAATGCATGTCAATCGGGTTTTTGAGCGGTCCAGCGCGCTCGGCATTTCCGGTTTTTTTAACATATGCGTATAATCTAATTCTATTTCGGCAACTTGTCCATTTATAATATTTAAAAATACCGATGGGAAGCTTAAATCCAGCTAAATAATTTGCCAGCAGATACATATTGTTACAATTTGTTACCTGTCGGAAAGGATTCAGTTGGCACGGACTGTTATTGTAAACCTGAGCATCCTGCACCTCATGGCTTTTGCAGCGGGCATCTAAATTGATGGAGATAAAAATTTCCCTTGACATTTAAACGATCGTTTAATACGAACGTTTAAATCACTGAGGTTATCCCATGATGAAAAAAGCCAAGAATAATCCGAACCACAAAAATGAATTGACCCGGGAGCGTATCCTGGATAAAGCCGAAGACCTGTTCGCCAATAAAGGCTACCATGCCGTCAGTGTCAGGGAAATCACCCGGGCCGCGCAATGCAATCTGGCAGCCGTAAACTATCACTTCGGCAACAAGCAAAACCTTTATCTGGAGGTCTTTCGTTCGCGCTGGCTTCCCCGGGCCAGCCGGCTTTTTAATAACTTCAGAAAATCCTTAAAGGACGATGGCCATTCGTCGCCCAGTTCGGTGGTGGAATCTCTGGCCCGGGCTTTTCTGGAAGGCCCGATGTCCGATGACGAACGGAGGCGGCATCACAAACTGATATTCGGTGAGTTTGCTCAACCGACGCAGGCCTTTGAGCTGGTGGCCGACCAGGTACTCCAACCGCTGTTTACCAGTTTGATGACGGATCTTAGGGCCGTCATGCCGGATACCAGCGGGGATAAACAAATGGCTTTGAATGCCTTCAGTATCCTGGCCATGGTTTTATATTTCAATCTGGCCCGACCGCTGATTGCCAGATTTTTAGATGGTTACGACGAGGGCGACTTTAAGAACCGTCTCGTTGATCACATCGTCGAGTTTTCCTTGAACGGCATCGGCGCCGGCAAAGAGGAGGTGCCGCAAATGAAGGGCAGGATTATCTATTGCGCTTTGGCATTGACGACTTACCTTTTTCTATACGGATGTATCAATCTGGGGCCGGATTACCAGCGACCGGATCTGGGGATTCAGGTACCCGAATCCTATGAGTTTGAACCGGCCGAAAATCAGCCCCTGGAGGTCGCGGACCGCTGGTGGAAAATCTTTGAAGACCGCGAACTCAATCAACTGGTTGATGATGCCCTGAAATACAACTGGGACATCCAGCTGGCCGCGGCCAGGATTTTAGAGGTCCGAGCCCGCTATGTTCGGGTCCGTTCCGACCGTTTCCCGGCGGTGGATATTGGCGGCCGTGGTGACCGGCGCCAGATCGACGGCGGCGATTTCAGGGATAATTTTATCGTCGAGACCTATGGACTGAGTGCGGCGGCATCATTTGAGCTGGATCTGTGGAGCAGGCTGAAAAAATCCTCCCAGGCTGCCTGGGAAGATATACTCGCCGAGGAAGAAAATCGGCGGACGGTGGCCCAGGCTGTGGTGGCGGAGACCGTATCATTGTATCTTAATATGGAAGCCGTCGAACGGAGGCTGCAGATTGCCGAACAGAGCATTAAAGCCTTCCGGCAGAGTCTCCAGTTTGTCCAGATCCGATACCGGCGAGGACTGATATCTGTTTTGGATGTGCGCCAGGCCAGTCGTGTGCTGGCCGGGTCTGAAACTCTGGTTCCCCAGTTCGAGCAGGACCTCGGCATTATTCAGCAACAGCTGTCGGTACTTTTGGGCAGATATCCTGAAACCCGGGCGCCACGCCGGCAGCCGGAAGATTACTACGTACTGTTACCACCCGTACCGTCGGGATTGCCCTCGGATTTGCTGATGCGGCGTCCGGATCTCAGAGCCGCCGAGGCCCGCTTGAGGTCTTTGAATGACCTTGTGGGGGTAGCCAAGGCGGCCCGGTTGCCAAGGATAACGCTGACCGGTGAGTATGGCGTGACAAGCCAGGATTTGAATAAGCTGTTGCGCACCGAAAATATTATCTGGAACCTGACGGCCGGTATTGTGCAGCCTGTATTTGATGCCGGGTTCCTTAAGGCCGGGCAGCGGGCGGCTGAAGCCAGGTACGAGCAGGGGGTTGCGGAATATGTCAAAACCGTGCTGGATGCATACGGTGAAGTGGAACAGGCCCTGTTGATCCGGGAGCAGCAGCTCGACCGTCGGGACCGGGAGGTCACCTTCTTAACCGAAGCGCGGGCCACCCAGCGGGTGGCTCAAAACCGTTATGTTAAGGGCCTGACCAATTATCTTGATGTACTGAATGCTCAGATTACCCGGTTCCAGGCCGAAGACAGTCTGGTTCTTGTGGATTTGGCCCTGTTTCGAAACCGGGTTGCGCTGCACAGGGCCTTGGGCGGAAGTTGGGCGGAACCGGAAGCCCTTAAGATTAGAGACGATGGTCCCTTTTTTCGATTTTAAACTTAATCTAAATAGAATAAAAAAATACAGGGCCCAAATTTGTAAAAAAAATTAATTGCATAGTGAGACATTGTTTATGAAAAGCACAAAAAAACGGATCATTCATATCGGGCTCATGCTGGTTTTGCTGGGTCTGGGTGTGGTGGGTTTTTTGGCCCTGACGGCCAGCAAGCCGCAACTTAAACGGACCAAACCGCCGACACCCATGCCCATGGTGCGGGTATCCTCAATTAAAACCGGACCACAATCGGTTACGGTTCGCGGCGAAGGTACCGTAAGACCTCTGCGTGAAATTCAGCTGGTACCCCAGGTGAATGGTAAAGTCGTATTTGCTTCGCCGGTTCTGGTGGACGGTGGCGAGTTTAAAAAAGGCGATACCTTGCTGCGTATCGATCCGTTGGATTATCAGCTGGCCGTTACCCTGGCCCAGGCCCGGGTCAAAGATTCCGAAAGCCGGTTGAGAGTTGCCGAAGAAGAGGCGGCCGCTGCCGTAGAAGAATGGGGGTTGCTTTACAAGGACAAGGGGGTCGCCGATGAGGACCCGCCGGCCCTTGTGGCCAAAGAACCGCAGCTGGCGGCCGCTAAAGCCAACTTGGCGGCTGACAGGGCCGATCTCCGAAAAGCTCGGCTGAACCTTGAGCGAACCGAGTTGAAGGCGCCATTTAACGGCCGGGTAAGTGAGGAAAGCGTTGATATCGGCCAGTATGTTTCCAGCGCCAAACCGCTGGCAACCCTGTTTTCCACCGAAGCAGCCGAGATTGTCGTCCCTTTCGACGACGAAGCCCTGTTCTGGTTTCATGTGCCCGGATTTACGCCGGGAAACGGTGCGGGCTCACCGGTTAAGATTCTTTCCCGCATTGCCGGCCGCGAGTTGACCTGGTCCGGCGAGGTGGTCCGTGCCGAGGGCAAGCTTGATGGGCGCACCCGCATGGTGCAAGTGGTGGTTCGGGTGCAAAAACCCTATGCCAGAAAACCTCCCCTGGTGGCCGGATTATTTGTGGCCGTTGAAATTCAGGGGCGCACCCTTGAAAATGCTGCTGTTATACCGCGGGCAGCCTTAAGAGACAATAACACGGTGTGGGTGGTGGATGAAACGGGACAGCTGGTATTTCGCCGGGTAGACGTTGCCAGAATGGGAACCAATCAGGCGATATTGCGTTCAGGGCTCAAGGACGGTGAAATGGTGGTTACCTCCGGCCTGAAAGTCGTCACCGATGGTATGAAGGTTCGTATCATACCGCAAAACAAGGATAGCAAATCATGAAAAGTGCTGTTGCCTGGTTTGCAGGAAATCATGTGGCCGCCAACCTGTTGATGATCTTTTTGCTGGTTGCCGGAATCATCACGGGATTGACCATGAAAATCGAGGTCTTTCCCGAAATGGAATTGGACATCATATCAATTTCGACAGTCTATTCCGGTGCTTCGCCTTCCGAGGTTGAGGGAGCTATTTTGCGCCGGATCGAGGAAAAGGTGGCCGGTTTGGCAGGGATCGAGCGCATCGATTCGGTCGCCCGTGAAAGTGTCGGCCAGATAACCATTGAGGTTATGAAGGACTGGGATGTAAAGAAACTGCTGGATGAAGTCAAATCGGAGGTCGATCGCATTACGACCTTGCCCGATGAAGCTGAAAAACCTGAGGTGCGCGCATTGACAAGACGCAGCAACGTGATCAATGTGGCGGTTTTTGGTGATGCCGATGAAGCCGTTATCAAATATCTGGCCGATGACATCAAAGATGAGATCACCAACCTGCCCGGAATCACCCTGGCCGAATTATACGGGATGCGCGCCAGTGAAGTTGCCATCGAAATTTCGGAAAATACACTGCGACGCTACGGGTTGACGCTGGGACAGGTTGCCGAGGCCGTTCGAAAAGGCAGCCTGGATCTGCCGGCTGGAAGAATCAAAACCAGCGGTGGCGAGATCCTTATCCGCACCAAGGGACGTCGTTATCACGCCGACGATTACCGCGATCTATCAGTGCTGACTTATGCCGATGGCCGCAAGGTGACGCTGGGGCAAATTGCAACACTTAAGGACGGTTTTGAAGACGTGGATTTGAGTGCCCGATTTCAAGGCAAGCCCGCCGCCATGATCCATGTTTTCCGGGTGGCGGATCAAAACGCACTGAAAGTGGCCCAGACCGTTAAAGATTATCTGAAAGAGCTCAGACCCCGGCTGCCGGCCGGAGTCGATATCGCCTTTTATTCCGATCGATCCGAGATTTTAAAGAGCCGGTTGAATTTACTGCTGAAAAACTTGGCCATTGGGCTGCTGCTGGTCAGCATATTGCTGGGATTTTTCATGAACCTGCGCCTGGCTTTCTGGGTGACGTTAGGGATACCGATCTCTTTTGCAGCCGCTTTTATGGCACTGCCCAAAATGGATGTTTCCATCAACATGATATCTTTGTTCGCCTTTATCATGGTGCTGGGCATCGTGGTGGATGATGCCATTATTATCGGAGAGAACATCTACCGCAAGCAGGAGGAGGGCTATGGTTCCTTTAAAGCAGCGGTGGAAGGCACTCTGGAGGTGGGACGCCCGGTGATATTTTCGGTCCTGACAAGCATGGTGGCCTTCTGGCCCTTGATGATGGCGGGCGGCACCATGGGCAAAATTATGCGCAATATCCCGATTGTGGTCATTCTGGTTCTGGCGGGTTCGCTGGTGGAATCACTGTTTATCCTGCCGGCGCATCTGGAGCGCAGCGCCGGCAAAACGGCGGCCAAAAAATTGGGACCTTTGAAAGAAAAGCGCGCGGCCCGCTGGCTAAAATCGTTCATCAATGGACCTTACGCCTGCCTGGTTAACCTTTGCGTCAGCTGGCGTTATGCGACGGTGAGCCTGGCTCTTGTTTTGCTTTTGCTCTGCTTCGGCGTCTGGCAGGCCGGCTGGATCAAATTCGTTTTCTTTCCCCGGGTGGAAGGCAATACCATGCGCTGCTACTTAACGATGCCCGTCGGTACGCCGGTGGAACGCACCCAGGAAGCCATCGATAAAATTGAGCAGGCGGCGCTCGAGGCGGTGAAGGATGCTGACAGCCGGCGTCCCGAGGGCGCCCCATCCCTTATGGAATACTCCCTTATTCTGATCGGCGCCCATTCGGGCAGAGGCGCCACACGGGGCAGCGGCGGTCATCTGGCACAAATCTGGGTAAATTTGGTTGAAAGTGAGGTGCGCGAAATCAGCACCGCTGCGCTCACCCGGGAATGGCGCAAAAAGGTCGGCAGCATCCCCGATGCGGAATCTATTACTTTTCGCAGTGAAATTCACGGTGCCGGAAATCCGGTCGAAATTCATTTGTCCCTGGACGATAATGATCAACTGATCGCCGCCGCCGAGGAATTAAAACTGGAGTTGCAGCGATATCCCGGTGTCTTTGATATCAGTGACAGCTTTTTACCGGGTAAAAAAGAGATGCAACTGAAACTCAAGCCTGCCGCTCGCAGTTTGGGGTTGACGCTGGAAGATCTCGCCCGGCAGGTGCGGCACGCGTTTTACGGTGCCGAAGCATTAAGGCTGCAACGCGGCAGGGATGAACTGAAAGTCATGGTGCGCTATCCGGAGAAAGACCGTCTATCCATCGGGAATGTCGAAGACATGCGCATCCGGACTCCTTCCGGGGATGAGGTGCCATTTAGCCAGGTGGCCCAGGTTAAAATAGAGCAGGGCTACGCCACCATTGAGCGGGCCCAGCGTCTGCGGGTCATCAAAATCACGGCCGATGTGGAGACATCGGTTATTAACGCCAATGAGGTGCGTATCGCATTAACAGATAACTTTTTGCCCAGGCTCAAAAATCGTTATCCCGGTTTGCGTTACACCATTGAGGGCGAAGGCAAAGAGCAGGAGGAATCCCTCGGTGACGTCAAGGCCGGCCTTGCGATGGCCCTTTTCGGCATCTATGCCCTGCTTGCCATCCCCTTCAAGTCTTTCAGTCAACCTTTTATTGTCATGGCTGCTATTCCGTTCGGTATTGTCGGGGCAGTGATCGGTCATCTGATCATGGGATTTGACATCAGCCTGTTGAGCCTTTTCGGGATGGTCGGTCTGGCCGGGGTGGTGGTCAACGATTCTCTGGTTCTGGTTTATACCGCCAATCGTATGCGCGACCAGGGTAAAACCGCCCGCGATGCAGTAACCGAAGCCGGCAGCCTGCGCTTTCGGCCTATTCTTCTTACCTCTTTGACCACCTTTGCCGGTCTTTCACCCATGTTGCTTGAACGCAGTGTGCAGGCCCAGTTTTTAATTCCCATGGCCATCAGTCTGGGTTTTGGCGTGCTGTTCGGCACGTTTGTGACATTATTGCTGGTCCCCTGCGGGTACTTGATTCTTGATGATATTAGAAGAGTTATGACAGGCATGCGCACCAGATTTGCTTCCGATGAGGCAAGATAGCCAGGAATGCGGACACCCCCTCGGAGCTTGGCTGGGTCTAAAGTAATATGATCGCATTAGTAAGTGTAATGGGCAGAGGGTAGAGAGGCCTAACTCTATTCAGAGGATTTCTTATTTTAAAAGTAGCGGATAATTTGAGACGGTGCTTAAACTGGTTTAGCCCGGGTTTCCTTGGCGGCTATCTGCGGATCGATGCGCCAGGTAACCAGGGGCGAGAGGGTATACAGGAACATATAAAGAAAGGCTATGTGGCCGAAGTAAGGCGTGAACACAGCCACGGACAGCAGCAACGTGAGGCGGGCAAACCAGGGGTGTCGGCTCATAAAGCGGCCCAGGTGAAGATAACGGACGGGATAAAAGTTCATTAGAAGTGCGGTAAATATCATGACCCCGCAGCTGAAAAACCCCCAGAACTGAGCCCACTGCGAGCCCCCATTGACCGCCTGGTCAAAAATAATCAGGGGGGCCATGGACAGCATGGCGGCGGCAGGCGTCGGCATGCCTTTAAAAAATCCGGGAACAGGGTTCTTGTCTAACGTAAAATATACCAGCCGCGCGATTCCGAGGGCAGCATACCCCCAGGCAATCCAGCCAATGGGCATTTGCCGGATGACCGGATTGGGAAAAGCTGTCAGGGTGATATAAAAAATCCAAGCCGGCGCAACGCAAAAACTGACCGCATCGGAAATATCATCCAGAACTCCCCCAATACTGATATTGTGAGAATTCGTTTTATCCGTTGGCAGCGGTTCCGTCAGGCCCAGTTTGCGGGCCAGGGCCCCATCGAGTTTGTCAAACACGGCGGCACCGGCCAGAAAAAGATAAGCTTCCCGAATACGACCCTGATAGGCGAAAAATACTGCCAGCAATCCCATCATAGCGTTCATAACCGTCAGGGCGTTAGGAAAGAAGGCGAGGATACGGCGTCGCAGCCCTTCGTTTCCCAGACAGAGTTCATCCAGGCATAACGTACCGTATTTGTGGCAGTACATGGCAATGGAACCCAGGTTGATTACCAGAAAGATAATCTCAATGAAAAACAGACCCCGCAACGGCAGGTTCCCGAACCAGGAAATGGATGAATAAATACGGGTCGCCGGGCCTTCGGGGACATAAAAGGCATAGGCATAAAGCAGGGCACCCACAGGTGCGGCGACGATGGTTCTCAGCCGGGCGAATTCACTGTATTCGGGGTCCTGTTCGTTGCGGACGGCAAATCCACGCATAAAATGGGCAAAGTTGTCGCGGACCAGTACCGTCACCGTTAACAGCAGTACCAGAATGGCATGCAGCAACTCCGCCCGGTTGGGGTCAGGTGTAATAATATGAATGCGCCACATGGTGCCCACGGCCGCCAGCGGAAATATGATTGAATAAACAACCTTATCCATTATGCGATCGGCGAGCTTCGCCATAACAAGATGGGGATGGAAGCGGGCGGCAAACCATCCGTCAACCAGATCGAAGGTCATCGATATAAACAGGAAGACCACCCCCAGAGTGTATAAAACCGGATTGCGGGTCCACATAACAGCGATGGCGCAGAGCATCCCCCCAAACACCAGCGGTGGTCGTCCATACACCAACAGGGTGGTCAGTTTTTTGGGTATATATTGTTTTCCGGGTAGCATTTATTTTTTTGGCAAAGGCTGATTGCTATGATCTGAGGCTTGCACTCTACCTTAGGCGGGCAAACCCACCGGAGGCGGGCAAGCCTCAGGGGTGTTTTTGAGACCACTGCTAACCAAGGTATAGATTGCATCAATACAAGATTCGTGCGATATGGATCGAACCCGCATTCTCTCTAAATCTTTATGAATTTGATTCAGGAGGCCATTGAATCTTAAATAATAGCGAATCTGAAGAACCAATAATAATGAAATTCCCGGTCGGTGTCAAGGAAAGGCCTTTTAACCGAAGCCTTTGTGTTCTGCGAGGCTTTTTGATAAGGCATATCAAATTTGGTGCCATGGTTCCCGCTAAGATTGGGGAAAAACAGATAACAAATCGCAAATAACAAATTATCCAAGGTAATAACATGGGTATTGATCAGCGGCACGATTAATCCCGATAACTTCAATCATGTCTAAATCAATTTACGAAAAAGTCGGGATTGCCTCTCTTATCATGATGGCTTCGGTTCTTTTAAGCCGGGCGATCGGTCTTTTCAGAGAAAGTGTCATCGCCCATATCGGCGGTGCCGGAGCCGCCGTCGATGCCTACCAGGTGGCTTTTGTCATCCCCGAAATCTTAAATCACATCGTTGCCAGCGGATTTATGTCGGTTACCTTTATCCCTATTTTTTCGAGATACCTGGCCATGGACCGGGAAGATGAGGGCTGGAAGGTATTTTCGATCATTTTAAACTGTTTTGGGTGCTTGCTGGCAGTTTTAATTCTCATCTCCATGGTCTGCGCGCCCCAATTGATAGATCTGATTGCACCGGGGCTTGAAAATGAAAATACGATTGCCACTGCGGTGAAAATGACCCGGATTATCTTGCCGGCTCAATTTTTCTTTTTTGCGGGCGGGCTTTTAATGGCGGTCCAGTTTTCCAAAGAACGGTTCTTTATCCCGGCTCTGGCGCCGTTACTGTATAATACGGGAATTATTGCAGGCGGCCTGCTATTAGGCCCCTGGATTGGCATGGAAGGGTTTGCATGGGGTGTCTTGATCGGCGCCTTCGCCGGAAATCTATTTGTCCAGTTTTTTGGCGCACGCAAAGCCGGGCTCAAATATTTGCCAATTTTTGACCTGCGGCATCCGGATCTGAAAAAATATGTACTCCTGACGCTGCCCCTGATGATCGGTTTGACCATGACTTTTTCCACCGAGTTTTTTTTCAGGTTGTTTGGCTCCTATTTAGCTGAGGGCAGTATTGCCGTCCTGAATTTCGGGCTGCGGATCATGCTTATCCTGGTGGGGGTGTTTGGCCAGGCGGTGGGTACCGCATCATTTCCCTATATGACCAAATTGGTAGCCGAAAAGAAAATGGATGAAATGAACCGTTTGCTGAACAGCACCCTTCGATATCTGGCACTGGTCATCCCGTTTTCGGTCTTAATCATGGTTCTGAGAACCGAAGTGGTCCGGCTGATTTTTCAACACGGCAGATTTGACGCTGGGGCGACGGCTTTGACAGCCGATGTTTTGATTTATTTTATGGTTGGAGCTTTCGCCTTTGCAGCCTATACGGTCGTGATTCGTGGGTATTTTGCTTCACAGAATACCCTTTTCCCCGCAATTTTTGGATCGGTTGCGGTCTTGCTAAGTATCCCGCTCTATCTTATGGGGATGAATTTGTTGGACGTCAGAGGCGTGGCACTGGCGGTGTCGCTGTCCGGTATTTTTCAAGTGAGCGTTTTATATGCTTTGTGGAATAAGCGCAGCCATAATCCGGAAAGCCGCGGCGTATATATTTTTTATATAAAAATTATGTGTTTGGCCACGGTGATGGGGATATTGCTGGAATGGTTTAGATCAACAGCGCTGGCCTGGCTGAATTCGACAACATTCTCCGGGAGCCTGACGGTGTGTATCTTAACCAGCACCCTATTTGGGGGCATTTTACTGTCTGTCGGCTATGGCATGAAAATTCAGGAAATTACCGGTCTGGTAGATCGCGCGACCACTAAATCGAAATTTTTTAAAAAATAAATTACCATCTAATCAGTGCACTGCCCCATGTCAGCCCGCCCCCGAAGACCGGCATACAGATCAGCTGGTCATCTTGAATGCTTCCGTCGCGAACGGCTTCATCCAGTGATATGGCGCAGGACGCAGAGGATATATTGCCATATTTTTGCAGGGTTAAATAGAACTTATCAAAGGGTATTTTCAGTGATTTGGCGATATGTTGAAACATGCGGATGTTGGCCTGGTGAGGTATGAACCAATGGATATCTTCAATGTCCACGTGGTTATATCCGGCCGCCTCTTTTATGCCGTCCATAAATCCCCGAACGGCAACTCTGAAACTGAGATTGGCTTCAATCAGGTTCAGGTAGTGCAACCCCCGATCCACACTTTCATGGGATATGGGTGTGGTTTTCGAACCACCACCCGGCAATAGAAGATCCTGGCCATTGGCGCCGTTGGTATGCAGATGGGTTGACAGCAGTTCATGGCCCTCGGTACCGAGTGTTAACAAGGCGGCACCGGCACCGTCTCCCCAGAGAATGCAGGTGGTGCGATCCTTCCAGTTAAGGGTGCGGGAAATCACTTCCGAGGCGACCACCAAAACGTTTTTAAAGGTTTTATTCTTAAGATATTGCTCGGCAACATTTAAAGCGAAAATAAACCCTGAACAGGCGGCAGTTATATCAAAGGTCACCGCCCGGGGCGCATCCAGCTTGGCCTGCAGCCAGTTGGCAGCCGAAGGACAGCAGGTGTCCGGGGTGATGGTGGCCACGATGATCAAATCTATCTCTTGAGCTCTCATCCCGGCCATCTCCAAGGCTTTAAGACCGGCTTTGCAGCCCAGATCAGAGGTTGTTACGCCTTCGCCGGCAATTCTTCTCTCGCTGATACCGGTGCGCTTGACAATCCAGTCATGGGTGGTATCCAGACCACTTTTTTCCAGATCATAATTGGTTAAAACCGTTGGCGGCAAATACGAACCGGTGCCTAGAATTCTGATAGTCTCCATTTTTTCTCCGATTTTTCCAAAAAAAAAGCGGCAGGAACCTGCCGCTGCTTACACCACATGGATTGGAGTTGTCAACCGATCGGAGATGGTTTGCACAGATGGCCTTCTTCCATGGCCACACGGCCACATCCATCGCATACAAATTTCATAGCTGACAGCTTATCCGTACACATATGTTTGGTATCCGTATCCGGAGTACCGCAAAAGCTGCATTTTTTGTTATCGCCGCAAGGACTGCACAGATGCCCGGGCTCGGTCGCTACTGCACCGCAAGATTTACATGTATAGGCCATGATGGACCTCCTTTAGAATTAGTAGTTTTCTGGGTTCAAAGTTCACCGTTCAGTCTGCGACGAGTGCAGCCGAGTCGGGTTGAATTGTCTCAAAATCATCATATCGAACTAATATCTGACGTCCTTCACAACCGTTGAACCCTTTGAACCGCCAGAGAGTATTTTAGGTCGATGGAACGGATTGCAATCATAGTAAAATATGCGTATCAGGATGGCAAAAGTCAAGAAGGGGGGAATTAGCGCTCATCGAAGATTTTTTGGCTCTTCCTCGCTGGGTTTCTCACCGGCAAACAGGGGCTGCATGATGGTAATCGGAAGTTTCAGGGTTCGTTCCAGAATGCCCAGTACCTCAGAGCCGACTGCCATTGGCGGCAGGGGCGTTACAGCAGGGTCGTTTAAATCACCTTTGGCTTTGAAAGGAATGGATATCAGTTTGCCGCCGAGAACATGACCGACCAGAGGAATGATATCCACTAGGCGATCTATGGTTTTAAAAGGGGCGACTAAAACGGTAAGATCCATTTTTTTCTCGATCAAATCAATCTTGCCATCACAGGCGATTCCCATTGATACGCCATCGATGGCGCATTCTTTCATGATGAGTTTGCCGCCATTGATTTCAGCATTGGCCGTCATGCTGCGGTAGGCGAAACCCTCACCGGTCAGATCCGGGACCTCGCCCCGGTAAATTTCAGTTACATTTAAAATTGACAGAATTTTGGATAGAATACCGAGCCGGTATATTCGACCTTCCTTGGCAGAAAAGGCGATGTTTCCCGCGAGGGCTTGAACGACTGCTTCCGGTTTACTTTTTGACAGGAGTTCGCCGCTGAGATTGAATGTACCCGTTGCCGTCTCTTTTTGCCCGGTGATGCAGGCAACGGCAGGGGCCAGGTTTTGATCAACTGCTGTGGGTACCAGGTATGTCTCCAGGGTTTGTTCATCAACATTCAAGAGACCGCGAAAGTTTATATTGCACACGGACGCCTGCTGAATGGTGATAATTATCTTTTCCGGTTTAAATGAGATTTCGGCCTGCAGGGGCTGCACGGTATAGGAATCGAAATTGAACTTATCCGTGAGGACTTTAAGGGTCCCCCGCACATGTTCATCCCGGGCGGGCCGGTCCGGGTTTGCCTCTTCTTTCTTGATATAATCTAAAAAGCTTTTTATCTGTGGCCACTCAATTTCGTCGGCTGATATGGTTGATTCCAGCAGGATATCTTTTTCTCTTAGCCCAATTTCGCCGTTGAAGGTCAGCTGGCTGTTTCCCCAGGTAAGGTTCGCTGAGTCGAATTTGATCTTTTGGTAGGGCTCTTCCGTGGTTAATTCAGTGGTCAGTTCAAATGCCCCGTTGTGAACGGTTACCGGACCTCCGAAAGCATCCGAGTCGACCACCAGGTTTTGCATGTCGCCATCAACCTTATACTGCCAGCGGTCTGGTTGATGAACCGTGCCGCTTAGAACGAGATCATGCAGGCCCAGACTGCCTGAACTTACCTTAAAATCTTCCAAAGCAGGTTTAAGGCTCTCAATAGATGACAGCCAGGGATATATTTCCTCTGCAAACAGTTTGACTGATTTAGACTGCAGGTCAAAGGAGGATGGTTTGTTCAACTCAAAACCGGCAGACAGTTGAGAGATGGTTGATTTTCCCAGCGACGCATCCATATCGGTTAAGGCAAACGCTGCCTGGCTCCAGGAAAATTGCCCTTGATCGATACTCAGCGGTCGCGGCAGGTGATTTGAACCGATCTTAAGATTGTTGAGGGTACCGCGGCTTAGGAAGTGCCAGTCCTGCGGGCTGAAGAAGGGACCGCTGACAGACAATTCCTGCACGGCGGCGCTTCCATCCAGTGAGCGGATATACTTCATATTTTGTTCGTACTTTTCAAAGGACAGCAGCCACGAATAAATCTCTTCCAGGTTCAATATTGCTGATTGGGTCTTAAAGTCGAGGGTCGGCGTCCCGGACCAGCTGATGGTGGATGAAAACTGCTTCAGAAAGGAGTTGCCGATGTGGGCATTAAATTTATCAGCGGCAATGCGGTTCCTGCCATAGGTAAAGCGGCCGCCGTTCAGACGAATAGGATAGGGAATCCGGTCGTAGCGGGCGCTTAATTCAGCTTTTGAGACTTCCACGATGGCGCCCAGGCTTTTTAAGTCATCACCCAGTTTCAATATCCCGCTGGCAGAACCCGTGACATCTTTAATTTTGGCAAGTTCATTGATAAAATTGGCGTCATCAACAACGCGGTTTAAAACCGGCGGAAGTTGTGCAAGATCGGCATTGACACTGATCTTAAGCTGCAAGGGTGCGATGTCTTCATTCAGGCCCAGTCTCAGGGTACCGTTTTGTCCGCGAGTTTTTCCCATTTTTGCCTGAAGATTATCGCCATTTAAAATGCCTTCTGATATCAGGGCATCGCCGTAGACATCTTCCAGGTCGAGCTCGGCTCCCGGAATGAATATTTTCCCCCGGGTCATCCTTCCTTTTATGACAATGTTGTCCAGCATACCTAACTCTGCCATTGAATGACCCCGGACCTCTACGCTTATCCAGGGGACATGCCCCCCCCGGATGATATCAAAAATATCCCGTATGGTTTCAGATTCGCCCGCCAGTGCAAGGGTCATCTGTCTGACCGAATCTGCATTGATTTCGGTACCGTTGATGGCAAGCAGGATGTCATCCTGGTCCTCGTCATAGGAAAACATACCTGTCGCCGTCAGTTGCGGATCATCCAATCCCAGATCCGTGAGTTTAATTTTGATTTGTCCGCCGCCGACGCCAATTTTTCCTGTGAAACGGCCGCCTTTAAAAGCCAGTCTTTGTTTATCATGACCCAAAGAGAGAAAGGGAATGGCCCCATCGAAATCTGCCGTCAGGCTGCCGATCCCCTGTGACTCGAAATCAATCCTCAGATTAGCCCTGGTATCAATGACCTGCAGTTTGGAATTAGGCATAAGATAGGCCAGCAAGGTCTGGGGGCGGAACCGGGAAAGCTGAATTTTCCCCCGGCCCTTGAAATCAGTCGGATTCAAGAACCCATTGATATTAACTTGATCCCACAGATTGGATTTACACTTGATGGAAAAATCGATCTTATCAGGGTGTGAATGATAGTCGGCCTCCACTTCGCTGAGCTTGAATTTGCGCCCGAATGGATCGACAAGATTTACTTTGCCATTTTTTACGTCGAGTTTTATGTCCGGCAGCTTGAATTCCGGTAGGCCCTTTACGGCGCTGAAAAACTCTTTGACGATCGAATCAACCGAGACTTTATCCCCGGGCAGTGGCGCTGTATCACTGATTTGAGGCAGTTTCATGAAGTAATCCGCGTTTTCAAGTCTGACCCTGGCCACCTGGAGTTGACCCCTGAATAGCGGCAAGATCTTAGGATAAAATCTCATCCGGTGAACTTTAATGGTAAAGCTGTCGGGGATTCGAACTTCTGCATTATGTATTGTGACATGGGGGCGTGGAAAATAGGACAGCGCGATTTGGCGATACTTTATTTCACCGCCGACATCACGCAACATCTTGACTTTGATCTGGTTGCGCACCGCCTCTATATTTATCAGCCGGGGAGACAGAACCATGGCCAGGACGATCAGCAAGGTAAACATCACAAGAATTCTGACCAGCCAGATGGTAGTTTTTTTGATTTTGCTCATAGTGGCTCTTGTATTTTCCATTTCTCATCCCGGGCCAGTGTTGCTGCGGCAGATAAAATTAAAAAATCGGGCGAGAAATATCTTGCATCAGTTGCAACACCGCACAGTAAGCTCAGGGGCGCGCAATCTTCCCGGAACCAGGCTCGGAAACCGATAAAGGTGCCTAAATCTAATAATCGGCCGCTGGTTGGTCAAGTTGAATTTTTATAAGGTAGGTTGACCGGTGATGCAGCCGTTAGCTTGACAGGCAATCTATTATTGTCTGAATTTCTTGACATCTGGGGATATTTAGCCTTTCAGCTAAGGCAATTTTGAGCAAATTGCCTCTGACCGCTCAATGGCATATTTACAGCGGTTGTCAAAAAAACGCTCCGCTATTCGAGCGGTTTTTTCAACAACTACTTATACCACCCTTCCGTATTTCGAACCTTATTTTGGAAAGCGGTATATCAGTTTACAACGGAGGTGGCAACATCCCCTGAAGATTGAGATTTTTTGACCTCGAATGATTCCGTGCTGATACACCGGGGGGCTGGCGCCCGGTGTTTTTATGTCGGGAATTTCCGGTCTATGGGTTGCAAAATGACAAGAAAAACTATTGTTCTATAGGTATGCAAGCGGGTGTTAAGGCGTAATTTTTATGGTGGCTTCCGAAAAAGCCTGGGTGGCACTTCGGCCTTCCTGGATAGTAACAAATAGGTTGTGCTTGCCGATGGTAACTACATCGTTACCGGATAAGGTGGCTTTGGTGATCTGTTCATTATTCAGAAGGGTGCCGTTGGTACTGTTGAAATCCTCAATGAAATAACTGCCATTCTGACGGGTGATGGCGGCATGTTTTTTGGAAGCGCCCAGGTTGTTGATCTGGATATCACTGTTATTATTGCGTCCAATGGTGATTGTTTCCTTGTCGGTTTCCAGAGTTTTAAGCTCGGTGTTTTTCAGCATTATGACTATTTTCAGCATGGGTCCCTCCGATTGATTGTAATATGGACAAGTTGCAACTCTTTGATATCCGGCCGGCCGTCTATAATTATTATTATCGGCTGTTGATCGGATATCTTTACCTATTTTTTACCCATTCTCAAAATAGTTGAGCGGTTTGCATTCATTCTAACAATCCTTTTAGTTTAGCCATTGAGCCAGAAAAGGGAGCGAAAAGGATAAAATCGATAAGGTAATATAGGCGTGCCTACCAGAACACGCTACAGGTTGGTCAGGACAAGTTTTCCTGGCATTCCTGGATGTCATTGATAATCTGGGAGGCGGATTGATACCGTTTGGAAACTCCCTTGGAGAGCATTCGTTCGATGATCTTGCCACAGCAGGGAGGGGTTTTCGGCGCTATTTCGTCGATCGGCACGTATTCTGAATTAGATACGGCGTACAGAAGTGCTGACATGCTGTCACCGGTAAAGGGTCGTTTACCGGTCAACATTTCATAGAAAACAATCCCGAGGGAGAAGAGATCTGACCGGCCGTCCACCTTTTTACCGGCAACCTGTTCGGGGGACATGTAGTTAGGAGTACCAAATATGACACCGGTATGGGTTTTCGAAGAAGAAATGACCCGGGCGATGCCGAAATCAGCGACCCTGACCTGGTCATTTTTCATGAGCATGATATTGGCCGGCTTGATATCACGGTGCACCACCTGCCGGTCGTGCGCATACCCCAAGGCTCCGGCCACCAAAGAGACGATATTGATAACCCGCTTAGCCGACAGCAGTTGACCTTTCTGGCAATAATGGGTCAGATCCTGGCCGTTGAGCAGTTCCATTGCAATATAGGCCATGTCGTGATCCTCACCCACATCGTAGATGGTTACAATGTTTGGATGGGAAAGTTTCCCGGCGGCTTCGGCCTCACGGAAAAAACGTGCTTTGACATCGGCTAATTCATCAGCGGCGATTTCTGCATAACTGAGGGTTTTAATAGCAACCTGGCGCTGGATGCTTGGATCTCTTCCAAGGTAGACCGTGCCCATGGCTCCCTGTCCCAGCTCTTTTAATATTTCATAGCGGCCGAGGGTTGGTCGGGTGGCACCGTTTTGCACCAGGAAAGTGGTTTCTTTATTAGGAGAGCCGGCCGACATCACCATAGTATTTTCCAAAGAGACCAGTTTTTTTATTCTTTCTTTGACATCCTTATATTTCCCACCCTGCAGAATCTGCCGATAGACCGCCAAAGCCTTGTTGAACATCCGCTTGCGTTCGAAGTCCAAGCCCAAATTGTATAGCAGCTTTTGAACTGCTTTGTCCTCAATCGGACACTTAATAAATTTTTCAAAGGCCATGTCCAGCATGCCCTGCCCCTGCAGTGCCAGCCCCAGGCTTTTGTTCAATTGAGCATTTTCATCCAGTTTTTCAGCTATGCGCCGATTGCCGCTGGTGAGCACTAAACCCACGATCGAAAGAATAACCGGTGTCAGTAGTTTCAGCCAGATGCCGCTGGTGACAAACAGGACGGCGCCGGCACCAAGCCAGGTGATTAAAAATATGCCCATGATCAGAACCCCAATGCGGGGGGTGACTCGGGGAACGACAAACAACAGAAAGAATCCAAAATACAGCAAGGCCAGTATCTCCAGGGCAAAGACCCAGGCAGGGCGTGAGATAAACTTGCCGTTGATGATATTTTCTACCACGTTTGCTTCTACCTCAACTTCAGAAGCATTTGAATTTAAAGGGGTCTTATATCTTGGGGATATCCCTTCGGCCGTCACGCCGATCAGAACGACTTTTCTTTGAAACGCTTCCGGCTGTATTTTTCCATTCATAACATCTATAACTGATATCTGACGAATGTTGGTGCTCTGGCCGCTGAAATCGATAAACATACTGTGATTTTTTTCGGTCGGTATGGACAACCGTTTTAAATCGAGTTCGGAACTGCCGGCCTTTATTTCTTTTAAATTCACACCCGAATATTTCCGGGCCACCTGCAGCGCAAAGGAAAGAAAATCCCTTGACTGATAATTGATCAGCAACGGCATTTTGCGGACCACCCCGTCACTCTCGGCAATTACGTTGGTATGCCCCAGGGCGCCGGCCTTTTTAGACAGCTCTTCATAAGGCTGGATGAGGCCACTGACGGTTATGTTCCGTGCTTTGAGAATACCCCGATAGAGTGAATCACCAGAATCCAGACCCGGTTGATCATTTGAATAGGATTTGGGATCCATGGAATTCAGACCCAACCAGACCGAAAGTGGCTGTGGTTTGATGCCTGGGGAGTCTTCCAGGGTGAATCGCAATGGTAACACGACCCTGCGTGCGGTACGGACCGCAGAAATTAACTGCTGATCATGATCCAGCCTTTTTAAAGCTTCCGTCAGATTGCCGGATATTTCCTTTAATGATTTCCGATCGGCTTTCGACGCTCTTGGGGGCAGGCTTTGCTTAATAAACCGGATTTCCTCCAGGCCGGGGTTTATTTCCCTTGAGGGGTATAAAAGCGACAGTCCCATGGTGTGGGTCCCGTCATCGGTCAATGTTCGGACCACGCTGGCAATATAGGAGCGGGGCCAGGGCCAGCTGCCGATGGATTGAACGCTTTTATTATCGATGGCCAAAACGACGATCTGGGTGGCGGCTTTTCGCTGGCGCAGCCGCAACAAAGAATCATAAACTTTATATTCCAGTGGCTGCAAAGGATCTATTTCAAAAAGGATTTTTCCAGAAATGACCAGTGCGAATAGGATAATCAGGCTTAGTGTGGAGATATGAAGTTTTTTTAGCATCACCGCGCGTTGTGTACTTTGAAATGAAAAAACCGAACCACCTTAACTTTAAAGACGACCCGGCCCGAATCCCCGGCAACTCGGTTGTAGTTTGGAGGATGCCTTCACCGGTCGCAGTGACAATATCATCCTCTGAATGTCCCCAATTGCCTGATGAAGAGATATCGTTGGTGTACTTAAGAAGTATAAAAAAAAACGGCGCCGGTGTCAATACCGACCCCGTTTTAAGGCTGTCGGATGTATTCCCTAACACTTTGAAAATTATGATTATTATTGTAGTTTCGGGTCTATCGTTTTATACCGTTTTCCAGAATCAAGTTCCGCAATACGCCAGGGTGGTATAAGTGGTTGTCAAAACTCCAGGCTCCAAGATTGTCTGCCGTCACTGACAACCACATCCTCCTGGCGGATCTGATTGATCTGATAACCATCCATCGATTCTCCTTCGCGAACAATTCGACCATTGATCACTGCTATACGCCTGGCGGCATCGTTAAACCAGGCCAGGGCTTGGAGTTTTATTTTGGAATCATTAAGTTTGGCATAGGTTTTTGCTGTACTGGTTTTTTGAGCTTTGGCTGCAGGTTTGCTGGGCGCTGTTCTTTTTCCGGCGATAGATTTTTTTGAAGGCGTCAAACCTTGCCGGGAGGATTGCTTCAGGGATGGTTTATTACGGATAGAGCCGCTTGGCGGTTGTTGGCCCGAGATGGCAGGCATTGGTTGGGGTGACTGCTGTCCGACATCGGGCCTGGATCCTGAAGAAGCCGTATTTGTTCTGAATTTTTCGGTTTTTTGTCCGGGCACAACCGTTTTTACTGGTTGCCTGGCCGGCGGTTTTGGCTTTTGTTTCCTTGTGCCCTGTTTAACAGTTGCCGGCGATATTTTAGCCCTGAAAATTTTTGATTTCTCCTTCGGTGCTTTGCTGTTTTTTTGTTCTGCGGCCGGAGAACCGGCCGGGAATATTTTCGAGAACACAAATTGTCTTTGTTGAAAAGCAATGACCGCTGTGACAACGATTACCAGCAGAACCAGGCCCACGGTTATAAATCTTCGCTGCAGCCACCGTTTCCTGGCATTGAAATTGACGGCCTGCTTCGCGTCAACTGAGTCCGGCAGGGCAGGAAACGATTGAGGCGCTGGTGCTTGACCTTCTATTCTTTTTAAAGCTTTGAGTATGGAGCTCAATGGAATAATCCTTCAGACCTACTATTGGCTCAGGTACGGCATCTCAAACGAATTTTTTTCTCGGTAGAGAATAATTTTGGTTAATGGTCCTACAAAACCATCCACCGGGATGCCGTATTTGGCTTGCACCTCTTCGATGGCATTGCGTGTCCAGGCATCGTATTCGTCGTTTAATTCGACATTGCCATAGCCCAGTTCCTGTAACAGCAGCTTGAGGGTGATGATTGAATCCTGGCTGGATCGCAATGGTATAGTGCCCCAGATTGAAAGAAAATTTTTCCAGGGCAGATAGGCGATGCCGGACCAGGAATAATTGATTTCATTGATGTCTGTTTCTATCATCCGGTTTTCCGCTGCAATGCTCAGATAAAGTTTATCGCCGTCAATTTTACTCAGCGTCAGGTAGCCGGGTTCATTGCTGCCCGGTGGATAACACTCTAAAATCACAGGCAGATTCAGGCTTTTTAGCAGTTTTATGTTTGTTTCCATGCGATGGATGAAAATACCACTGGGCTTGGCTGTTAGTCTGAAAAAGGACTGATCATCATCGAGGCTGTTGAGGTACGGTTTGAATTCAATGGGTGTCCGCCATAATTCCATCACTTGTTTCAAAGCATTCTGGCGTGAAGATTTAATCTCCATGCGCTCCAAATAATCCATCAGATTTAGTGTCTCCGACTGAACCGTCGCCGGGATGTCCTCTGCCGCCTCTTTGGCAAGCGGGAGGGATGGCGTCGGCTTGACAACATCATCGGGTTCCATATCAACTGCCGTAGTAAACCTCCCCCCATCAGCAGGTGCTATCGGGGAGTTCTTCCCGTCATCCGGCTCAGGGGCAGCGGATGCTTCAATTTGCGTTTCTTGTGTCTCGTTGAATAATGATCCGATTGCCTGAATTAACGGGTGGCGATAAATGACGACCATCAATACCAGGGCCAGAGCTGCAAAAATGGCGATCGCCTTTCGGCCGTAAATTAAGGTATACTTTTTTTGGGCCCCTCTACTTTTTAACTCCTTGATAGAGGCTCTAGCAATGCTGCCTGTTATTTTATGCTGGCTCAGCCCGAAAGCTGTCAGCAGCGATCGGTCGCATGCGATGTTAATAACCCGCGGAATTCCGCCCGAATATTTATAAATCTGGCTAAAAGCGGATCGATCAAATTTAATACCTGCTTTGCGGGCGGCAATATTGATACGGAATTTAATGTATTCTATGGTTTCTCTGGAATTAAGGGGCGTGAGATGATATCTCAGTGTTATTCGCTGACCGAGTTGCCGGAGTTCGTGGGAGTCCAGGATATCGCTAAGTTCGGGTTGCCCTACCAGAATAATCTGCAGCAGTTTTTCCTTGCTGGTTTCCAAATTCGATAGCAGCCGCAACTGTTCCAGGATATTTCTACTCAGATTTTGGGCTTCGTCGATGAGCAGGATAACCTTCTTGCGTTCGGCTTTTTGACGCATAAGAAAGGCATTCAGTTTATCAATCAGATCTTTGGTGCTATCCGTATCATATTTAATTCCAAGTTCATCGTTGATGGTTTTAATCAGCTGTTTGGGACCCAGTCTGGGATTGAAAATATAGGCAGCGATGGTGTCTTCATCCAGGTTTTCAAGAAATGCCCGGCATAAAGTGGTCTTACCCGTTCCGACCTCGCCGGTAATTTCCACAAAGCCGTCTCCCTGAGCCAGGGCGTAATTGAGGTGAGCCAGCGCTTCTTCGTGACTTTTGCTCAGAAACAGATAGGCCGGATTGGGTACCAGTTTAAATGGTTTTTCGCTGAAACTGAAAAAATTTTCGTACATAAAAATCGAACCTTGAGATTATCCTATTGGGGCCGGATCCCGGGCCTGTTTCAGTGTGCCGGGGTATCGGAATGCAATTACCATTCTGAAAAAGCTGGCAGTCACACCGGCCACTATAATAACCACGTTCGGTCAGGGCTGTAAGATATTAAAAAAGTTGAGCTTATCTGTCAAGCCGGAATGCGTGAAACTCTGTCATGGCTGTTTGCGGCATATTTTGCATGACATCTTGTAAAATACGATGTCGTTCCGCCTTCTTTTTTTGGGCCAACTGTCTGCATGCTTCATAAAATGGAGTCAGGTTTCCATCTTTTTGGGCCAATATCCCACTGAATGCCGGCACAAAATCGTGATATGCAACTACGCTGCTGATTTTGGCATTGTTTAGAGGCCGGTTCATCCAACCGTCATAGGATGCAAGACCTTTTTGTTTTGTTTTCAATTGGTTAAATTCATCCTGCAGATCATCTAATATAGACACCTTTTCTTTTCTTTTCCGGGTCGGCGCGAAATCTGTTTGATATAGCCCTTCGAGTTTTTGGCGATATTTTAAAACCAATCTGACAAATTGCTGCTGATGGCGGTAGTTGCTTAAATATTCATTGTAGATTGCTGAGTTGTCCGAGGATTCTTGCCATCGGCGCAGGCCTTCCTGTTCCACAAAAGTAGCAAAACTCTCATTAAAGGTCGTGTCATCGGGGACATAAAGGACCTGGTGGGCCAGTTCATGAAATATCAGAGCCGCTGAACTTGCTTTGGATCGACGAATAAAGGTGCTCAGTACCGGATCATCAAACCAACCCAGGGTCGAGTAGGCCGTCACCCCGCCCACATGGACATCATAGCCTTGGTTTTTCAGCGATTCAGCGTATTGATGCGCATCTGCTTCAGCGAAGTAGCCCCGGTATGCGGCGCAGCCAACAATGGGATAACACCATGTCTTGGGCACCATCGAAAACTCAGGTGTCGCCATCACATTCCATGCGACGTAAGGTCTATTAAGGTCTACATAGGTAAGGTAGTTGTTTGCCACCGGCAGTTGAAGGTCGTCTTTGGCAAACGCTCTGACTTCCATTATGAAAGTTAGCCGCTGACGTAACATTTCCGATGAATTCGGATCGGCCGTGATTTTAGAAATCGGCTGCCGGCTTTGAAGGATGCGATGTTGGCCGCTAATCGCCTGGTTGTAATATTGGACTGCCTGACAGCCGAGAAACGCAACCGGGAAAAACACCCCCCAGAATACAACCAGAATTTTTTTTGGTTGAACGGACATTGACATAATCCACCATGATTTCGTACAAGCCTGTCAGTAGATTCTTTTCAAGCATACACTGAATAAGGGCGCTTGACCAGACTGGAATGTTGGAAGGCTGGAACAGCCCGAAAAAGGGTTTTTGGATTACAGTAACAACGTTGGATTTCGGTTGTGCTATATCAAGCTGTAACAAAATTTTTCAAATATGCTGCGGTTGAATTTACCGGCCTGCACATCATCTTTGAGAAATTTTAAAGTTTCCAGCGGCTCTCGAGCGCGACGATAGGGTCGATCTTCGTTGGTCAGGGCTTCGTAGCAATCGATGATCCCCAGCAACTGGCCGACATATGATATGTTGCGGGTACCCTTGGGGTAGCCGCTGCCGTCCAGTTTTTCATGGTGTTCCAAGGCCCCCTGCGCAATTTCTATCCCAAGTTTGTTTTTTTCCCGAATGATTACGCTGCCGATGGTCGGATGGGTTTTCATTATCTTAAATTCGTAGCCGGTCAATTTACGCTGCGCTTTTAATATGGAGGCGGGGATCTCGGTTTTTCCGACGTCATGCAGCAGCGCAGTTAAGCCTATCCGCCGGGTTTTTTGTATTTTAAAATCTGAGTGAAAACAAAATCCAAGAGCTAAGGCCATCACATTTACGGAGTGGATGACGGTGGTGTAGTCCTTAAAGGAAATCGATGCAATTGATTTTAAGATTTCGGGATGTTTGGAATATCCGGTAACCAGTGAATCAATAGTTTCCGGTAACGCCTTGAGGGTCCCGCTGCGAGGTTCGTCAAGGGTTTCTTCAATCAGGTCACAGAGAGATGCTTTGACATTTGCCGCATTTCCGGTCGCAATGCTTTGCTTGATTTGTTTGTTAAACCCCTTCTGAAGCTCTTTAATGGCAACTATTCTGTCTTCCTCATGGATATACAGCCGAGGGTGGCGGTGCTGGCTGATTCGCATTTCCGAAAGACTGGTTCCCGGCGGTTTATACAGGCCGTAGGAATTGGTGCCTATGTGATAGAAAAGGGGCACCTCTCTATAATAATTGATCTGCGAATTTCTGACTTGAATATAGTTATGCTGGTCCACTGTTAATCTATCGGTATTTTATGAAAAAAGCTTATTTTCCTAAAGTTTTTTGCTTTCCGAACCCATGGAAATGTATTCAATGGCGCACATAACGGTTTTGCCTGTCAGGGTTGTCAGCTTTAGCCGGTTATCAGGTTGTATCCATCGGCTGGCTTTCATGTTACCGTTGATATCGAAAGTATCCGGATTTCCATACTTTCCCACCAGCATTTCCTTGACAGACTTCAGCCAGAGGACATCAGTAACATCATTATTAAAATGGGCCAACACCACTCGATACAATTTCCCGTTGGCCGAACGCCGGTCAAAATAAAAAGCAACTGCAAAATCCCGCCCCATGATTTTGATTTTTTGTCTCATTTTGCAGGCCGGACTTGTACCGGGTTCCCAAGGATTCAATTCGTAAATTTTATTTACCTCGGCATGGGACATTCCCCACTTGGCCTTTGCCCAGCCCGTTATTTCGGATTCGGCCAAACCCAGAGAGGGCAGCACTACCATCAAACATATTAGAACCAAATATTTTTTTGGACGCATAATTTTTTCCTTAAAAGTAAAGGTTCAGAGGTTCAGCGTTCAGGGTTCAGAGGTTTTATTTCCGATTAGATCTGAGTTTAAATTGTGGCTACGCAAAACGTGTGATTTGCAATCGGTTGATAGATCACCCAAGAACAACCCTGAACCTATGAACCCAGAACCCTGAACCTATCTATGAAATTTTATCATTCGACCCGTAAAAAGACAATCGAAAATCAGCTGAATTTGTCTCTTGCATGTCCGGCCTGAACTAGTGTATGTACAAAACACTCCCTTTCAAATGATATAATACCGCCTATATTTCCGCCCTGGCGGATCAATTTTTATAGTCGATCTTCCCAGCTATGCCTTATGCTCGATACCGTAACGGAAATGGCTCACAAACACTTTCAAGGCGCCAGGGGCAGCCACAACTGGGAACATACCCTCAGAGTTTGCCGTTTATGTGAACGGATAGGATCCACTGCAGGTGTCGATTTGGATGTACTGCTGGTTGCCGCCTATCTGCATGATATCGGCCGCAGCTGCCAGGATGATTCCAACGGTGCTGTTTGCCATGCTGAAAAAGGCGCCCGCATGGCAGCGCCCATCGTTGATAAGCTGGCCCTTTCCGAAGACCAGAAGAAAAATATTTTGCATTGCATTCGATCTCACCGGTTTCGTGGTGACCGGCAACCCCGGACGCCCGAAGCCAAAGTTCTATTCGATGCCGATAAACTTGACGCCATCGGGGCGGTGGGAGTGGCCCGCGCTTTTCTTTTTGCCGGGGAATTGGGTGCCCGGCTTCATAACGGCGAGACCAGAATAGAGGATGCCAGGCCCTACTCAATTGACGACACCGGTTACAGAGAATATAAAGTAAAGCTTTGTAAAATCAAAGATCGTATGCAAACCAAAGAAGGTCTGAAACTGGCCGAAGAGCGTCACGCGTTTATGGAGGAATTCTTTAAACGATTTATTGAAGAGAACGAAGGAAAAAGGTGAACATTATGGCTATGAATATCGTAGACAGGATCGACAGTCTGGTTAGCGTTCGCCATGTGCTGGTAAGCGTGTCCGATAAAGGTGGACTGGATACCTTTATTCCGCAGCTGGTGGCCATTAATCCGGATGTGAAATTTTTTTCAACCGGCGGTACCTATGGCCGGATTCAGGAGATTTTGGGAGATTCGTCCGGTGACCGATTGACCCAGGTCTCTGATTACACGGGGCAACCTGAAACCCAGGGCGGTCTGGTAAAAACCCTGGATTTTAAAATTTACCTCGGTCTTTTGACCGAAACCTATAATGATTCCCACCAGGATGATTTAAAGCGAACCGGAAGTGTTCCCATTGATATGGTCGTGGTCAATTTATACCCATTCAAAGAAACCATTTCAAAAGCGGGCGTGACCGTTGAGCAGGCCAGGGGGAACATCGATATCGGGGGGCCCTGCATGATCCGGGCTTCGGCCAAAAATTTCATCCGGGTGGCCTCGGTGGTGGATCCTTCAGACTACGGGATGATCCTATCCGAGATGGAATTGAATGACGGCGCCCTGACCCTCGGGCTGCGCTACCGTCTGGCCCAAAAAGCCTTTGATCATACCGCTGCTTATGATCGAACGATTGCCGACTATCTAAGCGCCAATGCGTTGCCGAATGTTGAAAGTTGTTACAATAAGTAGGTTAAAGGTTCACGGTTCAGGGTTCAAGGTTGGGATGTTTAAAAGCGAACCGCAGAACCGTAGAATATCGAAGGGTGGTTTCGCCCCGCTCAATCTTTATTTTTAATGAATAGGCAGAATAAATTCCTTCGACATTCTACATTCAAAATTCGTTATTCGATATTCGTTTTTGAACTAAAACCCAGAGCCTCTGAACCTTTGAACCCTTGAACCTGAATTAAGGAAAGGAGACCCGTCATGGCCGAAGATCTAAAAAAAATGTACCGTACCATCATGGACGATCGATTTCCACCGAAAATGGAAATCAGTTTCATTGATGAAAACAACCGTCAGACCCTTTTTTATGAGAAGGTTACCTGGACCATTGACAACGTCCAGAAAGGGCTGCGATACGGTGAAAACCCCGGACAGGAAGCCGCACTCTACCGGATGGTCAATGGCAATCTCGTTCTGGGTGAAATCCAGACCATTCAAGCGGGCCAGTATCTGGCTTCCGATATTGAACTGCTGCAATCCGGCAAACACCCCGGCAAAACCAATCTGACCGATGCCGATAATTCCCTTAACATCCTGCGCTACTTTGTAGACAAACCGGGGGCGGTTATAGTTAAACATAATAATCCCTGCGGAGTGGCCCTGGCCGATTCGCTGGTGGAGGCCTATTTGAAAGCCAACATGGCGGACAGGGTTGCCGCATTCGGTGGTTGTATTGCGCTGAATCGTTCAGTGGACAGGGCCACGGCCGAGGCCATTGTCCAACAGTATGCCGAAGTGGTTGTGGCACCTGATTTCGAACCAGGTGTTATGGATGTCTTTGCCACCAAGAAAAATCTCAGGGTGGTTAAAATCGGCAACATGGACCGGCTACAAACATTTGTGGGGCAACGATGTGTCGAATTCAAAAGCTTGATCGACGGCGGCATTATCACCCAATGGTCTTTTGTGCCAACCAGCCGCAGCCGGGATGATCTGCAACTGGCCGAAACCGAATACAAGGGCCAGCTCTACAAAATTAAACGGGCACCCACCGATCAGGAATATGCGGATATGCTCTTTGGCTGGCTGGTGGAATCCGGAATTACTTCCAACTCGGTCATCTATGTCAAAGAGTTGGTCACCGTCGGTATCGGTACCGGTGAGCAGGACAGGGTCGGTGTGGCCGAGATCGCAAGGGACAAGGCCTACCGTAAGCTCGCCGATCGTTATTGCTTTGAGAGTCTGGGCATCCCCTATAATGAATTAACAGACATCGATAAAAAAGCGGAATTCGATGAGCGTGTGGCCAGGGAAAAGGGCGGGCTGATCGGGGCCGCCATGGTCAGTGATGCCTTTTTCCCATTTCGTGATGGCGTGGATGTCGGTATCCGGGAGGGAATTACCGCGGTAATTCAGCCCGGCGGCTCCGGGAACGACTATCAGTCCATCGAAGCCTGCAACGAGGCTGATGTGACCATGGTGTATACCGGCCAGAGAAGCTTTAAGCACTAATGGGATAAAAAATCTATCTCAAATTGAGAGCAACCAACCATAAGGTTTCAGGTTTCATCGTCCCGAAGACAGAGAACAGGCGACAGATGACAAATCAGAATCATCGGATATGGTTGTCGGCCCCGTACTTTGAGCGTGCCGATGGGTCGAAATATCGATTTCATGTTTTCTGACACTCTGTCATCTGAAGCCTGACATCTTGTCTATTTCAAGACCTTGGCGAACACCTCGAGCACATAGTCAATATCATCTGATGAAATATGGTAATGGGTGACGGCCCGGATGCGTCCGGGACCCACCGGCAGCATCCGGGCGCCGTTGTCATTCAGGCGTTTTACCAGTTCTTCCAGCGTCATGTCTTTGCGGTCGACCTCGAAATAGACGATATTGGTATGAATCTGGGCTGGGTCGATTGACATACCGGGCATATCTGCCAGACCTTCAGCCAGTTTGCGGGCGTTGGCATGATCATCCGCCAGGCGATCGACCATTTCATTGAGGGCCACAATTCCGGCTGCCGCCAGTACACCGGCCTGGCGCATGCCACCGCCCAGAATTTTTCTGGCACGCCGGGTCTCGGAGATAAATTCCTGGCTGCCGCATACTACCGAACCGACAGGCGCCGCCAGCCCCTTGCTTAAACAAAAGGATACCGAATCAGCGTCGGCAGCTAATTCTGCGGCCGGTACATCCAGGGCGGCAGCTGCATTAAAAAAGCGTGCTCCGTCCACATGGATTTTTAAACCGTGACGCCGGGCAACTTCTCCCACCGCCTTCATATAGTCAATATCCAGGGGATGGCCGCCGCACAGGTTGTGGGTATTTTCAAGTACAATCAGCCGGGTGCGGGGAAAATGGACATTGTCCGCGCGGATGGCACCTTCAATATCAGACAAAACCAGTGTCCCATCGGGCTGGTTGGGCAGGGTGCGGGGATGGATGCCGCCCACGGCAGCCGACCCACCCTGCTCAAAGTAGAAGGTGTGGGCAAAGCTTCCCAGGATGATTTCTTCCCCCCGGCCGCAATGGGCCAGCAAGCTGACCAGGTTGCCCATGGTCCCGCTGGCCACGAAAAGTGCTGCCTCTTTGCCCATACGATCGGCAGCCAATTGCTCCAGTCTGTTTACGGTGGGATCTTCTCCGAAGACATCGTCACCGACATCCGCCTCAGCCATCGCCCGGGACATGGCCGGGGTTGGGCGGGTCAGGGTATCGGATCTCAAATCAACAACTCTCATAACGCATCTCCTCAATGGTCGATTTTGTCGGCTTAGTGCTTCGATTCGCAATTACAGTGACATATAAATATTAACAATCCAACGTAATTGCTTACTCAGCACTAAGTCCTGAGTGAGTAAATACGTTATCGTATTTACAAATCGATGGACTTAGTGATAACCAAAATCAATAAAGCCTGCAAGCATTAAAATTTGGTCAAAAAGCCAGAAATTTTTATTGACCAATTCTTGACTATTAGGGACACATGAAGGTAAATAGCAATTAAATTGTCATTGGCTTTGAAAACAACCATGTATCACGATTCAGATATTGAACATTAAGGGGGATTGATCATGTCGAATCTATTGTGGAAGCCTTCCGAAGATCAGATTAAACAGTCCAACATGTACCGGTTCATGAACATTGTAAATCAAAAATTCAACCAAAATTGTAACGACTATGCGTCCCTTTATGACTGGTCGATCAAAAATATTGCGGATTTTTGGGAAACCATGTGGGATTTTGCGGATATTGTTGCTTCCAAACCCTATGATCAGGTCATTGACGATGTATCCAAAATGCCGGGTGCTTGCTGGTTTACGGGTGCTAGACTCAATTTTGCGGAAAACCTTCTTCGCTACAGGGACGAACAGGTGGCCTTAATCTTCAAGGGGGAAGAGCAGCCATCGCTTAAAATAACCTATGCCGAACTTTACGATGAAGTCGCCCGTCTGGCCAAGTCCTTAAAAGAGGCAGGTGTTCAAACCGGTGACCGGGTGGTGGGCTTTATGCCGAATATGCCGGCTTCCATTATCGCCATGCTGGCGGCCACCAGTATCGGGGCGACCTGGTCTTCCTGTTCCCCTGATTTTGGTATTAAGGGGGTGCTGGACCGCTTCGGGCAGATCAAACCCAAGGTTTTATTCACCGCCAATGGTTATTCGTTCAAAGGTAAAAATTTAGATTCTTTAGAGCGGATCGCCAATATTTTAAAGGAACTGCCGTCCATCGAAAAAGTGGTAGTGGTTCCCTATACCGAGCAAAACGCCGATATCAGCCGTATCCCCAATGCCGTTCATTACAATGAGTTTAAGTCACCAGAATCCAATCTCGATATCGAATTTGAGCAACTGCCCTTTGATCATCCCCTTTACATTATGTATTCATCCGGCACCACGGGATTACCGAAATGCATGGTGCAAAGCGCCGGCGGTATTCTGATTCACCACTTAAAGGAGCTGATCCTGCACACCGACCTAAAGCGGAAAGATACGATATTTTACTTCACCACCTGTGGCTGGATGATGTGGAACTGGCTGACGAGTTCACTGGCCGTGGGTGCCACCCTGGTGCTATTTGACGGCAATCCGTTTCATCCCCATTCCGCTGCCCTGTGGGAGATGGCCCAGGAGGAAAAAATTACTGTTTTCGGTACCAGCGCCGGCTATATTGCCGCCCTGATCAACGCCGGTGTCAAACCAGCCCAAAATTATGATTTATCCGCTCTCAGAGCCGTTTTATCCACCGGTTCTCCATTATCCATCGAAGGTTTTGAGTTCATCTACAATGAGGTAAAAAAAGATCTACAGCTGGCTTCAATTGCCGGTGGCACGGACCTCAACGGATGTTTTGCCCTTGGAAATCCCATGGGCCCGGTGTATGCCGGTGAACTCCAGTGCCGGGGCCTGGCAATGGATGTCAGGGCGTTTGACGAGAGCGGCAAGGCACTGATCAATGTAGAGGGTGAGCTGGTCTGCTGCAAACCGTTTCCGTCCATGCCGATATATTTCTGGGACGATCCGGATGGCAGCAAATACCACAGCGCCTATTTCGACGTCTTTGAAAACATTTGGCGGCACGGAGATTTTGTGACGGTGACCGATCGCGGCGGTGTGGTCATGTTAGGACGCTCCGATGCCACTCTGAATCCGGGCGGCGTGCGTATCGGGACGGCCGAGATTTATCGTCAGGTGGAGCAGATGGAGGAGATCGAAGACAGCGTGGTGATCGGTCAAAACTGGAAAAATGATATCCGCGTCATTTTATTCGTCAAGCTGACCGCAGGTTTTCAGTTAACCGAGGAATTAAAAGGCAAGATCAGGCAGACGATTCGCACCAACGCCTCGCCCCGGCATGTTCCGGCCAAAATTCTGGCGACTCCGGCGGTACCCTACACCCTCAATATGAAAAAGGTGGAACTGGCAGTAAAAAAGATCATTGAAGGCCAGCCCGTGCTCAACAAGGATGCCCTGGGCAATCCGGAGGCACTGGATTTTTATGAGGGTCTGCCAGAGCTCCAAAAAGACTAAAACTGGACTATTTGACATACGAATCTTGAACTAAATTATCTTCCACATATAAAAAGCCTTTTTTCATTTCGAAAGGATGAGCGAAGCGATGCCGCAATCTTATTCAATTGATCCCATTGGGGTTGTCAGGAAAACGGATGATGGTGTACGAATTGAAATTTTTATGACTATACTGATGGACTACTGGGGCTGGAGGGGTTTTCCCATATTTTCGTCTTTTATTGGTTCCATCAAAACGATACGCCCAAAAAGCGTAAAACCCTCCAGGTTCACCCCCGCAAAGATCCCCGTAATCCGTTGACCGGTGTCTTCGCAACCCATTCACCGCGGCGGCCTAATCCGATTGCCCAAACGCTCTGTAAGATCGTTGCGATTGCCGACCCCATCATTGAGATAGAAGAAATTGATGCCTATGACGGCTCACCGGTGATTGACATTAAATGTTATGTGCCGGCTTCGGTCGAGGATAAAGATGTCCGGCAACCTGACTGGATAAAGTTGCATCGGGAAGAGGCGCGGTAGAGCAGAAAACAAAAGAGGACAGATGACAGAGGACAGAGTGCAGAAAACAGAGGACAGCGGAAAACACCCCGAATCGTCAATCTGTCTTCTGTCATCTGACTTCTGACTTCTGACATGACCAATGGCGACAACTCTCTCCGGGCAGATTGAAAAAATTACCTTCACCAGCGAAGAAAACGGCTTTACCATCGCCAGGATGAAAGTGCCCGGTCGTCACGACCCGGTGACGGTGGTCGGGACCCTGATGGCGCCCAAACCGGGTGAGATTTTTGACATGCGCGGTGAGTGGACCAACCATCCCAGGTTTGGTCGGCAATTCAAGGTACGCGACTATAAGACCCGGGTACCGGCGACCGTCTCCGGTATTCGCAAATACCTGGGCTCAGGCATGATAAAAGGCCTCGGTCCGGTGATGGCAGACCGCATCGTTGATAGATTCGGGCAAAAGACCCTGGATATCATTGATAACAATATCCAGCGTCTGGCTGAGGTGGAAGGTATCGGCCAAAAGCGTATCGCCATGATCACTGAAGCCTGGGCGGCTCAGAGTGAAATCCGGGATGTGATGCTGTTTCTTCAAAGTAATGATGTCGGTTCAGGTTATGCCGCCAAGATTTTCAAACAGTACGGCAATCAATCCATCGCCGTTGTGAAGCAAAACCCCTATCGATTGGCCACTGACATTTTTGGTATCGGGTTCCAAACCGCCGACCGGATTGCAGGCAAGCTGGGCTTTGACAAAAATTCCAGGCTGCGGGTTGAAGCCGGTATTCTGTATGTCCTCAATCAATTGTCTGACGAGGGACATGTTTATTTCCCTTACAAACCGCTGATTTCCAAGAGCCGTGAAATCCTTGGTGTCGACCGGGATCCGGTCATTCAGGCCCTGCGAAAACTTGCCGTGGGTCAAAAAATTGTCATCGAGGATATCAATGAAACCTTTGATGCCTCCAAAGAAAATCATAAAGCGGTTTATTTGACCCACTTTCATTTATGTGAAGCCGGCATTGCCCGTCGACTAAAAGCACTGGCCAGCGGGACCAAGTCCATCCGCGATATTGATGCGGACAAAGCCATCGAATGGGTACAGCGCCAACTGTCCATTACGCTGGCCGATAATCAGATAAGGGCTGTCGTCTGGGCCGTCGGAAATAAGGTTATGGTGATCACCGGCGGTCCCGGTACCGGTAAAACCACCCTTATCAATGCGGTATTAAAAATATTTGCCAGGCTCGGGGCCGCCATTATGCTGGCGGCGCCCACCGGCCGGGCGGCCAAACGAATGAGTGAAACGACCGGCTTTGAAGCCAAAACCATTCATCGGCTGCTCGAATACAGTTTGCAAAAAGGCGGTTTTCAGCGCAACGCGGACAAACCCCTTGACTGCGATGTGCTGGTGATTGATGAAGCCTCGATGATTGATACGGTCCTGATGTATCATCTTTTAAAAGCGGTTCCGCCATTTGCCACGTTTATTCTGGTCGGAGATGTCAATCAGCTGCCGTCGGTGGGTGCCGGAAATGTTCTGGCCGATATCATCGCATCTTCTGCGGTTCCGGTGGTGACCCTGGATAAAATTTTCCGGCAAGCACAATCCAGTCAAATCGTCGTCAATGCCCACCGGATAAATCAAGGCAGTATCCCATCCATTAATCCGAGCCAGGCAACCGATCCCAGCAACGATTTTTATTTTATCGAGCAAGAAGACCCCGACAGGGTGCTGGATATTATTCTGAAGTTGGCCAGAAAGCGTATTCCCGAGCGGTTCGGGTTTGATCCGGTGGATGATATCCAGGTTTTAACGCCCATGCACCGGGGATCCGTCGGTGCCGGCAACCTGAACCGTCAGTTACAGGCCGCTTTCAACCCCGGGGAAGGCGGCGTCACCCGCGGGGAACGATCCTATCGGGTCAATGACAAAGTCATGCAGATCAGAAATAACTATGACAAGGAGGTCTTCAATGGTGATATCGGGCGGATTGCGGCCATTGCCTGGGAGAGCAGGGAGGTTACCGTCACCATGGACGGCCGCGATATTGTTTATGATTTTGGTGACCTGGATGAAATCGTGCCGGCCTATGCGATCTCCGTCCATAAATCCCAGGGCTCTGAATATCCGGCGGTGATTATCCCCATCGTCACCCAGCACTATATCCTGCTGCAGCGCAACCTGATTTACACCGCCGTCACCCGCGGAAAAAAACTGGTGGTCATCGTGGGAAGTCGCAAAGCCATGGCCATCGGGATCAACAACAACAAAACCCGGCAGCGCTATACACGCCTGAAGTACCGTTTGAATTGATGATCAGCTATTAATTTATGGCCCTTTTCATCATCCGGATGGGGGCCTCAACCATAGCTCCCCCTTGGACGAACAGCGGGACCCAGGCGAGACTGTCGGCTGTTTGAACCGTTATAAGGTCATTTCCCAGCAGAAACCCGATCAGAAGTCTGCTGCTCAGATAGCCTGCCAGCAAATACCAGCCCATTTTATCCTGCCGTTGGAGAAGCTGTCCGGATCCTGGACACAGCCAGCCGAGGCCTACAAGCGCTGCGCCATAAATAGCCGACGGCGTGGTCCATCTCTTGTCTGTTTTTAAGGGCCCCTGTCTGAGAGCGGCTATGGTGGCAGCCAGGGCAAAATATCTGACAGAGATCTGAAACAGTTTGCCGAAACTATAATTTGCCCGGGCCATCAACCCGTGAACCATATCAATGACGGCATAGGGATTGTTGGGTGACAGCTGTCCGCTGTTGGTCATTTCGGAAAGGTCCAGGAACAATCGGCGGTAGGCCGGAATAGTGAGCAGGATCCCCAGAAGATAGGCGACAAAAAGGATATATCCAAAGCGGCGGTCTGCGGTGTAAACCTGGCCGGATCCCGGACAAAACCACGACATGGTAATCGCCCACGCGACACTTGCCTGGGGTTGCCCGGCATATCTTTGACGATGGGACACGGCCGTATCGACGGCGGCAATCATGGCCCATAACCAGAGATAATAAATCCCTAAAAATGAAACACCAAGGGTAACAAACGGTAGATCTGGCAGTACCAGGGATTCCATGCCGTTGAGGCTGTCAAACACCCGGCCCACCACCGCAGACAGGATGCTGAACAGTGTCAGCGTAAACCATCCGCTGCAGATTAAAAATAGTGATGCCGTCAAAATCCCCTGCATGCGGGAACCGGCATAGATCTCACCCGTTCCGGGGGCAAAGGCGCCGTATACAAAAGCGCGGTGCGTGCTGATATGCTTTTTATCGGAGTTCGCCGAGTGGTTGGCAATTTTGCCGTCTAATGGGCCCATATAATTTTTTTTAAATTAACTTTCGTGAAAATCATTATAATCTGCCTTCGAGGAAAGAATTTAATGAAGACGTGCAGAAATAGTTGTGCAGTTTTTCTATGGCCTTATCTCAACAATCGTACCATTTGGCACTAACTTGTAGATTTCCTCCATTTCTTGGTCTGTAACGGCGATACACCCTTTGGTCCAGTCAGCCTCTGCATGAGAGGCACCAACCCACGAGAGACCATTTTTGATGCCATGGATCATTATATCTCCGCCCGGAGAAACACCAAGTTCTTTTGCTCGCATTTTGTCTTTCTCGTTTGGATAGGAAATATGAAGAGACAGGTGATAACCACTGTCCCTGTTTCTTGAATCGATGATGTAGGCTCCCTCCGGGGTTTTGTTATCGCCCTGCCTTTCTTTCGGACCAACCGGATTCCCCCCCAGGGCTATTTTGTAGGTTTTGATCACCTCGCCCTGTGAGTGCAACGTCAATCGCCGCTCTTTCTTTTCTATCAGAACTTTATCTGCCGGTTCCGTCCGGAGCGCAAAAATCCTTTGTTCGAGCGTTTCAATCTGTTCTTCGAGCGCTTCAATCTTTTCTTGCAGTGTGATTATCTCATTCTCTTTGCCTTTAACCTCTATCCGGGAAGTCTCAATCTGTGTTTGCTGGGTAGCAATTATTTTATCCTTGATGATGACATTATGGATTTGAAATATCATCATCTGGCTGTCCCGCCTGTATTCACTATCCGGGTAATCCCTTACGATTTTCTGAAAATATTCCAGAGATTTCTGATAGTCTTTTTGTTCGTTCCTGGGATAGGCATAAATAATACCCATCTCGAAAAGAACTCTGTCCACTACCGCGGGATGTTTATCAATAATTTGCTCGTATATGCTCAGAGAAGCCTCGTATTTTTCCTGGTTGAAAAAATTATTTGCCTCCTCGGAGGTTGATCTGGCCTGAAGTCCCTCATCAGTGGAACTGCATCCGCATATAAGAATTGGGGTTATTATGATACAGATGAAGAAAAGGCCAAGATACCCGCCTCTCCCTCTCTGCCTTTTACCCGTATACGTTTTTGTGTTGGTTAATAATGTGCTTGATGATCGCAAAATCAGTCCTCGTCCAGTTATATCCGCGATACGCACCTTGCTAAAGGTTGAAAGTAGAAGGAAGTGGCAGGTCTCAAAACCTTGCCACTTCCTTTCGAATTACTTCTTCATTGATTTCTGGAAAATAGTGTCAGCATTTTTTGCTTTTTCATCTGCGATTCTCGCCTTTTCATCTGCGATTCTCGCTTTTTCATCTGCGATTCTCTCTCTTTCCCTTGCCCTCTCTTCAGCTTCCTCAGCACGGGCCATTGCTTCATTCGCCTTTAACACGGCCTCATCGGCTGTGGCCTTGGCAGCCTGTGCATCCTGAGCCGCCTGATCAGCTTTCGCGGCAATCGCCTTTTCCCTGGCCTGCGCCTCCTCGAGGTCACCTTTTGTTGCGCAACCCCCGACAGCAATAGCGAGAGCAAGCATCATTGAGATCACCAAAAGACTCTTCTTCATAATGTCGTCACCTCCTTTCTCTTGAGTTTATCTTACCATAATAGAGACTGTAAATTTCCGCGTTATTTCACAACAAATATCCACCTTGGTTATTAACCTCTTACATAAAAAATGTATCGCCTTTGGCGTTAAAGTACAACTATTTCCTGATTTCTCAATGCAGGGTCGCCTCCTGCTGCGTTGGAGGGCAATTATTTAACAAGTTTGCGGCTTGAACGTGCAAGAAAAGGCGCAATTGTCTATCGCTCCTTTATGGTTCAACCAGTATACCGTCTATTTCCAAATCGATTTTCAAACGTTTTGCCGCGTTTTTGGCCTCACTCACATTATAGAAAGGGCCGGCGAGAACACGGTGGCGATCACCCTTTGACACCACCCTTGCGGGAATTTGTGGACCCTGATGGTTAATGATTGCGGCAAGCCTCAGCGCGTCAGCCTTGTCACGCAAAATAGCAGCCAGAACATACCACGCGTCCGTTTTGAGTTCCGGTACTTCCGGTTTGCCATACAACTTGTCCGGGTGCCTGAGTTTTATGGTTTCGGCAGCATCCTTTTCACTTCCATGGCGAATCTCGAATATGGGAACAGGGATCCCGCGGGCCTCGAAAACTGCTTTCTTAACCTTTTTCCAGTCAAGGGCTTGTCCTGACTTCTTTTCAATATTTTTCAATTTTACATATGCCTTCTTCAACTCAGTGGTGCCTGATTCTTCAAAGGGCGTATGAGCTTCTATGTAAATTATTCCATCACGCTGGCCAACGAGATATGGCTGGTTAACGATTTTTACAGGTGTTTTCAGCGGGGTGTTTTCGAAAAGCCTCTTTATGTCTTCCGGATAGAGTCTTATGCAGCCATTGGTTGCCCTGAGGCCGACACTGGCCGGCTTATTCGTACCATGGACCAGATAACCTGACTTGCTTAAATAGAGAGCGTGTTCTCCCAATGGATTTAGAGGCCCCGGTGGCACTTTAGCCGGCAGCGGATCCCCCTTTTTCCTATGGTCTTCAGCAATCGAGGCGGGCACATACCAGGTCGGCCGGAACTTCTTGCGCCTTACATACATTTGGCCCATGGGAGTGGGCCGCTGTGTGGTACCGACACCTACCGGGAAGGTCGACACGGCCAATAGTTTACCATTTCCTTTAAAATAAAAGAGCCTCATAGCGGCCAAATTGATCACGATACCTTTTCTATGGGTATCTGGCAGGATAAAGCTCAGAGGCAACAGGATACGCCCTCCAGCCTCAGGAACCCATATATCTGTCCCCGGATTAGCTGCACTGACTGTATTGATTCCCAAGCTGAAGTGTCTCGCAATATCCGGCAGTGTATCCCCCCTTTCAAGTCTGATGGCCGCCAACCGGCCAATGACATCATCTTCTTTTGCAACCATAAAGTCATTTCGTTCAATCTTTTCCTCCAGGTGGCTTTGAAGCGGTAGATATTTGTCCAGAGATACTCGCATATCAGCACAACCTTGCAAAGATAAGATCAACATCAATAGAAGTGTAAGATAAAGCCTACTGGATAAGGGGGACAGGTCAATAATCCGGCACAGGGTCATATAAGCTACCTTGTTTAATGAAGAAAAATTTAAAATCATATTTCAGCGAAACGGGATCGAATTTACGCGCAAGGATCAACTCCATCGCAAGAGCAGTCACGCGCTGTTCAATAAATATACCAAGTATTACCGATATATTCAAATTAATGAATGCTATTTTGAGAGATTCCAGAGCCTGAGATAATCACCGCAACCCCTGAGCAGCAGAAAAAGATTGAAGACACCGATGTGGTTTCACCCGAGTAACAACGCACTTGTTACGGTAACCTGCGGTAACTGCTATTCCTTTCTTCTTTTCTTTTTCTTTTTTTTGGGCTTAAACAATTTTTCTTTTATTTTCCCATAATAATCGACTGCTTTGTTTCTGATAGTCACCACCAGGGGAGGATCGATATAGCGGTATCCTCTGGTTTCCTTGATGTTAGTTGCACCTTTGGGCGGCGGTGAATCGGTGAAGTGCCGAACGCCCTGGGCATCCGTCCATGAATACTGCGGGATGCTTGGCTCGGCCGTCTGCTTTTTGGTTTTGGTATGCCAGTCATAGTACAGAAATCCACTGAAACCTAAAACTATTATCAAAATAACCACCAGCGCTTTTTTCATATTGATTCCTTTTTTCAGATAAATATGACAATCCGGTATGGCCTGTCAAAACATAAAGATGTTAGCTGGTTGACCCTTCCTTGACACCCATGCTGCATTTGCCTATACTCGCCAGAATGGATTGTAAGGTTCAGGGTGAAATTCGATTAGCATCTTCTCCAACTCTTATGCAGCGCTTTGTGCCTTGAGCCATCTATTTCTTGCCACCTTCGACTCGAACAGAAAAATAACCCTGAACGCATAACTGTGAACCTTTGAACCTTTCACTATAGGAAGCACTATGAAATTTTCATCTCTTGAAGCGATTTCTCCGGTTGACGGCCGTTATCGCCGGGCAACCCAAAAGTTGGCGGATTATTTTTCGGAAGGTGCGTTGATAAAATACCGGATATTCGTTGAAGTAGAATATTTTATCGCCCTGTGTGAACTGCCGTTGCCGCAGTTGGAAGGCTTTGATCCCAGACTCTTTAAATCCCTGAGATCCATCTATAAAAAATTTTCATTGCCGGATGGTCGCCGGGTCAAGGAGATTGAAAAAACTACCAACCATGATGTCAAAGCCGTGGAGTATTATTTAAAGGAAAAATTCGATGAACTGGGTCTGCAGGCCTTTAAAGAATTCATTCATTTCGGATTGACGTCCCAGGACATTAACAACACCGCCTTGCCCTATTCCTTGAAACAGGCCTGGGCGGAAGTGTTCACCCCCCTTGTCAATGAAGTCATCGAGTTGCTTCAAGCCAAAGCCCGCCAGTGGAAAGAGGTTGCCTTGTTGGCTCGCACCCATGGCCAACCGGCATCGCCAACGAGTTTGGGCAAGGAAATCTATGTTTTCGTCGAACGGCTGATGGTTCAAACTGCCATGCTGAAGACGGTTCCTTTCTCGGCCAAATTCGGGGGGGCCACCGGCAATTTAAATGCCCACCACGTGGCCTACCCCGATGTTGACTGGCCGGCCTTTGCCGACCGCCTGGTTAACAATGTGCTCGGCCTTTCACGCTCCAAAGTGACAACCCAGATTGACCATTATGACAATCTGGCGGCTTTTTGCGATAATCTGAAACGGATCAACACCATCCTGATCGATCTGGATCGAGATATATGGACTTATATTGCGATGGATTACTTCAAGCAGAAAATCAAAAAAGGCGAGGTGGGCTCCTCGACCATGCCGCACAAAGTCAACCCGATTGATTTTGAAAATTCCGAAGGTAATCTGGGTGTTGCCAATGCCATCCTGGAACATCTGGCAGCCAAATTGCCGATATCGAGACTGCAGCGCGACCTTACCGATTCTACGGTAACGCGCAACATCGGGGTGCCCATCGCCCATACCGTCATCGGGTTGAAGTCGTTGATACGGGGGCTGAATAAACTGATTTTGAATGCGGATGTCATCCGGGCCGACCTGCATAAGAACTGGGCCGTTGTGGCCGAGGCCATCCAGACCATATTGCGCCGCGAAAACTATCCGGAACCATACGAAGCCTTGAAAACCCTGACCCGTACCCACGAGGGCATCAACCAGAAAACAATTGCTGAATTTATCGAATCCCTGGGTGTATCCCGGGACGTAAAAGATGAATTGCTGAAAATAACACCTGAAAATTATATCGGAATCTGCGAGTTCTAATTTGAAAGGAGAGTGCATTTGCGATGGAAAACTTTACCGTTTTAATTGAATCCAGACCCTTTTGTGCCTTTGACAACACCCCGATGGAACGACTTAAGGATTCAGGGATGAACCTTATTGATATGCGCGGTTCCGGTGTAGATGATCCCAAATTCGTGGAGGCCCTGAAACAGGCGGACGCCATCCTCTGCGGCAATGACCTGGTGGTAAACGATGAGGTGCTGGACATGGCCCCGGGGGTAAAAGCCATCGCCAAAATGGGTGCCGGGCTGGATACTGTTGATATCGATGCCGCCACCCGTCATGATGCCATCGTTTTTCACACGCCCGGCGCCAACAACCAGGCCGTAGCCGACCACACTTTTGCCCTGATGTTGAATGTGGCGCGGAAAATTATCTATTGCGATCAGAGCCTGCGGGAACAACGCTGGGAGCACACCAAAATAATGGGCCTTGAAGTCTGGCAGAAAACCCTCGGGCTAATCGGGCTGGGTGCCATCGGCCGCTGTGTGGCCTTGCGGGCCAAAGGCTTTGAAATGAAGGTTGTGGCCCATGATCCCTACTGGCCGGAGGAGTTTGCCGTCGAGCAGGGTATTGAAAGGGTGGAAATAGACGAGCTGCTCAGGGTTTCCGATGTCATCAGTATTCACGCTCCCCTGACACCCGAAAATAAGGGCATGATAGATAAACAGGCACTCAAAGCCATGAAACCAACGGCCATTTTGATCAATGCGGCCAGGGGCGGCATTGTCAATGAAACGGACCTCTATCGCGGGTTAAAGGATAAAATTATTGCCGGAGCCGGTATCGATGTATTTGAAAATGAGCCTCCGACGGACTCACCGTTGCTGGAACTTGACAACGTGGTGTTAACCCCGCATACCGCTGCTTTTACTTTTGAGGGTATGAATAACATGAGCGTTGGGGTTGTAGATCAGCTGATTGAGTATTACCAGGGGGGTAAGCCGGCCCACATTGTGAATCCGGGGGTGTTTGACAAGCAAAAGCTTTGAGCGCGGTCTTTTTGATTTAGGGATGGGCCGGAAGAAATTACCTCAACTTTTTTTGGTTCTCATTTATCGGATCCGAAAGGGTCAGGTTACACATCCTTGAAGCAGTGCCGTAGATACTCTGTTAATCAGGGCCCAGATCGCATCGGCGGCCAGAACATTTTCAATGGGCCGGTCTAAAAGAATTGTTATTTGCGGTTTGAATTCTTCGTCTCCCTGCCAGAGCAGGTAGTACAGGGGGACCCTGGGAAACGGCAGCAACCGATAGGCCCTGTCTGCCATATCTCGCGGCTCACCTGCCAGATATTCCGCCACCTTGCTGAAGCCACTGAAATCATTACCATAGCGCCTGATGAGCGCTTCTTTTTTAAGTGCATGGGGTCCCTGGAAAAAATGGGCTTCTTTCAGATCTTTTACCCCGACGATATCCCGATCCATGGGATACAGCCCGTCAACGTTTATCAGATATAAAATGGCTACCAGCTCAAGCAGCGGGTCATCTGTTTTTGCCCAGCCATCATGCGCCTTTCGCTTCAGACAGCGCTTTTTCACGTCAACCATTATAACTTCATTTAAAAAATTAAATTTCAGGGACCCGGAGGAGTCGCTTTCAAATAGGGTGATGTTGCATAGGGCATCGATGTCCTTTTTTGACAATTCATCCCAGTAGGCGGCATCCACGGTGACCCGTGATCCATCCGGGGCAAAAGCCGGTGGTTTGTCTTTTAAACGTCGTTGTTGCATGTTTAAAAATCCCTGGCTAAAAGGGTAGGGGCCTGCACGAAAATTGTCACAGGGATATTGATGGCAATCGCGCATGCAATATTCCAACTGATTCATTTTGGCACAGGCCAGAATGGAACATGTGCTTCCCAGCAATCGCTGCTGGGCGGCAAGTTTTTTTTCAGCTTCCAGGCTCGTTCCTGGTCCGCAGCTCGAACAGGTTCCCAGCAAGTTTAACTTGCAGACATCGCAGTTGATACCGCAGGCACCGGTGGGCATAAAAAAAGCTCCGCTTTTTGGTTTCAGGTGTCAGGTTTAAGGTGTCGGGGGCGGCTGTGGCGAATGCCCCGATTGAAAACTGAAACCAAGGATTTCATCAAAATTCAGTTACCTGTCGTCATACAGTACTTTATCTGGATAGTAACGTATGAGGTGGTATTTTAACCTATACTTGATCTTCTTTACCATTATAGCTGCTCCCGCTCAAGCCTGAAACCTGACACCCGACACCTGCACCACCCAAATTACCTTGTTGGCAGATTGACTGTTCAATTCTGAGATTTAAAAAGCCTGCTAAATTTTTTGACACCTCGGACATATATGCGTACTTCTCTGACCCACAATAATGCGCTCCATGATTTGCTTTGCAGCGCGGGCAGGGCAGGTCGGTGCGGCGAAAGACGTTTAATTCATCCTTGTTGCGGCCCTGCCGGCTGGCGACTGAGTAAAAATTGGTTTTGCCGGTTCCCAGCGACGTGCCGAGATTTTTCAAACCTCTTTTCAGGACCCGGGGGATAGCCAGGCGCAGGGCCTTGATTTCCGGTTTTGACAGGGTGGATGCCAGGCGGCAGGGGATGCAACCTGGCTTCCCAGAGTGCCTCATCCACGTAGATATTTCCGAGTCCTGCGATAAAAGTCTGATCCAGCAGCAGGGGTTTTAATAATCGTCGTCGCCCGTTTAAAAGCTTGCCCAGAACCTTGACCGTAAATCCGGGTGCCAGAGGCTCTGGGCCCAGTCGGTCCAAAATCAGGCGCCGGATCCTTGAGCAGACTGAGGCGGCCGAATTTGCGCGTGTCATGAAACCGCAGGTGCCTGTTGTCAGCAAAGCTCAATATCACATGCTCATGTTTGATGCGCGGGGTGTCGGCCGAAACCAGATGGAGGCGGCCGGACATTCGCAAATGTAACAGCATGGTATATCCATCGGTAATGTCGAAACACCAGATACTTTCCCCGGCGCTTGATGGCTGTAAATTTACGACCCTTTATCTTGCAGCAAAATGACCCGGGAGCGGGCTCTGCTATGGTGCGCGGCCAATAGACCCTGGCACTGCTTATGGGGATGCCGATCAAATCGGCGGCGTTTAAATCATTTACGATGGTCTGAACTTCCGGTAATTCGGGCATGGTTTTCCAGATGACAGAAAACAGATGACAGAAGACAGATGTCAGATGACAGAACACAGAGGACAGATGACGGATAACAGATGACAGCGGACCGATGGCCGACGCTCGCTCTTTGAGCAACGATCCGTCAGGTCCCGCCTTCATCGTCGTACTCATCCTCTTCCCTCGTCCTCGAAAAACTCCGATGCACGCGGACGACTAAAAAATCTGATCTCGGTCGTCGGTCGTCTGTCCCCTGGCCTATGTCCTCTGATTTCCGATTGACATTTCATCGGCTATCCACCTATAAAATGTCCCTTATTATGCCATGTGACAGATTTCGTCAAATTATTTTGTAATTATGAGCAAACCTCAATCATAAGGAGTTGGTATGGATTTTAGTCTTTCAACGGATCATGAGATTTTAAGGGATTCGGTGCGCGGTTTTGCTGAAAAAGAAATCAAACCGGTTGCCGCAGAGCTCGATGAAAAAGAAGAGTTTTCCTATGAAACCATGCAAAAGATGGCGGAACTTGGCCTATTCGGCATTTTTGTTTCCGAACAATACGGCGGGCAAGCAATGGATTACCTGTCCTATATCATTGCTGTCGAAGAAATTGCACGGGTCGATGGCTCTCATGCCGCCACCGTGGCCGCCGAAAATTCATTGGGCATCGGACCGCTTTATTATTTCGGCAATGAAGCGCAAAAGAAAAAATATCTGCCGAAACTTTGCAGCGGGGAGGCACTCTGGGGTTTTGGATTAACCGAACCCAATGCCGGCTCGGATGCCGCCAACAGCGCTACCACAGCTGTTTTGGACGGTGATGAGTGGGTCATCAACGGCAGCAAGATATTTATCACCAATGCCGCCACCGATATCACCAGCGGTGTCACAGTCCTGGCCAAAACCGGCGCCCGGGATGATGGCCGGCCTGAACTTTCCTGTATTATCGTCGAAGCTGGAACCCCGGGTTTTACCGCCAAGGCGATGCATGACAAAATGATGTGGCGTGGTTCAAATACAGCCGAGCTCTATTTTGAGGACTGCCGGGTGCCCAAGGAAAATCTGCTGGGTCCCAGGGGCAACGGATTTCACCAGATGATGCAGACGCTGGATGGCGGACGGTTGTCGATTGGCGCCATGGGGCTGGGCGGTGCCCAGGGGTGCTTTGATATGGCCATTAAATACACTAACGAGCGCGAACAGTTCGGAAGGCCCATTGCCACTTTTCAGGCCAGTGCCTTCAAACTGGCCGATATGGCCATGGAAATCGAATGTGCCCGGTTGCTGCTCTATAAAGCCTGCTGGCTGCGGGACAATGATTTGCCTTTTTCCAAGGAGGCCGCCATGGGCAAGCTGTATTGCTCTGAAGTGATGTACCGCTGTGCCAATCATGCGGTTCAACTACACGGTGGTTATGGGTTGATGAAGGAATACGACGTGGAGCGTTTTTACCGGGACCAGAAACTGCTGGATATCGGTGAGGGAACATCCGAAGTGCAGCGGATTGTTATTGCGAGGCACATAGGTGCCAAATGCCTCTAAAACTGGTCCCCAAACCTTCATCTCTTGTCCCCTGGCGGCGTTGCTCGTCGGAGAAACATGCTCACGTACTATCAGTACGCTGCGCTATTTCTCCTCCTCGCGCCTTGCCAGCGAACAAGATCTAAAGGTTTTGGAACCAGTTTACTGGTAAAGAAAAGCCAACCTTTTTGAGAAAATAATTTTGAGGAGAAAAAATGGAAGCTAAAGATCGCAAGGGACTTATGAATATCGATTTTTTCGCCGGTTTGACGGGCGATATTCCGGCTGCCCCTGAAAAGGGGACTGAAGATATCGGTGAACGCATCCGAAAATTAAGGCAAGAAAAGGGCCTGTCGCTCGATGCGCTTTCCAGCCTTACCGGTTTTGAAGTGGACTTTTTAGCGAGCATAGAAAAAAACGAGGCTCAGCCCCAGCTGGGAACCGTGATAAAATTATCCAAGGCTCTGGACAGTGCTTTCGGACGGCTGGTGTCGGGCGTTGGCAATCAGCTTTATTCGATAACTCGCAAAGATGAACGTCGCACCGTATCCCGCTCAACTTCGCAAACAGGTAAAAAGCAGGTCTACATATACAAAAGTCTGGGGTCCGATGTTAAAGGGCGGCACATGGAACCCTTGCTCGTTCAGCTGGCGGAAACCTCAGACAAAGAAATTTCCGTGCACGAAGGTGAGGAATTCATTTTTGTTCTGGACGGTGCGGTCGTCCTGGAAATCGGTGAGGATTCTTTCGAACTGGAACCGGGAGACACCGCCTATTATCTATCCACAACCCCCCATCACATCGCGGCCAAGAGCGGCAAAGCGACTATTATTGCCGTGATGTATGAAGGCTAATTTAAAAGCTTTTTGATTTTAGTATTGGCGGGGACGGAACCTGATTCAGATCGATTTAAATTTTGAATGATCCTATCAAAATCCAAAATCCAGAATCCTAAATGCATCGAATCGCTCCAAACCCATGACGTACCTTGGATTGAACGTACTACTATTTTGGTTATAATTCTTTATTATGCGGCGATGTCGAATTCACAAACCAGGGGGGTGTGGTCGGAAAATTTAACCTGGGGCATTTCAAAATCGGTAATATTAATTTCCGGACCGTGAAAGATGTAATCGAGCTGTCGGCGCGGGGCCCGGCTGGGATGGGATGGCTGTCCGTTGCTGTTGGCGCTTTTTAACCCGCTGGCGGCCAGAAACAATTGAAGTTCCCTGTTACCCCGTAACACATTGAAATCGCCGGCAACAATGACGGGCTTTTTTACAGCTTTCACCATATTGTGCAGGTCCTGGAGCTGATATTGACGATGGCGGAATTTAATTGACAGATGCACCAGGAAAACTGAAAAATCGGCCAATTCCATTTCAATAACCAGACGCTTGACGCCTTCCCGGAAATAATGAAACTTCTGGGATACAATTTCCTGATTGGTCAAAATGGCATTGCCCTGTTTTTTCAATAAGGGCAGCTTCTGAGCTACAGAGGTGGTCGGGTATTTCGACCGATAGACATGGTCGTGCTGTAATTCCCAGGCAATGGCTTCCGCCTGGTTATTTTTTTTGGAACGAAAAGACCCGCCGTCCACCTCGATCAAACCAATAACATCGGGATTGACCGATCCAATGAAATCCAGGATCTTTTTCATGTTCCCGTTGGTGTTTTTGAAATATCCGCTATACGGAAGCGGAAAGTGGAAATGCCTGCCAATTCCTGCCGCATACCGTATATTGTATAGAAGAAACTTCATAGAAACGTCACAATCGCTCCCCGGAATTACCGATCTTTATCCTACTATTATAACCCATTAATTACGAATGTAAAGCTTTAGCTTAACCGTTCAGGGGTTCACAGTTACAAAGTAGATTCTCCCATGGTATTGTTTCCATGGCGTCAACACCCATCCCGTGCACAGCACGGGATGGCGTGATTTGTACGGCAAGAATCAATGGCTTAGGAAAAAAGCGCGAAGAGCTTAACCCTGAACCGAAAACTTTATGAACTTATACCAAATTAATCACCAGTAAACCGGCATTCATGCGCTTGACGAGCAAATTCATTCCATCGGCCGTCTTGTATTGGTCGATCAGGTCTTTGAAATCTTTGACTGAAGCAACATTTTGGTGATTGATTTCGATGATGAGATCACCCTGCTGAATACCGGCGGCCGCCGCTTTGCTGTTGACTGCCACGCCAATGACGATGACGCCTGATGTCTCCGCGAGGTTAAAGCGGCGGGCCATTTCCGGCGTTAAATCCGTTACCTTAAATCCGTATTCGCCTTCTCTTTCTTTTTGAGGCTTCTCGGAAACCGAAGCCATGGTCAATGGCCGTTTGCCGATTTGAACTTCCAGGGTCTTGGATTTACCGTTGCGTAAAATGGTCACCCTGGCTTTATCGCCGACACCCAGATTGGCGGCCAGGCTTGTCAGATCGCGGCTGGTGTTTATCGCTTGGTCGTTGACTTTGACAATGATGTCCTTGGGCTGTATGCCTGCCTTGTCAGCAGGATCTCCGGGGACAACGTCGGCCACCAGCACGCCTGATTTGCCTTTTACACCATAGTACTCGGCCAGTTCTCCTTTAAGGTCCTGGATGGTTACCCCCAGCCAGCCGCGGGTGACCTCACCGCTGGCTTTCAACTGGGCGACAATGCCTTTGGCCATGTCAATGGGAATGGCAAACCCGATACCCTGGCCGCCGGCGATAATCATGGTGTTTATCCCAACGACCTCACCCTTCATATTGATCAGAGGTCCGCCGCTGTTTCCGGGGTTGATGGATGCATCGGTTTGAATGAAATCATCATAGGGTCCGGAGCCGATGGCCCGGCCCTTGGCGCTGACGATACCGGCGGTTACGGTATACTGCAGTCCAAACGGGCTGCCGATGGCCGTTACCCATTCGCCAACTTTCAAATTATCGGAGCTGCCAAGGGCAACGGTCGGCAGATTGCCTTTGGCTTCAATCTTGATCAGGGCGATATCGGTCATCGGATCTTTTCCGATCACCTTGGCCGGATATTCGGATTCATCCTTGAGGATAACGTTGATGGTGTCGGCACCATCCACCACGTGGTTGTTGGTCACAATATATCCGTCTCGATCAATGATGAATCCGGAACCCAGACCCGGTTGTTTGAAATCCGGCCGGCGCTGCGGTCCAAAACGATGGCCAAAAAAATCCGGGGACTGCTCGCCACCGCCAAAGGGGTTCTTACCGGAAGGACCAAGATTCGGGCCTCCGGCTTTAACCGTTTTTTCCACCCGAATGTGGACCACCGCCGGACTAACCATATCAGCCAGGGCGCTGAAATTTTGCGGCACCATTCGAACCGGCGCTTCTATGGCGGCTGTCGCCGGCGGAAGACCGGTTCCCAGCAACAGTCCGACCATCACCATTACGACAATGTATCTTGCGAATTTGAATGTCTGTTTCATTTTTTCCTCCCTGTTTTGGTATTGGCCAGAATTGGCTTTCTTGAACAGACTATAAACCAAAAAGTTAACGCCAAAATGACGCCAGGATGACCAAAATGTTATCTACGGCAAGGAGGCCGGAAAAGGCAAGGCGGGAGGTTGCAGAAATTGATTAAAAAATCATGATACCAATTAGTTATAGGAAAAAGCGATGTTGCAGGGCGGATGACATAAAGTCGATGCCGTCGCGTCAGGGTGGCTAAAATCTGAAATCTACGATTACCAGGTTGTTAAGACTCGTCGCCTTCATTTGTTTTGAGCATCCTGGTTATCATGCGGTACTCTTGATCGGTTCCGTCGTAATCATAGGTTGCCTTAATCCCGGTCATGGGAATTATTTCAAGCCGGCCGTTAAAAAAAGCACCAACGATATTGGCCGTTTCTTTGATACTCAAATCTTTTCTTAAAAAATACTTTGAATACACGTTCGGGTATCCCAGGGTCCGGGTAATCTGGAATAGTTTTAGTTGCACTTTCGGGTTCAGACATTTGCGGAGGTTGTAGGCTGTGTTGGCTGTATTAATATCAAACATGTGGGGATTTGCATAAATTAATGGGGAAAGTCGAAAACCCTGCCGGCCGTAGCCGTCTTTTCGGTCACTGAGACTGAATGGAGAGTCATTGATAAGGCGCAAAGGCGGTCTGCCAAGCATATCCCTGCCTTCTTCAATCAGGATGGCCGGGATAAGGATAGCCGCCTGATCCTTGGACTGCTGTGCTACCTCCAGGAAACGGTTAACAAATTCGTTGGTGGTCAAGGGCGAATCCGAGGCCACGAATAATGCATGCTGCTGATTCCGCCCGGCCCTACTGGCCGCATAGCCTTTGATCAAATTTCCGGCGATGGAATTGTATTTGACTTTTCTGCGAACGATTTTGAACCGGCGAACAACATCTTCAGGTATTTTCAAGCTCTGGTTTACCAGACGGCATGGCTTGTCAAATTGTTGAAAAAAATTGCCCAGTCTCTGATCGAGCAGCATTTGATGTCCGACGATGACAATATCGTCGATGAAATCGTTTTCAAAAAGCTTCTCAAGGGTATATTGAAGCAGGGGTTTGCTGACCTGCCGGCCGTTTTCGACAGACGAAAATTCGCGCAATGGCTTGTAACCTGTCTCAATAAATTTTTCTCCGTAATGTTCCGCCACAATGCGGCTATAGCGTTTTACTTCCCGCTTATTGTTGTAACCGGCCATTACAATTGCGCTAACCATTTTTTTCCCGTCTTTGCTTTATCAGGTGCATTTGTCAACCAATTCAGGAGTAGTATTATATCCCCAATGATAAAAAATCAAATTATTCGTGCCATTTTTTCATAATAAACGTATTATAAAAAATGAACATTGCCCTAATTGAGCGATGGACGCTCAGTCAGGCGTTATTGGTTTCTGCTCAATTCGGATACCCGTACTTGAAAATAGGAAATTCGGATATAGTTTAAGCACTAACCCGAGGAGGCTTATTCCATGCGAATGTTTAAAATTCTTATCCTGACCTTAATATTATTTATTTTTGCCGGTGAGGTTTATGCTGCAGCGGATACGGTTTATGACATAAACATCAACGTCCAAACATTTCAGCTGGATAACGGTATGTTGTTTTTGGTGGTCGAGCGTCCGGCAACCCCTCAGGTGGCAATCCGCCTGGCTATTCGCGCGGGGTCGGCTCTTGAGGAAACCGGTAAAACCGGCATTGCCCATTTGCTGGAGCATATGCTGTTTAAAGGCACCAAGAATTTTGGCTCCCTTGACTACAAGAGGGATCAGGCGCTGCAGACCCGGATCGAAGCAGCCTACCAGGTTGTGCTTGAGGAGAAAGAGCAAAAAGCAGCCGAATACGACGTTGATTGATAAAAAAGTTGCCGAAATGGAAGCGTTGCGCCGGGAAGTACAGAAAATTTATATCCCCCAGGCATTTTCAGCTCAGCTGGGCAAGAACGGGGCTGTCGGTGTCAATGCCTTTACCACCAAGGATCAAACCCAATACCTGGCTTCCGTACCATCCGATATGCTGGAGCAGTGGTTCTCGATTGCCAGCGAACAGATTTTTGAGCCCGCCTGGCGCGAATTTTACATTGAAAAGGAGGTCATTCAACGCGAATGGGCCTTTCGCTATATTAATGATCCGGGTGGTGCCGCCAGTCTGGACCTTAGCACGACAGCGTATTCAGCCCACCCCTACCGTAATCCGATCATCGGCTGGAAATCGGATATGGAAAAATACGCTACGCAGGATGCGATTGCGTTTCATAAAGCCTATTATAACCCAACCAACGCGGTTTGTGTGTTGGTCGGTGATATAACCCTTGAAAAGGCCCGGCGGCTGGCTAAAATTTATTTTGACCGATATCCGGCCGGGAAACGAGCTCCGGAAACGGTTACCCGGGAACCGGGGCAACAGGGACCACGGAAAAGCATCCGCTATTTAAAAGGGGCCCGCACACCGCTTGTCAGAATCGGTTTCCATGGAGCCCGTATGGATACCAAAGATTTTTATGCCCTGGATGCCATGACAATGATATTAAGTCACGGCCGCAGTTCGCGCCTGAACCAGGAAATCACCTATAAGGGGCTGGCGCAGTCAGCCTGGTCTTATAACCCTGACAATCGCTACGCCGGCATGATAATGTTGGGAGGATCACCCAACGAACCACCAATTATTAAAAAGGAAGGGGCGGGCGATGAAGAAAAACGCCAGGCGTATCTTAAGGCCTGCGCGGAGCTGGAGGAATTGCTTCTGGTGCAAACCGCGAAAATGAAAACCGAGCTGGTTGCCGACAGCGAGCTGCAAAGAATCAAAAAACTTAACCGGCGTGATTTTATTGACCGGATGCGCAGCAATGAAGGTTTGGCCGGGACCCTGGCCACCCTTGAGGTCCAAACGGGCTGGCGCTACCTGTTGAATTATCTTGAGAAACTCGAGGCCGTGACCCCCGAAGATATTCGGGCGGCAGCCAATAAGTTTTTCAAAACAGACAACAAATCCACTGTCTATGTCATTCCCGGCGGCAAACCGGACCAGCCTCCTGAAAGCTACACCGAAGTGCGTTCGGTCACCGGCGGTGCTGCTGCCGAATTGAACCTTGGTCATGACGACAACAATGTGTCGGCTTATCCCACAGCGGTCGGCTGGAAGCATCCCCTCTCTTTTCATCGCCAACCCGAAAAAATTAAATATCCCCTGGCGGACAGTATGGAGATTGCCGGGGCTAAAGTATTTTACCTTGCGGACAGGGAATTGCCGCTGGTGGATTTGGCCCTGCTCGTCAAAGCGGGATCCGTGGATGTCGATGATTCGAAGCTGGGTTTAACGTCCCTGCTCAATGACAGCATTATCCGTGGCGGCACTGAATCTTATGCACCCGGTCAACTCGCTCTGATACTGGACGAAAATGCGATTCAGATCAGCGTTGCGGTCCACGAGGAGGAAGCCGTTATCCATCTTTCCGTGCTCAAGGATGACTGGCAGGCCGGCTTGAATATATTGCAGGAAATATTAACGCGACCCGGGTTTGATACCCGCGTGTTGGAGGTTGTCAAAACCCAGGAATTGACTGCGCTTAAACGTCAGGGAGGCAATGCACGGGCAGTAGCAGCACGGGAGCGGGAAATCTGGCACTTCAATGGCCATCCATACGGGCGTGATCCGCTGAAGGCGATAGAGACGATACCAGGCATTTCCAGGGACGATTTGAAGCAATTTATAGCGCAGTACCTTGTTCCTTCAAATATGGTGGCTGCCGTTGCCGGCGATATCGACAAAGCCGACGTTATATCCGGTTTGGGGCAATTCTTGGGAGCCTTGCCGCAAACCAGGGCCCCCGTGCGAAACCTGGCCAACCCCGCGAAAACGCCACCGGTGCTGGCATTGATCCACAAACCGGGCCAGGTCCAGTCCCAGATTGCCTTGAGTCTGCCGAGCGTCAAACGCACCCACCCGGATTACTGGAAGATAAGCCTGTTGACGAATATATTCGGGGGCGGCGGATCGTTGTTGAATAAGCGCCTTAGAGATGATCTCGGTTTGGTATATTCCACTGGATTTTATGAGACCTATAAATGGTCGGCGGGTGTTTTGTTCGGGTACATCGGCTGTAAAGGAGATCAATCCGTCCCCGCCATTGCGGAGACCATCAAGATTATGAAATCGCTGGGGATAAACGTTCCCCAAAAAGAACTCGACCGGAAAAGACTGGATACCTTGAACAGTTTTGTATTTAATGTGGACACTCCCGCGGACCTGGTACAGGTATATGCGCGCTATTACATGCGAAACGAACCGCTGGATACCCTTGAAAAAATTCAAGATGCTTTTTTCAGTGCTGAAAAAGAAGACCTGCGTCGTCTGGCCGCTGAATATCTCGACCCGGATAATATCCAGATTTTCCTGGTGGGCGACAAGAATATCAAAGTCAAGGGCAATCGGGGCAATGAGGCAGCCCTGGAAGATATGCTCATGGATCTGGCCGAGTCCCTCGGATTGCCTTATGTTGAGCTTGAGTTACGATAGCTGCCGTTCAAAGGTTCTCGGCCCTGGGTTCAGGGTTGCAGGGTCCTGTGAACAAGAACTAGATAGAATCTGTCCATCGATTTTTGCCAAACAATGAGCGCTTTAGGCTCATTGGGTGTATTACTCGAAGGTTCTTTCCTTCCACCACGGATAAAATGCCGGCATATCTGTGCTCGGTTTATCTGCAAACTTCGCGGACCTTTTTTCCAAAAATGATCTAATGCCTTCACCGGCATCCGCAGACCTTCCAGTATAATAAATCCCGCGTGAATCTACTTTATGGGCTTCCATGGGATGATCTGCACCCAGCATGCGCCATAGCATCTGCCGCGCCAGGGCAACCGATACGGCTGACGTGCTGTCGGCAATTTCCGTGGCCAGGCTTTCGGCGGCCGGCAGCAGTTGGTCAGGGGCATGACTGCTTCTTACCAGTCCGCCGCTTACAGCCTCATCCACTGAAAAAAGGCGGCCCGACAAGACCCATTCCAACGCTTTGCTGATGCCGACGATTCGGGGTAAAAACCAGCTTGAACAGGCTTCCGGCACAATTCCGCGTCTTGCAAAGACAAAGCCTAATTTTGCATTTTGAGCGGCAATTCTGATATCCATAGCCAGGGTCATTGTTATCCCGATGCCCACGGCCGGCCCGTTTATTGCGGCAATTACGGGCTTAATTGATTCAAAAATACGCAATGTCAACTGTCCGCCGCCGTCACGGTGTTCTTCCGCCAGCATCTGGCCATTGCGTGATTGATAATCAAAGGTTTCTGTACCGGTCCCAAGGTCGGCGCCTGCGCAGAACGCACGGCCGGCTCCTGTGACGATAATGGCCCGTATCTGATCATCGGCATCTGCCCGGTCAAACGCATCTATGAGTTCTTTTCTCATCTGCGGCGTAAACGCGTTGAGACGATCCGGGCGATTCAGCGTAAGGGTTAGAATGTGATCCTGGACTTTATAAAGAATTTGTTCGTAGGCCATGGGTCCCCCCGCTTTAAGTTATTGGTTATTCGTTAATAATTACCAGTACAATTTGATTTGCCTTTGATAGGCATATCCATACCTGTTTGTCAAAATCCATCTTGTTGACATCAATCTCTTCTTTATTTATAATTCCCAGACAGCTAAAACTTATGAACCCTTGTCCTTTTATACCACCCTCGCGATTATCGGAACTTATTTTCGGGAAGTTGTATAATATGATCATCTCGGAAAAATTGAAGCGTTGTCTTTTTCCGTCATTTGAAGTTATCCGGCGGAAAAACAATTCGAACCTATCTCATAAGAGGTCTCCATTTGCAGGAGGGGATTAGTGAGACTACTAACCCGCTCTGATTTCGATGGTTCAGTTTGCGCGGCGCTACTCCAGGAACTGGGTCTGGCCGACGAAACTGTATATATTCATCCCAAAGATCTGCAGGATAATAAGATCCCGGTGACCGAAGATGACATCATCGCCAACGCTCCCTTCGCAGAAGGGTGCGGACTGTGGTTTGATCATCATTCCAGTGAGCACGAACGGCTGGAACTGGCTGGAAAGTTCAAAGGTGCCAGTGAACTTGCGCCCAGTACCGCCCATGTTATTTATGACTATTATAAAAAAGATAAAAACTTCGCCGGTAAGCTGGAAAAATTTGAAAATCTGCTCAAAATTGCTGGCATCGTCGACTCGGCCCGGTTCAGCAGCGAGGAAATATTGAATCCCACCGGTTGGATTATGTTAGCGTTCATCGCCGACCCCCGAACCGGTCTGGGTTACAGGCAATCCTTCCGCATCAGCAATTTTGAGTTAATGAAAAAATTGCCTGAATTATTGCGTTCTAAAACGGTCGAAGAAATCCTGTCCCTGCCGGATTTTCAGGAACGGATTCGGGTCTATCATGAGGAAACATCTAGGTATAGGGCGTTGCTTGCCCGGCATACCCGCATCGAAGGTGACGCCATCATTATCAATTTCCAGGGGGTTGATGAAATACCAGTAGGTAACCGGTTTTTGGAATACGTCCTGTATCCCGAGCAAAGCATATCCATCCGCCTCGTGGATGGAAAAAATAAAGAGTTTGCGATGATCTCCGTGGGCCACAGCATCATTAACCGGACCTCAGCGGTGGACGTCGGTTCGATGGTCTTGAAATACGGCGGCGGCGGTCACAAACAGGTCGGCACCTGCCAGGTAAGATATGAAGAGGTAGACCAAATCGTGGGTGAGATGCTGCAGGTGATAAACCCGCAAAAAGCTACATAAACATACAAAATTTAATCCGCCTGCGGCGGACGAGGGTTTAATTCCCCGCCCCTTGGGGCGTTTAAAATTTTCCGTTTGATACCCCGTTGCTTGCGGCGGGGTTGTTCATCAGACTGAACGTCGAATCCTCTGAAGGCGGACTGTAAGCATCGAACGCCCAACGCTGAACATCGAATAATGAAGTCACTACGCTCCGCAGTTTAATTTCATTTTATTACTTTGCTATTGCTTTTCAGCTAATACTTTACACTTTACGAAAATTTTATTTATCTCTCCAGGATCGGTGGTCTAAAATATGATCGTATCCACCAGCCGGCCATATTTTGCTCCTTTCCCCGGGTTTTTCTCCAGGGTTTGCCACAGTGATATTTTCGTAATCCTCGACAACGTTCAATTCCCCAGAGGGACTACCTTGATCCCCGGTTTTTCGAAAAAGGCGGAATTGAACTGGTGCTCCATAAACCCAAGCCCTGTATTTATCCCCAGTTGTGGGGCGATTTTCTTCCTGACCTGTCGGCTTTTGATCTGGTCTTTAATTGCGGACCCAAGGCTTGCGCGATAATGCTTGCCGAACTGTAATAAAATCATCTGATGGAATCGACCGGGGTACCCGTCTTCATTCGATAGTGAATCAAATATAGCAATTAAAGGCCTATTTTTTAAATTGGGTTTTGATATACTGCTCCAGATCGTCAAGCAGCTGTTGCTGATGGTCATCCAAACCACCGGCCTGTTTAAGGTGCGTAATTTCTTTCAGGGCGCCTGCCGGTGTTGTGCGTCTATCTCCCCGGTAATCTACGATGGCGTCCTCTTGCCTTAAAGGGTTTACCTGATTCATATACGAGTTGTGCGCTTGACTGTATTCGCTGAGAACAGTTTCAGGATAGTTCCGGGAAAGGATCCGTTGCGCCAATATCCGGGCATCCGGATTTGAAAATTGAGATATTATGGTTGGTTTTTGATCCAGAGAATCTTGGTGAAATATCCGACAGAGTTTTTCGTCGGCCCTGGGATAAAAGCCGATTTGATAAAGAGAAGCATCAGGGTCCAGATTGGGGATGAAGGGATAGTGGAATTCCCGGTAATATTTGACGGTTTTGTGAAAAATTTCCGGATTTTCCTCCAACCATCTGAGGTTTTCTTCAAAAATGGCGTTGCGTTCTTCGCCGATTAATTTCCAGTAGCGCTTCCGAGGGGGCAGCAATATCCCAGGCTCTCCCATTCGTTTACGGATAATCCAGGACGTTTCAGGAATGGTGTCGGCAGTGGTCTGGCGAAGCTGGGGCAGATCCATTCGCAACCATAAGGTTTGATTGGAATAGGGAATTGAATTCCCGATGGATATCACCGGTACCTGATAGCTTAGTCCGGGGCCAAATTCACCGCCGACGATCAATGCCCGGAAATGGTCGCCCGTGCCACTTTGAAAAGCGATGGGCAGCTTCTGCATCCGGTGCGCATCCGTTTGCTTGTCGAAATATCCTTCTAAATACTGCCACATTCTCTTTTTTTTGTAAAAGCGACGGGCCAGTTCCACGGTCGTCGCCACATCCACCATGGCCTCGTGGGCATGGCCGGATACCAGGCGGTTGGTCGAACCGATGTGTTCAAGCTTTAAAGATGGTTTGCCGTCGATTTCCGGCCAGGCGATGACCTCTCTTTTATACAGCCAATACAGAACGGCCATGGGAAACAAGTCCATGCGATGACACCCATTCTTGAACTGGTGGGTATAGGGCGGTAGCAGATTTCTGTGAAAGGAAAACCTCAGGAATTCATCATCAAAGCCCAGGGTATTATAACCGAGGCTGATGGTACCGGGTTGATTCAGCAATAGGTGGATCTGTTTGGCTGCTTCATATTCACACATGCCTTTGGCAAGATCGGAAGGGGGAATTCGATTGGTTAATATCGCCCGGGGCGATGGAATCACATCCGGTCGCAATTTAACCGAAATGGGGTGACGATCGATCTCATTTAGTTGTTGATCCGTGCGAATAGCAGCAAACTCAAGTACTTGATCAAACGCCTTGTTCAATCCGGTCGTTTCAATATCATAAAAAAGATAGCTGCTGGGCATAGGACACCGCTTTAAACCACATCTGGAAAACATAATATCTTTGGTTCAATTCAAATTCAAAGATATAGTCCTATTTGTCAAGGAAAAGATGGCAATTGGGGATACATTAGCTTACATTTCCATTAATGCGTTGACAGATATTGGCGGAGATACAAAGGGGTAGGGCTCATGGGGTATCAGGTGTCAGCGCTGCCGCTGGCCTGAAAAGTTTACCCGACTCTGGAGGACTCACTGTTCAGGCCAGGCTGAGTTTCATAAGGATATCGATATCACCTCGCATCGATGCTCAATTCATTTGGATCGCAGCCAAATTCCTCTAGAAGCTTTTTAGCCGTTTTGACGACCTCATCGGGGGTCATTTTAGTTTCGACAAAGATATCCGTTTGTTTTATTTTTTCCGGTATTCGCAGCTGGTCCGAGTAGCGCGAAAAGCATGCTTTTTGAGCATCGGTTATCCACAGTACTTTTTCGAAATCTTTGGATTGGGTGGTGGCAAAATACTCACAAAGAGTTTTGAGTACCTCATCCCAACCGTGAACAGGGTAATTGTTGCCATTAAAGCGAAACGAGCGAATCGACAAGTCCGTAAAAGATTGTTTAATATCCACAGCTTCTGCGTTATCGGAAGCATTAGGTTTCAATGGTTTCTGGTCGTCTTCTAAATCCAGTATGTCGGTTGCCATGGTGGCAGACGGCGGCGCCGCGCCGGTTTTGGGGGCATTTTTCAGCAACCATTTGTCCATATGCTTATCCAAAAATTTTTGAATGGATTTGGTGTCAACTTTATACCGGCAAAGCTTTTCGGTATGTTCGCTCAGCAGTTCGACAAATATTTTGTTGGGCTGGGAAATGATCTGGTTCCAGGCTTCGGGCAGAAAATTTGCCGCTAATTTTTGCCGTTTTCTTTGAAAAAGGGATTTGGCCGCTTTCAGAGACTGCCCTCTGGCGACTTTGGTTTTGGTCAGCAAATCCATTAGATTGGGAACGAATGTATCCGGTTTTTGCTTTAATAAATCAATGGAATAAAACCATTTCCGCTGCCAGCTGCCGTTGGCTGAAATCAGATAAAACCACCAGGTGATCCCGTTTGTCAGAACAGCCAGGTTGACACCCTCCCGCGATGCAAGGTTAACCAAAGATTTTTGGCAGTTATCCAGTTTTGAATGCACCCTTTTGACTTCGATAAAAACCTTATTGATATTCTTGATGCGCAGGGCATAAGACACATTGGAAGAATTGGCTGAATAATCCGGATAAACTTCTTCCACATCGAAGATATCCCATTCCAAAAATGACAGCAGCCGCATAACAATCGCCTGTTTTGTAGATGCTTCATCAAAGGTCGCTAATTTTTTATTGGTTTTCAGTTCGTCAATAAATGATATAATTTTCTTTTCCATGCTTTCCTCCGGACACACATCACTGTGAGAAACTAGAATCAATAATTTTATCGGTTAGTAAGGGCAAAACTTGAGAAGATTCATTGCATGAGAATGAATTTTTTTCAACTACGCTTCGGCGGTAAGTGTGGCAATATTATCCATCAATTGACTTTACGGATGGTTACGATAGAATTTAAGGACAAATGTGAAATCAAAGGTTCAGATCCCGCCAGGCGAATTCAGCCGACACAAAAAGCCGCGCGGCTGATTAGCAAGTTTCGAGGAAGGATGAATCACAAGCTATAGTATAAAATCTATTTTTTAATCCGTCTGCGGCGGACGAGGGTTTAATTCCCCGCCCCTTGGGGCGATAAAAATATTCCGGGTGATACCCCGTTGCTTGCGGCGGGGTGGTTCATTTGAATTCAGATGCGATTGCTTTTGATACGATTCCATTTTAAATTGACAGGTAGGGACCATTAATACATCCGGAATAAGGGCATCGATATCATCCTATTTCTATATCTAACATTGCACCAAATATGAGGATTGGGCAGTAGCATTATAATTACACAGAAACAAATATCAGCTGATTGCAGATAAATTGAGAATAACAAAGTTATTAAAATAAATGAAATTATTACATATACCAAATGCATACATGCAAACTATCGATATTTGTCGATTAAGCGTGCGATAGTTTCTTGTTCCCAGCGAGCCGAATAATTCAAATTGTGATGCATTCCGCCGTACCAAGGATAATTCATCCAAAGAGTTGCTCCGAAAAATTCGAAATAGGCTATCTGAGTGACTTTGGTATAATCACCAATTTCCTCTAACTGAATATGGCCATAATTAAATTTTTGACCGCATTCTTTCGGATTCAGCAGCTCAAAATCAAGGCGATGGATGTCGGGTGAACTAATCGTGCGCCAGCGGAATCGCACGCCCGGTTTGGCCGCATAAATGGTTTCAGTAATGGCGACGTTATCCTTATACTCCAATAAACGATGTTCCTTAAGGAGTTTATTGGTCAGTAGAAAATTATTTTCAAAATCGGTTTTAAAATTCCAATATGCGCTCAGAGGAGCGGCGACCATGTATACCAATTTATAACCCTTGCCGGCTGCATCCTCGGGATAAAGCTTGTAAATATATGCTTTACCATGCATTAATTGATTTATATCAGGTTCATTCTCCAGCGAGTCCTGGGCAAAGCTATGATTTGGCGATTGACCCAACAGGATGGTCAGTACCGTGCAACATACTGCCAACATGCCACGAAGGGAAAATGGAGCTGGCATCTTTGAGTTGAGATAATTCATGGGGTCGTTATTGGGTGGGTGCCATTCTATCGATTCTTGTTATCCAAACCGGGTGCGTTGGATCTGGTTGCCTTTTTAACGCTTTAAAAGAGACATATTTTTATCCCTTTAGCGAGGATGCAATAAAATCGATGAGTTCGATTCTACGGCTCTTTCCGATATATACGCTTATCTTCCTAACAATAAACGGTTGTCTTCGTTTTGCGAAAACCATTTCAGCTCCGAAATGGATACATGCAGCCTATCGGATTTTTGCACATGATGTCAAACCATAGTCCCTAATAATAGGCTTCTGGCAAATAAAAAGGGCAAATCCATGCGACAGGATTCAACCTCCAGAGTTGTTATTTCAAACAAACATCCAAAATGGATTCAGAATTGATATTAGCCGAATCATGGCGGCAATGTGTGACCGTGTTTTCCTCTCAAAAAAATAGATATCACAAGTTTTTAGGGGCTTCGAAAATCTTTGATTTGTTATCGGTAATTTTGAAAGGCAGAATTATTGAAGAAACGACAAGCATCAACTTTGAGGCGAGAGACTCATATTTAGATTTTCTATCTAATAAATTCGAACTCACTTACATGTAAGGGCTTTCTCACAGGAACATCCCATAGCGCCCATAAATTTCCACCTATTATCTTGCTTTATCCATGTCTCCATAATCCGACCGCTATCGGATGATACTTTTCCTTTCCATTGGTATAAATAAAATACATTAGCGATATTGTTAACGATATGAATATTGAGTGGTTCTAATTCGTAAGTAACAGGCTTGTCATCATCGAACCATCTTTTATATTCTTCCTTTATTGCATTTGCATCATAAGGCTTTTTCTTGGTTGGCCACCATTCGAGACTGCCCTTAGTGCCAAGAGCAGTTAATGCGTCGGCATCACCCAGTATCATATTTTTCCAGGAGCTCTCCGTTGTTTTCCAGAGTTCCTTTTGCGCATCAGTCCATTCTTCCCCAGAAACCTGAAAACCCCAAAACACCATTATTCCGCAAAGGAGCAAGGAGACTAAAACTCTTTTTATTAAATTCGTTTGCTGTGCTTTCATAATTCCCCCTTTATTTTAAGATTAATTTATGATGGGAAAAATGTAATCTTATTTGCCAGAAGAGCTCTTTTCAGCACTCTTTTCAGATAGTGCCGCAAGTCCACCGATGGCGCCGAGGTTCATGGATTCCAATGCGGAGCTTGGAACAATAATCAATGATCCCTTTTCTTTGAGCCCTTCAAAAAGCATATTCATACCACGCAGTTGAAGTGCGACAGGATTACCCTGGTATTGCCTACTGGCTTCCGCGAACTTTTCGGCTATTTCGGTTTCTGCTGTCCCGAGGATAATTCTGGCTTGGCGCTCTCTTTCTGCCTGGGCCTGTTTGCTCATGGCATCTGAGAGCGCAGATGGAATTACAATATCCTTGATTCCCACGTTTTGGCAGGAGATTCCCCAGGGATTTGTGTGTTCATCTAAACGTGTGCTGTAGATCTTCAGCAATTTTTTCTCGGTTTTGTAGAAGATCTGCCAGCTCATGTCTACCGATAGTATCCCTTAAGCCAGTGAGGGTCATGTAGGTTACGGCCTGGACATATTGCCTCACTTCTAAGGCTGCCTTCTCCACATCCCATACCGTCCAATAAACAACAGCATCAACATCAACTGGCACCGTATCCTTTGTTAAAGTTTTTTCTGCGGTAATATCTGTTACCCTAACACGTTGATCGATATAATCATCTACCCGATCAATAATGGGAATTATTAGGAAGATTCCCGGTCCTCGCAGACCAAGAAATTTACCCATTCTAAGCACAACGGCTTTTTCCCATTGGTCAGCGATCCGTATCGAGGCTGCAATAACCAGCAGCACGAATACAGGAATGGCAGTAATGCTCCAGTGGACGACATTTAATTGTTCCAGCAATAGTCCAGTGATTGCAGCAATAACTATTAGTGTTATGGAAATTGGATTGAAACTCTTTTTTAATGTAGTATCTGATTTCATCTCTTCCCCCTTTGTCTTTTTTTCAATTCATTGATCATTTCCTCTGCACTGAACCCATAACTGGAGGCGATGCTTAAATACTCTGAACAGATGCTATCAAGTTTATTTTGTCGTTCTGATTTGGGTATTAGTATATTGGTCAAACCTATAAATGTACCTGTACCTTGCTGTGTTTCCAAAATACTTTGAATTTCAAGCTCCCTGTATGCTTTGCCGACGGTATTGAGATTGACTTTAAGCTGGACGGCTAAAGCTCTGACCGTTGGCAATTGTTCGCCTACTTTTAAATCTCCACTTGCGACACCATAGCGGATTTGATCGATGATCTGCCGATAAAAGGGAACCCCAGATTTTGGATCTAATTTAAAATCGATCATGATTAGTTACCTCTCCCGACTTCATATACAAACTTCTATTTAATTATTGTTATAGTATACTATAACAATAATTAAATATCATTGTCAAGAAATATTTCTATCTGGCTAATTCAAGGGGAAGATACTAAGGCATGAAACCTTAAAAAATGGAAAAGAAGTCAGGTACTGATGTATGGAGATAATCGCCACCTGTATATAATTACTGATACCATGACCGTAGCTTTGAGACCATGAAAATTTCACAACCACAACATCTTGGGGTTGGAAAAATAGGGCAAAATTGAAGACTACGCTAAAAAGTCTTGATTTTGGTCAATGGTGATACATTGAGAGACTGTCGGAAAAGTCTAATTTCTGCCATTTTCCTAAATTCGGGTATAGTAAAATCAAGTACTTAGAGGCCCTAAAAACATGCTTTTAGGGTTTTTCGACAGTCTCTGAGAATATCACTAAAATGGGCGATTTGAGATAACATCTTTATTTTTTGGGGTATCACAAATTGCCTATGGTTTTAAAAGCCTTTTATCAGTGCGTGCCGATCCGTGCAGGCCCGTATGTCTCGTATGGTTCCCGGCTACCAGACACCAGGGATCAAACGGAAGCGAACCCGGGCAGCGTACTCGGCGTAGCCGGGGAGCTCCGCATGGAGCGTGCGATCCTCAAGCGCCGTTCGGACCACGAGCAAAACCACCGCAATTAGGGCCGGGACGAAGGACCCGGTCGACGCAAGCAGGGGCGGCGTCGAGAGGATCCAGCCCGAAAAGCCCACGTAACCAGGATGGCGCATAAAGGCGTAGGGTCCCGAATCGATCACGTGATGTCCATGTTCCGTTTGGATGCGCACCGTCTTCTCGAAGAACGGATTCACGACCATGGACCAAATGGCAAGGGCCCATCCAGGGACGAAGATGGCCAGGCCAAGCAGCCACGCTGCTCCCGGCCCGCGCAAGACTCCCTCGCGTGGTTCCTCTACCGCCACAACGAAGATTGCGATCATTGCGAACGCGAACAACACAGCCCACAATATGTCCCAGCCTTTTGTAAACTTGCCGAAGCGCATGCGTCGCCTGATCAGCTCGGGGTTCCATAGCCTCAGGCAGACCAGGTTGATTGCTAAGGTCGCGGCAACGATACCCACGTAGATCCAGCCGAGGGTCCACCCCAACCGGCTCGCGTTCATGAAGACGAACCCTGCAAAGAAGACGACCAAGGCTGCGACGATCAGTCCGATGATGACCTTCGTCATCGTTTTCTGTGAGACGCTTCGCTTTTCGACGTTCGGCATTTTCGAGCCCCTCGGAGACCTGCTTAACTACATTTTTTTAACAAAACCTAACTACCGACATATTGAGAATATGTTGAAAATCGCAAAATTCCAGATATCATAGATATCACAGGTTTTTAGCAACGGTCAATTCTCCAGAAATGTCGGAGTTACAACAGGTTTTTAGTACTAAAAAGAGGACGGGGCCATATAAAAAGCCCTCAGATTAATCCAAAGGTTTACGGATTGGCAAAATATGGCCCGCTTGATTTTTGATACCTTCATAACAAGTGGTACCGGATTCGAAGTATACAATCCAAGCCATTCCGAGATGATAATCAAGAGTAGTCGCCGACCAATAGTACCCGGGTGGGAAATCTGAAAACATGTGGCCGTCTGATAAAGCAGGATTTCTTTTACTATAATCGATTAATGTGCATAGTTCACTCATGGTGGGTAAACGCCAGTCGCCGGCTGACGAACCATCTGAAAGAATAAGTGTGGGATCCGGGCCACAGTCTCCATTCTTCAAATGTTTTACGGCCAGCCGAGCATCTTCCCAATCCATCAATCCGAAGCATTTCGTATTTTTCAGCCAGATGAGCCCGGTTAAGTTATCGGTCACCGAGCCGTCTTTGTTGTCCATAAAACGGGGAACGGGGATGGGTTTATCGAATAAAAGTTTTGCGTACTGTCGCTTAAAGTCACATGGAATGATGTCCCCCCTCCAATCATAGCAAGTTGAATCAAAAGGGTTAACAATACCAGCCAATTCATCATCATTTGGAGATTCTGATAGCGAATTATTTTCCCCAGTACATGCACCATTGCAAAATACAAAAAATACAAAAATGGTAAAAATATTAATCCGAACCAAATTGGGGATATAATCTTTCACCGATCAAACCCTTAAAGTTTAGGAGATATCAATTGGATAGAGGTTGCTCCGACAATAACGATATATTGAGAATACGCGAACTTTGGGGCTACTTGCGAAAATCATTTTTTTTAACGATATCACAATAATTTTTTGGGCTCGAAAATATGTCGTACGTTGGAGAAATCAACGGTTTTGTTGCCTCTAAATTGCCTTGGATATCAATAGTTATCCAAAATTTTACCATGTCAGAGATGACCACAAGATATAGACTTTGAAAGTAAGATTTTATAACCTCCCTAAAGCCTCCTGCATCTTGGTCAGCCAATAATCCATTCCCATCTCCCGGAACATCCCCTCAGCCCTCTTGAGGTTGTCTATGGCCTTTTCCTTTTCACCCGCATTTAGATAGAGCTCGCCCAGGTACAGATGTGCTAAAGGATAATATGCTTTTATCTTCAATTCCTTGAAAATCTCAATTCCTTTCAGGATACATTCCAAAGCCTTATTGATTTCCCGAGGCTCTGTATGGCCCATTATCGTTCCGAGCAATAATCATAGATAAAGCTTCAATTAACCTTTTCATTATTCTTTTTAGACAACCCCAATGCCTCCTCCACATGGCTTCGGGCATTTTTTAAATCGCCCAAGTCCAGGTGAATAGAACCTAACAGATAATGAGCCATGGACAAAAACATCTCAAAACCGCTGTCACGATGGATCTTAAGGCCCTTTTCCGCATGCCTTCTGCCGGTCTCAGGATCTCCAAGCCTAGCGCATGCAGACTCCCAGGCCGCTCCAGGACATAGCGGATATCAATAGCAAATTTCGCTTCTTCGCCGTGCTTGATGCCTTTTTCAAAATGCTCTCTTGAAGATTCCCAGTCCCCTTTGGCACGATAATAATGGCCGTATGCCGTTTCAGTAATGTCCCAAAGCTATCAGGTCATTCATTTTAGCGGCATTTTCAAGAGCCTTTTCCAGAAAGGGCTTTCCTTCATCAAAGGCCCCTAAAAAAAACATGGCCTTGACCACAATACGAGCAGAGAATCGAATATGGATTCGTTGACATAGAAAAAAAGTCGGATTCACTTTCCGCTTTTTCAATCAGATCAATGACCTCCGGCGCCATATCGGCTATTTTGTAATATTCTCCTGCCGGGCTGTAAGAAATAAAAAGACTAAATGCAAGAGGCGCCATCAATTCAATATCCTGGTTCTTTCGGGCCTCCTTAAAGGCATCCTCTGAATACTTCATCCCCAATTGAGGATCTCCTTTAATATGAATAATAAATGCCCATTATGTTATAGAACCTTGCAAGATACCATCTCATTCCCAAGCTCTTTTGAGAGCCGCTCCCCTTCCTGGAGCATACCAAGGGAGCCTTCGGGATAACCCAATAATGAATAAAAGTAGTCTCATTAAATAAGAGAATCTCCATCTTTTCCTTTTTGTTCTCCGTGGTTTCAGGCAACTTGTCGAGCAGGTCTATGGCGCCTTTGTAAAAATCATTGGCCTCCCTGTGGGAATAATTTCCTTCCGCCTTTTCTCCGGATAACCTGGAATATCGGCAGGCCTTTTCAAGGCTGTCGCTCCTGGAATAATGATAGGCCAGCATCTCGTAGAACTCTTCCAGCCTCTCGGCGTAGAGTTCTTCAATGGCCCTTCCTATCTTGTCGTGAATCTCCTTTCTTCTCTTTAAAAGCAGGCTGTTGTAGGCCACCTCCTGGGTGAGGGCGTGCTTGAAGATATATTCCAGCTCCGGGAAAAGGCTCTTCTCATAGATGAACTCCAATCCCTGAAGATTGAGGAGATAGGATTTGAGCTCCTCTCGCATGCCGGTGATGGTCTGGAGGATGCGAAAGGCAAAGTCCCTGCCGATCACGGATGCCACCTGCATGGTCCGCTTGAGATTGTCTTCCAGCCGGTCCATCCGGGCCGCGATGATCCCCTGGATGGTGTCGGGGACCTGAATGTCGGAGGCCTTCCCGCTCAAGACATATTTCTCGTCTTTTCTCTCGATGGAGCCGTTTTCCAGCAGGGTGTGGGTGAACTCCTCCATAAACAGGGGGTTGCCTGCCGCACGATTGAGGATGAGCTGCCTGAGTTCCGGGGCCGCTTCCCCCTCCTCCAGGATGGCCTTGACCAGTTCACTGCTCGAGTCGGTGCCCAGTTGATCCAGGCCGATCTTGGTGTAATAGGACTTGCTCCCCCAGGGATGGGTGTATTCGGGACGATAGAGAAGGATCAGCAGGATGGGGGTGTTGGCCAACCACCCGATCAGATAGTCCAGGAACTCCTCCGAGGTCTTGTCCATCCAGTGGAGGTCCTCGACAACCAGGATAGCGGCTTTTCCTGGCTCACCCGAATCAGCAGGTCCCGAAGGGCCTCAAAGGTTCTTCTCCCTTTTCTCTTTGGGTTCGAGTTTGGAAAAATCTTCATCATCCACCTTGAGGGACAAGAGGGACTGAAAAGGCGGGATGACACCCTTGAGCTTCTCATCAAGATCAAGGATCTTCTCCTCCATCTTTTTCTTGATTAGAAACTCCCTGTCCCCCTCCTTGATATCAAAATAGGACCTCAAAATATCCAGTACGGGCAGATAGGCCATGGAGCCGCCGTACTGAAGGCAGCGCCCTTCAAGATAACTGTATTCATCCTGAGGCAGCCTGTTCCTCATCTCAAGCAGCAGCCTGGATTTGCCGACCCCTGCCTCACCTACGAGCCCTACCACCTGACCCGACCCTGATTTCACCTTGTCAAAGGCATCTATTAGAGCGGCCATGGAGTTCTTTGCGGCCCACAAACCGGGTCAGACCCTTGGCCACCGAGGCTCCGATGCGGGTCTCCACCTCACCGGTCTTGATCGAGTTCAAAGGCCTCCTGGGGGTCCTCTTTCCCTTTCACTTCAATTTTTCCCAGGGACTTAAATTCAAAAAAATCTTTGACAAGCCTGTGGGTATTTGCCGGATACCAGGACAGTGCCGGGCCTGGCCATGCTCTCCATCCTGGAACCCAGGTTGGTCGTATCGCCAACGGCCGTGTAATCCATCCTGAGATCATCCCCGATGGCACCCACGATCACCGGGCCGGAGTTGAGCCCGATTCGCATCTTAAATTCGATTTCTGTAGTCTTTCTCTAATCTTTTCGCGATATCCACTCATGGCTTTCTGGATGGCCAGAGCCGCATGACAGGCTCTCTGGGCATGGTCCTCATGGGAGATTGGCGCACCGAAAAGGGCCATGACCCCATCACCGGTGAACTGATTGATGGTTCCTTCATATTTGTGGATTTCATCCATCAAGATCCTTGAAACACCCATCCATGATTTGATGGACTTCCTCGGGATCCAGTTTCTCTGACATGGACGTGTAATTGGCCACATCTGCAAATAGTACCGTCACCAGTTTGCGTTCACCTTCGATGGAGCTTCGGGTTGTCAGAATCTTATCGGCTAGATGTTTGGGGAGTGTAGGATTGGGGTTCTGAATAGTTGATCAGTGGCGGCTTCAGCTGGGGATTCGATAAGGCGGTATCCGCATTCGTTACAGAATTTAAAGCTTCCGGGAGGATTGGGCTGTACCAGCATTTCGAGCAATTAATTTCTAATTTGTTACCGCATTCATTACAGAATTTGAGCTCCTTCAAGATTCTCAAACTGACACTTGTGGGCATTGCATATGAAGCCCTCCATTTTGGATACTTAAGCAGTTTGAATCATTATGAAGGATATTTAGAATTATTTAATTTGGAATACCGTAAATATGGGAATGTGTCAAATTTGTGGAAATACTATATGTTGTGGTTGGAGCCCGAACTGATTTTTGCAGATATAACATGGGAAAAACCAAATATCAGCCAAGTGGTGATTCATTGAGATAAAACGTAACAAATTCTAATTTTTCTATTAATATTAATATGTTTATATGCGTTTAACCTGCCATAGATTTAGGTGCTGTCAAGTCTCTTTTACTTTCCGTTGCTCGCCCAGGCTCCAAAATTGGGCTCGATGAGCGTTGAGCGGAGCGTTTCAAGATCTTTTCCATGGCGTTGAAGTAATCTCTTTTCACTTTCACATTGGACACATTGCAATATCGCTCTGTGGTAGTTATCCAATTGTGACCCAACAGATCCTGGATGCTTTCAACCTGAGCATCAGCATTGAGCAGCTGGGTGGCCATGGTATGGCGCAGGTGATGGCAGCTGATCTTCAACCCGGTTTTCTTGGCATAGTATTCCATGCGCTTTTGAATGCCGCGAACCGAGATGGGCTGTCCTTTATAATCTCCTTTTTCAACTAAAAAGACTTTTTTCACCCGCCGATGAGATCTTAGCTTTAGATATTCTATCAACCCATCGGCGGCATCATCGCTGATGTACACCACCCGGTCCTTGCCGCCCTTGCCGTCGATGACCATGATCCTTTTTTGCTTGAGATCAATGTCGCCCAGGCACAGATTGGCCACCTCCTCCACCCGCAGCCCGCAGCGCAGCATTAATCTGAACATGGCCCAGTCGCGTTTGGTTTTAATGATTTCAAAAAATTGATCGACTTGATCCTCGCGCAGCGCCCGTGGCAGCGGTTTTGGCACGCGCAACCGGCAATTGGCTTTGACCGGGTTGAGTAGATTTATCTTTTCTTCATATTTTAGGTAATTGTAAAACACCCGGATGATGGCCAAGTACAAATTGATCGAAGCCGGCTGCAGACGTCTTTGGTGAAGATAATCGATATAATCCTCAATTTTGTCAACACCGGCGTGCTCCAGCGGCACATCAAGCCACAGCACAAATTGTCTGATCACGCTCAGATAGTATTTGACCGTGTGCGCCGAGTAATTACGACGTTTTATATAACGCCTGAAGTTGATGATTACATTAGTGATGCTCATCGACATCTCCTTTTAAGATCCGGTCCATGGCAGCAAAATATTCTTCCTCTCTGGTTTTATCACTCAAGCCGGGCATAGCGCCGGGTGATCTCCAGATTGCTGTGACCCAACAGCACGCGCAGACACTCCAGGGGCATTCTGGCATTTAAAAGATCCGTGGCAAAGGTATGTCGCAGGCAGTGCAGGGTGTAACCGCTGTATTGCAGCTCGGCTTTTTGCAAATACCTTATTAATATCGCACGCGCCGCCTCATAACAAAGCGGGTTTGTCACCCCTACCGTAAAATAACTGCTTTTGAACGGATCTCGAACCCTCAGCCAGGCTAAAAGCGCCTGGTGGGCATCGTCGCTGTAGTAAACTGCACGGCCCACCGAGGTTTTATCCGACTGATAGATTAAAATCTTTTGCTCGACTAAATCCATATCGTCCACTTTACAATTGAGCAGCTCGCCAATACGCATGCCGGTTCGAAGTAAAATCAATATCAGCGCACGATCACGGGGGTTATCGATTACCGAAGCAACTGCTCTAAATGCTGTGGGTCAATAGGCCCGCGGCAGCCGATCGGGCAACTTCAGCTTTACCTTGCGCTCCATTAACTCCCAGTCAAAGCCTCTGTACTCAAGGATTAAATAACGCACAAATGCATAAACGTTGCGCAGACCGGGTGTTCACCGTTGTCGGCTTCAGCCCCCGGTCCTGCAATGCTTCCACAAAAGCCTCGATGTCTTCGCGGCTCAGCTGTTCAAGCACCGTATTGCCGCTTTTGGCAAAAAACGATAAAAACTGCTCCAGCGATATGGCCGCTTGCCTCAGGGTGTTGGATTTACAGTTGCGACGGTATTTGTGACGCAGGTATTGCTCAACATAGGACTTTCCGAGTAAATCTTGCTTAGAGATCTTGTCTAAAATACGATCAAGCACCTGCTGTCTGGCAAAAGATTTTGCTGCGGGTGAACCGGCTGAAGAAATAATCACAGAATTAAAGATCCGATGGGTGGCTTACGGAAAGATGATTGGGAATTGAAAGTGGATAATTGGATCCTGGTTCATATCTGCCTCCTTTTTCTGGTTTTAATAGAAAAATCAGACAGATAATGCCCTTAGCCCTCTAAGAATCAATTATCATTTTGTTACGTTTTAATTGAGAATATCCTGACTTCGTCCAAATTTGTGATATGCTCAATAATTTGCCCCAAGATTGACGGGTTCCGATTACAGATCACTTGCCATTATGTGAAATTTCGTCATAATTCATATATTATGCGTATCTTGATAAAATCAATCTGCCCTCAGCTTTGGTACATAGCAGCTATCAGCAATTTGAGCTTATCTGCAATTTGTTGAGGTAATCTGCAAATTTGATTACTCTATGCTTTCCCTTTAATAAAACAAACAGCCTGTTATTCCAATATAAAAACAGTCAATTATTGGGCGCTTCTGGTTTGATTTTGTAAGATAGTAATAATCCCCTCAATTTGCTGAAGAATTATCATCATTTCCTCTTTTGCTCTGTCTGCTACTTGTAAAATTTCTTTATCATCGATGTTAGCAATATTGGTTTGTGTATTAGTAAAATTTAGATACAATCTTTTCAGCGTAGCTTCTTTTAACCGAGAATAATGAAAATTATACTGCTCTAATTTTTTATTTTCCTCCAGATTGTCTAATGTTTTTAATAATAAACTCTCGTAAGCACATATGGTTTCGGCCAAAAAAATATTTTCTATCAACAGGGTAATATGAAACATTTGTGGATTATCCAATCCATTCAAGACCATATTTTTTTTCCTGATTTTTGATAAATCAGTTCTCAAAATTTTCAATCTACTCGATTCCACTGATAACAAATACCCAGCTTTTTGTAACGTCTGTTCAGTAGTATTCTCTTGGGCGATTGAAACGGATGTTAAAAGAACACAGATTAAAACTACTTTACAAATGGCCGTTTTCATTTATATATTCCTCGCAGAATATGGCAGGATGAGAGAGGGTCGAAATCAAATTTGGTGCAATTCATAACTTAGACATTTTTGCCAATCTCTGTAATTCGATGGTTATCGAAATCTATGGTGATATAGTCCGAGTATCTCACGGTTTTAGCCGGATTGATATGTTTTTTTTCATAGCAGATACCCAAAAATGAAGACAGGGTCGAAATTGGCCCTGTCTATTTTAGAATTATTTTTGATTATTTTATTAACCAGATAGGTGCGCTATCAACTCATTGACTTCTTTAGCCGATGAAACAGGCTTGGTTTCAAAGAGAACATATGGAACATATTGCTCTGTCATCTTCATAACATCCAAATTGGTCCCTTCAACAATACAATAACCTTCACCCTCAGAAGTAAATGCACCCCAATCTTTAAGTACACCGCTTTCCATATCTTGCTTTATCATAGCCATAAATAAGCCCCATGATCCTCCCCGCTCTTTGGCGTCAACTGGGACTCTTGACTCATCTAATTTCCAATAAAGGTGATACTTAGCCATGATACTCCTCCTCTCTCAAAAGTCGGCATAAGTGTACCTCCTTTTGAAGTTACAGGTAGACTGAATTTATAACTAAATTAAAAGGACTCCCGACAAAAATGTTAAACCCCTGTCAGGAGCGGGGTAGGCACAATTTGAGTGGGTTCTCCATTGAATCTTTACCTGTTTCATAGGTTAAAGCTGATAGGAAACCACATCTATTTCAGTTGCGTAGAACTTTTGAGAGGCAGAAGCGTTTAGTCGGTGACTCAGAATTGAAGCCCAGGTTTCACATGAGAATGAGATGGGGGAGCAGTTTCAGAAAGAAATAATCTGATCAGAGTATGTAAACATTTTACCTATATCAGAAAATTTTCTATGTCAAGGAATATACAAAAAGCACTACAATGTAGTAATTAATGAGGTCGGAATATCGTGATGTTGAGACGGTGTTATCTTGCCATTATCGTAACTTACTGAATATGTTATGTATCAAATGGAAATCAAAAATTTTGGTTGATGTCAAATTCTGAGATTTATAGTAGTAACCACTGGCTCCCGCTGAATGCTGTATATGCCTGATATCACTACTCTTAAACAATTTATCATTTCTTGAATACAGATAAAAAAGCATTTTTTGCTGCCGAAAGAGCACGTTGATCTTTAATTATTTTTTTTAGCTCCCCCGGATCCAAATGAATCGCACCGCAGTTTTCATTTACACATATGTCAATTTTGACTTTGCCCTCGTCGATTTCAGCTAAGCTATGGGTACCACACCGAAAACAATGATACTTATGCTCTTCGGTATATTTTCGGGTCGCTTCTTTTTTTGCTTTTTCCCTAAGCTCCCGAAGTTTATGTTGATCTCGTTCAGCAAAAAATGCTTCTTCAGATCCTTTTTTAGGTTGAAATTTAACAGAAATTGGCTTTCCGGTCATAACGTCCTCCTTACAGGGCTAATTTGTTTTTATTCACAAATCCAAACACATAATCCTCTGCCGGATGAAAGGCTTCCACTTTTCGTACATTACTTCTTACTTCTTGACCTCAATAAAATCAACTCCAAAATGGAAATAATAAGTGCCTCAGCCATTTTCGAGATACTATTCATTAAATGAAAATCGGACTTCTCAAAAACTGAGATCACTTGCCATGATCTGCAATTTAGCCAAATTACAGATACGATTTGAATATCACATATTTTTGATGATTTCAAAAGTACTGATCAATAGATACTATGCAGGGTTTCCTAAGCAGCCTTTTTGTGTATACTAAGAATTTCCCCAAACCTTAAACCACAAAGGAGGCGATCGATGAAAAAGACTCAAGAAACCCTGCGAATCAAAGATAGCATAAAAGAGGCGATTTTGTACATAGCTTTTGAACTCAGTAACAGCAAATGGAAACTGGCTTTTAGTGATGGAAGTAAGATTCGGTATAAAACGATAACAGCGGGCAATTTAGCCCAATTGCAGGTCGAGATGGAGTTAGCAAAGCAAAAATTTAAGATAACCGAAGAGGTCAGAGTGGTCAGCTGTTATGAAGCCGGCCGGGATGGTTTTTGGATCCACCGCTATTTAGAAAGCCAGGGGATTGAAAATTTAGTGGTCGATTCCGCCAGTTTGGAAGTCAACCGGCGTAAACGGCGAGCGAAAACCGATCGGATCGATGCGGCAAGCTTTTGCGGATGTTGATGAGATATTGGGGTGGTGAAAAGCAAGTGTGGTCAGTGGTGCGGGTTCCCAGCGAACAAGATGAAGACGCGCGCCATTTGCACCGGAGCCTGGAAAATCTTAAAGGTGAACGGACCCGGCATCGCAACCGGATAAAAGGGCTTTTGGTTCAACAAGGCATAAAGGTAAGCAATCCGAGCCAGAAGAAGTTTTTAGAGGTGCTGGAAAAGGTACGTACCTGGAATGGACAAGCGGTTGCCCCGGGGCTGAAGTCTCAGGTGGTCAGGGAATATGAACGCTTGCAGGTGGTTGAAGATCAGATCAAAGCCTGGGAGAAAGAAAAAAAGGAAAGACTCAAAAATCCTGATACGGTTAGTTTACAAAAAGTTGCCAAGTTAGCTTCGCTGTATGGAATCGGCTCTGTGAGTTCCTGGACGTTCGTGATGGAGTTTTTTGGCTGGCGCCAGTTTCAAAATCGGCGTGAGGTGGGCGCTTTAGCCGGTTTGACCCCAACGCCGTATGACAGTGGCAAAAGTATGCGAGAGCAAGGAATCAGCAAAGCAGGCAATCAGCGCGTACGCGCGTTGGCAGTTGAGATTGCCTGGTCTTGGCTGCGGTTTCAACCTCAAAGCAAGCTCAGTCAATGGTACATGAAACGGTTTGGCGGTGGAGGCAAACGGATGCGGCGAATCGGTATCGTGGCCGTGGCACGTCGACTTTTAATCGACCTGTGGCGTTATCTTGAGTATGACAAGATTCCCGAAGGCGCACGCTTAAGATCATCGGCATAATGGTAGTATTCAATTGAGACCAACAGGAGAAGCCCACGGCAATAGACTTTAGTGATGGATCGACTTGGTTGGTAAAGCCGCCCGTGTTACTGCTGGGTGCTCTTGTGAGCCACCGTTTTCATAGATGGGGCGTCTTTATTAACCGGTTCTCCAAAGCGCATTCCGAGCGCATTCAGCATTAGGTGTCTGACCACTGTTGTCAGCACGGATAGAAGTTTGTAGGGCCTTTGGAGGCCAACGACTTAAAAGAACCGACCAGCCAGATCGGAATCGACCATCAGTATTTTAGCTACAGTTTCCCATCTATCTTTCAGGGGAAACAAGCGGTCTTTGGCATAATCCATAGCCGTTGGGTTCGAGAAGTAAAACATGGAGGAAATCGACCGCGGGAATGTGGCCTGTGCTCCGACCAGCATTCTATTGGCCCATTGTCGCTCAGACAACATTCCCGATAGGCAGTTGCCAATAACAACATTTGAAGGTGCGCGGAGGTAAAATGTAGAGCTTCGATCAAAAAGGTGCTTGACAAAGGATACCCACATAGAAGCAGTAACCTGTACTTTGGCCTTGAAATCTGGGAATGAGAATATCACCACTTTTTCATAGCATTAAAATACAATGACCAAGATCCAATCTTTCATTTCATATGTTCTAAGACATCCTCAGTTGAGTGAATCATGTCCTTTTTTCCTGACATGAAGTCTGGTATTTCGAAGAACGGCACATCAACAATTTGAAACCATTCCAAGACAAATATCACAACTATGATCAATATCGCATACCCAAGGTATTTTCCTATTTGCATATAATCTCCAGAGGTAACTCTTGATGCCAGTTAAGACAATTCAGAAGGCTACTAATTGATATGCTTCGAGTATCACACGATTTTAGCCGGATTGATATGTTTTTTTTCATAGCAGATATCGGCGATTAGCTTTTTCTAACAGAAATGAAAAAGCAGGTCGTATAGACCTGCTTTTTTAATAGTCACCAAAGGTAAGAGACCTAAAAGAGAGGAATAACCACCGCGTTTTTCTTTGGAGTTATAGAGACTGGAGATGATAAGTCTTTCACAACAATAGTGTTCGAATAGGCTCTTGCGTTGTTGTTGCTGGATCTTACCTGAAACGAGAAATGTATCTCATCTGACCTGCTGACCAGATCTTGGTATATTGAGCTAGGAGCGAAACTAGAACCCATTTCAACGGGGACATTTGGCCAATATAAGGCGACATCTTGCCCACTAACTATAGCTACCACACCAGCTCTTATCTGTAAGTCGGAGGTTTTCGCAAGTGCGAGTAACTGCTCGGGTATATCCCATGTCCAATATAAATTACCCGCTGAATCCGTTTGAATCTGGAACGTACGAGAAGAAATGATGGGAAGGTCTAAAAGGAAATCAAAATCGATTTGTCCAATAAGCGTCGGGCCACTGTCCATAGAAACTTCCAGCGTGTAAGTGCCAATAACCAGAGGATCTAAAATATTAGCACTAAAATCGCTTAATTGATCTGGAGTAAAATGATCCCAGGTGGAAGTGGTAGTGTTAAAACGAGATCCATAGTAATCAAAAAGGGGGGAGAATTTTAATGTTGATAAATTAACTGGGGTCCCGGTGGGATCCGGATCGCCATTGGGTAAGGGGGGTCTCAAGATGACACCTGTAACCACGCTTGCGCTGCCGACATAATTCCCGGAATCGTCTTTAATATCAAATATAAGCCGATTTAATGAGTTCCCTGACTCATACACGCGATGCTGAACAGACTTCCAATCCAGCTGATATGCAGTACTTGTTCCTGTTTGAATTACGATTAATGCCAGAGCAACAAATGTGATAAGTAGTGCAATTCTGAATCTTTTCATCCAGATCCTCCTTTAAAATGAATTATTTAGATATAAAAATTGCAATATTTTGGTCATCGATTAATGGAACTGTAATTTTACTTCGGAATATTCGTTATTGTCAATAATTTCCCAACACTACTACAATGTAGTAATTAATAGGATAATCGCATTATAACGGAGTGGGAAAGGGAATTTAAACGGATGCTGTGGGAGTAAAAAAAATTCTGGCACTATACAAGTCTGATATCCTCTTACTATATATTTAGAGTATCAGGACTTCGATTAAAGCTGAGAAATGTTCTAATATTAACCCCAAATTTGACGGAGTTCCGACTACAGATTTCTTGCCAAAATCACAACTTCACTACTTTTGTAGATAGCATTCGTATATCACAGTATTTTCAGTAGGTCCAAAAGCTTTGGTATATAGCAAATACCTGCAACTTGATCCTAATGTTGGAAATATGCGTCTCAGGGCTATAAAAAATAGATATTAAAATCGAAATCCCAAGACTCCTTTTCTATTCTGCAATGCAAAATCTAGCGAATAACTAATTCGGACGGCAATTTCATTTCCACTGCGTCTCCCACATCAATCCGATGCCTGCTAAACCAGCCCTGATTCACTTCTAACGCATAACTTGCAGGCCGCGAAGAATGATAATTCCTATCGGTTTGCACGGGTGTCATATCCTGGATGCTAAAGATTTGGCCGGAATCATCAAGGAAAGCAATCGACAGGGGAATTAATGTGTCCTTCATCCAGAAGGATATTGGGCGGAAGTTTGGATATATGAATAACATGCCATGATTTTTCGGCAATTCGTTGCGGTGCGACAACCCGCAGGCTCGGGCAGCGGGGGTGCTTGCTAACTCGGCTTTGAGCGTGTAACCTTTGATAGAAATTGTGGTAGTCGGTAACTCCAGGGGACAAGCCAAGGGCTTTACTGATAAAGCAAATAAAATTAGTAACAGACCGATTATCGTGCCAAATGATTTTATCATGTTTTCTAACTTCGCCAGGCCCTCTTTTTGAGGAAAACCGCCGGTGATAGGGCAGAGCATTATTTTTTAGTTAGTTCATATAGATTTCTGAGATATTCAACAGCGCTTTCCGTGCCCTCAGTCGGTGCCCAAGAGGCAAAATCCTTATCAGAGGCTTGGTCATACGGGCCAGGCTTTACTTCAAAAAATACAGTATCCTCAACAACGGCAAAAAAAGTGTGCAAAACACCGGGTTCAATATCAATCCCAATGCTGAATGAATCCGATGAAAGTTGGTAATAGTCTTCTATTTCTCCGGTAACCGAACAGCCTGGTCCCATCATCCGTCTTCAACGGAGAACGGAACAAGCCCGTAAACGGCAGTCCCGATATATTGATCTTTTTTCTCCTTCGTGCCCTCTGGATTGACATAAACACGCCTGCAATCCTTATAGCCCCCATAAAGGTTTTCCCACTGGTTGCAAAGCTTATCGCCGTCGATCCAACTTTTGCCGGTATCTGCGATCTTGTCTCTGCGAATTGTAGCCTCCCCGTCTTCGGTACGTTCAATTGACCATTCTTTTCCACCGCAGATATCAAATCCGCTAATGGTCCGCCCAAAAATCTGGTCTTTGATCTCCTTTCCAGTCAGGTTGGGCTCCAGGAATATTGCACTCTTATAATACCCGCCAGGTTCCCCCGGCACCCCAGCCTTTAGGAGTCCGTCAGCCCAAAGCTTTTCAGCTTTCGGGTCTTTGAAAGGGGCCATCAAACATTGCAGGTTAAGCCCCATTTTGATAAAAGGCGCTATGAACTGTCGGGCTTTCTTCATACGGCCGAGGAGCGCGTTGGTGACCGCTAACCGGCTTAAGCTCATGATTTTATTTTCGGGCTGGAATTCATATGCTCTCTCAAACGAATTCAGAGCTTCTTCCAAGTTTCCCATGGCGAGGTGACCCACCCCGCGTGCATTATAAGCTCAGTATACACATCCTATATCTACTCTGAGAGCCGTACCAGCGACATCAGCAGCCTCCTCTGGTCTTCCCCCCCAAATCAAAGCCCAACCTAAGCTATGCCAAGCTGATGATTCTTTTGGGGCAAGAGCAACACTGCGTTCGCCATCTGCAATGGCCTCTTCCCACCGGCGCTGCACAGGAAAGAAAAAATATGCATTAACGGTGTAAGAACCGTATGTCGGGTTCTTCATGGAGATTTCTCTGTTATGCTCGCTCCGCAGGAAGCATTCTTGAGGTGATAGGCCCACTAGCCTGCCCCCGTATATTCCTGCAAAGATATATGCTTCCGCCAGCCCGGCGTATGCCCGGCTATAGTTTGGGTCTAACTTGATAGCCTCCTCAAAATAGGGAATTGCCTTGACTGTTCTATCAGGCGAGTACCGCTTCATGAGATCTGCGCCTTTTAAGAGGGCGTCGTAGGCCTTGATGTTGTCCGTCTCTTTTCGATAAACATGTTCCTGCTCCAGCTCTGTCAATTTCACTGCCAGCGAAGCGACGATCTTTCGGGCGATCTTGTCCTGGAGTGCAAAAATATCGCTGAGAGGGCCATCAAACCGCTCCGCCCAGAGGTGATGTTGGGTGGGGGCATCGATGAGTTGAGCGTTAATACGGACTTGATCCCCGACCTTGCGTACACTCCCTTCAAGCACGTATCGTGCCCCAAGATTCTCGGCTATTTGTTTAGTCCCTATGGATTTATCTTTATAAACAAATGTGGAGTTCCGGGAGATGACGAGCAGACCCGAGATTTTGGCCAGATCAGTGATCAGGTCTTCAGCCAGCCCATCGCCAAAATAATCTTGCTTTGGGTCATCACTCATATTGACAAATGGTAGGACGGCGATGGATGGTTTTTCGGGGATTCCGGTGGATACAGGTTTCTCAGAAACCACCTCCTCAGTGATGGGAGGAGCACGAAACTGATAATTCCACACGGCCCAGACCCCAACTACAATAACCAAAACAGCAGCTATGGCCAAAACCGTCTTACGCCAGGTTTTTCTTAAAGCCTTCTTCGCTTTGATCACCCTGTGGGCGGCTGCCCCCGGAAGGGACAGTACTCTATATACCCGTATGGGCCTTGCAATATTTTTGACCTCATGCTCTCCAAGGTTCTCATACTCTAACCCCAGCTTGTTTTCCACCTGATCATAAGCCCTGCCGGATATGCAAATACCCCCGGCCTCAGCCAGAGACTCCACACGGGCGGCGATATTGACGCCATCGCCGTAAATGCGGCCGTCTTCTTCGATGACATCACCGAGGTTGACACCGACGCGGAACTGCATCTGACGGTTATAGGCTAACTCTGCATTCCGTTCAGCAAGGTCGCGCTGGATTTCCACCGCACAATTGACGGCATCTACTACGCTGGTGAACTCTGCCAGGAGGTTATCCCCAGGAGCGTCTACAACACGGCCTCGGAATTGCTGAACAAGGTCGGTGATTGCATTGCGGTAAGAGGTGAGTGTGCGGACGGTTGCTTCCTCATCGTCGTCCATGAGTCGGCTGTAGCCCTCAACGTCTGCACTGAGAATAGCGGCGAGCTTACGCTTAAAACCTTCTTCTGCCATAATGGCACCCCCTGTAATTAAGGTTTCAAACTAAGTATCTCAGTAAGCGGAACAATCAAAAAAGCTTAAAAATTAGATGGGAACCGGATTCGATTCTGGAAATGGAGAAGCGCTTTAGGACAGCTGGAATAGGAGAATCAGAAATAAGTATAAGAATAAGTACCCAATTCGATGGGATGTTGTCAATCCCAAACTTAGATACTGCCACGTTGTGTTATCTTGCCAAAATCACAATCTGACGATTTTTGCGGCTTGAAACCAATATCACAGTATTTTTGGTGATACCTAAACCTGCTGTACTTAGTTATCGGCAATCAGTACAAATATCATGCTTCAGGTATAATCAGTATTCAAGTGTTTGATGTAGCAAGGATGTGTTCTTCTTTATCACCAGACCCCAGAGACAATATTAGTCCAACAAGCAAAAAGACCATAGCCAATACTACGAATTTCCATGGCGGTGTGGCTGGCGTGTTCAATGTAACCGAGAGGGTCACAAAGAGTGATGGTAACTCGATTGTATAGGTGATACCGTTCAGTTCAAACTAAAACCCTTTAGAGCATCATCCATGGTGGCAACGACTGGTAAAAGGGAGCCAATCCCAGCAATTTCAAAGACTTCCTTAACATAGTCCCGCATGCAGCAGAACATGATCTGGCCTTCTTCGCGTTTGATGGCTTTGGTGGCTATTAATATTACACGTATACCGTCACTTGAGATGTAACTGAGATCCTTAAAATCGACAATCATTCTTTTTGACCCGTCCGAAATTGTCTGGAAAAGTCTTTCCTCAAGCACTTTGGAGGTATTTGAATCCAGACGCCCTTTGAGCCGAAAAATACTGATGTCATCTTGGATTTCTTCGATTATTTCCACTTACTGCCCTTTCCAGTCATATCGGTACCTATCATATTTTGCTTCATCCTCAAGCTCCTAAAAAGCGCCTCGTTTTCGTCCTGAAGAAATCTCCGCCTTCACCCAGAACAATTTCCCGCTGCAGGGCTGAAGGATCTCCTGGATCCTATTTGTAATTGCAGGAAGATTGAAAAAGGTTCGCTGGTTTATTTGATTACCAGAGTTGGGATTCATTTCTTGTATCTTTAGCATCTGGGAACTTGAAAGACAAAGGAAGCTGGCGGTATTTACAAACTTTTCCAGAATTGGTTTCTTGGTCATCCTTTCCAAAAATCTGAATCAGCTGTTCCTTTTTGTATTTTTTAAGATCGGCGCCGGTTTTGATCCCGATGTTGAGCATTTTTTCCTCAGTGACTTTGCCGACTCCAAAAAATTTCCTGATTGGCAACTTATCTATAAATTCGTCTGCCATCTCAGGGGTAATGACTGTAATTCCTTCAGGTTTATTAATATCAGAGGCAACTTTCGCAAGAAACTTATTGAATGAAACTCCAGCAGATGATGTAAGCCCACCTGTTCGGTCATATACCTTTCTTTTGATTTCCTGGGCGATCAGAGTCGCTGAGGGCATCCCTTTGTAATTTTCGGTGACATCAAGAAACGCCTCATCCAGTGATAAAGGTTCAACAAGATCGGTATATTCACAGAAAATTTCCCTGAGCTGAGAAGAAACCTCCCGATACATATCAAATCTCGGCCTGATAAAAACGGCATTGGGACACAATCTGTATGCTGTGACTGACGGCATGGCAGAGTGAATACCAAACTTTCTGGCTTCATAAGAACATGCGGCAACAACACCTCTTGATTTGGGGTCACCACCTACGATGACTGGTTTTCCCTTGAATTCAGGTCTGTCCCTCTGTTCGACGGATGCATAAAACGCATCCATGTCAATATGGATTATTTTGCGAATTGGTTGCATGAAACTTGGTTAAATTGAAAAGTTTGAGATACTATATCATAGAAGGTTTAAAAAAAAAGAGGAAGGTTGATTTCTCATTCTGAAATATGCAAATTTACAGGGAACTTAATGCAGATTAGGGTAACCTGGCAATGGTTGCCGGTTGAGCAGGAATGATCCATAAGGATCATAGGCCTGCCCGGGTAAGGTTTAGTCAACCGCCCGGTAGTGTAAGGCAGTATTGCGCAAGCAATACGACTGAAAAGCGAGTGAGGCGAGGTGAAGGGTGTAGCCCTGAATCTGACACAAAGCTCCGAGAACAAATTAATTTTGGGACCGTGCCGATCCTATCTAATCGGGCGCAGGCCATGCGACGGGCACGCTAATGACGAGTGCAGCGTCGACACCCCGGGGTCGAAGACAGCATCGAGCCACACAACGACCGGTAGTTAACCAGGCGAGCGACGATCAAGGTGCCCTTGGGGAATTGTCCGCAATGGCAGTACCCGAGTACCACGGCCAATGTAAAAAGAGGCTGAGGGATGGCCGCGTCGCAAGTGATGGGAACCGGAGTGCCGCAATGGCCTAGCGAAGAAGCGGCTAATCCCCGCTGAGCGAAGGTTCCCACGGTGAGTCGCCCACTAAAGGAGAAACACGGACATCATGCAAAGGGTGATTAATCGGTGGCAACAAACCTGAGGTGGATAGGTGAAAGGGCGCGCAAAGAGCCAGATTTGGTATTTACCAGTCTGTATCACCACATCATGGATGTGGATAATTTGCGAGCCTGCTACGACAGTCTGGAAGCCGGCAAGGCGACCGGAGTGGATGGCGTAACCAAGCAGCAATACGGCAAGGATCTGGAGAGCAATCTTAAGGATCTGTCGGAGCGACTCGGGCGAATGAGTTACCGTCCGGGTGCCAAGCGCCGGAGCTACATCCCCAAAGCGGGCAGTGCCAAAGGCCGTCCGCTGGGGATCAGCAATTTTGAAGATAAAATTGTGGAGGCTTCGGTGAAGCGGACGTTGGAGCCGATTTACGAATCGGTATTTGAAGACAGCAGCTACGGGTATCGACCCGGGCGTAGCCAACACCAATGCCTTGATGAGCTGGGGCGTACGATCCAGCAGAAACGGATCAGCTATGTGGCGGAGGCCGACATCAAAAGTTTCTTTGATCAAGTCAACCATCAGTGGCTGGTTAAGTTTTTGCGGCATCGCATCGGAGACGAGCGGGTGATCCGTTTGATCATCCGGATGCTCAAAAGCGGCATCATGGAAGATGGGCTGGTGAAAGCCAGCGAGCTGGGTACGCCGCAAGGATCGATTCTGTCGCCGCTGCTGTCAAACGTCTACTTGCATTACGTATTGGATCTGTGGTTCAGGCATCGGGTGAAGCCACAGGCCAGGGGTGAAGCGTATTATTTTCGTTTTGCCGATGATTTTCTGGCCTGTTTTGAAAGCCAGGAGGATGCACGGGGATTCCGCCAGCGACTGGAAGACCGGCTGGAAGGCTTTGGTCTGCAGGTAGCCGGTGAGAAGACGCGCAGCATTGAGTTTGGTCGTTTTGCCCGTAAGAGAGCTACAAAGCGTGGCGCCAAACCTGCGGAGTTCACTTTTCTAGGTTTTACCCATTATTGTGGCAAGACCCGAGGAGGGTACTTCAAGGTTAAACGCCGCACCAGCCGCAAGAAGCTGGGCAGCAGTCTACGGGAGTTCACGGACTGGGCGAAGAAGGCACGCTGCGTAATGCGCAAAGGTGAAATGCTGCGGGCAGCCCGACGACGAATAATCGGGCATCTGAACTACTACGCCATAACGGACAACTCGCAGAGGTGCAGCTACTATGTCCATCGCACAACACAGATCTTGTTTAAATGGCTCAACCGCAAGAGCCAACGCAGGGCGTACACCTGGGCCGACTTTAATCAGGCGCTGATCTGGGTAAAATGGCCAAAAGCGAGAATCCGCAAAGACCTGGGCCCGTGTCGTAGAGCGGAGGCACACCGAATGGCAAACTGAGGAGCCGGATGTGGGAAAGCTGCTTGTCCGGTTCTGTGAGGGGCAGGAGAGCAACTGAGGCATGGAAAAGATCTTGTGGCACCGCCGCGAAAGCAGGCGGGAAACAGAGAAAACAAACATTTTCCTGCAGCCTCGGGAGGCTCCTGCCTACTCGAACAACCGCAATCAAATAAATAGGTGGAGTTGTGATTCATAGCCGCAATCTAAAATTCAGCCAAAGTGTGGATTCCAATCATTAATGTAAAACTTTGAAAAGATACTTAAACAGCAGATAATTACACCTGAGATATAAAATGAATATCACAAGTTTTCAATCTGTTCAAAAACTTGTATTATATAGCGAGACTGTCGGAAAAGTCCAAAAGTCGCGATTTTGGCAATTTCGCATGTAATAAAATCAATAACTTACAAGCACCAAATTCACAGATTTAGGGTTTTTCGGCAGTCTCAGCAGATATCGGTACATTTATGAGTTTTCCGAATTATTCAAATTAGTCACTGAGAAGCAATAATGGTATCCCTGGCATACCTAATCGGACGGGAATTCGGATCAGTGGGGTCAGAACCGGATTCTACTTCTTTTGCATTGGAGAAGCCATCGCCGTCGTTGTCTTCATCCCCGTCGTTTATGCCGTCTCCGTCCGTATCGGCTGACCCCGGGTTGGTATGAAGAAGGTCAACTTCAATCCCGTCAACCAGTGCATCGTTATCTGAGTCTGGGTCAAGGAGATTGACAAGACCGTCGCCATCCGGGTCTGCATCCCAGTCCTCCTCCCAGTACCCAACTTCCGTGCCGTCGTCGAGTCCGTCGCCATCAGTATCCGAGTGCTCAAATGAAGTTTTATAAAACCAAATCTCTTCGCCGTTGCTCAGCCCATCTTCGTCGTCGTCGACATTTCCGCCGCAATCCCAATCAAAATAATCCATTTGCCCATTGCAATTATTATCTATTCCATCCATGCAAATTTCCGACGCGCCATGATTTATTGCCTCGTCATTATCATTACAGTCGCCGGATATAGCTGTCAGTTCCGAAGCCAATAAAAAGTCTACCGGTCTATCACGCTGAATAGTGGAATTTCCGCTTGAAAACCCGTCCCCGTCCGCGTCTTCATACCATGTCTGGCAACTCACGCACCATGCAAGTCCTTTCCATCCGTCTTTGTCCCAGCTATACGCCTTCCCATCGCTCATATCAATGTAGAAAGCATTGCCTGAATTTCCAGGATCATCTGTAGAAGTCCAATACCACCCCTCAACCACTCTAATATTTCTGAACGGATGATTCTGGGGAAGCACCGGATTTGACATGGATAGATCTGTCAGGCTATTAAACTCGTCAACCGTGGGCAGGCGCCATCCTTCTTCATCGCCTTGGTTTATGGCTTGGCAATAGGTTACGGCACTCCCAACTGTCCACATTCTCCCACTTTGGCGTACGTTGCCAGACAAGACCACTGTCTAAATCCGTTACCACATCCGGAAGTATATCGTATCTGGGGTTATCACAGACATCGCCACAACCGTCTCCATCTATATCCGACTGGCTGTTTGGAATTAATGGGCAGTTATCGACATTATCAGGATATCCATCGTTATCTGAATCATCTTCGTCGCATTGATCTCCCACGCCATCGCGATCGGAGTCGGCTTGGTCTGGGTTGTAAATAAAAGGGCAATTATCATTATCATCCCCTATCTTATCGCCATCACTATCTTGAACTGAAAAAATAGTAATGTTGATGCTCGCGCTTCCCACATTACCATCGCTATCTTCTGCAGTGAAAGTTATTGTGTGGTCCCCAGGAGAAAGATCATTTAAAGAAATAACTTTCCCGGAAGCGAGTATTCCGACTTCATCAGATGACCAAGATAAAGAATCGCCTGATAAGGGACCATCTTCGAGATCATATCCATTCCCTTGAAAAATGATCACTTTATTAGGGAAGAAACTTGTGTTGTCTGCTGGTGAGATGATTATTGCCTCCGGGGACTTCTCGGTCACGGTAAATGGTAAATCAGAATCATCCCTTCCGGTGTTTACACTGTCTGAGGCCAAAACACGAATCAATCCTTGGCCGCTTCCTGACGCTTGATTCGTATTCCACACATAGTTGTTCTGTTCCAAACCTACGGCGACAGCAGACCAGGTGTTTCCATTATCCCTGCTATAAAGAATATCATAGGTCAGCGTGTCTCCATCTATATCATTAGCAGTCCACTGTATGATTACTTCCCCGGTCAGATCTTCTCCCCCGTTTGGATAGATAACCGTGACTTCGGGACTATTTGAGCTAACGGAAATGGTCTCTAAGACCACATCGCCATGTTTTATTTGAATCCGGCTTGTCTCAGGGTAATAGGGCACTTTTTCGCCAAAGAACCCAGATCCTGCCTCCGGATTTTCACCTCCCAAATTAAAGTACCTGATGAAAAGAATACTTCCATCGGCGCGCTGCAACTCCAAACTGTAAATCCCATCCTTGGATTCATCATCTGTACCAACTGGCAGGAACAGTCTGTGAAATCTTAATGACTCAACCACATCTTCTGTCAGGCTGATAATACCTGCTGCAACAAGGTATTCTTGTTCCGCGGTCCCGCCCATGCTTTTATCAGCTCTAAAGCCGTTTTGATTCTTCTGAAAGCTTATTGAAGATCCGCTTGTAATTGGTAGCTGAAATCCATCTTCCCGCATCACATATTTCGGCATTCTCGCAACTCTCGCCCAAGGGACAATCCGCGTTTGTACGGCAACGTTGGCTCGTTGTTGACGAGCAAGTGCCGTTTTTTCAGATCGCAATCAGTCTCGCAAGGCGTACTCGTAGTTATGGAACAAAAACCGACATTAGGTGTGCCATTCCAACACGGAGAGTAGGTCATTATATCAAAAAAACGATCTGGATGGTAAACCGTGTTTCCATCAAATCCGTAAGTATCAGCCGCCAGCAAACCTACCAGTTTCCCCTGTCACTGGTGTCTGGATAATCTAAGTACGGCCCATGTGCGCCACAGTTATCCCGAACATGTGCAGGCCAGATCTCCCAGAAGTCAAGTTGGTACCAAGGCTCATCGTTACCAAGAATCGTGTGGCCTATTTCATGAGCCATCATTTGGCCACCTAAAGTGCTGGTAGTGCGATCATCTTGCCTGACTCCCCCTACGATTGGTCTCCCCACCCCATTCCGCTTTGACCATTCCCTGAAAGGAAACCTTGGATATGTAATTACAACCCGAACTTGAACCATCGTAATGTCCTAAAGGATCCATCTCTTTGCAAACCATTCCGTAATATCTCATGTCATCGACAGGGTCATTTGTAAATAAGTTTATCCACCAGAGATCATTATAGAGAAGGAGTGCTCCATTCCCAGCCACTTTCGGTTGGATCCCAAGAAATAAAATGATCACCTGACTTCCACATCCGGATTTCCGAAATGGGGTAAAGGGCCTCCACCCATCTGGCAGCCGCCCAAAAATCCTGACTGTTGGGTGGAGGACACTTGCTGAAGCCGGGAACATACACATTGGCAGTACTATAAACAGGAACAAATACAATATCCAGATCCGGTGCGTGGTGAAACATCAGAGGCACTAAAGGGTAGCCATTGTTCCCCATAGGCTCCTCGAATCATACATATAGAAAAAGCCTAATTCCATATAGGGTGTATTAGGCCAACTCCAGCTCGCCGGAATAATAAAATTAATTGTATGACTGACGACAGTCGGATCGGAGATTGGGGGGGGGCCATAATAGAATTTTCTGAGTATAGCAATTGGTCGGGTTTCTCATAGGCTCCCATTGATAAATGGAGGATTTGGAAGACCATGCTCGTCCTTAAATCTAAACCAACCTCTGACGGGGCCAAGTTCAACCCCAGCCGTTCCAACATCAAGATATACCCGTACCCAAATGTGTTTCCCAGATATTAAGGGGACGCTATTATTATGATCCTGAATTCCCTGCGTTATCTCAACTATTTAACTGTTAAATCAAACTCACAATT